>NZ_JAJRCG010000006.1 GCF_028679125.1 Methanoregula sp. | reverse complement strand
TGTCGAAATGGAGACTGCCGCAGGCATTGTCCCCTACATCTATGACAAGAATGTCACGCCCAACGCAGTCCAGTGGGCAACCGGTCTCGAACTGGCACTCTATGCCAAGGACCTGAACCGGACGTTCCTCACCACCGACCACCCGAACGCAGGACCGTTCACCCGGTACCCCCGCGTCATCAAGTGGCTCATGAGCAAGAAGGCCCGGGAAGAGACCATCGCATCCATGAAGAACAATGACAAGATGATTGGCCTCACCAACATCCACACCATGGACCGCGAACTCACCCTCTTCGAGATCGCCCAGATGACCCGCTCCGGCCCGGCAAAATGCCTTGGCCTCGGCAACACCTATGGTGGTCTCGCACCCGGCATGAACGGGGATGTGTCGGTCTTCGACCTCAACTACAAGAACCTGCCCTCCGATGCAGAGAAGATCGAGACCGCATTCCAGCGGGCTGCGTACTTCATCAAGGATGGAGAAATTATCGTCAAGGATGGCGAAGTGATGAGCCACGGCCACAAGAAGACGGTCTGGGTCAATGTCAAGATGCCCGCAAACGCGCAGGTAACCCGGGATGTCAGCCAGGCATTCCACCAGGGAACCTACACGGTCGATATCAGCAACTACCCGGTCCGGGAATACCTTGCCCCGCACCAGTCCATTATCAACGTTGATATGGAGGCCTGAGGTGCGATCATGGCAACCGTAACATTAACCCCAACCAAGGTTCCCGAACTCATGTTCGAGGGATACAGCATCACCCCCGATGCATTCGCAGGAAAGACGGCAGCCCAGATAGCAGAGCTCCCGGGACACGAGGGCAAGATCCACATGAAACTCGGGGACTTCTTCACCGTCTCCGGCAACGGCGGCGAGACTGCCGCAGACACCGACATCGTGATCACCGGTGACTGCACCCGTGTCAAGTATATCGGCTCCAAGATGACCGCCGGATCGGTCACCGTCAACGGCAATGCCGACATGTATGTCGGCGGCTGGATGAAGGGTGGCAAGATCCACATCAAGGGGAACGTAGACTCGTTCACCGGGATCCAGATGCAGGGAGGCGAACTCCTTGTTGACGGCGATGCCAAGAACCATGTCGGCTGCGCATACCGTGGCGACTGGAGAGGCATGAAGGGCGGCCTCATCCGGATCAAGGGCAGTGCCGGTAACGATATCGGTACCGCCATGCTCGGCGGCACCATCATCATCGAGAAGAACGCGTTCATCCACGTCTCCACCCACGCAGAGGGCGGCACCGTCATCATCAAGGGCGATGTCGAAGGCCGTGTCGGTGGCCAGATGGTCAAGGGCGAGATGTACGTGCTCGGGAAGATCCTGTTCATGATGCCCGGCTACAAGAAAGTCGATCAGGTCCAGAAGGAGTGCGACGGTGCAACCTACACCTTCGATCACTACATCGGCGATCTCGGCGAGCGCCACCCCAAGAGCAAGGGCCAGGTCGTGTATGCGAACCTGTACCTGAAGGCGTAATGATAACCCCTTCACATCACAACCATCAGGGCCAGAAAGGCCAAACCTCTTTTTTACTCATGATCAAATCATTGTCTATTCAGGGAGTGATCCCATGAACAAGATTGGAAACGACTTCATCAATGGAACCAAATGCCCGGATTATTCCACGGTCGACCTCGTCCTCCGTGTCCCGGAACCCCCGCATGAGCTCCCGATCAGGAAAGGACAGACCGTCATCAAGCTCCCGAGCCCGAAACGGTTCAAGCTCCCGGATCTCCCGGTAAGGAAAGCCATTGAGGACTGGGAACCGGTCGGGTTCTTCTCCCGCTCCACGATGGATTTGAAGCAGCTCTCGTACCTGCTCTGGTGTACCCAGGGGTTCAAGAAGATCGTGGCAGAGACGATCGAGATTCGCAACATACCCTCGAGCGGTTCGCGGAACCCGCTGGAGACCTATTTTGTCGCGAGCGACGTGGAAGGGCTGGAGACCGGGCTGTACCGGTACCTCCCGAAATCCCACAGCATCGTGGCCGAACGTATCGACACCGACCTCACCATGGAGATCAGCACCGCGAGCCTGAACTTCAAACTCACGACCCGGGCTGCGATAACGTTCATCTGGGTAGCAGTCCCGTATCGTACGGTATGGGCAGTAGGGAACCGCGGATACCGGAGCGCACTGATCGAGGCCGGGCATGCCTGCCAGAACATGATCCTTGCGGCAGCGGGACTCGGGTTCGGCGTGGCCCCGATCGACCTCTTCCATGATGACCTGATTGTAAAACTCGCGAATCTCGACCCCGAGACCCAGTGGCCGGTCTATCTTGCTGCTGTGGGAAACGAGGGAAAGAGCGTATCGCTGTGATGATCAATGAGGGTTTATTGCCCTCCCCACGCTCCCTTTTACCGGGGGAAATTACGACATACTTTTACTGTTACAAACGCACATTGTTACTACTATTATTTTGATGAGTGACCGGGTATGGCGGGACGGGATACTACCGGAAGAACGGGGCGCTGGCTGCGATGGTAAAACGGTATCTCAAACTTCGCTCTCTTGACGAAGCACTCACGCTGCTGACCTCGACCTTTGCTGCCCCTCACCGGACCGAGCGGGTCCCGGTCATACAGGCAGCCGGAAGGGTTGCAGCTGAACCGGTCTATGCAAAATATTCGGTTCCTGAAGTGAATATCTCGGCCATGGACGGTATCGCGGTCAGGAGCCGGGATACGATCGGTGCCGGCGACAGCAATCCAATCACCCTTGAGCACGCTGCCCGGGTCAATACCGGCAACATCATCCCCCCGGAGTTCGATGCAGTCGTCATGATCGAGGATGTCTGGGAATCAGGCAGCCACTACCAGATACGAAGGGCCGCCGTACCCCGGCAGCATGTCCGTCTTGCTGGCGAGGACATCAAGGAGAACAAACTCGTGATCCCCCGCGGGCACCTGATACGCCCCTTCGATATCGGGGCACTGGTCACCTATGGGATAACATCCCTCGAGGTTCTTGCAGTCAACGTGGGCATCATCCCCACCGGCAGCGAGCTGGTGCCGCTGGGTGTCCGGCCGGGACCGGGGCAGGTTGTGGAGAGCAACACGGTCATGGCTCAGGTCTTCCTCTCCCAGACGGGTGCTCACTGCACCCGTCTTCCCATAGCACCGGATGAACCCGATCTCATAGCAGAGTCCATCCGTTCTGCGCTGAAGGATAATGACCTGGTCATCATATCTGCCGGCTCCTCTGCCGGGACCCGCGACTATACCGAGAGCGTGATCCGCTCGCTCGGGGAGCTGGTCTTCCATGGTGTGGCAGTCAAGCCCGGAAAACCGGCCATGCTGGGGAATGTTGACGGAAAACCCGTGCTTGGCCTGCCGGGGTACCCGCTCGCTGCCCAGACGGTACTCCGTGAGTTTGCAGCCCCGCTCCTCGAATCCTGGGGATTTGCCCCGGCACCGCGGTACCCGGTCACCATCCGGCTGGCGCAGGCACTCACGTCGGATCCCGGGTTTGACGAATTCGTGCCCCTCTTTGTCGGCCGCATCGGCAACACCCTGTACGGCATCCCCCACGGGAAAGGGGCGTTTGCGCAGATGGCGACGGTCAAGGCCAATGGCTACACCCACATCCCGGCACCGGTTGAGGGATTCGAGGCGGGAACCGAACTCGAAGCCTTCCTCACCACGGATTCCGGAAGCATCGGGAGGACGCTCTTTCTCACCGGCACGCTGGACCCGGCCCTTGAGGAACTCGTGGGACTTGCCCATGACAAGGGGCTGTTTGTGTATGCAACCAACCCCGGCAACACGGCGGGATTCCTTGCTCTTGGCAGCAATACCTGCCATGCGGCACCGCTGATCCTGCCTGCACAATCCCTGCCTGACCGGTACCAGCCTCTCATGAAATACCTCAAAGACGACGTGGTCTTTATCAACATCGCCACTATCGACATGGTCATTGCCTCTGTCGAGGGCCTGGGGGTATCGGATCTCACCAACGCCCGTTTTATCAATACCCGGCGGGAGAGCCCGTCCCGTATGGTCCTGGATACCCTGCTCGCTGCCGAGGGCATCGATCCCTCTCAGGTGAACGGCTACCTGCAGGAGGTGCACGGGCCCCCCGCGGTAGCTGCTGCGGTCAGGAATGGTTTTGCCGATGCCGGGATGTGTACCTCCGGCATCGCAAGTGCCAACGGACTCCGGTTTGTCCCGGTTGCCCGCGAGGATTACGAGCTTGCCGTGCGGCGGGAGATGCTGGCCGACCCCCGTATGGGGATGCTTCTCGAGCTTATCCGTTCACCGGCATACCAGAACCTTCTGTCCGGGAGTGGCGGGTATTCGACAACCCGGACCGGCACGATCCGTTGCCTGTCACCGGATTTCACCCTGATCGAATGCACCCTTCCGGTGAACCCGTCAAACCTGCCCGGTCTCTAAAACGAGCCTGGTGAAATAAAAAAGGGGGTTATGCCGGCATTTTTGCCGGTGCATTCCCGGTCTTGCAGACCGGCTTTTTTACCCACGTGAGTTCTTTTCCCTCAAATGCAAAGGATCGCATGGTATACACCCGGACACCGGCGGGCACGGCTGTGGTGTCTGCATTGGCCGGGATCATGACTGCATATGCATACCGGGTCACGGTGCCATCCGGCGAGCGTTCTGCCGACATGAATGCTTCCGGAAGGGGAGAGGGTATCGCCCGCCCGAACGTAACCAGCACTCTGACGCATTCCCGGTGTCCGCCATTGCGCCGTTCCAGTACCACCAGGGTATCGTACCCGGTTCCCAGCGGCAGGCGGGTGGACTTCCACCCGTCATAACTGGAATAGATGTTCCTGATCTCCTTCTCCACAAAATCGTGCATGATATCCGAGCTGAAACCCATAGTACTCACGTTGATTAAACGGTCTTAAAAATAAATACCGCTGGTTAATCACGTGTGGTTACCGTACCGTCTGAAGTGGATATGGTTACTCGACCTCTGGTAAACCAGACTAAATTTTTTTCACGAGGTGACAGATATTTATGCCAAGCGAGACAGGTCATTCCGTGTAAACTTAAACCGGTTTACAAAATTGTTTTATTAAGATAAACAAAATAGAGTATGTCCGACATGGACACAGGCGATCAGACACCGGTTCCGGTTTGCCGGACCATGCATCATGCCACGATGCAATCGTCTGACTGCTTCGTATATCCCACCGGCGGCCATCCATAGTATGACACACACATCAGGTCGGCCGCCTGCCATGGGATCGCCCTCTCTTACTCTGCCCTTATGATCGTACCGGCATTTTTCCCGTTGATCGCTTTCTCGATGTTGCCCCTCGTGTGGCAGTTGATGATGCGGACTTCCCGGATATGAACTGCGTCTTTGAGGAGACCAAGAACCATCGGTTCGATGACCATGTCGTCAAGATCCAGGGCGAGGAGTTCTTTTACCGTGATGTCCCGGATCAGGTCCGCATCCGGATTTTTCCGCGGGTCTTCTGTATAGAGACCGTCAACGTTCTTGCCGATAATGCAACTCTTTGCCCCGAGGACTTCGGCAATCAAAAAAGCACCGGTGTCCGTACGGTGCGGAGGGATCAGCCCGGTCCGGGCCGGGTGCTCGTATAAACCGTACGGGGGAGTGCCGTGCGTGACCGGCAGGATCCCCAGTTTCAGGAGCATCGGGAGTTCGAGGAGATCGCCGGTTTTAATCCGCGAACCTCCGTATTTCGAGAGCAGGATCGAGACCATGATCGCGTTCTGCTCGGAGATCTTTGACGAGAGTTCAGCAAGCACACCCGTCGGCATGCCAAGGTCAATGCCGATATCCATGATATGGCGCACCCGGCCGCCTCCCCCGGTGACCACGAGGACCTGGTGTTTCTTCGAGAGCGTACCGATCTCTTCGCAGAGCGGGTACATCACTTCCCGCCCGTAATCGATTGCCCCATGTCCCCCGATCTTGACAACATTGATATCGGGAGCAATGCGGAGCTGGCCTGCCACCGGCCGTTTCATGTTCATCCCTTTCCTGACCAGGGTCTCTCCCTGTAATCCGCTCGTAAGCTCAAAGCGTTTTTTCATGATGACACACTCACTCCCATTACTGCAATGATAAAGTATAAAATCTTGTATACCAACTGGTATATCAGAGCCGATACCGTTGTCATACGGGTAACCGGCTGGAGGTAAACCATGAAGATCTATGCACGTGAACGCCAGAAAGTCGGCGAGGGCGTTGAGTCGCCGAAGTACCGTATTGTCGCCGTGACCGGGGGAGAGATCCAGATCCAGGCCACCCACTTCCGGAAGTTCGAGCTGGAACAGATTGCAAAGGATGTCAAGGCGGAAGTTGTGTACATGAAGCCTGTTGACGATGAGCACAAGAAGAAAAAATAATCCTGTTTTTTCATAAGCACGTTTTTTCTGCATACGGGTCTCGGCCCGGTCTGCCGTTTCTCAAATCCGAACGACACCGTAACGACGGTGTCCCGGACCTGAAATCCTCATGAGAATTATCTGCTCTTAATACGCCCCGTTTGCCAATCGGAGGCCATTTTAAAAAACCACTTTTTTGATAGTCGCGTTTTCTTGGGAATTATAGAGTTCGGGTTTTGAATGATGGCTGAATTACCGATATTTTGCTAATATGAGGGTATTTCAGCCTCTGAAAAACGTCTAATTGTTGCCTTTTGGATGTGTACTGACCTGAAATCCTGTGGAAACGGCTGGCCGGGGAAATGGTCGGGGGTCGGATCCGGGGTTCCAGGAATGTACGTGAAGGTCGGGCACGCAGTCCGCGATCTGGTCTGTTCCTTCATGGAGCGGCAGGACCGGATGAATGAGGAACTGCTCCCGCAGGTTATCGAGCTCCCGTACCGGGTGGACGATCCCGAAGGCATATGCAGAAAACCGGAGGTAACTTCATGAATGCAGCCATCGTCAATGCGGGAGATCGCACCATGCGCTCGTGCACGTACAGGGTCCTGGCCCGGGTGAGGGTATGCGATGCGGTTTCCTGCCTTGCGCGCTCCCGCGGAACCAGCGGTTCCCGAATGAACTTCGGGCTCTTGTTTTCCCGATGATTGAACGGGATAGTATGCCATGCATAAACAGGAAATGCTGTTGAACCCACCGTTGTTAATCGCTTTTTGCATTTTTTTCAATGAATTTAAATAGCCCTGATCGGGAATCCTCATTGTGTGTCATAGGTGGGATTCAGGTACGGAACGATGACGTACCCGGGTTTACGGATACGGTTTCGATCTTGATATAAAAAAGATATGAATGGTATTGGAATTGCGCCGTGGCAGCGCAATTCCTGAACGTGATCTCCACGACCGCGTTCAAACAGAGCACAATGGCCATTATTTTTACTACAATTTCGCACGTAAACGAAAAACCGCGAGCACCAGCCTGTTGAAAGGTGGGTTTTCCGACAGTCAGGTTTTTGGCGAATTATGCGACGCGGATTTCTCCCGAAGGATTGGTGTTCATACCCGTTGTGCCATCGGTTCCGGGAGAACGCCGGACCAGGTGCTTTCTGGTAATAATACTATATTAGGTCGGTGCACCCAATCAGGTACAGGGAAATCCCCATGTCTGCTCTGTCGATCGATGTCCTTTTTGATGCGGCAATCCGTATCCAGATCATGGAGCGATCGATATCCCTCACGTTCACGGAGGATTCGGTCCGGATCCGGTTCCCCACAACCCGTCGGCTGGCGGAATTCTTAGACGTCCCCCATTACTATATCCTGCCGTACTTTGCCATGATGGAGGAAGAGGATCTGATCACCCGCGCAGAGAGAGTGGGAATCACGACAACGCCAAAAGGGAGCCGGAAACTGCTTACCCTGATGCATGGGAATTACGCCGGTGAGATGCAGGAAATTCTCGGGAAAAAGATCTTTTCTGCCCTGACCGGAACAAAATAATCTCCTGATCTGTGCCATGCAGAGTCTCCCGTTTTGATAGTATTTACAAATGCAATAAGTCAAGTGAAATAATTTAAAACCAGGTGGTTATCAGCTGATTAACTCTTAATCTTAACCTTGTTTAAAAAGAAACATTCAATAATTTCCTTTTTCAATGTTAATCTCGGTCATATTATGAAAAAGAGTGTGTGTATTGGATTGACTGCATCGGTTATTGCAGTCCTGTTTGTAACTATTCTTCTGGCCGGATGTACCAGTTCAACACCGGCAACATCAGCAACACCTGCACCGACTGCTGCCGCTACGGCAGCCCCGGTTGCAACAACGAGCACTGACAAGACGCTTGTCATCGCGACTACGACAAGCCTGTATGACACCGGGCTCCTCGATTATCTCCAGCCGATCTTCGAAAAACAGTACAATGTGACGCTGAAGATTACCTCCCAGGGAACCGGCAAGGCAATCGAGCTTGCCAAGAATGGCGATGCAGATGTGCTGCTTGTCCATTCTCCCACGCAGGAGCTTGCGTTCATGAAAGACGGGTATGGCCTGAACCGCCGCTCGTTTGCATCGAACTCATTCATCATCGTTGGTCCGGCAGCGGATCCCGCAGGCATCAAGAACATGACTCCTGAACTTGCCATGACCACGCTGCTCCTCAAAGGCACCAACAAGACGGCAAATGTCTATTTCGTATCCCGTGGCGACAACTCCGGAACCCACTCGGCCGAGAAGACCGTCTGGTCCAAGGCCGGATACAACTACACCACCCAGGTGCAGAAGTCCGGTGACTGGTACATAGAAGCCGGCAAAGGCATGGGAGAGGCGCTCCAGATGGCAAGCGAGAAGGGAGCATACGCGCTGACCGATGAGGGCACGTACCTCGCCTACAAGAAGGACCTCAAGCTGACCCCGCTGGTCACCAAGGGAGCAAGCCTCCTGAACATCTACAGCGTGATGGCCGTCTACAATGACAAGCAGCCCGCTGACAAGATCGCGATGGCGAACAACTTCGTCAACTTCCTCATCTCCAATGAGACCCAGACCACGATCGGTAACTTTGGTGTCGATAAGTATGGAAAGGCCCTCTTCATCCCGATGAGCAAAGAGGTTCCGACTGCAACTGCCGGATGGGTAGGAGACTACAGTACCCCGGCAACCGCAATCGCACCGGCAACCACCGCTGCCCCGGCAGCTGCTGCAACAACAGCATAATTTTTTTAATCCGATCGTTTTACCAGAACCCGGCTGAATCGAAGAACGCATTCGTGGTCTTCGATTCCCGACGGGTTCACCAGGATGCTGAAGATCCTCTTGTTTCTGCCGGTTGCTTGGGGATTTTATAAACTCCCGGCAGGAATGAGGTTACGGAATGGGAGAACAGTGGCGGTGATCCCGGTCACAATATCCTTCGGATCATGAGCGATACCAGTAGTATCCCGCACTATCCGGTTCAGGACGTTACTGGTATTCCCGGTTACCGGAGAACCGGATACCCCCGGCAGGTGAGACTATCCCCCGGTCAGATACGGTGTCAAATCCTTTCGGGATAGGACACGGACAGATCATTAACAAAAACTAAAAGAAAGCAGAGGAGAACATAGGAATATCTGTCTGTATCGGGACGGATCGGAACCGGATCCGCACATGTCGGGAGTGAACCAGGTTGAACGATATCACCGAGGGAATAAACCAGGCAGTCAACCTGATAGTCACGCTCAATCCCGATGTTATGCAGATCGCCGGCCTCTCCCTTTACATCTCCCTTTCAGCAACGATCATCGCAGCCCTCATCGCAATTCCGGTTGCCGGGTTTATCCACTTTCATGATTTTTTCGGCAAACGTGCACTCCTCATTCTCATCCAGACGCTCTATTCCGTCCCGACGGTTGTTGTCGGTCTCGTCATCTATCTCATGATCTCGAAGGCCGGGCCGCTCGGGTTTCTCGGCCTCCTGTTCTCCCCGGGAGGCATGATCCTTGGGCAGACGGTTCTCATCATCCCCATCATGATGGGTCTTGTCATATCGGCTCTCGGCGGAGTTGACCGAGGCATCAGCGATACGCTCGTTGCTCTCGGGGCAACCGGATTCCAGAAGATCATCGAGATCATAAAAGAGGCCCGGTACGCGATCCTGAGTGCCGTTGTTCTCGGATTCGGGCGCGCAATTGCAGAAGTGGGCGTGGCAATGATGATCGGGGGAAACATCCGCGATCAGACACGCGTCCTTACCACGGCAATCACGCTTGAAACGGGAATGGGAAATTTTGGATTCTCCATTGCGCTTGGGATCATCCTCCTTACGGTGGCCCTGATCGTTGTCGTTATCTTAAATCTCATCACATCCGGCCTGTCCCATGATTCCCCGTGGATCAGAGGGGGTTCGCAGGGATGATCCGGATCGAACACCTCTCGAAAGAATTCAATGGCACAAAAATCCTCACGGATATCGATCTTGACATCAAAGAAGGGGAGATATTCACGTTTATCGGGCCAAGCGGCAGCGGAAAGACAACCCTCCTGCTCCTTATCGATCTTCTCGACCGGCCATCCTCCGGAAGGATCATTTTTGACGGGCAGGACACTGCCGTTTCTGAAGCGAAACAACTGTCCATCCGTCGTCGCATGGGAATGGTATTCCAGAAGCCTGCGGTGCTGAACGCAACCGTTGCGGAGAATGTGGCCTTCGGCCTGAAGTTCCGGCACATCCCGCGGGAGGAGATCGGGACGAGAGTACCGGAAGCGCTCGAACTGGTAGGTCTTCCGGATTTGTCAGGCCGGCGTGCACCCACCCTCTCCGGGGGGGAGATGCAGCGGGTTGCGATTGCCCGGGCCATGGTCACAGAACCCGACGTCCTCCTCCTGGATGAACCGACCGCAAACCTTGACCCGGTTTCGTCTGACCTGATCGAGGACCTGATCCTCCGCATCAACAAAAAATTCGGTACAACGATCATCATGTCCACCCATGACATGATCCAGGGGCAGCGGCTTGCAGACCGTATCGGGGTGATTATGACGGGCAGGCTGGTCCAGGCAGGGAGTTCGAGCGAGATCTTTTACCAGCCGGCAGGCGGGGAGATCGCCCGGTTCGTGGGGATCGATGCCATTACCGGAGGAACCGTGACCGAGAACCGGGACGGTCATGCCCTGATCCGGATAGGCGGGACCTGCTTTGAAGCACTCACGATCCTGAAGGCGGGACAGCGTGCGGCTCTTTTTATCCGGCCGGAAGAGGTGTCCCTGACCCCTTCAGAATCTTCATCGGGAAAGTCCAGCGTGCGCAACCAGTTCACCGGTCGCATTAAAAAAATGGTCCCCTCAGGCCCGTTTGTCCGGGTCACCGTTGACTGCGGTTTTATCCTGACCTCCCTGATCACCCGCCGCTCCTGTACCGAGCTTGGGTTCATGGTCGGGACTCCGGTCATTGCCGGTGTGAAAGCAACGGCAATCCATGTATTACCGGACCGGGATGGAACCGCTGGCGGGCAATGATTACGGTCTCCTTTCGTTTCCGGAAATGCCGCCCGCTATTTCTCCTTATACAGGGGTTTCCATGGTTTCAGGGGAAACTGACGAATCCCCGTTGTCCGTTGTCCTGAGGGAAAACCGCAGGCTTCGAGTACCGCCTTCTCCCCAACGCCCCCGTCAGCAGCAGGATCGGTGGCGAGTGCGGAGAGCGTGATAATGGAGTGTGGCAGGTGAACACCGAACAGGTTGTCTGAGTCAATGTAGCGGACATTGTTCCGGACATAGTAACTACTGTTGTTCTGCACATAGAGTCGGCAACTGGAACGGGTCACGTGAATCCCCATGGCAGCAAGGTATGCCGGTATACGGTTCACCGGTATCGTGAGCGATAATGCAATACAGAGGTCAATAATAATGGAACCTACCCGGGTATCCGGATAAAATGGTTCATCCGCGTAACAGAGTTTCCCGCATTCGCGGCAATGATACCGTTTGACAGAGACATACAATATTTTCTGTCCATCATCACCCAGAAGGTGAGCGAACTGTTTCTTTCTCATATCATACCCGATAAGGGTGCCCCCGCATACCGGGCATACCGTGTGGCCGGTGAAGGTGAGCCCGTCACATACTGAAATGCCGGACTGGACAATATCCGTAAGAAGCGGGGGAATCCGGGGCGGTTTCATGACGTGCGCGCTCCCCCGGATCGGACCGTTCCGGGATAAATGGCGGTCAATTGATTTCGTGCAATAATTGGCAGAACCATTTTACCTTAACCAGCCTGATTCTCTATTAAACCCACCATTATTAATCATTTTTTGCAACTTTTTCAATATACTTAAATAGCCTTCCAAGCAGACCAACCTTTTATCAAGAGGTGTGTTATACATGGATTTCAAGTATGTACCGACGACGTGTCCGTATTGCGGCACGGGTTGTGGATTCAACCTTGTTGTCAAGGACAAGAAGGTTGTTGGCGTTGCGCCGTGGCAGCGCAACCCGGTCAATGAAGGAAAACTCTGTCCCAAGGGCAACTATGCCTGGGAATTCGTTAACAGCCCCGACCGGCTGACGAAACCCCTTATCAAGAAGGATGGCAAGTTTGTCGAGGCCAGCTGGGACGAAGCACTCAACCTGATCGCCCAGAAATTCAAGTCCTACAAGGGCGAAGAGATGGCGTGCCTTGCTTCAGCCCGTGTCTCCAATGAAGCGAACTACCTGATGCAGAAGTTCGCCCGTGCCGTCATGAAGACGCCCAACATCGACCACTGTGCACGGCTCTGCCATGCATCGACGGTCGTCGGGCTTGCAGGAGCATTCGGGTCCGGTGCAATGACACAGTCCATCGAGGATATTGCCCAGTCCAAGTGTCTCCTTGTCATCGGCACCAACACATTCGAGCAGCACCCGCTGATCGGGCGCCGCATCATGCAGGCAAAGGCAAATGGCGCAAAGATCATTTACGCAGACCCCCGACTCACCCCGACCGGCAGAATCGCAGACCTGCACCTGCAATTCTACTCCGGTACCGATGTGGCATTACTGAACTGCTTCATGCAGCTGATCCTCAAGAACGGCTGGGAGAACAAGGAGTTCATTGCAAAGAGGACCAAAGACTTCGAGAAGGTCAAAGAAGTCGTGATGAAGGAGGCCTACTCGCCTGAGAACGTCTCCAAGATCACCGGTGTTCCGGCAAAGGACATCATCACCGCGGCAGAGTGGTTCGGCACATCCGGCCAGTCCGCGATCCTCTATTCGATGGGTATCACCCAGCACACGACCGGTGTCGACAACGTCAAGTCCACGGCAAACCTCCAGATGCTGACCGGCAACCTCGGGAGACCGGGAACCGGTATCTGTGCGCTGCGTGGCCAGAACAATGTGCAGGGCGCCTGCGACATGGGAGCCCTTGCAAACGTATACTCCGGGTACCAGTCCGTGCTCGTCCCCGAGATGAAGAAGAAGATGGAAGATGCATGGGGCTGCCAGATTGCCGAGGGTAAAGTCGGTCTCACGGTCACCACGCTCATCAACACCCTTGCCGATGAGCCGGGCAAGGTCAAGGCCCTCTATATCATGGGTGAGAACCCGATGCTCTCCGACCCCGATCTCCACCACGTGGAAAAAGGCCTGAAGAATGCAGAGTTCATTGTCGTGCAGGACATCTTCTTAACCGAGACCGCACAGCTTGCCGATGTTGTTCTCCCGGCAACCTGCTTTGCAGAAAAGGACGGCACCCAGACCTCGACCGAACGCCGTGTCCAGAAGTGGAGAAAGGCACAGGACCCGCCCGGAGAGGCACGGGTTGACTGGCAGATCATCTGCGACATTGCAAAGGCAATGGGATACGAGAAGCAGTTCACGTACAAGAGTGCAGAAGAGATCTTCACGGAGATCACAAAGGTCACGCCCTCCTATGGTGGCATGGACTATGCACGCCTTGAGAAGCCTGAAGCCCTCCACTGGCCCTGCCCGACCAAGGAGCACCCGGGAACCCCGATCCTGCACAAGGAGAAGTTCTCCCACCCGGACGGTCTTGGTATCTTTACCGCGATCGAGTGGAAACCACCGGCAGAAGTCCAGGATGCAGAGTACCCGTACCTGCTGACCACCGGCCGCTGCATCTGGCAGTGGCACACCGGCAGCATGACCCGCCGGTCGAAAGACCTCGAACGCGAGGAGCCCACGGGATGGGTCGAGATCAATCCCGAGGACGCAAAGGTGCTGGGTATCAGGGACAAGGAGATGGTCAGGGCGATCACCCGCAGGGGAGAGATCACCATCGGCGCCCGCGTGACAAAGACCATCAAGAAGGGTGTCGTCTTCATCCCGTTCCACTACATCGAATGTGCAGCCAACCTGCTCACCCACAACGCGCTCGATCCGGTTGCAAAGATCCCCGAATTCAAGGCATGTGCCTGTAAAATTGAGAAGATCAAGGAGGCCTGAAGATGGCAAAGAAAGGCGATATGCTCTACGCGTGGACCAATGACGCAGATATCAAGAAGAAAGCCGAACTCGGTGGTGCCGTCACAGCACTCTGGAAATTCGCCCTTGAGTCCAAGGCTGTCGACGCAGTCCTCGCAATCACCAAGGGAACCGACCTCTACGATGCACAGCCGGTCCTGATATCTGATCCCAACGACCTTGCCCGGACTGCCGGCTCTCTCCACTGCGGTACCCTGCTCCTCCCAAAACTCCTCAAGAAGTACATGGACGGAGCCGCGGACATGAAGATAGGTGTCACGGTCAAGGGCTGCGATGCAATGGCATTCTATGAACTTGCCAAGCGCAAGCAGATCAATCTCGACAATGTCATCCTGATCGGTGTCAACTGCGGAGGGTCGGTAAGCCCGGTCCTTGCCCGGAAGATGATCGCCGACAAGTTCGGCGTTGATCCCAATGTCGTGCACAAGGAAGAGATCGACAAGGGCCAGTTCATCATCGAGTACGAAGGAGGCCACAAGGGCATCTCCATCGATGAACTTGAGGAAGCCGGCTATGGGCGCAGGTCCAACTGCCGCCGCTGCAAGATGAAGATCCCCCGGCAGGCAGATCTTGCCTGCGGGAACTGGGGTGTCATCGGCGATAAGGCCGGCAAGGCAACCTTCATCGAGGTCTGCTCCGAGAAGGGTGCAAAGCTTCTCGATGGTGCTGTCAAGAAAGGGCTCGTTCTCACCGAGGCTGCCAACCCCAAGGGTCTTGAGATCCGCGGAAAGGTCGAGGGCGCTATGCTCAAGCTCGGCGAGAAGTGGCGCAAGAAGGACTTCGAGGCACTCGGAGAGGGTAAGGACCGGCTCAAGAAGATCATGAGCGAGACTTCCCGCTGCATCAAGTGTTACTCCTGTATCGAGGCCTGCCCGATCTGTTACTGCGTGGACTGCACCACCAAGAACCCGGCCTATGTCAAGCCCGGTGAACTTCCGCCGAACTTCATGTTCCACCTGATCCGGTTCGCCCACATTGCGGACTCCTGTGTCAACTGCGGTCAGTGCCAGGAACTCTGCCCGGCAGAGATCCCAAACGCGCTCTTCATGCATGCCCAGCAGGTCGAACTCGAGAAGATGTTCGGTCACGTGCCCGGTGTTTCCATGGAGCTCCCGCTCATGGCGTACGTCGAGGAGAAGGAAGAGCGTGCACGGCTCCACAATACCGGCAGCGACATGATCTACGAGAACGTGTTCAACCCGGTCAAAGGACACTAATTTTTTTCGTCAATCACACATTCTTGATTGACCGCATCGCAGGGGAATCGCCTCCCCCTGCCAGAATAAATCCTTTTTAAGCCCAACCCGTTTTCGATGAGCAGCTATCAGTGCCTGTATGGGTACGGGGAATCCGCCTCCCATATCAAGCAGGAAAAATCAGTGATCGGTTGTATCGAACCGTTCGAGATAACAGTATTCATAGGCCTGCGTTTCCCCAGGCTTGAGTGCAAGAAGGGCGCTGTCGGCATGATCCTGGCAGACATAGGATACACAGAACCCTAATGACTGGCGACCGATAGCATCCTTGCCGCAGCGTTCACACTTTGGTTTTTCTGCCATTGTTATGATACCTTGGTATCTTTTGCAGATACATCTGTTTGGTTCTGCGGGTCTGGCCGGAAACCGGATCAGCAGATCATTTCAGGGAAATTATCAGGTATATCGTTCGAGATAACAGACCCCGTAGGTCTTCTTTTCGCCGGGTTTGAGTGCAAGAAGGAGACTGTCGGCATGATCCTTGCAGACATATTCAAAACCACCTTCCATTGACTGGAACCCGATAGCATCCTTACCACAGTGTTCGCACGTTGGTTTTTCCGCCATGGTTATTTTTTCTGATCTTTTTCCTACATACGTCTTGTTATATTGTTACGTGCTCCGTCGTTATCCTGCGGGAGACCATGCAGGTTTCCTGCGGACATACGGTAACATCCGGAAAGAAGCATCACCTGCCAGCCTGTGCGATCCATAAGGCGTTTACCTGATGAGAAGACAAAGAGTGTACGAAGACTCATGGGCAACCGGATGATTGAGCGGCTCTGTGCGAATATGACCCCGTTCTGCGTAGGGTGGAATTACCGGGAAGGAACTATGACAGGGAATATCACCATCCTGCATATCTCTCATGGCGGGCCTGCCAGGATCGCAGCCAGGCGCACACGGGAGGGAGGTTTTTCATGGTGACGCGTTACCTCTCTGTTATACCCCTTGACGAGGCCATGGCCCTCCTTGCCCGCGAGTTCCCCTGCACACCCTCCGTCATGCAGGTACCGCTGGAGGAAGCTGCAGGCCGGATCACCGCAGGTCCGATCTTTGCCCGCTTTTCGGTGCCGGAGATCCATCTTGCGGCCATGGACGGTATTGCGGTCGTGAGCGCAGAGACAAAGGGAGCTTCCGATCAGCGTCCTGTGACCCTGCCCCGTGCAGTGAGGGTGAATACCGGTAATGTCGTGCCCCCGGGATACGATGCTGTCATCATGATCGAGGATGTCTGGGAGGAGGATGGCAGGTATACGATCCGGAAGGCTGCAAGCCCGTGGCAGCATGTCCGCCCGGCAGGAGAGGATCTTGCCGAGTCCGAGATGGTGATGTCTTCCCGGCACCGTATCCGTCCCCACGAGATCGGTGCCCTTGCAACCTACGGACTCACCCGGCTCGATGTGATCACGGTCCGTATCGGGCTCATCCCCACGGGGAGCGAGCTGGTCCCGGCAGGAACCCGCCCTGCTCCCGGACAGGTTGTCGAGAGCAACACCCTGATGGCTAAAGCCATGCTCGAAGATGCCGGGGCAACGTGCACACGGTATCCTTTTGTCGAGGATCGGCCTGAGGTGATCCGGGAGGCTCTCGCAAAAGCAGCACACGAGAACGATATCGTCATCGTCTCGGCAGGTTCGTCAGCAGGAACAAAGGATTACACGGCCGATGTCATCGCGGGACTGGGTACGGTGCTCGTCCACGGTGTTGCCACCAAGCCGGGAAAACCGGTCATCATCGGTCGGATCGGGGGAAAACCGGTCGTAGGACTCCCGGGGTACCCCCTCTCTGCCCTGACCGTCATCCGCGAGATCGTGCTCCCGTTCCTGAAAACCTATGGTCTTGCTGTCCCGGACCCTGAGATCATCAGAGCCGTTATCACTTCTGCACTTGCAAAGGAGATCGGTTCGGATGAGTTCGTGCTCTGTGCGCTTGGGAACGTCGGGGGACACTGGATCGTCTCCCCGCAATCCAAGGGTGCCGGTGTCCAGATGAGTGCAGTCCGGGCGAATGCGTATATCCGGGTCCCCCGCCAGTCAGAAGGGTTCAATGCCGGTGATGAGGTTGACGCCAGGCTCATGGTGCCGGTGCAGGATGCAAAAGGGGCCCTGCTGGTTACCGGCAGCCACGACCCGGTCCTGGATTATCTCGCCGATCTCCTCCGCCCGTCCGGTGTATCCCTCATCTCCACCCATGTCGGGAGCATGGGCGGGATCCTTGCCCTGAAAAAGGACGAGTGTCACGCAGCCCCCACCCACCTGCTCTCCGATGACGGGAGCTACAACACGCACTACCTGCAGAAGTACCTGCCCCGGACGCCCGTTGATCTCATCTGTGTTGCCGGGCGGCAGCAGGGTGTTGTCTCCCGCACCGGGCTCACGTTTGCCGGGATGCAGGGGAGGACATTCATCAACCGCCAGAAAGGCTCCGGCACGAGGATGCTCCTCGATTACGAGTTGAAAAAAGCAGGGATCGATCCATCATCCCTCCCGGGCTATGACCGCGAAGTGACTACCCACATTGCGGTGGCCCTGGCGGTGAAGAGCGGGGAAGCGGAAGCCGGTCTCTGTGTGTACAGTGCAGCAAAGGCACTCGGACTGGCATTCGTTCCCATGGCTCAGGAACGGTACGAGCTCGCTATCCGTAGGGAGCATGCAGATGACCCGCGGATCCAGGCACTGGTTGCAGCGATACGGTCACCTGCATTCAAAGCCATCCTTGACCGTCTTGGTGGGTACGACACATCAGAGACCGGTACCCGGAGAACCGTTTCCTGAACGGACGGTTGCATCCCCTTTTTTATGCAGTTGGCGTTTCGTATCTCATAACGGGAATTGTGGGAATCGGGATCTCTGAACTACCCGTCCCGATTATGCAATCCGGTTCAATAGTTTCCGCGCAGAGTGCGTGCACGGGAGAACCCATTGATGATCGTGAAAACAGGTGATGGCAGGAAGTAAATCATTATATATTGGAATTGTGCATTTTGCACGTTATTATGAAATCGGAACCCGGATGAAAGCTGGATTCCCCCGGAATCCACATGAAAACGGGCAGGAATTTCCATAAAGTACACTGTTTTATTCAAACTTTTTTTATCGAGTTAACTACGCATGGTTACCTCGTTGTAATTTCAGATATCTTTAATTAACTTGTTCTACAACATTGGATCTATCGACGACAATGTGTGTGTGATGCGCATGGCGTTTTCAGTACATGTAAACATGGAGCGATGCACCGGTTGTGGCAACTGCGTCATCGCATGCCCGGTTGATGCCCTTGAGCTATATACCGTGGAGCCGGCGACAAAGGAGAAGATCTACGCCGTCAGGAACGGGAAGTCCGTTCATCTTGATGTGAAAGCGGAACTCTGTGCAGGCTGTGGTGTCTGTGTCAATGCCTGCCCCTATGATGTGATCCGCCTCTCCGGCAGGGGAGAAATGATCCCGACGGAGGCCTGAATCAGGGGCTTAAAGCAACCTGATGACTGTTCAGACGTTTTTATGAGGAGTACCATGACAAAGAACATCAGCTTAAACCTCATCTCGGGACGCACCATCCAGCAGGGCGTAGCGATCGAAGGCGGCAAAGAGAAGCCCCTCTACCGCACCGCCGCCGGCATTATTGAGATGGACGAATCCGACTTAAAGAAACTCGGCGCATGGAAGAACACCAACGTCCGGGTCACGAGTAAATACGGGAGCGTTGTCGTCAAGGCAATCGAGACCACCCAGGGACCCCACCCGGGCCTTGGTTTTATCCCGATGGGCCCGTGGGCAAACGCGATCATCGACCCCAACACCTACTCGACCGGCATGCCGACCTTCAAGGGCGTTCCGGTTACTGTGGAAGTTGCCATGAACGAACCGATTCTCCTGGGCATTGAACTTGTCCAGAAACTCTGCGGGGTGAAAACAGCATGACCAAGACGATAACCGATGTGATCTGCCCGTTCTGCGGAACGCTCTGCGATGACCTTGAGGTTGTTGTATCGGATGACGGCAAGAAGCTCCTTGAAGTCTACAATTCCTGCGTCATCGGCACCGAAAAGTTCCTGCACTCGCAGTCCCCGGACCGTGTCACCCTCCCGAGGATGCACCAGGAAGACGGCTCGTGGAAGGAGATCTCCTATGACGAGGCAGTCGAGTACTCTGCCCAGATGCTCGCAAAGGCAAAGAAGCCGCTCATGTTTGGCTGGTCCTCCACCAACTGCGAGGCCCAGAGCGTGGGTAACGAGATTGCTGAAATAAGCCGGTCCTGCTGTGACAATACCGCAGCCACCTGCCACGGCACCTCCCTGATTGCAATCCAGGATGCCGGTCTTCCGTCATGCACGCTGGGGGAAATCAAGAACCGTGCGGATCGTGTTATCTTCTGGGGCTGCAACCCGGCCCACGCCCACCCCCGGCACATGTCCCGGTACTCCATCTTCCCCCGCGGTTTCTTCACCGGCAAGGGACAGATGAGCCGCAAGCTGCTTGTCGTTGACCCCCGTATCACCGACACCGCCCGGATGGCCGATGTCCACCTCCAGATAGAGCAGGGCAAGGATTACGAACTCCTGAATGCACTCCGTGTTGCCCTCAAGGGCGAGTGGCTCCCTGACGTAGTTGCAGGAATCCCCAGCGAGAAGATCCGTGAGACTGCGGATATCTTAAAGAGCGGCAGGTTCGGTATCATCTTCTTCGGTATGGGAGTAACCCAGTCACTCGGCAAGAACCACAATATCGATGAGGCAATCGCACTGACCAAGGATCTCAACGAGCACACGAAATTCTCGATCATGCCGATGCGGGGCCACTATAACGTGACCGGCTCCGGAGAAGTCTTTGCGTGGCAGTTCGGGTTCCCCTACGCCGTCGATCTCACCCGTGGCTTTGCCCGCTACAATCCGGGCGATACGAGCACCATCGACCTCCTGACCCGCGGAGAGATCGACGCTATGTTCACCATCGGCAGCGACCCGGGAGCACACTTCCCGATCAGTGCCGTACAACACATTGCCGCGGTCCCTTCAGTCTGCGTGGATCCGCACCTGACCCCCACGTCCGGTGTCTCGAAGCTCCATGTCCCGGTCGCCTTTAACGGTGTTGAATGCGGTGGCAACTGCTATCGTATGGACAATGTCCCGATCGACTGCCGCAAGGTCGTTGAATCGCCCGAGGGAATGCTCACCGATGAGGAGTTCCTCATCAAAGTCCGTGACCGCCTTAAACAGCTCAAGGGGGTAGCGTAATCATGTCAGAATATATCATCAAGAACGGCCACGTCTTTGACCCGGTCCAGGGCATCAAGGGTGATAAGAAGGATATCGCCATTAAAGACGGCAAGATTGTCGACAAGGTCGGTTCCGGTGCAAAGGTCATCGATGCCAAGGACAAGACCGTCATGGCAGGCGCCGTAGAGATCCATGCCCACATAGCAGGGCCCAAGGTCAACCTTGGCCGCATCTACCGGCCCGAGGACAAGCTCTTCAGCTGCACGGCGACCCATGGCATGGAACGGATGGGCAGTGGGGCCTCGATCCCGACCACGTTCAAGACCGGCTACGAGTATGCGAAGATGGGTTACACCACCGCGATGGAAGCCGCGATGCCCCCGCTCTTCTCACGCCATACCCACGAAGAGATCCGCGACACCCCCATCATCGATGAGGGCGCATTCCCGGTCTTCGGCAACAACTGGTTCGTCCTTGAGTACCTCAAGAACCACGAGATCGAGAACGCAGCAGCCTACATTGCCTGGCTCCTCCGCGTGACAAAGGGGTATGCCATCAAGGTCGTCAATCCCGGCGGCACCGAGGCATGGGCATGGGGACTGAACTGTCTCTCCGTCAACGACCCGGTCCCGTACTTCGACATCACCCCCGCAGAGATCGTCAGGGGCTTAATCGAGGCAAACGAATACCTCGGCCTCCCGCATTCCATGCACATCCACCCGAACAACCTCGGGAACCCGGGATGTTACGAGACCACCCTTGACACCATGAAGCTTGCAGAGGGTTTCAAGGCAAAGAACAAGTTCGGCCGCGAACAGGTCCTGCACCTGACCCACACCCAGTTCCACTCCTACAAGGGAACCAACTGGGGAGACTTTGAGTCCGGCGCCAAGGAAGTCACTGACTACGTGAACAAGGCAAAGAACATCACCATCGATACCGGGAACGTTACCCTCGATGAGACCACAACGATGACCGCTGACGGCCCGTTCGAGCACCACCTCACCGGTCTCAACCACCTGAAGTGGGCGAATGTCGATGTGGAACTCGAGACCGCAGCCGGTGTCGTGCCCTACATCTACAGCCCGAACATCTCGGTCTGTGCGATCCAGTGGGCCATCGGCCTTGAGATCCCCTTAATGATGAAGGACCCGATGCGCTGCTTCATCACCACCGACCACCCGAACGCAGGACCGTTCACCCGGTACCCCCGCGTCTTCAAGTGGCTCATGAGCGAAAAAGCCCGGGAAACGCAGATCAACGCCTTCAAACACAAGGACAAGGTCCTTTCGCAGACCAGCATCGGTTCGCTCGACAGGGAGATCTCGCTCTACGAGCTTGCCCAGATGACCCGTGCCGGCCCGGCAAAGTCCCTCGGCCTCACCGCACTCTGCGGTGGCCTGAAGCCCGGCATGGAAGCGGATGTGGCAGTCTACAACTTCAACCCGGACAAGCCGGTTGCAAACCCCGACGACATCGAGAAGGCGTTCAGCCGCTGTGCAGCCGTCTTCAAGAGCGGTGTGCAGGTCGTCAGCAATGGCGAGATTGTCAGCAACGGCAACAAGCGCACCCTCTGGGTCGATGTCAAGGTGAAGGAGAATGCACAGGTTGCACGCGACATCAGCGAGAAGTTCGTGAAGTACTACAGCATGACGCAGAACAACTACGAAGCGCTCGGGCACAACTTTGTCCCGAACCCGTACGCGCTTGAAGTCGATGCAACCCAGGTGTAGGTGAGAGAGATGGAAACCGTTACCATTACTGTAAAAAACGCACCTGCACTGTATCTCGAGGCAGACAATATCTCCCCCGATGCATTTGCAGGCAAGACTGCGGCACAGATCGCCGAACTCTCCGTTCACGAGGGCAACACCACCTCTACGCTCGGCAAGTACTTTGACGTGAGCGGCAACGCGGGTGCAACCGCAGCTGACACGAAGATCGTTGTCAGGGGCGATGTGAAGAAGGTCAAGTACCTTGGCTTCAAGATGAGCGCCGGGGAACTTGTCATTGAGGGCAGCGCCGACCTCTATGTCGGGGCCTGGATGACCGGCGGAAAGATCCTCGCGAAAGGTGACGTTGCGGCGTTTGCCGCCACTGCGATGAAGGGGGGAGAGCTGATCATTGAGGGCAATGCCGGCAACTACCTTGGAGCAGCCTATCGTGGCGACTGGCGGGGCATGTCCGGAGGCAAGATCCTTGTCAAGGGCAATGCCGGATCAGATGTCGGTATGTTCATGACCGGTGGCGAGATGGTTATCAATGGCAATGTCGATGTCCACCTTTGTACACACGCTGAAGGTGGCAAGGTCACTGTCAAGGGCAATGCTACCAGCAAGGTTGGCGGCCAGATGGTCGATGGTCAGATTATCATCTTCGGTTCCATCGACACCATGATGCCCGGATTCAAGCCTGCCGGCGAAGTCGAGCTCGAAATTGACGGCATTAAGGCGACCTTCTCGCATTTCATCGGTGACATGGGCGAGCGTCACAAGAAGAAGAAAGGCGTAGTGATTTACGCCAATCTTTACAAAAAGATCTCATCACCGTAACACATACACACAAACACACGCCGGTGGATCCATCCGGATCCACCAATATCTCTTTTCAGCGCTGCGATTTATGAGGAAAATCCGGATGGAAACCGGGGCGGTACATCATATCAGGGTGTGTCCGCCGGTAAAAACCGGGTAGTATGATGCTGTGATTTCAGGCATCGGGAAAAAAGAAGGAACTCAATAAAAAACCGTTCATTTCTTCTTTGCGGCAACCAACTCCGCTTCCGGCACCTGCTTTACGATCTCCTCGCGGAACTTCCCGAAATGGAGTTCATCCATCTGTTCCGAGAGGAGCCTGCCGCTCCATGCCCGGCGGTATACCCAGTCAATGATCCTGTCGATCACAAAGAGTACCTGTTCCTCGGTCTCGACCGTCAGGAGTTCCCTGCCGATCTTCGGGTGCCTTCCCCGTCGTCCTCCGACCGTGATGAGATAGTGGGTGTGTGCCTCTTTGAGCAGGTTGAACGAGCAGGATTTGACACAGGTTCCGCACTGCACGCACTTCTCATCGTCCAGTTCCGAGATGCCGTTCCGGATCCGGATCGCGCTCTCCTTGCAGTAGTGAACGCACATGCCGCAGCCGGTACAGAGACCTTCGGTGCGGATCGGCTTGATCCGCCCGATGATGCCGATCTCGTTGAGCATGGGGCTCACGCAGGCATTCGGGCACCCCGAGAGACCGATGCGCATCTTGACCGGCATCTGCTTGCCGAAGAGCTTCGCGTCGATCTTTTTTGCAAGGCCGATTGTATCGATATTGGCGAATTTGCACCGCTCGGTCCCGGGGCAGGAGATGATGTTGACGACCTCGTCCTTCTCGGACCCGATGGGCGTCCCGTTCTTCTCGAGCCGCAGTGCAACTCTCTTGAGTGACTTGGGATTGACATGGGGGATCTCGATGGTCTGTCGGGTGGTGCAGTGGACCACACCGGTCCCGTATTTCTTTGCGACCTGCGCGATGCCCCGCAACTGCTCTATCGTGAGAACACCGGCCGGGGCACGGATCCGGACGGTGGATAAGTCAGGATTCCGTTCGGTGATGACACCGCCTTTCATGTGAATGCCAAACTCGTGCTGCATCTACCAGTACTGAGGAGAGTCGGGATATTAAGGATGGTGTTGTGACATCAGATACACGACGGCTTTCAGCAGATCAGTAATAGATGAGCGAACCGTTCCCGAGAAGAGTACTGTTGTCCGCAGATGGCGTGTCCACGGTCATGCCCGGTGACCTGCCTGTTTTCATATCGATGAGGATGCTGGCCTCGCCCATGGGGGCTGTCACGGTTTTCGTAGAGACGAGCGTACTGTTGTTATAAAGTTCGATGGTCAGCGACTCAATGGAATTGTCCTGTTTCTGGATGGTTGCCTGGATTATGTCGGAGGTCATAAGAACCGGGAACGTCTGGTTGCCGGTCCCTGATACATGGTGGAGGCGTTCCGGGTTCCCGACGGTACCGAAATAATCATAGGGATAGATCACGTTCACCCGCACCCCCTCATGGGGCACGGACACCGGGGGTGAAACCTGCATAACCGTGGGTGCTGGGGTTACAACCTGGCTCCCGGTATCAGTTGGTAACGTGTGTGACGCAAACAGGATCGCGCCAAACACTATGCCTATGGCAACAAGGACGAGGATCGCCACCGGGAGGAGCGGTATTCTTCTCCGTTCCTGAGTGGGAACCTCCGGTAACGGGATCGGGTCTGAAGGGTGCTCTGCGGTCACGGATGGTGTATCGTCCACCCGGATTACTTCAGGCACCGGGACAGGTTCCGGAGGGGTGGTTTCCTCTTCAGGGACATTCCCTGCCGGTGGCTCCTGCGGATTCGTCTCTGCTGGTTGTTCCGGTACCGGAATATCTTCGGGCTCCGGTGATTCTCCCGGCAATGTCGTTACGGGCTGATCTGGTTCCGGGAGTGACGGTGTATCCGTAACCTCTTGTTCCGGTGGAACGGGTTTTGGCCTGAGAGCGTCAAGGGCAGCGCTGATACTACTGGCCAGGGATGCGGCGGGAATTGCGGGTATGGGCAGCGGGGTCTCGTCCTGTTCCGGCAGGGCCACGGTCTCCCCGGCAGGGACAACAACAGCAGGTTCGGGAAGGGTATTGTCCACAGGGACCGGCACGATCTCCGGCACAGCCTCAGGCACCGGCTGTTCTGTCAGGGTATCCATGACTTCATCCGGCTCTTTGTCCTGCACGGACTCCGTGTCCCCACCCTCCGGAAGATCCCGGTCATCATCAGCCTCCACCTCATCTGGTTCCTCTTCTCCCGGTACAGGTGGCGGCAGGTCATGCATGGAGAAGCCGGGCGAATCCGGGTCTTCCACAACCTCCACGGGTTTCGGCATGGGGGTCACCGGCTCCATCACGACAATGCGGGGGCGGGGTGTCTCCGGGGCTTCAAAACGCCGGACTGAAGGCTGCATTCCGGTCTTTTTCCGGGCAGGGGCTGCGGTGGTTCTCACGGCCTGTTCGCGTGCCGTGATGGCCAGTTCTATCAGTTTCTTTACCCAGGCCTGCCGCTCATCCTTTCTCTGTTCTCCCTGTTCCTGCAGGAAAACCAGGCTCACCGTCTCAGGTTCCTTATGCGTACCGGGTTCTTCCAGTATCAGGATGATTGCAGGATCGCCGGTCGGTGTTTTTCCGCCTTTCACCGTTATGATCCGGGGCAGGGGGATCGTGAGGGGCTCGAACCGGGTATACCGGCTGTCCATGAGGATGAGACGACCGGTGGTCAGGATCGCGTCGTACTCAACGGCATCAACACTCATCCGGTGGGTGGTCAGGATGATGGATTCACCGCGGTTCAGGTACGGAGCGCTCATGATTCCTCAGTATCATCTCATTTTGGTTGTCCGGGCAGATATGCTTTTTAGATGAAATCCCGGTTTCCTGTCACGGCCGCATCTGAACAGGGAACATCGATCGGGAAATGAACCATTAAAACCAGAAGAGATGAAGAGGTCCCCGGTTCCCAGCCCCGGGGAGATCGTCGTACCCTGAAAAACTATGGTGCCCGGATGCAGATACCTGCGCACGGGAAGAACCCGGGTGACCCGATCCGGTCATTCAATCCGGCGGAGTCGACGCGGTTCCCTGATCATGATTGACTGGTGTGCTGATTGTGTCCTTCTACTCCTGTTAGGTATGTATGGTATTGTTGTGTGTGCATGTGTCCGTCTGGTGCGTGTAGCCAAATGGACAACAGAATAATAAGAACTACATGCATATAATATTTTTTGTTTAACTTTTCCTCAATGTAAATTATTATTATTTTACAAAATTACCCATGGTGATATGACCCTTTCGATCAGACCAGGATAATCCGCGGCAATCTGGCTCCTTTTCTTCATTCGTGAATAATCAGGAGATATTTGTCGGAAGACGTCAGCAATGCATTAATATTACTTAACATATTCAAAAATAAAAGGCAATAGTTTTACCCGATCAGCACCTAACCAGAAGGGAATAGGATTGATTACCATGGAAAAGAGATCCGAACCACGTACTCTCATCACGATCAGTATCGTCTGTGCACTGCTGTTTGTCTCAGCACTGTTTGCAGGCTGCACTTCCAGTACAACCCCGTCGGCGGTAACCCCGGTTGCCACCGCAGCACCGGTTGTCCCCACTTCCGAAGCCATCCCGGTCACAACCACGGTTGCGTCCCCAGTCGCGGTTGCAACTACCGCAGTTCCGGTGACAACCACAGCCGCAGTTGCAACCACGAGCACGCCAGCACCGGTGTACACGTATTCAGAAGGCAATGTTGTAGCATACACCGCAGCATCCCTTTCGGGAGTTTCCCCGAAACTCGCAACTGATTTCGAGAAGATGTATCCCGGCCACAAGGTTGTCTTCAACCTTGCAGGCACCCAGGCCTTAAAGACCCAGGTAACGAACGGTGCCTATGCCGATGTTTTCATCTCGGCTAGCAATTCTTACACCAACGAGCTCAAGGGTGGAGGATACCTGATGAATGCAACGGTCAAGCCTCTCACCTCGAACTACGTGATTGTGATCCTGCCCAAGAACAACCCTGCCAACATCCAGTCGCTCACCGATCTTGCAAAACCCGGTATGAAGATCGCGATGGCTGATAAGAGCGTCCCGGTTGGTACTGCAACAACGGGAGTCATGGCAAACCTGGCAAAGGCAACAGGATATGGCAAGGAGTGGAATACTTCTGTATACAGCAATGTGGTCACTTATGAAACATCCGAACCGGCAGTTGCAAGCAAAGTCGAGCTTGGTGAAGTTGATGCAGGATTCGTCTATGAGTCAACCTATATCGCTGGCAGCGATAAGTATGTGTCCATCTCGATTCCCAAGGCGGTCAACTATCTCCAGACCTACACGATCGGTGTTATGACGGGATCCACCAGCAAGGGTGCAGCAGCCGACTTCGAAAACTTCATGCTCTCCGCCGCTGGCCAGCAGGACCTCAAGGATTACGGCTTCAGGCCAATCTCCACCTAATCCTTTTTGTTTTTATATCCGGCAATCATTCATTCTTTATTGAATAACCGGCCCGATACGGGCATTCCTTATGAGAATCGCAGGAAATATTCCCGAAAAATACCGGCGTATCCTCTCGTACAGTGCTGCAGGTCTGCTCATCCTTCTCGTAACCCTGTATCTTGCATTACCGGTGGTCGCCCTCTTCTTCCGTACAACCCCGGAATTATTCCTATCTTCGCTGTCGGATCCCCTCGTGATCAGTGCACTCTGGCTGAGCATGACAACCTCGGTCATCTCGCTTGTGATCGTTCTCCTCGTCGGGACTCCGTTTGCCTACGTGCACGCCCGCACCACCTACCCGGGCAAGGTCGTGGTCGATACTCTGATCGATCTCCCGCTTGTCCTGCCGCCGGCTGTTGCCGGGTTCGCCCTGCTTGTGCTCTATGGCAGGATGGGACTGATCGGGCGATATTTCAACATGATGGGAATCTCGATCGCCTTCACAACGCTCGCGGTCATCATGGCCCAGATCTTTGTCGCCTCCCCCTTCTACCTGCGGCAGGCAAAATCCCTCTTCGAGCAGTTCGACCAGAGTTACGAGTATACTGCCCGGACCCTCGGTGCCTCCCGTACCAGGACATTCCTGACGATTACCCTCCCCCTTACTGCGGGGGGACTGATCTCCGGTGCGGTCATGACCTTCGGCCGGGCCCTGGGTGAGTTCGGCGCCACGATCATGTTCGCCGGCAACCTTCCCGGGGTGACCCAGACCATGCCCCTTGCCGTATATGTGGGAATGGAGAGCAATTTCAATCTGGGGCTGACTATATCCATCCTGCTCGTGATTATCTCCTTTATCATCATGATCACCGTCCGGCTCGTCACCCGGAAAGAGGTGCCGCATGCTTGAGGCAGCATTTACCAAAAAGCTGCGTGACTTCACCATGGATCTCTCGTTCCAGGTTCGCGATGGCGAGATTCTCGCACTCATGGGCAATAACGGGTCGGGGAAATCCACCACGCTCAACATCATCGCCGGTCTCCTCGTCCCGGATACCGGCAGGGTACGGCTCAATGGTACCCTGCTCTCTGATCATGCAGACGGGCTCTCTCTCCCCATGGAAGACCGCCGGATCGGGTATGTCTTCCAGAACGCAGCCGCCTTTCCCCACCTTTCCGTGAGCGAGAACATCGCATACGGCCTGCGGGCCCGGGGATTGCCCCGTACGGAGATTTCAGAGCGGGTCGGACAGCTGATGGATATGATGCACCTTGGGGATCTTGCGGATGTCAGGGCGGCCAACCTGTCCGGGGGCCAGAAGCAGCGGACAGCCCTGGCGCGGGCGATCGCGATACGCCCGGCGCTCCTGATGATGGACGAACCCTTTTCATCTCTTGATGTTGAGAGCACGATCGGGGTAAAAGAGCTGACCCGGACGATTGTGACGAAGATGCAGATTCCCTGTATTGTCGTTACGCACCGCGTTGCCGACAGCCAGGAGATCGGCGACCGGGTCATAGTCCTCTGTTCAGGAAAAAAGGAATGGGAGGGCAGTCCCCGGGAGATCCCCGACACCTGTACCGTATGCCACTGTCATGGCTGAACGGGACTGAACGTTTTTTGGTAGTTCAACCGGATTTCGATGCTGCCGTGACAACTATTTTCGTGACCGTTGGCGTGGGTGCCGGTGTCCGCAGGTCTGCGTGAACATCCAGGGTCGCATGAGGACTTGTCGTTGTGCCGCTGTTGACAAGTTTCCCGTTACTGTAGATCGAGACGGTGAGCAGCGTGCCGGAGTCATCAAGTTTGTCAACCGAGGCATCAACGATAATATCCTTGGCCGGTACCTGGTACACCTGCGTGCCGGAACCGGAGATCTCCCGCATGGCGCCCGATGTCCCGATCGATGCAGTATAATTCCCGGTATACTCGATCCTGACCCATACACCGGTCTCCGGAATGAGGACCTGCGGGACAGGGGTTGTGGCGGCGGTCACAACCTGTGCTGGTGTCGGGGTTTCGGTTGGCTGTGTAGTGGGCACTTCCGTTACAACGGGTGTTTCCGTGATAACTGCGGTCACGGGCGGGGTGGCAGTTACTGTGGGAACGGGTGCTGCCCCGCTGCTCCACGTGGATGGCGGGGCATAGAACCAGATGCCGATAACGGCTGCGATGATGAGGATGATGACAAGACCCGCCGCAACGATCATGCGGTTCCCTTTTACCGGTGCGGCCCGGGGTTTTCTTGGCATCAGCGGCGGGTTGTAGTACTTCTCCTCACGTGCCTCCTTATCGTCGGCAGGTTTTTCCCCGTCCTCCGGCAGATCCCCTGCAACCCAGGGGGGTTCGAGATCGGCAGGTTTCACCCCATCCTCCTGCTGTGCCCCGACACTGGCCTCCTTGAGTCGTGTTGCCCACTCGTCACGCTCGCCCACCCGTTTTGCCTTGGGTCCCTGGGGAAAGGTGATGCCCAGCGTATGCCGGCTCTCGTCCCGAAGGACAATCGAGAGGGAGAGGACCGGGTCCATCGCGGTATTATCCCCGATGGTGATGGTCTCCAGTGCAGTGAAAGGGATGTCCTGCGGCCGCAGCTGGGTATTGCGGGCATCAACCAGGATGAGGCGCTGGTTGGTCAGGATCGCCTCGGCCGGAATGGTGTTGATGACCACGTTGTGCGTTGACAGGACGATCGTTTCATTGCTGTTCAGGTAAGGACTGCCCATGATCCCACGTTCCTCTTCTCATGTGCGCTCTGGTTGGCAATAGCCCTTATGGCAGGATCCGGCGGGAATGATACAATAAAGATAAAAAGGGGTTGACCTGATGTCCGGCATCATACCTTGTGTTTCTGGAGGAAGAACACCCCGATGCAGATGACCCCTATGGATGCGGCCATGAAGAGCATGTCCGTGGATGACGTGAACTTCATGGACAGGACGCGCTGGAAGAAACTGACGATCAGCACCATGATGATGACCTTGATGATCTTGTTCTTGAGATCATCGAGATTCTCGATCTCAAGAAGGGAGTGGTACGATTCGGAGCACCGGGCAACATCGATCTTGGAGATTGCGAGTTCGTAGATGCCGAAACTGAAGATGAGGAGCACCATGCCGATGAGGTACAGGTCAACCCCGCCGATGATCCCGGAGAGGAGGGTCGTATAATCGACTTCCATCGAGGAGAGCACAACGGCTTCGCGAAAACTCCCGAGGATCTCGGCAGATCCGGCAATGAAGAGGAGGAAAACGCTGAAGATGCCAAAGATGACCGCGAGAATGACGATGAGGCGCGAGCTCCAGAGCGCCGATTCAAAGACCCGCTCAAAGAGCGACTGTTCTTCGGTACTTTTCAGTTTTTCACACTTGTCTGGTTCCATCACTTCTCATGTACGCATCCGGAGATAAAAAACCGGGAGCCCGCAGGTGGATTCATTTGTGTGGGCCAGACGAAAATACGGGGTGTAGAAACCTTAACAATCTTTCCAGCCGAAGATATTCGCACTATGTGGAAGGCAGTCGGGATCGATGCGTGGCTCGCGGCACGGAAGACCAGCCTCGAGGATGCACGCGGCACCGTGACCGGGATCATCGGGAGGGTGAAGAACGAGGGAGACGATGCGCTTCGTGATCTTGCAAAGAAGTACTGCACGCTTGAGCATGTCGCTGTCACCGATGAAGAGCGCGAAGCTGCGTATGATGATGTCGATGCGCAGGTCGTGGAGGCCTTAATTGAAGCCCATGCCCGTATCGAACGCTTCCATGAACGCCAGCGCCCCCGCGATCTCTGGTTCGAGGAGATGGAACCCGGTGTTGTGCTCGGGATGAAGACCACGGCATTGAACCGCGTGGGTATCTACGTGCCCGGGGGAAGGGCGGCCTACCCGTCGTCTGCCCTGATGTGTGCGGTGCCGGCAAAGGTTGCGGGTGTAAAGGAGATCTGTGCATGCTCCCCGCCGCCGATCAAGCCCCTGACCCTTGTCGCGCTCGATATTGCAGGAGTCACGGAGATCTACAGCGCCGGTGGTGCCCAGGCAGTTGCCGCAATGGCGCTGGGCACGGAGAGTATTCGTCCGGTGCAGAAGATCGTAGGCCCGGGCAATGTCTACGTGACACTCGCGAAGATGATGCTCCGCGAGCAGGTTGAGATCGATTTCCCGGCAGGCCCGAGCGAGATCGGGATCATCGCTGACAGCACAGCCCACCCGAAGGTCGTTGCCGCTGACATTCTGGCACAGGCCGAGCACGACCCGAACGCTGCCTGTATCCTGATCACCACCGATCCCGCTCTCCCGGCCAGGGTAGGTAAGGAGATTGAGCAGATGGTAGCAGTTGCCCCGAGAAAGGAGATCATTCTCGAGGCGCTGAAGAACTCCGGGTATGTCGTGGTAAAGGATATGGACGCGGCGATTGCGGCATCCGATGTCGTTGCACCCGAGCACCTGTCGATCCAGGTTGCCGACCCGCTCACCGTGGTCACGAAGGTCAGGAACGCAGGGGCAATCTTTGTGGGAAAATATTCAGCGGTTGCCTGCGGGGATTATGCGGTAGGCACCAACCACGTCCTGCCCACGGCAGGGTACTCGAAGATGTACTCGGGCCTTGACGTGGCGCACTTCTGCAAGACGGCATCAGTAGAGATGATCAACCGCGACGGCCTTGAGTCCATTGGCGATATCGTGGAGACGATCGCCACTGCCGAGGGCCTGCATGCCCATGCGCAGTCGGTGAAGGTCAGAAGGTCTCTCTGATTTTTTATAATGCACAATCTAATGTGCATGGTGTCAAATTCTATTTTTTAACTTTTCAAAACGTGAGGGATTAATCGATCCCGATCATCCCTTCGGAAGTTTTGACAATCTCATGGACCTTTGATCCGTCCTTCAGTTTCAATGTTTACCGGGTATCTCCAGGCATAATAATCCGGACAATACGTGCCTACGTGCATGGTATAATCCGTACTGATCACTCACCATGGTCACGCCGTCATGACACTATTTCCTCCTCCGACCCCCTCCCCCGACAATGTATCCTGTCGGACGTAATCCACGGCGTAAAAAACACCTTTTTTCAGGAAAAAATGCGGAGGGGTTGGGGGGGGGTCGGACCACTTTTTTTGTATGCATGCCGGCTCACAGGACACCAAAGATCGGAAAAATTACGACGACCATTCCCTCAGGTCCCCGGGCATTCACGGATTTGAAATAAAGTGTCCGACCCCCCTGCATTGTCCGGCCCTGATCGTGCAGTCCCGCAGGTAATGCGAAGATCCCGGTCACCGGGCACATTCTTTTAAAAAAATGGATTCTCTTCTGCAGCAGTCAGCGGCGCCGTGATGAAAACTGGCACAGGCCGACACCGGCAACAATGACCAGTGCAACAACCGAAAGGACCGGATCGAGCGGCGTCTCTGCAACCGGTCGCTCAGAGGGCAGGAACGTGATCTCGGCAGTTGCGTATTCTGTCTCCATGAACCTCTGGCGGTCAACCGGTGAACCCACGACATATACCGTATAGTTGCCGGGCCTGAGCGTCCCGACAATGATGGAGGTATCCCAGGTATAGGTCCAGCTGCCGTCAGCGATCCTGACCGGGGCCGTGGTGAACATGCCCCGGCCGGCAGGGATATTGAGATTGTCGAGCGCAACGCCCCGTTTGTCAAGGCCATCACCGGTAACGAAGAGGAACACGGCAATGGTATTGATTCCGGTGACCGTGCCGTCCAACAGGATCGTATCCCCGATATGTGCCGTGGACGGCGAGGCATTGATCGTGAGGGCGGGATCGGGAGAGGCAGCGGATGCCGGCATGGCAACGAGCAGCAGGGCTCCCGCTACCAGCAGACATGCCAGTCTCATGCACATGCCGGAGTTGTTGGTTTCCATAACGTAAAAGAGTGACATACCTGAAAGGCCGGTCAGAACGTGACCACCATGACGGCCTCTTCCTCTTTTTTGAGTTCGCCTTTGAGGTGCTCCGCGTCAAAGTCATAGGCATCGTGCGGATTGTAGTCCTCGTACAGCTCGCACTTATCGAGAATGTCCACGAACTCTTTTAAGAAGATCCGCGGGATGATATCCACCCGGCCGCCAAAGCGGGTGGTGATCTTCCTTATCATTGCCCGGATAAACCGGTGGGAGATCCGCTCCCGGTCCGGCTCGCCGTAAGCCCCGGCATAGACATCCACGACCTTGAGGGCAACAAGCTCGAGCTTTGCGGTATCGAACTTCGGGAGGATGATCTGCGGCTGGCGGGGGTTCCGGAACGCATCGTCCTGCACAACGCTGATCCGGTCATAGAGCGGGGGCAGGGAGCGGATCCCGCGTGAGCCCTCGAAGAGAGCGGGCGTTCCCGTGAAGAGGAAGTAACAGCGGGGCATCCCGCCGCTGTCCACCGCATCGATGATCTGGACGAGTGTCTGGTACCCCTTCTCCCGCTGGTTCCGCTGGAGCCCCTGCGTTGTCTCCATCTCGTCGATCGCGATCGCAAGGCCGCTGTACCCCGCCGCGTGGATGATCGAGACCAGGCCCCGGAGGAAGATGAATGCAATGGAATCATCGATGTCCCCCCGGATTCCCGCCTTCTGCTTGAGATCCCGGCCTATGTTGGGCTCGGCAGAGATCCATCCGAGGGCAGCCTGTGCAATGGCAAAATCACCGGCATTGTTCGCCCGGTAATAGGTCCGCAGGGTGGCGGCAAGTGCCGAGTTCATCTCGGATATCCCGGAGAGGGCCGCCTCGATCTCCTTCTCGGTAGCGGCTTCGAGCGCCGCATCATCCCGTACGCTGGCATCGTCACCGCTGACCGAGAGCAGGCGTTCCTCGATACCGAACAGCCAGGTATCCATGATCGCCTTCATGGCGTGTTCCTCCCCGCTCGTCCTCAGGCTGGCACAGACCTGCTGGTAGATGCCCTTGAGCTTATGCAGGGGCGTTTGTGGCGAGATGACAACATGGGCGGTCACGAATCCCTTGCTCCGCGCGATCTCGAGGGCCCGGGCAACCAGGAAGGTCTTGCCGCACCCGTACTCCCCCCGGATGAACTTGAGATCGGCCCCCCCCTGCGCCACGTAGTCCAGCTGCTTTGCAATCACGCTCTCTTCCACGTCAAGCCCGACCGCGATCCGTTCGAGCCCGCCGGCGGGAACCGTCCCTCTCCGGAGCGCGTTGATGATGCTGATGCTCAGAAGCCGGTTCGTTGCCATCCGTTCAGGATCCGGTATATTCATAGACCTCTCCGTCTTCACCCATGCCTTTCTTCCCGATCAGGGCGATGCCCTGCGATGCCGCCTTCTGCACGAGCCGGTTTACGATCCCGGTTACCCTCCGGGTCCCGAGCAGCTTGCGCAGCTCCATCTCGCTTGCTGTCCGGTGCGACCGGAGGAACGAGACGATCTTCTCCTCCTGCCCGTCAAGCCCCATCTGGTCGATGATCGCCTGTGCCGGGGATTCGGCACCGTGGCGTTCCGGTGCCGGCCGGTCGTGCATGACCGGGCGATCGGCAAGGGACTGCTCCTTGCAGTTTTGCAGGATGGCGAGGAAATCTTCGGCCCGGATCGCCTGCGTGTGGGCCGGTATCACGTCAATTCCCGAGAGGCAGAAGTACTTGCAGCCCGCGTAATCGTTCTCTTCCAGAGCATGGGACGCCCCAAGGAAAAAAGCAATGGCCAGCAGTTCGAGCCCTTCCGTACTTAAGGAATCCCTCCGCTCCTCCAGTTTTTTTATCAGCTGGGTGGTCAGGCGCTTCATCGTGCGCATCCGGCTGTCCTCCTGCACGATGATGGATGCCACCCGCACAAGGTCTGCCCCTTTGCGCACATTGGCAAGGATATAGAGCATCACCTTCTCGCACTCGCGGTCTTCCCCGGTCTTTGTCAGGAAGAGGGCATAGTCCGGCCCGCCGGCAAGGAAGTCTGCCCGGTACGCCCGGTAATACCAGGACCGCGCCTCGGCCAGGTTGCCGGAGTCCTCGTAAAACCGTGCGGTCTCCAGCAGGCTGACAACATTCAGGTCACCGGAGACGAGCGCGAGGAACCGGCGCTCCGCCTCTCCCGCAGGCAGGTTCCTGGAGATACCCTGCCGGTACCTGCCGATGGCAAGGCCGAGCGTTTCCATGTCGTTCTTCGTGGCAAGTTCGTCCTGCACCAGCCTCTCGCAGCGTGCCAGTGCCCCGGCCGGGTCCCCCCGGGCGGCAAGGAGGTCGCATTCCATGAGACGGTAGCGGGGATTGCCGGGACAGCGTGCAAGGAGTTTTCCTGCCACTTCCAGCGCCTCCCCGGTCCTGCCGCTGGATTGCAGGATGCGGACGTAATCAAAGAGGATTGCACCGTCCGGGCAGTCGTTTACCCGGGAGGCGTAGGCCTCCAGCGATCCCGGCAGGTCATACCCGGAGAGTGCTGCAAGGTGTTTACGGAGGACTGCCGGATCCTTTGTCTCGTGCCAGAGAGAGAGTGCTGCGCTTGCGGCGGACGGGTACTGCCCGGTCATGAGCAGGGCATCGATATACTCCTGCGATATACCCGTCCCGCCCGAATACCGGCTGTGAGCGGCAAGCGCCTCGTCCGCGGCCCCGATCCCGATGAGCGCCCGCATCAGGTCCCTGACATCGTCAGGCTTTGCTGCAAGCCGGGCAAGGCGCCGGAGCAGCGGCAGCGCCCCCCGGTAATCCTTACGGGCAAGGAGATATTCGGCATAGCCCCGCACAGCGTCCTGGTTCGTCGGGTCAAGGTGGACGGCCATGGCGAACTCCGCGATCGCCCGCTCATCTCCCCGGGCTTCCAGTACCTTCGCCAGGTAACTGTGGACATAGGAAGAGTCCGGCATACGGACGGCAAGATCGCGGAAGAAGACTTCCGCGTCCTCGTGCCGGCCGGTATAATAGAGATTGGTTGCCGCCAGGACTTCGAGCGCCGGGTCGCGGCCGGCCTCCAGCAGCTGGTTGCAGACCAGCAGCGATTCCTGGTACCGCCCGTCCTCGAAGAGCCGGAATGCCTCCTTCTTCTGCTCCTCCGCGGTCATCGGGATCATGCACGGCCCCGCCGGAACCGGATGCTCACCAGTCCCGAGAGCATCCCGATCATGTCCCGCTTCTTCACCCTTGAGTCCCCCTTGTTCTGCCACTCGATGGGAACCTCGGTTACCGTGAACCCGGCGGAGCGGAGGCGCCAGAGAAGTTCGACATCGAATTCAAAGCCCCGCGACACCATGCCCGGCAGGACGGCATCGACAGCGGTCTTCCGGAAGACCTTGGCCCCGCACTGGGTGTCGTGGTAGGGGAGCCCGTACAGGATCTTCATGATCAGGTTGAACATCCGGCTTTCCATCCGGCGCATCCATCCCTGCCGTATCGTGAGTGTTGACCCGGGCACCCAGCGCGATCCGATCGCCCCGTCAGCGGACGAGACCGCGGAGAAAAGGCGGAGCATCTCGCCGATGCCCGTTGAGCCATCGGCATCGAAGTACCCGACCAGCGGTGCCCGTGCCGCACGAAGACCCGCAATGACCCCCCCGCCTTTCCCGAGCCGGTGATCGAAACGGAGGCAGCGGATGATGAGATCCGGGCGCCGGGCAGCGATGGACTCAACCACTTCGGCTGTCCTGTCAGTCCCATCGCAGACAACGATGAGTTCCCCGTCAAACCGGCCGATACCCTCAAGGAGCGGGGTGATCCGGGACTCCTCGTTATAGGCAGGGATCACGAGGCTGTAGGGAAGTTCCGGGGCGGTTGTCATGGTATTCGGTGCGGTGAGTATCCTGATGGTGTATATGCCGGCCCCTGCAGGTCGTCATGCGCAGGGCAGCACGGGTGCCGGCGGGTTATCTGCATAATGATTGGGAAAGATTGCCAATAACGTTACTGGTGCTTCCCGAGGTGCTGGGCAAGCATGGTGCCTTTCCTGTATTTCTCTGCCATGGCGAGCGCAGTTTCGCGCAGGGCCACATGTTCCACCAGGCAGCTGGCCGGCGGGGCGGATTTCCGCAGGATTGCCGAGGTGTTCTCGGTAATCTGGATCAGTTCCGTTGCAATCACCGCATTCAGCCAGACAAGGTCGGCGAGCATCTCTTTTGTCTCCGTATCCTGCATGCATGAGAGGTCGCACGTTTTGGCTTATTAAGGATGGGTAACGTCATGAAGGAGCGTGGGGAGGGTCGCGGGGACCACTGGCAATGGTAAAAGGGGCAATCTTAATCCCCCCTCCGGAAAAACCTCATGGTGAGACACATGAATTACCGTGAACGGATACAAAAAGACGGGAGATCGGCCAATCCTTTTTTCTGCCAGATGGGTATCGATGTCGTGAGCGCTGATGATGGCAGGGCAGTCCTGAAGATGCAGGTGCGCCCGGACATGCATAACGGCGTGGGATGGCTCCAGGGGGGGATGCTCGTTGCACTTGCCGATGAGGCAATGGCGCTTGCGATCTACACCCGGCTTTCTGATGGCGAGGGTATTGCCACCATCTCGGAGTCCACCAGTTTCATCAAAGGTGTCCGCGAGGGGACGGTCTTTGCCGAGGGGCGCATAATCAGGAAAGGGCGGCGGGTGGCCTTCTGCGAAGGCGAAGTGTTGACAGAGAACGGCGAGGGAAGATCGCTGCTCTCGCGGACATCCGCAGCGTTTGTGGTAACCCGGGAACCATAACCCGGAATCATACACGGATAACTCAAAAAAACAAAAAATTTCAGGAAAAATTATTTTTTATTCTTGCTCTTTTCCTTGGTGGCCTTCTTATCCATCGGTTCTTTCTCGTTTGTTGCGGGCTTGCGGAATTTCACGTACCAGACTGCGATCCCTGCTGCAACGATCACCACGACAACAAGGATAATGGTCGTGACGGGTATGGCTGATGCGGCACCTTTCTGTGCTGCGGCAAGTCCGGTGGTGGCATCGCTGTTCTCAGGGTCAAGGGTGAGTGCCGTGTTGAACGCAGTGATGGCCTCATCGTACCGCCCGGCTGCGTTCAGGGCCATGCCCTTGTTGATCCAGCCTTTCACATAGTCTTTCTCAAGGGTAACCGCACGGTTGTAGGCATCAACCGCCTCGTTGTATTTTCCTGCCTTGAACAGGGCATACCCCTTGTTGTTCCATAACCCGGAGCTGTTGGGGTACTTGGCAAGGCCCGTATTGGCGGTTGCAAGCGCCTCCTCGTACCTGCCGAGATCGGTGAGGGCGGCTGTCTTGTCCTTGTAAACGTACATGAGCGTGTCGCTCTTGCTGATCATGGTTGTGTTGTCGGCAAGGGCCATGTCGAAGTACTGGACTGCCTTCGCATAATCGCCGGTGCTGATCGCGATTTGTGCAATGTTGAAGTAGGATGTTGCATTGTCCGTGATGTTCTCCGTACCTGCCATGACCGGTGCCACGGTGCAGCTGGCAAGGATGAGGAGAGCAAGTGTGGCCAGAATATACCGAAATTGCATAACCAGTTTTTCGCGTGTCCATACATGAATCTTTACCAGAATGGCACCCTCTCTGTCGCAGGACATCATGTTCCCCCGTGTGTATCCGTATTTTCCGACGCTGTAAGATAACACTAATACGGATTGTGAGTAAAATATACAGCAATCGGGGAGATCTTGAGTGAAATACATCATTGTTACCGGCGGTGTGATGAGCGGTCTGGGCAAGGGTATCACGGCGGCATCCGTGGGAAGGATCCTGAAGAACCGCGGATACCGGGTGACCGCGGTCAAGATCGACCCGTACCTGAATATCGATGCCGGGACCATGAACCCGGCGCAGCACGGCGAGGTCTTTGTGCTCAAGGACGGGAGCGAGGTGGACCTCGATCTCGGTAATTACGAACGGTTCCTTGACATCGAGCTGACTGCTGCCCACAATATCACTACGGGCAAGGTGTACCGCACCGTGATCGAGAAGGAACGCCGCGGCGACTTCCTTGGCGAGACCGTGCAGATCATCCCCCATATCACCGACCAGATCAAGAAGTGCATCCGGGAAGCGGCAGAAGAGGAGTTCCCGGACGGGACGCATGCGGAGATCTGCCTTGTCGAGGTGGGCGGGACTGTCGGCGACATCGAGAGCATGCCGTTCCTCGAGGCGATCCGGCAGATGCGGGGCGAGCTCCCGCCGCACGATTATATCCTGATCCACGTGACCCTGATCCCCGAGGACACTATGGGCGACATGAAGACCAAGCCCACCCAGCACTCGGTCAAGGCCCTGCGGGAACTGGGTCTCCACGCGGACATTATCGTGGGCCGGAGCGACGACCCGATCGGTGCAGGCACGAAACGCAAGATCTCGGCTTTCTGCGATCTCCCCCAGAGCGACGTCATCTCTGCTGCTACCGCCCCCGACACCTATGCAGTCCCGATGGAGATGGAGAATGAGGGAATCGCTGATGTCCTCTCCTCCCACCTCGGGCTCGACCGGAAAGAAGCTGACACCACGTGGTACCGGATTGTCAATAAAGAGTATACGAACCGGGTGACGGTCGGGATCGTCAGCAAGTACGGCATCGAAGATGTATATATCAGCATCAAGGAAGCCCTCAAGCACGCGGGCAGGGCACTCTCTACAGAAGTGAAGATCGCGTGGCTGGATGCCGAGCGGTACGAGCGGTGCACGCTGAAGGACTATGACGGTATCCTTATCCCCGGCGGCTTTGGCAAGCGGGGGGTAGAGGGGAAGATCGAGGCGATCCAGTTCGCCCGCGAGAACAATGTCCCCTTCCTCGGGCTCTGCCTCGGGTTCCAGCTGGCAACGGTTGAATACGCCCGGAACAAGGCCGGGATTCCCGATGCCACGAGCGAGGAGTTCGGCGAAGGAACGCACGTCATCGCGCTCCTGCCGGAGCAGGAAGGTCTCCACGAGCTGGGCGGGACCATGCGGCTTGGCAATTATACTGCTGACCTCCGCGAGAACACCCTTGCCTACAAACTCTATGGAGAGAAGCAGGTGATCGAGCGGCACCGGCACCGGTACGAGGTGAACCCGGAGTTCATCGCACCGCTGGAGAAGGCGGGCCTTGTCTTCTCGGCAACGAACAGGAACCGGATGGAGTGCCTGGAACTGCCCGGGCACCCGTTCTACTTCGCCACCCAGTTCCACCCGGAGTTCAAGTCGAGACCCACAAGACCATCGCCGCCCTATCTCGGGTTTGTCGAGGCATGCAGGGCGAACAAGCGGACAAAATAAGTGCAGGAGCCAAATCTCATGGTAAATACTGAAAAATTCATTGCAAAGGCTATCGAGGAGATAAAAACCGCCGCAGGGAACGAGAAGGTTGTCATGGCCCTCTCCGGAGGGGTAGACAGTTCTGTCTGTGCAGCGCTTGCCGCCCGCGCTATCGGGGACAACCTCATCCCGATCTATATCGACACCGGCCTGATGCGGAAAGGGGAGACCGATCGCATACGGACGATCTTTGGCAATATCCGGCTCCAGATCATCGATGCAGGTGACGAGTTCCTCGATTCCCTCAAAGGCATCACGGATCCCGAGGCCAAGCGGAAAGCTATCGGCGAGCGGTTCATCCGGGTCTTTGAGCGCGAGGCAAAGAAGGTCGGCGCAAAATGCCTGCTGCAGGGTACGATCTATCCCGACATAATCGAGAGCCAGGGTGGGATCAAGAGCCATCACAACGTGGGCGGGATGCCGGTTGACATCGAGTTCACGAAAGTGATCGAGCCGATCCGTGACCTGTACAAGGACGAGGTCCGCGACGTGGCAGGCGCTCTTGGTCTCCCCAAGGAGATCCAGCACCGGATGCCCTTCCCCGGCCCCGGGCTTGCGGTGAGAGTGCTGGGCGAGGTGACGAGAGAGAAGGTCGCTGTCATCCGCGAGGCGAACTGGATCGTCGAGGACGAGCTGGTGGAGAAATACCACCCCTGGCAGTGCTTTGCCGCGCTCATCGGCCTCGGCACCGGTGTCAAGGGCGACAACCGGATCCATGGCTGGATCGTTGCCGTGAGAGCGGTCCATTCCCGTGACGCCATGACTGCCGACCCGATCGATATCCCGTTCGAGCACCTGGTGAAGATCGGGTCGAGGATCACTGCAGACATCCCGAGTGTTGCCCGGGTTGTCTACGATATCACCGCAAAACCCCCGGCAACGATCGAATACGAATAACATACACAATGAACCTGTGATTGGAATGGAAACAACAAAACAGATGAAAGCGCTTGACGAGCGCTTTTATATGCCCGCGTTCTCCCGTGAGATCGCCATTGTCAAAGGCGAGGGCTCGAAGGTCTGGGACGCGGATGGGAAGGAATATATCGACTGCGTGGCAGGCATCGCGGTCTGCAGTACCGGCCATTGCCACCCGGACGTCGTGAAAGCGATCTGCGACCAGGCACGCCAGCTCATCCACTGCTCGAACCTCTACTATGTCCCGCACCAGGGCGATCTTGCAAAGAAGATCGTCGAGGTCACCGGGTTGCACAAGGCGTTCTTCTCAAACTCGGGAGCGGAAGCAACGGACGGGGCGCTCAAGCTTGCCCGCGTCCGGACCGGGAAGAAGAAGTTCGTTGCCTTTACCCACGGGTTCCACGGGCGCACCATCGGGTCGCTTGCCGTGACCCACAAGCCCGGGATCCGCGAGCCGTTCGAGCCGCTCGGGCTCCCGGTAACGTTTGTCGACTACGGCGATCTGGAAGGCGTGAAGAAGGCGGTTGACAGCGATACCGCAGGTATCATCGTCGAACCTATCCAGGGAGAGGCCGGTGTCATCATCCCGCCGGACAGCTTCTTTAAGGGCATCCGGGAGATCTGCGACAAGACCGGCGCCCTCATGATCGTGGACGAAGTGCAGACCGGCATGGGCCGCACGGGCAAATGGATGGCCATCCAGCACACGAAAGTAAGCCCGGATATCATCACCATGGCAAAGGGTATCGCGAGCGGGTTCCCCATGGGAGCCCTCGCAGCCCGCGAAGGGCTGGAGTTCAAGAAGAGCGAGCACGGGAGTACCTTTGCCGGCGGCCCGCTGGCCTGTGCCGCGGGTGTGGCCACGCTCAATGTGATCGAAAAGATCCTGCCCGAAGTGGCAGTCAAAGGCGAGCGGTTCCGGAAGGGCCTTGCGAAGTTCAACCCCCGTGTCCGCGGGCTCATGATCGGGATCAGTGTCGGCGACAGATGCCCGGAGATCCAGAAGAAGTGCGCAGAACAGGGTGTGCTCGTCAACTGCGCAGCGGATGGCAACCTCCGTCTCGTTCCCCCGCTTGTCATCACCGATGCGGAAATCGACCGCGTAGTGAAGGTTCTCAATGGAGCGCTTGGTTAGATCCTGCTATAAGAAGAAGAGCGGCTATGTCTTTGCCAAGAAGGCAGAGGATATCGCCCGTGAGTACGGCATGACCCGCATAGCCCGGCTCGCGAGCAATGAGAATCCCGAACCGCTCTCCCCCGCTGCCCTTGAGGCAGCGGAGGCGGCCTTAAAGACCGTGAACCGGTATCCCGACGAGCGGGTGAACGTGCTCATGAACGCCCTCCGGGCCACGTACGGGGATTTCCATTTCGTCACCGGTGTCGGGATGGACGGGGTCATCGAGACCATCATCCGCACGCTGGTCGAACCCGGTGAGAAGGTTGCGATCTCGACTCCTACCTTCTCCTTCTATGCCCTTGCTGCCATGGGACAGGGTGCAGAGGTCGTCACCATTCCCCGCGAAGCGGACTTCTCGGCCGACCCGAAGAGACTGGTAAATGCGGCAAAGGATGCGAAGATCACCGTCCTCTGCTCACCCAACAACCCGACCGGGAATGCAACGCCGATTCCCGTGGTTGAGGAGATCCTTGAGGGGATCGAAGGCCTGCTCTTCCTGGACAACGCCTACGTGGAGTTCTCGGGAATAGATTACCTCCCGCTGATGAAGAAGCACGAGAACCTGGTGCTCGGGCGGACCATGTCGAAGGTCCACTCGCTTGCCGGCCTCCGGATCGGGTATGCCTTCACTCCCCGCTGGCTGCCGCCGTGGTACCAGCGGGCAGGCACCCCGTTTACCGTCAACGCGGTCTCGATGGCAGCCGCAGCCGCAGCGCTCGGGGACACTGCTCACGCGGAGCGCTACCGTGCGCAGGTGAAGCGCTGGAGGACGCGGTTCACGGACGAAGTGAAGTATCCCGTCCTGCCATCGGACGCAAACTTCGTGATGATCGATGTCGCCCCGCACAGGAGCGATGAGATGGTCGAGGAGCTGGCCCGAAAGGGAGTTGTTGTCCGCTCCTGCAGGAGTTTTGCCGGGCTTGAAGACCACTACATCCGGGTCAGCGTTGGCGAGGACTGGGAGAACGAGCTCTTCGTGAAGGTGATAAACACCTTATGATGTGCGGTATCACCGGCACGCCCGGCACAGGAAAATCGATGATCGGCGATGAGCTGGCACGCCGGGGGCACCGGGTTGTCCACCTCACCGATACGGTCGGGCCGTACGTGACCGGTGATGACGAGAAGCGGGACGTGCAGATCATCGATGTGGACCGGTGGGCCGCAGAGTTCAGACCCGTTGACGGTTTTGTCGAGGGGCATTTCGCCCACCTGCTTCCCTGTGACAAGGTCATTGTCCTCCGCTGCCGTCCCGATGAGCTGAAAGCCCGGCTGGCGCAGCGCAAGTACCGGGCATCAAAGATCCGGGAGAATGCGGAGGCCGAGGCGCTCGACTCCTGCCTCATCGAGACCGTAGAGGATTACGATCCCGCCACTATCTTCGAGCTCGACACTACCGGCCGCGACGCTCCCTATTGCGCCGACCGGATCGAGCAGTTTGTCAAGGGAGAGATACCGGCGGACTACGGCCACATCGACTGGACCTCGTTCCTTGAGGTGGGGCCATGACCCTCGACCAGTACCGTTCCCACGTGAAGGTGTATTTCGATCCGCTGGTCGCCGTGGCGATACGGTGCCGGCTGACGCCGAATTTCTTCACTATTGCCGCCCTCATTGCTTCGGCCGTGGCCGGTATCCTGTTCTACCTGCGGATGGAGTTCTGGGCGGTCCTTGCTGTTGCCCTCAATGCCTTCTGCGACGCGATGGACGGGGCTGTTGCCCGGGCAACGAATAACCAGACCAAACGTGGGGATTTCCTCGACCACGCGGTGGACCGGTACGCAGACATCTTCATCATCACCGGTATCTTTGCCGGGGGCCTTGTCCCGTGGCAGATCGGTGTCTTTGCCCTCACCGGTGTCCTGATGTCCTCGTATCTCGGGACCCAGGCGCAGGCTGTCGGTGTCGGGCGGTATTACGGTGGTATCCTCGGGCGTGCGGACCGGCTGGTCATGATCCTGGTCGTGGGGATCATCGATATGCTCATCCCCTTGAGTTTCCTCAGCCTCTCGCTCCTTGGCTGGATGCTCGTCCTCTTCGGGTTCTTCGGCCATATCACCGCGTTCCAGCGGTTCGCGTATGTCTGGGCAAAGGTGGAATGAGGAGAACGTTCCCCTGGAAAATGCTCTTTTTTTAAGTTAACACAATTCACTGGTGGTGCGACGAACGCCGCCGCCCCCGACGGGGCGTCCCCGCGGCGGATCCCGGGACTGTTGGCATTTTTTCTCCCTCGTGCGTGGAAGTGGCCATGAGAGGGAAAATCGTCATATTTTAAGGACTTGTTCCAGGAGTGTTTTCTCGATAAAACAATTATTTTTCCGCTTCCGGGATCTCAGTAACCATCCCCCGGATATACTCCAGCGCCTCGATTGCGTCCTGCCGTTTCTGGTCAACGGCATAGTCCAGCGCCCAGGCAAGGAACCTCTTCTGTGTGAGGGCATCAAGGGAATCTCCGGCCGATGAAACGATCTTCGGGTAGGTCCGCTGCGGATAAAAGACCGAGCGGGCTGCCGAGAGCAGGATTGCATGGTCCTGCGGGGTAATAATCCCCTGCCGCTCCGCTTCGCGGAGCGTGAACCGGATATTTATGAGCGGCTCGGAAAGCGAGAGACCCGTCTCGGGATCGAAGACGAGCGCAACTTCGTCATCGGCAATGAGCTCCCCGCTCTTGTACATCCGGTACACTTCCCCGATACCGATCATTCCGAGTGTGTCCATCTCGGCTGCCCGGAGGGCTCCCATGCTGGACGCCCCGACAACCGTAACCCCTTTTTTTACCGCAGCAAGGATCTCCCGGTGGGCGACCGCGGATTCCTGGTGGAAGACCCCGTCGATCAGGCCGATGATGGTCGCACCCTCTTCTGAGGCCCGGAGAAGGTCACCCCTCTTTGCAGGAGGCCGGTACTCCGCGGTGAGGATCTTCTCTGCCGCGTTCAGGTCAAGACTTGGCCCGAGAAAGACGATGATCCTGTGCATGCTTCACCCGTTCTCCCTTTCGTTCGGGGTCCATGGCGAACAATTCAAGTCCCGGCACGATCACCCGCACGACCGGAATCCCGATCTCCTCCCGGGTCAGGTCCACGATGATGACCCGGTCGAGTCCTTGTGCTTTCAGCGCCGTAATGACGTTCTGGATATCCTTCTGGAAATCGTCGGTGTCCGATGAATGGATATCCGCGTACTCGACGATTCCGTTGTCCCGGTACCAGTACCCGTTGATCCGCTTTGCCCGCTCGTAGCCCATCTTCTTGCGCATCTCGGCAAGGGTGGTGTCTTCGCGTGCCCCGTGGATCTGGGTGAGCCGGCTCTGGGCAACTTCGGTGAGTGCCCGCATCACGGCGATCCGTGCGCTCGTATGCGTACCTATGCCGATGGTGAGGAGGCTGGGGTCTTTTGTGAGCACGTCGTCTGCCACCGCAGCGATTGTCGGGATGCCGATGTCGCTCGTGATGTCCCGTATCGTGACCTCGACCTGGGCATCGGCAAATTTCTTCTGCATCTCCCGGATCACCGGGTCATCGATCCCCACAACCGCGGGCCCGGTGTTCCGCGTTGTCTCAACGATCGACCAGGCGTCCCGTTCGATGACTTCGGAGAGGGCGTGGAAGATCGCCTCTTCCCGGGTGTTTCCCGAGGCAAGGCCGTTCGTGTTCGTGCGGGCAGGTCCCCGGTATTTCGGGGGGAGGGGATGGAATACTGCGTAGGCCGGGACCCACACGGTTTTGTTGCTGACGATATCGTATCCCTCGCACCACGAGGTGAACCGGTCCGTCTCCGCACCTTCCGGCAGGATCAGGTCATGGGGATCGATCACAGGCCCGGAGGCCAGCATCTCATCGTAGAGTGCTACCCGGAGATCCCGGTCATGCACCTCGGCCGAGTACCGCTCGATGCCCTCCATTATGGCGGAGATCCTCGATTCCTCGACCGTGGCCCCCTTCCCGTTGTAGACCGTGATGGCTCCGTTCTCCGCGGTAGGCCGGATACAGGAGAAGACCGGGATGCCGATCCGGTCGAGATTCGTGATATCTGCAACCCGCGTAATACCGGCAGCAGGCACTTTCGGCTCGATCCGGGCAAGGGTCTCCTTCAGGGGCACAGCACGCTGGGTTTCGTTGTTGTACGTCTTTTTGCACGATCTGATCTGCATGGGGTTCACCGGTAGTTCTTGTGAGGAAGTGGAAAGGGGTTCCGGGATGTTTTCTGTATGTAAATGGTGCTCGCTTCCGGGGTTTATACATGCCCATAATGGATCCGGGTCAGGCCTCAATTTGGGCCACGTATCTTTTTACCTGACACTGCCCAGTAGAGTGTACGATGGCCGCATTCGATCCCTCGCTTCTGGGCATATTCATCTTCGGCCTGATTGCCGGCACCTGCCCCTGCAACAGCGTGCTCTGTCTTGGCCTGATCGGGTACCTGACGAGCGGGAAGACGCAGCTCTCCCTTGCGAATATTCTCAAACTGACGGTCTCGTTCTGTACCGGGACTATCCTCGTGCTCCTGCCGCTCGGCCTTATCGCGGGATATATCGGCCACTATCTCCTCTTCCTCAACGAGACGATCGCGTGGGCCTTCGGTGGCATCCTCCTTGTCCTGATGGGGTTGCAGCTCCTCCATCTCTACAAGCCGCCCATCCGAAGCATCTTCGACTTCTTCCGGAGGCCGATCTCCTATACGGTGACCGGTGCTTTCCTGCTCGGGCTCTCGTTTGGTGCGATCACCGTGGGCCGGGGTGCCCCGATGCTCGTTATTGTCCTGACCTATATCGCCCTGTACCAGACTGCTTTGCAGGGACTTCTCACGATCTTCATCTATGCCGTGGGGCTCTCCATCCCTCTGATTGTTATCAGTTCGCTTGGCGGGGCGTTCGGGCAGCGGATCAAGGAGAAGGCCCGGGTGAGCGGCGAGGTTTTCGACCGGATCGTGGGAGTGCTCATCATCATCATCGGGTGTTATTTCCTGTACCTGGCATTCTTTTAATCGGGATACCGGCAGGATCCCGGTGCCGGTTTGATCGTGGCAGTTCCCGTACAGCACGGTTCAGAACACGTATGTTGTCCCGACTGTGTTCAGGATGCACTTCTCCGGCATTGCGGTCATGAACCGGTTGATCGCGTCCCACCCCGTGCAATGCATGGGCACAATGTAATCCGGTCCGATCGTTTTCATGGCATCAATGGTCGGCTGGATGATGGGTGTAAAGGCAGGCCCGGTGAGATGGAATCCCCCAAGGACCGCGTGGATGTGATTGACACCGGTGCACTTCTGTGCATACTTCACGGTGTTGATGATCCCCGTGTGGGCACAACCGCTCAGCACGACAAGGCCCTTGTCCTTCACGTTGATGACGAGCGCCTGGTCGTCGCGGATTGGGTCGGGTTCCCAGCGGCCGTTTGTGAACATCTCCATGCCCGGCATTCCCTTCTCAAACGGGGTCTTTCGCTCCACTTCTCCTGTGACGAGCAGGTGGCCGGCTGCGAGCGTTGAGGGCTCGCTGCGGAGCAGGATGTCGGCCCCGGCCTTCTTCAGCGCAACAGCATCAAGCTGCGGGAGTTCGACCGGGCCTTTGGCCGGGTTGTTCAGCCTGCGCCGGATGAATGCATCCGGATGCGTGATGAGCGGGATCCGCCGTCCTGCCCCGGCAAAGAGCCCGGTGAGTCCCCCGGTGTGATCGAAGTGCCCGTGGCTCAGGACAACAGCCTCGATCGCGTCAGGTGAAATGCCCAGTTGCCGGGCATTCCATGCCATACACTCCCGGGAGAGCCCGGCATCGAGCAGGATCGCGTGTTCTTCCTTCCCGGTAATGATCCGGACCATGCAGGAGAATCCATGTTCGGCAAGGATCTGGCGGGAGGGTCTGAATGGCAACCGGTGGTCCACCGGAGTTGCCTGAGGGACAAAGATATCGATATAATTGTCGACAAGAACGGTTACTTCTACCCGATCGGCTGGTGTCAGGGTTTGTTTCATAGTTTTAGCTCTCCGTCAATCGATCAGCAGCAGCGCCATCAGCTCCGGGTGCCCTTGCACCGGGAACCGGATCGGCATCCCCGCGTTCTCTGCGGTCTTCACCATATTGACGCCCACGGCATGTTCAGGAATCCGTGCCTGCGTGGGGTGAACGCAGATCCCGGCCTTGACATTACAGGTTTCGCAGAGCCGGCAGGATCCGTTGATGAAGGCAAGGGCAAAGGGGTTACCCGCGTTGAACGCGGTCCGTTCCAGTTCGAGCATCATCGGGGCGAACGAGCCGGTGCCATTGAAGTGATCTTTCCAGAACTGCGTTGCCTGTTCTTTCTTGTCAGCAGGGGCGGCTGGATCGAGCCAGTACCTGTAGATTGAGCAGATGACATCGGGATCGGCTTCTGCGGGAGAGATGAACTTCACGAGCAGGGCATACCGGTACTCGGCAAGGATCTTCCGGAACTCGTCCGGGGTCGGGACGTGCGGCGGGCAGGTCAGTTTCTTCCCGTACCCGATGCAGCCGGCCCGGCATTTCAGGGGTACGCGGTTCTCCACGACCACGTCCGATGTCGGGATCACCTTCGCGTCGGCTGCCCCGAGCGTGCGGGCGGCCTCTACGAGAAAGGCAAAATCCTCGGGTTCTTTATCTGGCATCATCGTTTTCCTCCCGATCTGATTTATAACGGTTTTGTGGTTCATGGTTCTTCACTCTCGCGGTTGGCCGGCCTGGTGCCCTGTTCTACAAGGAAAGCGATCAGGGGTTGTACCAGCCGGTCGGGACTTGTCCGTGCCACCAGGTGATCGCCATCAAGCATGACGAGCCGGGCGCCCGGGATGCAGTCCCGGAGTTCCTCTGCATACCGGACCGGAGTCGACGGATCTCCGGTGCAGTTCACAATCATGGTCGGGGCCCGGATCTTCCCGAGCAGAGGCCGACCGTCAAATTCCCGCAGGGCCTCGAACTGCCGGAGAAATGAGGCAATGGTCGGGGGATGGGGGAGCACCTTCTCCATAAACCCCGGCTGTGTCATCGCAGCACGCAGCCGTTCAAAGGACGTGCCTGCGGCCTTGTCCTCCTTGTCCGGGGAGCGTGCAGCGGCTACGTGGAGGATGAGACTTTTTACCCGTCCCGGGAAACGGGCCGCAAGTGAGAGCGCGATCCGGGCGCCAGTCGATATCCCCATGACGTGGGCCTGCCGAATGCCGATCGCGTCCATGAGGCCCGCGGTATCGTCTGCCATCAGGTCGATCGAGTACGGCATATCCGGCTTGTCTGTCCGGCCGGAACCCCGGTTGTCGAACAGGATGAGACTGTACTTCCCGTCCACGGACTCCGCAAGAAGGTCGGCAAGAGGCGGGATCTCTCCCCCGATCCCCCAGATGACGATGAGAGGCTCACCCCCGCCCCGGGTCTCGTAATACATCTCAATATCGTTCACGTGTACTTTTGGCATACCATCAGCTCCGTATCGAATTCTACCTGTTCACCAGAGCGCCCGGATCATCCTACTTCCCCGGCAGTCCTTTCTGTTCCCCCATCCACCTCTGCCATGAAGGCCCGGGCCGGGACTACCAGGAGATCGGGATCCTTTGCCGAAAACAGGTGGTCGCCGTCAACGAGGACCAGCCGGGCGTCGGGGATACCATCCGCGAGCTCCCGTGTCAGCTTCATCGGGACGATCCCGTCCTGTCTGCCGTTCACGATAAGTGTGGGGGCCCGGATTGTCTTGAGCAGCGGCCGGGTATCGCACCGGTTGGCCGCTTTTGTCATCCGGTCAAACGAGGCCGGGGTCGGCGGGTAGGGCTGTTTGAACATCCAGCCGGTCATCTTCTCCTTTATCCCCGGCATATGGGTCGCCACATACCCGATCGCCTTCATCAGCGGCAGGGCCCGGGGGAAACCCACAACAAGGATGAGCGACCGGACCCGGTCCGGGTACTTTGCGGCGAACACCTGGGCGACCTGCGACCCCATGGAGGCTGCATCCGAGGACCCGTCTGCCATTGACTGCGGGACGAAATCAAAGAGCACGGTACTGCCGGCAGCGGCGTGTCCGGCAATCCCGGCGAGCAGCTCCCTGACAGCGGGGCGGGGGAGATACATGACAAGCCCCTCAAGGAGGAAGAGTGTCTTTTTTGCCGGGGAATACCCGGCGGTTTCAAGTGCCGGCCACCACGGCCCCTGCCCGATATCGTGCGGGATGAACGAGACATGGTCCGGGAGCTGCCCGAATACCTTTGTTACGATCCCGGTCTTTCGTTCCTGAGTTGCCGGCCGGTCGATCTCGAAGACTCTGGTGTGTCCTTTCAGCGTGTCAATGCGGTACGCCCGGGCATCATATCCGGCGCCAAGGATCACCACCTGGGTAAATCCTTCGCTTGAAGCATTCCGCACAACATCATCGAAGTACCGGATACGTCCCCGGATGGCATTATCCCACCCCGGCATCTTCCGCTCAACCTCTGCTGCCAGCGCCTGAGTCTCCGCAGGGTGCTCTTTTGCCCATGCAACTTTTACCGGATCAAGGAAATGAATTGCATAGGGATCAGAAAAAATCCGGACATCCTCCGGCAGCATTGATTCCGCGAACCGCTGCAGTGCTATCCCTTCCGCCATCATGCTTGGGCCACCCGTCCGGGAACTCCAGAGAGCGTTTAATTCCTTTGTCATGTCAGATCACATTCCCTGTTGTAAAATAACATACTTGCTAGAATGTATAAATACCAAACGGTTTGCATTTCATCCGCATACGATGTTTTTTTTACCTCTCACGGCTGAAGTGAATATGAGGAGCAATGCCCAAGGTCGTCCCGGAATACAAGGAGGATGCCAAACGCCGGATCGTCGAGGCTGCCATGGACGTGATCGCGGAGCGCGGCTGCGACCAGATGACCATCGATGAGGTGGCAAAGAAACTGGGCGTTACCAAGGGGGCGGTATACTGGTACTTCAGGAGCAAGGAGGAACTGGTCGCCGCGGTTCTGAATAAATTCCAGCTGGAAATCCAGAGTATGACGTTTGAGTCATTTTACAACCGTCCCCTGGAAGAGACACTGTCGCTGATCTTCGACCGGTTCTCTCATGCCGATGATCGGCATCGGGCAATCTTTTTTGAATTATTCGCGCTCGCATCACGCAATTCGGCGGTCCGGCATGCGACTATCGAATACCATAAAGGACTGGTCGCAACATTTGAAGATGCGATCGTGAAGGAAAAGAGGAAGAATTTCATCCAGACGCATGCCGATGCCCACCGGCTCGCGCAGCTTCTTGCTGCACTCTTTATCGGACTCCAGAACAACGGAGTCTGGACCTACAACGAGGAGATGAAGGCGATGTGGCTCGAAGGAGCGAAGATCCTTCTCAAGCCCTCGTATACCGGAACGTACGGCGAAAATAAACCGTGATAGTACAACTCCGGAATCATATCCGCTTTTTTAAAGAGATAGTCATCCGTTTATTTTCACGTACCCGGGAAGCTCCCCTTTTAAGGGAGCAATGGAGAATGGGAACTCCCCGTCCCCGGTTCTAAAACCAGCTCTCCAGCGTCTTCTGCCCGGCCTTCACCGAAAACCCTTCGAGCGCCTTGTCCACCCGCTCTTCCGAGAAGTCGTACCCGTCGCAGAGCATCTTCTTGATCCCCTCCGCATCCGGGTGTCCTGCGGCAACCGAGTAATCCTCCGTTACCGGGGGATGAAGGAACATCTCCATCACGGGCGCCGGATCGAAGTCCGGCTGCTTCTCTTTCAGCTTTACTGCAAACTCTCCCTTCTGCACGATCTTCAGACCGGTCTTTGCGCCCACCCCGGCAACACCCTCGTTGAAGTCCGTCCCGATAAGGATCCCGATCTCGATCAGCTGCTCTCGGGTGAGCTTCAGGCCTGCCAGCGTATCCGCGAGCACGATCCGCTCCGGGCTCACCGTGATCTGTCGGCCCCGGATCTTCCGTTTGCCCGAGACGGTCAGGTTGCGGACAAGAGTCGGCGTGCCAAAGAGGAGCGTGTCGTAGTCCTGCGAGATCACGTACCGGGCATCCCCCTTTGCCACCATGAATGCTGCCTGGGCCTCGCCCTCGCCCGGTGCCTGGACAACCGGGATACCCATGAGCCCGAGCAGCTCCTTGGACGTAGCGATGACGGTTGCATCGACCCGTGTTGCTGACCGGGCCTGTTTGTAGGCCTCCTCTTCGTCGCCCCGCTCCAGCGCCTCCTTCCACTTCTCGCCAGCGGTGTCGCGGATCTTCCGGCGCTCGTCAATGGTTGCCTGTTTCAGGTGCGTGGGCTTCCCGTCAAAGACAAAGACCGGTTTTATCCCTTTCTCCATGAAGTTGGAGATCCGAAAGAGGATGCCGGAGAGGTGGGAGGTGACCCGGCCCCGCTGGTCCATGAGGGGCGTACCGTCCGGCTGCCGGATGATGGTGAGGAACTGGTACAGGGTATTGTTGCCATCAACCGCCGCAATGCCCGGCAGGGCATCCCACGTGACCGGTGTCTTGTAATCCGCAATGATATCCCGTAGTGCAACGCCCATGATGTATCGCCAGTAGTGTAGTCCGTGCTCACTTATAGGCACGCCGCGTGAGCTCGGCCACGTGCTCGTCGAGATGGGTGATCGCCATGTCGTACTTCTCCACCATGCGGTTGGAGATCTCCTCAAGGTTTGTCCGCAGCATCCGCTCGCGGGTGATCACGCTCTGCTCGAGCCGGCGCATCTTGACCTCCAGCGAGAGAAAAAGACCCCCGATCGAGAGCATCATCAGGGCAGCGGCAACCGCGATGGTCAGGTCCTGCCAGAAGCGGAGGATCAGGACAAGCGTGGAGACCACCATGATGGCCGTAAGAATGATATCCGGTAAATATTCGCGTATCTCCATGCTTTTAGATGATGAGAGCGCACTAATTAAGCTAACGAACATTCGCTGACTACAACACGGAGATATCTCATGGATACCAAGAATCTCGCCCCGCTCATCGCCATGCCGCTCCTGCTCCTCGTGGTGGAGATCGGAGCCATCCTCCTCTCGCTTCCCGTCCAGGCATCGGGGATTACCGCGTTCGAGGATCCCTCGGATGTTGCCAACCCGATCTGGTTCATCGCCATCCTGCTCGTCTTCACTGCGTTCCTGCTGGTGCTGATCAAGTACGATATGAAGAAAGTGATTGGCACCGTGATCGGGCTCTCGATCTTCCTGACCTTTGTGTATATCTTTGCCGCGGTGGTCTATGCGGCGATGGATATGACCTCAGTGGCAACGCAGGCATGGTGGGAGGCCGTGATTCCCGCTGTTGTGGTCTTTTCAATGACCGCTGAAACCATCGTTGCAACCGCTATCGTTTTTCTCCTTGCCGTGCTCGCAACGGCCGTTCTGTACAAATACCCGGAATGGTATGTCATTGACAGCCTCGGGATCCTGATCGGGGCCGGTGTTGCTGCGATCTTCGGTGCCTCGCTCGAGATCCTCCCGGTGGTGGTCCTTCTGGTCCTCCTCGCAGTCTACGATGCGATCTCCGTATACAAGACCAAGCATATGATCACGCTGGCAGAAGGGGTGATCGACCAGAAGACACCCATCCTCTTCGTCATCCCCAAGCGGAAGGACTACTCGTTTATTAAGGAGGGGATCGGGAAGCTGGGAGACGGAGGCGAGCGGGCTGCCTTCATCATAGGGATGGGCGACATGATCATGCCCGCAATTCTTGTGGTCTCTGCCAATGTCTTTGTGACCGGTGTGAAATTCGGCGGGCTCATCAATCTCCCGGCCATCGGGGCGATTGTCGGATCGCTTGCCGGGCTTGCCGTGCTGATGCACTTTGTCATGTCCGGTAAGCCGCAGGCGGGACTGCCGCCTCTTTGTGGTGGGACTATCATGGGATTTCTGGTTGGATGGGCGGCGATGGGGTGGGTGTGAGTAGCCCCTGACTTTCTTCCCTTGATTTGGGAATCTGGTAGAGTATATGGGATAATGATATTATCAAAGTCTTATAGAAAAAACAAGATGTATTATACTGTTTAATGCATGCATATAGTATTGACTTCGTTGAATGACATGTGATTGGTAGTTATGGTAATTGAAGTGATGATACGATTTTATCTGCTTTTGTAATCGCTTCGTCGACGGTTGTCTCCGTTGCTGCATATGCGGGATCTTCATAGTCACAATTATTTCTCCATTGCCTCAACTGATCCAACTTCAAAGATTCTGTCTGGAGTCCACGACGAAAGAGATGCACTCTTAACAGTGAGTGATCTTTTTCATTACCCTGAGGAATATATTGAAGTCTTGCCGCTGCATAGCATCGAGAGTGACAAAATGCAGCATAGTATGCCCTGCTTATTGCGCAGCGAAATGCTGCCTCTTGGGGCATCGAATTACATTTTCCTTGAATGTGAAGAAATCGTGCGATGTCAAGGAATTCTGACCATACAAATACCATTCATTACTCCAATGGGGGATGAAAATCAGTTGTAACAAGGATATATCCTTCTTCCCCAGTCATCGCTGATGCATACTCCTTGCAGATCGCATCAATTTTTTTAATTATATCCGGCTCGTACTCGTTTTGCCTGACATAAATGGTCAAGTATTGATCATCTATTTCCGGATCTTTATACAATTCAAGAGAGATTTGAGCCCGAGATCCAAATTCCTCTTCAGTGAGAGTACAAGCGTAAAGAGTTAAATCATAAATCCCACGGTGTTTCTGGAGATAATCGATAACCTCTCCCGGGTGTGAGAACCGGAATCCAAGATAATGTTGTAAATAGAGTAAAGACTGTTCAATCGTTGCAGCATTGATGGTATTACCTACAATATCCTTGAAATTAAAAATGAACTCAGACAGACTGGATTCCACAAATGTATTCTGGAGCCGGAAGTCTATGTGGCCGTATAATCGTGCCCGCCAAGTCTCTGGATCTTCAAAGGGAATGTTATCGAATGTTCTTGTTGGCCGGTAATTTCCATAGAACCCGATAACTGGATATTCTGTCATTAATCAAGCCTCACAAAAATATCCTCAAGCTTTTCCGTGATACATCCTTTGAATAATTGCCTTATTATGGCATGTGCAGCTTCCATCCATTCTAGTGCCTTATCGGAAGGAATGGCATTTTTCTTCGCAAGAGAATATTCCGTTGTCATGAGAAAAGCGACATGATCTTTTTTTGTCGCCATTGCAGAGGTCAACTGGAGCTTGCAGAAATCCCGGTTATTATGATAGGGTAATTGAACCCCCACCATGAAACTATTATGATCTTGAGGCAATTCGGCTCCCAGATGAGGATAAAATTTAAAATAATCCTCCATATGGATCCTGTTGCCAGGAATTTCAATCCTGTCAATATACACCAATGCCATTCGATCTATACCATTAATCTCCGTTATTTCACTAAGTGTATCATATGCCATCTGGATTTTTGGCTTGAATGATTCCCAACCGACATAAGGCTTCAAGTGATTGATCGAGAGAAGGTGTTGGCCAACCTGAATCAAAGATGAACGATCAGAAGAGAGCATAAGCGCTTTTTGTGATGCAACTAGATCCTGGTTGACCCCGGTCTCACCAGCCTTCAGGATCACCTCCTGTTCCAACCGGTTTTCTTTGTTGGGGAACTGATCCTTTACTTTCTCGTATACAGATCCCGGAATGGTCAGATCCCATTTTGTTTCTTTGGAAAACCGGAATTCACAGATCGCTTCTACGATGGGAGGATTCTTGTATTTCATATTCTACAGTGTCCCCTATCAGGTGAGTTCCAATGGGAAAATACGACTTGTATACGTGAATATACTTTTATAATATTATAAATCAGTATCGGTATTGCCTTAAAAAACTGAAAAATCATTGCGTGGTGTCCTGATTACTGATTGGGTGTTCACATAAAATGTATTGGAGATGACCAGTTTTCATACTATTACTCATTATGAAGATAATCTTTTTGTCCGGTTCACTGAGTCATCAGAAATTCCCCTGCCCCCGTACCTATCACGCACTTTTGCGCACCCCTAGCCGCGATTACGTCGTATTATCGGTTCCACTGTTCTGAGGGATGTCCCGTACGGTAATACAGAAGAATCGCCTGCGCCCCCGCCCCTAGCTGGGGCAGGGCTGGCGTAAGGGGGGCGATCATTACCTGTGGGCCCCCCTCACTCCAACCCCGGTACCCCCTCCGTCCACCACTCGACCCTTCTCCGGATCCCATCATCATTATACGATGCCACGGTCACCCGGTCCCGGGAGATAGCAATAAAATACAGTTCCCCATCCGGGTCATGGCATTTCAGGATCACCGAGAAGAGGTCGACTGCGGGGATATGCCGGGCCTTTCCCCCGTGGGCGTTAAAATTCGCGATATGAGAAAGGATGGCAGCGATGCCGTACTCGTATCCCTCAGCGGAATTGTACGTCTCCTGCCCGGCGCCGGTCCGCTTCCCGTCCGTATTCTCGTACAGGAACTTCGCGGTATACATCTCTCGGACCTTCTCGAACGGCGGGTGGTTCTTCCTGCCGTGAAAGTACGATGTGCAGCCAAGCGGGTTGTCCATGACAAGCGATTGGACCACCGCACTGAATGCTGCTAGGTCCGGGAATGGTTTTTTCAGGTGATGGACGGCACTCTTTGTTCCGGGTCTCTGGTTAAAATGGGCCACGAGTCTCTTCCCTCCGGTCTCCTGCCCGGTCGTTCCCCTGGGAAGACCGGGACATATGGATTAGGTTCAGATTATTTTAAGGGTCGTATAAATCTTTGGTGGTCGGGTTGGGGGGTTGGGCGGTGTACTTCAATGGTCGCACGAGTACGGTCCTATGGTGCGCCGGGCCATCTGGAACATTTTTCCTGCGACGTTATTTTCATGCACCGGCATCTCATCTGCCGCACCGGTTTGGTGAACCGAACGTCCGGTTACCCATGAAGTACACCGCCCGACCCCCCCATTAGGATCAGGGTCAGGGCCCGCAAATCCTGCAATGGCTTTGCATTTTCACGACAGAAAAAGAGGAGCAGGGGAGCGAATATGATGGCTGGATGGGTGAGGGGGGTCTGACGGTGTACTTGGGTATTTCAGGGAAGTAGCATGTTCCCGGCAGACAATCGCGATCATCTCGTTCAGCCTCTGCTGATGCACCCCTGGGGCTTCGTCCCCGCTGTCGGGGCATTGTCGTCCATGGTGACGCGGCAGTGCCTGTTCCGGCGGCATCGCACGTGCGCCTCTCCCCCAACGGGGAATAAAGTGGCGTAAAATGGGGAATCTGGTATCCCGAAAAAAAGGATCTTACCCTCGCGGACTTTTCAGGAATTCACCGGCTTTGTCCGGGGTTTCCTGGCCTTTTTGGGCTTTGGTTTCCGCACGCCGTCCTCATCCTCGATAAACCCATCGAATGCCACGATGTCCTCGGCTTCCTGCGGGAGGGACGAGCGGATATCCACCGCCCGGGTCCTTACCTCCGGTGCCGGTTTGTGGGTAAGGATCTCTTCGAGCACCGCATCAACGCCCGTCCCGTCCGCGGTTGACATCGTGGCGTATCCATCAGCGGTGACGAGGTCCGACTTGTTCGCGACGATGATGACCGGGACATTGACCATGCCTTTTACTTCCTCAAGAAGGCGGAGCTGCACCTCCATCGGGTACCCGCAGTGCTCTGAGGGATCGATGATGAAGAGGATGACATTGGCCACGTTCATCATCGCGGAGAGCGCCTGCTTCTCGATCGGGTTGCGCTCATCTGCCGGGCGGTCGAGGATGCCGGGCGTGTCCACGAACTGGATCCGCTCGCGTCCCATCTCCCGGTGTCCCACGATGATCCCTTTCGTGGTGAACGGGTACGATGCCACTTCCGGGTCGGCGGATGAGACCCTGCGGATGAACGAGGACTTCCCCACGTTCGGGTAGCCTGCGATGACGATGGTGAACGCTTCCTCCACATTGGGGAGTTTCCGCAGGACGTTCCTCACTTCATTGAGGAAGAGCAGGTCCTTGTTGATCTGGTGGACCATGGAAGCGAGCCGCGCCACCGCCCGCTTCCTGAGGACCAGGGTCTCCTCGGACTTGCGGGACTGGAATGCGATCTGGTTGCCGACCATCTTCGTGTGCTTTGCTGCCCAGCCCACCGCGCCAAGGGACTGCTTGATCTTCTCAACGCCGAAGAGGATGTCGGTCATCTCGCGGTAGAACGGGGAGATCTTGTCAAATTCGGGGAACCCGCGGATGATATACACCAGCCGGTCGTGGACTGCGGCCCCCACCGCCCGGACGAACTCCTCGTTCGCCCGCTCCTTGTTGTCCTTCTCCTTCATCTTCTTTGCCGCACGGCGGAAACTCCGGTCAAGGATCTCATCCGCAGTTGGCACCGTTGGCATCTTCTCGAATTCCACAAACTGCCTGCCTATCTATTTATTTATGGAACGTCAAACGGTTTATCGTTATGGACCTGTCCCTTATCCAGAAGGATATCCTCATCACCCTCATCACCCTCTACCACCAGCAGTCGCACTCCATCAAGGGTGAGGAGATTGCCGACATGATCCAGCGCAACCCCGGGACGGTGCGCAACCAGATGCAGGCCCTGAAGGCGGTAGGTCTTGTGGATGGCGTCCCCGGTCCAAAAGGCGGTTACATCCCAACGGCAATCGCGTACCGGGAACTCAACCTGAGCCTGGCCGAAGGCGACTATGATGTGAAGATCAGCCGGAACGGGGAGGACATCCGGGGGGTCAATGTCCAGGAAGTTGATTTCACCACGCTCTGCCACCCGGACATCTGCCATGCGATGATCAAGCTGGTCGGGAGTGCCAAGCTCTTCGAGATCGGCGACCAGGTTACCATCGGGCCGACACCGGTCAACAGGCTGCTGATCCGCGGCGAGATCTTTGGCAAGGATGAGGCAAAGCAGGCCCTTCTCATCGCCACCTCCGAGATCATCTCCCTCCCCAAGAAATCGATCAAGCACTATATGACCACCCCGTTAAAGACCCTGAAGACCACTGACACCCTCAAAGAGGCTCTCATCCTCTTCAACCACAACCACATCCATGGTGCCCCGGTGATCGACAACGGGAAACTCTCCGGTATTATCACGATGAGCGATATTGCCAAGGCGATAGAAAAAGAACTGCCGCTCTCCACCAGCGTCTCGGTATGCATGACCCCGGATGTTGTCGAGGCCTCCTCTCACATCAAGTTGTTCGAGGTCATCAACCGGTTCAAGGAGCGGGAGATCGGGCGGCTGATCGTTATCGAGGAGGGAAAACCGGTCGGGATCATCACCCAGTCGGATATCATCCGGGTCTTTCCCTCGCTCTAAATCCAATACTTTTAGATATCCTGCGCCAAATGTTATGGGAGGAATCAATGTTTTATGTCGGAATTATCACAGGCAGCAGTTGAACGGATCATCAAGAAAGCCGGTGCCGAGCGTGTCAGTGCCGATGCCACCGAAGCCCTTGCCGGCATGATGGAAGAGTACGGGATACTCCTTGCAAAGGAAGCCAAGAAGATGTCGGACCATGCCGGCAGGAAGACCCTCCGGGGGGTCGATGTCAAAATGGCCGCAGAACTGTTCAAATAACCTCATTTTTGCACGAAATCTGAAAACCTCTTTTTTGCCGTCAATTCAGAACAATTTAAATATTTATACATCGTCAATTTTTTCATGACTCGTGTATTTGCCCGCAGCCTCTCAAGAAAAAAGATCATGACGAATGACGGAAAGCTCATCGGAACCCTGAAGAACCTCCGCGTTGATTTCGATTCCGGCCAGGTGCAGGAGATGCTCGTCCACCCGGACCAGTCATTCTCAACGGACGGATACACTCTTGAGGACGACAACCTGCTGCTCATACCGTTCGAGGCAGTCAAGGATATCAAGGACTATATTGTCGTTGACCGCTACCTTGCGCGGAAATAAGAAGAATACTTTTTTACCCCTTCAACAAATCCGTTTCCGTACGTCTTTTCTGTAATATAATCTGCTGCTGCCCTGGTATCGGGATGCCCGTTGGCAACCGCAATACCTATTCCGGCTGCTTCGATCATCTGGATGTCATTGACGGAATCGCCGATTGCCAGGAAATCTGCGGGATGGAGACCGAGTGTTTCTGCAAGGAGGGCGAGCGTGGTTCCTTTGTTGATGCCGGGTGTCTGGAGGTGGATGGCAAACCCGGTATCGATCACCTGTACCGGGTGGTCCCTGAGTATGGTTCTCACCTCTTCAACCGGGACGGTCCGTGCAAAGGCGAGGTCGGAAAACCGGTATGTGGGGCTGAAGAGTTCCAGTTCCTTTCCCTGCATACGGTAATGTGCCTGCACGGCTTCGAGTGCCCGCAGGCACACGGTCTGGTTCCCGGTGATCCGGAGGGGGCCGGCGTATCCGGTCCGGTACACTCCCCCGTTCTCTCCGATGAATGACCCCTGCGTCCCGATCATTTTAGAGAGCGATTCCATGAAGCAGGATGTGTTCCCGCTTGCCAGTACTACGATGACACCCTGGTCAACCAGTGACCGGATGGTCTCGATGGCGCCGGTATGTATCCTGCGGTCGGGACTGGTGAGCGTCCCGTCGATATCAGTGATGAGTGCTTTCAACACGGTTTGAGACCAGCCTCTTCTACAATGAACGGTGCCTCGCCCTCGGGAAGATTCGGGCTGTCCACGAGGCGTGCAATACGCTTGCCGCCCTTGCTCTTTCTGAGGTAGAGCCGGAAGGTGGCCGTGTGCCCGACAATGTTGCCCCCGATGGGTTTGGTCGGGTCGCCGAAGAACACGGCAGGGTTGGACATGACCTGGTTGGTGACGAGGCCTACGGCATTGTGCTCATCGATCAGCTTGAAGAGCTCGTGCATGTGCCGGTTCAGTTTCTGCTGCCGTGCGGCAAGGGTCCCGCGTCCGGCGTATTCCGCCCGGAAGTGGGCGGTGAGCGAGTCAATGATAAAAAGCTTGACCGGCTTGTCGCTGGCTTTCAGTTCGGTTGCCAGTTCGCGGGAATTGTCGATCAAAAGCATCTGGTGATCGGACGTGTGGGCCCGGGCAATGTGGATATTGTCGAGGAACGTCTGCACATCGGGGATGTCATCAAGCCCGAGACCGTTCACCATCTGCTCGATACGCTCGGGACGGAACGTGTTCTCGGTATCGATGTAGATGACGCTGCCGTTCAGGCCGCCCTGGTCCTCGGGAAGCTGGACATTGACGGCCATCTGGTGGACGATCTGGCTCTTACCTGAACCAAATTCACCGTACATCTCAGTAATGGCCTGGGTCTCAAGGCCCCCGCCCAGCAGGGTGTCCAGTTCCGGGACCCGGAACGAGAGCTTACGGATGTCCTTGCGTGCTTCGAAGATATCTTTCCCGGTCTTGAACCCGCCGACATCCGCCACTTCGCGGGCAGCCTTGATGATCTTCTTTGCAACTGCCTCCGAGATCTCTGAGACCTCCGAGAGCTCGGCAGGTGCTGCCGTTGCAATGCTCTCAACCGAAAGGTAACCGGCTTCCCGGAGTTTCTCTGCTGTGCTCGGGCCTACACCCGGTAAATCTTCAATTTCCAATGGTCCTTCAGCCATTTCTTGTAACACTCCTATGGCACAACAAGATGTTAAAGACTGGCATATAAACCCCCGGACTGCGCGGGGTGAAAGTGTGGTTCAGGAGTCCTGCTGCTCCCGGAATTGCCGGATGTGGGCAAGTACGGTTTCTGCACTGATCTCCTCCGGCTGCACGGAGTCCGGAAGGATACGGCTGCCGGCAAGGATCCCGCTCACATGAACTTCGGTCCCTTCCGGGAAACTGCCTTCAATCAGGTAGCGGTCCTTCCCGTTATCGATGAATATGCATCCCTGGCCCGGGATGATGGTGCCGGAGAAGACGACCGGAACCGGCTGTGCGGTCTCCTCTGGCACCAGCAGTGCGCTTCCCCGCCCGACTGCGAGTTCGATATCCCCGAACCGCCCGGGCTTTGCCGTGGCATGATAGACCTCAACTGCATCCCCGGCAGCCAGCGGGACCAGCGCATTCTCTCCCCAGAGAACAATTTTCTGGTCGTCTTTGCCATCGGAGATCGTCACGTTCCTGACCCACGAGGGCGTGCCGTTCCGCGTGGTAAATGATCGCGGCTGCTGCACCAGTTTCACCCTGCCCCGGACGGTATAGATACCCTGATCGCCGACGGCATTGAGCGGGGTAAACGGGATGGCGATGCTCTGGTCAGTGGGGGTGACGGTGCTCTTGTCGTCAAGGCTGTAACTCCGCCCCTCATCGCGCTGGTTCAGCTTTGCACCGGTGATGTGAAGGGCAGCACCTGGAGAAACAGAGAGGAGCAGCTCCGGTGCCCAGGCAACCATCCGTGCGGTTCCTTCATCATCGCCGATAATGGCATCCACCATCTCCCCGCTGGAACCATCCTTTTTGGTATACGTGCGGGGTTCCCCGCGTGCTACCAGGATAACATCCAGGTCAACGGGTTCGTTCGAGAGGCTTCCGTGACCTGTACTATTCTTTCGCATCTCGCACTGGATCTCGCAGCTGGCTTTTCGCAGCGCAAGGGCATAGATCTCTTTGGTGCTCTTCCCCGGGTGGCGCCCGATGACTTCGAGCATTTCACCTTCCGCGACATCCAGCACCGCACCTGCTTTCTGGTCCCAGAGTACGAGCCGTGTTGTCCCGGTCTCGTCCCCGAGCAGGATCGTGGCCACCCACCCCTTCTCGCCATCTGCCCGGTCGAACTCCCGGGGCTCGGTCTTGTCAATAATCTTCCCGAAAAAAGAGAAGAGGCTGGATTTTGCACAGAGCCCCTTGATCTTCACGTGCTCCCGGCCCAGCTCGCCGACCACCATCATCGCGGCGGTCGGCTCGTCTACCAGGTCCCCGCACTCGTTGATCTTCTTCTCTACACGCTGTTCGAACTCCTCCTTGGTGATGAGGTCATCGACCAGCGCATAGTGGAAGTGCACTGCACGAACCTCCGCTTACTTCTGCCAGGGAGGGTGTTCCATGGCAGCGGTGAGATCTGCAACGGTCTCTCCCCTGCGCATGAGTGCTGCCTGCGAACCGTGGAGAAGAACCTCGGGGCAGCGCGGCCGGCTGTTGTACTGGGATGCCATGGAATACCCGTAGGCTCCTGCATCGAGGATCGCTACGATGTCCCCGGCAGCGAGTTCCGGGAGTTTCCGGTCCGGTGCAAGGATATCGCCGGTCTCGCAGATGGGCCCGGTGACGGTGTATTCCGCATTGAGTGGTGCATCGGCCTTGTTTGCCACGATGACCTCGTGGTAGGAGTCGTACATGGCGGGCCGGATCAGGAGGTTGAACCCTGCGTCCACGTTTGCAAACCGCTTGTGGGCTTTCTTGGTGGAGTTGACCCTTGTGAGGAGCACAGTAGAGTCGGCCACGAGAAATCGGCCGGGCTCAACCCAGAGTTCCGGGGTGATGCCGCAGGCTTCCATACCCGCCTTGAAGATCGGGACAACCTTTGCAGCATAATCTTTCGGCGTGGGAACCGGATCGGTATCGTGGTGGTAGGGGATGCCAAGGCCGCCGCCAAGGTCCATGAACTCCAGTGTAACTCCCATGTCCGTGAGTTCCTTTGCAATCCGCACCATCACTTCTGCCGCCCGTGCGAACGGTTCGACATCGAGGATCTGCGAGCCGATGTGGCAATGGATCCCGACCGGTCGGATACTTTTGCAGGCAAGGGCTTCCTTGTACGCAGCAGGGATCTCCTTGTGCGGGATGCCGAACTTGCTCGTGGCGAGGCCGGTGGCGATCTTCGGGTGGGTAGGCACTTCGAGCGCCGGGTTGACGCGGAACGAGACCTTGACCGTCTTCTTTGATTTCGTCGCCACGGCATCGAGCTGGTGGAGTTCGTCAAGGGAGTCGAGCGAGACCTTCACGCCTTTCTCCACCGCGAGTTTCAGGTCGGCCGGGGTCTTGGAGCTCCCGTTGAAGAGGAGTTTCTCCGGTGCCATGCCCGCTTTGAGCGCTAACTCAAGTTCTCCCGAAGAGAAGACATCTGCCCCGGCGCCTTTTGCTGCCAGTGCCCGCATCAGGGCAAGGTTGCCGTTTGCCTTTGCTGCAAAGAGCACCTGCACCTTCGGGTACCGGGCACCGAGGGCCTTCTTGTAACTCTCGAAGTTCTCCACGACCCGGTCTTCGCTCGTCACGTAGAGCGGCGTCCCGTATTTCTCTGCAAGCGCTACACAGTCCTGCCCGTTGATGAGCAGGTGACTGTTTTTAACGGTAAGGTGATGGGCGAGTCTCATAATTTCATCTTCCGCATCCGTTCGATCGCTTCCTGTATCCGCTCAACCGGCCGGGTAATGGCAAACCTCACGTATCCTTCGCCGCTTGCGCCGAACCCGACGCCCGGCGTTGCCACGATGCCGACTTCGGTGAGAAGCCGCCCGGAAAATGCCATGCAATCCTTGACCGGCACCCAGACATAGAACGTTGCCTTCGGGAGCGGGACGTCGAACCCGAGACTCTGGAGTCCTTTGACGAGCACATCGCGGCGCTCCTGGTAGATCTTACATGCGTCTTTCACGCAGTCCTGCGGGCCGGAGAGGGCCGTGATGGCTGCGTGCTGCACCGCGTCAAAGACCCCGGAGTCCACGTTGGTCTTGACACGCCCGAGCCCGGCAATGACTTCTGCATTGCCGACTGCCATGCCGATCCGCCAGCCGGTCATGTTGTAGGTCTTGGAGAGCGAATGCATCTCGATACCGACGTCCATTGCACCTTTTGTCTGGAGGAATGAGGGGGCACGGTACCCGTCGTACGAGATCTCGGAGTACGCATTGTCCGAGACTACGACGATCTCATTGTCGCTCGCAAAGTCGACTACTTCCTTGTAGAACCCTGCCGGTGCAATGGCTCCCGTGGGGTTGTTCGGGTAGTTGATGTACAGGATCTTTGCTGCCTTTGCAACCTTCTTCGGGATATCGGCAAGTACGGGAACAAAATTATTCTCCCGCAGGAGGGGCATATCGTGCACCTTCCCCTCGGCAAAGAGGGTACCGGTCCGGTACACCGGGTAGCCCGGGCTCGGGGCGAGGACATAGTCGCCGGGGTTCACGAACGCCTCGGCGATATGGGCGATGCCGTCCTTGGAACCCATCAGCGCCACAACTTCCTTATCTGCATCAAGGGTGACACCGAAGCGCTTCCTGTACCACCCGGCAACGGCACTCCGGTAGGCCGGCATCCCGGCATAGTCAGGGTAGTGGTGGTTCTTTGGATCCTTTGCTGCCCTGATGAGGGATTCTACGATATGGGGCGGTGTTGCAAGGTCAGGGTCCCCTACGCCGAGGTCGATGAGGTCAACGCCTAATTTCCGTTGTTCAGCTTTCATCGCGTCGATCCGTGCAAAGAGATACGGCGGAAGGTTGCTCATGCGTGATGCGTACATAAGTACTTACTATTGGCGCTGGACGCTATAGAATCTAACTCCCTGCAGGGAATGGCTCTTTCTCCCGGGAGGGAGGTTCAAAGAATCAGGCTTATCATGCCGTACTTATAACTTCACCGGTATGGAGAAGAATCGGGATACGGGGACGATAACGGCAGCCCCGGAGATCTGCGTGATACTCTCAACGGTTCCCAAAGCACGATCAAAAGAGATCGCCCGGACGCTTATCGACCGTCATCTCGTTGCCTGCGTCAACATGACCCCGGTAAGGTCATGGTATTCCTGGAAAGGGGAGTTCTGTGATGACGAAGAGCACCTGCTGATTGCAAAGACGCAGAAAGTACTGGCCGGTACGGTTATCCGTGCCATCCGCGAACTGCACCCGTACGAGGTGCCGGAGATCATCGAACTGCCCGTAACCGGCGGGCACCTGCCCTATCTTGAGTGGGTACACCAGGAGACCCGGGAGATACGCGCTCCATGATCCCCATGATCCATATGCATCACGGTATCCAGGTTGTTGCAGGAGAGCCGCACGAGACCGATGATGCCATCGTCATTGAGGACCGGTTCGAGCTCTTCCTGAATGACCGGTTCGTGACCGGCATGGTTGCGAGCCGCGACCAGCTGAAGGAACTGGGAGCAGGATACGTGATCAACGAGGGGCTGGTCCGCTGCGTCGATAAGGTGTCCGTTGACGGGGATCGTATCCTTGTGTACTCCGATACCGGCTGCGACCTGAAATGGGCAAAACAGGAGGTCGGATCCTCCGGGGGACTCAGTTTTATCACCCCGCCTCAGCGGGTGGTCTCGGATGTCCGGGTCTCACCGGATGACGTGATTGCCATTACCCGGGAGATCGAGACCGAACTCTGGCGGAAGACCGGGGGGGTCCACTGCTCGGTTCTCTTCTGCAACGGGCAGCTCCTTGCCAAGAGCAGCGACGTGGGCAGGCACAATACGGTCGACAAGCTCGTAGGGTATGCGGCCCTGAATCATATTGACCTCTCCCGGTGCGTAATCGGATGTACCGGCCGCCAGCCGGCGGGGATGGTCCGGAAGAGCGCCCATGCAGGTATCCCGATCATCATCTCCCGGGCGGCATCGACCGACAAGGGGATCGCTGCGGCAGACGCGGCAGGTATCACCCTCATCGGGTTCTCGCGGCAAGACCGGTTCACCATCTACACGCATCCCGACCGGGTCATGCTCCGGGGCAGGGATTAGACCGGCACCCGGCGGGCAGGTGCCGTGATGCGCAAGGTTATTTCCTCCAAACGGGAAAAGAATCTACCAGTAGTCAGGACTGATCGATCGTGGCAGACGAACCAGCAGCAAAAACCGTAACTGCACTCCTTGTGCTCGGGTGTCCGCAGGTACCGGTGCAGACCAGTATCGCGCTCTATCTCATCAACCGGCTCAGGAAGGCCGGTATCACACCGGTGGTTGCCGGCAACAAGGCGGCAAACACCCTGCTCGTGGTCTCGGATCCCGATCGCCATTATCTCGGCGAGGTGATAGATCTCGACCGGGCCGTGGGACTGATCTCTGACAAGAAACGGGACTTTGACCGCTGTTTCGTTTTCATCCATAATGATGCAGGTGTCAGCTACGCGGCAACAATGGGCGCGATCTCCCACGCGAAACTGTATGCCCTGGTGTACGGGGAACACTACGAAGAACAGGTGAAGAAGATCGACTTCCCCTGCACGGTCATTGCGGCAAAGGCCGTCCACAACCCCCTGCCCTTAAAGAAAGCAATCGATGAGGTGACCCCATGGGCTGCGTAGAAGAGATGAACTATGAGATTGTCCTGCGGGATGCCACCTTCAAGGAGTCCCGCGAGTATGTCCGATCGAATTTCAAAGAATCCATCGATGTGCAGCCCGGGTTCAAGGTCTTCGACGTCCACGTGATTGGCCTGCCCCCGATCGCGATAGGGCTGGACGGCGACTTTGTCATCTTCCCGTACACAAAGCCCTGCCACGGCACCTTCCTCCTCCGCGTAGAAGACAAGGAAGAGGCGGCACGGCTGCGGGCCGGAAAAAAGTGATCGTATACCGGTTTGCCGTTTGTGTACCCGTATGATCTTCGCAATCCGGTTTTTGAGGTGCGGGGGACCGGGGTCTGAAAGGGGATTTGATCTCCCGATCCACAAATGATATATTATATAGCGGATTGAAGGGGAATAATACAAAAATATTTTGGGTTTTGTATGGCGGGCAAAGGAAAAATACTGCTGATGGACGATGAGCAGATCATCCTCGATGTTACCCAGGAAGTGTTGAAGTTTCTTGGGTACGACGTGATGTTTGCCGAGAACGGGTCCGATGCAGTCAGCCTGTATATGCGGGAAAAGGAAGCCGGTGCCCCGTTTGATATCGTCATTCTCGATCTCTCTATTCCGAACGGAATGGGGGGAAAGGAGACCATCCAGAAACTACGGGCATATGATCCTGCCGTGAAAGCCATTGTCTCAAGCGGCTATTCCAATGATCCGGTTGTCACGGATTATGCAGGGTACGGGTTCTCCGGGGTCCTGTCGAAACCCTACAAGATCAATGATGTAAAATTAATCCTGGAACAGTTGCAGAAACTCTGAAAACCGGTACGGGGATCGGTTATTATGCCGGTTTCCTGGTTTTTGCGCATTTTTTATGGATCTTTCCGATTGCCTCGTCTGCTGCCCTGCGCACGTACTCGTCTTTGTCCGCGAGCAGTTTTTCAAGGGGTTCCAGTGCCCGCTCATCCCCGATGTTGCCAAGGGCATCAGCGGATCCCCAGCGGACATACCAGTCCAGGTTTTTGAGGCACAGGATCAGGGTATCGACAGATGTGTGACTGCCCAGTTTGCCCAGTGCCCATGATGCAGGTACCTGGACAAACGAGTCGGGTTCCTTGAGGGCTTTTGCCAGGCACATCGCAGCGCGCTTGTCGCCGATCTTCCCCAGTGCATCCGCTGCACTCCAGCGGACATACCAGTCCATGTCGTTCACTGACTGGATCAGGGGCTCAACGGCGCGGTTGTCGCGGATCTCCCCCAGTGCCCAGGCGGCCCTGACACGGACCCACCAGCGTTTGTCTTTCAGGGCAAGGATCAGGGGTTCAACAGCAGGTTCCCCGATGAGGGAGAGTGCGTACGCGCTCCGCCACTGGACGTCGCCGTCCTCATCCCGCATGATCTCGATAAGTTTCGGGATGGCCGGCTCCCCGATTTCCGCGAGGACGCGGGTTGCATGCCAGCGTATATCATGGTCCTCTTCGGACAGTGCCCGGATCAGCTGGGGAAGTGCTGCCACGCCGATACGGCCAAGGGCGAGACCGGCCAGCCACCGGACATCCTTGTCATTCTCCTTGAGTGCGCGTATCAGCGGCTTGACTGCCGGCTCCCCGATATCCCCGAGAGCCAGCGCCGCTCTCCACCGTATCCCGAGATTGGTATGACGGATCGCCTTGATCAGGCTGTCCATATCCATACCGCCGATCGTGTGGATATAGTAAGCCTTCTTTTCCGATCCCAGTTCTTTCATGCTCACAAGGGTCTCCCGTTGCTGATGCGGAGGAATGCAGCGTTCCTTATTCTATAATTGGCACAGAGAATCGCAGAGAATTCCGTCGATCCCGGATGTCCGGACAGGGGGGTATCATGCCCGGCGACCCGGATCTATCTATAGTCATGAATGATTGATTCCGACCTATTTGAATATAACGGCAAGAACTGACGTCGGAAACCGGGTGCTGCCGGAGAGGTCTCCGGCATAGCACGCCGCACAGGCAGGAGGTATCCCCATGCCAACGTATATACCTGAACCTGCAGGATCGTATCATACGGGGTTGTATGACTGACGAAAGGGAAGTGTCTGTCCTTGTCGGAGGGAAAGCCGGCGATGGTATCAACAGCGCCGGTGCACTGGTGGCACAGCTGCTCAATCATCTCGGCTACCGGGTTTACCTGTATTTCGATTATCCGTCGCTGATCCGGGGAGGCCATAATTTTGCGGTAATCCGGGGTTCGGACCAGGACGTATCAACCTGTCGGGAGAAGGTTGATTTCATCCTGGCCCTGAACCAGGAAACAGCAAACCGTCACCGCGAACAGGCGCATGCCGGTACTGCGGTGATATTCAATGCAGACCTGGTTAAGTCTGATGGCCAGGGTATTCCGGTAAAAGCCCTGCTTTCGCACGAGAATGCGCCCGAGATCATGGGGAACTCGGCAGTAATCGGGGGTTTTGCAAAGGCTGCCGGTATTGACTGGGAGATCGTGGAGGCGGTGTTCCGGTCCCATATTCCCAAAGGAACGGACATGAACCTGAACGTGGCCCGGGCTGCATACGACCAGCTTGCAACGGTCCGCCGTATTGTACCGTGCAGCAACCCGCCCCTTCCGCTTCTCACCGGGAACGAGGCTATCGGTCTTGGCCTGGTCAGGGGCGGGCTTGAATCTTATGTGTCGTACCCGATGACCCCGTCATCAAGCCTGCTTCACTTCCTTGCCGGGGAGAAAGAGCGATTCGGCATAACCGTTGTACATCCCGAAAACGAGATTGCCGTTATCCTGATGGCTCTCGGATTTGCGTATGCCGGGAAACGTGCTGCTGTCGGTACCTCCGGTGGCGGGTTCTGTCTCATGACCGAGGGGCTCTCCCTTGCCGGTATGGCAGAGCTTCCCCTGGTGATCGTGGTCTCCCAGCGGACCGGGCCATCAACCGGGCTCCCCACGTATACCGGGCAGTCCGAACTCCGTTTTGTCATGCATGCCGGGCAGGGAGAATTCCCCCGCCTCGTTGTTGCACCGGGGGATGCAGCCGAGGCACTCGCATGGTCAGCCATTGCAATGGAGATTGCCTGGAAATTCCACATCCCGGCATTCATTCTTCCCGATAAGACCCTGTCGGAAGGTACCTACAGCATGGATATTGATACGGGCAGTACCATTGCACCCGTAACCGGGGAGACTCCCGTTCTGGAAGGGCATTCCCCTTATCGCAGGTATGCGGACACCCCGTCCGGCGTCTCGCCCCTTGCATTCCCCGGCATGAAGGATACCGTGGTGAAGGTGAACAGCTATGCCCACGATGAAGACGGGTACACCACCGAGGAAGCGCCCATGGTTGCCCTGATGGCAGAGAAACGGTCGCGCAAGGAGGCCGGGCTGGCCCGCGCAATGGACGGATTTAAGCAGGTCAATGTCCTCGGGTCTGCCGGTGCCCCGACAGCACTTCTCTGCTGGGGGTCAACAAAAGGCGTGTGCCGGGAAGTTGCCGGCATACTCGGGCTCCGGGTTGTCCAGCCGGTAGTGCTCGAACCGTTCCCGGAGGATCAGATGAAACAAGCGCTTGCCGGGACGACGAAGATCATCTGCGTTGAGGAGAATGCAACCGCACAGCTGGCAGCACTTGCCCGGCAGCATGGGATCAGCGTGGATGCGAAGATCCTCCGGTATGACGGCCGCCCGTTTACGTACGAGAATCTCCTTGGGAGAATCCGGGAGGAGGTCTCATGACCGGTCGGGCGCTCATTACGGAGGTCCAGAACACCTGGTGCCCGGGCTGCGGCAACTTCACCATCCAGCATACGCTCAAGACCATTCTCGCGGAAAGGGAAGCCACCGGCAGGTCGCTGGATGATGTGGTCCTGGTATCAGGTATCGGCTGCCATGCAAAGATCGCTGACTACCTGAACATCAATTCCTTCTACACCCTCCACGGCAGGACGATTCCCGTGGCAACCGGTATCAAACTTGCGAATCCCGACCTTGCCGTGATCTGTTGCTGTGGCGACGGGGACTGTTATGCGGAAGGGCTGGACCACCTGATCTTTGCCGCAAAACGGAACATCGATATCACGGTCATTGTCCACAACAACCGCGTGTACGGGCTCACGACCGGACAGTACACTCCCACATCCCCGCTGGGATTCCGGGGCAAGTCCACCCCCCTGGGCACAGCGGAATTCCCCCTTAATCCGGTTGAGCTGATGCTTGCGAGCGGCGCGACCTATATCGCGCGGGGCTATACGAAAAAGATGGACCAGTTAAAAACCCTCATCCGCGGCGGGATTGATCACCCTGGCTTCTCGTTCATCGACGTGCTCCAGATCTGCGCCACGTTCTTCCCGGCAGCGGATTATTACACGCCCCGGGTGTACGAGCCTGGGGATCATGACCCATCGCGGTTCGACCTTGCCTGTGCGCTGGCCCGCAAGTGGGATTACAATGCGGACGCCCGGATTGCGCTCGGGGTATTCTACCGGACAACCTTCCCGAGTTTCAACGAACGGCTGGGCACACCAAAGAAGAGTCCAAAAGAGCGGGAACAGGGAATCCGCGACCTGCTGGCATCACGCATATAATTACGGCAGTCATACGGATATGGTAGACTTCCGGTTCAAAGCCCGGGGTACCTGCGGGAACGGTGATTCGATGAGCGGCAACAGGCAACAACCGGACCGAAGAAGCGGTATTCTTCCCGGATCAGGGAGAGTATCACGGGGTGCGTTCAACCGCCTCCTGCTGCTCCCGCTTCTCGTATACCTGGTCTGGACCGCAGAGACTTACTTGTTTGCAGGTTCTTTGGGGCTCTTTGGCGCTCCCGATGCCTTCGCATTCCTGCTGTATACGACCGTGACGTGCATTCTTATCGGTATTGTTGTCCCGGTTATGCTCGTGCGCCGGGCATTTTTTACCGGCGATATTAATATGCACCAGATCGGGTTCCGGTCCCTGCGACGGACCCTCCTCATGACTTCCCTGACCCTGCTTCTCGTGTGGGCGGCGGTTGCGCTCCAGAACCCGTTTGGCACGGACCGCTTCTCCTTTGCCGTGGTCTTTCTCCAGTTCCTGCCGACCGGGATTGCCATGGTCATGACCTGCTGGGTGCTTGCCGGCACGCATGTCCAGGCATATGTCCGCAATGGCGGGGTGCTCCACTCTATCTGTACCGGTGTCATCGTCACGGGTATCCTGTCCGGGCTTTCCTTTGTCGCTCTCAACCCGGGGGTCGGGATCCCTGGCAGTCTTGTCCTGTACTTCTCCTTTGGGATCCTTGCGGCGATCTTCTTCTTTGCGGTGCGGGATGTCTGGGCCACCTCTGTTGCGGTGACGGGAGGTCTTGTCTGGCTCATGGCCGGGCGGGCTGATACCACGACTATCGTCCCGGTGTTTCCCGCCATATCCGCTGCCGCGGTACTCACGACAGGGATCCTGGCGATTATCCACTGGCACCTGTCCCGGCATTATGTTACGATACCCGCACCGGCTGCATGATCCATGGCACTCCCTGATCCTCCCGTGAGGTGAATGCGGGCGGGGGCTTTCAGGATGTTCACGTTCCGAAGGTACAGTTCAGCCATGCCCACCGCAACTATTAATATTGGCGATCCGTGATCAGGTATTGATGACGATCTCTCTGGTAACACCCGGGGTCTTTGCCTTCGTTATCGTGCCAATCCTGATCTTCCTTGCCCGTGTCTGCGACATGAGCCTTGACACGATCCGGGTCATCTTCATGTCGAAAGGGATCAAGTACCTCCCGGCGATCATCGGCTTTTTCGAGGTGATCATCTGGCTCGTTGCCATAGGCCAGGTGATGAACAACTTGACGAACGCGGTCTGTTATATCGCCTACGGTGCAGGGTTTGCCACGGGGACGATTGTCGGCATGGCCATCGAGGAGAAACTCTCGCTGGGCTTAACCAGCGTGCGGATCATCACCAAGGAGGATCCAGCGGAACTCATCCAGTTCCTGCGCTCGCATAACTATGGTGTCACAAGTATCGACGGGGAAGGTGGTACCGGGAAGGTAACGATGGTCTTCACCATCATCAGGAGGCAGGATCTCCAGCACGTGGTGGGGCTCATCAAGGATTTCAACCCCAATGCGTTCTATTCCATCGAAGAGGTGAAGTCTGTGGCAGAGGGTGTGTTCCCCGAGCAGAACTCTCGCGGTCTCATCCACTGGCTCTACGCGATGGGCTCCGGCCCGAAAGGCAAGTAACCGGATACCTTTTTTAAAACAGGCTTCGGACGGGATGGGGGATGGGATTTTGGTGGGACGATGGTCCTGTATATCCTGTATATAACCAATACCTTCTTTTTGTTCAAGAGTGACGATGACGTAAGGAACGTGTATGCCGATCCAGCAGATCCATGTGGAGAATTTCAAGAGTTTTTCCGAGATCGATATTGACCTTGCCCGGTTCAACGTCGTGATCGGTTCGAACGCAGCGGGAAAATCCAATTTCATCAGTATCTTCCGGTTCCTGCGGGATATCGCAACGTCGGGAATTGTGAACGCGATCGCCATGCAGGGGGGAGTAGACTACCTTATGAATGCCACGATTGGCACGGCACGCGACCTCGCAATCCGGGTCCGCTATATTCCCGACAGTGACATGGAATATATCGACAAACAGCAGGATGGCTCATCCCTCGTTGGTATGAAGGCCTGCGAATCCACGTACGAGTTTTCCCTGCGGTTCACCGGGCACCAGGACGAGTTTACCATCACAAAGGATCGGTTTGTCATCGGCTGCGATCTCTCGACCTGCCGAAGGGATGGTGCGGCCATTGTCGAGAGCAGCGCGATCGGCCGGGGGCAGATCGTTGTCTCCAGCGACAACGGGGTGATACGGTATGAGGTTCATGTCCCGGAAGGCTGCCCGTTCAAAGAGGACGAGATCATCCCGCTCTTCTTCCGCAACAAGCGCCTGCCGGAGAAGACCCTCCTTCTTGAAACGAGCTACGGGTTCCCGCTCCCGCACTTCAACCGCTTCTTCGACCGGATTGCCGTATACGATATCGACCCGAAACTCCCCAAGAAGGGTGTTGTCATCACCGGGAAACGGGAACTGGAACCGGACGGGGGAAATCTTGCTCTCGTGCTGAAGCGGATCATCGAGGATCCGGAGAAGAAGCGGAAGTTCTCCAACCTGCTCCGGGATACCCTGCCGTTCGTTGAAGAGTTCTCCGTGCAGAAGTTCATGGACGTCTCGCTCATCCTCACCCTCCGCGAGCGGTATGCAAAGAGCCGCGACCTGCCCGCCTCCTCCCTCTCGGATGGCACGATCACGATCTTTGCCATGATCGTTATGCTCTATTTTGAGGACAAACCGTTCATTGTCATCGAAGAGCCGGTGAGCCATATCCACCCGTTCCTGGTAGGACGGGTCATTGCCATGATGAAAGAGGCCTCTCAGAAAAAACAGATCATGGTCACCACGCACAGCACAGAGGTGGTCAAGCACACCGGTATCTCTGACATTATCCTCATCTCCCGGGACAGCGACGGCTTCTCCATCATCTCCCGGCCGGCAGATAAGGAAGAAGTAAAGACATTCCTTGAAAACGAGATCGGCATCGAGGAACTCTACATCCAGAACCTGCTGGGAATGTAAATGAAGAAACGCCTGTTCATCATGGTTGAGGGAGAGGATGACGTGCGGTTCTTTGGCCGCATCATCAAGCCCCTCCTTGCGCCACGGTACGATTCGGTGGAGATCGTACCCTATGCCTGCATCAAGCGCGAGAAGGTGAACAAGTTCTTACAAAGCGTCGTGCTGATGAAGAACGATTACATCTTCGTTGCCGACATCGATTTTGAGCATTCGGTGCGGGACAAGAAGCAGATCCTGTATTACCGGTTCAGCAACCTGGACGGGGGGAGTGTCGTGATCGTTATCCGGGAGATCGAGAGCTGGTATTATGCGGGAATTGCCGGGCCTCTTGAGCAGGAACTGGGTATCACGGGTATGATGTCAACGGATGATCTGACCAAGGAGGACTTCAATGCCCGCATTCCCAAGAAATTTGATTCCCGGATTGATTTCATGTTCGAGATCCTCAAGTCCTTCTCCCTTGAGACGGCGGCACGGAAGAACCACTCCTTCTCGTTTTTTGTCAACCGCTACCATATCCAGGAGAATCCCGGCGAGTGAACCGTATCCTTAAGGGCATCAGGTCCATTGCCGGGCAGTTCCCCAATAGAAACCATTTTTAAAAACGTGGCGCCATTCTGTAGTATCTGAATTTTCAGGGGTATAGTATGGACAGGTATGTATGCACGATATGCGGTCATGTCTATGACCCGGAGAAAGGGGAACCCAAGCTGGACCTTCCTCCCGGGAAAGCATTTGAGGATCTCCCGGATGACTGGCAGTGCCCGGTCTGTTTTGCTGCAAAGAACGTGTTCGTGAAGGAGTGAAGGGATGGTAGCACGCGAGATTGTACGGGGAGTATTCTGGGTCGGGGCGCTGGACTTTGACCGGCGGCTCTTTGATGAACTGATCCCGTTGCCGGAGGGCACGAGTTATAATGCGTATCTCGTCCGGGGAAGCACCAAGACCGCCCTGATCGATACGGTTGACCCGAAATACGAGGAGGAACTGATTGTCAACCTCCTGAAACTCGGCATCGAACAGATCGATTACATCATCATCAACCATGCTGAGCAGGACCATGCTGGATCCCTCCCTATGGTCCTCGAGATGTACCCCATGGCAAAGGTCGTGACCAATGAGAAGTGTCGCGATCTCCTCGTTGCCCTGCTCCAGATCCCGGCGGAAGCGGTACAGGTCGTAAAGGACGGGGATTCAATCTCCCTTGGCGACCGGACGCTTAAGTTCTTCCTCACTCCCTGGACTCACTGGCCGGAGACGCAAATAACCTTCCTTGTCGAGGACCGGATCCTCTTCCCCTGCGATCTCTTCGGATTCCATACTGCCACAACGGAACTGTTCGTGACAAACGAGGCGGATGCCTACCGGTCAGCGAAACGGTATTATGCCGAGATCATGATGCCCTTCCGGAACAGTATCAAAGGCTATGTCCAGAAGGTCCGTGAGCTCAATCCAGTCATGATTGCACCCAGCCACGGCCCGATCAACAAGAACCCGAAATTCATCCTCGATGCCTATGCCGACTGGGTCTCGGACGATGTGAAGAATGTCGTGGTCCTGCCCTATGTATCCATGCATGGGAGCACGCAGAAGATGGTTGACCAGCTGACTGACGCACTTATCCGGCGGGGTGTGAACGTGAAACCCTTCAACCTCACGAAGACGGATATCGGGGAACTGGCGTATGCTCTCGTGGATGCAGCGACCGTGGTTGTCGGCACGCCGACCGTCCTCTTCGGACCCCACCCGCAGGTTGTCTATGCCACGTACCTTGCGAACGTCCTGAAACCCAAAGTGAGGTTTGCCTCGGTGATCGGGTCCTTTGGCTGGGGTGGCAAATCGGTTGAGACGATTGTGAAGATGCTCGACCACGTGAAGGTCGAAGTCCTTGAACCGGTGGTCATCAAAGGTGCGCCGGATGAGGCGGCTGTTGTTGCGCTCAACCGGCTTGCCGATGACATTGCAAGGAAACACAAGGAGATTGGAATCCTTTAAGGAGAGAGCGATCGTGACAAAAATGCTTGAGATCTACAAGTGCAGCGTATGCGGGAACACCACGATGGTTGTCAGCCCTTCGGGTGGCACCCTTGTCTGCTGCGGCCAGCCCATGACCCTCCAGGTGGAGAAGACAGAGGATGCGGGAAAGGAGAAACATGTCCCCGTTGTTGAGAAGACCCCGCAGGGCATCCGGGTGAAACTCGGGTCGATCCCCCACCCTATGGAGGAGAAGCACTATATCCAGTGGATAGAAGTGATCTCCGGTGACGCTCTCCTTGTCCAGGGGCTGAAACCCGGGCAGAAGCCTGAAGCGGAGTTCACGGTACCGGATGGCCGCATGAAAGTGCGTGCGTACTGCAATGTGCACGGGCTCTGGACCGACAAGGCATAGGTCTGTAATCCAGCCTCTCTTTTTGGATGGTATAGTTTTTCCGGGCAAACACTAATAGAGCACGAGCGGCAACCCAATAGTAATGGGCCGGCTCGGGTATTTCTCCACGATAATTGCGGATCTCGGGGATCTGTGTACCTTTGTCGCCCCGGTGACCGCAGTCCCCCTGATCGTGGCAATCCTCTTTGCCGAATGGGACATGCTCCTGCCGATGGCAACCGTGCCCGCGATCTTTCTCCTCTCCGGTGTGGTTCTCAAACAGCTCCCCCGCGGACGGCAGGGCAGCCGGCTCTCCACTGCTATGTGCTCGGTGGCACTCTTCTGGTTTGCCTGTGCCATGGTGAGCGGCATCCCGTTCATGCTCGGCCTGCATATGAGTTTCACGGATGCGGTCTTCGAGGGTATGGCGGGCTGGACCGGCACCGCATTCTCGATGATCCGTTCACTTGACACCGCACCCTATACCCTCCTCTTCTGGCGCTCCTATATGCAATGGGTCGGCGGTATCGGGATCATCGCATTCTCGGTTGCCCTTGCCAGCAGCACGGGACTCTTCCGGTCAAAACTGCCCCGCAGCGAGGGCCGGGAAGAGCCCCTGCTGCCAAGTGTTGTTGCCACCGGGCGTTCGCTCTGGAAGATCTATGCGGTTCTCACGTTCTGCGCAATCGGCCTGATCCTCTTCACCGGCCTCTCGCTCTGGGAATCGGTCAACCTTGCTCTGTCAGCGATCTCGACCGGCGGGTTCACGTTGCACAGCGGAGGGATTCTCTATTACGATAATGTTGCGCTGGAAATCCTGCTCATCCCGATCATGATTGCCGGTGCTCTCCCGTTCAAGTTATACTTCCTGATCGTGCAGCACCGCCGCCTGAGTCTCTTCGGCGACGAACAGGTGAAACTGTTCTTCCTCTTCCTCCTGCTGGGAACCTCGGTGCTGACGTACGACCTGATCTATTTTGCCGATCTTGATATGGCTACGGCAGCCGGACAGGGGTTCTTCATGACTGTGTCTGCGCTGACGAGCACCGGCTTCCAGGTCGTGGATCTCCAGAACTGGGCGGGAGTGACCCTGCTCTTCCTTGCCATGCTCATCTTTGTCGGAGGTGCCGCCGGCAGCACGGCCGGGGGGATCAAGCTGGATCGGGTCTCCTTTGCGGTCAGGGCACTCATGTGGTGGTTCCGCCGGCTGTTTGTGAGCGGGAAGGTGCTTGTGCCGTTCAGGATCGAAGGCCGGGTGATCCCGAAAGCGACAGCGGAACTGGAAACGGCAAAGAACATGCTGATCATCCTCCTCTCCGTGGTCATCATCTTTGTTGCGTCCCTTGCCGTGCTCCAGTATCATCTCACCACGTATTCCCTGACGGAGATTGTCTTCCAGGTGGTCTCCGCATTCTCTACGTGCGGTATCAATACGGGGTATGTTACCCCGGATATGCCCGTTATCTCAAAATGGATCTTTATTCTTGTGATGTGGATTGGCAGACTGGAAGTGATCCCGGTCGTCATCCTCTTCGTGGCCCTGTTCAGGGGTCCTGATTGATCCCCTACACCCGGCTTTTTTTAAGACGGTCAGATCCCCGAAACAAACCGGCTGATAACGAGGACACAGCCAAGCCAGATCCCGTATGCTCCCCCGAGACTCTCTAACAAGCCCCACCGGTTCATGAGGAAATACAGGGCGATGAGGAAGGCAAGCGAAGGGATGGCAAAAAAGAAGGTCCCCAGAACCAGCTGACGAGTGGTGGCTACGCCGGCATCGTTATAGGTAAAGAGGAATGCAAGAGTGGTGATGATGGGAGCCGCGGCAAGAATGCCGCCATATTTCGGGTTTACCTGCTGCGCGATATAGGTCACGCCGACAATGATACTCCCGCCGGCTATGAATTTGAGCAGCGTGTGCAGGTATTCCATGACAGGTACGATCATCGTTTCCGGTGATGAAAAATTCTCTGCTGGTGAGATGCAGCGCACCGTGAAACACCCCCCAGGGGAATTGCGAACATTTCTGCATCGAACGCAAGTCCACTTTTGTTAACATCAGGAGATCTAATATAAATTGCCGCCCCATTGTTGTATAATGAAGCAGATCGCCCTGTACGGGAAAGGCGGTATCGGCAAGTCCACCACCTCGGCCAACCTTTCGTCGGCACTCTCCGGCAGGGGACTCTCGGTTTTGCAGATCGGCTGCGATCCCAAACGGGACAGCACCCGTATGCTGATGCAGGGCAGGTTCATTCCAACCGTGATGGATCTGGTCCGGGAACGGGGTGATGCAGCCCTTTCCCTTTCGGATGTTGTCTTCACGGGATACAACGGTATCCGGTGTGTCGAGGCCGGGGGGCCTGAGCCCGGTGTCGGGTGTGCCGGCCGGGGGATCATCGCCACCTTCCAGATCCTTGAGAAATTCGGGGCCCTTGAAGGAGACGTGATCGTATACGACGTGCTGGGCGACGTGGTCTGCGGGGGGTTTGCCATGCCGATGCGGGAGGGCTATGCGCAGGAGATTTACCTGGTCACCTCCGGCGAACTGATGTCCCTGTACGCGGCCAACAATATCTGCAAAGCAGTCCAGCGACTCGCGTCCCGGGCAAAGAGCAAGTGCCGGCTGGGCGGTGTGATCTGCAACGCGAAGGGGCAGCCCCGGGAAGAGGAACTGGTCTCTGAGTTCGCCCGCCGGGTGAACAGCGCAATGATACAGTACATCCCCCGCGACCATGTCGTGCAGCAGGCCGAGGTGAACCGGCAGACCGTCATCGAATACAGCCCCGACTCGGCGCAGGCAGATCATTACCGTTCCCTTGCGCAGCGCATCATGGAGAACACCCGGATGACCATTCCCACCCCCCTTGAGATCGATGACCTCGAATCCCTTGCCCGTGAATTCATCTAGGCTCGGCGGCTGCACGCTCACCGGTGCAATCTCGGTGACCTCCCATGTCCGCGACGCAGTCACCATTATCCATGGCCCGGCCGGGTGCAGCCACCATAACGTCTCGCTCCTGCACGCCAGCTGGCTGGACAACGATCATGCCATCCTGCCGGAACTGGTCTCCACCGGCCTCTCGGAAACCGATATCGTGTTCGGGAGCGAAGAGACGCTTCGGAAGTCAATCCGGCATGCTGCCGGGCGGGATGTGCGTGCCATCTTCGTCCTCTCTACCTGTATTGTCGAGACGATCGGGGATGATGTGGCGGCGGTCTGTGCAGAGGAGTACGGGATCCCGGTTGTCCCGGTTCCGACTGCGGGATTCCTCGGGGGAACGTTCCACGACGGGGTCAACAACGCCCTCATCGCCCTTGCGGCAACGGCCGGACCCTGTCGGAAGACCGGCGGCATCAATATTATCGGGGAGATGAACCTCGAGTACGAGGTTGAAGAGAACTACACAGAGGTTGCCCGGCTCCTCTCGCTGCTCGGTCTGACCGTGAACCTGCGTTTTGTGCACGATATCTCGTACGACCAGCTTGCCCGTCTCGGGGCAGCGCAGCTCAATATCCTCCGGAGCCCGGCGCTTGTGCCGGTCGGGGAGGTGCTGAAGGAACGGTTCGGCACCCCGTATATCCCCTCGTTTCCCCACGGGCTTTCCGGAACGCTCTCGTTTATCAGGACAGTTGCCGGTGCCTGCGGTATTGACGGGCAGGAGGCCGTTTCCGGGGAATGCGTACGGCAGGAAGAGATGATTGCCGGCTTTTCTGACCTAGCGAACAAGCCGGCCTCACTTGACCACACCCTTTCAGGTGCGGAGGAGATCCTGGCTGCCGAGGAACTGGCCGCGGTTCTGGATCTTGTGGTCGGCGCTCCTGGCAAGAGTTCCCGCCTTCCGGTCAGCGCAGCGATCGGAACTGTCGGGACACGGAGGATGCTCCACCGCTGGAGGCGGGCTATCCATGCCTGAATGCAACAATCCTCTCTGGCCCTGTGCCATGACCGGTGCCGCGGCCTGCCTTGCCGGGTTTGATGGTATCGCGGTTGTCATCCATGGCTCCAGCGGGTGTTACTATTATCCTACCACCCTTCTCCATGCCCCGCTTCATGGCACGTTCATCTGCGAGGATGACGTGATCTTCGGATCCGAGGGTCGGCTCGTGGAAGTGATCGACGGGCTTTCGGGAACCGGCAAGCGGATAGCGGTGATCACGACCTGCGTGCCTGCAATCCTTGGAGAAGATATACGGTCCATGCTTGACGGGCATGACGTGATCCTTGTGGACAGCCCGGGATTCTCCGGCAATGTCGAGACCGGGTATGCCAAAGCTCTCGCCATGCTGGAGCCCCGTATCAATCCCGCCTCCCCGAGTGTCAATATCGACGGGGTATGCCTGTTCGACCCGTTTGCCGTGGGGAACGAGCAGGAGATCCGGCGGTTGTTTACCCTTGCTTCGGTTCCGGTGGGGACGGTTTTCTCCCGCGACCGGTTTGACCGGGCGTTCCGCGCATCAGCGTTCACGGTTGGCACCAATACTGATTTTCCCTCGGGTGTCGGGGAATACCTGGGCGGGATGCTGGGGTTTGATGCGATCCGTGCCACGTTCACGAGGATAGGAGAGGTGATCGACGGAGCGGAGTGCGATCCGGTCTATGCCGAACTGGACCAGCAGGAGGAGCGTGTTGTCCGGGCGTGCGACAAGTATCTTCACCGGTACGATCCCCCGGTTGCTGCCGTCTTTGCGGGTTCCTCGTATGCGGCGTTTGCCGCCCGGGTGCTCCGGCAGTACCTGGATGCGGAGATCTGCTGCATCGGTTCCCGCACGGCACCCGGTGATGCTCCAGTCCCGATGGTGGAGGCGGCCGGCCTTTCGCAGGTGAAGAACCTCATCCAGATCCACAATCCCGATCTTGTCATCGGGTCTTCATTCGAACGTTCGGTCAGCGGGACTGCGGCCTTCGTCGGTATCATCCCCCCCCTGCGGGGGAGTATACGGCTGGCTCCAACCCCGCTTGCCGGCATCAACGGGACCCTGTCGTTTGTCGAGCAGGTACTGAATGCCTGCATGGATCATACCCCCTGAAACCTGTTTTCCCCCCACTATCTTCGTCGGCAGATCACTTTCACCCTGCGCATGGCGGGGGGATATATACCCTCCGCGGCAATGCCAGTATACGACAGAAAGGTGGTCGTGTATGATGGAAAAAGCAGGATATCTCCAGCAGACAAGGTCGCAGGCGTTTGACAACGAAGGCCAGGTGCATGACATTGTCGAGCTGCACATTCTCGGGAACCGGTACGCCATACGGAAGTCTGACCTCATGAAAGCCCTCTCAGGCCGGATGTACGTGCAGGTCGAGGAAGTCACCCGGAACTGGAACGATTACCTCGGACTGACCCGGGGTCTTGCCCATGTCTCTGTATCCGGCAAAGCTCTCAATATCGACCTGTTCGGGGCCGGGAATTTTACCCTCTCCCTGTCCATGCTCCGGGCGGTAATATACGGGAAGGAACGCTCTGTCGGGATCGTAAGGATACCGGAAACACCAGCGGTCAGGATTCGCAGGGCTGCCGAAGGCCAGCAGACGATCAGTGCGGTTGTCTGATCCCCCACTGTCCGGCCACCCGCCTCTTCCCTCTCTGGCGGTGGCCCCCTTTTTTAACGGCATCGTGCAACATTAATAGTCAAAAAACAGATGATCATAGGTGGAGAAATCCCTCCTTACACTCCGGTAAAACGGTCGTGAACCGGCACAGGTAATGGCGGTCAGAAATGGATACCACGGATGCAGCATACCGGGATCTTGTTGAGAGCCAGCAGGATCTCATTGTACAGTTCAATCTCGAAGGCCGTCTCCTTTTTGTCAATAAGGCCTATTGCGATACTGTCGGGAAGACCCGGGAAGATCTGGCAGGCAGCGTCTTCATGCCGGTGACCGAAGAACGCTATTCCGATGTAATCGCCACCCAGATGACCAAGCTCTTCCGGCCACCGCATGCCTGTATCGTGGAGCAGTGGATGCAGACAAAGAAGGGCCTGCGGTGCATCAGCTGGTCGGCAAAGTCCGTATTCGGTGCTGACAAGGCAGTAGTATCCATTGTTGCAACAGGCAGGGATATCACCCCGCTTAAAAACGACCAGAAATCCCTGCGGAAGCGGGATGAGGAACTGATGGTCCTGCTGGAGAGCGGCAGCCAGATGTATTATACCCATACCCTCGACCATACCCTGATATTTGTCAGCCCCCGGTTCCGTGATCTGCTGGGCTGTCACCCGGGAGAAGGGAAACGGACCTGGACCGATTACCTCACCGATCATCCCATGAACGCCTCCGGCCTTGAGCGGACGATCCGTGCGATTACATCCGGAAAGCGTGAGCCCCCGTACCGGCTGGAGATGGCCACCCGCGACGGGCGGAAGATCTGGGTGGAGGTCAATGAGGTGCCGGTAGTAAAGAACGGCAGGACCATGGTAATTGCCGGGTCCGTTACCGATGTGACTGACCTGATGGCAGTCGAGGAAGGCCGTGCGGAGGCTGAATTCCTGATCAAGGATGTGTCCGGTGAACAGACCGTCAGCGAATACCGTGCCCGGGTTTCCGGCCGGAAGGTAAAAGGGCCCCTTGGATATTTCCGATCCATTCTCTCGAAATCATCGGATGAGGAGAATGTCGGGGACGTATCTGCGGTATCGCAGGAAAACCTGAAATAAACCCCCGGGGATGGGAAACGTAAGATCAGAAGTCACCCCGAAACATGGTTTGGAGGAAGGATACTATGGCTGAAGAAAATAACCGGAGTGAGGAACCCCACCTCACCAAGGGCAGGCTTGAAGCGCTTTCTGATGGCATCTTCGCGTTCGCAATGACACTCCTGGTCATCGGGATTGATCTCCCGGACAAGGCAACGCTCATCCAGTCGAACGCATTTGCCCTGCATTCACTCCTCTCGCTCTATTCCGATTTCTTCCATTATGTCCTCGCATTCATGATCCTGGGAGCATTCTGGCTCAGCCAGCACCAGCAGTTCCATTCTGTGAGAGTCCCTGACAAGTTGTTCATCTGGATCAACCTCGTGACCCTCATGTTTGTGGCACTCCTCCCCTTTTCCACCTCCTTCTCCGGTGACTTCCCCGGCGCGTCCATAGGTGCAATGGTATTTGAGGCAAACCTCTTTGTGATCGGTATAGGCATGACCTGCCAGTGGTGGTATGCAACAACCGGTTTCCGTCTGGCAGAGTCCACGCTGAAACCCGAATATATCCGGCGGGTCCTGAGGGGAAATCTTGTCGTCCCCGTAGTCTCCATCATATGCATTCTTGTGGCACTGACAGGATCCTTGTATAGTACGGTCCTTTACATGACGCTTCCTGTTGTCGATTATGTGGTGGATCGATACTTATCCTGATACTGGTATCCCCCCGTACCTTTTTTGGATGGGGAGATTTGCCGGGTCATTTGTCCGAGGCGGGGTGCGGATAATCGTGTATCAGGTCGTCCTATAAGCAGACGATATCATACGATCCTGACCGCACCAGAAAAAAGAGTGAAAATTATTTTCCTTTCTTCACGCACTCGGCGATATACGACCCGGCCTTTGCCGTCCCTGCTTTGCCGCCGAGATCCTTTGTCACCACGCCATCCTTGATGCTCTTCTCGATGGCCTTGACAATCCCGGCAGCCGCCTTGTGCTCGCCAAGGTGATCGAGCAGGATCGAGCCCGCCCAGATGGTTGCGATCGGGTTTGCGACGTCCATGCCCTTGTATTTCGGGGCAGAGCCGTGGATCGGCTCGAACATGGAGGTCCCCTTCGGGTTGATGTTGCCGCCAGGGGCAAGACCGAGCCCGCCCTGGATCATGGCGCCGAGATCGGTGATGATGTCCCCGAACATGTTGGGTGTGACCACAACATCGAACCACTCGGGGTTCTTGACAAACCACATGGTAACGGCGTCAACGAAGTTGAACTCTGTCGTGACCTCAGGATACTTCTTTGCGTTCTCATTGAAGACATCCCGCCAGAGGCCGTACACATCCGAGAGCACGTTTGCTTTGTCCACGGAGGTGAGTTTCTTCTTCCGCTGCATCGCAAGATCGAACGCATAGGTCTGGACCCGGCGGGAGCCTTCGCGGGTGATGACGCCGATCTGGTAGGCGATCTCCTCGGCATCGCTTGTCACATCAAGCCCGAACTTCACGTTGTAGATGTCGCGGACAACGTCAAGCTCGATCTTCTGGTGCTTCTTGAACCGCGAGCCGATGCCGACATAGAAGTCCTCGGTGTTCTCGCGGACGACAACGAAGTCGATCTCCTTTGGACCCTTCCCGGCAAGCGGGGTCTCGACTCCTTTGAGGAGCTTGATCGGCCGGAGGTTCACGTACTGGTCGAAGTGGAACCGGAGGGCAAGGAGGATGCCCTTCTCAAGGATGCCCGGCTTCACCCGCTCGTCACCAATGGAACCGAAGTAGATCGCCTTGAACTTTTTGAGTTCTTTTAAGTCATCCTCGGTTACCAGCTGCTTTGTTGCGAGATACCGGTCTGCGCCGATATCGAAGTCCGTCCACTGGATATCGAAGTTATACTTCTCTCCTGCAGCTTCCAGGACTTTCTTTCCCTCGACCACGATCTCCGGGCCGATTCCATCCCCTCCGATTGATGCTATCTTGTACATACCGGAACCTCCTTCAATGACTTTGCATATTCCACGAGCCCGCCGGCATCGATGATGCCCTGCATGAACACCGGCACCGGCTCGATTGCGTACTTCGTCTTGTCCGCTTCAAGGTATCCTTCCTTGATATTCAGGGTAACCTTTGCCCCGTCAGCGATCTTGTCTGCATCCGGGCAGACCACGGGAAGCACTCCCACGTTGATCGAGTTCCGGAAGAAGATGCGGGCAAATGACCGGGCCACGACCACCTTCACGCCGGCACCGATCAGGGCAAGGGGTGCATGTTCGCGGGAGGAACCGCAGCCGAAGTTGCGCCCCCCTACGATAACATCGCCCCGCTGCACCTTCTTTGCAAACTCGTCGCGGGTTCCTTCAAAGGCGTGCTTTGCCAGCTCGTCCGGGTTGTTGAGGGTCAGGAACCGTCCCGGGATGATCGCATCGGTATCGATATTGTCGCCGAACTTCCAGACCCGCATGTTCTTTGCTGTCTGGGGTTCCCTGACAACAACCTTCCTGACGGGAACGGTCTTCTTCGCTGCCATGATCACACCTCCCTCGGGTCGGTGATCTCGCCCGTGATTGCGCTCGCTGCTGCTGTTGCGGGAGAACAGAGGTAGACCTTACCATCCGTGCTGCCCTGCCTGCCCTTGAAGTTCCGGTTGGATGTCGAGAGCGAAACTTCGCCCGGTGCAATCAGGCCGAATGCCCCGCCCATGCACGGCCCGCAGCACGGTGCTTCGACAAGTGCTCCCGCCTTCACGAACTTCTCGATGAGCCCGGCCTTCAAGGTCTTGAGGTATTCGTCGCGGGATGCCGGGATGATGATGACCCGGATCTTCGGGTTGAATTTTTTCCTGCCCAGCACATCTGCGGCCTCGGCAAGGTCCTCGAAGCGCCCGTTCGTACAGGAGCCGATGAAGACCTGGTCAACGTGCGTTCCTGCAACCTTGCTGACCGGGACGCCCGTGTCAACGTTGTGAGGCACGGCAACCTGCGGCTCAAGGTCGGAAACATTGTAGGGCCGCTTCTCGGCGAACTTCGCATCCTCGTCGCTGTCAAGTTCGAACGGTTTCATCTTCCGCCGGCCTTTCATGTACTCCCACGTCACCTTGTCCGGTGCAACGATACCGGCTTTTGCGCCCATCTCGATGGCCATGTTGCAGAGTGTCATCCTGCCGGACATGTCGAGTTTCCGCACGGTCTTTCCGGTGAATTCGATTGCCTTGTAGGTGGCCCCGTCAGCACCGATATCGGCTGCAATCGCAAGGATCAGGTCCTTTGCCCCGACCCTTTTTGGGAACTTTCCGGATACCTCTGCGCGGATCGTCTCCGGCACCTTGAAGTACAGGGAGCCGAACTTCAGGGCAAATCCCATGTCGGTTGAGCCGATACCCGTGGCAAACGCCCCGGTCGCACCGTACATACAGGTGTGCGAGTCCGCCCCGACAACGATCTCACCGGGTGCTGCCCGGCCCTTCTCGATCGTCACCTGGTGGCAGACACCTTCGTTGATATCATAGTTGTGGATGCCCTGCTCCGCGGCAAACTTCCGCATGTACACCTGGTTGCTCGCAGCCTCGATGGAATCGGCGGGAATCTGGTGGTCAAAGAGCATGATAATCGCTTTTGAGTCAAAGACCTTCTTCCCACCCATCTCGTAGAACTTCTGGATGGCAAGCGGGCCGGTGATATCGTGGATCATCGCCCCGTCAAGGGGGGCCATGACCACTTCGCCCGCCCTGATCTCACTGCCACACTTCCTCGAGAATATCTTCTCTACGATTGTCGCTGTCATGCTCGATCGTCTCTACTATTGACACTCCCCTATCATGTAGTTTCTCGTGCACCACCCGGGTGCACCACGTCCGATAACTGCGACCAGATTCGCAGTCAAAGCAAGGTTTAACCCCATTTCAGGTCAAGACTGTACGAACACCATGAAACGAAATGTGAGTTTTCTCTGTGCACTCCTTGCCATCTTCCTGATGGCAGCAGTTGGCAGCGTATCCGCTGCCTCATCTGATTCGGTTACCGACAAAGTGATCCAGGCCTCCGGCAGCGGGAACGTGATCGGAACGCCCGACCGCGTCCAGGTGACCTTCTCCGTGGAGACGGAGAACGCAGATGTCAAGGTTGCCCAGGCAGACAATGCTGCAAAGATGACCAAGGTCATCAACGCCCTTGTTGCCTCCGGTATTCCCGAAGACGCCCTCAAGACCACCGGTTATAACATCAATACCGTCTACGATGAGTCGTCCGGCAGCAGTATCCTGAACCCCAAGGTCAAGACCTACCAGGTTACCAACACCCTCACCGTCACGCTCCATGATGTGAGCAAGACCGGTGAAGTGATCGATCTCGCGGTTGCAAACGGTGTCAACCAGGCAGAGTCCATCCAGTTCATGCTCTCCGATGCCCAGGCCCTGGCGCTCCGCAGCGAGGCGCTGAAGAAGGCAGTGGCAAATGCCCGTGCAGATGCGGATTCTGTTGCCAGTGCCATGAATGCCACCATCACCGGTACGGGAACCGTTGACATCTCCCAGGGATACATGCCGGTTGTCTATTCCAATTACGCGATGGACACCGCTGCAATGGGAAAATCCGCAGTCGCAACCCCCATCAAGTCCGGTGACATCACGGTGACCGCCCAGGTCTCGGTGACCTACACCTATAACTAACCTTTTTCGCAACTCTCCCGTTCACACACTCTTCACAACTTTTTTAAAATAGCAGTGTGATCATTTCATAAAATCACAGTGCGGATGCCGGGTCACCCGTGACCCGTACATCTCTCAAATTTCGAATATCCAGGAATCAGCGGATACAATAGGATTGATTTTACCATGGAGCGCAATATCGGCTTTAAGGAGCGAAGGTACATTGAAGAACTGCGGATCCTCACGAAATCGACAGCCCTCGACTGCGTGATAGACGACCGGTTCGACCGGGTAATCTACGTGATCCGGCTGGGTGACATGGGTCTTGCCATCGGCAAGAAGGGCGAGAATATCAAGCGGCTCCAGAATGTGCTGGGCAAGCGGATCGAGATGGTCGAGTTTGCCGACACTCCTGATGCGTTTATCGCCAATATCTTCAAGCCTGCCGAGGTGACCGGGGTCGAACGGACCGCAGAGGACGTGCCGGTGAACGTGTTCGTCAGGCAGAGGAGCGACCTAGGAATCGCTATCGGCAAAGCGGGGTGCAATATCGAGAAAGCGCGCATCCTCTGCCGCAGGTTTTATGGGATCGAAGTGGGAGAAGTCCTGCTGCAAAAGGAAGAATCATGAAGCCCAGTATGAAACCCGACGTGGATCCCCGGATCATTGCCGAACTCTGGCAGGTGATCTGCGATCGTGCAGAGAACCCGAAAACCGGATCCTATACCACCAGCCTCTTCACGGATAAGAAAGGGATCGACAAGGTGCTGGAGAAGGTTGGCGAGGAGTCGACCGAGTTCATTCTTGCCGTCAAGAACGGTGTCCCGGAGCGGACTTCGAGCGAGGCAGCCGATCTCCTCTTCCACCTGCTTGTCGCACTCCGGGCAGCAGATGTCGACCTCTCGTTGGTGATGCAGGAACTGGAGCACCGCAGGAAGTAATTCTCCCTCTTTTTTCCTGAGGGGCCAGCCGTATTCCCCTTGGGTTCCCGCTTATTTCTGGAGGAACGAGGAGAGTTCGACCACCTGCGGCAGGTCTTCTGCTTTCTGTGCAGAGGATGCAAGCACGCTCTCCTCCACAAAGATCGGGACATCGGCCCTGAGTGCAAGGGCAATCCCATCGCTCGGGCGGCAGTCAAGATACTCCTCGTGCCGGTGGTTGACAAAGACCAGCTGGGCGTAATAGATCCCGTCCTCGATACTGTCGATCTGGAGAGATCGCAGGGTTATCGAGAACTTCCCGCACAGGTCCAGGAAGAGATCGTGGGTGAACGGCCGGGGCAGGATCTCCCCGTTCCTGGCGCTGTTGATCGAGACGGCTTCCCAGATGCCGATGAAGATCGGCAGGAGGCGGCCGGAACCATCCGTGAGGATCACGAGCGGTACCGTGGCAGCATCGCTGATAGCCATGAATACCCCTTTGACCTCGCACCGGACCTGTGTCATGCCTGTGCACAGAGATTGCCGGCAAGCGTGATAAGGATACAGGTAGCGATGGTCAGGTCTTCTCGTTCAGGCTGTTCCGGGCTTCCCTGCGTACGATGATGATGCTGGAGAGGATGCCCAGGGCGATATTGAAGTAGTAGAGGACGATACGCCAGAGGACAACGAAGATGCCGACAACAGAGGCCGGTATGAAGAGGGCGTACATGGTGGTTGCACCGACCTCGGCAATACCCGAGCTGCCCGGTGTGAGCGGGATCATCATCAGGATGGCGAGGATGAGCTGGATCACGAACGATTCGAGGAAGAGGGGCGGCTGTCCCAGGCCCATGAGGATGAGGGACGCCGTGACGATCTCGGAGACCCAGTAGAGGAGGGTAAAGATCATGCCCAGGACAAGACCCCACTTGGCGGTATGGACGAACTTGATCGTTGCCCCCTGGAAGTTGTCGATCTCCTTGTCTGCCCGGTTCTGGAGTGCCTCGACGCGGGAATTCTCCCACTTCCTTGTCAGCCAGACCGTGCACCGGGCCACCACGCGTTTTACCACGTCGGGACGCCGGATTGCCAGGTAGAACAGGAAGAGGCACCCGACAACGAAGATCCAGGTGATGAAGACCATGATCTCGGAGATCGAGCCAAGGCTCTTCCACTGGTCGGTCAGGAAAATCATGGCAAATGCTGCCAGTCCGGCGAGTGCGATCCCGTCCAGCACCCGCTCCATGATGACCACGGCGGTTGCATCGCCGAGGGGAATATTTGCCTTGTAGAGCTCGTGAACCCTGACCGGTTCCCCGCCGGCCTGGGCCGGGGTGATGGCCGAGGCGAGCAGGTTGGCAAAGACGAGGTTAAGGCTGTACCAGAACCCGACCCGGTAGCCAAGCGAACCGGACATAGTCTTGACCCGCATTGCCCAGAAGCACATGGTCAGGAGGTGGGTGAGGAATGCGAGGAGGAGGAACCAGGGATTGATCTTGGTGAGGTAGGAAAGGGTGTTCTCGTTGATGGTGAGAATGAGGATGACAACGAGGACTGCAAGGGAGAAACCAACGGAAATATAGAGCCATTTTACCTGTGATTTATCCATGATCTCCCCGCTCTTGCACGATCTATCCTGGATCGGCTGTTAACCTAACAGGTTATGAGCCATAGTATTTACCTCTTTATCTCGTGAAAACCCCTGATGACGGGAAACGGGATGGCGCTTTTAGTCCACCGTGAAGATCTCCCGGTTTGCATGGATGATAAAAAGCCCTGCCTGAACGCCGGCATCGAGCCAGCCGTGCCCGTAACTGAAACAGGCCAGTGCATCTTCCCGTTTCCCGGACGCTGCAAGCATTGTTCCCTGCCTGAGGTATATCATGGCGATGAACTGAACCTGCACGGCAAAGGTATACGGGGAAGCCCCGGGATCGGGTGCGGGAGTAACGGACGCAAGGGCAGTGTCGAGCAGTCGCGCGTATCTCCTCGTCTTCTCGTCGAGTTTTGCAGAGTGTGAAGCCGGTACCGGCTCGGACGCCTCGTTAAACGGGCATCCCGGGTGTTCCCCCCGGCAGGTCAGCAGGCCGGATGCCTCTCCGCAGTGCAGCCACCCGAGGCCGTACTGGAACGCGGCCAGCGCATTGACCGGATCGCCACCGGCAAGGAAGGTCTTCCCGTCGCTCTCGTATGCGGATGCCATGCGGATCATAGCACGGCCGCATCTCCCGTACGGCGAGTCATCAGGGGCAGTGCACCCCGTCATGGCAAGAGAGGTGAAGAGCAGGGCCTGCAGTTCCGCTCGTTTCATAGGCCGGCAAACATCTCCAGGTACTCGCGTTCCATGTCGTGCAGCTCGGCCGGCACCACCAGGATGTGGAGCGGCGGGCCAAAGTCCGTGGCCCGTACCGTATCAGCAGATCCGGCCCGGACCACCGGCGCATCAGACCCTGCACGGGCAATCCCCACGTACAGGGGAATCACTGCTTTCCGTGGTGCCGCCATCTGTTCCAGCAGGGCAACTGCTTCCGGTACTGTCATGTACCGTTCTTCCTGGATATCGAGGAAGACCAGCGTGTGGAGCCGCTGGGAGAGGTTTGAAAGGATCACGTCGAGAGGGGTGGTGGGGAACCAGTTCTTCTGCGGGAACGGCAGGGAACAGGACTTGCCGAACCGGTAGTTCTGGAGGCCGGAGAGGCCGCAGATCGCGCTGGAGATGGATGCGCCGTGTACGATCGCGGTTCTGATGCCCCGGGCAGCGGCCCGCATCCGGATGTCCGAGTGGGTGGTCGAGACCATGGGATCGCCGGCACAGAGGAAGACCACATTGCCTTTCTCTGCCGCTGCCAGCAGTTCGTCCGGGTGCTGTTCCACGTCCGCCCGGAAGAGCGGGGTGACCGCCTTGCCATAATACTCCTCAAGTTCCTCGCGGGTCGTGCCGCCAAGGCGCGAAGTATAACATTCAAGAAAGACCCGGTCGGCAGCATGGATCAGCCGGAGTCCCTTCTCCGATACGTCAGTCTTATCGAAAAGCCCCAGGCCAATAAACGTCAGCATGCTCTGCGACACCTTTTTAGTTGGAGAACTGCGTTATGGAAGCCACCAGCGATTCGAGGACAGAATGGACATCGGCCTTCTTTGTTGCCGAGATCGGGAAGACCGGGATATCCTCGCCTATGCCGAGACCCTCCCGGATCTCCCCGGCACTCATGACACCGGGCATGTCGTTCTTGTTCGCGGCAATCGCATAGGCGATCCTCCGTTTCTCGATCATGCTGATGATATGGCGGGCCCTCGGCAGCATCTCGGGTTTTGTGGCATCAATGACCACGATGGCCCCCATCGCATGCCGGAGATACGGGGGCATGAGGGGATCGAACCGGGTATGTCCCGGTGTCCCGTACAGCGTGATATCAAAATCTTTCCAGCGCAGCCACCCGAAGTCGAGGGCAACGGTTGTTGACCCCCCGTCAGATTCCTGGCGGTCTATGGAATGACCCTCGTCGGCGGCATTCATGACAAACGTGGATTTCCCGGAATTTGCCGGGCCGGTGACCACGATTCTCGGGATATAGGGAATGACCCGTCCTTCTGCAATGATGAAGGGCAGGGACCGGACCGGTACCGGTCCCCACGATGTGTGGACGAGCGTGAAATAGTTGAAATTCGGGAAGGGGCGGAACGATGAACGAATGGCAAGAACAAAGTCAAAGGAGAGATCCCGGATAAACCGTTCGAGCAGCGGTGCCCCTTCAAGGTTCAGGTGTTCCAGGATAATGGTGACCTTCATGCCCCCCGCGCCTTCTTGTGCGGATTCGAGGATCTCCATGGCCGTTTCAAGACCGAACTCCTCGTACAACAGGTCGAAATAGACAAAGATCACGGTGACCTTGTGATCATGGCAGAGTTTTTGTATCCGCGCCTTCCATTCGCGGGCCCGTGCCTCAGCGGAACCGGCGCTTTTCCCGATCCGTTCACGATCAATGGCATCCAGGAATGTCACCGGTCCTGATGTGAGATCCAGGTGTGCTCCATACATCCTGGCAGCATCATTCCGGTACGCGTCCACGGTCGTATTCGGGAATATGACCATGCAGGAGTGCCCCCGTGCCAGGGCACAGGAGAGTGTGGAGATCATGAAGAGCTGGCCGTTGGCACCCGGTTCAAGGCTGTACAGAACCCTGCTGCCCTGCGGGATGCCCCGGCCCAGCATCTCGTCAAGACCGTTCACGCCGGTCGATATCATGGCAGGATCACGACCTGGCCTTTCGTAACCTGGAATTTTATCCAGTCCCCGCTCACACCGGTAATTCCCCGGATGCGCAGGAAGTTGACGTTCTGCTCCACTTTGATCTCGATAACACAGGTCATCAGCTGTTTGATCAGGGAGAGGGTCTTCTCATCGAACGACTCGCTGTTGAGGAGATATACGCCAACGCCTTCGATCTTCTTCAGTTTGGCGGTGAGGACGTGGAGAAACTGGTAGAGGACTTCGAGCCTGCGGTACATCAGCAGGGTGGAGATTGAGTTGACGCAGAACCGTATGGGTGGCGGGAAGAGTCCGGCTTCCCCGTCAGAGAAATCGCCCTCGAAAATGGTTTCGATCATATTGGAAAACTTGATGCCGATCCCGGTCAGGTCGGTGGGGCTCGACACGAACATCAGGCGGGGCGTATCGACAATGGTCGGTGTCGAACTCTTGGTAATGGCATCGATGACACCGGTAAACCGCTTGTCTGCACCGGCCAGCTTGAAGGCATCGACCACCTCGGCTGCACGCTCGTTGGTGGAAAGAATAATCGCATATTCTCCCGTGAGCGGTCTGGTGAGGGCGTATGCCAGCTGATCGCCCAGGCTCATGGGCGGAGCAAGGATGAGGATATTTGTCCCGGCATCAAAACCCCCGGATATCTGGTCGATCTGTGCAATACCGGATTTATAAGTATACATCAGTCGATTGATCATTTCGTCACGATACTTATAATCTCTCCTGTCTATTCTGGCGGTAAAAACGGGCCCGGAATAGGGCTGGCGGGTCCGGGAAATTTCCCCGTCTGCCATTCGGAGATTTAGGGTTCCCGAAATCTATTAATTTAGGGAAACCTAAAAATTGTACATGGCTTCAGAGCAGCTCGAAGAGTATCTTGAAAGTATTCTCGATATCGAAGAGCAGCAGGGGATTGCCCGGACCTCTGCAATTGCCAAGTGCCTCAAGGTTGCCCCTGCAAGCGTCACCGAAGTCCTCCAGGTTCTCTCGGAGAAAGGGCTGGTGCACTATGAGCCCTACAAGGGTGCCACCCTGACCGACACCGGCCGGGAGATGGCACGCACGGTGAAGCGCCGTCACCGGCTCCTCGAGGTTTTTTTAACCGACGTGCTTCATATCAACCGGGAGAACGTGCACGACGAGGCCTGCAAGATGGAGCACACCCTCTCGGACGAGACGGAATGTGCGCTCTGCAAGCTGCTCAAGGCCCCGGCCCGCTGCCCCCACGGCAGCCTGATCGAGGCCTGTAACCGCCAGGTCGAGAGCTGCTCGGCCTGTCTTGAGGAGACAAGACCGGTTGCTGCCGGTTCCCGCGACGAGCCGCTCATCCCGGTCACCTCCCTTGCCCCGGGCCAGAAGGGTACCATTGCGTTCATCCGCGGGGACAACAGCGTTGTCCAGCGCCTCACGGATCTGGGTCTCACCCTGAAGACCGAGATCCAGCTGGTGCGGAAGGCTCCTTTGCAGGGCCCTGTTGAGATATCCGTGCGCAAGACGCGGCTGGCGATCGATCATGCCATTGCCGACCATATCTTCGTTGCTTCCTGCGGGGAGAAGGGCCGATGAACGGCTGCCCGGGCTGTGGCGGGAACTGTGCATCCCACCCCCCAATGGTCAAAAAGGCGGAATACGTTGTTGCCCTTGCCGGCAATGCCAATGTCGGCAAGAGCGTCACGTTCAACCAGCTCACCGGCGTGGACCAGGAGACCGGCAACTGGCCGGGCAAGACCGTGGAACGGGCAGAAGGCATCCTCCAGTACCGGGGCCTGCGGATCCGGGTGATCGACCTTCCGGGTATCTACTCGATCTCGGCCCTCTCGACCGAAGAGCAGGTCTCCCGCGAGTTCATCGCCCACGACCATCCCGATGTGGTTGTCAACATCGTGGATGCATCTGCGCTGGAACGGAACCTCTTCTTCACCCTCCAGCTGGTGGAACTGGAGAGCCCGCTCATCCTTGCCGTGAACCAGATGGATCTTGCGGCACAGAAAGGGATCGTGCTCGACCATGCAAAGCTCTCCGGCCTGCTGGGCATACCGGTCATCCCGATGGTCGCGATCCAGGGAAAGGGGATCCTGGAACTCTCGGATGCCATCGTTGAAGCCATCCACGCCCGTCCCAGACCGCACCTCATGCCGTTCGGCAGGGAAGTTGAAGACCGGATCACCCGCATCCGGGATCTCCTGCCTGCCGGTGCAGGAGGCTACCCTCCCCGCTGGACGGCGATCAAACTGCTGGAGGGTGACCCGGACACTCTCTGGGAGGTGAAGAAACTGGCGCCCGATGCGGTAACTGCCGCACAGGGATTTGCCCGGGAACTGGAGAAGATCCATGGAGAACAGGCATCCACGATCCTGAGCGGGGAACGCTACCATGTTGCCGAACAGCTGGTCTCGGACACCGTCGCATTCCGGTCGCCCGGCGACCAGGAAGTCACCCTCACGGAACGGATCGACCGGGTCGCCCTCCACCCGGTGCTCGGGTATATTCTCCTCGCACTCATGCTCGGGGGACTGCTGGTCTGGACCTTCATTGTCGGGGCCTGGATCTCTGAAGCGCTCACGGCATTCCTGTCCGGCATAGCGCCCCTCAGGTCGCTGGCCACGGGTTCGGTGGTGGATATCCTCTTCAACGGAGCATGGACCGGCCTTGTCGCGGCAGTCACGCTCATCATCCCGTATGTCATCCCCTTCTACCTCTTCCTCGCGCTCATCGAGGATTCGGGCTTTCTCACCCGCTTCTCTCTCATGCTTGACCAGGGCATGCACAAGATGGGGCTGCACGGAAAGGCGATCATCCCCCTGGTGCTGGGATTCGGCTGCACGGTCCCGGCCTGCCTCTCGTGCCGGATCATCGAATCGCCCAAGCAGAAGTTCCTTGCCGCATTCCTGGTCACGCTCGTGCCCTGCTCGGCCCGGACGATCGTGATCCTCGGTATTGTTGCGCTCTTCGTGAACATCTGGTGGGCGCTCGCCCTTTACCTGCTCGACTTTGTCCTGATCATCATCCTCGGACGGCTCGCGTTCAAACTCCTGCCGGGCGAGTCAGTGGGTATGATCATGGAGATGCCGGAGTACCATGTCCCGCACCTCCCGGGCGTGGTCGGCCAGACTTGGCAGCGGACCCGCTCGCTCATCGGGATCGTGCTCCCCGCGTATATCGCAGGCAGCATTGCCATCACTGCCGCATATGCCCTGGGACTCCTTGAACCGATCAATGCAGCCCTTTCCCCCATCACCGTCCTCCTGCTCGGTCTCCCTGCCATCACCGGTGTTGTGTTCGTCTTCGGCATCATCCGGAAAGAGATGACGATCCTTGCCCTTGCAGCCCTCTTTGGCACCACCGTCTTCTCATCGGTCCTTACCCCTGTGCAGCTGATCGTCTTTGCCCTTGTGGCGATGCTCTATGCACCCTGCATCTCCACCATCCTTGCGCTCGCTCATGAGTTTGGCTGGAAACGGGCGCTCTCCATCACGGCACTCGAGACGGGGCTCGCCATCGCGCTCGGGGCGGTTGCGTTCCGGATTCTCTCCCTGTTCATGTAACCGGAAAGCCGGCAGGTCCCCCGTCAGACCGATCCTCAAGGATATTTACCATGGAACCGCAATACAGTGTGGAATGATCTACTGGCTCTATGAACAGCTGCTCAGGCGGCAGATTACCGATCTGCCTGCGCAGGTCTGTTTCATGATCAGCGGGCAGGAGCTTGCCCGTGCACCGGACTCCCTGTATCACGTAACGTCCTGGTGCAACGAGATCACCTCCCGTGTTTCCCGGTACGGGTCCGCAACGGAGGGGATCCAGGGCCTTATGTTCCATATCGCCACACCCGCTCCCGGAGACCTGGATCAGTACCTGCCCGCGATCCGGAAGATCAGCACAATCGCCCGGCTCAGCCTTTTTATCGGTGACCACCGGGAAGTATCAGGTACCGGTATGGATGTCATGGTGGCGATCGGCAAAAGCGGGAGAGAGGAGATCACCGCGTGCATCCGGAAGATGGCAGAGGACCATGTCGCCCCGGAATCCGTGAACGAGAAACTGATCGAGTCCTACCTGACCTTCCAGTATACGCCGGATATGGTGATCAAGAGCGGGGGCGACCACCTCACCGACTTCCTGATCTGGCAGTCGGTCTATTCGGAGCTCTTCTTCTCCGATGTGAACTGGGGGCTGTTCCGGAAAGTGGACTTCCTGCGGATACTGCGCGATTACCAGGCGCGGATCCGGCGGTTCGGGAAATAACAAAAATGTTCATTTAAGCCGGATATTCATCCAGCAGGGCTCGCCGCCAACCGTCTTCTCCGTCAGGGCAAACTGGTTCTTGAGGGCTATCGTGACCGCTCTCCGGTCCGGCACCGGTGTTACCTTGTGTTCCCTGCACCACCGGGTAAAGGTCTGGTAGAGGAGATCCTTGGGAACCGGTGTCTCCTGCCCGTCATCGCGGGAGATCGCCTCGGCAACGAACCGTCTGATCGGGGACTCCTTTGCCGTCCCTTTCCTTCCCGGCCGGGTATCGGTTTTCCTGGTTTTTGGCAATGACGGGGCGGGTTCCGGAACGGGATGCGCCTCTGTTTTTTCCTGCGGAGTGACGCGCCCGGGCAGGACGGCTGGTTGTTTGGAGGCCGGTAGCCGCGGCACCAGTTTCACGGCAACAGGGGAATGCGGGTCGTCGGCATTGATGACCGGATGGATTCCCGCCGGGGGTGCAGGTCGGGAGGTCGCAGGGGGGACGGTTTCTCCTGGTGACAGGGCACCGTTCTGTGCAACAATAACCGGGGCAGCGGGGATTGCACCGGCAGGTTCCTGCGGGCGGTAATCGATCCCGGCTGCACCGGCCAGCGCCCGGTTGCAGATATCATTGATATCAAGACCGGATGCCTGCGCCTGTACGAGGATATCTTCCCTGAGGACAACGGTTGTCTGGCACCATTGTACCCCCACTCCTTTCTTTGCCGTCATAACCGATCAGTCCTGATCTGTTGTTCAAGAGAAATAAGGTAAGCGATTGATACGCGGCGGTGCAAAAAAAAGGGTTCAGGTGTTCTTCTGGGCAATTCTCTGGTCGTAGATGCGGATCGCCCGCAGGAGATCGATCTTCCGGAACAGCGGCCAGTACGGTGCGCAGAAGTAGACTGCCGATTCATAACCTGCCGCCAGCCATGGCAGGAAGTTCGAGGTACGGCATTCATTGCCGGTCCGGATGATCAGGTCAACCGGGGGGATGCCCTTTCCCTGGTGGAGGTGCTCCTCGACCATGCGGACATCGATCTTCTCCGGATCGATGCCCTCTTTCCTGACCTCGTCAAGGATATCCCGTGCGGCAAGCACGATCTCGTTTCTTCCCCCGTATGCCAGCGCAATGTTGAGGTGGAAACCCGTATGATCTTTCGTGGCTTCTTCAGCCTTCCGGACTGCTTCCCGGAGATCATCCGGCAGCAGCGAGGGGTCGCCGACCATCTGCACGTGGATCTTGTACCGGGTCACCCGCTCATCCGTCAGGACGCCGAGGAACTTCTCCCGGAACATCGTGAAGAGATAGCCGACTTCATCCTTCTTCCGGGAAAAATTCTCGGTGGAGAACGAGTACAGCGTGATATGGCGGATGCCCAGTTCCTGCGCCCAGTCGAGCACCTCCTCCAGCTTATCGGCACCTGCCTTGTGGCCGTAGGTGGTATCGAACCCGAGCATCTTTGCATACCTGCGGTTGCCATCCATGATGATGGCAATGTGGTTGGGAATGTGCCGGCACTGCCGCACAAGCTGTCGTTCGTATACTGGTTCGAGCAGCTCGCGCCAGGTCATAGCGGTGTCATCTCCACGACCATGCCCCGGTTCGGGTAGCGTTCGATCACGTACTTGTTGCCCGGGAACTCACCGGCATATTTCTCAAGGAGCCACCATGCCATCTCGATATGATCGTCGCGTTCCTCGAAACTGTCCGGTTCCAGCCGCTCGCCACAGACCTGGATCATGGCCTCTTTCCGGCCTTCGAGAGGTTCAAGAACCCCGTAGACAATAGTGCCGTCGTCCGTAATCTCATCGAACGGCCGTGCGGTGTTCTCAGCGATCCGCTTCAGGCGTTCGCGGAGCTGGACGGAGTCCTTGAAGCCCGAGGAGCACCAGTGCACCTTCCCGTGCCGGCAGAGTTCTTCCGCCCATGCCTTTGCCCCGTCAATGGCATTGTGCAGCTCGTCGGCAAGGTCATACCCGCGTTCCCGCATTGCATACGCGTTGGTCTCCCCCCATTCGAGCTCGTTGATGTTGAGGAAGTCAAGGTACGGGAGTGCCGGGATGAGCAGTTCGAGCCCCGGGAGTGCGGGGACTTCGATGCCGATATCGAATCCCATCTCCTTTGCCCTCTTCGCAGACCGGATATAGTCCGTATCGAGGATCGTGTCCCACAATTCGCGGGGCGGGTGGAGGCGGATCTCGTCAACGAGCCCCTTCATCTGCCCCAGTTCCTCGTCTGTCGGCGCTTTTGCGGTATACAGGTGGATCTGGTGTTCAGGTCCGAAATGCTCCTTGAGCATCCGGCAATACAGCGTTACCTTATCGAGGCAGAGGAGCGGTTCGCCGCCGGTGACCCCGGTCCCGAGGGCGCTCATCATCTCTGCCACTTCGATGATCTGGGACGGGATATCAACGGGGACTTCGTTCGCATAGACCGTGTCGGTTCCCTTCCGCTCCGATGAGAGGGGGCAGTACCAGCAGGAGCGGTGGCAGCGTCCCGTAACAAAGAGCACCATCTTTGCGCCCTGGTGGCAGAGCACACATCCTTTTGCGAGCGACACAATTGCACCTGTTCCCGTACTCCGGTGGGGAGAGCGGAAATGAAATGTGATCTCAGTATTGGTGTGCCGGCATCAAAACCCTTCTGTGCAGGGCCCGGTAAAGCGGCTGGTCATATCAATGCCGGAAGATCCCGGTAATGGTGCCCGGGCCCTGCCTGCAATCCCCCGGGAGATCGATTTGTACCCATCCGACCCCCCTCACCCAAAAAGGCCCTAATTTATCCGGTTCTCCGGTGTAAAAAGTGCCTGTTTTTCAGCGGAAATCCGGAAGGGGATGTAGGGGGTCGGACCACTTTTTTCGATTGGATCGGGATGTCTGGCAAGGAAACAGCGTGAAATTTTACGGTGGTGAATCCCGCAGGAGACCGGGTGTACGGGGATCTGTAATTATGTGCCCGACCCCCTTCTGGCCCCGTGCGGGGTCCGGTACTATGAGAATTCCGGATGCCCGCATTTACGGCACTGGCACCTTTATTAGCCAAGCCATACACGAGTTATTGGATGATGAGTGACGGTGTTGCGGGAGGAAGCCGGGATACCGGCCTCTCCGAAGTGATCGGGTTTGTGCTGATCCTCGGATTGCTGGTTGTTGTCGCATCACTGTACCTTGCCTATGGTGTTCCCGCCCAGGGCCGCGAGAACGAGATCCTCCATATGAACGCGATCAAGGACCAGTTTGTCGCGTTCAAACTCAGTCTTGACTCGCTCTTTACCAATGACAAGGTGGGTACCACCCTGAGCAATTCGTTCACGCTAGGTACGAGCGGGGGATATACGGAGGGGATGCTGAGCTTCATCCCTATTATGAGCCCGGTCAATTCCGGTGGTACGATCGCGATCAACCAGAGGACCACGACGCCCGAGACGCTGAATATCTCGTCCCGATCGCTGATCCTGAATAATACATACCGCACTTCGGTCGATCTTCCGGCGCAGGCTAATTATACGCCAAGCCATGTGTATGTCAATATTTCAGGAATACAGAGCTCGGATCTCTCCGCCAGCAATAGATTCGGGGCAACGGTTAATACGACCACATGGGCTGTTTATGTGAACCTCACGCCGGAAACATCGTTCTATCAATGGTACCAGACATATGATCCAACGTCTTCTAATGATTGTCTAGCCTCCCCTCGAAATCAAAATGGGACTCCTATTTTTATTAGTAACAGCATCTGTCTCGTCCCTATGAACGCATATGCCTTCAATGGCACGGATCTCTCCATTTCTGTAAATCGCGGGGGTGTCGTTACGATGGAGAATTACCCGGTATACCGGAATGTCAAGGCTGGTTCAACCTATACTATTGACCTCATGGATCCGGCATACGGCATCAGTTCATCGATTCAGACTGTTGATGGTATCAGTATCAAAACGGATATGCCACTTGGATCGATCAATGCAACGGGAAATATCAGTTATGGTTTTACTGAATTAAATCCCTACACGATATCCCCGATCCCGCTCGGAGCGGTTGAATACCGCGCCCAGAACAGTTACTGGATTGCCCAGGATTATTATTACCAGATGGGAGGGATCTTCCTCTCCCAGAACGATGGCAACACCACCTATAAACTTCCCCCGGAGATCACCTTCTCCTACGACAATGTCTCTCTCACCGATCCCACCAGGAATATCGTGACCGTGAACATCAACGCCCTGGTAATCGATCTCAATAACCGCGGGATTGTCGGAGGGAACAGCCCGGTCCAGATAAAAACCCAGATGACCAATGTTACGCAGTTACCCTATGCAACGGGTAAAGCCAATACCAAATGGATCCGAATTGCGGTGAACACTTCCGACAGCCAGGCACGGGAAATGTGGAAGAATTATTTTGACTACTCGGCAACCGTCAATAACATCCCCCATTACACGGTTGGTGAAGACGGGACGGAAGTCTTCATCCGTATCAACGGGTATTATGATGACACGGTCACTGCGTCATCTGTCTATGATATCAACGTGATAGCATCGGAAGCAATTTATTCGACCTCCATCCACGGGATTGGCGGAACACTCGAATGAACCAGCAGCACCGGGAAACCGGGGTATCGGAAGTTCTCGGTGCCATTATCCTGGTATCCGTCATCACGCTTGGCATCGCCATCGCGGGAGTGACAATCCTCTCCAGTCCCCAGAAGCAGACAATCCCTGCCGTGTCTTCTGAAGTGTTACCTCTGGACAACCAGCTCCTGGTATCCCATAACGGGGGCGACACTATCCGGAAATCCGAGATGGCAATTATGGTTGACGGGGTGGATAAAACGGCTGCATTCACGCTCCTGAATGGCAATCCGTGGTCGAGCTGGACCGTGGGTGATACCCTTGTGTACCAGGTTCCATCGGGTCAGCAGTTCCCCAGAGGTGTGCAGATCATCTATCTGAACGGGCAAAACTCCTACCTGATTCAATCCTGGGGTGAACCGGTCAGCCCGGACACAACGGTAACCGCAACCCTCTCTCCCACCGCAACAACGACCACGGTCACTACCTCAATCACGACCTCGACTTCAACACCGGTCACGACAACCCCGACACCGGTACCCCTGTTTGTCCTGTTCAACGCCACACCCACGAGCGGCTATGTACCGCTCTCGGTGCAGTTTACCGATCAATCAACCGGCCCGGTTACTGCATGGAACTGGTCCTTTGGCGATGGCAATATGTCCTCGGTGCAGAACCCGGTACACAACTATACCGCGATCGGAAATTACACGGTCAGCCTGACGGTCACCAGTGCGTCGGGTTCCAGTACCCTGACAAAGATGGACTACATCCAGGTAACTGAGGTGCCTTTTGTGACGTATGTCATAGAGAATGATGTCTTTGTCTACGGAAACCAGCTGAGTTTCTCCGGTGATTATGTTACCGGACCCAATGCCACGGTCATCCTCACAGAATCACTGATCACCAGTGACCTTAACGGGGGAACCTCAATTGCAGTACACACTCTCTATGTCGATGGTGATGTCTACCTTGACGGGGGAAGTGCCGGACTGGGCTCGTCTACCAATCCCGGGAATATCTATGTCAACGGTGATATGACCCTGTGGAATGGTCAACGGGATATCTATGGGGATGTCTATGTCAACGGTAATTTCGCGTTAAAGGATGCACTGATCCATGGGAACGTGTATGTGAACGGCGACGTTACCCTGGGCTGGACTCCCACGCTTGATGCGGATTCCTACATCTATTACACCGGCACGCTCACGATTCCTGATAATTATAATCATCCGGAAATTGTCACCAAATGTCTCCACGTGGATACCGTTCCGGGATTTTCCATGCCCACGCAGGAGATCCCCTCGGTAAAATCTGCAGCATGGTACGCGGCTCGGGGATATGTATCGAGCGGGGCCCTGGCAGACAACCTCAAAATATTTGCCAACAGTTACACCTCCAGTTCATGGACCACCTCTGTCAGCGATGTGGTCATTATCGCGAGCACGGGCGATATCTCCATCACCGGACTTGGCGGGAGCGGTGTCCGGGGTGTGTTGTTTGCCCCCAACGGGAGGGTGACGTTCAGTGGAGGATTCTTCGAAGGGGTGGTAATCGCCCGTGACGGGTTTGATGTCACCAGCGGAGGGACACTCGTGACCTTCACGAATCTTGAGACCTACTTCAGCAGTCCTGATGATTATCCCTTCTGATTTTTTTATAGGGAGAATCTCCCTGATATCCGGGCTTCGGACGGTTCTTTCGTCTTTGCTGAATGGCCGCCATACTCACTGCTCAACGGTCAGACGGCACGGGCCTGCAGGCAAGAAATACTAATGAGAAGAGAATGCATTACATAATTTAAGAGTGAACTAAAAAAGTAGGTAATTCATGCCGCGACAATCCCTGCCACATGCCCGTGAATCCGGTGCATCCGAACTTATCGGCGCTATTTTACTCATCTCCATCGTCATTGCGGGAATAGCCATTATCGGCGTGATGCTCACCTCAGCAGGAACTCCCCAAAGAGTCCCTGCCCTTGATGCGGTTATCTCCAATATCGATCGCACCGTCTATATTTACCATAATGGCGGGGATGCACTGTCCAGCAGTGATGCGATCATTCTTGTCAACGATCAGCAGCGATCGTTCTCCAAGAACCGTGATTTCAACTGGACCACCTGGGGTGTCGGGGATACACTGGCATATACCGTTCCCGGTACAGATCCCATCAGCAATGTGAAGATCATCTATGCCCGTGGCGGCGCTGCCTCATCAGTTCTCTCGGAAGCGCAGTTCGGGCCTGAAGGTATATCTACCCCGGTTCCCGTCGTACATGTCCCTGATGCCAGTTTTAACGCGACCCCGAGATCCGTGTATATCACATTCCCGGTGAACTTCACGGATACTTCCCTCAACACCCCGACATCATGGTTATGGGATTTTGGTGATGAGACCACATCGACGGAACAAAACCCCTCCCACACGTACACGCTGGTGGGGGTGTACACGGTGACGTTGACTGCAACAAATTCTGCGGGTAGTGATTCAGAGACCCAATCACAGTACATCACGGTCACTGCGGGTAATGGACCCGTAGCGAACTTCAGCGGAACTCCGTTATCCGGCTATGCCCCGCAGACCGTTGCATTCACCGATCTGTCGACAAACAGCCCGACCACCTGGTCATGGAACTTCGGTGATGGTGGAACGTCAGTCCTCCAGAACCCCACTCATCAGTATACCGTTGCCGGGACGTACACGGTCTCCCTGACCGTGACAAATACATCCTCTGGTGTAACCAATACGCGGACGAAAGCAGACTACATCCTGGTAAAGACCTTTGCCCAGTACGTTTCCGACGAGAATGTTTTTGTCTATGGCAGCAAGCTGTATTTCCAGGGTAAACGCGTAACCGGGCCCGGCTCCACGGTTATCATTACCGGAACCTCCATAACCACCGGTGACTTTAATGGCGGTGCCTTTATAGATGTCAGTAATATCTACGTTGACGGGGATGTTAATCTGAATACTGGCAGTGCAAGCTGGGGTTCGTCATCCAGTCCCGGGATCATCTTTGTCAACGGGGACATGACGGTATTGTCCGGGGGACGTGATCTCTACGGTGACGTATATGTTGCGGATAATTTCGATATAAAAGATGCAAAGATCCATGGAACTGTCTATGTAGATGGTGATGTTACCCTTGGCTGGACACCAACACTTGATGCCAATTCATATATTTACTATACCGGTACGCTCAATCATCCCTCCTCCTATAATCAGGCAATATTAGACAAGTGTGTCAAGCAGGCAACGGTGCCAACCAGGACTATGCCCGACCTTACGATACCTGCGGCGAAAACCCCTGCCTGGTATGCAACGAACGGATATACTTCATCGTCAAGTGGACCGCTGGTCAGCAATATGAAGATCATTGCGGATACGGGTTATTCGTCCAGTTCCTGGGGATCTGCGGCGAGCAACGTGGTCATTGTCGCCCGCACGGGAGATATCACCCTGGCCCAGGGTGGAGGTTGGGGAGATCTTACCGGGGTTTTATTTGCCCCCGGGGGGAGGGTGAGCTTTACCGGAGGTGACTTTGAAGGGCTGGTCATCGCGAAGGATGGTTTCTATGTTTATAATGGCGGAACTACGGTAACGTTCAAGAATCTTGCTGACTATTTCAGCAGCTCAGCTGATTATCCCTTCTGATTTTTTTAGTGGAGCCCTGTTGATGTACCCGTAGTGTAACATGGCATGTAATCGTCTCATCGGTAATCCAGTTGTACGGACAGAACATCATGCGCATGCAGTATTCCCCTTATTGACCCGGCAGAATCACAAAAGAACCATGCATGATACCGAAGGCATGACCTGATGATTATTGTACTATGACCTGATACACCGCGTGCCGTGCATCCGAATCTGTACTATTTGATGTGAGTCGGGGTCGTTCTGCACGCCTTGATTGAGGTTATTTCAACTGCTGTAACCGGTGTTACACCGTTATTGCAGTCATCTGCCCGGAACACCCCGGGCAGGCTTAGATTCTCGTATGGATCTCCACGCTGCCCAGGGGGATTGTGGTATTGGCGAGATCAATCACGGTCCCGTCTTTATACACTTCCACTGCCAGGGCATTTGCAGACCCGTCCGCCTTCTCCAGCACGGCATCAATGGTCCCGTTCTTCATCACCATCTGGTAGATCCGGTCCCCGGATGCATTGATCTCCTGTCGCTGACCGTTCGGGCTGAGGGTGCCGGTATAGTTCCCCGGGTAGGCAACATGCACCCAGACACCGGTCGCGGGTATGGAATACTGCACCGGGAAAGCGGTCGGTTCTGGTGTGACAGGGGTAATTGTCACGGTCGGGGCTGCCGTTGCGGGAAGGGCGGTTCCTGCAATTGCCGGTCCAACGGAGACATGCATCTCGACAATGCCCCCGGGTTTGGTGGTTTCCTGTCGTTCAACGGGAACCCCGCCATTATAGATCCCCACTTCAAGGGGGTCTGAGGATCCCTCGAGCTTCTCAATGAACGCCGTGATCATGGTATCCTGGACCGGCAGCTGGTACACATGCGTCCCGGAACTGTTCACGTCCATACGCCAACCCCCTGCCGAGAGGAAGCCGGTATAATTCCCCGGGCACATGATCTTTGCGTAGATACCTTTTCCCGGTACCGATCCGGGCGGAAGGGGCACCTCCGGCGTGGCAGTTGCAACGGGCACGGGTGTCGTGGCCGGGCCTGGTGCTGGGGAGGGTGCTGGCGTGATGCCGGATTTTCCCCCGGCAAGGCCGGATGAGGCGGCCTTATCCTCAGGCCCCGGTATCGGGACGATCATGGCGCCAATCAGTAACGCGATAATGAGAATTATCGACAGGATTGTCACGAGCGGTGACGGGGGCTTTGGTTCCTCCGGGAGAGGACTGGTAGTGCCCCCCAGCATGCCATACACGGTCCATTCCGGGGCTGCAGGACGGCCCGATGCCAGACCTCCTACGGGGATGACGGGATCCAGTTCCTCATGGATACTGCGCGTGGGGAAGGGGGGCTGGTTCGGGGCAATCCGGATCGGGACGTCATGATCCTTCAGGATTGCCATCCCTTTGTCACGGTTCTGGACATTCCTGCCGGCGTCCAGGTGAATATAAATGAGGATGATATCCCGTGTACCGCCCTCCGGCAGGGGGAGTGTCAGGCGTATGTATGGTTCGTACAGTTTGTTGGTGTCTGCAACGGCAAGTGCGATGCTGGCAAAAGGGATGTTCTCTGCCGGAATCCGTGACTCCGTGTTCACGAGAATGAGACGGCTGTCGGTGAAAACCCCTTCGTAACTGACCCCGTTGATGATAAGCCTCTGCGTGGTATGCATGACGGCCTCATTATCATCGAGGTTCAGGTTATCCATGGGGCACCGGTCTCCACTCTAATTACTGTATGTATCCCTCATTATAATCACTGCGTAATCACCGGGTCGTTCGGCCCGCTGCATACGATCGTTCGCCCGCCTGGGATTCGCGGATCTCCGTGTTCCGGTTCACGAGCAGGTTGTAGGCATTGTGCTCCTTGTTGTACCGGACGAGGACACCCCGTATCTCCAGCACCGTGCCATACGGTGCTTCCCTGATAACCTCGTTTTCCGGCGTCATATGGAACGCCGGAACGACAGCGTAGACGGGTGTCTTTGCGGTCCCGTCGCAGATCTTGAAGAGATGGTTTTTTGCATCCCCCAGATCGCCGCTCATCTTTGCGACAACCACATTGATCCGTTTCTCCACGTGCAGCTGCAGTTTCGAGAGCCGGGGGAACTTTGCCTCGGAAGTAACCCGGTAACCGTCACGGTTCAGCCCGGCATGGCGCAGGACTGCATAACTGTACTTGATGTCGGTATTCATGTACCGGTAGTACTCCTCGCAGTGGGAAAGGGTCTCCATCAGCCGGGTCTGCCGGATGGCAGGAGCCGTGGCAAAACTCCAGCACCGCGGGGCTGTGCAGGGTGTGCCCCGGATGAACGGGCAGGGGGCATGCACGGCAAGCCCTTTCTCCGCAAGCCCGACTACAAGGTTCCGCATGCGAAGGGAATTCTCCTCGTCGGCAGGTTCAATGATCAGGATCACGCCGTCCGGTACCAGCCTCCCTGCGATCCTCTCCACGATCTCTGCCCTGCGATCATCTGCCGGATCCGCCAGTTCGCCCAGGACATTGGAGAAGATGATGAGGTCGAATTTTTCCGGAAGCGAAGACGGGAGAGGGTCGCGGATGTCTGCTTTTGCGGGATTCTTGATCGAGACCTTTCCCCCTATGGGGACATATGCTTCCCGCAGGGCAAGGAATGCTTCTACGTGCTCTTCGGAACGCTCGATAGAATAGACGCTGGCTTTTACTTCGTCAAGCCGTGAGAAGAAGTCGGCGATGGCGAGCGGGACAACGCCCGGCCCGGTGCCGACATCGAGGATGGTCATCGATCGCTTCAGCATCCCGTCGCTCGCGAGCCGGGCGAGCAGGTGCTCCGTCTGCATGAAGTAGACCGGGAAATGGTAGGCGAGGTAGCCGAGCACGCTGTACCCCTTTGTGTACCGGAGGGAACGCTTCTGCAGCGGTTTCCAGTAATCGTCTTTCTGGGCAACGATGGCCTTTCGGAGCCGGTCGAGGATGACGGGGTCGTCCCATGCGGTTCCCACCTTCCTGGTGATGTACCGCTCGATCGCTTCGGCAAGGGCAGCCGGCATCTCCTTCCTGTCGAGGAACGCTGCGGTGCGCTCCTGTTCCCCGGTATTCAGGACAAATGGCTCTGTCGGAAGGATCCGCGAGATCTCCACATCCCCGCCAACCTTTCTTGCCACAAGGCCGAGACGGGCCAGTTCCGGGGCAATACTCTGGTAGAGGTCATCGACCGGTTTTGGCTCATCGAGATAGGGGATGATCTCGGAGAGACGAAAGACCGGTTTTGTCCCGGCAACATATTTTATGGTAGAGATCAGCGTGTTTCCGGCCATATCCTGCCGGATAGTTGGTGACCCGCCCACATACATCTTTCGTCAGAATTCGTCAGGACACAATCCCTGCATGGGTTCCGTGTCTGCGGGTGCTGACCCGCCGGCAGGCCAACCGGATCCCCCGCTCCTGGATCGTCCCGCCCGGAACGCGTACGCGATCTCGTCCCATGCCTTCTCCAGCAGCTGCCGGTAGTACGGGAGATCAAAGGTCTCTGCACTCCCGGCGGGGTCCACCCGGTACGTGCGTGCATCCCGGACAACGTACCGGATCTTCATGCCCGGGGCAAGCTCCGTGCCGCTCTTCCGGTACGCGTCAACTGCCGCCCCCTCGATGCAGCGGTGGGAGTAGTTCAGCCGGCTGATCCTCCGGCTGATGACCAGTTCGCCTGCGGGTGCCGAGGGGAGACGCTCCGCTGCCTGGTGGTAGATGCTGCGGACGTCGTCCCACGCTCCGGCCAGTTCTGAAACCGTCCGTGCCCGGCCCATTGCGGCGAGCATGGCTGCCTGCATGGTCCGGATATACTCCGGCGTGTCGTGCCGGCGTGCAGCAATGCCCCGCACCTTCACGCTGCCATCGGCAAGCCGGCCATAGTAGCGGGTGTAGGCACCGGAGCCGTTTTTGAGCGGGAGAAAGACGATCCAGTCATAGTGATCGATCTCAGAGGATAGCCCGGACTGCCGGTTGATCGCGTCCTGGAGTGCAGTGACCGGTGAGCCCTGGACCCAGAGGCAGTCCACGTTCCCGTGCAGCACGGCAAACCCCAAGGTATCGGCAATCGTTTTTGCCCCGAGCAGGATCTCGCGCGACCGTTCGGTGATCGCCTCGTGCACCTCGATCCTGCCGAACTTCGCGTTCTTATAACCGGTGTAGCCGAAGCAGGTGACGAGCATCCACTTGAGGATCGCGTCGATGCCGGCAAGGGATGGATCGATCTTCTTCCGCTGCTTTGTGGCAATCCTCATGTCGAGCAGGGGTTCGAGGGCAATGGGGAGGAATCCCCGTTTTTCTGTATCCGTGTGCCGGATGGTCTCCGGTGAGAGGTTTGCCTTGACGATGATGGAGGGGTACATGGAGGTGAAATCGATCTCGTCCACGTTTTCAAAGATACCGGGCTCCGGCTGGAACATCATCCCGCCCCGGTCGCCGGTCCGGAGCGAGGCGAGTTTCCGTAAGGATTCTGCATCGCTCTTGCGGAACGGCACCGCGATCCCCCGTCTCACCGCCTCGTACGTCTCGTAGGATGAGATGAGGGTGCCCGGGGTGAGCCGGGAGACGAGACAGGGGTTAAGTCCCGAGAGCCGGGCACCCATGAGCACGCCGGCAAGACCCCCTTCGCGGTACACGAAGGACTGCTCGGTATCGATCAGGATCCTGCCGTCCGGGATGAGTGCGGCATCCTTGTGCTCGACCCTCCCGTAACTCCAGTAGGAGCGGGAGCCTATGGAGCGGTACTTCCCGTTCCGGCTGAAGGGCAGGGTGAGCCCGGCGTTACCCGCCTTTGCTGCCAGGATCGGCATCCAGAGATCGGCATGGGGCATGAGGATGACATCCGGGTCACAGGAGGTAAGGAGCGTGCAGAGATCAAAGAGCACTTCCTGTTCGCTTCCGGCAAGGTGTTCGGTGCGGTCGTGGATGACTTCGATTGCGGTGCAGGAGCGGGTTGGGGATGGGTTGCCTTTGATCCGGATCTCCATGATCTTCAGGTCATGGGCAATCTCCGGTGAGAACCGGGTTGTCATATCCGTGCTGCACGGGACGATCCCGTGTTCCGCCATGAAGCGCTGGTCGCGCCGCACGTCCACGTTGAAGAGCTGAACGGCAAACCCCGTCTGCTGCTCGATCGCCTCCGCCACCGGGCGCCCGGCAAAGACCCGGTATCCTTCGCATTCGCCAAAGATGGTTGAAAACCGGCAGGGTTCTGCACGGTACTCCTCTTCGAGTGCAACGAGCATCTCATGGTGGGCGTCCGGGTCCGGGAGCGTGAGACAGAATGGCGGATCGTATGCATGGTGGATTCGCTGTACTGTCCCGTTTTCACCTTTGCTCCACAGGTCAACGCCCCCTTCGCGGTATGCCGAGTCAAGGATCCACACCGGGCACCTCCCCCTCTGTCTCTCCGTCAACAAAGCGCTCCGCACGCTGCCGTGCGATCTCGACCAGTGCCGAGAAGATCGCCGCCTCCAGCGGGTCGTTGCAGCCATAGAATGCCTCGCTCGAATGTTTCCGTGCAGATGTTGCGATGTGCTCAACGTGCCCCTGATCTTCCTGCCTGCATGCCCGTGGGGACCGGGTCCAGCGTTCTGTCATACTCTTCACTCCCTGCCGTATACTCACAAAACTCCTGCCCATTCAGGACACCTCCAGTGTCCTCTGCGCCCCGGATGCCCTGCCCTGTTCCCGGCATGACCTGCGGGAGGGGATACCGTGCCCCGCGTCACCCGTATTATCGGCAATGATCTCGATGATCCGGTCTGCCCTCCGGGCCAGTGCCGCAAACGAGCGGTCGCTTGCCGGTGCCCAGAGGATCACCAGGGACTCCCTCCCTGCCTGACGGAGTGCCGAGGCAACCGGGTCATAGAGCCGCTCCGCCCCGTCAAAGAGGGTCGGGTCGTGCTCGACAAAGAGGATCGTGTGGCCTGATTCCTGGATCACGGTCAGGAGCTGGTCGGCGGTAAATGGCCTGCGGGTCTCGAAATTCCCCGAAGTGCGGCTGATGCCGGTGAGAATGCGCGAGTAGTTGCCGCTGACGTAGAGGAAGAGGAAGCGCTGGAGATCCCTGTTGCTGTTGAGCGCGGAGAGGATCTTCTTCTCCGGTGCGATAACGGCGGTAAACGTGCCCGGTTGGAGGGTGATCCCCCGCGAGAGTTCGATCAGCATGGCACCGGATCGCTGCTGCACCCGCATGGATAAGGCTCAGGCTGGCGGGGGGTGAAAGTGCCCGGGATGTATCGCAAGATTGATGAACGGGAGGAGGTGAAGTGAACTGTGATGTGCGGCAGGTACTCGCTTGTCTGTATCGATGATCTTGGCAACCGTTTCCGGGTGCACAACCCGATGATCGGCGCCCGCTCGCGGTTCAATATTGCGCCGGGGAGCGGGCTGCCGGTCATTGTCCGCAACGGGGGAAGATCGGAGATTGCCCTCATGACCTGGGGACTCGTGCCGCAGGGAAGAACGGGGAGTGCCGCTGCACCACGGCTGATCAATGCCCGGGCAGAGAGCCTTGCAGAGAAGCCGGTGTTCCGCCGCCTTCTCGAATCAGGGCGCTGCCTTGTGCCTGCCTCAGGGTTCTTTGAATGGAAGACGGAAGGCAGGCGGAAGATCCCGTTTTACTTCCATCTGCCAGAGAGCCCGCTCTTTGCCTTTGCCGGGTTGTATGATTCGTGGCAGGGAGCGGACGGTCAGACGGTCTCATCGTATACGATCATCACCTGCCGGCCCAATGCCCTGATGGCCAAAGTCCATGACCGGATGCCGGTGATCCTTTCCCGCGAAGTGGAGGACCGCTGGCTCTCGCAGGGTCCACTCACCACCGATAACCTTGCGGAAATTCTTACGCCCTTTTCTGACTCGGCAATGGCGGGGATGCCGGTTGCGGATTTTGTGAATAATCCTGCCGTGGACGACGAGCGGATGGTACGACCGCTGCCTTCATCTGCCGGCAGGCAGACCTACCTGACGGACTAGATCATGCTCGATCACTGCCCGGGTGCAGCGAACCTGCGCACCCCCACCCTCGCGATCAAGAAGTGCCCGCAGTGCGGTGAGGAGGTTGAACTCTTCTCGAACGATATATCGGTACCGTGCAGCACCTGCGGTTTTGTCGTGTACAACGATACCATCTCCTGCGTCCAGTGGTGCAAGTACGCAAAGGAGTGCGTGGGCGAGGAGACATACAACAAGATCATGGCACGGGTGAAAGCGCAGGAGAGAAAATAACTGGTAATGGTACAATACCCTCACCAAAAAAATGAAGGGAACGACTTCAATATCTCATTTACCGGTTCTGAAAAGTCTGTTGGTTTTTCATGCGTCCGGCTGGCCGGATGGCATTGATAGTATGAGAGGGTACTGCGTGAATATCTCACACCTGATTCCCATGGCATGCCCAGCTTTTACCATGAACCCGGGTCCCTTTTTATGAGAGGTTGCGAGCCCTTAACCCGGTTGGTGTCATGTGAGATTTTGTCATCCCAACTCACAGTGCTGATAACCGTTCCAGCAGCAGGCGTTATACACCCACCCGTATAATATGCAATCATATATGTCAACCCCGGTAAGGCCGAACCGGTTGTTTCTTGGTGCTTCAACGCACGTGCCTCCGCGGATTGTGCACTCTATTGGCGATCCTATCTCTGCGTGCTGGACGCCCAGTCCGCTCCCATCCTGCTGATGCTCGAATATATAACACTGACATTGTTGCCCGTCGGGTATGCCTGCGGATTCCTGCATCTGGTGAGGGATTCCTGAGATCCCATACGTTGCTCCAACCAACAAAATTCCAGCAACCGACAGAGCAACCATGAATACCACCAACCGCGCGAGTGGTGACCGTCCTGCTTTTATCCCCGCCGTTTTACTATTGTCCATACTTTATCAATCGTAGTATCTTCAGTCAGGGATAATATATGTTTGTATAAATATATGCCATTTTCATGGCAGGGCGAGCATCCGTTCGATGGCGGTACGGGCCCGTGCGGCAATATCATCCGGCACGGTGATCCGGGGTTTGAGGGTTGCAAGGGAGTCCCGCACCTTCTCAAGGCTCGTCTTCTTCATGTTCCGGCAGATCGCCCCGGAAGCGAGCGGGTAACAGGACTTGCCCGGGCACTCTTTTTTGAGCCGGTGCAGGATACCGACCTCTGTCCCGATGATGAACTCCTTCTTCGCTGAGGTGGCAACCTCCCGGATTATGCCGGAGGTGCTGGCCACATGGTTCGCGAGATCGATGACCTCCGGCCGGCACTCCGGGTGCACGAGCACCTCGGCATCCGGGTGGGCTGCCCGTGCGGCCTTTACCTGTGTCGGGGTGATCCGGTCGTGGACGATACAGAACCCTTCCCACGGGAGGATCTTCTTCTTCGTGAACCGCTGGGCGTACTGCCCGAGGTTCCGGTCGGGAACAAAGATGATGGTGTCCTCCTTCACGGAGTTGACCACTTTCACCGCGTTTGCGGACGTGCAGCAGATGTCGCTCCCGGCCTTGACTTCGGCACTCGTGTTTACGTAGCAGACCACGGCTGCATCGGGGTACCGTTCCTTTGCAAGGTTCAGTTCGGCGGCCGTGATCATCTGCGCCATGGGGCAGCAGGCATCTTCCGCGGGGAGCAGGACGGTCTTTTTGGGAGAGAGGATCGCCGCGGTCTCGGCCATGAAGTCCACACCGCAGAAGACGATGACCTCGCCCTCCATTGTTGCTGCCGCCCGCGAGAGTTCCAGGGAATCGCCGGTGAGATCCGCGAGATCCTGGATCTCATCCGGCTGGTAGTTGTGGACAAGGAGGATTGCATCGCGCTCCGCTTTGAGCTGCCGGATATCGTCAATGATCTGCGCAGTGCCAGCCATCCTGTCCATATTCCTGTATCCTGTTCATCGCAGGTTTTTATTAAACCGACGCTCCCGGGGATCTTTGGACCGGATATTTATGCATACAGCCCACCCAGTACCTACATCAGGCTATGAAGATCTTCCTTCCGGACAAGAGCTGCCGCGAGGCAGATGCGGGTTCCGTAACCGTGGAAGCGCTCCTGCGGGATCTCGGGATCGATCCCATCGGGGTGATCGTTGCACGGAACGGGACGCTTGTTACGGAAGATGCCCTCGTGGAGAACAGTGACGAGGTCCGGATCATCCGGATCGCCCACGGGGGATGAGATTGTGGCTCCTGATGTTCCGGTGAAAACGCCCCGGTGCTCGCTCTGCGATGAGCCGGCTGTTTTTCATGACCGGATGACGGGCCGTCACCTCTGCCGCGGGCATTTCATCGCTGGTATCGAAGAGCGCGTTGCAGAAACCATCCGCTCCCGGAACCTGATCGTGCCGGGCGATCATGTGGTCATTGCCCTCAGTGGGGGTAAGGACAGTACTGCCCTCCTGATGATCCTTGCCCGCCTCCTGCCCTCGTGGGAATCAGTCCGCCTTTCTGCTATCACCATTGATGAGGGAATTCACGGGTACCGCGAGGATACTATCCGGTCCGCGGACGATCTGGTGGCGAAGTACGGGCTCTCCCATTCAACGGTCTCTTTTACGGAACTCTTCGGGGGAACGCTCGATGCCTTCCTCAACGGAAGGGAGCCCGAGGCATGCAGCGTCTGCGGGATCCTGCGGCGGAAGGCGCTCAATGTTGCAGCAGAGCGGACCGGGGCAACAAAACTTGCCACCGGGCACAATCTTGACGATGAAGCCCAGTCGGTCTTCATGAACGTGCTCCGGGGCGACCTGCCCCGGCTCGTGCGGGACTCCGGCAGCGATTCGCAGGGGAGGTTCATCCCCCGCATCAAACCACTCATGTTTGTCTCGGAGAAGGAGATTGCCGTGTACCTCATGCTGCATGGGGCATGGCCGGACCTTCCCGAATGCCCGTATGCGGTCCACGCCCTTCGCGGAGAGGTGCGGGGCATGCTGGCAACGCTTGAATCAAAGCACCCGGGCACGATGCTGCACCTGATGGAGAGCAAGGCGAAGATCGAGGTGCAGTGCGCCGGCAGGCTGGAAGAGGAAGCGATTCGTCCCTGTGCTGAGTGCGGCGACCCGTGCAGCGGGGCAATCTGCCAGCTCTGCCAGTTGAAGAAAACCCTGAAAAAATAATCACCGGGGGACGGGTGCAGCGCCCTCAATGCGTTCCGCGTGGGTGTAGATGACCATCTTGCCGCCCCGCGCAAACCCGACCACGGTAAGGCCGGTATTTTCTGCGGTTTCAACAGCGAGCGTGGTGGTTGCCCCGCGGGAGACGATGATGGGGATGTTCGCGATCAGGCACTTGCGCACCATCTCGGAGGAGATCCGCCCGGAGACGATGACGTAGGTCCTGGAAAGGTCGATTTTGTTGCGGAGGGCATACCCGATCACCCGGTCGAGCGCGTTGTGCCGCCCGATGTCCTCGGAGACCGCGATCACCTTCTCCTTGTCCAGCAGTGCCACGATATGGATTCCCCCGGTTGTTATATGGAGTTCGGAGTTCAGCACGGCCTTGACCGAAGTCCAGATATTCGCGGTACTGATCGCGTAACCGGACTGGATCTTCGGGAGTTTTTCGGTGTCGATATAGGATGTGCTCCCTCCGCATCCTGATAGGATCGTCTTTTTCGGGCCCAGCACCTTGAAGAGGTTCTTCGTTATGACGCTCATCCGGTTCTTGTCGATCTTGATCGACTCGATCTCGTCCACTCCCTTGATGATCTGCTCGGTGAAGAGGTAGCCGGTCACGAAGTCCTCGAGCTGCACCGGGCTCATCATCGCGGTCATCGCGTGCCGGCCGTTCACGAAAAGGGCCAGGGGTACCTCCTCGATCACTTCGTGGAGGTCTTTTTTCGTTGTCTCGCCATCGACCTTGATACAGGGAAGTCTCTTGAACATGGTGACGCCCGTTTTCTCATGATCTCCGGGGGAACCGGTTGGCCGGCTCATTTCAGCACCTCGTCCATGCTGCCGGTGCGGTAGCCTGTGAGATCGAGCGTGACATACGCGAACCCGAGGGACCGGAGTTTTTTTGTCACGGCATCTTTCTGTTCCAGTATTCTGCCCATATCCTCTTTATGTACTTCTATCCGTGCAATGTTCCCATGCAGCCGGACACGGAGCTGGCCGAACCCCCTGGCTTCCAGGAATGCCTCGGCCTCCTCGATCATAGAGAGGTTCTCCGTGGTGATCGGGTCGCCGTACGGGATACGGGAGGAGAGGCAGGCTGCCGAGGGCTTCCTCCAGACCGAGAGGCCCATCTCCCGGGCGATCTCCCGGATGTCCTGTTTCGTGCACCCGGTCTCGATGAACGGGTGGAGGATTCCCTCCTCATTGGATGCGACAAGCCCCGGCCGGTGCTCGTTCGTATCCGAGACATTCATGCCATCCGCAATGCAGGTAAGGCCGAGTTCCCCCGCCCGTTTTTTGAGGTGTATGGCCGAGATCTTCTTGCAGTGATAACAGCGGTTCTCCGGGTTGCTGCAGAAGTTCCCGTCCTCAAGGTGGGGAACGGGAATAATATCCAGAGTGAGCCCGAGGTCTGCTGCGATCTGCTTTGCCTGCTCCACCGCGGCCCGGGGGACCACGGGGCTGTCGAGGAGGACACAATGGCTCTTCTTTCCCATTGCCTCGCGAGCAAGGGCTGCAAGGAGCGTGCTGTCGGTTCCGCCGGAGAATGCGACCAGCATGGAGCCATGGTTCCGGATATTCTCCAGAAGCGCCTGTTTCTTCCCGGAAATACTCATGGTCATCATAAACGAAAAAACGGGATTAGATGATGTTACGAACCGCACCGCTCGTGGGAGGAGGCAGCGGAACCGCCGCACTGGTTCTCTTCCCCTTCGCGAAGCTGGTGGCAGATGTCGCAGGTGCGCTGGACAAGGTTGAGGTTCTTTCCCTCTTTTAAGTCCTGCGCCAGCAGCTCGATGGAGTGCTTCACATCGTTCTCAAATTCTATCCGGTACCCGCGTTTTCCCGACAGGTACTGCGATACCGCTGAGGGCGCTATCTCAAGCATCCTCGCGGCTTCCACCTGGGATACGCCGCACCGGACCAGCTCCACCGCGATGGCGGCACGGATGGCCGGCAGGACGTCCCATACGATCTTCTGACACGGAGCTTCCATCACAACACAACCTTTATGTTGTTACATATCTGACATAAGAGATTGTATTCACAATTGTGAATTGGTTGTGTCAGCACATATAATTTACTCCTGATACGGAAGGTTGCCGGCACCGGTTTTGCACGGTGCAGCCCCGTTCCATTATGGAAAGAATAATCAGACGACCAGCGCACATATTCAGGTAACCGTGATGAGCATGGGAGAGAAACGCACAGTCTACATGGATCATTCCGCGACCACGTACGTCAGGAAGGACGTACTCGATGCTATGATCCCCTATTTCACCGAACATTTTGGCAACCCCTCGTCCATCTACCACCTTGCCGGAGACTCGAAGAAAGCGATCGATACGGCCCGGGCACAGGCAGCAAAGGCCCTTGGCGCCGAACCGGATGAGGTCTACTTCACCTCCTGCGGGAGCGAGTCCGACAACTGGGCGATCAAGGGTATCGCGTACGCGAACGGGAAGAAGGGCAACCACATCATCACCACGAAGATCGAACACCACGCAGTCATCCACACCTGCGAGTACCTGGCAAAAGAGGGGTTCGAGATCACGTACCTCCCGGTTGACAAGTACGGCCTCGTGGACCCGACCGAGCTCGAACGGGCGATCACCGACAAGACGATCCTCATTACGATCATGTATGCCAACAACGAGATCGGCACGATCGAGCCCATCGCCGAACTCGGTGCAATCGCACGAAAGCACAGGATCCCGTTCCACACCGATGCCGTGCAGGCAATCGGCAATGTCCCGATCGATGTAAAGGCCCAGAACATCGACCTGCTCTCCCTCTCCGCCCACAAGTTCTATGGCCCAAAAGGCGTAGGCGTTCTCTATATCCGGAAAGGGACGAAGATCGACAACCTGATCCATGGCGGCGGCCAGGAGCGGCGGCGCCGGGCGGGAACAGAGAATATCGCCGGGATTGTCGGGCTCGGCAAGGCGATCGAGCTGGCAACTGCTGACATCGAAGGACACAACAAGCGTATCCGTGCCCTCCGCGACCGGCTCCTCTCGGGGATCATGGCGAAGATCCCGCATGCCTATCTCAACGGGCACCCGGAGAAACGCCTGCCCGGCAATATCAACATCAGTTTCGAGTTCATCGAGGGCGAATCGATGCTCCTCTGGCTGGATGACGAAGGGATCTGTGCCTCGACCGGCAGCGCCTGCACATCCGGTTCGCTCGAACCGTCGCATGTCCTGCTCGCAACCGGCCTGCCGGTTGAGATCTCTCACGGGTCGCTCCGGCTGACGCTGGGGGATGCGAACACGGACGCGGACGTGGATTTCGTGCTCGAAGAATTACCCAAGGTGGTATCCCGCCTGCGGGAGATGTCACCCTTGTATAAGGGCAAAAAGGAAGGTGGCTGCAATGTACAGTGACAAGGTCATGGACCATTTCAAACACCCGCGGAACGTGGGTGAGATCGAGAACGCTGACGGTGTCGGCGAGGTTGGTAACCCGGTCTGCGGGGACATCATGAACATTTACCTGAAGATCGAGAACAACGTCATCACCGACGCGAAGTTCAAGACCTTTGGCTGCGGGGCTGCGATCGCATCGAGCAGCATGGCAACGGAACTGGTCCGGGGCAAGACGCTCGAAGAGGCCTGGGAGGTCTCCAACAAGGCAGTCGCGGAAGCCCTCGAAGGCCTTCCACCGATCAAGATGCACTGCTCGGTTCTGGCCGAGGAAGGCATCCACAAGGCGATCAACGCATACCGGAAGAAGCAGGGCCTCCCTCTCTGGGAAGAGAAGAATCCCCACTCCCATGATGAGGATGGGGAAGGCGCAACCTGCCAGCACTAGATGTGATGGCAGGAACCGGATAGCGGTAACCCCCGCCGGAACAAGACGGCATATATAATCGCCTCATCCAACAGGAGATCAGCGATACGGCAACTGGTGAATCATGTTTTCAGAGCGTGAACGCGAACGGTACAAGCGGCAGATCCTCCTCTTCGGTGAGGAGGGGCAGGAGCGGCTGAAAGGTGCGCATATCTTCATTGCCGGGGCGGGAGGTCTTGGCTCGCCCATTGCCATCTATCTCGCGGTTGCCGGCGTGGGAACGATCACGATCGTGGACATGGATCGCGTTGACCAGTCCAACCTGAACCGCCAGATCCTGCACACCGACCGGGATGTGGGGAAGAAGAAGACGGTCTCCGCCATTGCAAAACTGCGGGAGTATAATCCGGACATCACCATCAATGCGATCGACACAACCATCAGCGCTGAAAACGTCCGCGACCTTGTGGGCAGGGCCGACGGAATTGTCGATGCTATGGATAACTATCCCGTCCGCTACCTGCTGAACCGGACGGCGCTTGAGAAGAAGATCCCGTTCTTCCATGGAGCCATCCGGGGGTTCTACGGGCAGGTGACCACGATCCTGCCGGGGGAAACCCCCTGCCTTGAATGCATCTTCCCGAAAGCCCCGCCAAAGGAGGTCTTCCCGGTGGTCGGCGTGACCCCGGGTGTCATCGGGACGGTGCAGGCAACCGAGGTGATCAAGTATCTCACCAAGAGCGGGAAGCTGTTGTCCGGTCGTCTCTTCATCTGGGACGGGCTGACCTCGACCGCTGAGGAGATCGCCATTGCCAGGAACCCGGCATGCCCTGCCTGCGGATCAGCAAAAAAGAGTGAGGGGAAGAAGAAATGACCGTAAAAGTACGTTTTTTTGCACGGTTCCGGGAACTGCTCGGGACGGATATCATCACAGAGCCCGGGAACGGGACAGTCCTGGCAAACCTTGTCCGGGATATTGCACAGAAGAACAAAGAAGGGTATGATGCCATCTTCGACGAGCAGGGCAGCTTCCGCGAGTTCGTCATCGTGATGCGGAATGGCAAACGCGTCGAGATTGCCGATGCGGGAAAGACGGCTGTTGTTGACGGCGATGAGATTGCGGTCTTCCCGCCGGTTGCCGGTGGGTGAGGACAGGGGTTTGACATGATTGCCATCCAGCATGAAGATGTGGATATCGGGAACCTGATAAGCGCGGCCAAGAGTGCCGGGACCGGTGCGGTTGTTGTCTTTGACGGCGTAGTCCGTGACGATAACATCCGGGAGATGGAACTGGAGGCCTACGAGGAAGTAGCCCTCAGGGAACTGGAGAAGATCGCAGGCGATGCAACACGGCTGCACAACCTTCTCCACGTTGATATCATCCACCGGATCGGCAGGCTCTCTGTCAGCGAGAATATCCTCATCATCGTGGTCAGCGCCGGTCACCGCCCCGATGCGTACGCAGGCTCGCGCTATATCATCGAGGAGATCAAGAAGGGCGTCCCGATCTGGAAGAAGGAACTCACCAAAGATGGCGGGCGGTGGGTGCCGGGCGAGCATGCGCACGGTGCGGGAAAAAACTCCTGATGAGCCCGCAATCGTTTTTTGGCGTTCACGATTTTTCTTAGCGCTGTACTTTTACTGCGGGAATCTGCATCTGTCCCTGACCCAGAGCTTACCCGATCGCGTCAGGTTCTCCGCACAGCGGCTGCATACGGGCTGACGGAATTATCCCTCAAGGGTCTTTTGATGCTGATCTCTGAAACGCAGAACATGTACCCGATACAGGTACAGACACCCAGGTAACTGCAGATCAGCAGGTCGTAGATCGGCCAGTGCAGGGTATACAGGAGCACAAGAAAGAGGATAAGGACCAGCCCGTGGCAGATCTGAATGCGGGGAATTCTTTTATCGAATATGTCGCAGGGCCGGATGGACCCGGCAAACCGGATGTCATTGAACGGGTAGAACGGGAAGATTCCCTTGTGGGTGCAGAGATCCTGGCCAAGGTGAAGGAGGAGTCCCAGCAGCAGTCCCCCGAGAAACACCATGACCATGGAGACCGAAATAAAACTCCTGAACGGGATCGTGAGGAGAGATGTAATTACGGCCAGGATCACGAAATACCCGACAATCCCCGGGAGGGAATGGGTCAGCCGCTTGTCATCCGGTTCGCACGCGATGTTCAGGAACCGGCGGTAGATAAAACACAGTACCGGCACACAGATCCATCTGCCTGCCCGGACGACCCACCATCCCATCCTCCGGAGAATGTTGCTTTTTGATCGCGTCATGTGGATATCCGGGAGAATGACACCGGCAACCGTCCCTGTGGTCACGAGAACCGCAGGAACCGGATTCATCTCCGCTATGGCGCTGCCCAGGATCAGGCTGCAGAACAGCCCGAGCACGACATGATGACGGGTGATCATTAACGGTGAAAAAGAAGGGTGAGCGCAGGTTACGCTGTGGCAGCCTGTTCCGGTGCAGTGAATTTCTTGGCATTCTTCTTCTTTGTCAGCCAGACCAGTTCTCCCTGCACAAAGGCAAATGCCTGCATCGGCATGACCCGGACATGGGGCGGGACGCACGAGGTATCGGTTGCCTGCGGTGTGAGCAGGTATTTCTTTATGCGGGCGGTGTTGCTGCCGTTTGGCAGGGTATCGAGTGCTGCGATCGTCTCATCAGAAGGAACCTGCGTGAACGATGCGGCAACAAAGGCGACTTCCTCGCCAACCCATTTGCTCCGGGAGATACGGTACAGTACCCCGTCAGATTTGGTGGTGCTGGCCGGTGTTATCTTCCATCCATCGCGTTCGGAAAAAATCTGGCGGAGATCGCGCTCCGCAAACAGTTCCATGACATCTTTTTGCGAGCCCATATGTATCAGACTCCGTTTGGAAGTGCGATCTTATAAGTTTTAGGAAATGTGTTTTACTTCAGTAAAAATTAAACAAAAATGGTTAAATAAACCCGTGGTCGATTGGTACTGGCTACTCGGAGTACCGTTTTGGGTGAAGATTCATGGAACAAAAGCCAGACCTGAAGAGAAACCGTATCATTATCTACGCGTGTTTATGCATCATCGGAATTGCTGCCATATGCGTTGCTGCATGGGGTACAGGGTCTGGCACTGCTGCCGGCAGTGTGACGAAGACCCCGTCCACGACAGAAGTCATCATTCCTGAGGACTCGTCCTCATCCATTACCTATTCCAGCAACATGCAGAAAGGCGGGACCCCTCCGGGGGTTTACCAGGGGCTTGTCATCAAGGATCTCAACGGCACGTTCGATCCCGCTCTTGCAGAAAGCTGGGATATCTCTGCCGATGCAAAAGTCTGGACCTTTCACCTTGTGAAGGATGCCTCATGGAGCGATGGCGTCCCGTTCACCTGTGCCGATGTGAAGTTCACCAATGATTACATGAAAGCTAACAACCTCACGCTGGCATACGTACTCCATGACGTAGAGACTGTTGACTGTCCCGATGACAACACGGCAGTCGTCACGCTGAAAACTTCCTATTCCGGGTTCCTCGACCAGATCTCGCGCCAGCCGGGTATCACGATCTCCCCCCAGCACATCTGGCAGAACATCACCGACCCGCAGCACTACGAGGATAACCAGTTCATCGGCACCGGCCCGTTTGTCTTTGACCAGGACACCGCCGGGTATGTCCGGCTGCTGAGAAACGATGCCTACTACGGAAAGAAGGCGCAGGTCACCGGAGTGGTCCTCAAGGTGATCACCAACCCGGACAGCCAGGTGCTTGCCCTGAAGAACGGCGAGGTCGATGTTGTCTCCGATATCACTCCCGCCGTGGCAGAGAGCCTGAAGGGCGAGAAGAATATCGCCATGTACACGATCAACGATACCGGTGCATACGAAGTTGCTTTCAACCTCGGGCAGTACCCATCCAACATCACCGCCTTCAGGAAAGCAATGAGCCATGCTGTCAACCGTGACCTGATCAGTTCCCTGTTCGGCACCGGCAGGCCTACCGAGACCACCTTCCTGGTCCCCAGCCTTGCCGGCAGTTACGTGAACCCGGCTGACGTAGGGATGTATAATTATAACCTGACCGAGGCTCGGGAGATCCTGAAGAGTGCCGGGTTTACTTGGGACAATGAGGGGACCCTCCTGAGCCCGGATGGGAAAGCGGTTACCCTGACCATCCCGATGAACACCCTGAGCTCGGACAGCAATATCCAGAAGATCGTATCGGTCCTGAAGAATGACTGGGGCACCCTCGGGATTAAGGTGAGCACGGTTGCGTACGAAGACAAGAAGCAGTACCGCAAAGCAGTCGGTGCCAACGCGGTCTTCATCGATTCATTCCCGGTGACCCTGCATGACGATGCAGATGCGCTGTCGGATTTTGCGGTCACTCCCCTCCAGGAGACGAATTATTACAATTACAACAATGCCAGGTACAATGCCCTGCTGGATTCGATTCATAATACCGCAGACCAGCAGGCGATCCTGCGGATGGCATACCAGCTCCAGGATATTCTTGCCGAGGATATTCCGACCGTCCCGATCTGTACATCCGATACGATTGTCGCGTACCGTTCCGACCGGTTCACCGGGTGGGATCTCGGGCCGGGATACTATACGGTCACGGATCCGCGGGTGCTGACCAACCTTACCCCGGTGCAGTGACCGGGGTAATCCGTACGGAGTGGCATGATCGATGGGCAGTACCTGCTGCGGAGGATCGGCTATAGCGGTGCCGCGTTCTTCGTCTGCGTTTCGATTACGTTTTTCATCCTGCACCTGATGCCCGGGGATTATATCACCAATTACCTCCTCTCCTTATCGAACACCCTGCCCAAGGAAGTTGTAGCGCAGTTTTACCAGCAGTACGGGCTTGACCGTCCCCCCTGGGAACAGTACCTCATCTATATTTACAATATTCTGCAGGGGCAGTGGGGGTACTCGTACCAGTACGGCCTCCCGGTCTTTCCCCTGATCATGGAGAAACTCACCTGGTCGCTCGTCATCCTGCTCCCCGCAGTCCTCTTTGGGATTATCATCGGCATCGTGCTCGGGGCATGGTCCGGGTGGAGGTCCGGGGGAAAAAAGGACCTGGCGCTCTTCAATTTCATGATCGTATTCCGTGCGATCCCGGAATTCTGGTGGGCAATCATGGCGGTGTGGGTCTTTGCCTTTTCCCTGCAGTGGTTCCCGCTCGGGGGATTCTCCAGCATCAGCGTCCTGGATTCCGGCCTGGACCCGTGGGATGTCCTGTACCATGCCATCCTCCCGATCTGCCTGATGACTTCCTTTGTCGCGACCGGGAACTACTACGTGATGCGCAATTCGATGATCGCGGTCATCGGCGAGGATTACATCACGACGGCCCGGGCAAAGGGGCTGGACGAGCATGCGGTCCTCTGGAACCATGCGCTGAAGAACGCCCTCCTGCCCATGGTGACGATGACGACCTTCCAGGTTGCCGGCATCATCATGGGCAATGTCTTCATCGAGACGGTCTTCTCCTGGCCGGGGATCGGGCTCCTGACCACCGAAGCGCTCACGATGCGGGACCTGCCCCTTCTCGAAGGGATCTTCCTCCTGGATGCCCTCATGACCATTGGCGCCATGCTGGTTGCCGATATTCTTGTTTCATATCTCGATCCGCGGATCAGGATGGGCGGCCAATGACCCGGAATATTCTCCTCCGGGTAAGTGTTGCGATTCTGTTCCTCTACTTCGCGGTCGCGCTTTTGGCTCCCTTCATCGCACCCTATGGTGCCACGGCGATTGTCGGCGCTCCCCTCCAGCCCCCGGACAGCGAACACCTGCTCGGGACAAACAACGTGGGCCAGGATATCTTTTCCCAGCTGGTGTACGGATCGCAGGTCACCCTGATCTTCGGGTTCTGCTCTGCGCTGTTGTCGGTCTCGATCAGCACCTGTGCCGGTATTGTCCTCGGGTATTACGGGGGCAGTGTCGACGAGGTGGTCTGCCGGGTCCTCGATGTCCTGATGCCCATCCCCATCTTCCCGCTGCTTATCGTGCTGACAACCTTCTTTAATCCCGGGGTAGTGCAGGTCAGTATCGTGATGGGGGTCCTCGGGAGCATCCACGGGATCCGTCTCATCCGGGCCCCGGCGCTCTCGCTTGCGGAGACGCCGTTTATCGAAGGGGCAAAATCGATCGGCGCTTCTGATCTTCGTATCATGTCCCGCCACATCCTTCCCAACCTGATGCCTATCGTGACCGTAAAGTTCGTCACGGCCTCGCAGCATTTTCTCGTAATGGGGGTGGGGCTCAGCTTTATCGGGCTCTGGGATACCATGACCGTAGACTGGGGTTCGATGATCCAGAACGCCTATTCCGGCGGGGCACTCTCCCTTGGTCTCTGGTGGTGGATCCTCCCGCCCGGCCTCGCGGTTGTCGGGATCTCGCTTGCCCTTGCGCTTGCCGGTTACAGTCTTGAGGAATCTTTCAATCCCCGGCTGGAGGTGAACCGCATATGAGCCTGCTTGCGATCGCGGACCTGTCCGTGCAGTTCGAGAGCAGGTCCGGCACGGTGCCGGTGCTTGACCACATTGATTTTGCGATCAACACGGGCGAACGGGTGGCTTTGATCGGGGAATCGGGGTGCGGCAAGACCGTGTTTGGGATGTCGGTGATGCGCTTGCTCCCGTCGAATGCCCGGATCACGGGATCCGCCCTGTATGCCGGCCGGGATATCCTGCGGGCTTCCGAGCGGGAGATGCAGCAGATCCGCGGGAAAAAGATCGCCATGATCTCCCAGAACTCCGCATTCGCCCTCAACCCGGTCCTTACGGTTGGCGACCAGATCGCAGAATCCCTCACCCTTCACACGTCATGCAGGGGCGAGGGCCTGGAGCGGGAGGTGATCCGGCTGCTCACGAGCCTGGGGATCGAGCGCCCAAAAGAGAATATGCAGAAGTACCCGCACGAATTCTCCGGGGGCATGCGGGAGCGTATCCTGATCGCCATGGCGCTTGCCTGCAATCCGGATCTGGTGATTGCGGACGAGCCGACTTCCGGGCTCGATGCGCTGGTGAAGGCCCAGACGCTCCGGCTCCTTAAGTCTGTGATGCAGGACCGGACGCTCCTTTTGATCACCCATGATCTCGGGACCGCATCCGCTCTTGCATCCCATACGGCCGTGCTGTATGCGGGAGAGATCGTGGAGTACGGCCCGACCCATGAGCTGTTCCGGCATCCCATGCACCCGTACACGCAGGGGCTCCTCGCGTCATCCCCGTCCGCAGGGTTCCACCCGATTCCCGGGATGAGCCCGGCACCGGGGCAGGTGCCGCACGGCTGCCGGTTCTGCCCGCGATGCTCAAGTGCCATGGACCGGTGCAACTCGACCCATCCCTCCCTGAAGAAGTCCGGGAACAACCGGCAGGTCAGGTGTCTCCGGTATGATTGAACTCACCTCGGTCTCGAAGTATTATTCATCAGGGTTCCTGTGCAGGAAACGAGCATATGTTGTCAATGACGTGTCGCTTGCCATCCGGAAAGGCGAGACCCTGGGGCTTGCGGGCGAGAGCGGCAGCGGGAAGTCAACGCTCGCGAGGATGATGATCCGGCTCGTGGAGCCAAGCGCAGGAAGGATCGTGTTTGACGGGATCGACCTGCTTGCACTGAAAAAACCGGCCCTGCGGCAGCTCCGGCCCCGGATGCAGATCGTGTTCCAGGATCCCGATACCTCGCTCGATCCCCGGCTCACGATCGGGGCATCCGTTGCCGAACCGCTCGTGGTCTGGCAGAAGGCCGGCCGGCATGAGCGTGACGACCGGGTCATAGAGCTGTTCGGGATGGTGGGCCTGCAACCGGAGCTCGCTGACCGCCGCCCGTTCGAGCTCTCCGGCGGCCAGAAGCAGCGGGCTGCGCTTGCCCGGGCTATTGCGCTGGAACCGGAGTTCCTTGTCCTTGATGAGCCGACCGCGGCGCTCGATCTCTCAGTCCAGGCACAGATCCTGAGTCTTGTCCAGGTGCTCCAGAAGAGGATGAATCTCACGCTCCTCTTCATCTCCCACGATCTCCAGCTCATTGGGAGGATGAGCGATTCCATGGCGGTACTGCACGAAGGAAGACTCGTGGAGTCCGGGAAGACCGATGCGATCCTGCGCCGGCCTTCCGATCCGTACACAATTCGCCTTCTCGAAGCAGCACGGGAGAGCGAGGAGTGGTTCGGGAAAGATAAATAATATAGCGCCGGTAACGGGTAGGATCGCTTGATTGTCCCCTCTTTTTAAATTCCGACTGATCCGATTGGTCATTCCAGGATCGAAACCTTAATAATTAACATAAAATGATTAACAAATGATCGTAGTTAAATATACTAAGTTAAGAATTCATAATTGGCATGGCTGGACAGTCGGGCAGTTAAAGGACTGCTGTATGTACCCCGTCATGACGTGTTCTCATGGAAAATAATTACGAGGGTTATTCAATGCATTACCTGAAACGAGTTTCAAGAAAAAATGGCGACGATGGCGTCTCACCGGTGGTTGGCGTCATGCTGATGCTGGTCGTGACGATCATCATCGCGGCAGTGGTGAGCGGATTTTCCGGCGGGCTGATTGGCGGGCAGCAGAAGTCCCCGACACTATCTATGGAAGTGAAGATTTCGAATACCGGGAGTTATATCGGTAGTGGTTTCTCGGCAAATGTGCTCGGAGTAAGCCAGCCAATCGCTTCCAAGGATCTCAAGATTGTAACAACGTGGACCACGACAATGAAGGATAATGAAAGTGTGGATCTGTCCGATACCCAGAAAGGTGTACCTGAGGGAAATATCTTTACCGGAGGAAACACCACGCTTCCGAACAGCGCAAATGTAAATTGTTACCAGGGAATGAAGACAAAAACCGTTACTACTTGGGCGACAGCTCCCTTCGCAGTGGGAGTGGGTATTAATCAGTCAAATCCGACCGATCCCATCGGTAGTTTAACCTCACAAAGCGATCGGAAGGCGGGCTGGTTCGGACAATACACAGTCCAACAGGGTGTCAATCTCTTTGCTTATCCGTACGGATCTGATTCCGGCATGGCAATTGGTGGGGCTTCCGGAGCTGCATCGACCAGTGGATATAACGGCGTGACTCCGTTTGCGTATGCCACTGGCAGTTATGCTCAAGGACAGATTGATCCCACAGCAGCGGTACTTGGAAACGGCTGGGAACAGCTCCGGGCCGGGGACACCGTGCGTGTCAAGGTGATCTATACACCAACCGGTGCCGCGATCTTCACCAAGGATGTTTCGGTTACGGAGGGATAAGATCATGAAGATATTCAATGAACATGCAGTTTCACCAGTTGTCGGTGTCATGCTGATGCTGGTCGTTGTTGTCATTATTGCTGCAATCGTGAGCGGAGTTGCAGGTGGCATGGCAAAAGGCCAGACAAAATCTCCCCAGGCAACCATCCAGGGAGAGTTCAGTGTCACCTCCGGCCTGCAGATCATCCATGCAGGCGGCGACGTGCTCCCGACAAATGGTCTGGTCATCACCGTTGCAAACGGCCCGGCATTTGGTTCGAACCTGGAGTCCTACACGCTCAATACCGTGGACATGGCAAATGTTACCAATGCAGCGGGAACACCAGTTGCGTTCCGTAACCCTACATCCGGACAGATTGACGGGTACAACATCACCGCGTTCAGCCCGGGAGACACATACTTTGTAAACATCACAAATTGTGAACCGACATTCTTCCAAAAAACGGTATATTCATCTAAGGGAACTTATACATACGATGGCACCCACTGGACGTTCAGCAAATCAGGAGACAGTTTCTGGGCACTGAACTTCGTCAACCCAGCCAACATCGGGAAGACGTTCTATCTCGATGTGAGTGACAAGGCAAGTGGAGCTTTGATCTCACGGTCAGTGGTCAAGATCACCGGGTAACGGGGATTGTGAAGTCATACGAATAAATGTCTCTATGACCAGAACAGATCTGCAGTCAACAGGTTGATCATGCCGGTACTGTCCCGCCACATTTTTTTAAGAATCCTGTTTTTTATACTTAACAATAAGAATAAATTCAACACTTTTAATTACCATTTTTCCTAATAGGGATAAATGCCTGTTCAGATACCAGATACCCTCGCATGGAAAGAACCCGTGAACCCGGTCGGGTTAGAAAAACCAGCCATCCGCTGTCCCGTACCCCGTTTGTGCAGCATGCTGGTGATACTTTCAATCTGCCTTCTCCTCGTCATCCCTGCGGCGTCCGCAACGGAATATACCCTCAACACCACATCGATTGAACAGTTCAGACAGGGCATCAGCTACACGGGATCGGATGAACTGGTTATCGGGATCGAAGATGACGTCACCATCGAGAGCAACACCGATGCCGGCATTGAATCTGCGGCCCCGGTGACGATCAGGTCCCCGGATGGCAGGACACTTTCGATTCAGGTAACGAATGAATCTGAGATGATCTATGGAATCAGGGCACCCTCGGTCTCCATTGAGAGCGGTCATATCAACATAGTCGTAAAGGGGAAGAACCAGAACGGCACCAGCAATGCCTATGGAATCTGTGCAGAATCCGATAATGTCTCGATCTCCGGTGGATCGGTATTCACTACCGTTGAAACCCCGCGCCACAAGAATAAAGGAATCTATGCATCACGATTCGTCCTCATCGCCGGTGGTCTTGTCAATGTTACCCAGCACGGCGGGAGCAATACCTTTGGTCTTGACTCTGGCGAGCTGGATGCTGAAAAAACCTATGGCGGTGTCAGGATCTCCGGTGGACGCGTACTCGTTAACTCAAGCGGGGCATTGAACCGGAATATTGGTATCGATTCCCTGTCCGGGACAATCGAGATATCCGGAAACACGGTGGTTGTTGTCCGGGTAGATGGAAGCGGTGCCAGACAAAACTATGCATACAACCCGAACATCACTTCCATTTATGGGATGAATTTGTGATTTTTCCCGGAAGTAGAAATTTTTTATCTGGAGAAATCATCTGATCCTTTACGTGACGCCCGTTGGGGAATTCGCCCCCGCCGCGTGGGAATCCCCCGGGTGCAATTCCGCTGCATTACCGGAAGAATTACCCGGTATTGTGGATAAATTGCATTTACCGGAGACCTCGTTAATAACACCCCGTCTCCTGGGGGGACTGGTGGTATGAGAGGGGAGTGATCCTATCGGCTGAATCCGGTTTTCCCATGAAAAATTACTAAGTTGAGTTAACGATTCATATCAGAACAAAATCTGGATTTTTAATTTTCATAGTCCGGGTGTGGACGCTCACGCTCGTTCATGTGCGTTTCACCAGACACTTTTTTGTAAGATCTCCTGGACGTTTGAGTGTACCAGAGCCACTTTCCTGATGTGCAAATGATACCGGTGGATCGTTTAAACCAGTTTGAAAATGGAAACGTATCGAACGCTGATCCGGTATGCGCCGGATCTCTGCCGATTCGTTTTACAAATTTTCTGTTTTCTGTTGAAATGAAAAAAAGATCCGGCATCAGCGGGTGATGAAAAAGGTCCGGCAGCTCTCCCTGGGATAAAAAGATCCCCGGGGTCAAATGATCGTGAACCGGCAAGAGTGCCCTGCCATGAACCCGGCAGGACTCTCATTCGGCACGTTCCCTGTTCTCCCCCGATCCATCCCGGATCAGGCCTTCTTGCCGATCCCGCCCACCATCCCCTGATCGAGAGGTAGTTCGTCAAATTACAAGGGGTCTATTAGCGAAGTTTTGCCCTCCGGTGTAAAATCGGGTAATCCGGGGCATTATAGCGCGATTAAAAATGAATTAGCAGGGTGTTTTGGGTGAATTACGAAGGTTACTATGCACAGTATTCCTTTTGATTTTAAAAAGCGTTCAAAATGACCTTATTTTGCCGAAATAAGGCAGATTTCAGATCACGGAATACGGGGAGGTCGGCTTCCGGATAGGCCGGCTCTCCCTCGTGAGACCCTGTTACCGGGGCGTCTCCCGGAGAGCACATAATCCCCATCCCTGATAAGGCAGGTGAGTTGCGTACTGCGGGGTAATGATTGTGATGATAGTACCGGAAGCGGCTTTCAGATATGAATACACGATACCTGCCGGCGTCCCCTCTTTTTTCCGGATGATTGCCATGGCGCGAGGGAGTACAATATAATCCGGAAAGAGATCCGATCGGACCGGTTTCGGGGTGGCGGAATTAATTCACTCGTTTGTTTTTTATCTGCGATATAAATGTGGGTTTTCTGCGACGCGTATGAGCTGGCTGGAATTAATCAAAAATCAATAAAAACGATGTATTCCGGTATGAAAAAATTTAAGTTAATGCGAATAAATTGACAAATGATCACGGTTAAATATTTTTAATTAATAACGGTAGAGGGCATGTCGGGTCAGGTGGGCAGTCGTGTGGCTGTTTTTTAGGTCCCGTCATGGTGTGTTCTCTTAGGGAGAATAATCAGAGGATTTTCTATGCATTATCTGAATCGATTATCCGGAAAATATGGCGACGAGGGAGTTTCACCGGTGATTGGCGTGATGCTGATGCTGGTTGTGACGATCATCATCGCGGCAGTAGTGAGCGGATTTTCAGGCGGATTGATCGGGGGGAACAACCAGAAAGCCCCGACCCTTACGATGGATGTGAAGATCTCGAACACGGGAAGCTGGATCGGCAGCGGGTTTACGGCAACGGTCACCAGCGTGAGCGAACCGATTGCCACGAAGAACCTCAAACTCGTGACTTCGTGGAAGACTACCAATAAGGATACCGGGGCCAGTCTCTCCGGGGGCAATACCTCAATGCCGCTGGTGAAAAATGTACGGAGTCCGAAGATTGGAAGTGGCGAACTCCTTTCCAGCAATGCACCCTATGGCACCGGTTCCGGTGTGAATGGATCGACCGGTGCACAGAGCCTGACCGATCCCTATTCAAAGCCGGACCAGCAGTTCGGCAACTACACCCTGGTACAGGGAACCGGCCTGACCGCAGTACCTTACGGAAGTTATCTTGCAACGGCTATCGGTTCTGCAACGGGTCAGAGCGATCTTGGCGGGTATGGCATCCCGGTCTCGGTCAACCCGTCGTCGAAAGGACCGTATAAATATACGACAGTGGCGGGTTATTTTGTCAAGGGATCTCTTGATGCAACCCAGGCCGTGCTCGGAACCGGGTGGGAGAACCTGAGAGTCGGGGATACCGTGAATGTACGGGTGGTCTATCTGCCGACTGGCAAGGTAATTTTTGACAAGGATGTTGTGGTAACGGAGGGCTGAGATCATGACAAGGAAATATACAGAACGTGCAGTCTCACCGGTCGTAGGTGTGATGCTGATGCTTGTCGTGGTGATCATCATAGCGGCAGTTGTATCTGCATTTGCCGGTAGTGCGGTGGGCAGCCAGAAGAAAGTTCCCCAGGCAACCATCCAGGGAAAGTTCAGTGTAGCCACCGGTATGGAGATCACCCACGCGGGCGGGAATGCGCTTGCAACAAACGATCTTGTCTTCACGGTCAGGAACAGCCCGGTCTTCGGGCCGAACCTTGAGCAGACCACGGCACAGATCCTCAACAAGTCAACGATCCAGGACAGGACTGGCCTGTGGCTCGATAATGGCGACGGCAGCACGAATGTGACATCGTTCAAATCCGGGGATACCCTGTTCATCAACAGTACCTATATCCGGTGCGACTGGCTCCAGCCGGTCATAGTCCCCACTAATTATGAGTCCGCGATCTCGTCAAAAGACGAATTCACGTATACCGGAGGGGAGACGCAGCGCTGGGGTCTCTGTTTCAAGAATAATGATAACATCGGCAAAACCTTCTATTTCGACATCAGCGATAAGAACGGAAACCTCATCTCCCGTAGCGAGGTAACGATCGCCTCATGATCCGGCGATGTGTACGGAACGGATCAATGAGTGAACTAGGTGAATACATGATGAAAAACCAGAGAGATATGGCAGTGTCCCCGGTGGTAGGCGTGATGCTGATGCTGGTCGTTGTGATCATCATCGCAGCGGTTGTCAGCGGATTTGCCGGAGGGCTGGTTGGCGGGAGCAATCAGAAGACCCCCTCCCTCACCATGGATGTGAAAATTGTGAACTCAGGGTCGTGGACTGCGAGTGGGTTCTCCGCAACCGTTACCGGTGTGAGTGAGCCCATCCTCACCAGCGATCTTAAGATCATCACATCCTGGAAGACGAGGATGAAAAACAATCTCGGGACTGCGAATACCGATTTGAGCCTGATTAATAACGGGACTGTCATTAGCGGTGGGAATACCACTCTCGGTGGGAGAGCAAATGTCATTGTGGTGGAACCGGATCACAGTCTGACTGAATCTGTCATGAGCATTGCACCTTATGGATTCGGGATGCCGCAGGCTGCCGGGCAGGCTGCAATTCCCCAGAGCCAGGAAACCCCCTATAAAAATCTGGACCAGCAGTTTGGGAATTATTCCCTGTCACCTGGCGTAAGTATGAGCGCAAAACCGTATGGAAGCAAACAGGATGGAACCGGGGATCCTTATACCAACGGATATGGACTCAAGTACCCCTTTGCCTACACCACGGACAGCGATGTGTATACCGATCCTATACAGGCAGTGCTGGGCTATGGTTGGGAGGAACTTCGTGCCGGTGATATCGTGACCGTAAAATTTGTCCATATCCCGAGCGGAAAGACGTTGTACTCCAAAGATGTTGCAGTAACGGAGGGCTGATAAGATCATGACAAGGAATCATAACGACAGTGCAGTCTCCCCGGTTATCGGTGTGATGTTGATGCTGGTCGTTGTCATCATCATCGCGGCCATTGTCTCCGCATTCGGTGGCGGGATTGCCAGCGGTCATTCCAAAGCACCGCAGGCTCAGATCAAAGGGACGTTCAGCATAGCGGATGGCATGACCATCATACACGCCGGCGGGGATTCGCTGGCGACCAAGGACCTGGTCTTCACGATCCGTGACAGCCCGACGTTCGGGGCAAACCTTGAATCGTCCACTGCACAGACCGTGAACATGTCGACAATTCAGGTCAGTGCAAGATTGAGCAGAACTGGAGCAGCCGGCCCAATGATGACAGTTGACGCGGCATTTTATATGACCTCATTCAATCCCGGAGACATGGTAACGATTAAACCGGCTGACTGTACCTGCAACATTCTCCAGAAGGGAATTGTACCAACGGATTTTGCCGCGAATGTAGGATCCGATGGTTACACGTACGACACAGAACACACCGGTGCACAACCTGCAGTCTGGGCACTCTGTATCCGAAACCAGAACAGCATTGGCAAGAGCTTCACGCTCGAAGTGAGTGACACAGCAGGGCACACGATCTCAAAAAGTGATGTGGTGATTACTGCATAATCCCTTTTTTGGGAGTCATGATATCATGAAAAACAAAAAAAAGACAAACCCCCGTAATGGAAAAGAAACACATAACCAGAACTGTGATTATGCCGTTTCACCAGTAATTGGTGTGATGCTGATGCTAGCTGTCGTTGTCATCATTGCGGCAATCGTGAGTGCATTTGGTGGGGGACTGGTCGGGGGCAACAACCAGAAAGCCCCGACCCTCAACATGGATGTGAAGATCATCAATTCGGGAAGCTACCGTAGCACAGAACTATCGGCGATAGTCAATGGTTTGAGCGAACCAATCCCGACAAAGGATCTGAAGATTATCACTTCATGGACGACGACAATTAAACAGAATTACTATATCGACGACGATGATTATCGTGAACCCTCGGTAGCAGGTGTCGGCTGTATCGTCAATCTTCCAAACGGAACCGTCTATCATGGCGGTGCTGAAGTCATACCGGGTATCACAAATTCGTGTACGGGGAGAACTCCTTGTAGCGTAGCACCGTACGGGTTTGGACCTGGTGTTGAAAACACTTCCACCTCTGATTTGGCAACAGGATCTACCGGGGGTGCGGTGGTTCCCGCATTCAACTGGCAGGCTTTCACGGTAACTCACTTCGGCAATTACAGCCTGCAGCAGGGAACCGTGATGATGGCCGAAGCGGGCGGGCGGTGTCTTAACTGGCCCACGACCGGGGGAATACCAGATTCCTACGATATGGGAGGGTATGGCTCTTTGGCAGGTAGTAAAACAAATCCGTATACATACGTAAGTGGGAATTTCTATCGTCTATATACCGGGAGTAAAACCAACCCTCAGGAGATTCTCGCGGACAATGGTGAGATCGATGGTATGCAGGCCCTGTTGGGATGCGGCTGGGAGAATCTGCGGGCCGGGGATATTGTGAACATGAAGATTGTCCATGTCCCGTCCGGGAAGACGATATTCGATAAGAATATCGTGGTGAGTTCTACATGAGGCGATCATCATGATGAATTTTCATAACACTCATAATGCCGATGCAGTTTCACCTGTAGTTGGCGTAATGCTGATGCTGGTCGTGGTGATCATCATCGCGGCGATCGTCTCCGCATTTGGTGGCGGGATTGCCAGCGGTCAGTCCAAGACCCCCCAGGCAACGATCAAGGCTACATTCAGCGTCGCGGACGGCATGACCATCCGTCATGCTGGTGGGGATGCAATTCCCTACAATAATCTCGTCTTCATTATTAAGACTGGACCCGGATTCGGACCAAATACAGAATCGGTTTCTACGCAGAACATCAATACGAATCTGATCACCGATCAGGATGGGAACCCGGTGTTTTCGACCGGCCAGATCACCGGTAAGACATCTTTCAAGCCCGGGGACACGCTCTTCATCAGTGCAGAGAACAGTACGTGCTATCCCCTGCAACCCGTGATATCTGAGGCGTTGATCGGTCCATCTCGTGGGAATACGAAATGTAGTCCATGGTGGAACCCTGTAACCAGCCCAACAACATATAAGGGAGGCTGCGGCGCATTCTGGCAGCTCTGTTTCCGGAATCCTAACAATGTAGGTAAGGTTTTCATCATCCAGACAAGTGACAAGGCCGGAAACCTGATCGCAAAGAGTGAGGTAAAGATCACACCGTAACGGGAAGCGTCGGAAAGAGAAGACTCAAATTAAACGGGATCTCATACAACGGCAATAAAATCTGCCAGGGAATCACGTCGGGTGGAGGCAGGCTTCCTGCCGCTTACCCTGTACATCCTCTTTTTTGTGCTCGGTAGAACCTTTTTTGTGATATGATTGCGCCCCTCTTGCGATATCCCGGTGTATCTGCACAGAAAATTTTTGCGTTTTTATGTGCAATACGGTACTATCGCAATCGGGAATGCCCCATGGCGGGATAAGTCCCCAGGTGTGTTACACGGGGAATTGAATGATCTCTCCAGCGTTTTTTTGCGTTTTTCCCGGATTTTCCCGGGTGCCACTCCGCACCCGGTGAACATTCCGACACGATAATTCCCGCCCGGGTTGTCCAGTGCCATGTACCGGAACGCAGTTGAACGGGCTTGTTGGAGAAGTGGCCTTTCTCCCGACTCATCACCGGATATGTTCCAGAATATTCCTGTATCGGGCAGATTACTCCCGGCCACATACAGCGCCTTCAGGCTGGTCCACGATATAAAATCATTGTACTTGATAACCACAAAAATTAATCAAATGTGGTAATCATGAACTATAGATCTTCCATGAATGCGCCAGCAGCTGAATCAGAACACTCCCCGGAAACATACTGGCAGGAGCGGTGGAAGGAGCAGCGCCTTGCCCGGCTTGCCGTGCCACGCACCGGTTCCCCGGATTCATTCTGGAACAATAAAAAACGGCTCTCGGATCACTTCATCCGGAATCTGGACAGCGGGAGGAAGGACGCGGAGGAACGGATTGCCACCATGGGGATCCGCGACGGGTCGCGGGTGCTCGATATCGGGGCCGGCACCGGCGTCCTGAGCGTTCCCCTCGCAGCCCATGGCTGCGATGTCGTGGCCGTGGAACCCGGTGAAGCAATGCGCGATGCTCTCGTGCTGTATGAAAAACAGCAGCAGGTCCGGCCTGTCACGATCATCCCGAAGCGCTGGGAAGACGTGACACCGGAGGAACTGGGTGCGCCCTTCGATATCGTGATCGCATCCTACAGCCTCATGATCACCGACATTGGCGATGCGATCCGGAAGATGCAGGCAGTCTGTACCGGCCAGGTACACCTCTACTGGTTTTTGACCCAGCCATACACCGCCATCCTCAATACCGCGCTCTGGCCAAAAGTCCATGGTGCGGAATTCCCCGGCGAACCTACGGCAGACTGCCTCTGGCAGATGCTCTACGCAATGGGAATCCCTGCAAATCTTGCCGTGGAAGCGAGTTGCGAGCCTGCGTACTTCCCCTCGGTTGATGATGCGGCAAACGACTTCTGCAAACGTCTTGACTGCACGACGCCGGAGCAGGAGCGTGCGGTCCGCGAGTACTGCGGGACGTCCCTTGCAAAGACTGAACGGGGATACTGTGTTGCAGGAGAGGCGCTCGGGGCGCACATCTGGTGGAATGTCAACAGTTCCTGTACGTCCCGGAACCGCTGAAATTCCCGGATCTCCGGTCCTCTGATCGATACCCCATCATAATCCCGCTATGACCGAGACCTGTGACCTGCTCTGGAAATCCGAAGAAGATGCCAGGCAGTACGACGAGTTTGCATGGGCCACCTTTGCCCGGATCTATCCTGTCATTGCGGACCAGATCGTTGAACGGACCCGGATCACCCGGGGCACCTGCCTTGATGGGGGATCCGGGCCAGGATTGCTGGCGATTGCCCGCTCCCACCTTTCGGATCTCCGCGTAACGGCAATCGACAATTCGTGTAAAATGTATGAACTGGCATGCAAATCGTTCCTGATACTCTGCCGCAATTTCACGATGGATTCTTTTTTCTGAAATGATCGGGCATCTGTGTACGTGATGAAAAAATTCCTGCAGAGCGTCCGGAGAAAAAATTCTGCTTAAAAAAATGAGCATGAACGGACGTTCGTACCCGAACAATGAAAATGACATTTCTCCGTCTCTTTTGAGGGGAACAAAACCAAAGAACACTATTCAATTTTCCGGCAGACGATTTTTGAAATTGTTGTTACAAAGATCTCTATCAGCATCTTGTTTTTTTGGTAAAATCATTCATTTTTCATCTCGCTCTTTAGGGGCTTTCGCCCCTTGCCGCGTGGGTATCCCCCGATTGCGATGCCCCATGAATACAACATTCCAAAAGTATTCATATGTGCCATGTTTACCATAGTATCATGTCTGTAGTGAAGCGGATCCCCGTAACAGAACCGGTATGGAAAGAACTATCCGAGATGCGTTCAGCCGGCCAGACCTACGCGGAACTTCTGGAAGATTTGATGGAGACCAAAAAAAAGGAGCGGCTCGTCTCCGATATGAAACGCATTGAAGAAGAGGGAAAATTTGTCTCACTCTCGGAGATTGACGATTGACGTTCAAGATTCTTATCGAACAGGATCAGGTAGATAAGATCAACGGATTCGATGAGAAAAGCCGAAGGATCATTAAAGAACATCTTGAAACCCTTCGGAAAAATCCCTGTCCGGGTAAGCGGGGCGATAAAGAAAAATTTTGTCTTAAGGGTGGCTATATTCTTTACCGACAGCACATTGGAAGATCCTGGACTGCATTTTATCGAGTCTATGATACGGAAAAGATCGTAAAGATCCTGGATGTGATGCCTATCGGACAGGCTCATAAAAAATATGGTAATTTCAAATCTTTTTCTGAATAATTTTTAACATATTCTGTCATCCGGTATTTCATGGGTGATAGATGGAAAAATGCAGCGTTGTCCATTATGTTTCTTTTTACAAACTGATCGTGCACCAGCCTACGTGATGCAAAAACCCGGCAGACTTGCCCGGGATAAAAAATTTTCCCGGATCCAAATGATTGCAAACCGGCGTTTGATTCCCGGTCCGTTATCTACTGAGACCCTATAACAACTCCCGCGTCTCTCACCCGGATCCCCCGATCCTGACCCCACGGCCGGTCCCCGCACACGTCCCAAACCCCTCGTGAGGGGCAGATCGTCAAATTACAAGGGGTCTATTTACAAAGTTTTGCCCATCCGGCGTAAAATCCATAAATCCGGGTCATTATAGGCCGATTAAAAATGAATTAGTAGGGTGTTTTGGGTGAATTACGAAGTTTTTCGGGGACCCTGAATCTCCCGGGCAGGAACGAATCGCCCGTAACAAGGCCTGATTGCCAAACGGGGGCTGATTTCAGATCATGGGGCAACTGCAGGGGCAGTCCTCATCACGCGATCGTCCTCCCCCGTGAGGCCGCACTAACGGGAAGCCTCTCAGGGGGGCTGTCCGATCCTCCCGCATGATCACCCTGCCACTAACTGCCAATGAAAACATTCATTGCTTTTTACTAATTACTAATTAGTATGGTCTCAAAAGAGGTCCTGCGACATCTCGTTATCCAGCAGAAAACCCAGATAGAACAACCGGGGGATCTTGTTGAACGGACCATATTCAGCCATGTACTCGATGCCATGAACGACAACCGGGTGCTGATCCTTACCGGGATCAGGAGATGCGGGAAGTCCACGCTCCTCAAGCAGCTCATGCAGGGTGCGAAGAATTACTGTTACATCAATTTCGAGGACGAGCGGCTGCTCAGTTTCCGCGCAGAGGATTTCGGGATACTCGACGAAGTCCTCATTGAAGTATACGGGTCGGCCGGTACTTACTTCTTTGACGAGATCCAGAACGTGGAAAAGTTCGAGACCTTTGTCCGTCGCCTTCAGGACAACGGCAAGAAAATTATTCTCACCGGCTCCAATGCATCCCTGCTCAGCCGGGAATTCGGCACCCGGCTCACCGGGAGATACAAGCTCTTTGAAGTATACCCGTTCTCGTTTATCGAATACTTACGCTTTATAAAAACCGCAGTACGCAAAGAGTCGCTGTATCTTGTGGAGGAGAAAGTAAACCTGACCCGGGCATTTGGCCGGTATGTCGAGAGCGGAGGGATGCCGGAATATCTCCGGAACAATGATCCCGAGTACCTCAAAACCCTGTATGACAACATCCTGTACCGGGATATCATTGCACGGTATTCCATCCGCAGGCAGAGACTGATCCGCGAACTCGTCGGGATCCTTGCATCCACCGTAACGCTTCCGTTCACGTATAATTCACTGAAAAAAAACCTCGGGCTGATGAATGCGATCACGGTCAAGGAATACATCTCGTACTTAAGTGGCGCATATCTCTTCTTTGAACTCCTGCGGTTTGATTATTCCCTGAAAAAGCAGCTCGGTTCCCCCCGTAAGATTTACTGCATCGACACTGCCCTGTGTGTCCTGAACGGTTTTTCCCTCACACCGAATAACGGGAGGCTCCTTGAGAATGTTGTCTTCATTGAACTGAAGAGGCGGGGCGGGGAGATCTTTTACTTTGCCGGAAAGCGGGAGTGCGATTTCATTCTCAAGGACCAGAAAAAAATCACCATGGCAATCCAGGTCTGTTATGAATTCACTGCGGAGAACCGGGAGCGGGAGACCAAAGGTCTCCTTGAAGCGATGGAAACATTCGATCTTTCGAGGGGCATGATCCTTACCTACGATCAGGAAGATGAGCTGCAGGCTGAGGGAAAAACGATTGTCCTGAAACCGGTCTGGAAGTGGCTTTTGGAAGAGAGTGTACGATAACTGCCGGATCCCCAGACATCCCCTTTTTCCGGCACCTTCCGCAGCCTGTTTTGCATGCTGATCACGAAATTACAAGGGGTCTATTTACGAAGTTTTGCCCCTCCGGCGTAAAATCCGGGAATCCGGGTCATTATAGAACGATTTAAAATGAATTAGTGGGGTGTTTTAGGTGAATTACGAAGTTTTTCGGGTACCCGAAATCTCCCGGGCTGGAACGAATCGTTCAAAATGAACTCCGTTTTGCAAAATGAGGTTGTTTTGGGAAACAGGGTTCCCTGGCAGGAGGAGTACTCTACGGTAAGGTTCTCCGACGGAGATCTTGCAGGATTCTTCACCCAATCCAATGATTTTTCAGGGGATACACAGATAAGCTGCGCCACGGGCAAGTATCGGGAACCGGTAAAAATAAAACGTACACCTGCACCCTGACCGGATCCATCCGGCCCGGATCAGAAGTATGACGTGGTGAAGGTAAAGGACAGTCCCTGGGGTGTACCAGGGTATTAGTTCAGGATCCAGTACTTCTCTCATAATTTCTTCGTGAATCCTGGCAGTGTACACTACCTGCCAAAAACCTGAGTGAGTTTCACCATTATGAGCATCGCAATCGATCTCCGGCAAAAAAATTTCAACCACCCCCTCACCCCCAGCTCAAAATTTTTCAGGCAGGGTCCGGTTGATCGGCAACCTCTCTCACGCCGGCAAATCAAAAATTTTGTAGCATGTACATACATATTGTCGGATAATTATCCGATTGTAGCCTCATCAACTGACACCTCATGATCGCGATTGAAATTTTTTCAGCAGAGTCTGCTTGAAAAAATATGCCCTGGAGAATACCTGAGTCAAGACAAATTGTATGAACCCGGTACGTCTCAGAAATTTCTTCCGTGCATAGTGGATAGTCAGCAACCCGTATCACATCTCAATCATCTGAAACTACGAAGAACCGTAACAAAAGTAACAGATTTGGGTTTTTTTCCAGATCCCTTCCCGGACGAAGAGCCAGAAGAGATCAAACCGGAATAAATCTTCGTCAATCGTTCTGGGACCACGGAGAACACGGGCCAGGCAAATCCATCGAAGAGACACCCGGATATTCTTGTACAGGAACAAGATGATGGTCAGCAGGTACCGGATCGCACTGTTTCTGGAAGATGTCTTAGTATCCGGCTGGCTTTTTTTGCCATATAGTGACCATATCCGGCACCCGCTGCCTGTTGAGATCTTACGCTTTCCCTTAATTCGGGCTTAAATTTAGTGAAGTACCGGGATCGGAGAGTATCGTGCAATGTTTTTCATGCATATGATCTTCTCATCATAGAGATCACCAGCATCGGGAAAAACCGGATCCCGAAATCCCTGTCTTTCCTCCTTGATGATTCCCGTAGCACACGGGAGTGAGGTAGGGTTCAAAAAGAGTTCCTGGTACGTCCGGTACCTCAATATCAGTATTAATTTCTTTTAATTTTTATCGTAGTATCCTGTGTTGATCCGTCTCCGGCGAGGATGAAATTTTAATAATCAATTAAATCAATAAAATTGATTTTGATCCAAATAAAAAAATTTAAAACAACGTCGAAAAATTAACAAATGATCATTGTTAAATATTTTTAATTAATACCTTTGGTGGACATGGCGAACCTGTTAGCAGTCGTGCCGGCTGCCGCTCGTGCTCCGTCATGATACTACTCATGGGAATTTGAGCAAGAGGAATATTCTATGCATTATCTGAAAAGACAAACAAAAAAAAATGGCGACGATGGCGTCTCGCCGATAGTCGGCGTGATGCTGATGCTTGTCGTCACGATCATTCTTGCAGCGGTAGTCTCCGCATTTGCGGGGGGATCCATGAATGGGAGCCAGAAGGCACCGACACTGAACGCAGAGTTCCACATAAAAAACGGGGGAACTGATGCAACATCGTACTTTTCCATGAAAGTGCTTGGCGTGAGCGAACCGATCCCGACCAGGAACCTGCAGCTGATCACCTCGTGGACGACCACCAACAAGACAGATGGTACGAGCATCCCGCCGGGTGGAAACACGAGTTCTGCCGGACGCGGTGGAGTCTTTGTTAACGGTGAAACCCAAAACGGCCTGACGGTACCGACCGGGTACGGCAACGGGGTGACCGGATGGGCGAATGACATCTCTCACCCGCCGGATGCCATGTGGGGTAACTTCACCCTGACATCCGGGACCTCGACGTTCGACCGGCCCTCCCAGTACGGGCTGGCAGCAAACGGAGCGTATGCGTATGGCACTTCGCATAATCCCGATCCCATGCAGTCGATCCTTGGCGGCAACTGGAGTTACCTGAGGACGGGAGATACCGTGACGGTACGTGTTGTCGATTTGAAGTCCGGAAAGACGCTCGTTGACCAGAATGTCATGGTGGAGGGATAATGATGCAGCGTCATGAACAGGCAGTCTCACCGGTCATCGGCGTGATGCTGATGCTCGTGGTCGTGATCATCATCGCGGCACTGGTTTCTGCGTTCAGCGGGAGTGCCGTGAGCGGGACCACGAAAGCCCCGTCGGCAGTTGTTCAGGCCACCTACAGCCAGTCGAACGGGATGACAATCTCCAACAACGGCGGGGATGCGATCCCGCTGGGCTCGACAACGATCATGGTGCAGCCTTCGCGAGCGTTCGGGGAGAATGTTACCCGGTATTCCTGGGTTGTCAACAAGAGTTATGTCATCACCAGTTCGGGCCAGACCTTAGCAGCCGTCAAGGCATTCAAACCGGGCGACACAGCCACCGTCAGTAAGCGCAACTTGACCTATGTCCAGCAGCGGCCCGACTTTTCGACGGGCGATGCGGATTCCCCAGAGTACGGGTTTAACAATACAGCGAACATCGGGCTCTCGTTTAACCTTTTGTTCCTGGATTCCGCAGGGAAGTCCATCGGGCAGAGCACCGTGACGATCGCCACGTGAGGGTATTATGATGACCAAGAACAGCCGTCCGTACGGGAGTGAGCGTGGGGTCTCACCGGTGGTTGGCGTGATGCTGATGCTCGTTGTCGTGATCATCATCGCGGCCATCGTCTCCGGGTTCTCGGGAAACCTGATGAGCGGAAGTTCCGCAAAGAAGGCCCCGACGCTCTCCATGGATGTGAAAGTCGTGAACACGGGGTACTGGCAGGGAAGCGGATTCTATGCCACGGTCACCGGGGTGAGCGAGCCGATCCCGACAAAAGACCT
>NZ_JAJRCG010000005.1 GCF_028679125.1 Methanoregula sp. | reverse complement strand
TCAGTGACCCCCGGCCAGTTCGGTGTAACCTACGAGAAGATCGAGAAGCCCGAGGCCATCCACTGGCCCTGCCCGACCATCGAGCACCCGGGAACCCCGATCCTCCACATCGGCAAGTTTGCCGCTGCGGATGGCAAGGGCACCATGTTCGGTATCGAGTACCGCCCGCCCGCAGAAGTTGCGGATGCAGAGTACCCGTACACCCTGATGACTGGCCGTATTATCTTCCACTACCACACCAGGACCCAGACCGACAAGAGCCCGACCCTGCACAACGATGTACCCGAAAACTACGTCCAGCTCAACACGCTGGATGCAAAGGAACTCGGCATCAAGCAGCACGAGAAGATCAAGGTAACGAGCCGCCGTGGCGAGACCATCGCCATTGCACGGGTAACCGACGATGTCGCACCGAAGGTACTCTACATGCCAATGCACTTTGCCAATGGTGCAAACAACCTGACCAACACCGCGCTCGACCCGATGTCCAAGATGCCGGAGCTCAAGCACTGTGCTGTCAAGGTTGAAAAGATCGCAAAGGAGGCCTGAACATGGCAACAAAGAAAGGCGATATGCTCTATGCCTGGACCAATGATGCAGACATCAAGAAGAAGGCCGAGCTCGGTGGCGCAGTAACCGCCCTCTGGAAGTATGCCCTCGAGGCCAAGGTCGTTGACGCGGTCCTTGTGGTCACGAAAGGTGTGGACCTCTACGACGCGGTCCCGGTTGTTATTTCCGACCCGGCAGAGCTTGCCAAGACCGCCGGTTCCCTTCACTGCGGAACGCTGCTCATGGCAAAACTCGTCAAGAAATTCCTGAACGGGGCCAAAGACCAGAAGATCGGTGTCACGGTCAAGGGCTGCGACGCGATGGCGTTCTACGAACTCGCCAAGCGCAAGCAGATCAATCTCGACAACGTCATCATGATCGGTGTCAACTGCGGAGGATCGGTCAGCCCGGTCACAGCCCGCAAGATGATTCGTGCAAAGTACGATGTTGACCCCGAGAAGGTTCACAAGGAAGAGATCGACAAGGGCCAGTTCATCATCGAGTACGAGGGAGGCCACAAGGGTATCTCCGTTGACGAACTCGAAGAGGCCGGTTACGGCCGCAGGTCCAACTGCCGCCGCTGCAAGATGAAGATCCCCCGCCAGGCAGACCTTGCCTGCGGGAACTGGGGTGTTATCGGCGAGAAGGCCGGCAAGGCAACCTTTGTAGAAGTCTGCTCCGAGAAAGGTGCAGCACTCATTGAAGGCGCTGTCAAGAAGGGTCTCCTTGCCACCGAGCCCGCCAACCCCAAGGGTCTTGAGATCCGCGGAAAGGTCGAGGGCGCAATGCTCAAACTCGGCGAGAAGTGGCGAAAGAAGGACTTCGAGGCACTCGGCGAGGGCAAGGACCGGTTACAGAAGATCATGTCCGAGACCGCCCGCTGCATCAAGTGCTACCAGTGCATTGATGTCTGCCCGATCTGCTACTGTGTTGACTGCACGACAAAGAACCCGGCCATGGTTCCCCCGGGCGAACTGCCGGTCAACTTCATGTTCCACCTGATCCGGTACTCCCATATCGCTGATTCCTGTGTCAACTGCGGGCAGTGTGAGGAAGTCTGTGCAGCTGAGATTCCGAATGCGCTGATCATGCACTCCCAGCAGGTTGAGCTTGAGAAGATGTTCGGCCACACGCCGGGCATCAACATGGAACTTCCGCTCATGGCATATGTCGAGGAGAAGGAAGAGCGTGCACGGCTGAACAACACCGGCAGCGACATGATCTATCAGAACGTGTTCAACCCGGTTGCGAAGAAATAACCTTTTTTTTTAAAATAGAGTTTGTAATGGTCTGCATTTTAAATAGTTAAGTATATTAATATGTATGATTTTAACCAAAACCTTTAGGGTACTTCCCGGTAATATTGTGGTTAACGATTGGTTCGTGAGGATGGATTTTACGATGTTACAGTCCACAAAATTGCTGCTCACCCGGTATATGCCGTTCATGAACTGCTAATCGGTTATCTGGAGTTTTGTTGTCTGGATGCACCAGTATGTTGTGGACTTTCCACAGCAGAATTCAGTGCAGAAACCGATCAATGCGGTCACGGATTCTGATGAGAATCTGTAACATCATCATCCATTCCCTGGATCGTTTACCGGTGCCGAACCCGAACGTGTTCAGCGTTGGAATCCAGGTTGTTACGACCCACTGACGTTATATGTCAGATCATCGTTTTTGAACGAATCACAGCCAACCGTGAATCAGAAAATGGAGCATGGAAATGTCACAAACCCATGAAAATGCATTTACTGGTCTTGAAGCTGCAATTGTGCTTATTGCATTCGTCGTTGTCGCAGCAGTGTTCTCGTATGTACTTCTCGGCGCCGGGTTCTTTACAACCCAGAAGAGCCAGGAGACCGTGCACACTGCCGTTGGCCAGGCCAGCTCCGCCCTTGAAGTATCGGGAAACGTTATAGCGATCGCGTCATCCACAAGTGCTCTTGGAAATGTTGCAATATACCTCCAGCTCGCTGCAGGTGGCACAGAAGTTGATATGACAAAGGTAGCCTATACCGTTTCCACCTCCAATTTCCTGAAGACCTATCCGGACAGCGACACCACCCACATCACACGTGACCGTGTCCAGGGAACAGACTCGGATCTCCTGAGGAACCTTGAGATGGATAAAATCACCATCGTTGTTACGGATGCACAGATCGATATGAACGAGAAGTTCATCGTTGAAGTGAAACCCGATATCGGTGCAGCTCTTCCGATACAACGGACCGCTCCACCTGCACTGGTTCGCAATCAGGTCTATGAGGTTTACTGAAGTGAAGAAAATGAAACGATTGACACACTATGATGAAGGGTTCACCGGCCTTGAAGCTGCGATTGTGCTTATCGCATTTGTCGTTGTCGCGGCAGTGTTCTCATATGTGGTGCTCGGTGCCGGTTTCTTCACGACCCAGAAGAGCCAGGAGACCGTGCACACTGCAGTCGGACAGGCCAGCACAAGTCTTGAACTTGTTGGCAATGTATATGGTGCAGGATCCGGATCTTCAGCGCTGAAGTACATCCAGATCACCGTTGCATGCACTGCCGGGGGAGGGTCTCTGGATCTCTCGAAGTTAACTGTAACCTATCGGGATAATGAGGTATTCAATGAAATTGCGTATGACGTGACCAATTCCCAACTGGATGGCACTGAAGCGACAAACTCACCGACAGCAGGTAAATGGATCGTCTCGCAGGTACTGAATGGTAAAGGTGCGACGCAGACTGCCCTTCTTGAGCCGGGTACACAGTTCACCCTCCAGCTCCATCCCCCGTCAGGTGCGAACACGAATGTTAACCAACAGTTCACCATTGAACTGAAACCCGCGATTGGTGCAGTGCTCCCCATCACAAGGACGGTCCCTGCAGCAATCCAATCGAACAACGAACTCTACTAATTCTTTTTTTTAAAAACTGTATTCTGACCAGGTCATCACGTTATGTGAATTACCTTCGTAGCGATGCATCGATTGTGTATCCGGATGTGGAGATCTCGATGCAAGTGTCCCTGTGGGGAGATGACAATCTCTCACCGCATCATCTGGTATTCCGTGAATGAATTCCCCCAAAAAAGAATGGAATAAGACTCTGGATGCAGGACGGTGCATCGGAGCCTGTACGCAGGTTATCCCCACGTTTCGGGAAATGCCATGTTGGTGTAGAGATCCTCGAGTCGTGCCTTGTGTCCCCGCTCCATGTTGGCGAGCTGGGTGAAGAGCAGCTGTGTCTCCATGTCAGCAGCTGCACTGGCAAGCTGGGTATACATCTGCATGGCGTCAAGTTCCTTCTTGATGGCAAGGACCAGGCCATCAAGTGGTTTTAAATTCATCGTCAGGTCTGGTGTCGGGAGTGCATCGCCGACCTTGTAATCATGCCCTGCTGCGAACTTTATCCTGCTGACGTCTTTTGTGAGGAATCCCTGGAGGAACTCGCGGTGCTTCTTCTCTTCACCGGCAAGCTCAGCAAAGAGCGCCTTTAAGTTCTTGTCGTTAACCTTGTCGGAGACATTCCGGTAAAATGTGTACGCTTCCACTTCGCGATCAATAGCGGTTGAAATGATCTTCTTTGCATCCTCTGTCTTCATGTTCACACCCCGTAAAATATTTTATACCTGATATTGTTGAATAGCGTATTTATATTGTGGGTTAATACCAATTATCCGGCGTTCATGCTACACCAGATCGTTTTTTTTATCGGGGTGCGTCCCGGATTCGCCAGGGTCTCCCGCATATTCGCCGGAGAATAATTCTGTCTCTTTATCGTTTTTGCTTGGGAGTACGTTCCAGGCTTTATTATCGCGTATCTCCCTGTGGACCGGGTTCAGCTGTCAGGTTTGTTCGTCTTCACCGGGTCGTTCCAGAAGAGGTACGCCATGATGAACGGTGCGAGCAGGAAGATTTCCGCGCTCGAATAGATCTGGAATACGGCGATGATGATCCCTATAATGGCAAGGAGGGGAAAGACCAGGGTCCAGCTGACTTCGCGCTCGATCCAGACGGAATCGAGGTCCGGGACAAGGTCTGCCCTGCGTGTCCCGATGTAACGCCACTGGGCGAATGCGATTATGCCGATGATGAAAATATTTGCCTCGAAGAGCATGGCACCGAAGGTGTCGAAGGGATAATCCCCGGCCACGTTAGTGGTGAAGGGAATGAGGCAGACGAACGCGAGGCTCGTGATGTTCATGCAGAGGAGCGGGCGGTCGAGATGGATGAGATGACGGAACCGCTGGTGCTCGAAGTACCAGAAGATGGCGAGAATGATGAACGCGATGAAGTAGTGGAGGAGGTCAGGGAGCACGCTGGTGAGGATAGCCTGTACCGGTTCGGTGACATTTACCTGATCGTACTTGGGCGGGACGCTGATGGTGGTGACGAGCAGCGTCATGGAGAATGCATAGATTGCGTCGATGACGTTGCCGATCCGTTCCTTGGGGATGATGTGGTAGGGGAGGGGGGCAGTCATGATTGGTTGTCCTGTGAGTGATGTTAGCGAGGATGGGAAATAAAACCCGGGGCTGGTTCAGGAGCCAGGGGCAATTCCTGTGCGTTTTTTTGTGGTGGCGTAGTAAAATATTATGCATGAACACCCGCTTTTCCAGTGGTATCGGGGACTGTCCTGGTTTTTAAAAAATGATGTGCGTGATCAGTCGAATCCTGACGATAACCCGTTGCGGATGTCGGTTTTTCTCTCCGTGTTGAGCCTGGCGATATAATCTTCATACCGGTGGATTCTCGTACTGACCGGGAACGGGATGCCAATCGTTGAGATGATCGCCTCGCCCCGGTCGAGCGTCTGGATCTCGATCTCCATTTTACTCAGATCCTGCTTGGCGCTGCCCATGATGATCTCGCGGTCCCCCCGGTCGCCGAGGCCCATGACAACAAAGGTGTTGATCTGTGCCAGTACTTTTGGATCAACGTTCTTGGGCTGCTGGGTGATGACACAGAGCCCCACGCCGAACTTTCTTCCTTCCATGGCGCATTCCCGAAACATCTGGGTGGAGGCGCCCCCGGCGGCAAGCACTCGCTGTGCCTCTTCGATGGTGATCAGTACCTGGTGGCCGGATCCCGATTTCTCATCGATCCCAAAGCCCCGAGCATCGGACCGGTGCCGCTCCATGATCATCCGGGTGATGACCGAGAGGACAAAGAGTTCGCTCCGCTCCCCCATGTCCGGGATGTCGATGAGGACTACCCGGTTGGAATGGAGGTCCGTTATGATCTCCTGCACCGATGAACCCTGCTCGCGGAAGAATGCCCGGTTGCCGTTTGTCAGGTTCTCGATGTGCCGCTGGATCACCCGCACGGGGCCTGACATCGAGTTCCGGATCTGGTACGCGAGGCTCCCCTCCCGGATACCCGCGGCAGCGGGATCCTTGATGGGGAAGATCTCCGGGTCAACGTCCTGGAAGAACCGGATCGCATCTTTCCCGCTGACCCGGGCAAACGCCTCGATGATATCGTACTGTGCCGAGGTGAGTTCATAAAGAATCGAGAGGTCGGAGAGCCGGAAGTCATCGTATTCGAGCCAGAGCCGGTTCATCGCGTACTTCTTCCGGTCATCCTCGCCCCGTATGGTGAAGATCGAGAGGCCGTACTTGCCGTTCGTGTAATGGATGAGCCCTTTTGTCGGTTCCCCGGTCGAGGACTTGCCGCCGCTCACGTACTCGCCGTGCGGGTCAACGATCAAAAGGCCGAACTTCTGCTCCTTCATGCACGAGGCACAGAAGGTCTTCATGAAATTGGACTTGCCCATGCCGGTCGTAGCAAAGACGCCCATATGCTGCGGGAGGACGCGGGCAGGGATCCGGACCGGGACATCTTTTATCACATCCTGGCCGCTCCGCATGAGTCCGACCTCGATCTCGCCCATCTGTTCGGTGAGGAACAAGAAGTCCTCCGCGGTCGGGTCTTCGACAATGGAGAACTTGGAGGGGATGGTGCGGGCCTTGTGGAAGTCCCCGAGCAGGTCCACGCACCCGAGCGGCACGGCATCGACCGTGATGAAGACATCCTCGCCCAGGCCATAGAACTTCTCGGCATAGGCCCGGGTGTCCCACCGGGAATCGGCGAAGTTGGAATCATGCGAGAGGTCGGTGATCTTGGCAAAGAACGTGACGCCTTTGATCGTGTCGACGATCTTCTTGATATCGCCGATGTAGAGCGTCTCGCTGTGGGGGGCGATGAACCGGTAGGAGAGGACGCTCCTGCCAATGAGACGGTACTTCGAGGTATCCGTAGTTTCAGTATCGCGCAAATTCATCATGGTAATCTCCGAACAGGATCTCATAGGTCTGCCGATCGATACCGGCCTCTGCGAGCCTTCCGAGCAGCTCGCCTTTCACCTGCGCCACGATCTCTTCTGTCAGGGCAACGGTGCGATGGGCATCGAAGAGGGGATAGGGATAGCCCGGGATACGGCCGTCTGCGGAGCAGCCGCAAAGCCGGTTCATGATCTCTCCGGCATCCGGAATACCCGTGGCGAGTTCGATCTTCAGTGGTCCTTTCGAGCGGGGATGGAGGCAGGCGACATACATCTCGCCGTGCTGCCACTGGGCGTGCGGGGTATGGTCGAGAATGGCGGGATCGATTTTGATCCACCACGGGGCCGGGATGGTGCGGGTCTTTGCATACCCGAAGACTGCGGGGATGAGAGGGTAGCCGCCGCCCCATGTGGCAGTCGATCGTTTGGATATTCCGGCAAGACGGATCTCCCGGTCTTTGCATGCCAGGGCGATCCGGGTGAGGACCGGGTTGTGGCTCTCGTGGGACACTCTCAACGGGCCGTCCCTTAAGAGAAGGGCGCCGGGCGAAAGCTCGTTTGCCATCCGTTCCGTGACCCAGTACTCGACGGTATCCCGGAGGATTCCCGCAGCCCGCGAGATGTCCTCGTTCGAGAGCGTCTTTCCCGGCGGCTGTCCGAAGCAGTCGGCGTACAGGACCGGGAAGTCCTGGTTCTCTTCGTCAGGGCCGATCAGGGGGAATCTCATAGGCGTAACCGAGCGGCGCTTCCGTTCCATGTCCACAAACGTTGTCTGGGCCGCCCGGATAGCGGCAAGCACGAAGCTGCCGGATTCGAGGAGCATCACATTGCTGCCGTCAATAGCGCAGACCTCTCCGCACGGGGATGCGGTACAGGGAATGAAGTCGGACTTTTCGATGCCGCAGCTGGTTGCGAATTTCTCTACAAGATCCGCCGGGATCGTTGAGCGGATCCGGGCTGCGGCTTCCATCACGGCACTGGTGACCTCGTAGTCGCCCGCCATTACTCCACCATCTTCGCTGCACCCGGGTATTCGTCCTTCATGTACGTTGAATTCTATTTTGGCATAATGGGATATAAGAGGGTGGGAATGCGAGTGAACCTATGTACCAGAAGTACCCTTGTCGAGGTTCTGATGAACCTTTCAACGGCAGAAAACGGGAGGAGTCAACGGTATTCTTAACTGAAACAGGGGATTGTTTTTTCGAGGTTTACCGGTGCGAATAACGTCTGGCATCGTTCCTTGTATTATCTGGCCATAAGAGTATTCTTCTTTCTTCGGCCGGATCAGGGCCCCGGTTTGTTGCCGAAGACTAAACCTATTTATCTCACATCATGATATGGTAGGGTAGAGACAGAGCTCCTCCGGTGAGTGACAGAGATTATCATGACAGATTCTGGCAGAAAATACCGGTTCTCATGGGTACTCCTCGGGGATCTCACCTCCGGGAGACCCAGCCTCGGCCCCACGACACGCCTGGAAGTGTACCGGCTGATGCAGTATACCCTGCGGGATATCATTGAACAGGTGTGCGGGACAGAGAAGGCAGATGAGATCTTCTACAAGGCCGGGTTGCTTGCCGGAAAAGAATTTTACAAAAATGTTCTGGGAATCCCTGCGGACCTGAACGAGTTTGTCCGGAATCTGCAGCAGGTACTGGTGGACATGAATATCGGGATCCTCCGGATCGAGAAGGCGGACGCGGAGCAGGGCTCTTTTGTCATGACCGTGTCGGAGGATCTGGACTGTTCGGGTCTGCCCGAGACCGGCTATGGCATCTGTACCTATGACGAGGGGTTCATTGCCGGGCTCATGGAATCGTTTACGGGTGAACCGTTCGATGTCAGGGAGATTGACTGCTGGTGCACCGGCGACCGGACCTGCAGATTTGACGTGAATCGCCGGTCGCGGTAGATCGTTTTCGTATGGCAGAAAAAACGGCAGAAAAAAAACGCAGGACGCTGCCCCCCGGCTCACCTGATTCCTTGAAGGATGTACTGAAGGCAGTGGAGGATACGTTCCGGACGGAGATCTCTTTCGGAGATCCGGTTCCGCTCTCTGATAAAGAGGCACAGGACCAGCTGAAAGCGATCCTTGCAGATCTCGCGGCAACCCGACAGTTTGCCCAAACCCTGGCACGGGGGGATCTCTATGAGGATCTTCCCGTAACGGGGCGCACTGCCGGCTGCCTCAAGGCCCTCCAGGCCAACCTCCGGCACCTTACCTGGCAGACCGGACAGATCGCCAGCGGCGACCTCTCTCAGCGGGTCCATTTCATGGGGGACTTCTCGGATTCTTTCAATACCATGGTTGAACGTCTTTCCGAGGAGAAACTCAACCGGGCGCACCGGGAAGAAGAACTCCAGCGAGTGAATACTACCCTTGCCGATGAGGTTGCCGAACGAAGGAAGATAGAGGATGCGCTCCGGCGGGCAAACGAGAAGATCAGCATGCTCTCCTCCATCACGCGCCACGATATCCGGAACCAGCTTCAGGTCCTCCAGGGATACCTTGAACTCACCCTGCATACGGCAAAAGACCCGGTACTTCTCAATTATATCAACCGTGAGAAACAGGCCGCAGCTGCGATCGCCGGCCAGGTCGAGTTCATGAAATATTACGAGAGTCTCGGGGTCAATGCCCCGGAATGGCAGGATATCTCCCGGCAGGCCCATGCTGCAATAACCCATCTGCCCATACCGGGTACAACTGACATAGTCATCGATATCCCTCCCATTAAGGTATTTGCAGACGGGCTTATCGAGAAAGTCTTCTATAACCTTTTAGAAAATACGCTCCGCCACGGGGAACGGGTCAGCAGGATCCGGCTCTCCTTCCATGAAACGAACCATGGCGCGGAGATCGTGTACGAGGATAACGGCGTCGGGATCTCTCCCGAAGACAAGCCATTTCTCTTCCAGAAAGGGTTTGGCAAAAACACCGGTCTTGGCCTCTTCCTCTCGCAGGAGATACTGGCGATCACAGGCCTGACGATTCGGGAGGAGGGTGTGCCGGGGAATGGGGTGCGTTTCGTCATCGTTGTGCCGAAGGGGGCGTACCGGTTTTCCAGCACGGGGTAACGGGATACCTGCATTCGGATGATTTTTTTACCGGATCCTGGGTGGCTTCCCGTAGGCAGCATTACAATACGCAGAAAAAGAGGGAGGTAATGGTGGGATAAGAATTATTTCCGGATCCGGTCAGCCATTGCTTTACCGGCCTTGAACGCAGTGTCAAGTTCGGGAGCGTCCGGCACGTACAGGACTTCCTGCGAGCCGACAACGGTGAACCCGGCAGTCTTTAATTCATCGGCAACAATCTTCACGGCACCGCCCTTGCCTCCCATGGATCCGAAGGTGAAAGCGAACCGCTCGCCGGTCCGGTTGAAGTGCAGCCCCTTCAGGTAATAGAGGAGGTCCCCGATGCTCGGGTACGGCATGTCGTTGATGGTCGGAACGCCGACCATGATTGCTTTTGAATCGAGGATGTGCTTGACGATCTCGGATCGTTCGTCCTCGTGGAGGTTGAAGACCTTCACGTCGCATCCGCCCGCAATGACACCTTCTGCAAGACTGTGGGCGAGCATCTTGGTCGAGCCATGCATGGTGTCGTAGATGATCGTCACCTTGTTTTTCATGGCAGAACCGGATGCCCAGCCAACGTATGCCCCGATCACGTTGCCGGGATTGGTCCAGATCTGGCCGTGCGAGGGGGCGATCATGGTTACCTTCTCGATCAGGCCAAGCTCGGTGAGTTCTCCGGCTTTTTTGAGGAAGAGCGGTGACAAGGGAACGATCAGGTTGGCATAGAATTTCTGCGTGGCATCCATCAGGACATGCTCGGGAATTTCGGTGTCGAGCCGCTGTGCGCAGCAGAGGTGCTGGCCGAATGCATCGTTCGGGAAGAGGATTCCCTTCTCGGCATAGAGCGTGAACATCGAGTCCGGCCAGTGGAGGAGCGGGGCCTGGACAAATGCGAGGGTCTTTCCCCCAAGGTCAAGGGTCTCGCCGGTTTTGATATGATGGAATGCTGCACCCGAGAGGGCAGGGAAGTGCCGGAGGAGTCCGGTTTCAGCAATTTCGGTACAGTAGATCGGAGCCTTCGGGAATTTTTTATGGATCTCGACAAGCGCCCCGGAGTGATCCTTCTCTACGTGGTTCTGGACAATGATGTCGATCTGCTCCGTCTTTCCTTCCTTACTGAATGCATCCGCGATGCGGGCCCACATCTGGGCCGAATGTCCCGGGTAGACATTGTCAATGAGCGCAGTCTTTTTACCAAAGACAAGGTAGCAGTTGTATGACGTTCCATCAAGGGTGTACCCGTGGTAAGTCCTCAGGTCCCAGTCAAGCGACCCGACCCAGTACACGCCATCGGCGATTTTGTACGATTCGGCTTTCATGGTTCTCACATTGTTCGTAACTATACGAATGTTCTATTGTTTACGAACAGATTATATATGAATGTTGCGAAACTTATTGCAGGATATGGAAACTCAGTTGTTTAAGGGGAAACGATCGCCTGCGTCCCGACCGGAGGACCCGTCAGCGATCGGTCTCTTCTCCACACCTGCCGGTATACGGACGGTCCAGTCCCCGGTTCGCGTGAAGATCCTCTCGGTGCTCAGCACCCGCGATCGTACGTTCGATGAGATCGTCTCCGTCTCCGGCCGGGCCAAGTCAACCGTATCAGTCCATCTCAAGGGACTGGAGCAGGACGGGATTATCGGTTCGAAGATCGATCCAAAGGACGAGCGGAAAAAGATCTTTTATCTCCGGTCACATGCCCTGGGAAACCTCACCGGCGGTATTCCGGTTGATGACGGGGCGGACCTGGCAGGCCGGCTGATTGACGGTAACGATCCGTTTGGTTTTTACCGGTACATGTTCCGCACGATCCGGGTATCCCTCCTTGCCGAAGGGATCAATATTGACCCGGTGCTGCGCGAGTCCGGGAACCGGGTAGGCCGCACGATCGCGCAAAACCTCGCGGACAAGGACCTTTCGGTGCTGCTGGAAAACCTGGGGAATTTCTGGCGGAAGCATAACCTCGGGACACTGAATGTCGAGTCGCTTGCACCGCTGACCCTGCGGGCATATGACTGTTTTGAATGCGGGAACCTCCCGTATCTTGGCCGGCCGGCCTGTGCCTTTGACTCCGGGATCCTCGACGCGGTATTTTCAGAACACTTCAGAAAACCCCAGCAGGTCGATGAAACAGCCTGTTATGCCATGGGCGACGATCACTGCAGGTTCGTTATCACGCCCCGGTGAGATCTCAGTTTTAACGCGGTTCTTCGGTCTTGCCGCTTCCCTTTTCCTGGAAGGGAAATTCTCCCTGCATGAGCATTCCCTTTTCTCATGCAGCAGACCGGCGCTCACCATCAGCAACGGTATCTTTCATGCCACGATGAGATGGTATGATTAAAAAGAATCTGTGCACTACCACATGGAATTACAGACCGGCAAAATTATCATGCTCCTTGCAGCCGCCATGCCCCCGGTGGCACCGTTATCTCAAACCGTGCAGAATTGCCCGGCTCACCGGTCTCCCGGATAGTAATATCGGTAATGGCAAGGATCTCCCGGGCAAGGAAGAGACCGAACCCCGTGTTTTTACCAAATCCCCGCTCGAAGATATGCTCCTTATCTTCAGAGGGGATGCCAACACCATTGTCTTCATAGATCAGCACCAGTTCACCGGTATCCTTATGCCGGCAGGATAACCGGATCTCTGTTGCGGTCTCACTGTGACGGAGGGTATTGTCAACCAGGGTATAGAGACCTTTTTCAAAGAGCGGATCTGAAAAAATTTCAATCCCCGTGATATCCATACCAACGGATACAGACTCCGGCCGGAGGTCTGTTATCTGCTTTTCTGCGCATGTCCGGAGGTTCTGCCACTGGGGGGCTTTCACGCCGATATTCTGGTAGAGCCGGGTGAATACGATGTGCCGTTCTACGGCTGCGGAAGCATGCATTGCTTTTTGAATATGCCCCCGTGTCTGTTCATCCGCCACGTTTTTTGCCGCGAGCTCCAAAAATCCGCTCACCACCATCAGCTGGTTGAGGATGTCATGCCGGGTGATCGAGCTTAAGAGATTGAGCTTGACATTTGCCCGATGGTACGCCTCTTCAGTCTTCCGGAGATCCGCGGTCCGTTCAACAATCCGCTGCTCCAGGTTGGTGTACAGCATTTTGAGCTCGTCTTCCGCTGTTATCCTGTCAGTGATATCGATACCTATGGAAATAGTCCCGACAATGGTGCCCTGTTCCCGGATCTCATTATTCTGCCACGTGATATGCCGCACGTCGCCCGTTTTTGTCAGGAGGGGAATTTCCAGCTGTTTTGGTATCCCATCCCCCGTCAGATGATCGAGTTCTTCATAGACAGAAGAAAACCGGTCCCGGGGGACTACCACCTCAAACCAGTTTTTACCCTCCAGTTCGGCTCGGGTGTATCCGGTCGTCTTCTCCGCGGCCTGGTTGAAGAGGGTAATCCGGCCCGCGGTATCGTGGCCGACAATGATCGCATTTGCCGTCTCGATGACCGTTTCGGCAAACTCTCTGGCGTTCTCAAGCGCGATCTGTGCCTGCTTGTGAGGGGTGACATCGCGGATGGATTCTATCGCCCCGATTGTGGTGCCCTGTTCATCGTAGAGGGGGCTTGCCTTGGCCCAGAGATGCGTGCTCTTTCCGATCGGGTGGGGGAGATCCAGTTCTGCAATGAGCAGGTTCCCCTCCTGCCGGATGATATGGTAATGGTTGTTTTCGATCCGGTCACCTGGCTGGAGAACCAGGTTGATAAGGACCGGCCGGCGCAGTCCATAGAACGGGATGGCATAGGCATAATCCCCGCATCCCAGCATCTGTTCTGCCGGTACACTGGTCATCTCTTCGATCGCGCTGTTCCAGGCAATGACCGTTCCGGTCCGGTCGATGACAAACGTTGCATCGGGCAGGAAGTTGATGATATCAGTAAACTGGCGTGAAGATTGTCCAAAGTCAGTCCCTGCCTGTATTCGTTCCGTCATGATCATGAGAAAACCTGTCCGGTACTTTGCGCGAAGAAGTGCCGGATACTCGTACCAGCTATATGAAGAAAAATAACTTATAACATGATATATCTTTTTAAAAAATTATTACTCTCTCAATACATGCGGTGTCGGGGGTTCGTTTTGATGACATGAGGGCTGGTGTGGGTGCACTAGGTAAAAAAAAGGAATGCCCATGCTGGTCCTCCCGTGTTCGCAGACGGGCCTGCGTCCTGACATCACCTTGCGGGAGCGGATCATCGAAAACCCGGAATGAGACGATACACGATTACACGGCGTTCCCCTTGCCATCCCGGGATTATACCGGTGTTGACCGTGCCTCTCTTTGCGCTCATCGTGCCGGGAGATTTGCCGTGGATTTCCGGGATGGCGGGGATGAGGATGACCCAAAACTCCTCTCGTGCGTCAGGAAATTATCCGCGAATACCATATCCGCCCGTAGCGATCCTTTGTCTCTGCCAGGGACCGGTTTTTCCTGCATCGCATCAGGTATCTCCTGAACAGTTCAGGTGAGATATCCCCGGCCTGCCAGTTCATGATGGTAAGACAGAATTTCCCGTTGGACCGTTTGAGGCATTCATCCAGTCTCTTCTCCAGCCGTGTTTCCAGGGGATCGGTTCGTTTCCTGATTCGTACGGTATTGTCCGGGGCTCCCGCGTCGCAGGCAGCGGGCAGGCCCGGGTCTTCCTCTTTCCAGATATTCTTGCACCGCTTGCAGTGCATGGTATCGAGAAGACTGTAGACCTTATCGCTGGAACAGAACGGACAGCCTGGCATAATTCATCATTTAGCACGAGAAACGGCCGGCCGGTCCTCGTGCATCACTCCACCTCTTTTATCCTGCTCGCATTGTCTGCGCCCATCTCGATCTGAAGCGTGTTTGCAAACTCGCCCTGCATCTCTGCTATGTGGGAGATGAGGAGGATCTGCGGGAAGCGGGACTCCTGCGTGCGGAGGGCAGTGAGGAGATTGTTTCTCCGCTCCTCGTCCTGGCTCCCGAAGATCTCATCGAAGATGAGGAACGTGGACTCGTGCACCTGGTGGAGTTCAGCGAGATACCGCGAGAGGGCGATTCGGAGCGCGACCGCGATGTCGTCCTGCTCGCCGCCGCTGAACCGGTCGATCGGGTAATCGTTGTCAACGTCCCTCACGAGCAGGTTGAAGTCCTCGTCAAGGAGGACCTGTTCGTATCTCCCGCCCGTGATCTCTGCGATAATCCGGCTCACCTCGCCTTCGAGCCGGCTCCTGACGACCTGCATGAGGTAGACCACGTACTCGGCGATGAGGCTCCGCGTGAGTCTGAGAAGATCGATCTCGTCTTTGAGTTCTGTTGCCTGTTTCTGCAACAGGACGATCTGTTCAGTGGTACGCTTGTAATCCGCGATCTTTTCTTCGGCAAATTTTTTATCCCGTGCCGCATTGGCGATCGCGACATCGGCATCCCGGAGAGCCGTGTCGGTTGCCTTCATCCGGTCTTCGGTTCCGGCTGACTCTGTCGGGTTGTACGGCGCACCGGTTATTTCCTGTTCCCGTTTCGCAAGGTCAGCGTTCCTCTTCGCGATACGTTCCACGAGATCGGCGAGCTGCTGCTTCATGGAGTTTGCCTGGCCGATCTTTTTGCCGAGCTCGGTGAACCGGGCCTGTACCTTCCGGGCCGCTGCCTCCTGCTGCTCTGCGATGCTGCAGGTTTCCGCATTGAACGCGAGGTTTGTTATTGCCTCTGCACAGGCATGCTCTTCGCGCTGCTTTGTGCTGAGCTGGGTGGTGAGTTCCGCGATCGCGCTCTCGAACTCGGCCCGGCGTTTCAGCTGTGCAGCGAGGGTCCGGAGCTGTTCGAGAACCGGTCGCAGGGCCTCGATTGCTGTCTTCTCCTTCTCCAGTCTCTCCTGTCGTTCGAGATCGGCGACAGCCTTGTCCTCCATCTCCCGGAGTTTTGATCCGAACTCCTGCTCCAGGTCCCCGAAGTGGGCACCGAGTTTCTGCCGGCAGAGCGGGCAGATGCCGTCCGGCCCGGCCTGTGCGATCGTTGCCCGGTCGGCTTCGAGTTTTTCTTTCTCTTCTTTGTACCGCTGCTGCTGCGCTGCAAGGGTGCCGGCCCGCTTCATGAGATCCGCAACCTGGTAGTTGACCGCAGTATCGAGCCGGTCGTCCGCAAGCTCCGGGCCGGCACCGATGGACTTCCTGATGGTGGCGGCGAGGCGGGTATACTCCTCGGCGTCTTTTGCAAGACCTGCAAGCCGGGTTTTCTCCTTCCCGATACGGGCGTTTATGTCTGCGACCTGCTTTCGGCAAAAGCCGAGTTCCCCGGTGATGCGCTGGTGCTCGGCCTTCTGCTTTGCGAGCGTGTCGAGCCGTGCCCGGATCTCTGCATACGACCCGGCAGCCTTTTCGAGCTCGTGATACTCGGCCTCATCGTTCCTGAGCAGGACGAGGCCGGATTCGATCGTCTTCTGCTGGGCCGTCTCGGTGGCGAGCTCTTTTTTGATCGCCAGCTGCTGCTGCACGAGCCGGTCGTATGCGGCCTTCTTCTCTGCAAGGACCCTGAGTTGTGCGTCGAGCTCCGCCCGCTGTCTGGTGAGGTCGGTCTTCTGCTTCCCGAGTTCCGCGATCGCGGTGGTGAATGTTGTGATGGATGCCTGGAGGTTTGCGAGTTCTCCTTCGCTCTGCCGGCCGGACATTGCCGCAAGCTCGCCTTCCTTGCGCTGGAGTTCGCCGGTTTTTTTATCGATATCCTCTTTTAAGACTTTCTGGCTCTCGGTGCTCAGGTAATCGATCCCGAGCGCCCGGAGGAACCACTCTTTCCGTTTTCCGGGGGTGTTCTCCAGGAGCGTGAGGAGATCCTTCTGGCCTGCGTAGATCGTGTTTTTGAAATCCACCGGGCCCATCCCGAGCGTCCGCTTCACCTCGGTCTCGACCGGGCTCACGCCCGTTGCCATCATCTTATTGTTTTTGTGGAAGCTGGCATCGTGCGTGACCGTCTTGCCTTTTTTGAACGTGCGCACGACCGTGTAGGTGTCGCCCCCGATCCGGAAGTCGAGCCGGACCTCGCACTTCTCTTTCTGGCCTGCAAACGATGAGACAATATAGTCCGCAGCGATCCCGGTTGCCTGCACGCCATAGAGCGCAAAGAAGATCGCGGTGACGAGGCTTGACTTGCCCGTGCCGTTATTCCCGAGGATGCCGGTGATGCCGTCATGGAAGTTGATCACCTGGTGCCGGAACCGCTTGAAGTTATTGAGTTCGAGCCGGTCGAGGATCATGGGTGGGCTCCCGAACGATTTTTTATTGACGCTCCTGGGGGCCACGCCCCCGCCGCGTGGGCAGCCCCCGGTTTAAAGCCTCTTACCGGACAAATTTCCGGAACTCCGTCCTGACCGTGGGTGAGTGTTCCCCCACCCTTCGGGGATCGCCCGGCCGCTTCGTCAGGACCTCGCCCGGTAATGAGCGGATTCGCGAGACCGGTACGCTCATTGAGACCGCCGCGGGAGCGCGACAGGCATCGCAATGATTGAGAGAACATACAAGGAAATACATCTCCCCCATCGCCAAAACACTTGAAGGAGATCATTCTCCTGTCCCCCGGTGCTCGTCCATCACGGACCGGAGCACATCTCTTCCGCGTGCGAGCGCGAACTCCTTCTGCTTTGCGGAGATCTGCTGCTTTGCCACGAAGCCCTCGAATTCCTGCAGGTAATCGATCATCCGGATGTCCTGCTGGAGCAGGACCGGCGTGTCCTCCGCTTCGGATTTCACCCGGATCTTCAGGTCGAGCAGGTGCTCGCGGACGCCCGCAAGGTTTCGCGTGTCAATTCCCTTCCCGTGCTCCCGCGAGAGGCCGTCAAGCGTGACCTGCGCCATCGCGAACTTCGGGAGATTTTTCTGCTCCACGCGGGCGATGATCTCCTCCGTGATATCCCCGGGATGTACGCTCTGGCATTTGATTGTCCCGCAATCCGCCATCGCCGTCTTCGGGAGTCCGAGCGGCACAACCTCGTGCCGGCCCGGGTCAACGGAGAGGCCGCCCTTTGCATCCCGGATCTCGCCGTACGTGAGGAACTCGGAGGACCCCGAGTACCAGGCATTGTCCGTGATCTGGCACTGCCGGTGGTAGTGGCCGAGCGCAATGTAATCGAAGCGGTCGGAGAGGATCGTGCCATCCAGCTCGTGCTCGGCAACGGTCGCGAGGCGTTTGTCCTTGATCGCGGTCGCGAGGCCGTGGGTCACGAGCACGTTGTTGTGGTCCGGGCTGATTGTTATCTGATCGTAGGCTGTGCGGTAATCTTCGGGCCGGAGCATGTTGGGGATGAGGTGGAAGACGGTGTCCCCGATCTCGACCTTCTCGTACCGGAATTTATACGCTGCCTTGATTGCGGATTTGTGGTACGTCAGTACTTCGAACGGGCTTGTTGTATACCTCGTTTTGACCATGCTGTGGTTGCCGGCGATTATTACCAGGGGGATCTCTTTTTCGTGAAGTCGTTCGAGGGCTTCGAGAACGGTTGTGTAGGCTTTCGTTTTTGGTTTTACCACGTCAAAGAGATCGCCGGCGTGGACGAGGGCTTCGGGTTTTTGTTGTATGATCTCATCTATCGCTGAAAGAAAGTTATCGTACACCTGTTTTTCCCGGAGGTTCATGCCGCTTTCTGGATCGAGGCGGTTGAATGCTGCGAGGCCCAGGTGGGTGTCGGCGATGTGGATGAGTTTCATTTCTTAGATTGTTCGTTGGGTTTTATGGGATATAAGGGGGTGGGGGAGAGAGGTGAAAATGTGAAGATGAGGTCATGAAAAAATTATTCGTATGGATCCTTTGGCTGTATCCCGGTGCGAGGAAATCCGGTATGGTATTCTCTTTTCGGACCTGATGAAACGGGTGAAGCGATCTTATCGTGAGCTGCCGTTTATTGTTACTGTTGCGGGGAAACCCGTGACCGGGAAGATCGACCGGCTCATGGAGTTCGATGACGGGTCGTGGGCCGTGATCTATTACAAGAGCGAGGCGGCCGGGCCGGAGGAGTGATCCGGTACCGTACAGGACCCGGATTTGAGGTACGTTCCTGCGGGTGATCAGGCAAACCAGGACCTGTCCTCCCGGAAAGACCGTATCCCAAATACGCCCGATACGGCCCCGGATTGGCAATCCGGCGATCCGGTTTTCCGGTTCCACAGGAAATGATGTCCACGCCCACGGAAAAAACGATATTTCAGGGGTATTTTCAAAAACCGGGCAAAATGAAGGCCACTTAAACCTGCAAAATAGAAGGCGTCCAGCGCCCCCTTTTTTCAGACAGGTTTCGGGACGTGAAAAAATAACCTCTGGCCGGAGGCCGCTATGACCGTTTTAGAGGGGGGTGCCAGATTTCACGTCGGAGAAGTGAATATACATCCTGCCAGAGGGTCCGGCAGCCCGGAGTGCCGTGTACCAAACCGGTTCGGGAACCGATTGCATCGAAATATTTACCGGGCGTTGAAGGAACGAAGAAGGGCACGATCATTCATGAGGTCTTGCGGGGCCGGGATGCGGCAACCGTGCTGAAGGAGTACGGGGAATTTTCGGAGGAGCATCTCCGGCAGCTCGGAGAGATTGTTACCCGGTTCTTTTCTTCAGACCTGATGAAGCGGGTGAAGCGGTCGTTTTGTGAAGTGCCGTTTGTTGTTACGTTTGAGGGCGGGCCGGTGACCGGGAAGATTGACCGGTTGTGTGAATTTGATGATGGTTCCTGGATCGTGATCGATTACAAGTCGGAAGCATCTGCGATTATGCTGCTTTAGAGGAGGAGTACGCGCTTTCGTTGTCGGTTTATTGTGAGGCGGCCCGGCAATTCACCCGGGGGAATAGTGTAACCAGGGGGATATATTTCACGGAGACCGGGAAGTTTGACATAGTCTCCTCAGTGCAAAATTGAAAAATCCGTTGAAGGTATTTCAGAGAATGTATCAGAGATCAATCTGTTTTCTCACCGGGTCTGACTCACGGTGTGGATGCAATCAATTCCATGCACAAACCTTTGGGTCACGAGCACGTTGTGATGCGATCCGCCGGACTCAACGCATCGCGCATGCGATCCGGTAATCCTCGGCCAGGAGTATGTTAGGGGTCCGGTAAGAAATTGAAAGGTTTTCGCACAATCTTTGTTTACGCATGGTGGAGCCATGAGTGTATCAATTAAGTGAAAATCTTTTATGGAGAAGAACTTTCATTTGAAAGTTCTTCGATTGTGAGCCAACTTGAATTATCTGTGAATTAAAAAATAGATTATTAAGGAGTATAAATTTCGACCGTTGACATTGGTATTAAGTGTATTTTTTATTATCAGTTTCCGATGATAAATATGAATCAATCAAATCATAATGACCAACAAGAAAAAATGATAGGCTTTTTCATACCATGCATCATTTAGTAATTAATACTGGCTAAATCGGGTTGGAAAAATGATTGAGTTAGTTGTTACACTCCCAAAGTATGGAAGTGATGTGGCTTCACAGCATATTTGGTTGAAGATATCCACCGCGTTTCCTGAATTAAACGGTGTTTGCTATTATATGCATCCCATTTTAAAAACTCGATCTGGTGTTGTCCCCGACTTTACGTTACTTACACAATCTCATCAACCAGTTGTAATCCGATGTCTTCCCTATCAAATCGATGAGATAAAAAATCTTAATGAAAAATTTTGGATTGTCAATAATGAAGAAATTGATTCTCCCATTCAAGAGGCTGGGGATTTTGTTTTCCTACTCAAATCCAAATTCGGTGCTGATCGTGATTTAAGAAAAAGATTAGAACCTTATTGTATTCTTGCGCTTCCGTCGATTACCAAAAAAGAATTTGAAAGTAAATTTCCAAATACTTTAAACGATACCCTCGTTATATGGAAAGATAGTGATATTAATACTTTTTTAAAAGAGATTTCCCCTCGATTAACCGATGTTGAATGGCGATTAACTCGATCAATTATTCAAGGAATTAATCCTTTAACAAAAGGTGGTGGCCTTAAACCAAAACCTGCAAGTACACTTGGAGAAGCAATAAAATCAATAGATTCATACATTGCCTTATTGGATGATGAACAAGAGAAGGCTGCACTTCAAATCGCACCCGGACCTCAAAGAATTCGTGGCATGGCAGGAACGGGGAAAACAGTTTTATTGGCAATGAAAGCTGCTCAGATTCATCAAAGATTTCCTGAGAAGCGTATTCTTTTCACATTTAATACTCAAAGTTTGTATAATCAGATCCGAACATTAATAACAAAATTTTACAGGTTTCACAGTGATTCGGACCCCGATTGGGATTATTTACACATCCGTCACGCATGGGGTGGACCACGCAGATCAGGTGTATACTATGATACATGTAGGTATCTCGGTGTCCCTTCCCTTCCCTTTTTTGAAGCTAAACGATTAAATTGGAAATCTCCTTTTGTGTCATGTTGTAAGCATATATTATCGAAAGAAATTGATCCGATGTATGATTATATCATGGTTGATGAAGCTCAGGATTTCCCTTCTGAGTTTTTCCAACTCCTTTTCAATCTGACACCCACTCCTCATAATATTTATTGGGTTTATGATGAACTTCAGAGTCTATTTGGAGAGAAAATTCCTTCGCCAGAAGAATTATTTGGTGTCGATAAGGATGGAAAACCAAATGTAACTCTCGAAGGCGAAGCGTATCCCGGTGGAATTGAAAAAGATTTCATCCTTCATCGCTCCTATAGGTGCACCCAACCTGTCTTAATGTTGGCACATGCGATTGGTCTAGGGTTATACAGTCCTGATGGACCTGTTCAAATGCTTAGTAAGAAAGAGTCGTGGGAAGCATTTGGATATAAAATTGAACATGGCGATTTGGTTAAAGATAGCAAACTCACAATTTTCCGACCAAAAGAAAATAGTCCGAATCCAATAAATGATGTCTATAAAGGATCTCAAGAAATTATTACCTCTCAAATTTTTGAGGATCGTGATAAAGAATTTGATTGGATTGCTCGATCGATTTATAATGATATTACTGTTGAGAAAGTATTACCTGAGCACATTATCGTCATTTGTTTAGATCCTCTCAATATGAAGAAGTACTTACCTCCGATTCAAGAGAGGTTATACTCATTAGGTCTTCAATCAGCAATTCCCGGTTTGGTTGATGATAGTTCAGCATTTGCTGAAGATGGTCGGGTTACATTATCGACGGTATTGCGAGCAAAAGGGAACGAATCATATATTGTCTATGTGTTCAGTTTTGATGTTCTCTATGATTATGTAGAATCTTTACAAAACCGAAATCGAGCTTTTACCGCCATTACAAGATCTAAAGCTTGGGTTCGAATTTCTGGTATTGGACCTGGAATGAAAAAAGCAAAAAGTGAAATTGATAAAATTCTTTCAGATCAACCAAAATTTAATTTTATTTTTCCAGATATGGAAAAAATTCGAGATTTAGATGCAGAAATTGCACGAAGAAAACGGGATATTCGGAAAGCAAGAGATAATCTTACAGGGTTAACAAATGTGGATTTAAATGCTCTAATTGCTCTTTCAGAACAAGATCCTGATCTATTTGAAAGTGTCATCAAGAAGATTGAGGAGGTGACTGGAAAACGTGAATCTAAGTGAGACCTACCAATCTTTAAAAACAACAATATTAGATTGGCCGAATATTTTTATTAATCGAAGAGATAAAAGAGATGACGATACTCATAAGATTTCATGGAATAATTATCTTCGAAGAGATCGAATATTTGATATTCGGCGATCTGATCTGATTGAAATTGTAAAAACGGGTCAATATTCCTTTCAAATAATTGAAGATGGTTCTGTTTTTCAATTGTATTATGAATTTAATGATTACAATAACAGTTTATGTTCTGCAAATTTAGCATATTTCAATACCGGTGGTATTTCCTATGATACATTTCTCGAATTACAATTTTCTGATGTTTATAATGTCGAAACCAATTCCACACATACATTGGATAAAGACATCAACTATCAGGAAGATCTCTACGAAGATCCACTAATTGCTTGGATCAGAATAGATTATTCTCCACATGAATATTGTCGACCGCTTCATCACTTATGCCATATGCATTATAGTTTATTTCCGAATACAAGGATATCAGTGAATGCAGTTCCGACTCCGCGACAATTTCTTGAATTTATTTTAGCAACTAATTATCCCCACCTATACTCAGAAAAAAGATTAAATCAAACCTTTGAGCCCAACGATTTAACTCGTATCGCAGCATTTAACTCTCCGTCTTTTCCCCGAATTGATAGTAGTGTATATAGTGTTTTACCCCATATTAGCATTCCAAATCACTGATTTTCTGACGTAATGGAGCATTTCATTTCCAACATCTCCCCTGCCTCGCATTCCCGGGATCACGCCCGGGCGGGCGCCGTGAACATAACCCGGTGATGCAACCGTTTGAAAATGTTCAGCGGGGGTGGGTGGGGGCCTGATGGGATTACGGCCGGACTTTCATAACTTCGCACCCTGCGCCGCCAGCCGTTCCCGTGCAGCCTGCATAGCATCTTTAAGTTTCTGCTCAAGCACTTCGCGGGGCGGGAGATCGGTAAGATACTCAGAGACATGAATCCCTGATTTATCGAGCTGCAGAAGGCGGATCTGTTCCTGGTCTGCACCAGCACAAAGAATCAACCCCAGTGGTTGTTCCTCGCACGATTCTTTCTCGTGCTCTTCAAGCCACCGGAGATACAATTCCATCTGTCCCTTATATGCCGCCTTGAAATGACCAATCTTTAATTCTATTGCGATAAGCCGGTGAAGTTTCCGGTGGAAAAAGAGCAGGTCAAGATAAAAGTCCTCGTTGCCGATCACCATGCGGTATTGCCGTGCGACAAAACTAAACCCGGCGCCGAGTTCAAGAAGGAACTGCTCCATCTCCTTAAGAATAGCAGATTCGAGATCATCTTCACTATATGTATCCCGAAGCCGGAGAAAATCGAGAATATAGGGATCGCGAAAGACCAGATCCGGCGTCATCCGATCCTCCGTGCGGAGTAGAGAGAGTTCCTGCTGTGCCAGAAGTTCCGGCTTTTTCGATAGGGCCGTCCTCTCAAAAAGCATTGAATCAATCTTCTGTTGCAGCGTCCGTGTGCTCCATCGTTCGATCCGGCTCATCTCTGCATAAAAATCACGTTTCAGCGGATCATCAATATAGATAATCAGCCGGATGTGTGTCCAGCTGAGCGTGGAAACCAGGGATCTTACCCCGTGTTCATCAGGAAAAACTTCGGCAAATCGAATCATATTGAAAAGGTTGCGTTTGCCAAACCCCTCTCCATATTCAAGTCGTAATTGTGCACTCAGTGCGTGCACAATCTGTTCGCCGTATTCCGCACGTTCCCTGCCGAGAATTTCCCGGTGGATTCGCTCACCGATCCGCCAATAGAGCAATGTCAGCCCGGCATTGATGGTAACTGCAACCGCAGAACGCGTATCGGTGATGAGATGTCGCAGGTCGGTAAGTAACTCTTCCGGGATCAATTTTGGCACGGGCTCTGAACTCTCACGCGTTTGCGGCAGATTTCTTTTCCGGTTTGTATCAGACATCGTTTATCCTGCTCACCAATAGTTCCGTACCTCTGGTCTTGATCGAGTCCTCTTAACAGGGAGCCATGAGGAGAGTGAAAGTGAAACATTTTTTTATCGGATATCCCACGGCACTTGTTGTGATCGATCACTCTCCCCAACCACCAACTCCAAATCTCCCTAAAAAATGGTAATGCTCCTCTTCCTCGACACCGAAACCACCGGCCTCCTGAGATACTCCGCCACAGACCCGGTAGAAAAATAGCCCTTGGTTGCCCGGCCGGCCTGGTCGCTCCACGATACCGAAAAACCGGAAAAGCCGGATCCGTTTCATCATCCCCCCGGACTCTCCCCGCATTCCCATGATCTCGCTCGGACGCCGTGAACATAAACCGGTGCTGCAACCGTTTGAAAATGTTCAGCGGGAATCTGCCATAAAAAACCGGGCCGCCTCTCCGCTTCGGTAGTGGGGGTGCCTCTCGGCTGCATTGTTTTGTGCGGGGGATGGCCCCCATGTTTTTGCGGGAGCGGGTGGGCCTGACGGAAAAGAAGAATCCAAAAGAACTCTTCGATGGTGCCTGCGTAAAGATACGATCTAATAGACTTCTTCGTGCGATCCGATATCGATCAGGACAACGGTTGTCCGGCCTTCATCAACAAAATCAAAAACAAGGCGATGCTCATAGGTAATCCTGAACGACCAGAGCCCTTTTAAGACCCCGCTCAGGGAATGGGTTTTCAGTGCCGGATGAAACGGATCTTCTTCAAACTGGACAATTTTTCTGGCAAACTGTGCCTTCAGATCCGGATGCTGGCGGATCCACTTCGTGTAGATCTTTTTGAATCGTTCATCCCAAACGAGTTCAACCATTCAGATCCGCCAGAAGATCCTTTGCAGTCCCGCTTCGGACCGATTGTTTCTGCACGTTTGTCTTTGCCCGTTTTGCCCCACTGACAATGGCGGTGCGTTTTGCGTCGATGAGCCTGCGGTGGAGGATCTCCTGGATGTACTGCTGGTCTTCGATATCGAGCTTATCGACATTTTCAAGAATGGTATTGAGGGATACTGCTTCGGTTCCCATAAGATGCCCCTGTACCATAATGGTTGTTGGCCTACAAAGGCATTTTGATAGAACGGGTGATAAGGATTTCTTACCGGGAGAACTATATTGAATTGAACCCCCTGAATGATCATCGGAATAATGATACTCAGTCTTACGTCGTAAAAATCCGACCCAATTCTATTCCAGCCATAGCGCCCCCTCATTCCCCGGATCACGTATCAAAACCTCCTGGGACCCGTAACCCTTCCGTTTCGGCCGCTGTAACTCGGCTACATATGACCTCGGATCTGCCGACGTAAAACTGAGAAAAATGTGGGATTTATTCCCTCATTTACGAGCATTATTCCCTCTGGATCCGGAAAAGTGGTACATCCGGGGCCGTAGGGGGCCCGGATGGGCTGGTGAGGGGGTGATACCCTTCCATGAAGGTTTGGTTGTGAGGGTTATAACCCGACACGTTTTGTTGATTATGATGGGTTGTGACCGTCCACGTTTTCGGCACGGGCCGGAAATTTTCTGTCCGTTTCAGGAGCCGGTAATGCAACCAGTTAAATCCGCTACACACGGTGTAGCCAATTATATCTTCAGGAACGTCTCCATCGCAATCCCCTTGGAAAAATAAGATAGAACTGGTGGAAGTGCTTGAGATTTACCACGGAAAATCATGGCTGAATTTGCGGGGCAGTCCCAACTGACATACAATTGCCGGAGTTGGCTGCCCTTACAAGTATGCACCCGTCCTCCCCCCATACCAGTACCGGCCACCCTTCCCGGGAAAACTATATTCTCTTGCGGGAATAATGATGGTATAATGAATGAAATCCAGTACGTGTATGACGCCGGCGGCAACAAAAAAAGCGTCATAATTCCCGTAGAACTCTGGGAGCGGACACTTCAGATGCAGAACTCCAAAACTGCACCCTGCAACCCGCAGGAGTATTACGGGATATACCGTGACAGGATTAAAAATCCCAATGAAGTAGCACGAGCCCTCCGGAGTGAGTGGAACCGCGGATGACCTCGTACCTTATCGATACCAATATTCTCATCTATTATCTCGCCGGGGCAATTCCTGATGAAGAGAGACCGGTAATCGACCGGATCCTTCAGAAATCTTTTAACATCTCGATCATCACCCGGATCGAGCTCCTTGGCTGGAAAGACCATACTCCCGAAGGACTTGCCAACGCCCGGAGTCTTCTCGATTGTGCCCGGTGTCTGCCACTCGCCGATACCCTTGCAGAAAAAACGATCGAACTTCGCACAATGGTAAATATTTCGCTTCCCGATGCAGTTATCGCAGCATCGGCCTTGTCACTCGATGCCACTCTTGTAACCCGGAACGAGCGTGATTTTGATCAGGTGCCGGGTCTTGCAATTTACAACCCGTTTCATAAATCCACCTGAACATTTTTTTAAAACCCCCCCTCCCGCAATCAACTGGCTCCTGCCAATCCCCCACCAAACCCCCAACCCCAAATAGCATCCCGGGAAAAATATCAGTGAATATCAGACGATCGTTACATATAATGATGAAATTACAAAAATAATCGAGAGAATTTTTTATGACTTAAAAAATGCGGTGAAGACCGATAGGAAAACCGGCGAAAAAATTAATGTGTGCCGTCCGTTATTTCACGATATGAAATCGATCAAATAATAGGCATCCCTTAACGTTTTTTCTTTTGACGGGGTTTTAGATGTCTGGTTTTATCAGATATGTTTCTTTAGTTGCTTGTGACCTGTTGCGAGTCAATTTACTCCTTGTATCGTCCCATGAATAAACTATTTTGCTGTGGTGATCAACGCCCACTCCACAAAGGAGATCATAGGAAATGCGACCACTGTCACCAGCAACATCTTCGATGGGAAGACCATCTCCCCATAAAATAATATCATTATCTACCTGAGCGTCCGGACAGTCACTGAGATCGACAAGCATCATATCCATCATAACCGGGGATATCATCCGGCAATTGGTATTATTTATCCGCACAACTCTGCCATTTTGTGTTGAACGAGGATATCCATGACTGTAACCAACCGGTACAATTCCAACCCTCATGCCTTTTGAACATAATGATCCTGCACCATATCCCCCCGCATTTTGCCCATCTGTTGTCTTTTCCTTAATTTTATACAATTTTGTTTTAAATGTCATGACCGGCTTTAATTTTGATTTAAGTTTATTTTCAAGAGCGGATGCCAGGGGAGAGGTCGAATTTACAGGGAATGGATTGCCCCCATAAAGTGCAATTCCGGGGCGGACCCAGTCATAATGCATTTTGGGAAAGGCAAAAATTGCAGCGGAATTGCAAAAACACTTTTCACAGTCATCGTATTTTTTTATAAATTTGCGAAATTCTTTTATTTGCACGTTATTCAATGAATGCTCAGGATTATCAGCACATGCAAAATGTGACATAATTCGAATGCTGCGTTCATAGATACTGGAATTATTCTTTAATTTCCGCATTGCCTCATCGGCGTTTTCTGGCGAAAATCCCAGACGCCCCATTCCGGTATCAATTTTCAACCACGCATGAAGTTTACGTGGTAACGGATTCTCATATAACCAATCAATATGATCATCATCATGAAAGACAACATGAAATCCATATTCTGCGGCAATCTCCAATTCTCTGCGGTTAAATACTCCTTCAAGTAATACAATTGGCTTTGAGATTCCTTCGGCGCGTAATTTCAGCGCATCTTCTATTAAGATTATCCCAAAAGCATCCACTTCTTTGTCGAGAATTTTTGAGACCGGAATGCACCCGTGCCCATATGCATTGGATTTAATAATTGCCATTATTTTGACTTTGTGAGTGTCTGCAGGATGGGCATTTTTCAATTCTGCCTTTATGACATTCAGATTATGTAACAGGTTTTTCTTTGAATACGTGCATAACGCCTTCATTTTATTTGAGTCCTTTAAGATAGTGTACACAAAATGTTGTGAAAAGTGAGATGATCTCTTTGGATACTGTGGCTGCTGATTTTCAGCAATATAGTGACTCTACCGACAAATGCCTTACGGTTCACGTTTGGAAAAATCCTGAACGTTTTTTTATTCCCCTGATGAGAGACTTCATCTGTCCACGGCACCACCACAAAAAAAATCTCTGTCATGAAAAGAACGCTCATAGGTTCAAAGCGCGAAGATTCATCATTCAGATGAAGGGAATCGCTGACAAAATGAGTGTCGGTACCATGCAGAGATCCTTACAATATTTTATCGTGAAGGTTTTCTACCGGGCATGTGTATAATAATAACCTCTATCCATTGGCGGCGATCGTTTGGATTTTTTCCCTCGCATCAGGAATCACTGGCAAATAATGACCCAATATTACCCCTGGCATTTCATGGGGTTTTACGCACTCGGATATCTCATCCCCTACGTGTACACGCTGATAAATCTCTTCTGGATCGGGCGCATCAGTAATGATGCGTTTGCAATCACCGAACAATATGAATTCATTGCGCTGGCAATCAATGCCCTCGAGGATTTTATCCCGGTAGGGGTCCTTGCGCTCACTGCCCAGCACTATCACAACCATAAAAAAGTTATTGAGATCCTCAAAGCCGCACTGATCCTCCAGGCTGCACTCACACTCTTCCTGATGGCAATAATTATCATTTTTACCCAGGAGCTGATCGGAATGATCGGGACTCCAGAATCACTCGTGAACCCGACTATGGAATACCTTGTGTTGAGATCGATCACAATCCCCTTTTACATTATTTCCTATACCATCCTCATCACAATCAAATCCCTGCAGAAAGGAAAGGAGGCGTTCATTCTTATCGCAATCTCCATTATCTTGAATATTCTTCTCGATCTGTTCCTGATCTCCAATACGCCGGTCTCCCTGCAGATGGGTGTTTCGGGAGTAGTGATCGCGTATCTCATTACGCAGATAGTACTTACGGTAATTGCTGCTGCCTATCTTTTCCCTCTTCTGAAAACCACTATCCGGTCCTTCCTCACCACGTCATGGCGTCAGGAAGTTATCCCAATCCTCGGGATCGGGGGCTGGAGCGGCCTTGAATGTGCGATCCGTATGATCGGAGTGGTCTGGATCTTAATTATCTTAAACGGGCTCGGGACGAACGAGTACAGCGGATTCGGTATTGCCACGTGGATCTTCTGGATACTTCTCATGCCTATCTTTGCCATTGGAAGGGGAACCAGTATCTTTGTCGGAAATTGCTTCAGCGAGAGACGGTACGGCGATCTCCTGAACATTGTGAAGACCTCCTTTCTGGTAGTGATCGTTTTGGTACTTGCGGTTGTAGTAACCGGGATCTTCTGGTGGCACTACGTGTCGCTCTTATTAAACCCGAATCCAGAAATTGCAGCCTTCTCTGTTGTTACATACTCCTGGCTCATCATCGGCATGCTCGGTTATGGGATCGGAATCATTCTCCGCAGTATCTTTAACGGTACCGGCCAGACACGGTACATCTTCTATGTCGGTATGATCTCCAACGTCGGGATCATACTTCCGTTCTTTATTCTTGTCCAGACAGGAATCCTTACGCCAACCTTCACTATGGTTATGATGGTGTACCTGGTAGCCAACATTGTTGATCCCATTGTCGCCTGTTTCTGGGCACGAAAAGTTGTGGCAGGATTTCCGGCCGGGAACTGCGATGCCGCATCATCGGTCTGATCTCTCCTTTTTCAGGTGGTCGTGCGTAAGGTGACCGTTGGTAAGGAAGATCCCCCGGGTGACCGGGGCTGGCCTGTGATTGACGGCCGGACCGCTGCTTTGCCTTGCCGGTACCCGGCCGTACACAAACCCTATAATAATCCCCGGCCTATATCCCAGTACACGCGGGGTGAAAAATGGGCAAGGCAATCGAATGCATCTACGAGAATAATGTTCTCAAACCGGTAGGCAAGGTCCAGCTCAAGGAAGGGGAACGCATCCGGGTGACCATCGAGAAGATACTCCCCTTTGAACCCATACAGTTAAAGAAGAAACCTGCATCGGAACGCATCAGCGCTCTCAGGGATGAGTCATGGACCTCTTCCCAGATACCTCTTTTATCCCCCCGCTGATCATTGAAACCGATACAACCGACAGAGCCCGGGATTTTCCTCGTCATTCTCCGGCACCTGTGCAGCGAGCATGTCCGTGTATGTAGAAGCATTCTTTGTCGGGATCCGGCTGATAGCAGAAGATCAATTCGGCATTACCAGCACCACCCGACTCAAGGAGCACATCCGCAGTGAAGGCTACGGCTTTGCGGATGAATATATCCGCCACCTGAATGAATTCTTCTCCGGTCTTGTTATCGTGAAGGACTCGTCAAATCTTCAGCGTATCGAAGAGATAGCCCGGATGTACGTGCTACTTCCTAATGACGCACTGATTGTCGCGACCTGCAGGGACCATGCAATTTCGGGACTTGCAACATTTGATCGCGATTTCTCAAAAATAAAAGATCCGGTTCGCGTGAAAATCTAAAAACATTCAGGTTTTTTATTGAATCAAACCAGAAAAAACCCGCGGTCAGTTTTTTTGTATCCTGTTATCCGGACAAACCTCCGCAAATTTGCAGCTCAGGCACTCCCGCTGCGAAGGCTTTGCCGGGAAATCCCCGTACTCGTAACTCGCATTCATCTCCCCAAACTCCCGGGGGATCATCTCCTGGATCTCGGATAACTGCTCCCAGAAAAAGGAATAGGGTTTTGTCGCACCGGTCTTCAGAAATACCAGTTCGGTGCGGATGTCGTCACAACTTTTCCGGTAATACTGCATTGCCCAGAGCACATACGCTGCCATCTGGAGTTCCGACTCGTATTCATCATCGTCCCGCCCGGTCTTCCAGTCCGAGAGGAGGAGCGTGCCGTCCGGCATCTTCCCGATAAAATCCACCTTGACGATGACGCCGACATCCCCGATTTTGAAATGATCGAACGTCTCGTGCCTGAGGCATTCCCGGCCCTTGTAGTCCGGCCATTTCCCGAAGAATGTCTGGAGGCAGGTCTTCCCGTTCTCATCAATGTATGCATAAAACGATGAGGGGATCGTCTCGCCATTGTGGTACTCGGCGAATGTTTCGCCGCCGATATTTTTGTACCGCAAAACTTTCTTTGAGAACTCGCTCATTGCCGTGGCCGGATCCATTGGCTTGTTCTCGCAATGCAACTGGATCTGCTGGTCGATGATATCGTGAATGAGCTGGCCCTGCACGACAAATTTTGACGTGAAGTTCTTGAGGTACCGGATCCTTTCGGGATCCACGACCGGACTGGATTTGACGTACGGGGCAATGTATTCAAAATAATACTGGCGCTGGCACCGGTTCCAGACCCGGTGCCTCGTGAAGGACCAGGAATTTATTTTATGGAAAAAAGGATCGAGATCCGTCATAAGTCCCGGTTGCAGACCGCGAAGAAAAAACTTCCTTTTTCATTTTTCCCGCAGTCCCTGACAGCCCCATCATACGTGAAGTCAGTTTAACCCGGTGTCAGGGAACGCAAAAACCCCGTTTTTCCGGCATGAAATTCATCTCTCCGATGTGAGCCCCCGCTATTTCGGCCATAATCGCACCCTGATCGCACCGGCACGCATGGTTTGGTTCCGGGGATTACAAAGGGAGGCCCCGGCCGGCGTTCAGGCGCCTCACCCAGCTGCACATCGTCATCATCCTCCCTGAGGGGTTCCCCCAGGTCAGTCTGCTGAAAGCCAATGCAGGTGCAGCATAAAAAGTCGTATATACTTCCACTACGCAATCAGCCTTTTATCCAACATGTTGAAGCGAGCGGTTCCCGGCCCGCAAGCCCCGGGATGAGGAGGCACAAGTGCATGAAAACTGTTTTTGTAACGCCTGAACTCTGCATCGGGTGCAGGCACTGTGAGGTCGCGTGTGCGATCGAGCACGCGGAGAAAAAAGAGCTCTTCGCTGCGGTTGCGGAAGAGAAACGGTCGCAGCCGAGGGTGTATGTGGAGACGGGGATGCATTACCTGACCTTTCCCAACCGGTGCCGGCACTGCGACCCGGCGCCGTGCATGCAGGTCTGCCCGACCGAGGCGCTGGTGCGGGATGATGCCACGGCATCCGTGCTTGTGCGGTACGAGCGGTGCATCGGCTGTGCGGTCTGCGCCATGGCCTGCCCGTTCGGCATCATCCGCTTCAACCCGGTCCACCAGCTGGACACGGACCGCGAGGTGAACGCGAAGTGCGACAACTGCATCGAGCGGCAGCGGGCCGGGACGATCCCGGCGTGCGCCGAGGCCTGCAAGACCGGCGCCCTGACCTTTGGGGAGGCGGGCGACCTGATCCGGTCGAGCAGGAAGGACTTCACCCTGCGGCTGATCGCAGCGCAGGAGACCGGGGCCGAAGCACCGAAGATGCCGGCCAACATCAAGGCCTTCCGGTCGATCATGGCACGGCTTGCTGAACTTACGGGGGAGAACTGAGGGGGACAAAAAATGTACGATACATCTGCAGGAAAAAAGATCGCGGAAACGAGAGCGAGTGACAAGGCCGACCAGGAGATCATGGTAAAATCCATGGAGGATGGTATCGAGACCGTCTGGGACCGGTTCGCCGGCCAGCAGCCGCAGTGCGGCTTCGGGAACCTCGGCGTCTGCTGCAACCGGTGCGCCATGGGGCCCTGCCGGACCGAGCCGTTCGGCAAGAGTCCCACGCGGGGCACCTGCGGTGCGGAAGCGGATCTCATTGTTGCACGCAACCTGCTCGACGACCTGACCACCGGCGCAGCAGCACACAACGACCACGGGCGCGAGGTCGTGGAGGCCATGCTCGCTACCGCGGAAGGCCATGCCCAGGGATACCAGATCCTTGACGAGACCAAACTGCACACGGTCGCAACGGAGTACGGCATCAAAACATCTGGCCGGAAAAAGGAAGAGATCGCGGGCGAGCTTGCCCGGGCCCTGCTCGAGGAGTACGGGTCGCTGAAGAACCGGATCCAGATGACCGAGCGTGCCCCGCAGAAGACCAAAGATATGTGGAAGAAGGTCGGGATCATGCCCCGGGGTGTCGACCGCGAAGTCGTTGAAGCGATGCACCGGATCCACATGGGCGTTGACTCGGATTACGCAAACATCCTCGTGCACGCGATGCGGACTGCCCTTTCCGACGGCTGGGGCGGCTCGATGATGGGGACCGATGCCTCGGATATCCTCTTTGGGACCCCCACGCCCCTGAAGGCCTGGATCAACCTTGCCACCATCAGCAAAGACAAGGTCAATATCGTCCTCCACGGGCACAACCCGGTCCTCTCCGATATGATCGTCAAGGCGGCAGCGGACCCGGCCCTGGTCAAGCGGGCAAAGGACGCCGGCGCAAAGGGGATCAACCTTGCCGGGATGTGCTGCACGGGCAACGAACTCTTAATGAGGCACGGTATCCCCCTTGCCGGGAGTTTCTTCGACCAGGAACTGGTGATCGCGACCGGGGCAATCGAGGCCATGGTGATCGATTACCAGTGCATCTTCCCGGCGATCACCCAGACAGCCGGCTGTTATCACACGAAGGTCATCACCACCAGCCGGAAGGCGAAGATCCCGGGCTCCATCTACAAGGAGTTCCGGCCGGATAACGCCTACGACACCGCAAAGGAGATCATCGGCCTGGCTATCGACAACTTCGCGAACCGGAACCCGGCCCGGGTCCGGATCCCGGACAAGCCGGTACAACTGATGTCAGGCTTCTCGGAAGAAGCGATCCGCAAGGCACTCGGCGGGACGTACAAGCCGCTGATCGATGCCATCGTTGCCGGGAAGATCAAGGGAGCGGTCGGCATTGTCGGCTGCAACAACCCGAAGATCAAGCAGGACTACGGCCATGTCACGCTCGCAAAGGAGCTGATCAAGCGGGACATCCTCGTGGTCGAGACCGGGTGCGCCGCGATCGCCTGCGGGAAGGCGGGCCTGCTCGTCCCCGAATCTGCTGATATGGCGGGCCCCGGGCTCAAGTCGGTCTGCAACGCGCTCGGCATCCCGCCGGTGCTCCACATGGGCTCCTGCGTTGACTGCTCGCGTATCCTCGTCCTTGCCGCAAACATTGCAAAGGAACTCAATGTCGGCATCAGCGATCTCCCGCTGGGCGGCGCTGCACCCGAATGGTACTCGCAGAAAGCGATCTCGATCGGCACGTACTTCGTTGCCTCGGGCGTGTACACGGTCCTCGGCATCCCGCCCAAGATCTTCGGCAGCGCCAATGTCACAAACCTCCTCGCCAGCCAGCTCACAGGCATCGTGAACGCCTCGTTTGCTGTCGAGCCCGACCCGCTGAAGGCTGCCGACCTGCTCGAGACCGAGATCAACCGGAAGAGAAAGGCACTCGGAATTTAACCAGGGTCCATTAAAACCAGCTCATTTTTTTGTGAGGACACCATGGACGAACCAACGCTCGATGCCATTATCGCCCGGTATGACGATCCGGCCGGCCGGCTCCTCGGAATCCTCGGGGAGATCCAGGACGCGGACGGGTACATCCAGAAAGAAGCTCTCGTCATGCTTGCGGAAAAGCTGGACGTGCGCCTCTCGCAGCTCTACAGCCTCGCCACCTTCTACTCCTATTTCAGCCTGACACCGGTCGGGGAGCACGTCATCACGGTCTGCATGGGGACGGCCTGCCACGTGAAAGGCGCCCCGGCAATCCTCAACGCTCTCGAGGGGATGCTGAAGATCCAGAGCGATACCTCGGAGGACGGCAAGTTCTCTATCACCACGGAGGACAAAAAATTCACGCTGGAGATCGCCCGGTGCTTCGGCGCCTGCAGTATGGCACCGGTCCTCCGGATCGACGGGAACCTGTACGGGTACGCAACGAAAGAAAAGCTTCCGGCAATCCTGAAAGAGTACGGGTGGGAGCCATGAAGATCGTATCCGCAGCCGACCTCGCGGCGGCACAGGAGACCGGCATGCAGAAGATCCGGCCCGACCGGCCGCGGATCGCGGTGGGCCTTGCCACCTGCGGGATCGCCGTGGGTGGAAACCGGGTGTACGAACGCCTTCAGGAGATCATCGAAAAGGAGAAGGCAGAGATCATCCTGACAAAGACGGGGTGCATCGGCTACTGTAAGGAAGAGCCGCTCGTGAACATCACGATCCCCGATAAACCACTCGTGATCCTCCACAAGGTAACCGAGGCCGACGCAGAGGAGATTGTCAGGGAAGTCAGCAACGGGAAAGTGCCGGAGAAGCTGGCCCTGTGCCGGGTCCCGTCCTGGGACCACATTACCGGGTGTAACATTGAGTACGGCAAAGGATTTACAAAAATTCCCCTCTATGCAAAGGTCCCGTTCTTTGCCGGCCAGAAGAAAGTGGTCCTGCGGGACGCCGGGCTGATCAACCCGGAAGATATCGATGAGTACATCGCGGTGGGCGGCTATGCAGCGGCAAGGAAAGCCCTGACCGGCATGGACTCCGAAGCCATCATCAAAGAGGTTGAAACGTCCGGGCTCCGGGGACGGGGCGGTGCGGGGTTCCCCACCGGCCAGAAGTGGCGTATCACCCGGGATGCACCGGGCGAACGGAAGATCATCATCTGCAATGCCGATGAGGGCGACCCCGGCGCGTACATGAACCGGAACGAGATGGAGAGCGACCCCCACATGCTCATCGAGGGCATGATCATCGGGGCGTTTGCCATGGGCGCCGATACGGGCCTCATCTATATCCGGGCGGAATATCCGCTCGCGATACAAAGGCTGAAACTCGCGCTCGCGCAGGCACGGGAGTACGGGCTCCTCGGCCGCGATATCTTCGGCACGGGCTTTTCGTTCGATATCGGGATCGCGACCGGCGCCGGTGCGTTCGTCTGCGGGGAGTCGACGGCACTCGTTGCCTCCATCGAGGGCAGGACCGGCCGGCCCCACCCGCGCCCGCCGCGGCTGACTGATATCGGGGGCGGCCTCTGGGGATACCCCACGGACCTCAACAATGTCGAGACCTGGTGCAATGTGCCGGTCATCATCATGAACGGCAGTGGCTGGTACGCGAAGATCGGCTCGAAGGGCAACACCGGTACCAAGGTCTTCTCGCTCGTGGGCAAGGTCGACCGCGTCGGGCTCGTGGAAGTGCCGCTCGGTACAATGCTCAAGACCATCGTGTCGGATATCGGCAACGGCGGGGCCAATGGTAAGCATGTCAAGGCCGTCCAGACCGGCGGGCCGTCGGGCGGCTGCATCCCGCTCCGGATGTTCGATACCCCGGTGGACTTCGAGAACCTCAACAAAGCTGGTTCGATCATGGGCTCCGGCGGCATTGTGGTGATGGACGAGGAGACGGACATGGTGGACATCGCCCGCTACTTCATCACCTTCGCCACCGGTGAGTCCTGCGGGAAATGCGTCCCCTGCCGTGAGGGACTCAAACACGCGCTCCTCATCCTCAACCGGATCATGGCCGGGAAGGGTACGAAGAAGGATATCGAAACCCTCGCACTCCTTTCAGACACGATTGCGGCAACCTCGCTCTGCGGGCTTGGCCAGACGGCGCCGAACCCCGTGCTGACAACCTTAGCGTATTTCCGGGAAGAATACGATACGCGGGTGAAACCATGATGCACAAGGAATCCGGAAGGCCGGCCAAAAAACAGGTCACCGTAACCATCAATGGCAAAAAATGCCCGGCAGAGGAAGGCGAGATCCTGCTCGGGGTGGCGATCCGGGAGAAGATCGCGATCCCGCACCTCTGCTTCGAGCCGTCCCTCGACCCGTACGGGGCCTGCCGGCTCTGCATGGTCGAAGTGGTGAAACGCGGGAGGAAGGAGATGACCACGTCCTGCACGCTGCGGGCAGCGGAAGGGCTGGAGATCGTCACCGATACTCCGGAGATCGTAAAGTACCGGAACATCCTGTTCGAGCTCTACCTTGCCGAGGCCCCGAAGTCGGAGATCCTCAAAGCGATGGCGGCCCGGTACGGCGTGACGAAGACCCGGTTCTTAAAGAAACTTGAGGCTGCGGACACGCTCGACAACAAGTGCATCCTCTGCGGGCTCTGCGTGCGGGCCTGCAACGAGATCATGGGGGCCGGCGCGATCGGCTTTGTCAACCGTGGTCCGTACACGCTGGTTGGTACGCCGTATGGCGAACCCACGAAGGACTGCTTCGGGTGCGGGGCGTGCGTGAAGGTCTGCCCTACGAACGCCGTTGAGATGGAGGATACCGGGGATACGCGGATCATGAAATCCTGGAACGGGACAAAAGTGCCCTTATCGAAGTGCGACTGTTGCGGGGAGTTCTTTGCCCCGAAGGGGCTCGCAACGGCGGCCCTGGCCCGGGTCATCCCCTCGTTAAAGGAAGAGATAGCGGTACTCTGCCCTGCGTGCCGGGGAAAGCGGATCGCACAGGAAGAGATCCGTGCCCTGAGCGGCGGTGCAGGCCATCATGGCTGACCGGGAGAGGATCGCCGGGGCGGCCCGGGCGATCCGGGAGCACACCCGCCCGGGAAAGGACCGGGGGGCCCGCATCGTCATCACCGGTAAGGGAGGGGTGGGAAAGACCACGATCACCGCCCTCCTCGCCCACCTTTACGCACAGAAAGGGTATACCACGCTCGCCGTGGACGAGGACCCGCAGATGAACCTCCCTTACGCGGCCGGTATCCCCCGGGAGGAGAGCGACCGGATCGTCCCGCTCTCGAAAAATTTCGATTACGTGGAGGAGAAGACCGGGGCCCGGCCCGGCGCCGGGTGGGGCATGATGCTCCGGCTGAACCCGGATGTTGCGGACGTGGTGGAGCGCTTCGGGGCAAAGGGCCCGGGCGGTGTGAACGTGCTGGTCATGGGCACGATCGAGCAGGCGGCCGGCGGCTGCCTCTGCCCGGAGAACACGCTGCTTGAGGCCGTCATCCACTATGTCAGCCTCCGAAAAAACGAGGTGATCCTGATGGATACCCCGGCGGGGGTGGAACATTTCGGCAGGACCATTGCGAAGGGGTTTGACCAGGCGCTGCTGGTCACCGACCCCACGTTCAACGCTGTGCAGGTAGCCCGGCACGCGGCCGAGCTTGCAAAGGGCCTTGGGATCCGCACGATCTGGCTCGTGATCAACCGGGTGCGCTCGGAGAACGATATCGCAAAAGTGCAGGAACTCATGGGCGACAGCATGGCCCTCTTTTCAGGACAGTTTGTCCTTCCCTGGGACGAGAGCCTGATCGCGTGCGAGCCCGATGTCCGACCCCTGCTGGACGGGCCGTCACCGTTTATGGAACGCCTCCGGGATCTCCAGGTACGGCTGGAAAATGCACATAATGATATCCGGTGAAGTTCCCTGCCCCGGCGAACAACTCCAGACTCTTTATTGCCTTTGCCGGACGAGTAACGGATGAGGACCTGCAATGGTGAACCTGACTGACGAGATCAAGGAATCGCTGACCGGAACAAAGGTATTCTTTCTTGCAACATCATCGAAAGACTGCCGGCCCAACGTGGTCCCGATCGGGGCGTTCAAGCTGCTTGATGACGAGACGGCCCTTATCTCCGACCAGTTCTTCAATAAGACGCTGAAGAACCTGAAAGAGAACCCCCGGGTTGCCGTATCATGGTGGGGATCGAAGGGCGGCTTCCAGCTCAAGGGACAAGTGACCATTCATACATCCGGTGCGATCTTCGAGCAGGATATCGCGTGGGTAAAGACAATCAGGACCGACCTGGCGCCCAAGTCCGCGGTGGTCATGAAGATTACCGATGTGTACCAGGTGAAGCCCGGCGCCGATGCGGGGAAGAAGATTCTCTGAATAACCCGGTAACCGGAATATACCGGCACCGTTCCTTTTTTATTTCCCCCGTTCGGCCCCGGCCAAAAAACGCATGCATTTATCAGGATCGCCGTATGAATCAGACAATCACGGATGAATTTTATGAATGCAGCGAAACGTCACGGAAATTTTTGTCACATTGCCTGTGCAGTCCTCATTATTCTTGCCGTCGCCGCGTCCGGGTGCATGCAGGCTGCCACAACCCCTCCCCCGGCAGGATCGTCCCTGGTAACGCCGGTAAACGCAACCGCCCCGATCCGGGCGCATTACGCCCCCGGGGAGATCACCCGGCTCGCCACGGAAGCGCAGGCAGCCGCCAATGCATCACTTGAGGCTATTGCCGCGATCCCCCCGCAGCAGCGCACAACGGACAATACCCTCATCGCATTCGATACCGCAGTCTCGGATTACTACGATACCATCTCCCCGCTCATCCAGATGGGATATGTCTATCCCGACCCGGCCATCATGGCCGAGGGTATGGCAGTTGAGGAATCGTCGCAGAACTTCATGGATGAGGTTATGACCCGGCGCAACCTGTACAATGCCCTGCAGAATGCCTCCCCAAGGACGCCCGGCGAATCGCGGCTCTATAACGTGACTGTCAGGACTTTTAAGAAGAACGGCCTCGATCTCCCCGATGACCGGCTCTCCCATGTCCGGGCCCTGCGGGCAGACCTGAACAAAATCGAGACCCGGTTCAATGCGAACCTGAACAACGATACCACAACGCTTGAGTTCACGCAGGAAGATCTTGCCGGTGTCCCTGCCGATACCCTTGCGGCTTTCAGCCGGACCGCGAACGGCACGTATCTTGTGACAATGCAGATCCCGGATTACACGGCCGTGATGACCAATGCCGACCGGAACCTGACCCGGCTGAAGATGTACGATGCCTACAACAGCCGCCAGGCGGAAACGAATACGAAACTTCTCGAAGAAGCGGTCGGTCTGCGCCGCACGATCGCGCAGGAACTCGGGTATGCTACGTGGGCCGATTACCAGATGGATGGCAGGATGGCAGAGAACCCGGCCACGGTCATGGCATTCGTCGAATCCATGAAAGAGCCCCTGCAGGAGAAGAACCGTGCGGAGATGGCTGAACTCCTGAAGATCAAACAGACATACGATCCGTCTGCAACGGCTGTTGACCCGTGGGAGGTGGTCTACCTCCAGAACGAGCAGAAGAAACGCTCCTTTGCCTATGACGAGAACGAAGTGAAGGAGTACTTCCCGGCTGATACCGTGGTGCAGGGAATGTTTGCAACGTACGGTACCCTGTTCGGCATACACTTTGACGAGGTGAAGGGGGCGGACGTCTGGTCTCCGGAAGTCCGGCTCTTCCGGGTGAGCAATGTCTCCGACAATGCAACGGTCGGGTACCTGTATCTCGATCTCTACCCGCGGGAGAACAAGCACCAGTTCATTTATGAGTCCGGGATCATCAACCACCGGATAAGGAACGGGACTGTCGTGCTGCCGGTTGTAGTGATTGTTGACAATATTGCCGCACCCACCGCGGAGAAACCCTCGCTCATGACCCCTGATGATGCTTCAACACTCTTCCACGAGACCGGCCACGCCATGCACAGCATGCTCTCCGATGTCCCGTATGGCACCCTGTCGGGGACGAACGTGGAGTGGGACTTTGTGGAGACCCCGTCGCAGACGCTGGAGGAATGGGTGTACGACCCGCAGGTACTGGAATCGATCTCCGGCCATTACACCAATGCCTCCGAGAAGATCCCGGCAACGCTCCGGGACAAGGTCATCGCTGCCAGGAATGCCGGAAACGGGTATGATTTCAGCCGGCAACTGGTCTTCATTCTCTTTGACCTGCGTCTCCATACTTCGGACGGCCCCGTGAACGCGACAGCCATCTATACCGACACCTTTGCCGAGGTGAACGGCAAATCCCTGACGGCCGGGACGCACATGCCGGCAACGTTCACTCATCTCATGGGCGGGTACGATGCGGGCTATTACGGGTATATGTGGTCGAAAGTGTATGCCCTCAATATTGTGGACGAATTCAAAAAGGACGGGATGACGAACCAGACTACCGGCACGAAGTTCCGGCAGGATATCCTCTCAAAGGGCAACACGGAGGACGGGAATGCACTCTTACAGGAATTCCTTGGCCATAAACCCGGGGTAAATGCCCTGTACACCTTTATCGGGATCAATGCGTCGCAGGCACCGGGTGCTGGCAGGTGATTATAAAAAAAGGTGATTCCTCAATATGAGCCACTAATTTAAAACCATACCCCCCTCTTGCGCCACCAGTCACCCGAGGGGGACGGGGCGCATTGCGATGCCTCGGCTTTACCTTAATTGGGGGCACACACAAGTACAGGTAATATGGCACTATCGCAACCGGGGGATGCCCGAGCGGCGGGGGCGGAGGCTTGCCGGAGCCCCCAAGAGCGGTAATGAAAACTTTATTTCAGGTTTATCGCACTTTTGGTGGATGTTACACAATCTCCTAAAAAAAATTCTGGCACACCTCGATCAGAAGAATGCGGTAGTCCCGCATTTCGGGTGGGTGCAGGTACCGAAGATCGCCTGCGATTCCTGCCGAGAAAATCTGATGATATTCTCGTTCGCGGATTCAAAATCACGGTCACAAAGGAATAATTCCCCCTTTTTGCGGGTCCGGTCTCCCGCACACCGGGATCGACACAAAGATCATTTCCCAACGTTAATTATAATGGCGTTCCGTCCGGTATATATCTCCAGACTGGTGCCCCATGAAACGAATCCTTGTCATAACTCTCCTCCTGGTATGTCTCTGTGTGCTTCTCGCCGGCTGCACAACCGCGCCGGTTCTCGTCACGGCATCACCGGGCGATACCCTTCTCCTTTCGGGAGAACACGAGTTCCAGAACAACAACCTCCATGCCGCCGAACGGCTCTTCTCCCTTGCGCAGCAGAACTACACCGCTGCCGGGAACGCGACTGCGGCGCTGCATGCACGGTACCGTGCCACGGTCGCACACCAGATGACGAGCGAATTCCCCTACAACCGTTCGCAGATCGTCTCGATGATCGATACAAAATTCCCGGGCATTCCGGCAGAACGGAAGGCCTCGTGGCTTGCCTGCAACCAGAGCCAGTGCATCGAGAGCGATGGCGAGACCTGGTACTTCCAGAGCACGGGCCCGAATATCCAGTACCACAACCTGGATATCATGCGGAAGACACTGCTTGCCATAAACGAGACCCCGTTCTATGACCAGCTGACACCCTATGCCCTCGCACCCGCAGGGCAGGAGACCGGCAATTATGTTCACCCCGTCACCTGGGACGGGACCGAAACGCTCAGCATCCCGACCGGAATACTCCCGAAGAGCGGGACCCTCCGCCTCTGGATCCCCCTGCCCATCGAAACGGCATCCCAGCAAAACGTCACCATTGTATCCATTGAACCGGCCGCGTATGTCAGGTCAACGACCGGCACGGGCGCGGACATCGGGCTTGCGTATCTCGAAATCCCGCTGGAGTCGGTTACCGGCAGTTTCATAAACGTCAGTGCGAAGTTCCGCTTCACCGCGTACGAGCAGCGGTTCGTGATCGATCCCGACAAGGTCGGGAGTTACAATACGAGCGACCCCGAGTACCGGAAATATACGGCTTCGGGATGGAACATCGCGGTGACACCGGCACTCGTGGAGACTGCACGAGGAATTGTCGGGAACGAGACCAACCCGTACAGGAAGGCGCAGATGATCTACCGGTACGTGATCAACCGTCCCTACAGCCTCATTCCCCATGACCGGCTCAATGCCATGGGCCTGCCGGAAGCGGATTATATCCTCGCCACCGGCTTTGGCGACTGCGGGACGCAGAGCATGTACTTTGCCGCCCTCTGCCGGGCTGCCGGTATCCCAGCCCGGGCCACTGGTGGCAGGCAAATGGTTCCCGGTTACGGGGGCGACCACTTCTGGTCGGAATACTATCTGCCAGGCTATGGCTGGATCCCGAACGATGTGACCGTTGCCGAGGGAGCCGAGTGGTCGTACAACGCGACCGATGCCGAGCGGCAGCAGTATAAACAGTACTATTCTGAGAACCTCGACCCGTACCGCTACATCATCCAGCGGGATGCCGATATCCCGCTCGTCCCGGACCCGGGCACGGCGACATCCCATACCGGAGCACTCCAGTCCCCAAAAATCGTCTGCGATACCTGCACAACAGATCCGGAACTTGCCCTGTCACACGATAGCTGGCAGGTCACGCTGACGAAAGAATAAATCCCCGTCCCTTTTTTTCTGTCCTGTATCCGGTTTCCGGTTTTTAAGTTTGTGCGGGTAGTGTGAGAACCGGGAAAAGAGAGAGGTAACGCATCCGGTCAATGACTGATCCCACGTCATTTTGAGTCCGGATTGGAGATACCAGGTTCCAGTTCTCCAACAGTGATCACGTGTGACAGTATCCGGCTCCCCAGAAAATCAGGGCCCGTGATATACCGGGATATATGGTCGGCAGTGTACTGTTTTGCCTTCATGAGGTCGATCGCCTTTCGGGCAGGACTGATATACTCTTCGGGATACGGGCGTTCCGTTTGGGGGACATTTATGGCGTTAAAAATTATCTCTGCTGGCTTGTTAATACCCCCTGAGAAGTATTTTCTTTCAGGTGACCGGTCGGGAGAATGTGGGGGGAATTTTTCCAGGATCAAACTCCTGGGGAAGATACAATCAGCTATTTCTCCTGCTGATCGTCAGGACCGGCATTCTGCCATAATGGTGCATAGGGTCTCTCTTCACCAGGTGAAAAACAATAGATCCCTATAACCTCTATATAGAAATTAATTTAAGTATATAGTGTAAAAATGAAATATGTGGGTTGGGTGGGCAATACCCGGACCAATCATCCGGGAAATCGCCCGACAATGGAGCATAAGAGGTGATCTCCACCAACCAACAAGGAGGCATATCACTGATGGTATCAACAATGCCCCAAAAAATACGGAGATCGTACACGGATTCGTTGCAGGAATGCAGGAACCATATCGATATTTTGGTGAAAAAAACGGAATCGCTGTACCTGGAGTGCCGGCACGACCAGGACAAAACAGCTCAAATCCGGGGGATGGGAACCGCTCTTGCAAACCTTACCTATCTGGTTAACGAACTTGAGGGTAATTCCCGTCGTTCAGATGTGCCAGAACGATCTCACACGGTCAACGGGATTGCATATCGATCCGTACGGCTCTGTGATCTCGAGCGGATCAGTGACAAATGACGAGGTATCTCATGCAGTTCGTCAGGACAACAAAGATCCAGGATATCATTTATACCCGGTGTGCATCCGGGAAATTCAATGAACCGGAACCCATGCACCCAGAAGATTTTAAAGCCCTTCGTGCCTGGGTAACCGCAAAACAGTCCCGTGAGTTATCAATCAGGAAAACCCTGCACGAAAAACCGGCAGGAGCATCCGCACATTTCATGGGATGAGTCTGATTATCGCGAATCCATAAAAAATTTCGATGACCCCGGCATTGTGCACCGGGGGAGAGATCCTATTCGCAGGATGTGATCGCACATCACTTCTGACAGGGCCAACAAGAAGACATCTTAACCGGAATGAAGATACACGAGAACAGGCACCCGGGAGAGAATCTCAACCTCTTTCTCCCGTGTACCTGTTATTTTCTGGCATCCCGTCATCTGCACAGGATTTGTACAAATATCCTAAAAAATTTTCCACTCACACTCACACGTCCATCTTTCCGGCCATCTCCCGGTCCCAGGATACGATCGCGTCCCATTTGTGGAAGTCCCCGACCGGCAAAATCACTTTTTTATGATCCAGCGCTGGAACCATGAGAGTCTCTCCGGTCGAACTTCCCGAAAAGATCGCAATTGCGACCGGCTGGACCGGGGCACGTGTTTTCTCTGAAGAAGAGCCCGGTGTCCCACTCAATTCCCGTTAATCCGGCAGCTGAGCTCCGAGATTGCTACGAGCGTCTTGTATCCCTTGTCGGTGATGATATAATCTCCCCTCTCGTGTCGCTGGAGAATCATCCCCGCATCAGTAAGTTTCCGGACATGGAAGAGGAGGTTGCCTCCCTTAAGGCCGGTCAACTGGGAGATATCAGAAAATGTCCGGGTCTGGACCGAGAGTGATTTGAGGATCAAAAACCGCTGGACATTTGCCACGGGTTCGAGGAGATCCTTCACCACCGATTCATCAGCAATTTCTGCAGCAGTCCCCGTGCGGTCTGCGGCATTCTGGTAAATCCCGAGTGACTGCATGAGGTCAACCTGTTTTTCAAAGAGGCGGTGGACTTCGGTAAAGCACGTGTCGCACCTGTCGTGTTGTCCCTTGCTCCGCAGGGTCTTCATCTGTTCGCGGTACGACTGGATGATCTCATCCGGAACGTGCCCCTCCTTGATATGCCTGGAAGTATTCTGAAGAAATTCCATGAATACGCCATAACATTTCTCCCGCATCCTGCAATCGCCGACCATGTGCGCTGAGAGATCAGTCCTGGCAGTTTCAACCTGGTGATCCGAAAACAGGCCGGCATAATTCTTCTTTAAATCCCCGAGCACATTCTCGACATGTTGCTGGTTTGCCCGCTCGATGAACCGCCTGAGATCCGTCCGGAGCCCGGTGATCTCCGCTTTCAGTTCGCGGATTTCGCTCAATGTACCCAGTGCTGCACCCATGATTATTCCACCGTTGTTTCAGCATATCCCCTGTTGAACGTGAGGGTCATTTTTCTGTACCGGAATCTTTTGTATATTTTAATGACGCTCAAGTATATATTTGTAACAACCAGACTAATGTCCGGCGAAAAAAATGCCGCCCTGAAACACACGGGAAACGATGTATCGAAGGCAAAGGTTGAAGCATTGCAAAAAGCAGTCAAGGGTGCCTGTTTTTCGGATGCGGAACCCACAACCCTGACGGCTCGACAGAAAATGCCGTTGCTGATATCATCGTTGACCGTGCCGGACTGTACGTATCAGAACAGGATTCATCACAGGAATTTACCATGGTAAAACTATCCGCAGAAATGAAAGAAGCGTTTGGCAAGATGAAGATCTTCCCGGTTGCGACTGCATCCAAAGAGGGTACGCCAAATGTCGTTCCCATTGGCGTTGTTGAGCTCATCAGCGACGATACGATCTGGATTGTGGACAATTTCATGAACAAATCCCTGGAAAATCTTCGTGCAAACCCGAAGATCGCTCTCTACATCTGGGGCCCGGAGATCAAGGGCTGCTTCCAGATCAAGGGTAACGCAACCATCAAAACCAGTGGCAAGGATTTCGATCTGATGAAGGAGAAGATCAATAAAAAAAATCCGGCCCTGCCTGCACGTTCCCTTATAATCGTGAAGATTACCGAGGTGTTCGAATGCCAGCCGGGCCCAAAAGCCGGCAGCAGAATTCTTTAATTTTTTTTATCCGCTGGCAACATACGATGGGATGTGCATCGCAACCGCGTCGGTCATCCCCCCTTTTGTCTCATCGAGGGTCTTGCCGGTTGCGATACTGCCCGGGAGATCCGGTGAATATGCGGAATAATTCTTTTTGGCTTTTTCGATTACCATGGGGAACCTGTGTATCGTATGAACAATCCCTGAATTGAGCCTGCTTAACGATACTGTTCATAATACCGGGAGCAAGGTCCTCGGTCAGGTAAACGGATACGATGATGGGAGGATATCCCCTGGGAAAGTGGGTGGTTGTTTCTCAGGACTTCTTCTGATTGCCAGAGGGCTGGTAATCCGGATGAACCTCCTGGCGTGCCAGGAGAGCAACCGCGAGGAGGACGACGCTGACAATGCACCCGAACAGGAATGCCTGCGAAAACCCGGCTACGAGCACATCAGTTTTGATATTCACGAGAGCCGCCGATGCAATCCCCCCACCGGGAGCAACCGCGTTCATGCCCCCGACAAATGCAATGGTGAAGAGTGCTATCCCGAGGGTCAGCGGTGCGAACCGTTCCAGACAGATGAACCCCGAGACCATGCCCTGGTATTTTTTCGGGACCGCAGTCATCGTCATGGTCGATGCTGAGGTCAGGAGCATGCCAAAACCCAGACCTATCAGGACCAGGCAGAGGACCACGAACCAGACCGGTGAATCCGGCCGGATCCCGATCAGGAGAATATACCCTGCAAGGACCAGGAGCCCGGAAACGATGTTGATCCTACGCCCCCCGGCGCGGTTGTAAAGCATTCCGCCCAGGATCCCCCCGGCCATGACTGCTACCGAGAGCGACGTGAAGATCAGCCCGGCAACCGAAGGGGAATACCCCTGCACGAGCTGGAGATAGAAGGGGAAGAGGTAGAGAATTCCGACATTAGCGACAATCACAAGAACGATCGCCATGTTCGTAAGGAAGAAATTTCTCTGTTGTAACAGGCGAAGGTCGAGCAGCGGGTCGGAAGCGGTAAGCTCACACCGGACAAAGGCGCACAGCGCGAGAATCGCAACGACCAGGCATCCAAGGATCACCGGGTCGGTCCACCCGGCGGACGGCCCTTCGGTCATGGCATAGAGCAGCGATGCAAGCCCGACAGCGATGAGCAGGGCACCTGCACGGTCAAAACCGGGGGCAAGCGGTTTACTTTCCATTGCCGGGATAACCTTTGCCCCGATGAGAAGGGCGACAATGCCGATGGGGATGTTGATGTAAAAGATCCAGTTCCAGGAGAGGTATTGCGTGAGCAGCCCTCCGACCACCGGTGCAAGAGTCATCCCGAGGGCTGCAAACGCAAAGCTCGTACCCATTGCTTTGCCTTTCAGCGCCAGGGGAACATAGGCAGTGATCATGGCCGGTCCCACGGACACGAACATGACCGCACCAACGGCCTGGACGGCACGCGAGATGAGGAAGACGGGAAAGGAGCTGACAAATTCCGGGATGAACCCGCAGGCGAACGATGCGACCGTGAAAAGAGCAAACCCGTACAGGAACACTTTCTTGTACCCGATCACGTCGGAGAGTTTGCCGAACACGAGCACGCACGCAGCCATGACCAGCACGTACACGGTGATCACCCAGCTGGCCATTGATGCCGGGAGGCTGAAGATTTTTGCAATCACCGGAAGTGCAGTCGTGACAATCGTTGAATCGAATGCTGCCATAAAATTGGCGAGCGCGATTGAAACGATCAGGAGCATATACCCGTTTCCGGGATTATCTGCCGGGGCCGGTTCCATGGCATGGACGTTGCACCTGCATCGATAAAGGGATTATTAAATTGTCCCGGACGAAACGTGCCCGGATCCATGAGCCGGTTTTTACCGGGAGGATCACGGCATGATGATGTGAAATACCGGTCTCAACCTTTCGTGTCGATATGTCGTGCAGGTACGATCCGGTGATCCCATTCAACACGTGCCTTCTCTGACCGGGAATATCGTTCGGGCACGTTTGTCTCAGCTGTGATCTCCCGCAATTGCGGTTTTAAGAGATTTACTACTCCCTGTCCGGGTCTTCAGGGATCTTCGGCACGGGGTGAATATAAAATGATAATCAAAGAAAAAGATCTAGCGTCGGACGCAGAAATACCCGCCGCGGAGATGGTACTTCGTGAAGAGCGGGCAGGCCGGGCAGAAACAGCCAATGACTTTCATGCCCGTTTCTGACGACTGGCCGCATCCGCAGAACAGTTCGTTTGGCTGGAATTGTTCCAGATTGTGTTTCTTGTAGTTCTGGCAATTTTTGCAGTACTGCCTGCAGATTGCCCGGTTCTCTTCGGTGTCTTCTACTGTCGGTTTATTGGATTCAAACATGGTAAAATATTCACGATCCTGACTAATAGATCTTTTTATCGTTGGATTACCTCGTACGCGTAAGACCGATCCTCCCCTTTCGATCCTTCCCTGAACCCCGATGATCAATGGATTGCGATCAAATTTTTTAACCGGTCTCCCTTGTCCGGCAGGATCGCGTGAACCGGCCCGACAGGGCGGATTGCAGCCGGCAGTTCTTCGCACCGCACTCTATAAAAAAGGATTATCTGCCGTTTTTCCGGAACAGGAAGATCGCACCGCACAGGACGAGTGCCCCGAGTACCGGTAACGCATCAAGCCCGGCGGCCCGGGATGGCAGGAGGGTGGGTTCCACGGGTGTGCCAGTCGTTGTGGTGGTTGTATCAACCGCGAGCGGCTGCAGGGATACATCCACGGTCGTGACCAGGTCTTTGCTTACCGTGACCTGGGTTGCATAGGGTCTGTACCCGTCCGCGGTAACACTGATCGAGTGCGCATAGTTCGCCGTTACATTGGTAAAAAGTGTCGTGCCGGATCCCGCGGCAGTCCCGCCAACATTTATCCTGCAGTCCGTGTTATCAAGGCAGATGGTGCTGCCCGTCTGGTCCACGTAGACCCGGACTACACCGGTTCCCCTGGTGGGAGTAACAACGGGAGTGATGTGGGTTACCGTGGAGATAAGGGGTTTCAAATTAATGGTGACATACGTGGTCTTTGCGAGATACACGTACACCGGCGTATAGTAATCCAGGTAACCGGACGGGCTTTCGACTGTTATTGTGTGATATCCTTCGCTGGCTCCCGTAAACTGCGTGCTGCCGGAGCTGCTTCCCGCTCCAACGTTCGCGTGACACTGGCTGGTGTCGAGGCAGATGGTCCCGCCGCCCGGTGTGATATCAACCTGGATAACGGTGGCAGACGGGTTGAGTTCCATCTCTGCGTTAACCACGCGGTTCTGGTTGGAGCTCACAAAGACCGTGTCGGACCATTCCACGTACCCTTTATTCGTAACAATGACCGAGTGCCAGGTATTGCCGGTGACCGTGAAAATTGCATCCGTGGTGTCGCAGTACACCGCATCAATACACACGACTGCGCCCGAAGGCGTTGAGTGGACGACGATCCTGCCGGGCTCAAGACCCTGGGCGTGTACGGCAAGAAGGAGAAGGAGCGTGACGAGTATCACGCTTTTCACATGTCTGAAGGACATACTGCGAAGTAGGGATAGGTGATGATAAGAGTATGGGTGAATGACAGGAATTTACAGGTATTCAGCGGAAGGTCTTGCTGATGGTGGAGGTCGGGGGAAATGATCAGCGCTCATCGGTATCGAATCGTTCAACGTAACACTCCCCGGATGACTTCTTCTCCCCGGGTTTTAAGTCCAGGAGGAGACTTTCGGCATGGTCCTGGCAGACATACGCAAAACAGCAACCGATTGACTGGAACCCGATCGCCTCTTTCCCACATTTATCGCACGTTCGTTTTTCCGTCATGATGTTTTTTTAGTGTCTTTTCACAAATACCTCATTTTGCTGCCATCGGTCTGACCCCGGGGTCTGACTACCCCGGTTCAGGGCTGCGCCGGAACATACGGGACGAACCGCTCAGCTGGCTGCAAGATGCCCGATAGTCAGCGGGTACAGCTCGGGATACCCGATGCCTGCGATGACTGCCGGGTCGGAATAAAAAAGACGCCGGGCCTCGATTGCGGAATCCACACGATAAATGAGTATCCCGATTGTGCCATCCGGAGAACCGCAGTCAAGGAATATTTGTCCCTGTGCAATCATGTTCCTGACATATTCCCGGTGCTCTTCCATCGCAGTCTGCTCTTCTGGTGTCATCGTGGTAAGAAAATCCAGGCGTTTTGGTCGGATCAGGGAAATAAAATCCATTGTGCTGCTCATACTGCTGATTACAGTTGTCATCGGTTATAGGTATGGAACGGGTCAGTCGCCTCTGAAAAAAGCCTGATCATGAACCAAATATTTTTCCCATCCATCCCGTTAAAACAGAGAAAAAGGGTGATATACGCTTTTATTTGCGATATTCATTCAGGATATCCTCCGTCTTTGGGGAAACGAAGTAGTTCAGGTACCTGCCGTCCCACCGGGTCACAACCATCTCTTCGTCAAGGAGCGGCTGGAGATGCCAGGAGATCGTGCTCTGGGTAACCTCGAGACGCTCGGCAAGTTCCTTGTTACTGATGCCCGGCGTGCCGAGAATTGTATCCATGATCTCCCGCTTTGAGGGATTCATGATATATCCGTAGACTTGTTTTCTGTTGAGCTGTATCCCGCCATTGGTGAACAGGTAACTCAGTTTCCCGTTTTTCTTCCTGATTACTTTTTGTTGGATGAGTAACAGGCAAAGATGATACCTGGCGGTTCCCCGGTTCATGTCAGTATTTTTTAAAAGATCTGCAAGAGTACACCCGGGATTGCACCCAATATATTCCAGTATGACCATACGGTTTTTATTGTGCAGGACTGCCCTGACTTTTCCTAAAACAAGGGGTCCGAATTTGATCGCCCCAGCCATTGCCCCAAGAACGCCGAGGAACCAGACAATCTGGATCCAGAGCGGAAGTTCAAAAAAAGAGATTGTACTGTCGGCGCCAAGCATATCTGAAGGCCCGCTCTGGGGTGAATAGGGTTCTACCGAATAGCCTCCCTGGACTATTGCGACAGTGACCCCAACCATCAGCAGAAAAAAGAGGACAATTGATGGATGTCTCATTTAATGATACATCTCAATTCAGATGTAATAACCTTGTGATCCTGTGACACTGTAGCCGTACACCTCGTAATACCAGGTTCCCTTTGCAATACCATCATTGTTGATGATGTTCAGGTTGATACGCCCGTTATTTGAACCGTCATAACTGTCATAGTAGGGACCGAACGTGTACCCATCCGGAGAATACACGGTCAGTCGGAGTGAATTCGCTGGAGTACCCCAGTTCAGATCCACGTTCAATGAAGTGATGGTGGAGGTAACGGATTTTGTATGCCAGTTTGTCGTGCCCTGGGTTATCGTTGCATAAACCGACTGGATTCGTATCAAATCGTTGCCGGTATCGTATACCGGTTCAACGCTGTAACCTCCGTTGCTGACAGCAGATACTTGTTCATTTGCCGATACTCCTGCGAATGATGCAATCAACAGAAGCATCATCGCAACAACTCCCAGTCTTTTCGACATGAGAATTGGTTTTTGAAAAAACATTGCTTATTTTTTCTGTCCCAATAATCGAACTGGCAGTTTGAGGATGGGGACAGAAATCATATATCGTGGGGTGCTCAACTCCAGAGAGAATACTCTTTAGAGTATTCCGGGGTCTCACCATTATCCCAGTCATATCTCTGGTGGGACCTCGTTGGAATAATTCCTGGAACGTCTTCTCATACTTCATCAGCTCCCGGGCAGTCAGTGCTCTTTCATCAGCCTCTGCGTATAATCTCTCATCCCGGCATGAAAATGCCAAAAACCTGCCAGACGTATCCTCGTGTTCTCGAAGATTGATCTCTCACTGAAAGCAAACGACGATTGTCCCCACCTGCACTCCGGGTCCCCTCGTGAACCTGACGTATTGCGACGCCAAATGCAGATAATTCTCTACTATCGCGTGATTCTTCCGGTAATCCTGAGGATTCGCTACCAGGACCGCCCTCCACGGCAGGATCTCAGGCCCCCAAAAGCGTCAGATCATGGATCAAAGATTTCTCGGATTGGCATTTCAGAATCTACCAATGAAACAATCACCGTAAACCGGCAAAAGACCGAGATCGGCAATCAATCTGTATGTCAGCGATGAGGAAAAATGACGAACGAACTCTTTTCGTCCGGCTCCCCATCGCCTCTCCGGAGGCCACGGCATTTCGGTCCTGAAAAAATCAAAGTAGAATGTCTGCCAATATCCATGGAGCAGGTTACATGGCGAAGAACACTATCCTGATCGTTGAAGATGATGCGATCACCGCACTGGATATACAAACGGTTCTCACTACTCTCGGATACCAGGTAGCGGGAGTGGCCTCTACCGGGGAAAAGGCAATCGATCTCGTGGAGGCCGGAGTACCTGATCTGATCCTGATGGATATCCACCTGGCAGGAAAACTCTCCGGGATAGATGCCGCTGAAAAGATCCATTCTACCCACAATATCCCGATTATCTATCTTACGGCATACGCGGAGCCCGAACTTGTCGGGCAGGCAAAAAAGACACGGCCGTACGGCTACCTCATCAAACCCCTATCTGAACGGGCACTCCAGACCGAGATCGAGATCTCCCTCTACAAATTCGGGCTTGACCTGGCCTACCAGCGGGAACATGCAAAGCTCGAAGAGCGGGTGAAGGAAAGGACGCGGGATCTGCAACGGGCAAATGAAGCCCTTCAGGAAAGCGAGCAAAAATTCCGCGAATTCATCGATCTCCTCCCGGAGATTGTCTTTGAATGCGACCTCACCGGAAAATTAACCCTTGTCAATGACAACAGCCTCAGGTTCTTCAGTTATACCCGTGGGGATCTGGAACGTGGCCTGAACCTGTTCGACCATATCATTCCCGAGGACCGGGAACCGGTCAGGCAGGGCATCGGAATGATCGCACGCGGGGGGACGACCGCGGGACACGAGTATACCTGCATGAAACGCGACGGTACACGAATCCCCTGTCTGGTATACACGACGCGTGTTCTCCAGAACAACCGCTGTACCGGTATCCGCGGCATCCTTGTCGATATATCGGAGAGGAAAAAGACCGAACATGCCATGCAGCAGACCCTGGAAAAACTGGGCATGCTCAACAGCATCACCCGGCACGATATCCTCAACAAACTTACCGCCCTGAATGCGTATCTTTCCCTTGCCGGGGATGAAGTGACCGATACAAAGACAACCGGATATCTCGGACAGTGCACCGACATTGTTGCAACCATCAACCGACATGTCGAGTTTATGCGGGATTACCAGGAGATCGGGATCCAGTCCCCCATCTGGCTGAACCCGGCAGTCTCTATCCGACAGGTGGTGGCAGCATACTCGTGTCCCGGCATCACGATCCAGGTAGCGGATCCGGGCTGGGAAATCTTTACCGATCCTCTCTTTGAGAAGGTGATTTACAACCTGATTGATAACGCCATCCGTCATGGCGAACACGTGAAGACGATGGCATTTGCCCTTCAGGAGATGGATGGTGAACTCCACCTGGTCTGTGAGGACGATGGCACGGGCATTCCGGATGAATTCAGGAAGCATCTGTTCGAGAAAGGTTTTGGGAGAAATACCGGTCTGGGTCTCTTCCTCGCCCGTGAGATCCTGGGTATTACCGATATCTCCATCCGGGAAACCGGTATTTTCGGCCAGGGTGCACGGTTCGAGATGATTGTTCCAAAAGGGGCATACCGGAAAATTCAGTAGATTTCCCATCCCGCGGCAGCGAATATGCCTGTTCCCAGGCTGGTTCCCCAAAGGAATTCGCCCCGATCTCCTGATCCCCGCGCTTCTCTCATAATTCCTCCGTGAATATCGGTAGTGAACGCCACCTTCTAAAAACCTGAGTGAATCGTTGCAGCATTATCAGCCTCGCAATCGATCCGCGATAAAAATTTTACGCAACCCTTGCCCCCTGCGCATTTTTTCATGCAGGGTCTGGTTGATCAGCAAACCCTCTCACGCCGGACATCGCAATTGTAGGATGTTCAACCCGATTGTAGGATAATTATCCTGCAATCGCCTCCCCAACTGACACCTCATGATCGCGATTGAAATTTTTAGGAGGGTCTGTTTGAAAACCATGCTCGGTAGAATACCGTAATCCAAACAGATGGCGGGTATTCCGAATATCTTTGAAATTTCCCCCTCATTCCCAGCCCGTCTGACAAAACCGGGTATCGTATCATGTTCAGGTATTCCCTTCGTTTTCCGGTAAAAAAACCAAAAAAGATAATTGATCGGTAATAATCACTAAGTATTATGACACTGACGGAAACCCAGAATGCAGAAGTAATAGAGACCATGGCTGCTTATGGCACCGCATACCGGAAGAAGGACAAAAAAACACTATCGGCGTTATTCTCCCCCGATATCAGCGGATTTGGCAGTGGACCGGATGAAGTGATCGCGGATCATAAGGACTTTATCCGGCAGATAAAGCGTGATATGAGCCAGGCAACCATTCTGCTGGTGGAATTTTCAGACCGGAAGATCTCTGGTGAAGGCAGGATTGCGTGGGCAACGTCAACATGTACTATCACATTCACGGTTGAGGGGACAAAGAAACAGATCCTGCGTGGCAGGTCAACAATGGTGTTGCGAAACACCGGGAGCCGCTGGGTCATTGAGCAGTTCCATTTCTCTATGCCCTATGGGGGTCAGGCAGAGGGGCAATCGTTTCCCGGTGCATAACACCGGACAGCGGGCTTGTGGATGCTGCACCCGCACCCTGGCATGACTGCACCCTCACGCGGGACCCGGTCGGCCCCCCGGTTCCTGCGTGAAAATTTTCAAACGCGATCCGGTTAGACAACGTACCCTGATTTTAAACAATGGGGATGGCTGGTGGTTCATCGTGTTCTTCTTCACCAGCCTCCAGGCAATGTCCTGTACGTGGGATTGAGCCCCCTTCCGCGACGCGTGTTCCGATGGAAACATTTCCGGAGTCTGGCGAATCTTTCACCTATACATCTCCCGGAATGACACTATCCTATCGTTCCACAATAACCGATTTATAAAAATAAAAATCTGGATCTCTGTTGGCATCCCGGGATTGCCAGTTCGATGATTGGGACAGAAATCATATATCTGGATATGCTCAAAACAGGAGAGAATACACTTGTGGTATTCCGGGGTCTCACCATATCACAGTCACATCCATCCAGTGAGACCTCGTTGGAATAATCCTTGAAAAAATCTCATACTTCAAACACCTTCTGGAGGTTCCGGCTCTCCCGGATGCACCTGCCAGTACCCTCTCATTTGTCGATGTAAAAACGATCGACACTGTACGAAATTATCCCGGGTTCCACAAACTACATCCCCTGGCTATGGCTGCCCCTCCTTGACCGAATTCCCGGGTTTGAGATGATGACGGGAAACATCCTATGATTTTAAGAGCGCCGGCAACCATATTTTTTACAACAATTTACCGAGTTGTACAATGAGCCCCCCGGGGAACAACCGGCGTCCCTGTTGATAAAAAATCACCGATTCCGGCACCATGTTCGTCCAGGTCATCGTTCAGGAAGTACTGGCATGAAGCGATTTCCCCACATTATCTGTCTGGTATTCCTGCTTCTCTTGTTCCCGATAGGGATTGCAACCGCCGATACCGCAACGGAAAATACGACAACCGCAACCCCCACGGCAACAACTCCTGCAAGAACCGGAGGTACGGTCTATTTCGAGACGGTCCCGAGCGGCGCCACGATCTGGCTGGACAATGTCAAGATCGGAACCAGTAAGATCACGTATTTCTCCGAGAAATCAGGAACCCTGGATGTGCGAATCCAGATGAAAGGGTACGATGAATACAAGGGTACCGTCACGGTCATCGATGGCCAGCGGGTTGATTTCTATGCCCGGCTCAATCCGGTTACCTATGATTGGAATGCCGAGACAACCCCCACGGTACCGGTGACAACGGTCACAACAATCCGGAGGTCAACAATGACGGTCCCCACGTCATGGCCAACACCCACACCGGAATCACCGTTCGATCCAGCGTTCGTGATCGGGGCCCTTACTCTCGGCATCGGACTTTTTGTGATCCGGCGCCGGTAATCCGTACCTTTTTTTGGTGATTGTGTAACATCCACCAAACGTGCGATAAACCTGAAACAAAATTTTCATTACCTCTCTTGGGGGCCCCGGCAAACCTCCGCCCCCGCCGCTCGGGCATCCCCCGGTTGCGATAGTGCCGTATTACCTGTACCTGTGTGTGCCCCCGATTAAGGTAATGCCGAGGCATCGCTAATAGCGCCCCGTCTCCCTCGGGGACTGGCGGCGCAAGAGGGGGGCTGTATTTTTGTGTTCTCCGGAGCGCAAATCTAAAAAAAACCTGAATTGGCTCAATACTAACCATGGGTTAGAAGTGAACTTTACCTAATCACCTTTTTTTTATGATTCACTCATGCGGATGAAAATGTTCATCCATCCGGAACTAAAAAAATCATTTTTCAGGGAACATTTTTCCTTCGGTTCCCTGGCAGGGGTGTATCATAAGACTATACTTCTTCCGGATTGTTCCGGTTTTATAACCTTCATCCTGATCTGACCCGCTTCCGGCTGTACCGCTGCTCATCCCATGAACGCATTATTTAAACAATGACCGGCAATTCCCGGAACAGAGTGAGAAATGAGAAAAACTTCCGACCTGGTAAATGAGATGCGTGCAGAATCAGAACATGCCTGGCTCGTTGCAATTGCTGTCGGGTTTGAAACAGAGACAAAATTTGTCTTCAGTTCACGCAGGCATCCCCTTGAAGAACTTGACCAGCTGGTGAAGAATGGCGGTTCTCCGGTTGGCCTGTTGAGATTTGACAAAGAGAATTCAACCGTACAGGGATCCTACCGCCCGTTTCTGGAATATGAGCATGAGGAATGGGCAAAAACATATCTTGCCGGCCTTCTGGATAAGACGGACGAGATTCTTGAATTAAGCCGGGACCGGGTTCCCGGCTTCCCAAAAGCCTATTGAAAATCCCCCCTCTTCAACCGGTGGTATCTGCCCGCAATCTCCCGGTACAGCCATCACAAACCGGAACTCGTTCTCTTACCGGGAGAGGATACCCGATCTCCCGGATAGAAATGTGTGGGAGTTATTTTTGTGATTTCCCGGTTTTCGTTGTCTTCTTGGAGGGCTTGATGGGTCCCGGGGGGTTGGTATGGGCCGGCAACTCATCGCCATGGGGATGGGAATGGGCATCATGCCGTGGAGAAAGCGTTGGTTGTACCTGCGGGTGGTGGGGCAGGTGTGGCTGCTGGTGATCCATAGGGTGGTGATGGGCATCACCCTCGTTGCGTTCCTTGTCCTGGCCATCCAGTGACCCGGGATGCGACTGCGGGTCACGGGAATGTGGTTTTTGTTCGTGTCGCGGTGACATAATTGATACTCCCGTTGCCTGATGATAAAGGAATGCGTGAGGGCATGCTGGTATGAATTTTGTGAAGTATGCAGGATACATTTCAGCCAGGATCCCCCGCTCCTTCCCATCGGCAGGATAGCAGATGCGATTTATTGCTATCGTTCTGGTTCAGAAAAGCGGGCAGATGAAAAACCCGCACTATAGATAGACATATGAAGTCACGAACCAAGTGTTCACCGTTACAGGGCTATCCGGGATCCGCTGTCATCAGCCGGGCCGGCACTATCCCTACGAAAAAATCGTGACAGGGAACGATGGAAATCCCCGGTCACGCGTGCACGACACCGGGTGTAACATACCGGGAGTACGAACGGCTATGCCGGAATATCAGGAACGAATATACAACCAGTGAGGTAGTACATGTCACAACAGCTTGGCGGACAGCCACTTATCATTCTCAGGCAGGGAACAACCCGGACTCGCGGGAAGGAAGTCCAGCGCTCGAATATTATGGCTGCAAAGGCTATTGCCGGTGCGGTCAGGTCAACGCTTGGCCCCCGGGGCATGGACAAGATGCTCGTAGGGTCTACCGGTGACATCGTCATCACCAACGATGGTGCAACGATCCTTGGGGAGATCGCGGTGAAGCACCCCGGCGCGAAGATGGTGATCGAGGTTGCACGCGCCCAGGATGAAGAGGTCGGCGACGGTACCACGACAGCAGTCATTCTCGTTGGCGCTCTCATGGAACAGGCCGAATCAATGCTCGAACAGGGCATCCACCCGACCGTCATCGCGGAGGGGTACCGCATGGGTATGGAGAAGGCGCTTGCGATCGTGAACAGTCTTTCGCTCAAGGTCGATCCGACGGACCGGAAGAGCCTGCTCAAGATCGCCAACACCGCCATCACCGGCAAATCCATCGAGCAGGTGAAAGGCAAGCTTGACAGCATCATTGTCGACGCAGTCATGACCGTAGCCGAGACCGTTGACGGCAAAACGCTCGTTGACGAAGAAGATGTGATGATCAAGAAGCAGAAAGGCCCCTCCATGGACGACGCCGAACTGATCCGCGGCGTGGTCATCGACAAGACCCGGGTCCATGACGGAATGCCCAAAAAGATTGTCAAGGCAAAAGTCGCCCTCATCGCGACTCCCCTGGAGATCACCAAGACCCAGGTCAAATCGAAGATCAAGATCTCCAGTGCCGATCAGATCACTGCTTTTGATACGCAGGAGCGCGAGGCATTAAAGAAACTCGCTGACGCGATCATTGGCAGCGGCGCAAACGTTCTTCTCTGCCAGAAGGGCATAGCGGATAGTGCCCAGTTCTATCTTGCCAAAGCCGGTGTCCTTGCAATCGAAGACGTGCCCGAGAAAGATATGAAGTATGCGGGCCGGGCGCTCAATGCAACTATCGTCGACAAACCCGATCGGCTCACGGCAAAGGATCTCGGGACTGCCGATCTTGTTGAAGAGGATACCGAAGGCAAAGTGACCCGGATATCCGGGTGCAGGAACCCGAAGACCACGACCATCCTGCTCCGCGGGACAAGCGACTACCTGCTCGACGAGCTTGAGCGGGCGGTTGTCGATGGCACCCGTGTTGTCATGGATGCCATGGAAGACGGTACCTATGTTGTTGGCGGCGGCGCAGTCGAAACCGAACTTCTGATGAAGATCCGCGAGTACGCCCAGACCGTCGGCGGCCGCGTGCAGATTGCCATTGAGGCCTATGCTGCAGCATACGAGTCCATTCCCCGCGCCCTTGCGGAGAACTCCGGTTTTGACCCGATCGACAAGCTGGTCGAACTCAAGAATGTCCACTCCTCGGGCAGGAAAAATTTCGGCCTGAACGTCTACGAGGGTAAGGTCGTTGATATGCTCGCAGAAGGCGTCATTGAACCCCTCCGGTCCAAGCGCCAGTCCATCCAGAGTGCATCGGAGACCGCCGTCATGCTCATCCGTATCGATGACATGATGATCACGCAGTCCAAAAACTGATCCCGCAACCGGGCCGGTGTCGGGCTGAGTAAAACACCCCCGGGATATCCCGGCGGGATGCATGGCGAACAATGCAATGGGGAGGGGGAATCCTCCGGCCATTGCTGCGAACCATGCATATCATTATCCCCTCACACCCCATTGAGAGAACAGCATCCGGAGAAATTATCCATGGGAATCAAACCGTCATATATTAAAAATCTCGGTACCGCACTTCTGGTTAAGCAGAAAGAGTATTTTTCGAAGGATTTCGAAGAGAATAAGATCCAGCTGGGAAAATCAGCAGTGATCGGGAGCAAGCGGGTCCGGAACCGTATCGCCGGATATATCACAAGAAAAATGAATTCTAAAAAACAATCATAACCCTTTTTTGCCTGAAATGAGTCATTCCGGCCATCCATCCCCGTAATATTCATTCAGCCGGTTTTGGCATCAGACACGTCAAAAAATTTATAGGGAAGCCGGCACTCCACGATCCGATAACCCGGATGGTCTTCCCGACTCCCCCGGGGGGAATGCGACACCTGCACGATCCACCCGTTCATCCGGCTCTCCGATTACAGGAAAATTACGGTTACAAAAGAATAAACCCCTGCCCTTTTTTATTGCCGGGATGTTTCCATCCATCGTCCGGGTGTTCCTGCCTGCCCAGGGGCGCTCCTGGCGAACCATTGTCCGGATGAAGAGTCCGGTCAGAAACCGGGATCGCGGAACGGTTCTTCCCCCGGTGAGCGTTCTCACGATTGCCGGCATTCACTCGTTGTTGCACGTGCAGGCAACAGGAAAAAAATCACTCTCGTTTGAAGCAGAAATGTCCGATGACGAGGCTGTGCTTTGTATAGATTTCGCAGGCCGGACAATAGCAGTTCATCTCTTTCTGCGACGGGGCCGATGATGCTCCACGTGCGCAGAAGAGTACATCCGGCTGATATTTTTCAAGGGAGTTATGCTTGCAGGTCGGGCATATTCCGCAGTACTTCCGGCATATCTGCCGGTTCTCTTCTGTATCTTCTACAATACTTGCACTGTTTTTCATAAGGGTAGGATCGTATCACGAGGATAATATGCTTGTGGATTTTCTGGGGGTTATGGGATGTACGGTCCGATCCCCGCCCCGTGTTCGTGATGGATTCTCCCCGGCACGTCTGACCTCGCTGATGGGCGGGAGTGTTTTTTCTGACCGGGGGATGGGTTGGGGAGAGCAAATCCCCGGCGGGATCACGACTCCGCGTTGGCAGCGATGCCTCCCGCGATCCCCGTTCAACACGGGGTATGAAATGATAGGAGAAATCCCGGACCAAAATATAGTTCCCGGACAGTACCTTTCGGCAATCCCAAATATTATCCCCCCGGAATAAACCTGATGCTTCTCTTCATCGATACCGAAACCACCGGTCTCCCGAAATACTCCGCAGCAAACGATATGGGGAAGTGGCCCCGGATCGTCCAGCTGGCCTGGTCGTTATACGATCACGAGGGCAACCGCGAAAGTCAGAACAGTTTCATCATTTACCCGACGGACTTCACCATCCCCATGGACGCTGCCAGGATTCACGGGATCACGACCGAGCGGGCGAAAGCTGAAGGCGTGTCGCTCCACAAGGTGCTCCCGCAGTTCAATGCGGATGTCGCGAAGGCGACAATGGTTGTTGCCCATAATGTCGATTTCGATCTGCCGATAATCACTACGGAATTCCTGCGGTGCCGGCTGGAAACAACGCTCGCGGAAAAACAAAAATTCTGCACCATGAAACCCCGGGAGATTGTCTCGTGGTGCAGGATTCCCAAGTCCTCCGGGAATGGATACAAGTGGCCGACCCTGACCGAGTTGCACCTCCAGTTGTTCCAGGAGGAATTTACCGGCAGCCATAATGCCGGGGCCGATGTGGACGCTTGTGCGAGATGTTATTTTGAATTACGCAGGAGAGGGATTATCGGATAGGATATCCGGGATCACACCCTCTCAGGAAGGAAAACCATGATCCGCGGCTCGAGCCCGACCGGAAGATCGCCGACCCGGGAGCTGCCTCATACAACCTTTGGGACACCCGTCTCTGGCGCCGGTTAGTCCGCCAGTCCCCCGATACGTACCATGGCAACCCTCAAAGTATACTTTCCATTAAAGAAATTATTTTATATACGTGATGGGGTATATTCTGATACAGGTGAATGCTATGAGTTCGGTTTCCATGTCGGAAGAAATGATCTCGATAGTCAGGGCGGTAAAAAGTGCAATCCAGCAATCCATTACACCAACCGGATTGTCCGTGAGTAAGATCGATCTTGAACTGAAAACCATCATCCAGAAAGGCATAGATGGAAAACTCGAATATAAACCCATCAACCTCAGTCTTTCCGGGAGTTATTCAAGACAGGATGTGCAGACAATTTCGCTGTCACTCACTCCCCAGAAAGGAATTGCACTGTTCAGCCTCCCGGACATTGCTTCTGAGTTAGCTGAAGCAATTACCATCATCCAGAATACGATCAAAGAAGCCTCTTCCACGCCACCTGCGTATAATCTCGAGAAAGCCCAGATCACGCTTCAGTTCCAGATCACCAAAGAGGGTGGCATATCCCTGTTCATCGGTCCCAAGGGTAAACTGGAAGATACGCATACCATTACCCTGACCATCGGGAAGTGATGCAGAAGAATACCGTATGATAATCCAGGACGTGTATGGGAAAAAAGGAGTCAGAGTGGTGAATGAATGATTGAAGAAGAGAAAACATTTGATGTCTATTCATTGTCTCCCGGGATGAACGTCGGGGACTTACCTCCGGAAGCTGAAGTCTGTAAACATCTTCCCTATTTTATTCTGCCTCATCAGGCTGTAGTACCTGCCGGTTGTAATGGCACAGAAAAAAGATCAACCGATAACTCGGTATCGTACATCCGGTTGTTAAAGGGGCTCGACTTCCTGTCTGGTTATGACCCGGATGCTATCAATCTCAGTCTCGGCCCTGCGTATTCCCTTCCCGGGGATGACCCGTTACTGATGACCTGTCTTGCATTCCATGCAAAAAATATTCCCGTTATCGTTGCTGCAGGCAATTATGGCGTATCCGGAGAGGGAACCCTGCAACCCCTGGCAACCAGTCCCCCCGTGATCTCTGTGGGAGCCACAGACAAGCAGAAAAAATTGCTGGCCTCATCAAGCCGGGGGACTCCCGGAGGTCTCTGTCCCACGGTCGTTACCGATGGATCTCCGCTGGATATTGACACTCCCATAAAATATCCGCCGGAGACCAGTTTTGCGGCACCCCGGGTAAGCCGGCTTGTCCTGTACTTACAGAGTTATCTCCGGTTACTGGTCAATGACATATTCGTAACCGACAAGGACAGTGCCTTCGGCGCACCGATCCGGCGTCCCCGGATCGGCATTGCCGATACGGGAGTGAATCCGGATTTGTTGCCCCATTCTGGCAGCAGTTCTGCATTCAATCTTGGAAAAGGCGTTGATACGATACGCATGTCGCGATCAAAAGAAGAACGCGATTGGTACTCCCGGTATTTCCGGTTCCTGAATGGATGTGGAATAACCACACCGCCCCTCATCACGCCGGAAATAATTAAAAAATCCCTGGAACTGTCTGCAACCCGGTTTGACAACCACAAGCCGTTTGAAATCGGCGCCGGATATGTTGATGAAGATGCGGTCGATGCATTCCTGCTATCGATAGATGCAAAAAAACTGACGAACCTGCTGTATCCGGATATTTTTAAAGAAAGGGGACTTTCGGAAAAATTAACAGATTTCAGCGACTCGCTGGGATCACTGAAGAATGAACGGACCCTTCAGGCGTTTAAGATCCAGGTATTGCCGGAGATTCAGCTCATCGTGGCAAAAGTTATGTGACGGAACCGGATGACACCCGGATCACCGGCCTGGACACGTAGACCGGGACCGGACTCCGGGCGCTGGCGATCGCGATCCCCTCAACGGTCAGCCTCAGGAAGAAAAAGTACCTGCAAGTCGCGATTACCAACCATCGCAGCCGATCGGCTGACTTCGATCTTCTTGTGCGGGAAGTTCCGGCACTCCCGCTCACGATGTAACCAATACCGGTCGGTTGCACTATCCTGTCTGGAAATATTCATTGGGTTTTACCGGCAATTTAAGATCAATGAAGGTAATTCCCGGTCTGGCGATTCTTGGAATTCTTGCAGCATCGGTTTTACTCGCGGGATGCACGGCTCCTGCAACAAAACCGGAAACCGCTGAAATGAACGCGGTGGCAGAAGAGATCTCAATGTCCATCAACAATGGTCTTGGTGATATCAAAGAAGGGCTCCGGAATACTTCCCATAATCTCTCCGCAACCGGCCTCTCCGGCCCTGCTGCCGGGGCGGCCATGTCCGAAAACCTCCGGCACTACCCGTGGACACTCACCTCATTCACCCTCTCTCCGGGGGGGATCGTCCTGGCTGCCGTACCGGACGATAATGCCGGTTTTGTCGGCTCGAACCTGAGCGGACAGTCACACGTACAGAAAGCGAACGCGGACCGGGCGCCGACAGTCAGCGGGGTCTTCCCCCTGGTGGAAGGGTTCACCGCGATGCTCCAGACCTACCCGGTATTCTCCACATCGGGAGAGTACCTCGGCTACGTTGATATCACGTACGCGCCGGAAGTCTTCCTTGCGCAACGGGTCAGACCGGTGACCAACGGGACATCGTATGATGTCTGGGTCATCCAGAAGGATGGCACCGAGATTTACGACACAACGCCGGAAGAGATCGGGAAAAATATTCTCACCGATCCTGTCTATGCGGATCCCGCCCTGCAGGAATTTGCAAACCGGGTCGTGCAGGAGCCGTCCGGTACCGGGAGATATACGTTCTGGAACCGGGAATGGAACCGGAACGTTACCAAGCTGGCAGTCTGGGATACCGCAGGGATCGATGGGGCAGAATGGCGTGTCGTGGTCACAAGGGAAGATGGCAGTACCCCGTAAACGGGAAACCTGACAGCCCATTTCCTCTTTTACCGGTCCCGATCCCCGCCCGCTATCTTCTCCGCTTCGTACGTTCCGGCAGGATTCACCCGGATCCGGACATCGATGACGTTCTCCACGTTCTCCTTGATCCGCTCTTCAAGAATGGACGTGATCCGGTGGGCGTCCCTGACCGTTATATCCGGGTCGGTCTCGATGGTGAGACCAACCGCGATTGCACCCCCGTAGGACCGGATCCGCCGCTCTGAGACAAAGCGGACTTCCGGTGTCTCTTCTGCGATCTTCCCGATGAACTTCATCACCTGGATGGACGGGCTCGCATCGATCAGTTCTTTTGCTGCCTGCACGGCCTCGTTCACGCAGTACACCAGGAGCGCCAGGCCGACAATGATCATGAGCACGGTCTGTATGACGATAACCGTGGGTGCCATAACCAGGAAGATGCCGCTCAGCAGGAGGATGGCGGCACTGGCAATATCCAGCCGGAGGATCATCGAGTCCAGCATCAGGAGCCGGCTCCCGTTTTTCTTCCCCGCGTCCCAGACATACTGGGCGAGAAGTGCGAGGATGACGATGATCGCAGCGGACAAAAGAACGGTCATCAGGCCGTATTCCGCGGGCAGCAGTTCCGGTGGGTTTGTCGTTGCCTTGTAGATGATCTGGATGACGAACAGGGAGATTGCCAGGGAGAAGAAGAGCAGGAACAGCGTCTCGATCCGGCGGTAACCGAAGTTCATCTTCAGGTCCGCTTTCTTTGAGCCGACCCGGATGGCAAGGAGCATGATCGTGTCGGGAACCAGCCAGGCAAGGTTACCGAATCCTTCGATCAGGAACAGGTTGTTGCGGCTGAAGATCCAGAAGATAAGTTCCCCAACCCCGATGAGAACCGTCACCAGCATGGAGAACATCAGGGTGCGTGAGACCAGCTGCGACCGCTGCTCTGCTTTTACGCAATCCGCAGAAATACCCGGTACACGTCTCCGGTGCAGGCCCGAAACCATGGTATCGTAGTTCGGGTATATGGTGGAAGGTATAGATATATCCGCGGGTGAGTCCCGGAATCGTTGCCTGTTCCGGCACGCATACCCGGAACTGGCATGTTTATAGGAATTCATACCCCACGGGTATTCATGAAACCGGGCCTGCCCCTCATATCCTTCTCTGTCATTCTCGTTCTGCTGCTCATTGCTGCCGGCTGCACCCAGCCCATGTCCGTTCCCGCAACCGTGCCGACAGCAACGGTGACGGCAGCTGCAGTCAATGTAACAACCAATGAGACGCTGGTCGCGTTTGTCAACGAAGCCGTTTTGTACGCACAGACCCATGACAAGGAAACAGCGCTTGCTGAATTTTCCAACAGGAACGGCTCGTTTGTCCGGGGCGAACTCTATATCTATGCCTATGATTTCAACAGCACAACCCTCGCCCACCCGGTCAGCCCGGAAAAGATTGGCGTGAGCAGGATAAACGAACGGGATGCGCTTGGCAACCTCTATGCCGGGCGATTTATTGATGCCGTGAATAACGGCTCCGGGTTTCTCTGGTTCTATTACATCAACCCGGCACACAACAATGCAATCGAGAAGAAACTCGGGTACGTGGCAAAAGTGAATGATGACTGGTGGCTGGGCTCCGGCGTCTATTATGGTCCCCTCGACCCGTCGGTTGCGGCTTCATCCGGGGCTCCATCGACCACGCAGGAGATCAAGGACTTCGTGGACTCTGCCGCAGCATATGCACAGAAGAACGGGAAGGATGCAGCCCTTGCCGCGTTCAGTAACAAATCCGGCCCGTTCACCCGTGGCGATCTCTACATCTACGCCCTGGATTATTCCGGCAATGCACTTGCGCTCCCCTACCAGCCGCAACTTACCGGTACCAGTTTCTTCAATCTCAAAGACGTTTCCGGCAGGTATTATACCCGGACCGAGATCCAGCTAGCAAGAGACGGTGGCGGGTATCTCCTGTTCCAGTACCCGGACCCGTCCCGGAATTATACGGTGAGATACAAGATCAGTTACGTGCGCCCGGTCGATGACACCTACTGGATCGGGGCCGGCATCTATACGACCGAGAACAAACTTGTCGATACGGAACTCCGGCAGTTTGTTGCGGATGCAAAAGCCTATGCAATGGCCAACGGGAAAAAGAGGGCGCTGGCCGAGTTCAATAACCCCAACGGCTCGTTTGTCAAAGACGGGCTCTACATCTTTGCCGACGATTACAACGGTACTGTGCTCGCATGGCCGTACCGCACCGATCTTGTCGGGGTGAATATGTTCAATGCAACCGATGCCATGGGGTCATACCATTTCCAGGCGATCCTCAACAGCGCCCGTAATGGGACGGGGATGGTCGAGTACTATACCCAGAATCCATCAACCAACACGACCCAGCTGAAGATCGGTTACGTAACCGATGTTGACGGGACCTGGGTGCTCGGTGCCGGCCGGTACATGGAACCCGGGACGGTCAACATCAGGGAATAACCATCCGCAAGATATCCGAAGATTACCCGGACAAAACCTTTTTCGATCATTGTCTGACGTTCAATGGTTCCTGCGGTACGCATTGCTATACTTTTGCAGCAGTACGAACCCGCTGTTTTGACCGGGACATCCAAAAAATCATCTGGATTGTCCGGGCCAACAATCTTCGTTGCGGGAAATCCGGGAACACGTGCCGGCTTCTTACCGCTCATCGTCTGCGGGATCCGTTCCGGAACTATCCCGGTGCACGCCGCAGGAAAGCGATCGGTCCGGCCTGGGAAATTTACAAAATCATCGTCTCACGTCTCTAAACACATCTGCTCTCTTTCATACGTGGAGTGAAAAAAGGATATTCGTGAATGGCCGATCAGTCCGGCCCCGGGTCATACTGCCCGAAGGACCATGATCGTGATATCATCATATTGCAGGTGATCCCCGGCATGGGCAGTGATCGCAGCAAGGATCTGGTCCATGATCTCCTGTGCCGGCCGGTTGCGGTTCGCTGAGATGACCTGGAACAGCCGCTCTTCCCCGAACTCCTCATCATTATTGTTGATCGCTTCCGTAACGCCATCGGTATAGAGCACCAGCACATCGCCCGGCTTCAGGTCTACCTTGACCGACTGGAGATCCACCTCATCAATAACCCCGAGTGCAATTCCCTTGGCCTTGAGAAGGCGGACTGCCAAAGCCCCGTCCTTCAGGAGCAGGGGAGGGTTGTGGCCGGCATTGACATAGTCCAGGGTCATTGCCCGTGCATCGAGAACCGCGTAGAAGAGGGTGACGAACATGCTTGACTTCGAATCCTCATAGATCATCCTGTTGGCATGTGCGATTGACAATGCCGGATCCGCATTGACGAGAGTGCTTGCCCGGATCAGCGTGCGGGAGAGCGCCATGAACAATGCTGCAGGAACGCCCTTCCCAGACACATCGGCAATCACCAGTCCCCACCGATCCTTTGCAACCGGGATGAAATCATAGAAATCGCCGCCAACTTCCAGGGCGGGAACATTCTTTGCAACGAGTTCGATCCCGGCAATCTCCGGCGCACAATCCGGGAGGAAACTCTGTTGGATCCCTTTTGCGATCTCCAGCTCTTTTGCGAACCGCTCTTTTTCTGCGGTTGTGCGCTGGAGTTCATCCATATTGTTCTTGAGATTGACTGCCATCGTGTTGAACGAGTGTGCGAGATCTTCAAACTCGTCGCCGGTTTCAATCTGGACCCGGTGGTCGAGATCGCCGGCACCTATCGCCTCCGCCCCTCGCCGGAGTTCCTCGACCGGGCGGGTGATGATCTGGGCAAACAGGATGGAGAGTATCGTTACGATGATGAACAGGATCACGAAGAGCACGAAGAACAGGTTCCTTGCCGCATTCATCTGCTGGTCCAGGTGCGTCCCGGTCTCCCCGGTTGCATTCACGATTCGTGCACGGGTCTCTTTTGCCGGGGCGATGATATCATCGACCGGCATCACGATGGCAAGGCTCCAGTTCACGCTTTTTAACGGGGCGTATGCAATGTATTTCTCCTCGCCGCCAAGGGGAACCCGTGCCGTGCCGCTCTTTCCTGCCACCATATCCCGGGCAACCGCACTGAGCGCTTCATTGTTGCTGGTGAGCAGGTTTTCCGTGGTGAACGACTCGTCCCATTTACGATCCGTGGCTGCAATGCCCGGACGGGAGATGACATTTCCCCGGCTGTCGATCAACAGGGCGTATCCCCGGTCGGAAACCTGCGTATTGATGATCTGGGTATTGATCGTGTCCAGCGTCACGTCCGCACCAACGACCCATGCCTTCCCGTCATCCATCCCCGCCACCCGGGAACAGGTGACCATAAGCCCTTTCCCGCCGGCATCAACATAGGGATCCGACCAGACCAGGTGACCGTGTTCGCGGGCGCTGATGAACCAGTCGCGGAGCCGGGGATCATATGACGCCGGGATGCCATTATCCCACGGGTGGTTCCAAAGGATGCCGGATCCCGTCCCGATATATGCCTGGGTGAGACGGGTATCCGATGCCACCAGGGGCAAGAGCAGATCATCGGTCTCTGAAAGCGCGGATAATTCATCCGCAACCGATTCCCTGGTGACGCCGGGTGCAAGGAAATAGTTGGATGTATTTTTCGGGTCCGGGGGGCGTTCGCTCTGGGAATACAGGACACGCGTTGCAGGTGAACCGGGACGCTGGTGCACGGTACTTGCATAGCCGGCAAGGGTCTCCATCTCGGAATTGACCTGCTCGAAGATCACGTTGCTGATATCGGCCTGGTCCATTGCGAGGCGTAACAGCGATGACTCGGCATTCGCTTCCAGTGCCGTGGTGCTGTCGGATACGGCCCGGGTGCCCAGCTGGCCGCTGCTGGTGAGGGCATAGGTACCCATATCGCTCATGGTTGAGAACGCCGCAAAGCCGACAATACCAAGCGCTGCCATCGATATCGATAAAAAAACCAGGAGGATCTTGGCTTTGACGGTCAGCCGCTGCCAGGCCCGGGGATTATTCATAATGATAGTGTGGCGGAGACGGGAAAAATCCTGTTGTTGGTGTCGCGACCGTCTCTCTCCTGACCGCGCCCGGGTCGTTTCCCTGCTCCGTACAACCTGCGGGACGATACTCTGCGAATCAGGTCGGGTACTATTCAGAATAATAAGAAAAATGGAAGATTGAATGAGGATTTTTATTATCCTTCACAATACCGGGATGATGGACGCATGCATCCCCGCAGGAGCGGCTGCAATCGATCCAGGAACCATTGTCTCTCCCTGTTGGACAGAGCCTCAAATCCATTGAGGAGCGGTTGTCCGGGAATTTGGTGTATCATATCGGGTCATTTCCTGTCCGGGAGTTCCGGGACTTATCACGTGGTTTATTCCCCCGCGATATAAAGGGCGGGATCATGGAAAAAAAACGGGCAGAATTTTCCATTTTCATGGACGCACCCCGCGATCGCACCGGTCGTTTGGACTACGGACTCATGCCGTTGCGTACGACTATACCGGGATCCCGCTGGTACTTCTGTACCATCGGAACCTGTGGATCCGGACCGGCAATAGCAATCTCCAGCGAAAGAACAATCTTCTTCTGGGAATCTTCCGTATTACTCTTCATGGTCTTCGATCTGCTGATGGACCCCGGAATCAACGTGGCGGTCCAGACCTTCTCCGTTCCCGTCACGGCATTGTTCACCCAGGGTGAATTCCTTGACTCCATGCCGTGGTACTTCCTCATTATCTCCCTGATCACCTTCGGGCTGCATCCCCGGTTCGGGGTCCGGCTTGCCACGGTGTTCGGGTTGAATGTCGGTCTCAACGAGGCAGTCAAGCTTTTCAGCCACATGCCCCGGCCGTACTGGGTCTCGGAGGCAGTCACCGCATATTCCGGGCATTCCTCTTTTGGTTTCCCGTCCGGCGCCGCTATGTCCGGGGCGGTCATGTACGGATATATCGCAGCGATCATAAGGCGCTGGTGGGTGGTGCTGGTCTGCATCATCCTGCTCCTTGCCACAAGCATGGTACGGATCATCTCCGGCATCCATTTCGCCCTTGATATTCTCGGGGGCTGGGTCATCGGGCTCCTCCTGCTCGCAGTCTTCCTGCTTCTGATGCCCAGGGCAGAAGAGTTCGCGGCCCGGTTATCCCGGCCGGTACGCCTTCTCCTGTTCATCGCAGTTGCGGCAATTCCGATCCTGCTTGTTATCCCGGCGTATCTCTCGCTTGCCGGCTGGCAGCTGCCCTCCGCATGGGCAAATCTTGCCCTCCAGCAGTCAGGAGAAGCAATAAATCCGGTCCGGATACAGTTTGCCTGGGGTGCATCCGGCATTATCTTCGGGAGTCTCTTCGGCTACGAGTTCCTCCGCTCCCGTGGCGGATGGAACCCCCCGCAGGACCTGAAACAGCGGGCAGCCGTTGTTGTTGCCGGTATCCTCTCGGTCCTCGTGGTCAATGCAGGTATTCCCTTGGTATGGAAAACGATCGGCATCACGGCTATGATCCCGCAGCTTGCCGCGTTCCTTTCAATGGCAGTAGTCATGTTCTGGCTCATGGCATGTGTGCCGGCTCTTGCGGCAAAGGCCGGGTACACGGGATAAGATCCTCGCGAAGGTGGCGGAGCGTATCGTTACACCTCCGGTAAATGCGATCAATATCGTGTAAACCATCCGGTCATTCAGAGGAATCACAACCCGGGGATGCCCACGCGGCGGGGACTAATTCCCCCCACCCGGCACGTACTTTCCAGTATTACACTATCAGCTTGGTCAGCGATTCATCGCCATCGATCGCGATGAGATAACCTCGTAGATCTTCAATACGGTCGGGGATGAATGACAGGTTGCAGTTTTTCTGAAGTACTCCTGCATGTGGGGTTGCTGGAGATGTTCATCGAGATGTTCCTGGCTTTCCCACTCTTCAATGAAATGGAATACCCCGGGAACGTAAGCATCAGAGACCAGTTCATAACGCGTGCATCCGGCCTCCCTGCGGACGGAAGGGATGATCTTTTTGACTTCCCTGATAAAATCCTGTTCACGTTCCGGTAAAATAGTACACCTGGCATCAACAAGTAACATGTGTCGTCTCCTGTCCGGGAATCCGGATCATGCTATAGATGTACGATCCCATCATGTTTCCAATTACCTGATGGATGTTCATCTTTCTCACGGGTAACGTATTTCACGAGTTACCGACAGGGGGGTATGCCACATTTTTATCCACCATTCCTGTATTTTCATAGAAACTGTTTTATCATTATGAAGAAAGAGTGACATGAGACCGCCATGCATAACAACGGGGATGCTGTCAGTGAGGTTGCTGCCGAGATCCTGATACTCGGTCTTGTCGTGATCCTTGGTGCGGTCATTCTCGTGATGGTGTTTGGCGTCATACCTCAGATTCCCGCGGGTTCCTATCTTGCAACGGAGTTCTCCTTAAAAGAAATGCCCGGCTATTCTGCGGTTGCCATCTTCCACCGTGCCGGTGATACCCTGAACTTCACGGGCAATGCCGGTATGCCCGGCGCAGCGGAGGTCTCGATCATCACGCCAGCGGGATCCTTCCCCGCCGTTCCTGATGCCGGGCTCCCTCTATTCCGGCCCGGTAATACGGTCTACGTCTATTACACCGGTACCGATTACCGCCTCGTCTCCGATCTCTCTGGCGTGACCGGTGTCCCGTTGCCCACAACCGGCCTGCGGGTGACCCTTGTCGATCTCATGTCCGGTCTGCTGATCACGAAATGGGACCTGTTGCCGGCAGGAATTCCCGTTACTTCATCTGCAACCACGACGACTACAACGACAACACCTGCCACAACAACTACGACAACGACAACCGCAACAGCAACTTCAACCGCAACCGCGACTGCAACCGCGACTGCAACAGCGACTGCAACAGCAACGCCAACTGCTACTGCTGTGACAACGACTCCCGCTCCAGGGTACTCCGTCCGCGTCTCATGGAGCCCCCCCGGGCTGGGATATATTTCCATCTCGCCGCCAACCCCGCTCGCCAATCCCGGCACAGTATCTGTTGCGTCAGGCCAAAGCCAGACGTTTTCATTTGTTCCGATAAAGAAGAAGGCAGTCTCCACCATTGTCGTAGACGGAACGACAGTGTATAGCGGGTCAACCGTTAATGTCACCGTCACCTATGCACTCACGAACGTGGCAGCCCCGCACACCATTGCCGCCACATTCGGGTGACGGTCAGGGAGGATCCTATGTACAGAGCAGAACGAACCAGAACAGGAACGCAGATCCGGAAATCTCCGGCACACCCCGGCCCGTTGAGCGGGATACGGGAGGTTTTTACCGTTCCCCAAAAGAGTGATTATCATGGATGAGATCCCTGTTGAGAGTACGTTCCGGCAGTACTGGAGGCCGGTGTTACTCCTTGTGTTTTCGGCCGGAGTGATTCTCCTCACTGCCTATTGTCTCCAGAACGGTATCCAGACCGTGTTCACGCACATCTATTATGTTCCCATTATCCTTGCAGCCTACTGGTACCAGAAAAAAGGCGTTGTTTTTTCTGCAGTGCTGGGCATCATCTATTTTGGACTGGTGGTTGCCATTACCGGGTACAATCCCTACAATACCGTTGCGGCATTCGCCCGGGTCGCGGTCTTTATTATTATCGCAGCGGTGACGACGGTTCTCTCCCTGCAGATCTCCGTCCAGCAGAGCGAGATTGAACGCTCTGAAAAAAAGTTCCGCACGATCTGGGAGCATGTCCAGGCCGGTATCATGGTTGTTGATGCGGTTTCGCACGAGATCATTTCGGTGAACCCGGCAGCGGAGCGGCTCACCGGGTACACCGAGAAAGAGATGATCGGGCATTCCTGCCACAGGTTCGTCTGTCCTGCCGAAAAAGGGGCGTGCCCGATCAGCGATCTGGGCATGACCATCGATCATTCCGAGCGTTTTTTACTCAACCGTGCCGGGGCAGCGGTCCCGGTGCTGAAGACCGTGACGGCAGCGACCATCGGGGGCCGGCAGGTGTTCATCGAGAATTTTGTTCCGGTTTCTGTTGCTGAAACGACAGATAAAAAATGAATACATTTTTCGGAGATTGCCGGAAAAATTCCCGGGAAAATTTTCTTTTTTGTCACAATGATTTTTCTCTTTCCATTATTTGGTAAAAAAACGCTTGCAAAAATTCCCCATCGTCCTCCAGAAAAAATCCCCTGCCCCACAATGTTTCCTGGAGCAAAGGCCGGCACCGGCAACCCTGGCCGGGCCCGCTGGCAGGATGCGTGTCCCCTTCTCCGGCGTGAAATCCGGCACCCCCTCTAAAACGGTCATAGCGGCCTCCGGCCAGAGGTTATTTTTTCACGTCCCGAAGCCTGTCTGAAAAAAGGGGGCGCTGGACGCCCGCTATTTTGCAGGTTCAATTCGGCCATAATAACCTCATTTTTAAAAAATAATGCATTTCCACCGACTTTTCCAGGTGCGTGGACATCATTTCCCGTGCAGGTAAAATATCGAATCGCCGGATTGGCAAACGGAGCCCTGTACGCAGAGATCCGGGTAGTACTCCGGAATACCCTGATCTCCTGGTGGAGGAAGCGCACTGCCTCCGGCCGGATTCCCCCCGGTATCGTGGTGGAGATCCGAACTTATGCACACGAGCCGTGACGGGTCGTTACAGGTTTCATACCTGTCGCAGGTCATGTGAGCCGCATCTCAAACGAGACGGCCGCTCCCCCGGGATCCCCGGCGTTCAGGCTCGTGCCCGGCATATGCGTTCAGCCTTCCATGAATGTAACGGACCAGCGCAGGATGCCGGTGCGGCCCTGCCCGGTCCAGATGTTTACGTTCGCGGCGGTCGGCGTGATGTCGGGGCCGGAGATCCGGCAGCTGAGGCCGCACTGTTCGGAGGGTTCGTCTTGGGAGGGGGCATTTTCTCTTTTAGTATTTTGCCGGGGGTGGAATATGTGTTATGGAGACTGCTGTGTTGATGAAACTATTCTCGGAAATACATTGTATTTACCTACATTCCTGTAATGTGTGGACAATATAATCGTAATCAAGGAAGGGAAATCTCAGTATCAATATATTTTCTTGCATACTCCGCAATCTGTAGATTCTCCGGTACAAACTGATCGTATTTTTCACGTGTCCTGCCCTGAAACTTTTCAGCAATCTCTTCCGGAGATGGACACGAAGCAAGCATCTCTTTGTATTTTTCCAGAATCTGGGATGGCGAGACGCCCTTGAATTTTAATGCGATCTCTTCATCCTCGACATGCAGTTTGGCAAACTCTTTTCCTAATGTGAAGAGTGTCCGGTGTTTTGCCGACCCCATCCAGGTAAACCAGTATGTGAAAGGCCCATCGACAACAAATGGATTCTCCGCAAGCCCGGCTTCTCGGGCTGCATGCTGTGCTTCTTTGAGCATGACCTGCGCCTGAAGATTGAGATATGCGGGAACGTAATCAGAGATCACGATCTCGTGCATCTTCTTCCGGATACGGTGATGAATATCCGCACCGCCCCCGCCAAAATATTTTGGCACTTTACCTCCTTTTGAAGGCTCGACAAGAATTTCACATCGCTTGAAATCAATCTCAAGGATTTCCCAGCGACGCCCCGCAAGAATCAGGAACTGGCGAGTCTCAAGATCCGGGGCAGACTGGATGCTCCCAATCTTTCCTCCCTTATGCACGACACTGAACTCTTTCGGTGTTGTGAATGCCGAATAAAATTCAAAATTATTGACAATTTTTTCACCTTCAAGACCAAGAATCAGGACATCTCTCTCGTCCTGTTCGATCAGGTCAACGGCTCCCATATTCCGTAAAATCCGGAGGAAATCTTCTAGCTGAACATTCTGGAACGCTCCGTCTTTTACGAGCGTATCAAAGAGATCCTTTGCAGTTGATCCACCGTGCTCTTTGATGACACTGAGAACCTGTTGGATCAATGTTGAAAAATGGAAATATCCAATATGAGGCGGCTCATTCCATTTCTCGATCATCATCTCTGACATCGCAACCGCCCGGAGCAGTTCTGGATGTAAACGTTCAACAATAGAATCCTCTTTAGATTCTTTCTCAATGATGAACATGATAAGAATGGATGTCTCTCCTTCTTTACGTCCGCTTCTGCCGAGGCGTTGGGTAAGTGAATTTACCGACCATGGAGCTCCAATCTGACCGATGCAGGAAACATTCCCGACATCGATTCCCATCTCAAGAGTACTCGAACAGAATGTTGCCGTCGGCCGGTTCGATTTCAGAGCATCTTCGGTATCTTCACGTTCGCTCTTTGAGAGTGAGCCATGATGAATCCGAAAACAATCCGGCAGGCCCTTTCGTTCGAGATATTTTCTCGTACTGTCCGTATAGAATTCAAGGAGTTCCCGACTATTTACAAAAATCAGAGCGGTTTTCCCATAGAAATACCGGGCAATATCTACGATCACCGGTGACGCGGTCAGGTCCTCTTTCTTTTGTTCGTCTTTGGATGGATTTTCAAGAACATAACCCCGGACGAGATACTGAAAATCTTTCTTTTCGTTTTTGTCTTCAATAACCCTGATAGACTCAGGGCTACGAGGCAGCATCCATTTTTTTACCAGTTCCGGATCACCAAAGGTTGCAGAGAGGCCGATGAGCCGGAGACCTTTCGGACTTTTGTGGATTACCCGGGACAACAAACTTTTCAGGTGTGCTACCCGCTCGGAACCGATGAACGAGTGCATCTCATCAATAACAATGAACGAGAGCGAACCAAAAAGTTTGGAGAGCTGATTGGGATGATTGATAAACAAAGACTCGATTGATTCCGGCGTGATGAGGAGAACTCCGGATGGATTTTTCAAAAATTTCGCCTTCCCGCTGCTTCCAACATCCCCATGCCATTTGAAGACTGGAATTTCTGCCAGTTCGCATAACTTTTCAAGACGCTGGAATTGATCGTTGACAAGAGCTTTCAGGGGACCGACATATATTGCTGAAACTCCGGCTCCTTTCTTCTCGACAATCAGTGAGAGGATCGGAAGGAATGCAGCTTCTGTTTTACCGGAAGCAGTTTTTGCTGAAATGATCAGGTTATGATCGGTTATGTACAATGCCCTGATTGCATCCGTCTGAATCGGCCTGAGTTCCGACCATTCCATCTTGTACAGTTTTTCCTGAATTGTTGGATGCAGGTATGAAAAAGCAGTTTTTTCCATGAGGTGTTCCGGAAAAATTATAATTTGAAGGATACCAGCTCATCAGCCGGTTTTGATACGATTGTTTTTTTCGGAATATTTTCTTCCGAGTTTTCACAGGGTTCTAAATTGTCCTGAGATTTCTCGATTGAAGTATTACTCAACAAGACCTCCCACGAGGTCCCGGGATTTTGTTCGAGAATTGAAAGCATGCGGACATAACTCCTGACAATATCTCTGGGGGTCAGGAAGAATTCTGCCCCCAGTGTTTTCTGACAGTGCTGGAGAAAACTTTCGATGCCTTTGTCTGGCATAAGATATTTTGCCGGATCCTCATAAGCAAAGACATTCCTGATGTTGTAAAGCAGGACATAGGTGTCTTCCTTTGACAGGTTCTCTAGTTCGATAACCGGTCCGCTGAAATCTTTCAATCCTGCCACATTGAAATCATCTCTTGTGACGAGTCGGCTGGCAAGGGCCCCATAGCTGACAAGACCTCTCCGCTGGTCCTTGAGGCATTCATCAGTCCCGGCGAAAATAAATCCTATTCCAGATACGCCACCCTGGTTGCAATCATTGATGATATGGAGGATTGTTTCATAGTTCGAGTTGCGAGCCTGGACATTATTAAGGCGATGAGACAGTACTGCCAACTCGTCAAGGTTGACAAGGAGCCCGGAATACCCGGCCATCTTCACAAACCGACCCCACAATTTCAGGTAATCATAGATATTGCCATCTTCAATGATCGTCCTGACGCCGAGATCCTGCCGGGCTTCGGTCTTGGTAGAATATTCTCCCGAGAGCCAGCGGATTGCTGAAGCCATGAGAGCATCGTCACCTTTCTGGTATCCTTCAAAATACTTACCGAGAACGGTTGCAAAATCATACCCGCTGACAAATTCCTGAAGGCATTTCAATTCTTGAGGGATCTGTTGAAGGATTTCATCAGTACTCTTTCCCTCCTTCCTGAGACGCTGATCAAGATCAGAAATCCATCGTTCGATAAGCCCAGACAGGGCACCGCCCTCCGGTTTTGCCCTTACTGCAAAATTGTGGACTAATTCCGTATAGAGTGCACGTGCATGATTATCCGATGAATATAGCCGTCTCTCAAGACTGATATCTGCTTGGGCCACGACAAATTTTTTTTCAAGGGCTACTATCCGACAGAGGTTTAAGAAGAAACTCTTACCCGAACCATAACGCCCGATGATGAAGCGGATCGTCGCCCCATCATTCTGAATTTTTTCCAGGTCAGATAAAATTGCGTTGACCTCGTTTTTCCTTCCGACTTGGATATGCTCAAGGCCAATCCTTGGAACAACCCCCGTACTCAGGGACTGGATAATCGCGTCCCGTTCTCTTTGTTTAAGTTTTCCCATGATCCGCTTCACTCACCGACAATTAATTCACTTCTTGTAATTGACTATGATACGGCTTTCGCTTTCTTCCAGCAGGAAATCGCCCAGTTCCTCATCGGCCCATGTATTAATGTCGTCGAATGCGGCTCTCGGCATCAGGTTATGTTTTCTGGCGAGACCGGTAAAGTCGTCCTGGCTCAACTCGTTCGATTTCATAATATCGTGTAACATCGAGAGATATTTTATATCCAGCATAGGAATGGTCTCTGACGGGAATGGAAGATCTAACTCCTTGAGCCTGCCATCAATCGGTATCGAAGCATCCGGGATTTTGACTTCCGGTTCCATGTTCTGGATTATCTCTTCCTGTTCCTGCTCAAAAACGGAAGCAAGAATATTCTGGACCGCCCGGGTATCCTCCATTGTTTGTTTTAATTTTTCCCGGTTTATGGTGAATTCCGGCGTAATCTCTCGTGGCGGAATTATTTCTCCACTTCGTATCCCTTCGGATTTGAGTACGGTTACAGGTTTTTCAGGAGTCTGTCCGATAAGGAGTTTTTTGATTAGTTCCTCAGAAACAGTCGGATTAATTTCGAGTGCTTTGAAAACCGTTTTCAGTGCTTTTTGTTCTTCCTTTACGAATTTATTATCAAGAAGAACAATATCTCCGAGGAAGTTAGCGAGAGCAATTTTTTGATCCGGACTCAGGTATTTACTCAAACGTTTACCAATTTTTGAGAGGGCTGGCGGCGAAATTTCCAGAACTTTTTGAAGTCCTTTGAGGCATGTGATCTCTGAAGGGTTCAATGAGAATTGTTCAGAAACAAAATTATGAAGATATTTTTCTTCAGTTTCAGTTACCGTTTCATCAGACGCCGCGATCCCATGTGCCATTTCAAAAATTAAAGCTGCACTCTGGAAATTTTCTGAAACTGATTTCTCTCTCTCTTCGATGGGGATAAGTGCAACCGTATCGTCCCACTTATATGATGTACCGGAAATGGTTTGATCCGGCACGAGAGCCCATCCAAAATCACTTGCCGTCGAGGTTACCGTTTTACTCTGACTTGATGTAAGCACATTCCTTTTCTCAATCCCGATAAGGTGAGCGATATCAGAAACCTGAAGGATAATTGATCCATCAACGGGTGGTCTGGATGAGATAAAATTGCGCCATAATTCCAATTCCGGATGGGAAATGTCGTCTTTTAACGCATCAGGAAGAAGACTGTAAACTTCTCTTGTTATCGATCCATCTGTTTTATTCAACTTATTTACAACGGGTTTAAGTTCATCAATGCAATCAATCCAGATTTTTTTCAGGGTTTGAAATGGTGGTGAACTGAGACTTGGGATAGGTAATGATAACGGTTCTATAAAATTCGAGCCTTGGGAGTAACCCCCGTACTGTAAAAGTGATGGACTGGCCGGCCGGTAATTTAAAGGGAATTGTTCAAATTCGGAAATAAATTGTATTCCGTCAGGGAAATTTTGTTGGAATTTCTTTCGGAATAATTGCGTCAATAAGTCAGGGGATTTTTTTGTAATATTGGTTTTTTGGAATTCGGGAGAATTTTTTGAAAGTGAATAGCATAATTTCCATTGAAGTGACCGATTATTCGACCAAAACCAGGAGATAAGAATTTTCGTTGATCTCTCATCAAGGTTATCGAGAGAGGGAAAATATCTCCTGATATCCTCGTCGTTCATTCCTTTGAGTTGAGAGCCAATTATATACGCTTTAAATTGATTCAGGTATGAGTTGAATGAATTCGATGTTGGATACTTCAGTAAGAGACGATTGACCTCATCTAAAATTATATCAAAGTCTTTCTTTTCAATAATTGCCCGTCTCTCAAGACCATAAAAAAAGATAAACGCATATCCAATTTCATCCAGGTCATTATTTCTTCCCTGCGAGAGCCACGAGAGATATTTCCATCTCTGGGCAGGAGTTAGTCCGGAATATTGTGGCCAATACGGTAATGAAGGTACATTTGTATTTTCAGGTTTTTCGACCTTCAACGATGTTGCAATACATGAAGCATCTGGATAATTGTTATTTGACCAGTACATTAGTGGATTGTGAATGGTAAATCTCTGAACACTGATCGACTGACCATTTCCAACCCATGTCATACCTGATGTTGCATAACTTGGAACCGAAACAGGTGGATCGTAGATAGAATGTCCATGAACCGTAATCGACTGATATTGATCATCTGGTTCATCGGTTTTAGAAATATTTTGAGAACCGGGGACTTGATCCACAATTTGAATATTGCTGTAATCTTCTTCGGAAATGATTTTAGTTGAAGATTTTTCTGTACTCGTTGAGTCTTTGTGTTGTGAAGACGACTCACTCTTCTTTCCAAATAAACCTAGGACAGAATCAATAAACCCTGCCATAACAAATTCTCCATTAGTATTGAACCTATAAAATTTATTTGAAAATAATTTCCGGTAATAAAAAATTTCACGGTGTGATAATATTTTAAAATCAAAACAGGTTTTTCCCTCTTCCGGCACGTCCACCAGCCAGTTTTCCGGGCGATCGGCCGCTGTAACCCTGCCAGACTCTGTCTCTGGTCTCTGACGTAAAAATGACCTAAAATTGAGCTAACCCTGTCTCTTTTTTGAGGAACTATGTCTCCCGGGCGGGTTGGGGGTGAGTTCGGCAGGAATTCTCCGACGGAGAGCGAGAGATCCCGGATCACATCTCCCAGAATAGGATCACGACCACACTCTTCCCATCGGCAACCCCTATTTCTCCGTCGTAGATCCCCTACACCTCTCCAAATCAGCCATGGCACCCCCTCCATCCGCAGATCACCTTCCAAAACCTCATGGAACCCGCGACCCTTCCTTTTCGGCCGCTATAATGTGGCTAAATATGCCCTCTGATCCACCGACGTAAAAACGAGTGAACTGCGGGATTCATTTCCCCATTTTCCGGAATTATTCCCTCGGGTTCCGGAAAAGGGATACATCCGGGGCCGTAGCAGGGCCGGATTCGATTACGGGAATGCAGGTCTCTCATGGTGATCATGGCATGTCGGATAATGACGATCGGCGACGTAAACTCCAGCCCATATCCCAAACCCTGCGGCAGCAACCTATCCTCAAAAGAAACAGGTTCTAAACAGGCCGGTTTTTCTCCATGGAAAAACGCCCGTTTTCCTATCGGGCGCAGTGCAGGGATTTTCCCTGACACTTCCCGCAAAATACCTCAAAACAGGCCGGTCGGGTTACCTCCAAAAGAGGCGATCCGGGCCTGCTGCGGGCCCGGATGGGTGGGGGAGGGGGTGCAGGCCCCTTAAGGAGAGCGTGGCAAAGCAGTAACCAGTGGAGATTCATCCGGTTCAGACACGGGAGTTTTTCCTGACCTGACACTGAATTGAAAGAGAGCAATCGATCGAATCCGTTCTCCGGAATTTTTTAAAAATTTCCCAAAAAAATTTCGCAATCTATCCGCAATAGACTGGAAAAAAATTTCTGAAAAAACCTGATACTGTACAAGAATTTTAAAAAATACCCGCCACGTGAAAAATCCTCCCCGAATTTACCGGTATGATTTGTAAAAAAAAATTTATCCGTCCGTGTTTTCCGTAACCATTTTCACAAAATTTCCGCTGGATGAGATTGCAGGTTCACCCGGAAAAATCATTGCAGGACACGGTTCAGACCGGCCGGATACCCTCCAGCACCACCAGTTCCTCCCTGTTTCCCGGTAACATCTGCAACCGAGGGGATCAAACCGTCCGGCATCAAACGTGTCGGGAGGTTTTCCTAGCCCCCTACGCATCCGTAACCGGTGTTGGAACATTCTCCCTCCTTTTCTTCCACCTTCCCAGCGTTTAAATATCCATCAATGTAAAAAATACAACAACTACTCATTCGTGAGGATTTTTTATGATTGATATGTTGCTTACCAAAATGAAAGGATTCCTCCTGAATCCCGTTGAGACATTCCGGCAATCAAAAACCGAGGATCTGACAACAGTATTTTCCTATTTTGGCGTGCTCCTCCTGATCGATGCAATCCTGACCGCGGTGATCGCGGCATTCGGGATCGAGAACACGGAGATGTTTGCCGGACTGTCGCTCGGCGTGGCAGTTCCGATCCTGGTATTCTTCATGATGCTGATTGGCGGGTTTATCGTAACGTTCATCCTTGCCGCATGGATTCACCTCTGGGTGTACATTCTCGGCGGCAGAAAGGGCATTATGCAGACCGTAAATGCAGTTATTTATGGCAGCACGCCCCGCATGCTTCTTGGCTGGATCCCGTTCATCGGGATCATCTTCCTGCTCTGGTCTCTGGTCTTAAGCGTGCTTGGGATCCGCGAGCTTCAGGAACTCAGCACCGGTAAAGCAATCCTTGCGGTTGTCATTGCCGTCATCATCCCGCTGATCCTTCTCGTTCTCCTTGCAGCCTGGTTGTATTCATCCGTCATGACCGTGACGGCGGTCCCGGTTGTCCCGGCGTACAGTTGACCCGGTAACGGTTTCCTCCTTTTTTTCAGCATCGGTTTTGGGTTCTTTACAGAGCATTGCCGGCCCGGGGTTCCTGATGCCACCGCTCACGGTGTACCCATGCGACCCCCCCTCCCTCAAAAAGTCCGCATATACCTAAAATTACGACGTGAAAATTACCCCTTTTCACTCAAAAACCGGAAAGGGCAAAGGGGGGTCGCGTGGGTACAAAAATATTTTTATTGCCCGGACCTCCCGTCCGGAACCGGATAATTACGAGAGTAAATCGTCGGGCATCCCCGGATCCGGACCGGAGAACTGTACCCACGCGACCCCCCATTGAAGATAATTGCATCACGATCACCGGGCCTCATGGCCATGGTGCCCGGTTCAGCACCACGTAAAAAAAACGAATATTCAAAAAAGGATGGGAGATCGGGAGATCCGGAATTATCCCTACATCTGCAACAGACGGGAGGCAAGATAGTTCGCTTCTCCCTCCTCTGCTTTTTCTTCCCATGCACTGACGGTCTCATTGTAGAATGCAAATTTCGGGTTATACACAATGCCGGTTGCGCCGTCCCGGAGCCCGGTAATCTTTTCTCCCCCCGCAAACGACCCGTACAGATATTCCTCGATGCCGGTATACACGACCCGGTCCACCCGTTTTATTGCAGAGGCCAGCACGAAATCCGGGCCAAGCGGTGACTGGTCGGAGTCCGTACCGATAGCATACCTCCCGGGGGTGGTGTTTGCTGCTGCAAACATTCCAAGGTTGGAGGCCCCGGCACAGGCATAGATCACATCCGTCCCGTTGCGGTACATTGCCTCAGCAAGCCGGCCTGCCTGTTCCGGGTCCTTGAACCCATCCGGGGAATCCTGCTGCACATACGCGAAATCGACCGGGATCGAGGGATTGACCGCACGGGCACCGTCCGTGTAGCCCTGCCGGAACGCATCGAGCAGTTCCGTCTTCATCCCCATGATGACCCCGACCTTCCCGGTCTTTGTCGCCGATGCCGCGAGGACGCCGGCAAGGAAACTGTCTCCATAGGAAGTGATCTCATACGCCCTGACATTGCCCGAACCGATCCCCGACATGTCAATGGCAAGGAACCGGATATCCGGGTTGGCCTTTGCAAGCTGCTGCGTATAATTGGCGTACTGGAAACCAATCGTTATGATAAGACCGGGTCTTTCCGATACACTGGCATTTGCAAGAACCGCCGGAACGGTGTTGCTTTCGGCAAGCGTGAACTCCCTCGGGGTAACGGCCAGGTCCTTCTGCGCTGCCAGGAGACCCTGGTATGCACTGTCGGTATACGACCGGTCGCCCTTCTCCGATGCATACACGATATAGACGGATGGATTCACCGTCTCGTGAGGCACCGTACCGGCAGCAACGATTGCCGCAAGGATAAGAACCGCTGCGCCAATGATACCAAAAACAAGGTATTTTCTGTCCATGGTCATTTTCCCGGAAGATGGGGGATTGTTATCCCATCAGGTCAATCATGCCCGGTCCCGGTGGAAAAAAAGCCGGAACCGTTTTCATGCAGACATATTGGTCCTGATTTCTCATAAGCATGCCGGGTTTTACAATCGCATATCAAAATGCGGTGATATGATAATACGCAACGATTCCGTATCGTTTCCAGGGTACGGTAATCCCGTCATCAGCCAGTAAGAGTACCTGCTGCCGGAGAATTCATTGACTAGGGAACAATCCCGCACAACCATTATTGCCCCCCGGTCCGTTATCTTTCCGCATGGCACCGGTAAAAAAGCGCAGGGTGAACCGCAGCAGACCGCTGGCAGACCTGCTGCCTGCATTACTGCAGACTGCAATTGAAGAGAGCAATGATTTCATCCTGGCATTCGAGACGGATCCGGACACCGGCCGGAGGAAGATCCATGTCATGAGCGGGAAGTTTGTCACGCCCTGCATGCTCCGGAAACTGATCGGGCAGGCCGAATCGCAGCGCGACGAGGGCTCCACGCGTATCAGCAGGAGATGGACAAAGAGAGAGAGCAGCGAATGAGTCCTGCTGCACAATCATACCAGCGATCCGGACTTGCACTTTCACCCCGCCCCATCCGCTGCTTAATACCCTGATCGTTCCGTTGTCTGATCATGGAATGCCAGTACACCAGCTGCCGCGTGACCTGCCACCGGTGCAGTCATGTATGGACCTATATGGGAATACGTCTCAACTCGCTCCAACGATCCCGGCGCCCGGTGAAGGTGCCGTGCCCCCGCTGTCATGCAAAGGTCACGATGGATACCCATGAGGCGATCTGAACGGGATACAGGAAAACTGCGATCCTTTTCAGGACCGGATCCGGTACTGCTCCCGAGGTACCTGGATCTCGAACCGGACACCCGTGCCAGGGATACCGGTCTCCGAACTGGAGAGGCCGGTGATCTCCAGGATCTCCTGTGCAAGGAAGAGACCGAGTCCCGTGTGCTTCCCGAACCCGCGCTCGAAGATCTTCTGTTTTGCTTCAACGGGCACGCCCACACCATTGTCTTCGTAGATGAGGGTGATGCCACCCGGTGAGTCCGTACTCCGTATGCTGATCATGGTCACGTGCTCTCCATGCCGGAACGAGTTGTCCACGAGATTGTAAAAGACGCGTTCGAGAAGCGGGTCGGCGAATATCTCAATATCCTGCTCCGGGGAGACAAACGTGATGCCCCGGACACCCATCAGGGGCACCAGATAGGAGAAGATCCGGTTGATATTCATCCATTGTGGCGCCTGCCCCCCCAGGCTCTCGTAATCGCGGGCAAACTCGATCTGGTGCTGGATGATACGTACCGCACTCTCCTGCCGGTCCAGCCATTCCTGTACCCCGGGATCTTTTGTCGTATCTTTTACACTGTCGATGGAAAGCAGCAGTACGGTTGCCTGGTTGAGGATATCGTGGCGGGTGATACCGGAGAGCAGTTCCAGTTTCTTCTTTGCCCGGAGCAGGCCGAGCTCGGCAACTTTCTGCTCCGTGATGTCGCGGATCAGGACCAGCCGGCCCCGGAGTTCAGAGCCTTGCGAGTACACCGGGATACAGCGGATCTCGAAGTACTGCTTTATGCCGCCGGTTTCACGTTCGAGCTCGTGCTGCTTATCGTCAACACCCCCCTCGCTGACAATGGTCTCCAGGAAGGGTGCTGAACAGGGAAGGGTCACCGCGATCGTCGTGCCGATGGCATCTCTCCGGGATCGGCCGGTGATGCGTTCAGCCTGGGCATTGAGGCTGACGATCCGGCCCTGGAGGTCAATTACCACGACACCGTCACGCATATTCTCGATGACCAGATCCTGGGCAACGGGGGTGATATCGAGCAGCTGGTACCGCATCATGCCAAAGAGGATAAGAAACCCGGCAATGGCAAATGCGAACGGCGAGGGATCGATAAAACCGGAAAAACCGAAGCGGAGAACAAACGCCAGGTTGAACAGGAACGGGATGAGCGTGGCGATGAGGATGATCGTCATCTGGTCGCGGTACATCGCGGTGCTCAGGGCAAACCGCTGGATGAGCAGGACAATGGCGGTACCGATCAGCAGGTACGAGTAGATGCTGTGCAGCCAGAACGCGGGGCCGTACGTGACTTCGTGAAACAGGAGACCGCCGTGCAGGATCTCAGTCACCGAGGTGTAATACAGGTGATGCCAGCTGTTGGTAGCGACCATAACAACCGTGAAGACCGGTATCACCATGAGCAGGGCAACGTTCGATCGCGTAATCCAGTGCTCCCGCCCGGTATATTCGAGGGTGAACAGCAGCCACCCGACAGGGATGATGACCATGCCGACATACTCGATGGAGATGGCCAGCATCTGGGTGGGGAGATCAGCGCTCGCAAGTTCAAGCGCGGTACAGAATGACCAGAGGCTTGTCGCAAGCATCAGGATCGTAAACGAGCGGGTGCAGATATGGGAACGGTTGAGCCACCCGGTGATCGCAAGGATTGAGAGGATCACCCCGCAGGTAATAAACGCGATGAAATACGGGGAGTATTGCCAGATCATGGATGGGTCACCCGGGGTGCTGCTGCAACCGGCCCGGTACAGTCACCGGCAGGATCCTTTTCCTGCGGCCTGTTATAGCGTACAACTCAGGAACTATATAGGACATCGCTGGTGCCACGGGGAATCCCCGGCCCTTATCGTTCGATAAGGTGGATGTGCTCGGCGGTCTTTTTTGCAAGGGCATCGCGGCCCTGGAGGCGTGCCACGTCCGACGTGGCTTCCAGCACATGGACGGTATCCTCCATAAATGAGAGGATATCTGCGGGAAAGACCTCGATGCCGTACTCGTCCAGGAGGTACGAGGCGATCTGCCGGTGATCGAGGCCGTTCTCGCGGAGCTCGATCACTTTCATGGCAAACTTCTTCTCCGGGCAGCCGCAGAGCGGGGAATCCCGGCAGGTGCAGCGCAGGAAATCATTGAAAAATGCGAGGATCTGGTCCCTGACCCCGAAGTCGAGGGAATCGTAATTGATATGCGAAGAGAGGGTCTCGAGCATGTTGCCCGAGAACGCCATTTCCGGAAGGCGATAGCCGGCGAGCCGCTCGAGTTTCTTTGCGTGACGGAACCGCGCCCGGTCAGCGATCAATCGTCGTCTCCTGTCGACTCATCGAAGTTCTTGAGCGAGGTCATTCCCTCGTTTATGCGCTCGCATTCGATGAGCCATTCGTCAAAGAGGGTCGGGTTCTCGAGATCGTCCTTGACATATTTCCCGCAGCAGGCTGCGCCGTCAATGACCGCAGCCCCGACATTGGACGCGGTCTCAAGTGCGGCTTCCATGTCCTCCTTGCCGATCTGGTCCTTGCCTTTCTTGACCAGGGTCTTGATATCCTTGTCAAATTCCCCGGACATGTATTTCCTCACGCCGGCAAAGAGCGCAAGTTTGGGCAGCTGCAGGATCCCGACCAGTTCCTCGAGTTCCGGGTTCTGGGGCGTTGCCATGACGATCGCCTCTACGGCGGCAAGTTTGTCCATGGCTTCATCGCGGGAGAACCGCTTGTTCTGGTAGAGCTTGACGATCTTCAGGACCTCGATCGTGATATCCACCGAGAACCCGTCAAGGATCCGGAACCCTTCGGGCATCTCCTCGCTCTTGGGATCTACTTCAAAACTCGATTCCGCAAGGGTTTTGAGCCAGTTGTCCCATCGCTCCTGGTTGTAAAAGATATAGAACAACTTGAGCGGCGCCTCTTCCTCTTTTTTTGTCGCCTTCTTCGCCATTTCAGTACACTATTCCCTCCCGTGATTAAATGATTTCGCTGTGCAGGCGGGAAAAAGGGTACCGGATACCCCCGCTCCCGGAAAATGACGGGCGCTTCCGGCCCAGGATACCACGAATGGTTATCACTCATGAATGGCAATAGTTCCGGGAGTATGGCAGCAGGAAATGCAGAGCCTGCCGGGACACGTCTCGTCATGGCGCGGTACGGGGAGCTCTTCTTAAAGAGCGAGCCGGTGAAACGCCATTTTATCGGTATGCTCCTGCGGAATATCCGTAAAGCCCTTGCTGCTGCCGGCCGTACCTGCAAGTACGAGACGCCCCGGGGAAGGATCCTGATCTATGGCGATGATCCGGAGCAGGTTGCAGCGATCGTCTCGCGGATCTTCGGCATCGTGGATGTCAGCATCTGTATCCGGACCACCGCAGATCTGGCAGCACTCAGTGAGGCGGGACTCTTCCTTGCATTACCCAACCTCTCTGCCGGCATGAGTTTTGCCGTCCGTGCCAAGCGCCAGTACAAGACCGGCCTCAACAGCCAGGAACTGGGGATGGAGGTCGGGTCGCACATCTACGACCATATCCCGGGACTTACGGTGGATCTCGATGAACCGGAGTACGAGGTCTTCGTCGAGGTCCGGGATTTCGGCGGACTTGTCTATGACAAGCGTATCCCGGGGCCGGGCGGGTTGCCCTGGGGCACGCAGGGCCGGGTCCTGGTTCTCCTCTCCGCAGGTATCGACTCTCCCGTTGCCTCGTGGCTTGCCATGAAACGGGGCTGCGAGATCACGCACCTGTATCTCGATGCCGGGCGCTGGGCCGGCACCGATGTGACTGCTGCTGCGATCGACAATCACCGGAAACTCTCGCTCTGGTGTTCCGGTAACCCGGCCTCGCTCGTGATTGCCAACAACGAACCGCTCTTTGACCGGATGAGCCAGCTCAAAGTTCCCCCGCGATACCGCTGCGTGATCTGCAAGCGGTTCATGCAGATGGTGGCGGGCCGGATGATGGCGCACGAGGGCGCCCTTGCCATTGTCACGGGTGAGAACCTCGGGCAGGTGGCATCGCAGACGCTCGCGAACCTCGGCGTCATTGCCGATGCGGCAACCGTCCCCATCCTTCGCCCGCTGATCACCTATGACAAGGAGGAGACGATCACGATCGCCCGGAGGATCGGTACCTTCGAGGCAAAACCGGGCGATCTTGCCTGCCGGGCAGTGCCGAAGATGCCGGCAACGGCAGCGGTGCTCGACGAGGTGAAAGAACTGGAGCAGCAGATGGGGATGGATGAACTTGTTGAAACTGCCTGCACCGGTCTCCGGTTCGTGACTGCCCTGGATGGCCGGATCATGGAAGACCGGACTGCTCCGCAATCCTGAAGGCAGCTTTTTTTCTCTAAGGATACCAAAAAAGTTTTCCGGAGAACATTTATTCGTCAGAGCAGGCGGTGAGCAGCCGCGATAATCGTCCTGAGCGCCTTGACCCGGGCAAACCACTTGTCATCTGATTCGACAACGGTCCAGGGTGCGATCTCCGTGCTGGTCCGGGCAAGCATCTCGTCAACTGCCTCATTGTACTGGTCCCATTTCTCGCGGTTCCGCCAGTCCTCTTCCGTGATTTTGTACACTTTTTTGGGATCGGATGCCCGTTCATTAAACCGTTTGAGCTGCTCCTCTTTGCTGATCTCCAGCCAGAACTTGACGATCCCGCCCCGGGAAGAGTACACGAACTCTTCTTCCATCTCGTTGATCTCCTGGTATGCCCGCTGCCAGTCGGGTTCGGGACAGATCTTCTCTACCCGCTCGACCAGCACGCGCCCGTACCAGCTCCGGTCGAAGATCGCGATATCCCCCCCGATCGGGAAATATTGTATGAACCTCCGCAGGTAGTGGAGTTCTTTCTCGTGTTCGGTTGGCGCGGCAACCGGGACAACGTAATAGCCAAGCGGGTTCATGAAGCGCGTGACCCGGGTGATGTTCCCCCCTTTTCCTGCGGCATCCCAGCCTTCGTACACGATGATCAGCGGGATCCTCCGCTTGAAGAGGAGATAGTGCAGTTCGAGCATCTCGACCTGGAGCTGGGAGAGCGTCTCCTGGAGTTCCTCTTTGGTCAGGACCTTGTCGGGATGGGAGTGGCGCTTCACCGGGCTCTTTTTCGGCTTTGCCATCTCCAGGGGTTTTTGCTTTCTTGTCTTCCCGTCTTCAGCGGCTTCGCACCGTTTCTCCAGGGTTTTTATGATGGTTGCATAGACTTTCAGGATCGCATACTTGCGGTCAGTGGCCTCGACAAGCGTCCAGGGAGCGTAAGGGGTGTCCGTCTTTTGGATAAAATCGTCAAAGACCGGGAGTGCGTCGTCATAATGATGGTGGAGGTTCCAGATCGATGGCGTCACCAGGCACGCGGTCAGCGGGTTTCCCTCCCTCCCTTCAAGCCGGCTCTTCTGCTCCGCTTTGGTGATGTGCAGGAAGAATTTCATGATGACCGTCCCGTCATCAGCCAGCTGCCGCTCGAAGGTGTTGATCTGACGTGCACGGCCTTTTAAGGATTTTTCCCAGCTGGGCTTATGGGACTCCTCGGCGATCACCCGGGTGTACCAGCTCCGAGCAAAGATCGTGATGCGCCCCCGGGGAGGTATCCGGAGCCAGAACCTCCAGAGGAACGGGTGTACCCGCTCCTCTTCCGTGGGCTTATCGGTTTTGTAGAGGGTATACCCCCGGGGGTCGAGTGCATGGACGATCTCGTGGACGGCCATCGTGATCCCGGACGCGTTCCAACCCTCGATCACGATCATGGTGGGGATCTTCTTCTCGCGGAGGGTACGCTGGAGGACACCGAGCCGGTCTTTGTACTCTTCGAGTGCGGCCTCGTATTTTGTTTCGTCTGTTGTCTTTGTGAGATCGAGTTTATCGAGCATCTGCGGTTCCCTGCGGGTGGAGGTGTTGTTTACGTGCTCCTAGGGCATGGGGGGTGATAAGGGTTTCCGGAGCGGGGACAGGTACGAAGTAATGTTGCGTGAGATGAGACTGTGGTTTGAATTTAAAACCACGCATTCATTATGTGGATTATGGGGACCTCGTAAATTTTGAACTATTCTAGTAATCTCACATGGTTCTGAAAAGTGACTTATCAAACGGCGTGTTTTTTAAATAATGGTTGTCCCATTCCAATTAAAAATTTGTTTCTCAACAAATGCGTGATATTATTGAATAGCTCTGGAGGTTAGATAGCCTACAATACCCAACGAAAATAGAAAAACCAGACATACAATCAAAGTTAAAATTCGTAATTCGGGAACTGGAAGGAGAATAAGTAGTATTTTTAAGACATAACCTAGAAATATCGAAATCGCAGAGAAAATTAACAATAATGGCCATGAAACATTCACCAAATTCAAGCAGTCTTCACTTTTTACAATAGTTATATTGCCAATTTGTGTGATTCCAACGTTATTTAGTGGCAATTCATTATTTTTGGATGTCCAAAAAATAGTATCTTTCATAATTTTTTTCTTCTGATTCTCTGTTGTTAAAACTAGGATAGAATCGATTTCTGAATCGTGTAAAAGAAATGCATCAGGTATTGAATCCCCTGTTTTAAATTGAATTATTGATACATTTCTCGGTAGTGAATTTAAAAAACCCAATATCGCAATTATGTAGATAAGTTGGAGATCAATGAAAATTATTGATAAAATATTAAATGATAATAATGCCCCGAAAAAAGGAACGAGAATCGTCAAAAAGAATATGTAAATAGATAGGCTTTGGAAATCTTTTGAAAAATTAATCCTTTCTAGGTAGAATGATAGTTTTACCAGATTTTCATAATTATCAAAATTTTTCGAGCGCAAATAGTAGACAATGATAATGTTGAGTAATGCCATCAATGCAATTGTGAATAAGAAAAAAACTTCAATGAATTGATCGTTTGATAGATCTTTAAACCATCCTTGAAAATAACCCCAAATAATTATACAATCATAAAAAAGGCTTGCAAAAAACGCATATGTAAAAAAATTCAACAATTTGGCATAATCCGTCGTTTGGTTTGAATCAAAAATATTTCGGTTTTTCACATATTCGAAAAAAGCACAATACACGATAATGCAACCAAATAAAAATGCAATGTCAGTAATACCCTTTGGATAAATCAGATTTCCGAGTATAGAATTCTGAAATGATGTTGAATTAATTAAGCTGTTCTGCGAATTGGATATTAAAATAGAGATATCATATCCTGTGAAAAATTCCTGAAGGTTTTCCGTTTTGAAAATCCAATAGACCCCAATCGCACTAGGAATAAATACGAATAAAAATGTAATAAAAAACGAGAGAAATTTCCACCAGATATGGAAAATGCAAAACCGATTGGACACTTTTTTCATATATTGCAGATATCCTGTTTGAAATCTAATAACCAATATTTCGAACAGTCCACGAATAATGTGAATAATCCTATTCGTTGGTTTACTCGGTAATAACGCTCCACAATAATCACAATATATCTCTTGGTTGGGGTTTGGACCTCCACAATTCATGCATTTTTTCATAGAATAAAATCTCTCACTTTGTTGAGAATGGTGATTGGCGTAACTTTAATTATTCGAAATGGATGCGATAGTTTTCTATTACGTTTAATTATCATTCAATTTTCTAATAGACCGATTTTTTATTTCTAGCGAGATAACTGCTATTTTTCCTATCGGAAGAACGAAAAGAAATCCCAAATCCGATAATACCATTTAACTTTGCATTTGCTATCCCCAGAAACTTCATAGGGAATTGAATACCGTTTAAGAACGGGATATTTTCTTTGAGCGATGTTCCATAATTTATGGCGAATTTTCTGCCTTACTTTATGTCCACGTGCTCCGTGTGTTATGTAAATTGCATGAGAAGTACTGACGATTATCCAATTTACTTTGTACCATCTTGCAGGATCATCTTTGACATAATTGACCACATGGGAAATATTCCGCATTGCGATTCCTGTGTGATTTACGCGATATTTCATTCTGATTCCTTGCAGACATTCATTTTTCCAAGATATTCCAGAAGATCATCCTTTGAAAGATCCAACCGGATAATTTTTTTCAAAGATTCTCTGATGTAATGTCGAAGAATTTTGACATCATCTGTTTCTCCAGCATAGTGAAAAACCGGTTTTCCTTCATGAACCAATTCTGATCGTTTATCATAGAGTCTGGTAATCTCATTGCGTATGTTTTGAATTTCATAATTTGAGTTCCCAAGTAATATTCCGACCTCATCAGAAAGTATTCTAGAAAAATTTCGATATTGTTTCGGTTTGAAAAGCACCTCAAGGGAAATCATCAATGACAAAAACGCATGGGAATCATTATCGATAAAATATGATACTTCATAGTTCTCATGTGCCAGAGTTATGTAATTGGGTGGTTTGGGAATCAGAGTTATTTCAATAAAATTTTGAGCTGATTGAATTTCCATATCATCGAGATGATAGATATTTTGTGATTGTGATGAAGATAGTCCTCGGGCAAACAGAACAATGGGTTCATCTTTATCAAAATAGTATACGATCCAGTAGGGAATGTGTACATTTCCCTCTTTGAATAATCGCAAAAGGCGAAGTGATTCTTCAACATTCTTTTCCACAAAATCATAAATGAACAAGTAAAAATTGTGATTGGTTTCGGGTTTTCCAGCCTCGTTTATCGGAAGGTCAAATTCAAATGATTTTTTTATTAAATACAATCTTTCGGACTGCAATACAGTATGACCGAATCGCCAGTAATTGTAAAAATTTTTGAGGGGAATCTTTTCGAGATTGGCAATAAATGAAATACCATCCATTTTGGTCATTGAGGCAAATTCGAAGCCCACATTCAGTTTTATTTTCAAAATAGATGCATCTACATTTGCTACCGGGGCAAAAAAATACAATTTTTGAACTGGCATTTCATTGAATACTGAACATTCAAGTATTTTAAAAAGGCCGAAATGATCCTGATTTGATTTTTACTATGTAGAAATCCTCTTTCGAAAAGATGGGGGCTGATGCCCCCATAACCCTGATGGATGATTGCCGCCGCCCCGAAGGGCGCCCCGTGGCGGCCTCAATTACTAGTCATCCAAGGAATCTGAAAATTTTTATTTTTTAAAGGGGAGGTTAATACGTTGTCATCGAATACGTGGGTGCCTCAATGGCGGAATGAAGTCTGAATAGTTCATCAGAACCATGAAGATAAGAAGAACCCATTACAGATCTTCGAAGCCCCGAGAGCCTCAAAAGTTGTTGAATGATCTCTACAGCCCAAAAAATTTCAACCGGACCCTGCCCAAAAAATTTTCATCACCACCTCAGCCCCTGCTCAAAATCCGCGAGCCGATCAACCAGACCTTGCTTGAAATTTTTTCAGCAGACCCTGCCTGAAAAATTTTGAGCAGACCTTGCATGCAAAAAGTTAACCAGATCTTTCTGACCGGAAAACCAGGTAGATTGGTCTCCGTCGTAAAAAAATCCGGTAATTCAACCAGACCTTGCTCAACATGCTTTCAACCAGACCCTGCTTGAAGTACTTTTGATCAGACCCTGCCCGGAAAATTTCAACCGGACCCTGCTCAAAAAATTTTCATCACCCCTTCAGCCCCTGCTCGATTTGCGCGAGCCGATCAACCGGACCTTGCGTAAATTTTTTTCAGCAGGGTCTGGCTGGAAAAATTTTCCGGGCCGGAATATTCTCTGCGGTTGGCAAGGTGCCCCTCAAAAAAGGGGAGCGGATTCGGGGGACCATCGAGAAAAGACTCACATTCGAACCGATCCAGCTGAAGAAGAAACCTGCATCGGGACGGATCAGTTCTCTCCGGGACGAGTCATGGATCTCTTCTTAGTGCCCCAATTATATCCTCCCAAGGCATTCTCGAATGGAGAGAATTTTCAGATGTTAATTATCAGACACACTAAACTCGTTGGGGTGTTGGTGCGATAGGGGGAACCGGTGGAGATCTGTTGTAACTCGACCGGTTTTCTGTCCTGTTCACGGAGAACGAAGAATTGGATAATCCGTTATTCATGGCCCTGTCGTCTATCGGCGTAGAAAGAGTCGTGATCCCGACGAGGGTGCGACTCAACATGCCGTACTCACTGCAGGTCACATGATAGAATTGATTGTGGTACTCGATGAGTGTGCCACGGTTGCATTCAAAGATTGTTTTTCCCTGACAGATCTTCTTTATAAAAGCATCATACCTGCTCACGTTTCCCTCGAACGAGTTCACATATCTCCAGCCACTGTACCAGACCCCCGGGTCATTGTTCACGCCATGCAGATAGCTCTCAAGTTCCGGGTACATCTGGAGATCTTCATACGTCACCCGGGTGCTGTTGATGTACTTGACTATCCGCACATCCGCTTCCTGGATGTCAAAACTTGAATCAGTTTTTAGCGGGACCGGAGGGGTCAGGTTCCCCGGTTTCGTACTATTTTCCAGTTGTGACTGAAAAACTGATCCGGGAATCAGGGAATATAGAATGATGCCGGCAACAATGAACAGGCCGATTAGAATTAAAATTGTGAAATTTTCTTTCAGTATTTTCATGTAACATCACTCAACAAGATTGATATCTGATTGATCTTTTTCATCTGATGAACATTATTGTTAAGATCGAATATCTTTTCGGATAGTATCCCTGCTTTGTAAAAAAAAAATTTTAGGGATAGTGCGCATAGGATTCTGTTATCAGTCTCCCAGTGCTATCCCATGATGGAACAACGCTGACATATGGCTGTGCAGCAGCCGGAACCAAGACTGGTTCCTGCCATGCATTAATGGGGTAGTTCCAGCCATCATACACATCGATAACCCATTCGTCGATTACCGGACTCGTTGTTGCAGAGAATGTGTCCGTAGAAGGAACATTTATCTGGTTATACTCGCTCGATCCGTCTAATTCCGTAAATGATGAGACGGTTGATGCTGCAGTAACCGTATATGATTTGATCCATCGTTGAGTATCCATATCTTCAAAATCCACCTGGTATCCATAGCCGGAATTGGTTGTCTGGACATGATACCCGTATGAATGAGGAAGATCAAAAGGATCAATTGCTACATGCCCCTCCCAATGGGACCAACCGGCTGGTAGGATGGGACCTGCGGCTCCATTCCTATAAAGCGCCGGATAAAGCTCGATTCCAGCCAACTCATTTCGATCGAAATACTGGACAATAATTTCCAGGGCTTCACCGTTATTGAATTTATACTCCCTTTCGGCAAACAGTTTAAACAAATCTGCTCCTGATCCAGATAATGTCCAGCTGTATGGCCTGATCCGCCCTATGCAGTATTTATAATTCGTTGATAACGCCTTCCCGGATACGGACCATTGCGAAAAATTCTGGGGCACACTTAACGTTGTTGCATTCGTTATTTTTTGCAAGGATGCGGAAATTCCCGATTTATCAGATGATATCTTTTCTGCATTTATCGGCATGCTGTTCTCATCCAATAAACCAGGAACGGGATACTGGCTACTTGGTGTTATCTGAATTGATCCATCCACGGTTGTGGTATGTGATTTCAGATCCGTAAAATTCGCATAGAACCGGCAGAAATATGCAGGAGGCAGTGTCAGTTTTCCGTTAACATCTTCCTTGATGAAGGTGAGGTATAACTGAGTTGGCATCCGTATCAGAACAATCGGTTCATCTGGATAAATTCCCGCCTCGACCTTGTATGCAGAAGGGAAATTTTTATTTTCTGCAAAATTCGATTTCGACTCCAAATACGAAATGGGAATTTCAATGAGATCAGAATTGCTGTTTTGACCGTATTTTGCAAGGATTTTCTGAGAGAGAATGATATTAACCATCTCAGATTCGGGAAGCCATTTTGCGGGTTTTGAGTCTTTGAGGTAATCATCTGGGATATGGTGAGGTGCAGGTTTTTCAGGTATATCCAGATTGCCTGAATCAGAAAGGTTTACCCCTTGTTCTTCTCCAGCACTCACCATCGGTACCACTACCATCCCGGCCAGCAACAGTACCAGCAGGATAGCGATTGTTTTCCGAAGAGACATTTTTCTTTCATCTCCGTTTCTTTTTCACCTTGTTACACCCGGGGGGGGACGAAGCCAACCTTCATAAGATCGGATGATGAAATCCACATGCCAACGGGCGGAGTCGGGTTCAACGAAGTTCGTCGCTTGGTGAACCCGTTCTCTTCTTTCGGGACAATACGTGTTGTCCGCAACGAGCAATTCGAAACGTTGCTTTATACTCGTTCTCACCCGGTACCTTCCGCTTTCGGAACTGCGGACTGGAATAACCTTCAAAAAAATCTTAACCCGGACCTCCCTTTAAATTTTTCAGCCGCCCCTGTCCGGAAAACTTTGCTCTGGAGAAAGCCCGGATCCAGACAAACGGTATGAGCCTGTCCCGGTTAGTGAAGAAGTCGAAAAAACTCCATTCCGGCTGGTCCAGCCCCGTTTTCCCCTCCACGTCCAGAACTCCGGCCCCGGACCCGATCCTCTGCTGGAACAGCTCTGTACTCTCCGGTTTTTCTCAGTGCAAAACCGCCTGTTTGACAAACCGGGCAGATAGCGTGATTTTCCAGATAACTCCTCCAAAAAAGGGCCGAAACTGACCGGTCGCGATCCAGCAAAAGGGGGGAAACGGAGCCCGATACGGGCCCGGATTGCCCGGCTTCCTGGAAACAGGGGAGTCACACCACCCTGTGGCAAAAAAGCGATTGTACGAATCACCCTCTGACGGGGGGATCTCTGGGGGGTATCCCCCGGTTCACTATTCCCCAGAGTGGCGGGAGACGGCAGGAGAAGTGCGCAAAGCCCGGGCGCCATAACCGTTTCGTGGTCCACGAATAATAAATCAAAAAAATTTCAAATTTTTATTCTTTCACGGCAAGCCCGTTCTCCCGGGCAATCTCCACAAACGACCGGGCGACATGCTCCGCCTGCTTCGTTGTCATGCCGTACGTGTTGAACTTCCAGACTTTTGTCGCGCCGGGAATCACACCGGTGATCCCGCGTTCTTCCAGCGCGGACGAGAGATAGTATCCGCGTTTCTTGTGGGTCTCGGCCGGCTTGTCGAACGATCCCATGGTATCGATCCGGGTCATCGTGTGCTTCCGCGGGTACTCCGAGAGGCACTTCGTCCCTTCAACAGAGAGCAGGGCATCCATCACGATCTTGTGGTTCGCAAGTTCGCGGTCGAAATGTTTTACCCGCTCCTTCACGTGCGGAAACGAGGCCATCATGCCAACGAGCGTTACGCCCATCAGCGTGCAGCCCATCATCTCGGGCTCCTTGATCCCGAACTTCCGCTGCGTGACATCGCCCACAATGGCCGTTGTCCGGAACACTTCCTTCTCCCGCTCTGCGGTTGCAGCAAGGATACCGGAGGGGGCCGGCGCCGCCATGCTCTTGTGGCCGGACCCGATCACGAAATCAACGCCCATCGCCTTCCCGTCCACGGGCAGGATGCCGACCGTATAAGCGCCGTTATACGCAACCGGGATATCGTACTGGTGCGCCACCTTCGCAATGCCCGTAACATCGTGCATGTTGCCGTACTGGTAATCGACATGGTCGATGAAGGCAAGGACGGGCACCCGCCCGAGCTCGCGCTTCACGGCCTCGATCTTCTCGGCAGCGGCATCGGGCGTGACAAGTTTCTGGTCGTTTGCCGGGATCTCGCGGGCAATACCCCCGGACTCTTCGACTGCCAGGAACTCCGTGTAGTGCGAGAGCGAGGTCAGGAGCACCGGGTCTCCCTTGTTCACGTAGGTTTGGGCAACCGCCTGGAATCCCCGCCTTGCACCGGGCACGGTCCGGACCGCGTCCATGTTCAGCCACGCGGCGACATCCTTGTGGAACTCCGCGATCGGCGGTTTAGTGATATAGTCCAGCCGGTTGGGCTTCCGGCAGTTGTCGCAGACCGAGTACCCGTCACCGTAGGCAACCACCGCTTTCATCGCATCGGCCGTGAGCCGGCCGCCGGCCTGGATCGGATCGATGTTGATGCAGAGTTCGTCAACCTGCCGGGCCTCGATCCCGTTCCCGCACCTCATTTCAGCATCTCCTGCTTCAGCGACCCGACCTGGCGTTCGAGGTTCTCCAGGAGCCGCTGGGCCTTTACCTTCTGGTCCGCATCGAACTCGTGGGATGGCGCGGTCTCCCGGAGGAGGACGCGGAGATCCGTGAGCGTATAGATCGCCTGGAAGGTCATGTCGACTGCCCGTTTTGACATCTGTTCACCTGCTTGTATGTTAGCAGTCCGGGAAATTAAGTACCTGTGGTCTTCGGGGCCGGTTGGCACCTGGGTATGCACTCAGGGTACAGGTACGTATCTAAGTTTCATGCTCTTTATTTGCAGAACGCCAAAATACACATAAGCCGGTGAATCATGAAACCAGCACTCAGCCAGTTCCAGAAAGAGATCCGGCACTTCTCGCTCGTAGTGTCAACGAACCTTATCATTGGTACCATTGCCATCGCAGCCGGAATACTGTACATCATTGCGGCAATACTCGGACTTACGACAAGTCTTGTCTCCCCCGAATTCCGGATACTTGCCGGGGTGATCGCCATGGTCTGCTTCGGGCTCGGGGTAAGCGTACTCCACTTTACACTCGGGATCTCCCGGGGCATCAGGACCATCAAAAAGAAGCTCGATGCAGAAGGTCCGGCTATCACGGATGACCGCATAACCTGCCTTATCGTAGAGATGATCGCCTGTTACCGGGACATCAGAAGAACGCTTGGCACGATAATCCTGATTGGCCCGCTCTGCGGATTATGTATCTTTGTCCTCGGGATAATGGCCGGTCTTGAAGCATTTACCCTCACTCACGGCGGCATATCCTTTACCCTGAACAACCGGATTACTATCCTCGCCCAGGCCCTCACCCTCGCAATCGTGGTGTCCAGTCTTCTCGCGTCGCATTATGTTACTAAGTTCGCCATAGCATGGAACCAGCGTATCGCGGAGATCGAAACATCGGAATGCGCATTAAAAAAGACGCTGGGGCTGGAGGACCCATGAGCGGACGACGGACAGTATACGAGATCTACTGGGAGATCCTCGTGTACTGTAAAACACCCCGGGGTTTTACCGCGATCATCAACCGCTGCGATCTCAATTCAAAGACCGGCCAGGACTATCTTGAATTCCTGGTTTCACGGGGATACCTGGAGACCCTGGCTGAGGGCGAAAAGACCCTGTATCATGCAACGCCAAAGGCTGCCGAATATACCGCACTCTTCAGTTCGCTGTACCAGAAACTCTTCGATTCCACGCCGGGATTCCGGTTATAACCTCCCCTGTTTTTTCCTGCCGGTTCACGATCCCGAATCGGGTACATGGATCCGGGAGATCAATCTGAGAACGCCGTGAGGTTGGTACGGGAAGGCGGATCGCGGACGGTTCAGATACGTCTCCACGCTGCCGGCGGAACATGGATCTCGAACCGTGCACCTTTCCCGGCAATTCCCGTCTCACGGATCGTGATACCGGTCACTTCAAGGATATCGCGGGCGAACGCCAGGCCAAAACCCGTATTGGCCCCGACACCGTACTTAAAGATACGCTCCTTATCGGCATCAGGAACTCCTGTACCGTTATCCTCAACGGTAATGAGCAGTTCGCCGCTCTTCTGGACAGCAGCAGCCAGGGTGATCGCGGTCAGATTCCCCCCGTGCCGGAGGGCATTTTCCAGCAGGTTGTAGAGGACCTTGACGGAAAGGGGGTCCGCATAGATCTCTGCGGGAATGATCGTCCGGGTAATCGTAACATTCTCATGGGGGAGATCGTTCACGGCATGGGCGACCAGGGTCTCCAGCTCCTGCCAGTCCGGGTGGTAGGTCCCGATATACAGGTACTCGCTGGAGAACCGGAGGTGCCGGGTGATCTTCTCCACCAGATCGATGGATGTCCGGAGATATTCCTTCCCGGGGGAGGTGGTATTGAATTCTTCAAGCAGCAGCAGGTACCCCGACAGACCGGTGACCAGGTTGTTGATATCATGGCGGGTCAGCTGGGTTAACAGGGAGATCTTCTCGTTGGCCACCGTGAGCGCCCGCTCCTGCATCTTCCGGTTGCTGATATCCCGGATGATCAGGACAACACCGACAGGTTCCCCGGCGGGATCCTTTACCAGGGAACCGGCAATGCTGACAACGGTATTTTCCGTAGGATCAATGACCGATTCGAAATCAGTGAGTGCCCCCTGCTCCTGGAGGGTGGTCATGAGGTTCCCGCATTCCGGTTCCGGCAGGAACCGGGAGAACTGCTGGCCTGCCATACGGTTCTCATCGGTCCTGAAGATCCGGGCTGCTGACTCATTGACCTTGATAACCCCGCCGTTCATGGCGATAAGTACCAGGCCGTCCGGCATGGTCCTGAGGATATCCGGCAGCGCCGTCTCCGCGCTGAGCGTGAACAGATCGTACCGGTTGATGGCATAGGTGATAATGAGGGCGAAGAGGAAGAACCCGATGAAGACGGTGTTGGGAAGGTAGATCCCGAAGATAGGTAAGATGGCGCCGGAGATGGAGCCAAACGCGATCGCGGTTGCAAGGGCAATGCAGATAAGCCCCACCTGCCGTCGCTTTTTCTCGCTTTCAGCCCGGGTCCATGCCTGGTACACGGCAAGGATTGCGAAGAACAGTGCAAGAAGGACAAAGACGCTTACTGCCATGTGGGCGAGACTGTGGATATCGGAGCGGTAAATATAGCCGGTGCCCGGCATATTCACGACATAAAAGATCGTGTTCGTGAATAATCCCAGCAGGCTGAAAAAAAACGCCGGCAGATAGAGGAAAACAATGAGGTACGGCAACCGTTCCCGTTGTGCAAACGCGTTTTTTGTATACACAAGAACAAAGTGGACTGTTATGACGATGACAACCGGCCAGAACGAACTGGCCTTCAGCCAGAAAAGAGTGCCCTCGTACGAGCCGGTATACCAGATGAAAAATTCCCCGAGAGCCCAGTACATGCCCCCCAGCATACTGGCAAGAAAGAGGCGGTTTACCAATGATTTCGTATTCTGGGCATAGACAAAAAAACCCAGGGCACCGGCAGTAAATGCTGATAGAAGACAGAAAATTGTCAGGACGGGAAAAAGTATCATTTGTGTATCAGAACCTGGTCTGAGCTCTGCCGGATTGTCCCGGTCGGCTGTGCATTTTATATCAGTACAGAAAAATGCTTGAGAATATTTGTGATACGAGATGAAAATAGTTTTTATCAACCATTATTATGGATTGCCTGAATGAATTGCGATCCATACCCTCGGGGATAACCCCGGAATTTAATTGTTGCATTGACAACATTTATTCCCCATCCCCTCCTTGTATATGGCTACATATGAGCTCATCCCCATAGGAAGAGATCCCGTTTGGTGCGGTTGTATCGCTCACCAACCGGGGAAAATATATCTATCTGAATGACCGGCTCAGGCCCATGGGTCTCACTGCAGCCCAGTTCCCGATCATCATGCTGCTTGCAAAGGAGCAGAATATCATGCAGGAGAGGCTTGTCCGGCACTACCATCTTGACAAGGGTACGATTGCGCGGTCAGTCCGCAAGCTGGAGGACGCCGGGTATATCCGGCGGATCACCGATCCTGCCAACCGCAGGGCCGTCCGGCTCTTCCTGACCGGGAAAGGCGAAGATGCCGTGCCCGTTCTCAGGGCGATAAATAATGACTGGGAGACCCTGGCATACCGGACTCTTACTGCACAGGACAAAACAATCGTAAACGTCCTGATGCACACGATAGCAGGAAACTGTCTCACCTATATGAAGAAATCCGGAGGTCCCCTTGATGCAGGCGAATAACCAGGAACAGGCCACAGAAATCCCGCATAGCAAAGACATGAAGGCGGGGATATCGCTCCTGATGGGCGATCCCAGGAAAGCGATCATCAAACTCTCCGGCCCGATGATCGTGGCAATGTTTTTGATGTCCACCTACAACATCGTCAACGCCATCTGGGTGGCCGGGCTTGGGTCCGATGCACTGGCAGCGGTCGGGTTCATCACCCCGCTCTTTATGATCCTGATGGGGCTCGGGAACGGGATCGGAGCCGGCGCCGCATCTGTCATCTCACGGCGCATCGGTGCAAAGGACAAGGCAGGTGCCGATAATGCCGCCATACATGCGATCCTCATCACCATCATCATCTCAGCCCTCCTGACCGTTCCGCTGATCCTTCTCACCGGCCCGATCATGACGCTCTTCGGTGCGGGAGAGACCGTAGGGCTTGCAACAGAGTACGGACAGGTCATCTTCCTCGGCCTGGTTCTCCTCCTCTTCACCAATGTCGCGTACGCCATCCTCCGTGCGGAAGGAGATACGAAACGGGCGATGTATGTCATGGGTGCGTCCTCCGTCCTGAACATGGTACTCGACCCGATCCTCATCTACACCCTGGGGATGGGCATTGCCGGGGCCGCATGGGGGATGATAATCTCGCTCGTGATGGTGACCGTTGTTCTTCTCTACTGGTTCTATGTCAAGAAGGATACCTATGTCTCCCTCTCGTACCGCTCATTCTCGTGGGACCGGAAGACCATTGATGCTATCATGGGGGTTGGCATCCCGGCCAGTTTCGAGTTCTTCCTCATGTCGATCCTCGCGATCTTCATCAACGGCCTGCTGGTGGCAACCGCCGGCACGGACGCCGTGGCAGTCTATACGGCAGGCTGGCGGGTCGTGTTCTTTGCGATCATCCCCCTGGTTGCCATCGCCACATCGGTCATCTCCGTGGCCGGGGCTGCGTATGGCGCACGGACGTACGAGAAGATCCGCGTGGTGCACAACTTCTCGATCCAGATCGGTATTGCGATCTCGCTTGCCATCAGCGCCATTACATTCGTCTTTGCCAGCCAGATTGCGCTCATCTTCACCTACTCACCGGATAGTGCGCACCTGGCGCCGGAGATCGCCCTCTTCCTTGCCACGATGTGTTTCTTCTACCCGTTCGTTCCGCCGGGCATCATGTCGGGCTCGATCTTCCAGGCAACCGGCAAGGGGATGTCATCCCTGTTCATCTCGGTCATGCGGAACCTCGCATTTATTGCGGTCTTTGCCTACCTGTTCGGCATCGTGCTCGGATTCGGCGAGCATGGGGTCTGGTGGGGGATTGTTGTCGGGGACATCATCGGGGGAACCTTCGCCTATCTCTGGGCCCGGTATTACATCTCGCGGCTGATTGCCAACGGATAACTTAAAAAAGCAGACAGAAGGGAAATAACCAAACGAACATTTTTTCCGGCATAGGAGAACAATAACCAACAGGAAATACGGTATGGATCCGGATATCGAAATAATACGCGATCATGTGCGGAATGTCCTCAACGGGTCGGGTTCCCATGGTCTCGATCACATTGAGCGAGTCACGGCGCTCTGCGAACAGATCGGCCGGGAAGAGCATGCCGACATGGCCATCCTGATCCCTGCTGCCCTGCTCCACGATATCGCCCGGCCGCTTGAGAAAGAACAGGGTCTTCCCCATGAACAGGAGGGGGCCCGGATGGCAGAGGAATTTCTTAGGTCCATACAGTACGATGCCCGCTGCATCCCGGCCATTGCCGCAGCCATACGCACGCACCGGTACCGCTCAAAAGAACGGCCTGCTGCACCCGAGGCGCAGATCCTGTCCGATGCCGATAAACTTGATGCGCTGGGAGCCATCGGAATTGCGCGGACGTTCGTGCGGGCCGGGGAACACGGGGGATCGATCCAGGACGGCATCGATCATTTCCATGATAAACTGCTGAAATTGCCGGACCTGATGTATACGGGAACTGCCCGGCGCATTGCACGGGAGCGGCACGCATTTCTTGTACGGTTCCTTGCCATTCTTGAAGAAGAATTATCCATCCAACAGGGATAGTCCCGCTATCAATACCTTCATCATGCTCTACGCCCTAAATATAGACCGGAGTTGCTGTAATTAATAATAATGCAAAAAAACCAGATGGCTCTGCCGGTGTCCCGGAGTTCAATCCTGACGGGACACCCGTTGTCCGCGTGAGGCTGCCAAAGAAGCGGTTGAACGAGCAGTTTGCCATCGCCGAGCTGATGATGGGGGCAAACCATATCCGCGTCCGTTGCCAGGATGGCGTTGAACGGATGGGCCGGATCAAGGGCAAGATCAAGAAACGCGCCTGGATCCGTGAAGGCGACATCGTGATCATCGTCCCGTGGAGTTTCCAGGACGAGAAATGCGATATCCTGTACCGGTACCTGCCCCCCCAGGCAGACTGGCTCCGGAAGAACAACTATCTTTAACCTTTTTCATTCAGCCCGCCAACCTGCAGGGTAGCATTATTTATTATACTCTGTCTGCCTATATTGTATCACAGTTGTGAAAGACTGTTTGAGAAATAATCATGTACGGATCAAATAATTTTGGTGGCAACAGAGGGCCCAGAGACTTCGGACCCCGCGAAATGACAAAGACAACCTGTTCGGACTGTGGAAAGGAATGTGAAGTTCCGTTCAAGCCGACCGAGGGCAGGCCGGTATACTGCCGCGACTGCCTCCCCAAGCACCGGAAACCCCGGTTCTAAATTTTTTCTGTTCTCTTATTCATTCAGGATTTTTCATTGTTCCTCTCTGTATGAGGTTTATCCCAGGGTATGCACCATGAGGGCACCCGGTCGTGTTTTGTTTCCCTGGTACCGTTCAGGATCTGCGCGACATCCTCCGCATCAGTTCCTCATAGCTTTTTGCCAATGACACCCAACAGACCGTGATGGATATCGCAGGAATCATCTGGCCGCTGTTCTTTCCCCTGCTTGCGGCGTTTGTGGCAGCCCTGAACATCGGGATCCGGAAGTACACGGGCACTGCGGCACTGGAAAATTTCCTGATGTGGCAGCTTGCCATAGGGTTCGGTCTCTCCCTTCTCTACGGGGGGTTCGGTCATCTTGCCTTCCCTGACCGGGTTGCAGAATCGATCGGCTGGGCAACCGGCAGCCCGTTCCAGAGCGAAGTCGGGATGTGGGATGCGGCAATGGGGATTGTCGGGTTGTTCTGCCTGAAATTCCGGGGAGAGTTCTGGACCGCGATGGTCATCGGTGCCGGGCTGTTCTCGTTCGGGGCGGGCCTCGGCCATGTCTGGGAACTGGTGGTCAAGGGGAATACTGCCGCGAACAATGCCGGTGCCGTGATGTATATCGATCTCATCTACCCGGTATTTCTCGCAGCACTGTTGGTTATCTACCGGAAAAGATCTGCCGGAACCGGCAACCGGACCCCCTGATTATCGTCACGGTTCCGGTACAGAACGGGCGCAATGCGCCCGGATTCCCGCGCAGGGTCCCGGAATGAGATAACCGAAACGGTCAATAGGCCGGCCGGACAACTACTAGAGAAATCCATACGAATGGTGAAGAAACATGGGAATTTTTGACAAATTAACCGGAAAGTCTGCAACGCTCACACCCAAATCGGCACTCGTGCTCTCGGCAATCACCGTGATCGCCGCTGATGGTGTCATTGACGATGCCGAGATCAATGACCTCGGAAAGATCGTTCGCGGCGACCGCAAGTCCATCGACACCGCGATGCAGGTGCTCAAGGGAAACAAGTTCCCCGGCGTGATCGACATGGTTGCCGCGGTTCTTGACGAGAAGCAGAAGATCGCGACCCTCGCTATCCTCTGTGATATCGCCATGGCTGACGGCGTTCTTGCCGGTGAAGAGAAGAAGGTACTCGAGATGTACATGGAAAAGTTCGGCGTATCCGAGGCAACCATCAAGCCCATCATCGAAGCGATCGCCATCAAGAACGACTTCTCAATCTTCTCTTAAACACTTTTTTACAGCCATCTGACTGGACGACGTTCAAAGAGACCCGGGAATTCTCCCGCTCCATCCGGAATTATTACCGCCGTTCAGGTCTGCTTAAGTCGCCTTGCAGACAGGTATGCGATGGTCGCACCACACCGGTTGGTTATAATACCGGGTCAAAACAGGATTCGAACGTTTTCCCGGGGATCAGATAACAGGACCAGGTACCTGACGGCTACAGGGTATCTGTACCATCAAGAAATTCTCATGGGGGAGCAGATTCACCACGAAAAAAAGATTAGAAGTTCGGTGATCCGCTGGTTGTCGGGTTATACCTGCCGGTCACCGGGGTCTGGGCCGGTACCGGGGTTGCTGTCGGGACCGGTGTCACTACCTGGGGATCGCCAATATCCGCGACATGGACATGTTCCGTTGTGCCCGGAAGGATTGTACGTTCCCCCTCATTTGCCGGGCAGAACGTGACGATATACTGGGTCAGGGTATCGGCATTAATGTTCTGGCAGGTATAGGTGGAGGTGCTGTCATCGTAGGCATAACTGTATCCCAGAGGGAAATAGTGCTTGAAGAACCGGGCTGTGTTGATATCCTGGGGCCAGTTGTCCGGATCGCACTTCATATTCCCGTGTACCTGGTAATCCTGGGCCGATCCCCACGGATCCCTGCAGCAGGTCATATTGGTGAGAGCATCAAGGGCATCCATTCCATTATTTTTCTGGAGATTGAGAGCAGAGGCATAAGCGCAGGCACTCCGGATGGCAATTGGGGTACCGGCTGCATTCTTCATCTCAAGTTTGTCTGCACTCAGGTTGGACCATAATTCTCCGATCAGATCGTGATCGCTACCAGCTTTTGTACAGGCATACTCCGGAGGCTGGAGACCTGATGCGTTTTTGGTGCCGGGGACAAGTTCCATGGTCATCGGGATGTTGAAACCGTCCACGGCACTGATATCATAGGTGTCGATCCCGTTCTGATCAAAGTTGATCTCACCCTTGGTGGCAAGCGCAATGCCATGGCCGCCGCACTCGAGTTTCGGCTGCCCGTCATAATATGCCCGGCAGTTCTGGAGTTCCTGGTCGCACTTGTAGTTTCCCTTTCCATCAGAGGTGCAGCTGGAGCTGGACCGGGGCCAGAATGTTCCCTGCCAGGACTTCTCTAGGGTACTGGTATGCGTGCCGGTCTTTGCAGCAAGCAGGAACCCCCCGTTGTCGACAAGCGGAGTTCCCTTGCTGCAGGTGTTCTTGTTTCCCTCGCCGCATGCGACAGCAGGGCAGTTGGTCTTGGGAGTACACGTGGAATCCGGGAGGCACTGGCATGCGCCATAGACCTTGTTGTCCCCCGGGTTGAGATACTGCTGGCCGCCAACGATCACGACCGAGACATCGTACGAGCAGTGGTTCTGGAACTGGATCGTGTGCTCTGCGGCACTAACAGGAATGATCAGGAATGTGGCCAAGAGCAGCATACTGAGAAGGATTCGTTCGTTCATAATAAAACCTTGATAATGATGATAGAGTCCTCTGTTTTTCAGTATTTCGGTTTATTCTCGGGGAAAATAAATGCCAATAATAAAATAGAACTGAACATAAAAAGAAAGATACCTATGAAGGCCAGCGGATTCGCAGCAATCATACTTCTCATGACGATTATCCTTCTTGCCGGCTGTGTCCAGATCACCATCAATGTCCCCCAGATGCCGGGAAACACGACGTCTTCTGCCTCACAATCGGTCACTGCTCCCGTTGTCACGGAAATACCTGAAGTGGAAGTCACAACCCGGTCTGTCCCGACGGGCAGCACAGATACGAAAACCGCATCCTCCAGTTTTATCACACCGGTCGGCGATACCTCACGCATCGGTCACCGGACATTCACCTTCTACTATGCCCCGGATGGCATCGCAAAGGAGTACACGATCCGGGTGCCGGTCAACATGTCCGTCTATTACGGAGCCCGGCAGAAGACGATCTCCCTGCCGGCAAACATGCAGAACCCGGAAGAGGTCAAAGAGTATATCGCCACATTCGAATCCGACCCGGCCATGGAGGAACTCTACCGGGATCTTCTCGTCCAGTTGCGCAATCTCCGCTACCAGGACGGGGAATACCTGTCCGATGACCAGTACCTGGAACTGATCGTTGCATTCGTCCAGCAGATCCCCTATGTCGAGAACCCGTCATCAGACAGGAAATATGCCATTGAGGTGATCTACGACAAGGCCGGTGATTCGGATGAGAAGACCCAGCTCCTGACACGACTTCTTTCCCGTGAAGGATATGATGTCGCAATCCTTGTGTACGAGGATCTCGGGTATGCGGCAACGGGGATTCATGTCCACAAGGAAGTCCCCGATGCCTCCCTGAAGGTGTTCTCAAACGGGAAGAAGGATTATATCTTTGTCGATCCCAGCGTCTCACGGTTTATCGGGAGCGTCCCGGACACGTTCGTAACGGCGAGCGACCCCATGATATACCCGGTAGGGAACGGGACAAAGGAATATGGGCCGGTCGATTATGTCTGGAAGGTTGTCGCCGACCTCAAACATATGACCACCCTGGGCAAGATCGACAAGAATTCTCCGATCAATGCATGGGACAAGTTCGGTACCTGCAAGTGGATTAAAAATTCCAAACTTCTCATGAATACCACCTGCTATTGCTGCGACATGTAATTCACTTTTTTTCCGGTTTGTCAGACCCGGACTCGTCATGTCACTCTGCCCCATCGTTCCTGCACGACATCAGGAGGGGTCGGAGGAGAATTCATGCTTGGAGAACGGAAGCGTCTCCTGTGCAACAAACAGGCCGCGGTACGCACTGTCGGTATACGGCAGGTCGCCCTTCCCGGAGCTGTAAATAATGTAAACTAAGGGAGTTCCTTTTCCTGCGGCAGGATAAGAAAAACAGCTGCTGCCAGGAGAATGAGAATTGCGGTAATCACCATGCCCAGCGTAAGATTCGATCGGTTCATGGTATCAGGAAATTTGTCACCGGCTGGTCGATACTGGTATTGTCTGTTACGATCATGCTGACATGCGATCCGGTAACCTTCTCGTATGCAGCAATATAGAGATCCCGGATTGAGAGCGTGGTGTCGGTTTTGATCAGGCTCATGGCGGTTGAAGAGAACTCGTCCGAAAGCCATTGTTTGATGTCCATGTCATAGACTGCGCCCAGGGAAGGCTCATTGTCTGCTGCACCCGTGAGGTAAATAATACCCGGTGCGGTGATGGTGGTGGCAACACTCTCGCCAAAACAGGTGTCGATGACAAAGAGGACCTGACGGTATTTCTGGTTCGCGTACATGGCACTGGTCATTTCCGTGAATTCCTCTGTGGAGATCGCATCATCGTACCGGAAGACGATCTCGCCGGGAGAGCCATGACTGGCAATATAGACGAACACATTGGTACTTTCATTGCTCTCAAGTACGACGGGCGTCTGCGCAGTCCGGGTTCCGGTCAGGACATTCCGTACTGTTTCAGACGAGACGTTCGTACCGGAATAATCAACCACGGCCCCGGACCTGAGGTTCTGTCCTTTGGGGATATTGTGGACATCGCCCTTGAGGGGATTTTCAGAATCGGTGGGGATGTCGTCATAGATCATCAGGATGATATGATCGTCGTCAACGCCATTCTGCCGGAGCAGGGTATACACGTTCAGGGCATCGGACTGGTGCCGGTAATTGGTCCAGCCCCGCGAGGGTCCGACCACCACGGCCCAGAGGCCGGTCTTCGCAATGGTGGGGAGCCCGTCACCGGTCGTGTTCAGCGATGAGGACATGAAGCGGGATGATGCACGCGAGCGTGCAACCGATTCCCCGGTCTTGGTCCCGGTGCCGGTCTTTGCCGAGGTATAGGTCGCAACGGTCCGGTACTGCCCGTCTTCAACAATCCAGTGGGAGTACCAGGTAACAAGCGGATCAACCCCGTAATCGATATCATAATCAAGGGGTCCGCTTGTACCGGAGATCGCCGGTGTTGCGCCGCCCCGGATCAGGGAGAGCGCCTCGTGCACGTCCTGTGCATCCCAGCCTTTTGCCGTACCATTGCCATAGATGACGGTCCGGGCCGAGTCGGCAGGCGATTCGAAGAATGTGGCATCCTGGCGTGCCGAGATATACGCGGCAAGCAGGAGCGCATCATATGCTGGTGCTGCGTAATCGTCGGGAGCGTGGCCAAACCGATCCTGGTAGGCAACAGAGAAACCGGTGGTGGGATCTGCAGTCGGGGAGGTTCCTTCAATGCCTTCGGCTGCGGTTCCCAGCAGGGTCGTAAGAACCGGCGTTTCTGCAGCATCGGCAAGGAGGAGTTTCACAGGTTTGCCTGACCGGTCAAGAGCCCGCTTGATTGCTGCGGCATCGGATGGTCCGCATGCAGCGATGAGGTACTCCGGGTTCTTCTCCAGGGCACGGGCAACATACCGGTCAGGATCCGTGCTGCCCGGCTCGAACTGTTCAATCGATGCCAGATTGAGACCGTACTCGGTTGCAAAGAATCCTGTCCAGTCATGGAAGGTCTTCCCGTAGGTGGTGTTCTCTGCAAGCAGGGCAACGGTCTTTACTCCCTTCCCGTTCAGGATCGAGACCATCGTCTTCACCTGTGCCACATCGCCCTGGGTGGTCCGCCAGAAATAGTCTTTCTTCCCGAATGCCCGGACGATATCGCCGGAGGTTGCCGTGGGGCTTATCAGGATCTTCTTCTGTGCAATGAACTGAGGGGCAAGTGAGAAGACCTCGGTGCTGGTCGAAGGACCGATCACTATTTGGATAGAACTGTCCGCGAGGAGCTCCTGCGCCATCCGCGTGGCATTGCCGGTTCCGGTATCCTTATACACCAGTTCGACCTGCCTGCCACCGATACCGCCTTCCCGGTTGATGTTGTCCTTTGCCCATTCCAGGGGCTCTTTAAAATCAATATCGCCGGTCATCGGGAGAAGAACCCCGATTTTTACCGGTGTCATGGCATGGCAGAGGGTATACCCGGTGAAGATCGCACCAACAAGGATCAGGATAACAAGGGCGATAAGCCCGATGGTTTTTCGTTCGATGGATATCACCACGGGATGACTGACAGTACCGGAAGGGTGTGAATCGGCAGGTGACCTTCGGTATGAGATACGAAAAGATGGGAAAAACAGGATGATAAGGATATTTATCCGGTTCTGGAGGGCGATGCTGCCGTATTATTACCGGAGGGAGAGGTCATGGGTCCGACCGGGCCATAATAGATGCCGGAGCCCAGCCACCAGGCATCATCGACTTTTTCCACGTAACCGAGTTTCTTCTCTACGATCGATTTGTTGGCCGGGTTTTTGTACGAGAACTCAACAAATCCGGATCCGTTGACTGCTGCATTACGGAGATTCGTAATGAACAGTGTCCCAAGCGCATCAGGCTCATTGATCCTGCTCACGCCGAGTTTTTCCGGGCTGAACGGGTGGGCAATGGTGGTCCCGTTGAAATCATAGGCATAGATGTAGAGATCCCCGCGGACGAACGAGCCGTTCGGATTCGAAAATTCATTCAGGGTGACATTTTTATCATGCGTATGGGCGTACGCGACTGCTTCCCTGACAAACGCAACCATCTCTTCTTTTGAGGAACTTTGCTGGGTTACGGACGGAACTGTTGCTGTGGGGCTGGATGCAGCTTGCGTGCATCCCGCCGCAACGAGCAGGAGAGAAAGGATGAGGAGGAGGGAGATGATGATCGATACGGATTTCATGCCTATTCAATGGGTTGCATTCCCGTTTAAATATGAAGGATCTCCGGGGAGATACTTCAGTTCCCCGGCGGGGCCGGGGTAAAGACAAGGATCGGTTTTCCGTCCGGGCTATACAGGGTCAGGACACGGTCATGGACCCGCAGCGCAGCTGCATCTTCGATCGCTGCATAATACTGCTGCTCCTGAAGCGTGGCATGTGCATCTGCGCAGGCCATCGAGGTGGTTGTCACACGGGAAACGACCATCAGCGTTGACTGGACCATGTACCGGCCGGAGTACTGGTTGCAGCCTCCCGACCCGGTCAGTTTCCCGTCAGTTGAGAATTTTGCGGTGATGATCGTGCCGTTCATCACCGGGGTTGTAGAACCGTCAGGGTTCTCAAAGGACGAAAGCGCCCAGGGATTTTCCGTGATTGTAGTGGCAGCAGTGGCACCCTGGCCCGAGAAATTCATGAAGACAACGAGGATTATGAGAATTGCTATGAGTACGACAGCAACGTACATCATGAACCCGCCCGGTCCCGCAACTTCCGGGCCATCTTCCAGTGCGGCTTTATCCTGTCCAGGTTCATCCGGCATAGTCGGTGTTCACCCGGCAACGCATTAACTGTTTCGCCCGGGGAAACGGGGATTGCCGGGACGTAACGGGGTCGGAAGGGAACAAGTTCAATTTTGTTCCGGATGGTCAGTCCCAACCGGTGATATACCTAATCCACGTGCGTGAAATCCGGATATGCTGCCGGCTGCGAACCCCGTATGAAGATGCCGGCATGGTTGTAGACCGTTGAATTCGCACTGAACGGGGCCGCTCCTTCATAATCGTGCCAGCGGGAGACGAATTCCTCCCGGGGGATGATGCCGTGTGACCCAAGCAGGGAGGGATCCTCGAAATAGACATTGTCCCGATCAATGCCAACCACGACCATATAATGCCCGTCCTCCCAGATGTTCTCCCACGAGAGGTTGGCCTCGCTCTCATCGCGCCATGCCTGGCAGTCGATGATCACCGGCGTCTTGTTGGCAATGGCAGATTCGAGATCGCCAAGCGTGAGATTGGTCTTCAGCCCGGCATCCAGGCCATAAGCCCGTGCAACACGGACAATGGATTCGGGAGGAGTCCCGGCATCTTCTGTAGTACCCAGTTCCTGGATGAGCGTGCCCTCGCGCTTGTCGATGCCCCAGTAATTGAGGACTGCCTGCAGGGCAGATGCACCACAGGAATACGGCTGGCTCTGGCGGAGATCCGGGACGGTATCAATAAGACCGGGGACCGCAGTCCGTACGGTCTGACTGGGCATGACAGGTATCGGAGCAGATCCGCTGACGCAGCCGGATGAGAGGATACTCCCTGCAAGGAGGGCGAGGAGAATGATGGTGAGAATGCAGGATTTGCGCATGACGGGACCTTGACAGATCAGGTGATTGTCCCGGAACCATTTATGGTTTATTTTTGTGCCATCCATTGTATGACGCTTCACCGGGAACGGACAGTGAGGGGCATGAAACACATATTCCCAATCCGGTAACAAAGACGCGATGAGGGATAGTTCCCGGATCGCTAGGGATTCACAGCCCTATGCAACGAGAGCCCTCCATTGCATCCGGCTCCGGTTCTTCATCGTCCCTGATAACAATCGTCTTCCAGGAGACACGTCCTTCTTCAACAGCCTTTTTGATCAACTGCTCTGTCCGCGAGAGCCGTCCCCCTCCTTTTTTCACCTCAACAAGAACCACGCTGATTGCGGATCCATCCCCGTCCTTTGCATCTGTGTACCCGTCAAAGACCACGAAATCGACAGGATTGCCGATGAACCGGGCATCAGCGGGAGCATACGGAAACTCAGGCAGGAGCGGTGCCATCTGCTCCGAGATCCTGCCTTTCAGTGTTGACCGCGAGCGGTTGACGGAGTCCTTACGGATCTCTTTTGTATGCTCATTCTTCCACCGGTCGAAATCATTCTGCACCATTCCGGTGATCACGCAGACCTTCATGCGGTACCAGCAGTATGCCACGGATATGCCTGCGAGAAATGCTGCAAGGATAACGAGGATTTCCGCGATTGTCACATTCCGGAATTTGACCGGGGAGATTATCAAGGAACGGTGCGGGGAGTGAAACTGGGAATCCCGACGTTCCCGCCATCACGGGCCTGAACCGGCTGACCCCGGGATCCGAAATCACCGAAACCCCGGCTCATCCATCCAATCATTCTTTACACCGGGACCGCGAATAGTATACCATCGTACAACGTTTAGCAATAGTTATATCCGGGATACCCGGATAAAGGACACAATATTCCTCTTTTGCAAACATTTTGTGTACTGAGTAGCCGGTCCGATGTAAGGCCGGAAGCAATGTGAAAAACAAGATCCATAGTTCAATGACACAACAATCAGGAAAACCAGAAATTCTGGGAACCAGGACCGGGTATGTCATCCGGTTCATCTGTCCCGAGTGCGCCGCAGAGAATCATATCGTCAGCAAAACCCCGAAAGACCATTACAAGGAGTCCCGGGACGCGAACTGTTCAAAATGCAGGACGCGGTCGCGTGTACTCACCCCCCGGATGACCCAGGGATCCGGTTCTGCACCGGTAATCTCCCCCAGTGGATACAGGGCCCGGTAATCAAGCGGGAGAATGTAATATAGGAAAAGCCGTGCCGGTTCAGCGATTGAGCGGATGCGTCTTTTTATTGTCCCGTATTTCCTGCCACCATCAGGATCGGGACAGAGTTCTTCATGAAAATACCGGCATGCAGCAACCGGAATACCCATTGGAAGAAAAACACCGAAAAGATTCCAAATTCCCACCATTTATCACTGCTTCTCACACATACGATAGAGAATACGAAAACCACCGGTGATTCACTCCATGACAGGTACAGACAGTTCTTCCCGTCCGGTATCCCGTAAGGTTCTTGCGATTGTAGTTGTCCTTGCAATCGCCGTGATCCTTGCCGTACTCGGGCTCATGTTCAGCGGCATTCTTCTCCCTAGGCAGAATACCGTTCCCCAGGCGCCGGAAAACACGGCCGATGCAGGCACACACCAGCTCAACTGCAACACCGACGATCTTTCTCCGGACAACACTACCTGCTGCTACTGCAGGTTCAACCTCCAGGAAGCGAACCGGGAGAATCTGAGAGCCCCGACAGTGGTGGATATCAATGAGGCAACCGGGAACCTGCTTGTACGGGGACCCATGCCCCTCACTATCCGTAACGGTGCCGGAAATCCTCCGGCAACCTATGGATGTAAAAACGAGAAGGACTGGTCGTTTGCCTATGACAACTTAAGCCGGATGATCCGGCATGAGAGCACGTCCAGCCCGGCCTACTTCACGAGCGGGAAAACTGCGGCACTCCAGGCAGATCTTGCAGGATTCAATCTCGCCGATTACGAGCTCATCGTCATCTCCCTTGTGGATAATGGGGATGTCGACAGCCACTACCTTAATATCGAGAAACGGGATTTCGGTGGAAAAGCCAGCACGTGTTCAGAACCGCTCGCTGAAGGAACGATCCATGGCCAGCCCGGGAGCCTGCTCATCTCGACAACAGGATTCTGTAATGCCGGAAATCCTGACAACAGCGAATGCCAGCAGTACCTCACCATGGATGTGAATGGCTACTGCAGTTATGCCAACCTTATCTCGCGTATTGATACCCTGATGTCCGAAAAACCGGCATCCGGCAAGAAACGGCTTATCTACTATCACTGTGTGCTCGGGACTGACCGAACCGGGGGCGTCACGATGGGATATCTCATGAAAGCATCCAACCTGAGTTATGCTGATGCGCTGACGTATACCACGTACCTCGGGAAAGACTCTGGCACACCCCATGCACCGAATCTCGGATCCAGGACCCTGGCAAAGGCATACTGCAACATGATCCATGGCACGTGTTCTGATACTGCGGTTGCTGCTGCACTCACGCCCGCTGAAACGGTCACAACGGCTGTCCCGACAACAGCAATAGCCAAGGCGACAACACTCATGCCTGCCCAGACCGCAGTATCCGGAGCGCGGTACACCCCAGGGACCGGCGGGGCAACATTCTGATTTTCTTAACCTGAATTTTTTTATTGCAACAGCACATTCCGGGAACGGTTCTGCGGTTACTCCTCAGGTATACAGGAGGTACTCTGCCATATCCTGTGCAGGTCCGGCCCGCAAACACTTATCCAGATTCCGGGCGAACAATGAACAGGATTTTTATGGACGAGCCCCAACCCGATGACGAGCCCTGTGAGCAGTGCGGGCTCTGCTGCCGTATCTTCGGCCCCGGTATTGCACCGACCCCGGCAAACGTGTATATCTGGATAGAGCAGGGGAGATCCGATATTCTCCGCTGGTATGTCGCGTTCAGGGAACACGGGGATCCCGTTTCCTGCACCAGCCTCCGGGCCGAAGACCTCGGAGAGGTTATCTCTTTTGAGATGCGCCATCCGGAAAGCGGGGAGTATGTCACCGTCTGCCCGTTTTTACGCCGGGTGGCAAAGTCACGGTACCTCTGCGGGATCCATCTGGTGAAGCCCGAGATGTGCTGCCATTACCAGCCATGGGTCTGGGGTGAGACCTACTTCAACAAGTGTCCTGCGCTCAAAAAGGCTGAACATCCCTGCCGGTGGCCGCTCTGATTGCCGGTACTGGCATGCCAGGCATACGGGATCGTATGAGAGCATACCCGGTTGGAACCTAATTGCCCTTTTTCTTCCAATTTCCGTGTCTTTATTAACACGGTTCCCAAACCACTAATCAAGGACTTATTTCTGGTGTTTAATGACTGAAAAAACCCCGATAAAAAAACCGGCATTCCGATGGATCTCCCTTGTCGTGCTTGCAGTTGTTGTTGTGGCTGTGGCAGTTTTCTCATGGGCCGTACTTACCCCGTCGCAGAATCCTGTGCAGGCACCGGAGAACGATGCTGCCGCCATGTCCTGTTCGGACTCGTCTGCTGACGGCAGTACCTGCTGCAAGAATATCTTCAATCTCCAGGAAGAGAACCGGAACCAGATGGCATCACCGACCGTTGTCGATTACTCGGAAGCGACCGGCAACCTTCTCATCCGGGGACCTGAACCGGTCATCCTCCGCAGCGGCGCAGGAAACCAGAAGGGATGCCTGAACAGCAATGAATGGCATTTTGCCTACGATGAACTCAACGGGATGATCCGGCATGAGAAGGATGTTGCACCGGCCTATTTCTCCGACAGCAAAAAAGCAGCGCTGATCAGGGATTTACAGGACTTCAACCTCTCGGATTACCAGTTCATCGATATCAGCCTCCTCAATGCCGGGGATTCGAACGCGGCTCTTTTCGCTGCCGAGAAGAATGCATACGGGGGAAGTTTCAGCACCTGTTCGGGAAGCGCGAAGATCCCATCCACGATACGGAGTGGCACCGGGAACCTGATCTGGTCGAACACGATCGGCTGCCCCGGCAATGATGATACGTGCATCAATAACCGGCTCTGGACGGATAACGACGGTTTTTGCAGTTACGCTGACACGGTCAACAACATCTCGGCCATGCTGAAACAAAAAGACCCATCCGGCAAAAAAACCCTGATCTACTACCACTGCAATCATGGCGCAGACCGGACCGGGGGGATCACGATCGGGTATCTCTTAAAGGCGAACCCGGCTATGACGTTTGACGATGCGGTCACCTATACCACGTATCTCGGGCAGACAACGGCCATCAATCGCTGGACTCCCGAACCGGGCGCACAGAACCTGGCAAATGCCTATTGCAAATCCATTAACGGGCTCTGCCGGGTCAGCGACAATACAGAGGCCGGTACCGTGAGCGGAACAACAGTGGGAACCGTTCTTCCCACAGTACCAAGTACCGTCATAGTTACCCCACAGCCAACTGCGACCACCATCCCGTCCCAGACCGCAGTCACCAGATATAATCCTGCAACCAGCGGGAATACGTTCTAACTTTTTTTATAACGTTCGCCGAGTGAGTGAACTGATTCCGTCATACAAGAACAGCGGAAACGTTCATCCCGTTATAATCCAGATACACCACAGATAGCATGATCACACGACCCCTCCCCGGTATCCACAGCAGCCCCGATGCCATGATCAGTCCCTTCACGGTGTGCGGGACACCCCCGGCGGGAGGGATATCCCGTGTCTGGTGAGATGGACCTCAAACTGGAGGCGCTCTCAAAATATATCGTTACCAGCCCGTCATGGGCCCGGTCGCTTGCCCTCATCCTCATCCTCTCCGGCTGCGTGGAGGTCATGGCGATGCTGGGAAGCGGAAAAAATCTCACGAACCCGGCCCTCTTCCCCGTTGCAGCATACCTCATCCCCGCACTCGCTGCCCTTGCCCTGACACCCTGGCTGGCCCGGCGGTTCTCCGGGAAACTGGATCTTGGCTGGTCGGGACTCACAGCAGCGCTCGGCCTCATCATCTCGATTTTCATCTCCCTCTCGCCGATCCTGTTGTTCCGGTTCTCGTTCCCGCTCTTCTTTGCGGTATCGTTGGCACTCGTCTTCGCGTTTCGTATGCTCCTCCTTGCAGCGGTGGTCGATTTCCACCTCAGGCGGGTCGTAATCCCGGCGCTTCTCCATTCCGGTATTGCGGTTATTGGTGCGGCATCATTTCTCGGCCTTCAGTTCGTGCAGATCTCCATCCTGCTCCACATCAGTTTCGCCATCGGGGTATACCTCTTCATCATTGTTGTCGAACGCCCCATGAAGGCAAACTTCAAAGTAGGACCGCTCGAACTGGTGAACGCGTTCCTTTCACACCTGTCCGAAGGCAGCAGGAAGCTCGACGACTTCTTCCGGAGCATTGGCGAGAGCGTGGTGGTTCCGCAGGTCTCCCTTGTTATGCAGCGGGAGGGAAAGGAGGAGATCTTCGTTACGATCCCCAACGTCCACCCCGGTCCTCTCGGGGAGATCGGGGGGAGTAACCTGCCAAAGATTCTCCACGGGATGTTTGGCAATGCCTCGATGGTCTTTCACGGCTCGGCTTCGCATGATTTCAACCCGGTCGATGAAGTGGAAGTCGGGAAGGTGGGTGACGCGGTTCTCGCGGCTCGTCCCCGCTCCTGCTCCAATAACGGGTGCACACCGTCAGCACGGTACCGGTGCGGCTCGGTGGATGTGCTTGCGCAGGCGTTCGGGGACACCGTCCTTGCTATTGCAACCCGGTCGCCGCTGGTTACGGAAGACCTCGATTTTGCCCTTGGTTTTTCCATTATGAAAACCGGGGAGAGATATTTCCCCCATGTCGGATTTATCGATGCCCATAACTGCATGGATACCCTGGCGGACGGGGTGTATTCGGGTACGGAACTCGGCATGGAGTATCTCGGCGCAGCGGAGAGTGCATTTGCCGCAACCGCACGAAAAGAGCAGGTCCCGTTCTCAGCAGGATATGCCCACCGGAAACTCCCGTTCTCACGACAGGAAGGGTTTGGGGATCTCGGTGTCCAGGTCCTGGTCGTGAATGCCGGCGGACAGAAGACCGCATACGTCCTCTTTGATGGCAACAACATGCAGACCGGAACCCGCGACGAGATCCGCACAAGGCTGCTTGGCATTGTTGATGAATGCGAGGTCACGACCACCGATACCCATGTCGTCAATACGATCTCCGGCAGGAACCAGGTGGGTCTCCGGGTCAGTGTTGATACGTTTTATCCCCTTGTCGAGGAAGCAGTCCGGGAAGCGCTTGCAGATGCCGCTCCTGCCCGCACGGCCGGTTCAACCGCGTGGTGCCGGGGGATCGTGGTCTTCGGCTCGCAGCGGATCTCCCAGATCGCATCCACGGTCAACGGGATGATAGGGTTCCTGGTTCCCGTTGCAGCGATCATCATCCTGGGCGCATTCCTGACAACCGCGATGGCGTATTTCCTGCTGGTTTACTAACTGCACGCTGACCGGACTCACGTCGGGAAACAGATCCGGTGACAGCGATCCTTTTCCCCAAAGGCTCCCAAACTATCTGTATGCACGAACTTCTCCGGGTGCTGTCCGACCGGAAAGGCCAGGCATGGATTCTCGTAACAGCACTTTTTTACGTGCTCGTTCTGGTCCCCTTTAACCAGTACCAGTGGGTGATTGCGGGGATCAGCGTACGTCCTGCTGCGATCCTGCCGGTGGTCTGCGGGATCTTCTGGGGCCCGGCCGCAGCATGGGGACTGTGTACCGGTAATATTGTGGGTGACCTCTTTGGTTCGTGGTCCCCGATGAGTATTGTGGGCTGCATCGCGAATTTCCTGTACCCGTATATCTCGTACCGGCTCTGGCACCGGCTGATGCAGGGACGGGAAATCCGGATGGACACCTATGCTCTTGGCTGTTTCTGGGCAGTCACCTTCCTCGTAACGTTTGCCTGTATGCTGCTCCTCGCGGTGTGCGGCACGCTCTTCTTCGGCCGGCCGTTTGAGAGTAAGTTCTACAGTTATTTCAGCAACAGCATCATCTGGGCCATGATCGGAGGCCCGATCCTGTTCTGGCTACTCTACGAGCCGGCGGTCCGGAACAGGTTTGTGTACGGCGACCAGTGGAATCGCGTGTCCCAAAAGGCTCCATCCTGATCATGGTCAACGGTCCGACATGTAGTGATGAGAATGTCACATCGTACGAATTACCCTTTGAACGGGGCAGGGAACGTAACGTGAGCGGGTTCACGATCCTCATGCCGGAACTTCCCTGTCAGGAACAACGGTCACGGTGACCGGAAAACCGGAACCGGCCCGGGTATTCCGGACTCCCTGTCAGGATAAGGGATCTCCGGAATAATTCCCTCATTTCTTACCTGAACAGGTCATGCAGGGAGAACCGGTGCGGGCCAAGCCTCCCGTCAAAATTCGATGCCCCGATATGGCTTGCCTGTCCGGTCTCCGCGGCTGCCCGGATACCCGCGGCCATGGCTTTTTGTATCGCTGCTTCATCTGTCCCGTTCATGACAATCTCGTAGATCGAGCCCACGCCATCCGGCACGAGTGAATCGGCAATCCTGCCCTTCAGGGAGGGACAGAACATGTGGTTGGTACTCGCCGGCATCGGGAACCGGTAATTCTTGCAGGCCACCTTCGACCCGCTCTTTACGATTCCGCCGGCAAAACTGGTAATAATTCCCTTCATCCCCCGTATGGCACCGGCTCCTGCCGTTGCCGCCAGAAGAGCAGACTGCGGGTCTTTTCCCATGACAAGGAAATTTCCCCCGGCGATTCCCTTCACCGTGCCGAACCGCTCCTCACCGGTATAATCGCCTTCCATGACAGGGATCTTCCAGCAGTTCCGCCCTCCGACGACACACCGCTCTTCATACCGGTCCCCGAAATAATGCATACGGATAGAAAACCGGGAGGCCGCATCCGGCAGGCCGTCAAATGCGCTGGCAGTCGGTGCCGGGAGCACGCACTGGGAGATTCGGGCGGCAACATTGGATTTCATATTCTTCTTCTCGGCGCAGATCAGGATCGAGACACCCGGTCTCCCATCCGGGGTCTCGCCAGGGAGCATCCCGCACTCTATCCCGGCCTCGCAGGGGCAGAAGATCTTGGACGTCGCAAAACCCGTGGAGGTTACCGCGGTTGTATACGCCCATTCCTTCGTGGCTGCCGTGATGACAACACGCGAGAGCCAGGTCGGGAATGCCTCGGCAAAGGTATCAAGGATTTCAGTACCGTTGATCTCCATAATCGCGTCATCCCTCAGGGATATACGATCCCTTCTTCCGTGACAATAGAATCCATGCGGACATCGGTCTCGTCCAGCGGAAGGCTGTCGATCTCCTGGCAGGCAAACGCGATGCCGATCTTGCGGAGGTCGGGGAATTTTTCCAGGAACCGGTCATAATACCCGGCACCGTACCCGATCCGCCCGCCGGTCCTGTCGAACCCGAGCATCGGGAGGAGGATCGTATCCACCTCCTCGCCCCGTGCCGGGATCTCGCTCCCAATGGGCTCGGGGACGCCGAATGTGCTCGGGACCAGTACCGCAAGGTCCCGCAGGTACGAGAGCCGGAGGCTTACGTCCTCCTTGACGATGATCGGGACAATGACCGGGTTCCTGCGTTCAAGCAAGGCAGTGATGATCGGCACCGTGTTAACCTCCAGCGCCTTGGAGGTATAGGCCATCACGGTCTCGTGCTCATCGATGAGGGTCATAAGATGGCCACAGATACGATTGCTCTTCTTCAGCCGGTCTTCGGGTTCCATGGCATCCTTCCGTTCCCGCAGGATCTTCCGTATGCTGTTTTTCTGCTCCCGCATGGGCAGTAGTAGAGAACGAGAATATTTATGCTTTTCCGGGTGTTCAACGGCGGGATTTTTTTTAAGCCGGTAGTATCTGGGATGCCCTCATGCCCTGCCATGAGATACAGATAGGAAATACCGGATCATACCGGATAATTATCGGAAAATAACAACCAGAAGGACTATACCGGGATAGTTCTTTCAGGCCAGCCAAAAAAACCAGACAAGGCAGATACAGACCGTAACAACCAGGATCCGGAACCACCATGCTTTCCAGACCGGGCACCCCGCATAAAACTCATACGAAAGAAGATCTGTATCATATCTTTGCAGGGCCCATTGCCACCAGGTCCGTGTCATACTGCACGCCCATACCCTGCTCCGGCGACCCGGATAAATACGCAACAGCATGCATTCATGTCGGGTTTTTTTCCCGGAACGGGAAAGGTAACAGGCAGCATCAGAGCAGTCCATGAGCCTGATCGATCAGCTCGATCGTGTAATGGTGGGGGTAATCGCTTTTTTTGAAGGGTGCAGTCCCCATGATGTAAAACCCGAAACGGGTCTCCCGGATGTGGTTGGAATAGAGAAAATTCAGCAGGGCGCTGATGGACTGGGAGGAACTCCCTGCCAGGTGATGGAACTGTGCAATGTCCCGTGCCGTCACGTCAGCGCGGGAGAGATTGTTGTGGAGCAGGTAGGCACAGATGAGATGAGCATAATTGTATCTCCGTGTGGAATCTGTCCTCCTGTGCCCCATTATCTGCTCCCATTTTCATGCTTTTGTCCCTCTTTGGTTTACCGGGGGATAGTAGTATGTATCGATCCAACATTAAAAAAATAAAATAAAAAATCCATGAATGGTTTTCCGGAGCCCATCCTTGAAAAAAACCCGGAGAACACAAGCAGTCATCATTTTACTTGTGCGCAGATGGTTGCACGGGGATTTTATCGATCAGATCAAAGGAACATGTCGCATTCCCCCGACAGATACATCTATGAACCCACGAAGCAATTCTCCCCCATAACAACTGAGTAACAACGTCATTACATCTATCGTTGCACCGCGAACATGCCCCCACAACCCGGTACGGTTGGGGCAGATCTGTTCCGGACTTTGTTTTTTCACAACGATATTGTTTGATCAACCGTGTGCCCCCACGCGCAAAAACCGGCCTACCGGGACCCGGGGCGCCTGGCCGTGCACACCGGCATGAACAGGGACAACTCTTCTGCACTCAGGAGGGAAGACCCGGAACCAACCATAAATTTGAGGAACGAAATGTCACAACAACTTGGCGGGCAGCAGATCATCATTCTCAGGGAAGGAACTACCCGGAACCGGGGGCAGGAAGCCCAGAACAACAACATTGCTGCCGCACTGGCGGTAGCAGCAGCGGTCAGGTCAACGCTCGGGCCGAAGGGAATGGACAAAATGCTCATCGACGGCATGGGAGAGATCGTCATCACGAACGATGGCGCCACGATCCTGCAGCAGATGGACATCGAGCACCCTGCCGCAAAGATGATGGTGGAGATTGCAAAGACGCAGGACAAGGAAGTCGGTGACGGCACGACATCGGCGGTCATACTTGCCGCGGAACTCCTGAAAAATGCGGAGAATCTTCTTGAACAGCATCTCCACCCGACCGTTATCGCGGAAGGATACCAGCAGGCGGCAGTAAAATCCCTCGAGATCCTTTCAGGGATCGCAGTTACGGTGAAACCCGGCGATCACGCGATGCTGAGAAAAGTCGCCGAAACGGCAATCAGCGGTAAAGGGGCAGAGGCATACAAGGATCTGCTCTGCGACATGGTCGTCAAGGCAATAACGAAGGTCACGGATTCCGATGGCACGGTTGATATCGGGCACGTGAACGTCCAGAAGAAAGTCGGGGGGGCCATTGAGGACACCCAGCTGATCGATGGAATGGTTATTGACAAGGAACGGGCGCACCCGGGCATGCCAAAGGAAGTGAAGAACGCAAAGATCCTTCTCCTCAACGCGGCGCTCGAATACAAAAAGACCGAGGTCTCCGCCAAGATCAATATCTCCATGCCCGGCCAGGTGCAGGAATTCCTTGACGAGGATGAACAGATGATCCATGCGATGGCGGACAAGGTCATCAAGACCGGTGCAACGGTCGTGTTCTGCCAGAAAGGCATCGATGATATTGCCCAGCACTACCTGGCAAAGGCGGGCATCCTTGCGGCACGCAGGCTCAAGAAGAGCGACATGGAGAACATTGCACGGGCAACCGGAGCAACGATTGTCAGTACGATTGACGCGATAACTGCGGCCGATCTCGGGTCTGCCGGTCTTGTCGAGGAGAAGAAACTCTCCGAGTCCGACATGATCTATGTCTCGAAATGCAAGAATCCCAAGGCAGTCTCCCTGATCATCCGGGGCGGATCCGAGCACATTATCGAGGATCTCGAACGTGCGATCCACGATGCCCTGATGGTCGTCAGCGTTGTCGTGCAGGACAAGAAGATTGTTCCCGGTGGCGGAGCGCCAGAGATCGAGGTCTCGCTCCAGCTGCACCGGTACGCCTCAACGGTCGGGGGCCGGATCCAGCTCGCGATCGAGGCATTCGCCAAGGCACTTGAGATCATTCCGCGGACTCTTGCTGATAACGCCGGTCTCGATCCTATCGACATGCTCGTCGCGATCCGGGCTGCCCATGAAACCGGGAACCGGACCTTCGGGCTTGACGTGTACAAGGGAAAACCGATCGATATGCTCAAGGCCGGTGTCGTTGAGCCTCTGAAAGTGAAGACGCAGGCCATTTCGAGCGCTACCGAGGCCGCGGTCATGATCCTGCGCATCGACGATGTCATTGCATCCGCACGGAGCGCAGGGCCTGCCGGCGGCATGCCACCGGGCGGAATGGGCGGGATGCCTCCCGGAATGGGATAATAGCAGCCCGGAGATTCTTTTCTCATTTTTTATTCGGACGGGTCACCAGGGATCAGAACCGTTTCGCGTCCGTGTCCCCGTCGATGATTACAGATCTGTCCATCGCCATTACACGCATGACCGCAGGTCCGGAATCCTCCGGGTGAGTCACCGGATCCCGACACCGCCGCACATGTCAGCATCCTTCGCAGAGTCCGGGTTGAGCTGGCCGGTGGCAAACTCCGGGTAATGCTCCGTCATCTGTTCCACCTGGATCACGCCCGGTTGCCGGTTATCCAGAAGGATGACTACCATCGGCAGGTGATAGTTCACTGCGGTGACAAAATCCCCCATGGCCATGGAGAACATCATGCGTTGGGATACTCCCGGGTTATCGAGGAAGCAGATAGTGTCCGGCAGGGTTGGGGAAAATGGAATGGGGATATAATCCGGTTAATGACTGTCCCACAAAACCTATTTACGGTTTTTCTTCATCCGTTCCCGGATATAGATGATCTTTCCGACCTGGTCCTTTGACTGCCGTTCATCGATCTCGAACAGGTCAAGGGAGCGTATGAGATCGAAGAATTTCTTGAACCCGTAATTCCGCGAATCAAATTCCGGGCTTTTCTTCTGGATGTTCTGACCGACAAGCCCGAGCTCCACCCAGCCCTGGTCATCCGAGGAATCCTCGACACTGTTCTTCAGCAGTTTCAAGAATTTCTGATCCTTCTTCATATCCTTGAAGACCGTGGCGTTCCGGTAAACGGGCGTGGCAGTCCCCACGTGCTCCGTTGCCGGTTCGGTTGGCCGCAGGATCTCGGTATAGATGAATTTGTCGCACGCATCGACAAACGCCTTGGGCGTCTTCTCTTCGCCGAACCCGTACACCATCAGGCCGGACTCCCGGATCCGTGAAGCCAGTCGGGTAAAATCGCTGTCGCTCGACACCAGGCAGAAACCATCCAGGTTCCCCGCATGGAGCAGGTCCATGGCATCGATGATCAGCGCACTGTCCGTTGCATTTTTCTTGACCGTATAGTTGAACTGCTGGATCGGGATGATCGAATTGGAGAGGAGGACATCCTTCCATCCCTGGTGCTGGGGCGTTGTCCAGTTGCCGTAGATCCTCTTGACCGAGGCTACGCCGTATTTGGCCACTTCGTCGAGCAGGTTCTTGATGATGCTTGCCTGGGCGTTATCCGCATCAATGAGTACCGCCAGTCGCTTCTGGCGTTCGATCGGGACTGAATTATATTCCATTGATTCAACATTCGTTTCAGAGAATTTAATCTTGAGGGTTGCTTTGGAACCGGCCTCCGACCGGGGGGTGGCTGGTTAACACAAGGGTACCTGACGGGAAATGCCCCGACCGGGTCGAGAGGAAGAATCATCATACCCGGGTGACTATTCCTGCATAGGTGCAGGAGCATGGAACCCCCGGACCCGACTTTTCATGACGCAATTATCGACTTCTTACCGGACGCCACGTTCGTGATCGACCTGGACGGAAAGGTCATTGCATGGAACAAGGCAATGGAAGCGGTGACCGGAATTCCGGCTGAAGCCATGCTCGGGAAAGGAAAATACGAGTACGCCATCCCCTTCTATGGCGTGCAGAAACCGATGCTCGCCAACCTCATCTTCATGCCCGAAGCAGAGATCGAGAAACGATATGATTCCATCGAACGGATCGGGGACACGCTCGTTGTCGACATCTTCATCCCGGACTTCCGGCCCGGCGGGGTTTTTTTCTGGGCAAAGGCCAGCCCGCTCTGTGATCCGCAGGGAAATATTACCGGGGCAATCGAGACTATCCGCGACATCACCGACCGGAAGCGTGCCGAACAGGAGATCGTGCGGACTACCCGGAAGATGGCGGAGATCATCGACTTCTTACCGGATGCCACGTTCGTGATCGACCTGGACGGAAAGGTCATTGCATGGAACAAGGCTATGGAAGCGGTGACCGGGGTTCCGGCCAAAGACATGCTCGGGAAAGGAAAATACGAGTACGCCATCCCCTTCTATGGCGTGCAGAAACCGATGCTTGCCAACCTCATCTTCATGCCCGAAGCAGAGATCGAAAAACGATATGATTCCATCGAACGGATCGGGGACACGCTCGTTGTCGACATCTTCATCCCGGACTTCCGGCCCGGCGGGGTATTCTTCTGGGCAAAGGCCAGCCCGCTCTGTGATCCGCAGGGAAATATCACCGGGGCGATCGAGACTATCCGCGACATCACCGACCGGAAGCGTGCCGAACAGGAGATCGTGCGGTCCCGGCGGAGTCTTGCCGATATCATCAGTTTTCTTCCCGATGCCACGTTTGCCATCGACAAGGACGGCAGGGTCATCACGTGGAACCAGGAGATGGAGGATATTACAGGCATCCCCGCTGCATCCATGATGGGAAAAGGGGAGTACGAGTATGCGATCCCGTTTTACCATGACCGCAGGCCCATGCTCGCCAACCTCATCCTCATGCCGGAGGCAGAGGTGGAGAATCTCTATACCCACGTGCAGCGTGAGGGGGACACGCTTGTCGTGGACACGTTCATCCAGAACCTGCGGGGAAGTTCGGGCAGGTATTTCTGGGCAAAGGCCAGCCCGCTCTATGACCTTCAGGGAAATATTACCGGAGCGATCGAGACTATCCGTGATATCACCGAGCGCCGCGAGATGGAAGGCAAGCTTGTACGTTCGAATGCCGAACTCCAGATTGCCGCTGACATCCAGAAGAGCTTCATGCCGGAGGTGATCCCCCAGATAACCGGGTTCGATATCGCTGCCCGGACGGTCATGGCCAAGGAAGTGGGCGGCGATTTCTTTGACGTGATCCCCTTCGAGATCATCGCTCTTGACAAAGGAACGCTCGGGCTCCTCATTGCCGATGTTTCCGGAAAGGGCGTACCGGCAGCACTCTTCATGGCATTATCCCGGATCGTGGTCCGTGTGAATGTTCTCTGGCATCGCGACCCGGCAAAAGCGATCTTCGATTCCAACAATATCATTGCCCAGGATTCAAAATCCGGCATGTTTGTCACCCTCTTTTTCGGCATACTGCAAGAGAAGGACAGGACCCTGACCTATGTCAATGCCGGCCACAATCCCCCGGTAGTCTTCCGGAGCCGGATGGATACTCTCGAGGAGCTCATGCCCACGGGTATCGTGCTTGGTGCAATCGAGAACCGGAAGTACTTTTCCCGGACAATATCGATTGGTCCTGGCGATGTTATCGTCATGTATACTGACGGGGTCACGGAGTCGATCAATGCACAGGAAGAACTTTTCGGCGAGGAGCGGCTCAATGAGGTCATCCGGAAAAATGCCCGATGTCCGGCACAGGAAATCCTCGACGCAATCCTGCTGGCGGTCAACGAATATACCGGCGATCTGCCTCAGTTCGATGACATCACGCTGCTGGTGATCAAAGGCTGAATTCACGGGAAATACTCCGCCACAATCCCGTGATGCGGATGGGGTTCCGCCACGGTTAAGTCCCGGCAATGATAATACCCGGTACCAGATTCCACATGCCGTTTGAATGCAGCCAGTGCGGGGAATGTTGCAGCCACCTTGGCCTTGTCCATACGATACGGGAGGATTACGGGAACTACCGGTACCTTGTCAACAACGAGTATACCGGAGAGAAAACGGAAGTGACGGTTGACCCGGACAAGTATGGACTGTTCCGGGACCGGAGTATATTTTCCGAACGCCCCGAGGCATGTCCGTTCTTCCGGTTCGACCGGAACGAGGCAAAAGGGTACTGCACCGTCCACCTGACACGCCCGGAGATCTGCCGGGATTATGGCTGCTGGCGCATCCTGATCCTTGACGCGGAGGGGAAACGGGCCGGGCGGATCATGTGCCAGAGATTCCTTGCATCGGAAGAGGAACGGCTGACAGAAATTTTTGAAAACGAGATCAACGCCATCACCGAACCCGATGATGCTGCCTGGGACGAGCGGCTCATCCATGTACTGGGTGCGGCAGGCTACACGGTGCTGTTGTAATCCCCCTGCCGGGACAATCAGCCACGAATCCGGTTATTTGGCGGCCAGTGCTTTTGTCTGGAACTTGGGCCGGATTTTCTCTGAAAAGTATTTCCCTATCTCTTCCGAACGCATGAGATCGGCGTAGATTTTCGGCGGGACTCCCAGGTACTGGTAAACAAGCCGGTTGTGAAATTCGATCTCCAGGATTTTTGTGCTGTCATCATAGCCGACAGAGTTCAGAATTCGGGATTTAACAGGCTGTCGTTCCAAACACATCACTACTGTCTTACACGTGCGTTGACGGGTTAAATATTTTTATAAAAATTTTAGCCCGGGACAATGGAAATGGAAAAAACCGTTTCAGCCGATATACCCACCTTGCGCCACCGGTCCCGGAAGGGGGCGAGGCCCGGATTGAGGGGATAAGACTTACAGAGAAATAAGCCCGTTCGGGGCTCCGATTCCCAGTTTCCCGCTAAGGACGATTCCGGGAAAACCCGTAACACCCCCGTTTTCGTTTCCTGTGGAAAATAAGCCCGATTTTAACTTTGATTATCGAAATACGGCAGATTTGCCCCTCACAGAATGGCCATTACGGGCCATCGAATCGCGAATAGTTCGGGCACCCTGTTTGCCCCATCCGACCCCGGGAAAGGCGATTAAAACGCTGATACGAAGGGCACTTTTCCGGCAGGGTAACAGCAAAACGTCGCGAAGATCCTCCTACAGGACGTACGCCGGAACGAGAGCCATTGTACTCACGCTCACCGAACGAGATCTTCTCATTCCCCGGTCGGGGGAATATCTCCCGGATTATCCTCCGGATTATGCTCAGGCGGGAGTTCGGGCGCACGGTCCTCCTGGGGGGAATGCTTTGCCTGTTCGATTTTTAAGAGAATTTTCCCTGCTTGTGAGGGGGCGTGGATATCCCCGTGATCCAGGGCATTTGTCAGCGCTTCAACAACCGGTGCCCCGATATTTACCAGGAAATTTTCCGTACGATGTCGCACGATCGGGGAGGGATCATTGAGGGCAAAAATCAGCGGCCGGATTGCCCCGGTGCCGCCGATTTTTGCAATGGCTGTGATAACCCCCAGGCGGATATGGACATCGTTGTCGCCAAGAGATTCACCAAGAGGGCCCAGCGCCTTCTCCCCGATCTCTTCAAACGCATACCACTGTTCTTTCCCGATCAGGAAATAGGCCCGCTCCACCGGGTCCTGGGGAACACAGTTGAGATCCTCAAGAATGCCCGCCGCAATCGCTTTACGGGCATGATCTCCTTTACAGAGCAGATTTACCATGTCTGCCCGGGCCGGTTCGCCGAGCTGCCGGAGGGAGTCGGTTGCAGCGAGAACACTATCCTCATCAGGGTTGTACAATTGCCCGATAAGCGGCCGGATTGCAATGGCATCGCGCAGCATCACCAGCGACCGGATGGCAGCAAGGTTCACGTCACGGGAGGGATCCCCGAGGATATCGGCAAGGGCCTTTGCACCGCGACGGTCTCCCAGGAGTCCGATCGATTCTGCAATAGCCTGGCGGGTTTTTGGGTCTGACGCCCCATACAACGCGTGCCCGAGAATCTGCACGCTGCGGGGATCGTGAATTTTCACAAGAACGCAGGCTGCGGCTATCCGGACCGATGCATCAATATGATCCAGTGCACCGTCAAGCTCATCGACAAGAGATCCGCCCATTGATTCCAGCACCCCGGCAATGACCGCCTGGACCTCGGGATCTGAACGGGCATAGGCATGCAGGAGGGGAATGACCGCGGGCTCCCCGAATCCCCGCAGGATCGTGGCCGCTCCTTTGCGAACCTTCGGGTTTTTATTCGCCAGATCGTGGATACACCGGGAGATATCCTTTTCAGCGGGTACCGTGGCAGGTTCCCCTGACATGGAGGCCTGCTGCGCTTCATTCTCCTTCCTGGCAACAAGTTCCCGGGCTTTGGCACTGATCTGCTCGTTTTCATCATGCGTCAGGAGGTCCAGCAGATCGAGCGCACGGACATCATCAGTGAACAAGAGTACATCCAGCGAGACTAACCGGGTCTCAGGGTCGCCTTCCGTCTGGATCTTTGTCAGGACATCGATCACCAGGGAATCGGGTCGCGCCACCAGGGACCCCAGCACTTTTGCCGAGGTGAACCGGACATGCTCATCAGGATCGGTAAGAGATTTTACCAGGGGATGAAGAACCACCGGGTCCGGGAATTTTCCCAGGGTTTCAAGCGCAGCGGAACGGATCTGCGGCTCGCGATCTTCCGTTGCTTCGAGCACAGGCCGCATGGCAAAACTGCCCATACCGGAGAGTGCCCGGATTGCCTCGGAACGGACGGATGCACTCGGGTCCATGAAACACCGGACCAGGGAGGGAATCACGGAGGCATCCCGGAAACATCCCAGCGATTCCGCAACGGCCCTGCGGATATCGGGATTGGGATCGCCCACGAGGGAGATCATTACTGGCAGCGCCTCGGGGGCGTTTATCCGTCCCAGTGCATGAAGTGCGGCGATCGTCACCGCGGGATTCTCATCCCGTACGAGAGCGGTGAGATCGTTAACCGCCGGCTGGCCAAGGGGCTGGAGTAAGGCCACGGCATTCAGTTTTGTGCTCTCATCTGCACCCGCAAGCAATTCGCGGATCTGCTCCAGGCGTTTTTTTATCTCCGCAGGGCTGATCGCACCCGACGCACCGTAGGGAGTGCAGGTATCGTACCGGTCTGTGCCATCCCGGGGCGGCTCCCGTTTTTTGAGAAGCGCCAGCATGTTCCGGGCTGTACCCATCAGGTGCTTGTCATCCCCATGGATAATGTCCGTAAGACCGGCAATCGCCGGTTCACCCATGCTTATCAGCGCTTCCGTGATCACCAGCCGGCCCAGCACCTGATCGTCGTCAAGCGCCCGGACAAGCAGGGGAATGATCGCCGGCCCCATCGTTGCAAGGGCACCGGAGTTCTGGAGAGCAATGAAAACCTGGACTTTTTCGGCAGTATCCCGGGCAGTCCAGCCGGTCTTTTCAAGCGATACTGCCGCAAGGGTCCGTACGGCGAAGACCGGATGCGAAAGGGACTCGAGCAGGAACTGCTGAACCTCGGGACATGCCAGGTGCCCCAGTGCAGAGATCGCAGCCTGGATGATCCGGATATCCTCGGTTTTTTTCGCAAGCAGGATCAGGTACGGCACTGCCCGCAGGTCACCAAGAATCCCCAGCGTGCGGATTGTACCGGACTGTACCTCGAAATCGAGGTCGCCGAGCACCCGGACAAGGGCAGGCCCCGCAGTTTTTTTGTGTACTACCACATGGCCCCAGTCCCGTTTGGCAACATCGTATAATGCAGCGGGCCCTTCCCCCTGGGGAACCCATTGGATCCGGTCAAGGGATTGTGCAGCAGCGTACCGGACCAGTGCATCCGGGTCCCTGAGCCGGCCTGCGATATTTTTTTCCGAGGATTTTCCCAGGAAGCCAAGAGTGAGAACCGCGCCTTCACGCACAAAGGCACGATCATCGGACAATGCCCGGACAACGGGGATGCGTGCCGGTTCTCCCAGGTGCCCGATGATCCGTGCAACTTCCAGACGGTTTTCTTTGACCTCGTCGTCGAACGAGGCGATCAGGCACTGGAGCGCAGGAAGACCCATTGCAAGGAGGGTGTCCCAGTCACCTTTTGCCACCAGGTACCGGATCCGGCCGGGCATATCCTCCGGCTGCCAGGACAGGTGATCCAGTACCGCGACCACATTCCGCCGGAATGCGGGACCCTTCTTCATGAGGGCCAAAAAAAGAGCGTCCCGGGCCGGTTCCCCGCAGCGGGCAAGGGCTTGTGCAACGCCGGGGATTGCATCATCCGGTGCAGTCTCGAGGAAGGTGATCAGCGCATTGCAGGCATCATCACCCCCGATGGTTCCCAGGGCTTCGATTGCGGCCCGGCTCACCTCCGGAATATCGGCAAGACTGTTCACCAGGGGCTGGATACTGGATTTATTCCCGGTTTTTCCGAGGGATACTGCAGCAATTTTCCGGATATCCGGTTCCGTCTCACCATAGAGTACCCAGCCGATTGCGTGAATGGCACGTTCCTCTGGACACGGTCCCAGGAGGGTTACTGCAACCTCCCGGACAACCGGCGATTCGTCATGGATCGCATCGATAAGGTCGCCAACAACACTTGCCTGCATGGAGGCGATAATGCCCGTGATGATCCCGCAGACCGCGGTGGGACTGTCTCGAAGGGCAGAGAGGAGGATCAGGACAGCCGGTTGTCCCGTCTCCTTCAGTTGATCCTCCGCTGTTTTCCGGATTGCCGGATTGCGATCAGACAGTTGTCCAACAAGGATCCGGAGAGTATGTTCATCGCGTGGCTGCAATGCACCCTTCTTTGGCCCGGCCAGCAGGTCCGGCTGCCACTTGCGGATAATATCCAGAGCCTTTTTCTGAACGATCGGATCCGGGTCATCCCGCACGGCACAGGCAATCCAGAGAACCTGTTCGTTCTCCATGGTTGCCAGGGTATCAAGAATCCCACCCCGTTCAGCAGTGCTTCCGGCCAGGATCAGCCCGGGGATGATCTCAAGAAATCTCTGGGGAATTGTCTTTGCAACGGCATCCAGTGCCAGGGCCGCATGAGTACGTACCCCGGGATCCTGTTCGGTGAAACCCCGGATGATATAGGGTATCACTACGGGATCCTTCATCGCTCCCAGGGACCGTATGGCGGCTGCACGTATCCTCGTATTCCGGTCCCGGGTCTTGGTAAGGATGGCCGGGAGTGCCGGGCTGCCGATAGTTCCCAGTGCAGACGCTGCTGCGCTCCTGACCCCGTCATCAGGATGAGACAATTGTTCGATGAGGGGCGGGATCGCGTATGCATCCTGGATGACGCCCAGTGCGCGTGCTGATGCAATCCGCACGACGGTTTCAGGATCGGTTCGGAGCAGGCGGATGAGAGAGGGGAGTGCCCTGACGCTTTTTATGGCACCGAGGGCTTCGGCAGCGGCCGATCGTACCCCGGTATCGGGATCCTGTACTGCAGTGTGGAGGGGATTGAATCCCGGAAGGCCGGTTGCTCGCAGTTCTTCAACAGCAACCACCCGTATCGCAGGGTCCGGATCACGGATCAGTGCGGACAGGCGCCGGATCTTCTCTTCAAGAGGTTCTGCGATCTTCTGTTCAAGATCCTCCTCGGGGTCATCGAACGTTACGGTCAGTTTCTGGTCTTCGGGGATTGCCTCATCGCTCAGCAGCCAGGAATGGTTGCTGATTCCTTTGAGAACCGGCGAGATGGACCGGGTACCCGCTGAGGTTTGTATCTGCGCAAGTACCTCTGTTGCAGCATTTTTGAGCGGATCGTGAGAACTTTTCTGTGCCTGGATAAGCGCCGGAACCGCGGCTTTTCCCTGCGAGACAAGGATCGCGGTCACCTTGTTCCGGATGCTGGGATTTGCATCAAGGAGGGCCGGGACAAGAGCAGGAATTGCCTCCGCCGGGAGCTGGGAGAGTTTTTCCCATTGTTCCTTGGCAATCAGGAGCCGTACCATCTGCTGGTTGTTCTCCGGCTTCCATCCCAGTTTTTCTAAAGCCCAGACCGCTTCGATCCGTACATACGGCGTGGAATCACCCAGCGCGTGAACAAGGACCGGAATGATCCTGGTATTCCCTATCTTGCCGAGCGCTTCAACAACAGCGGAACGGACTTCAATCTCATTGCTCCGGATCAGCGGGGCGAGCCGGGGGAGGGCCTTTACGGATTTGATCTCCCCGAGTCCCTTGATCGCCCCGGCCTTCATCCGGTAATCTTCGTCATCCAGTAGATCGAGTAAGACGGGAACTGCCGCTTTCTTTTTCCGTATCAGCCCTTTTGTCTCGCCCAGTAAGACTGCACAGGTGACCTCCTCGCGGATCTGCTCGGGAGGAAACACCCATCCGATCTGGGTCAGCGCAAGAGCGGCCCGGTATCTGACATCCCGTGAGGGATCGTTCAGCGCGGTAACAAGATAGGGTCCTGCCGGTTTTCCGAGGTATCCCCATGCGCCGGCTGCTGCAGCCCGGGTTGCGGGATCCGTGTTCTCAAAAAATTCTGCAAGAAGGGAAAATACCGGATCTCCCCAGAGAACGAGCACCTCCCCGGCAGCGGCCATCAGGTCTTTCTTTCCGGGATCCTCAAATGCACGAAGGATACAGGGGAGGATGGTTGTCCCCGTTTCTGCAAGCCCGGTGATGATATCCTGCCGGCGTTCCCCGATACTCCCCTCCAGTGCACGGACCAGTTTTTCGGTTCCACTATCGATATCGGTTCTGCGGATACCAAAGGGAATGGTCTGGTCAAACATGCATGAAGGAGTATGTACCGGTGTTGTAGTTTTCCGGCCGGATGGATAATGGTACTAGTACGCCGGAATGGTTGATAACCCCATGGATTTTATAACAATGAGCCCCCCATTGCCCCATCCAGATCTTCCTGATGCCACACGGGTTACCGGGACGGCCCCGGAGAAAAATACGAAGGGGCCTTTGGCCCCCGACACGGATTGGTGGTCATGCAGGAAACGGCAAGCCATCGTTGGAAAAAATATGACCGCCCGTCCCTGCCGGGGGGAGGGACGGCCAGCACCCGTTCAGATGACCAGGGTCAGGAAGAGCAGGAAATACAGGGTAATGGTGACCGGGGGGATAACCCGTATGGACCAGTAATCGATCTGTTCAACCCGTGAGGTATTATGGGTCTCGGTGAATCTCATGATAAGGATGCCGGAAAGAAGTGCCATGACGAGCGTTGCATACGTGATGATCATGAACAGGTCGAGGAACGTCGCATAGGCAACAGCCGGAATTGCATCGGCGATACGCCAGTGGATGAGCACTGCGGCAAGGAACATCGAGGCGTTCAGGCCGAGACGGGATGAGATCTTCATCATCAGCGATGAAAGCGAGACGATGACGATGAGCATAATCGGCAGGAAAAATTTCAGGACTGTTGAGGTAACATCTCTCGTAATACCAAAACTGAAGACTGCCCGGGAGTACGGAACCTCACCGGGGAGATATGACGCGTTTGTAACAGCAAAACGGGTGCCGGAAAAGGTCCATCCCGGGAGGTCTGCTTCACGATAGAGGCCACTCGTTTCCTGGTCAATGACAAAGAGCCGCTCTTGTTCGTTTTTCTGTTTGGACTCCATCTTGATAGAGAGAGTATGCCGGTCAAACGGGTAACGGCTGAGGTCGGGTTCGGTCGTCAGGACGGAAACGATCCGGTACTCTTTTTCATGGGGTGTATCTGTGACGGGTGTGATCGATGTTACTGCCCCGTTCATAAGCTCGAAATCATTGATCGATACCGGTGTATCGGATTTGAGGTTTAAGTAATAATCCACGCCAACTGTCCCGGCTCCCACGTCGACACGGTTGAAATCTATAACATAGATGCTGATGGTCACATTTTCCGGTGCATTTCCGGCCGGTTGTACTGATATGTTGGAACCTGATCCCGCAGAAGCGGGGACCGCTATCAGGAAAACTGCGAAGGCGATGAACAGGAAATACCAACAGATGCCGCGGGTCCCTTCACGGGATCGGCCACATGCCCGGGCAGATACTCTCCCCGGTTTCTGATGGCGGGCAATACTTGTATCATCCATGAATAAGATGAGATTTTCATACTATTAATTCCCCGTTTGATCTGCTACCGTCCGCGTATCCGTGTGCGAGTCCGTCTGCCGGGGCCTGCAATACTCCTGGGATCGCCGGGCAATCGTTGTGCTAAAAGTATAAATACCCGGAATAAACGTCAGCGTTACGCCGGCCAGTACAGCTTACTTTCACCCCCCGATAGGATACAGATTTATTAATCCGGGAATTCTTGTTGTGAGCATGTACACCCGCGAGGCATCCGCGCTCGATCTGTTCACCGATTCAGTCCGGCTTATGGGCGATGCCACGCTCTGCGCGGTGATGGAGTTCGACCGGCAGCTCGACCCCCGTCTCCTTGAAGAGGCAGCGCATGCGTGTCTCCTAGCTCACCCGGTCCTGCACAGCCGGCTTGTCCGGGGGAATGGCCCGGCATACTGGGAGATGGCAGAACCTGCATCTTTCCCACCATTACAAGTCGTGGAATCCAACGGGAACTATCACCCTCTGGTCATCGGGCCGGTTGATCCGTATGGTCCGCTGCAATGCCGTTTCCGTCTCCTGCGACGCTCTTCGGGAGATGTGATCGTCATCAACCTTGCGCATGCCGCTGCTGATGGCTTCGGCCTCCAGACGCTCATGTCCCAGCTGCTCCAGGAATACATGCAGCCGGGCAGCCTCTCTCCCGCGGAAGGGGGGATCCCGGAGCGTGACACGCTCTGGACAAGGAGATGGCCCCATGAAGAAAAACCGGTCTCTTCCGATATGCAAGTGATCAACCCCATGTGGCCCGATCCGTTCGGGACATCGCAGCAACCCACCACGTATCACCGGGAATGTATCACTCCTTCGGTTCTGGAAGCGATCCGGGCGGAGGCAAAACGGCTCGGGGGCAGTATCAATGATGCGCTGATGGCGGCCTACTTCCTCGCCATGAGTGATCTTACGGGGCACCCGGGTCCGATTGATATCTATTTCCCCGTCAATCTCCGCCAGCACCAGAACGATGGATCGCGGGTGATGAGCAACCAGGCGGTCAATGTCTGTTTTGCTCTCGAACGCAGGTCGGGTGAGGGAATGAACGGGATCCTTCCCCGCGTCATTGCAGAGACAAAGCGGCTCAAGGCAGGGGGATGCATCGGTATCGCCGAACAGGTTGAGATGGATACGGCCTCTGACCCGGAGGGCCGTAATATCCACCGGATGGTGGAGCAGATGGCAGCCCTCCAGAGAGCGGGTCTTGCGGACATTTTTATCTCGAACCCCGGCACGATCACGCTTCCCGAGGTTGCAGGACTCTCTGATGCCTATCTCTGCTACCCGGGGGGTTACATGCCCACTACCTGCTTCCTCACCAGCACGTTCCGGGGATGCATGACGATCACCATGGGATACCAGGACAGTAAAAAACCGAGGGAGGGAACACGCAGGGCCATGGATCTCTTCCGACACCATCTCCTGTCTCTGGCGGATACCGGGTAAGATACCAGGGAACGTGGCTGCCGGGCACCGGATACCAGTGCGACATTATTTTTCACGTTGCCGGATGAAATGCCGGTACTCGTCCGGACCCCCGATGAGAACCGGCCCGGTACGTTCGTGCGTGGGAATTATATGGGTGCAGGACCGTTGTGACTGTACCAACACGGTGAGGACGCCATTGTATGATAACGCAGGATATTGTGAAGAAACTCTGGGATGAAGCGGGAAACGGGAATATCGCAATCTGGGCAGATGATACCATGACCGTGGTGCCTATTGATTTTGAGAGAAATAAAGCGGGACAGACACCGCTCGCCATCCTCAAGCCCATTGCGCTGGTTAACCGGTATGAGCTGCTTTTTTATGCCCTCGCTGACGATGAACTGCTCACTAAAATTGAGACAACCATCCGGGCAGCCGGGGGCAGGGTGACCCGGGGTCCCAAGGCATAGGATTCCTCCGTTCCGGAGAGACTGCAACCCGGTTCGATCAAAACAGCCCCGGGCAGATGAAATCTTTTCATATCTCTTTTGTTCTTCCCGCAATTCTTGCGGTTGGCATTATGCATTGACGGGTGTACGACCGGCACACCGCAGATTGTTCCGGTAGTACCACAGTCATACGGATTGAGAGCTCCCGGTATACGGGATCCATCCGGCACGCCCGGCTATTGAAAACAGAAAAAAAGGAGTGATGGCCGGCCCGGTCACCCGCCAGTACTGGGGGGCCGGTGACATGAGAGCGTCCGGCCGGGATGCTGCCGGATGATTGGGTTATGCAATTCCCGGTTCAGATAACGCTTTCAAGTTTCTTTTCAAGGACGTCAAGCCCGTTCTTGACATCGACAAGGGTCTTGCCGCCCGTGAGGATGATCTTGCCCGACGAGAAGATCAGGACAACGATCTTCGGTTCGGCAATCCGGAACACAAGCCCGGGGAACTGTTCGGGTTCGTACTCGACATTCTCGACATTGAGCGTGACGGTCAGCTTGTTGAGGTTGATGTACCGGCCGAGATTGTACGAACAGACCATGTTGGTGACTGCAACCTGCGGTTTCTTGAGAGGCTCAATGCCCGCATCCTTTAACGATTTGATGACAATCGCAAGCCCGTCTGCAAGCGCCTTGTCATTACGGACACCGGTGATCACGATCTTGCCGGACGAGAAGATCAGGCACGCGATCTTGGGATCCGCGATACGGTATACCGCGCCGGGAAACCGTTTCTTGTTGAGCTCACAGTTCTTTACCTTGCTGGAAAGTTCAACCAGATCGATGGATTCTGCAATAACACCTGATGCAACGATGTTCTCAATCTTCAATGATTCGTATTTTTTATCGGACATCCAAACACTATGACGCTGCCGTAACCATAAGACTAATGGACAACCTTTATGAGGGGTGTAATCCGGAAGGCATAAAAAACCTGCATTATGGGGATCGTGTCTGGGCGAACCGGCCGTTCCACGCATACTGCTGCGGCCGCGGGAAAGGCTATTGCACTGACCGATGATCCCGCAGCGGGCATAAAAAGGGAATGATGGAAATACGATCTCCCGGGCAACAGGCTGGTTATCCATGGTGTCTCCCCGCATCAAAATGAAGGATTGTTTCAGATCCGCGCCGGGTTCAGGGGATTGGATCAGATATCTCAGCCCTGGTACGGGGATCCCGGGAACGGCCTGCGGTCGTATGCCGGGGCATCCAGGTTCCCAAACGGATAACCTGGAGCACAGGAGCAATCAAATCCGTGAATGCCACACTACAAACGGTGACGTATTCTCCATAAGGCATGTCGCCGTTTTCGTATTTCTTGTCATTTGCGGCACATCCTGGATCCCCGGGGGGAGGTATTCAGGGGATGTGCTCTCGGGAACAACACCAACCCGACCGGGACCCTGCCGGTGTTACCCGAGGATTGCCCGCACGATCCCGGCCGGCAGCGTGGTCTTTTTTCCGATCTCAGCTTCCGTCATCCCTTCACGGTTCAGCCGGCGCACGAGTGCGTCCATGGGCTCGCCAATCTCGATGACGAACCCGTCCGGGTCATGAAACCGGAAGACCCGCTGGCCCCAGGGCTGTTCGCGGATTCCGTGGACGATCTCTGCACCGTACGACCGGACGGAGGCATACGCATCGTCAACATTCGCTGATTCAAAATAGACCTCAACATCGTTGCCCTTCTCCGGTTTCACGGTCCGGCCATGGATCACGTTCAGGGCATAGTCCTGCTGCCAGAGGGCGAGGCCGCTGGTGTACCCGACATTGAGGCTGTGGTCCATAGCAACTTCCTGCCTAAGAACCGATTCGTAGAATTTCCGTGACACGTCCATGTCCTTTACCATGAGGACAAATGCCGTGAGTTTGCATTGTGCTGCCATACTACCCGGAAGCGTGAGTCCGGGGAGACGATAAATGGATGGCGGGGAGCGTGAAAATAATAGCGGAGATCGGTACTGACGGGACCGGCCCCCGGGATTGGTTCGATTTTCACCACGGTTTTCCGGGACTTCAGGGACCGGTAACTCACGGGTAATCCGGGGAGAAACCAACAGGGAGATGGTTCCCGAACGATTTCCGTTTCACCCGGGAGAATGAACCCGGAATACCAGGAGACATTCCCGATTTTCCAAAACAGGTTCTGAACAGTTTTCCGGCACGATGTGATACTCTTCCGATGATAGAAGTATAACCGACGATCATAATCTTTGGTGATTCCTTAATTAACGCCACCAGTAAATTTTTGTTTCAGGCTTTTAAGGCAATCCTATAAGCAATATATCAGACGTTCTTGGGGGCTTCGGTTTCACCTCCGCCCCCGCCACTGCGGCATCCCCCAAATTGCGATGACGACGTATCCCCTATTACCGACTTCTTCCAATCATAATGCGCCCCGTCCCCCTCGGGGGACTGGTGGCGCAAGAGGGGGGTATGGTTATAATTAGTGGCCCATATTGAGGAATCACCCAATCGTTTATCCCGGTGATCTGCACGCTCGTGCCGGGTCGGGTCCCGGCCTCACAGGTCTTTTGGCAGGGGAATACCCTGGACGCGGAAGAACGAGATCTTGTCCCAGTACCCCCGCTGGAAGACGATCTTATCGTTGACCACATGAAAGAAACCACAACCCCGGAGCCCGAGGGGATCGCGCCATTCCATGATCGCCCATTCACCATCTTCGAACAGGTTCTCGACAATGCAGATCATCTTTGCCGATGCAAACGATTCTGCAAACATCCGGCGGATGGCTTCCCGCCCTTCAACCGGTGATTCGGCGACCTGATGATTGATCGCATCTTCCGCGTACAGGCTGGCAAGGGCATCGGCATCGGCACGATTGAAGGCCTCGACAAACGCCCGGACAATTTCGCGTGGCTTCATAGGTAAGGGAACTATTCTCCTCCTCAAGGAAAATAATCCTGTCGGGTTGAATCCGGAAGGGTTGCAGGGTCATGAACGTTGATGGAGATTTGAAACAGGCCGAAAGGGGAAAGCGACGGGCCGATTTGAAAAATCCATGGTGTGTGACCTGATTCACGCTGAAGGAAGAGCACCCACAATCATTTTGTAAAACCCAGGGAAACCCATTATACTAAAAACCGGGAATAGTTCCTGCACGGTACTCATCCGGTTGATTAACCTGATAACGGTCACAGCACGCTCCATTTTCACGAGCCCCTACCAATCCGGCAATTTCTCTAAAAACCCCACGGTCCACCGGAATGCAGATCGTTATTAAAAGGAACCATGCATATGACAAAAATACCTGTCTGGTACTATGACGAGATGAAATTCTCCGGTGTCGATTTTTCCCGGATGGAAGAAGTGGCTGCGTATGACTCCATGCACCGGAAGCTCCGCGATTATGCCAGGACAACCGAAGCGATCATCCGCCGCTTATCCCTGGATTCCGGCAGTACGGTGATCGACCTCGGGTGTGGCACGGGAGCATTTGCATTGCACGCTGCAGGAAAATGCCGTACCATTTACGCTGTTGACGTATCCCGGGCAATGCTTGATTACTGTAAAAAACAGGCAGAAGAGAAGGGCATCGCCAACATCGTATATTGCCACGGGGGTCTCCTCACGTATGAGCACATAGGCGAACCGGCCGACGCCATAGTCTGCGTTGCCGTACTCCACCACCTTCCCGACTTCTGGAAACAGGTCGCCCTCACCCGGTGTTGTGGCATGCTCAAACCCAAAGGCCAACTCCTGTTGTTCGATATTGTGTTTCCCTCCGGCACCGATAACCTGCACCAGGCGATCGATGCGTGGATCAGTTCCATGGAAACGATGGTGGAGGCCAGGCTGGCAGAAGAGGCTGTCATCCACGTAAAGGATGAGTTCAGTACCTATGACTGGATCCTGGAAGGACTGATCCAGCGGAGCGGATTCGATATCAGCTCAAAAGAGTTCAGCAATGGACTCCAGGCAACCTATGTCTGCACGAAGAGATGATAACGCATTTTTTCCGGCCGGTCTGATGGTGAGCACCGTTTCTGGATCCTGGTGGATCGGAAGGGAATGACGCGGCTTGTCCAGCGTGAACCGTTTTCCGGCATTCTCCTCCCGTTTCTCAAAAGGTATCGCTGATACACAACACGAGCCAGGAACGATTCATGCCATGATCAGGAACACTGCAGAACCCGATGAGAAAAACCTGTGACGGGAAACATGAACGCCGGGGATACCGGGAAATACCTGCGAAAAAAACCGCAGTTATCGCCAGGTATATTTCCTTTTTTGATAAACAGGTGATTATGAAACGAAAACATGCCGGCCTTTGGATCCTGGTCGTTATGATCATTGCCACAATACTGGTATCCGGCTGCACGGGCCCGACGCAAAAACCTGCTGTGAATACTTCACCGTACGGTTCTCCTCATGATACGAATGCAATAACTCCGGTACCTGCAACAAGTTCTTCCGGGAATACACCAGCGGCACAGTCCGTATCAGCAGGAAACAACCGGTTTGCGTATGACCTGTATGCAACCCTTGCCAAAAACCCGGCGGGCGCCGGGCAGAACCTGTTTTATTCCCCGTTCTCCATCTCATCCGCACTTGCCATAACCGGGGAAGGGGCGAAGGGAACAACTGCTGACGAGATCATCGCGGTATTCCACTTTCCGGACAATGACACGATACGCAGGGAAGGTTTTGCCGGGATCAATGAAGGGATTAATGCCGCAGATACCGGGTACACCCTCCGGACCGCAAACGCGCTCTGGGCGGAAAAGAGTTATCCCTTCCTCCCGGCATTTACCGACATTGCCGGGACCTGTTATTCCGCCAATGTAACCAACCTCGATTTCAAAAATACCCCGGAGGAATCCCGCGCAACCATCAACACCTGGGTTGAACAGAAGACCGAGAACAAGATCCGCGATCTCCTGCCCTCAGGAAGTATCGATCCCTTAACCCGGCTCGTCATCACCAACGCAGTCTACTTCAAGGGGACCTGGGCCCGGCAGTTTGATGTTAACCAGACACAGGATGCAGATTTCCGGACAGAAACCGGAAAAACGGTAACCGTCCGGATGATGCAGGACACGAGTGAAGACGCAAAATACCGTTACGCAGAAACCGACCGTGTCCAGTATATCGAGCTGCCCTATACCCATACTGCCAAAAAAGCCTTATCGATGATAATTATTCTCCCAAAAAACGATGACGTACAATCCGTTGAGGCGGTCCTGGATGAACGTAACCTGTCAGCACTACAGGACGCCGCAACGTCCCGGCGCGTGCTGTTGTACCTCCCGAAATTCCATATGGAAACCGAGTACCGGCTGCCCGGTACCCTGAGTGTCATGGGGATGCCCACGGCATTCACTTACGGAGCTGCGGATTTCTCCGGCATGGACGGGACAAAGAACCTGTACATCAGCGATGTCATCCATAAGGCGTTTATCGATGTGAACGAGGAAGGAACCGAAGCTGCGGCAGCAACCGGGGTTGTCATGGGACTGGGGGCTGTTGCCCCCAGCAGTCCGACGGTCTTCCGGGCCGATCATCCGTTCGTTTTCCTGATCCAGGATAAAGAGACCGGAACGATCCTCTTCATCGGTCGGGTGTCAGACCCGGCCGGTTCCTGATCTTATTTTAGTTCGTGCTTTTCCTGCAGGTAAAGAGTGGGGAGGATATGAGATTTTTCCCTGCCATCGCTCAAGGGGGGACCTCCACGCTGAAGCCCGGGAGCCTGTCGCCGCATGCTAACTGGCAATTGCCGGAATATGAACGGGTACTGGAATTTGTACATTACAAAGTTTTTGGAAGAGTGAACGTAGCAATGTGGCTGGAGACTGCAATAGATAAAAAAGTGTATCGGGATGAATACTTCACAACATGACTTCGACTGCATAGGACTCAGCGTCTTTGAGAATACTTGACCGGTCTTTCAATCGTTCATATTCATCGGGTGTATAACAGAGATAGTCCACGTGTTTAGGAAATCGCACAGATTTCATTACTGTCGCCATACGGTTTACGAACGGGATTTCTCGGAAGGATTCTGCGACTATAATAACATCAATATCAGAATCATCGGTGGCGGTGCCTTTCACCCGGGATCCAAAGACCTTGACTTTTACCGGGGAGAATATCCGTACGAGCGAGGGGAGAACGTCGCGGTAAAACTGTTTAAGGTACCAGTCCTCTTTCATTGAGCATCCTCCATAATTTTCCGGGTACGATCGGATACATGGTCAAAGATATTTTTCGCGCTCGCTATACGCTGCCGGGCAAGAGTCTCATTGTACTGTTCAAAAGGAATACTGTCGCTGATATCCGGGTACCGTGAAAACTGGTAATCTGCGGAAAGATCCATGATACATTCGAGGATTTCATCCGGAAGATGGAGTGTCCTTCCTAATTCATCGATAAAATGGGTTTTTGGAACAGGTTGACCGGAATATGCGACAAGCCCTTTGAGAAGTTTCTCTACGGACTGATGCGAAAGAAACGCCGCAACGTCATACCCTTCGATGCCGATATTTTTCTCCGCCATCTCCAGATCATGCAGTGCCTGTTTTATCCACTTCCTGGCAATTGCAGTATCCTGTTCGGTCATCGTCATCCCCGGATAGAAGCCTGGTGTAATAAGTACACGATCTACGGGAAACCAGAATAACTTTCGTATCATTTTTCTTCAAGGGGTTGTGGTTTTAATGGAGGGGCTCCTGAATGAATGCAATGTCTTCGTTAGGCCGGTGCCGGCATTTTTGGGGTTTTGGAAATTCACTTACCGGACCTTTTGGGAAATTGAACGATTCCGGAAAGGGTCAGTTACTCTGGAACCTGACGGCATAGGCCCCACCCGTTCCCTCATAAACCCGGGGGCTAGCTGGCGATCGCATACCGTTTGGTAATTGACGGTACATGAACGGGCACCGGAACGTACACGTGATTATTTCAAAGAAAGAAAATTTGTGATCGGGTCCGGTGATCACAGGTTACGTGTCACAGAGAAGGTGACCCTATCATGCGTACCTAACTTATCGTCAGATAACAGATCTTCCGTGGCGGTGCTGTCATAACCCGATGGATGGCAGGGTTCCCCTTCATTATTCCCGATTCCTGGTCCCCACCTGCCTGTCCAGGATAAAAAATATTCACGGTCGTGCACTATCGTGCCCGTGACTGTACCCGGGGCTCGATGATCGTCCAGATCCAGTCAGCAAGTTCACGGATATTTTTGGTCTGGAGGTATATCTCACCCGGCCCGGTAATCTCGGTGACGAATCCTTCACCGCCAAGGATGGTCTCTTTGAGTCCCCCGAATTTGATCACCTTGTACTGGCAGGTGTCGCTGAATGCCACGAGATGATGGTTATCAACGATCAGTTTTTCACCGGCAACGAGTGTATGCTTGTCGATGGCGCCAAACGTATTGATGAAGAGGGGCCCGGCTCCCGTGACTTTGATCATGAACAATCCCTGGCCAAAGAGTCCTTTCGTGAAGCCCTGCCACTGGATATCAAGGTTGACGCCCTGCTGGGAGGCCACATACGCCGCTTTCTGGATGATGAATCCCTTCTCCGGTCTCACATCGAGCATCTCGATATCGCCCAGCGGTGCAGAACTGAACGCAGCTTCTCCGGAACCTGCAGTCGCGGTGAAATCGTTTATAAAAAATGACTGCCCGCCAACAAGCGTCATGCCAAGGGTGCCCCAGAAGCCTTTCTCCCGCTGATGGGTCTTCACTTCAAGCGTGGGCTGCATGTAGGTCATCGATCCCGCTTCGGCCGTGAGGGATTCACCGGCACTCAGCTGCACAACGAGGAGCGAGTACGCGGGTTTGTACTTGATCTCATACTTCACGATTACCAGTCCTGATTCGTTGTATCGTATCATCAGGAAAGAGATGAGCGTTTTGGTTGCTGACGGGATATTGTGATCTAACCTCCTGAAGATCGTTCCCAATAACCTGATCCGATGAATAGCAAAACCCTGTTTGGGTAATGAGGGCAGGCGTTTAAAATTTTTCAGAGTGTTGTGAGAAGACACTGAAATTTTTTATTAAAAATCGTGCCAGTTCGATGATAGGGACAGAAATTGTATATTATCCCATTATAAATTGCGTAGTGTGGATGACCGGAGGTTGTCCCGAAATGTGAAGGACGGATTCACCAAGCGACTAACCTGTGTTGAACCCGATCCTGCCCGTAGGCATGAGAAGATTATCTTCTGATTATATGAAAATTTTCCTGTGCCTCCGAGCGTAGCGAATACAAAAGGAGTTGGAAACAAATGCAACTACGCAAACTGGGCATCGTCCTGCTGGCACTGCTGCTGGCAGCGATGGTGATGGTACCGATGGTGAGTGCGGGGGAAGGTGCTGCAATAAAAGCAGATGCCGATCATCCGACAACCGGAATGATTACTCCCATATTTGACCCATCGGAAATTATTCTGAAAGAACCAGTGAACGAATCGGAAATTGTATCATTTGTGTTTCCTGAAGAATGGTTAATCAGGCAAAAAACAACTTATGATACCGTATCCATCACTATTCCCCGAACTCAGCTTATGACCAGTAAGTTGAATGATGGATCTGGAATTGAGGTTAATACGAACCAGGCAATTGAAAAAACTGAACGCGTTGCTTTGCTGCAGATCCCAAAAGAACTGTTAAAACAAGAGAATACACAAAATTCTGCTGAAATAACGCTGGATTATCCTCTCACCTATTATTCATTCTATCCAGATATAACTGAATTAACAAAAGCAACCGAGCAAAGAAAAATGGAGAGGATCTCGAAACAGCATCTGGAGATTGTTCGAAATTCAGATAAAAAAACTGTTTCAACCGGTATGAGTCCAAAGGCATCCACGCTCTATGCAGAATGGGACCTGTGGAAACGATCATCCACCAGTTATACCCCAGTTGCATTACGGGGGGATATGAAACCTGATACGTTTTCCAATAGTGGACAGAGTACTGCAATCTATCATGAGACCGAAATTCATCTCAACAGAGCTGATGATACGGTTGAACTACTGTTGTGGTATTGTGATGACGGGCACATCTGGTTATCTGCACCCATCTATGACGAGGGCGTCTTAAAATGGGGTACTGGAGGAACCGGGATGAAATGGATCGATATCACCTCGAAAAACCGGGTGAATTATGAGTTCTATGTCAATACCAATGGCCAGTACAGCATCAACTTCTATAATACAGGTACTGGAATATGGTATACTTTCAACTACAATGACAGTGATAACCCCTCAACATATATCAACCGCATTGTGCCATCTACCGAACTGACTACTGATACGGTTAATTACTCGTTTGACTCAATCACGAACACTATGAAAGCATACGAGACAAAGGATTCAGGCAACCCAAGTTGGATTGGGACAGGTCAGCGTTTTTCACACGATTACTTCACGGGAAATGCCAATTATGTCCTGATGAATGCATATAAGATTGGTGACACAATATATTCGTATCACCGGGCTGCAAATTCCCAATCTTAATTTTTTATGAGGGATTATGAAACCAGAAAAAAAGAAACGGATTCTCTGGTTACTGATTTTAGGATTCAGCATGATTTTTTGTATTTTTCCGGTGATTTCGTGTGCACTTCCTGATCCAATTTCCCCCGTTCCAGCACCGACACCACTGGCATTTGAACCAATAATGAAAAAAGAGGTGTTCGCATACGGGGAAATCATCCCCGTAACCGCAGAGATACGAAATACTGGGGCCATCCCGATCAACCTTACAGGAACCCCTCCTGAAATCGTGATAAGCGCCCGTAAAACCGGTTGGAACCGGGGAACCATAAGAACGATACCCGGTGGGAGTGAATCCCCGACACTTGGGCCGCATGCAAATCAAAGATGGATCGTTTCCTGGGATCAAAAGGATGACCTAGGAATGCAGGTACAACCTGGTGTTTATTACCTGACCATGAATGCTTCCGGAATGAACGCATATGCTGAGGTTGTTATACTGTCTCCCGATGGTGCATTGACCGGTACCATCTCACCCAAGCAAAATGTCACGAGCCAGGGAATTACAACACGATTGGAATCGGTCGTATTGCATGAGAATGAAGGACGTGTCACGGCTCAGGTAATTCTACCTTCAACTTCCATTCATTCCGGTTCGCTTCCCGGATTTTCCCAGATTACTGCAGAATACCGGGTTGATAACGGGTCAAATATGAACTTCAGGGATGTATCCGGAAAAATTCTGGAGAATGGAGTATACGAAATAACCTGGCAGACCGCACCGATACCTTGCAGTGCCGGGGTACTGAATGTCAGGGCAACAAAATTTGATCCATTCCAAGGGGATTGGAATTTCACCGTCCCTCTCGATTCGCTTTCACAATGCACATCGGGTAATGGAACGACACTCTCACGAGAGATTGTTATCGGTAATCCGACACATTTGTCGACATCGCCGACACCGAAATCAGCTCCGCTTCCCGTGATAATCCCCGTCCTCGCATGGGGATTCGCTGCTTTCCTTGGAGGTTTTAGAGAAATGTTGAGAGGGATATTATGAAATTATTAAGCTAGGTGCGTTTTGTGCTTTAGAAGGATACTATATTGACGATGACAACGATGTTTCAGGCACGATTACATTTTACAACATGAAATTTAAAGATGTAAACCTTAACCCAGTTACATTAAGCTGGAATAGATACGTAAGTACGGGTATGGAATTGACAAATCTTAATGTTGCAGGGAGTGGTATGAGTCCTGTATTATTGTGGACAAATAATTAATCATTTTTTATGTACCATATTTATGACAAGGGGGGTATCAATGGTAGAACACATTCCGCGAAAAACTGGAGTGATAATGATATCCACGGTTCTTCTTATGATCATTATATCGGCAGGTTGTATCGGATTTGATCAACAGAAATCAAACAATATTTCAGAGCCGGTACAATGTCAGATCGCTGCGTCATCAGAAAAAATTGTGACCATTAATGAGACACACAGCAACTCCAAGGTATGCGCAAAACCGGGAAGCACGATTACTATCCAGCTGAAGGAGAACAGCAGGACCGGATACCAGTGGCAGATGACTGCCAGTCCGGGGCTGGAAATAGTTGATGAGGGTGTCAGATGGTTTGATGAAAACGATCTCCCGACGACGATTGTGGGAATTAAAGCAGTGCATGAATGGAAAATTTCCACGAAGGAACCGGGCATTCAGACGATTAAGGCAATTCTTCGACGCCCTGAACGGGTTACCGGCTCTGAGTCAGTATTCAACCTGAATGTTGTAGTAGAATAATTGGCAGCCTTCCAGGCATACATGCATTTATGAAACATTTCAGGATCGCTGTCGACCAGAAGAATGCGTCAGAATCTCTGTTGAACATGTGTCCGACACACGGGGTTGTGATAAAACTCTATCCAGACTACACTCCGTTAGAGATCTCGTTTTCAATAAAAGATGTGACTCTATCGAGGCACCGGGATTTTTCTGAACAAAACCCCATAAGCTGAAGGAAGAAAAAGAATGGACCTGCACAAAATGGGCGTCGTCCTGCTGGCACTATGGCTGGCAGTGATGGCGATGGTATCGATGGTGAGTCCGGAAAACCCATCGGTGAGTGAAGAAGAAAAAAACCTGAAATAAAAAATCCGGTCATAGGTTCTTGTCTCTGCGTTCACCGATCTGCTGGCGCCACATTGCATAATACAACCCCTTCTGGTCGAGAAGCCCCTGGTGAGAACCGGTCTCAACAATCTTTCCGGCTTCCATGACATAGATCACATCTGCGTGCAGTATGGTAGACAGACGATGAGCAATCAAAATAGAGATCTTGTCCTTGCTTGTGGAGATATCCCTGATAGTATTGGTGATATCCTCTTCGGTCAGGGAATCAAGTGCAGATGTTGCTTCATCAAAAATTAACAGGCGGGGATGACGCAGCAGGGCCCTGGCAATAGAGATACGCTGCTTCTCTCCGCCGGACATCATCATCCCGTCCTCCCCGATGAGCGTCTCAATGCCCAGAACAGAGCGGCTCAGTATCCCATCACACGAAGCCTTGTGCAATGCATCCATCATCTGCTCGTCGGTCGCATCCGACTTCACGAACAGGAGGTTCTCCTTTATCGTACCCGAGAACAACTGGGAGTCCTGCGTAACGAGGCCAATCTGCCTGCGTAACGGGTTATACCGGATAAGTGTCGAGGGCTGGCCATTGAAATAGATCTCCCCGCTGAGAGGACGGTATAACCCCGCCAGGAGTTTCATGAGTGTTGACTTGCCCGCACCCGAAGGACCGACAAACGCGATCGTCTCGCCGGTCTTCACGTGGAACGAGATCCCGTCAATGGCATTATACCGGGCAGTCTTGTGGCGAAAGACAACGTCTTCAAACCGGATATCGTTCAGCTCATCGATCTCGATCGGGTTCTCCGGTCTTTCTTCAATCGGCTTCTGCATCAGATGGTCGAAATTATTCACGGAAACTTCGGCCTCGCGGTAACTCACGATCACGGTGCCAAAATCCTGTAAGGATCCAAAGATTATTGCGGTGATGAACTGCATCGAGACCAGTTCCCCCGTTGTTAAGACTTTCCTGAAGATTAACCAGAGAAGGATGAACAGTATCGACTGCTTGAGGATGGAAAGCGTCATTCCCTGGAAAAACGTCAGCATGCGAATCCGTTTTACTTTCGTCATCTCCAGGTTGAAGATCGTTAAATTCCGTTCCCGCAATCTCTTTATTTCAGGGAAGGTGAGTCCAAGGCTTTTCACGAGCTCGATGTTCCGGAGGGATTCGGTGATCACGCCGGAGATCTCGGTCGTCTCGCGGTTGATCTCTCTCTGCGTAGTCTTGATCTTTTTAGAGAACAACCAGGTGAACGATCCCAGGACGAGGATTCCGATCACAAAAACAGGTACCAGCAGCCAGTTCCTGGTGATGGAATACACGATGAGAAAACCAATACCGACAAACGCGGAGAAGAGGACATTGATGAATGCATTGATGAACGTCTGGGTATCTGACCGTACTTTCTGCAATATCGATAATGTCTCGCCGCTCCGCTGGTCCTCGTACTCGTCATAGGACAAGCGGAGCGTCTGCTCAAGTCCGTCGTTGTATATCTGCATCCCGAACAATTCCACTGCCAGTCGTGCGAAATAATCCTGGAATGTTTTTGCAAACCGGGCGAGCAACGCGAACGCGACAGCCACTCCCAGCCAGAAAAGTACCCCTGCTACCAGGGCATTTTCCGGGATGTAATTTGGATTCAGGGCATAATCATCGATGATCTTCCCGAAGATAATCGGATCGACAAGGTTGAACAGCTGGCTGATACCCGCTAAAACGAGAGCCACAACGATCAGCCACTTCTGCGACTTGAGGTACTTCCAAAGGATCATCATTGTTCTGGCAATCCGCCATTGTTTCTTCTTCTCATATATATTCGACGGCATGCATGCGGTCCGGAATCTCTGTCGGGCAGAAGATCCCTGTCATGCAATAGGATCCCTTCTCCTGTTCTTGTCTGGACCAACTCCTTACGGGTACCCGGAGTCCGGTTCATCCGGAAAAAATGTGCGGGAAGACTCCCGGAAAAAAATTATGTTTTATTTGATTAAGCGTTCTTAAGCACGGGTGCGAAATGCTCGATCATAGGGTGTTTCATATCGGCAAACACTTTTTTCCGGAAACCGGGGATCCTTGTCAACGGGACGAGGACTGCATTGAGAAGCCGGACCTTGAGATCCCCCTTGCGGGAAATCGAACATCCCGTGTGCCATGTAATACCGGTAATCTGCCTGGATGACGAATCTCATGCCTCCGTAGATAGTATCCCGGAAGATCTTGTGGCCGCCGATGGCGTAGAATGTTTTCGGGGGGATATATTCCGCATCGGCACATTGTACGAGACGTGTTGCCAGGGTATCGAGCAGGGCATCGAGTTCCCCGGAACCTGACACTTCGTCCGTGACAACATGGACATGGGACCCGGTGCCGGTGATTGCAGCCGTTTGACAAGTGCCGGGAATGGGAATGGGTACCCTGATAAACACGTGAAAATCCCGATGAGAGAAAAAATGTGACCGGGTCCGGTGATCACATTTTACGTGTCACATAGAAGGTGACCATATCATGCGTTCCGGACCCATCGTCCGGTAGTAGATCTTCGCAGGTGGATGCTACTGTAAATCCCTCTTCATTCAGGAGGGAGTCCAGGATCTCACGCGGGTAATAATGTGTCCAGAAACGGTACACCGAATGCTGATCGGGTTCTGAGCAGACACTATGCTGCTGGAGTATAACGTGTGCCTCTGGATAATGGAACGTCTCTGAAAGGGCAAGATAGGGGCCGTCTTTCCAGAATCCGCCATCAGCCACCTCCCATGATTTTCCGGGAATTTTCATTGCAGCCGGTGCTTTTACGTTGAGCGTATCAAAGATGAACAATCCTCCCGGTTTCAATGCCCGGTAAATATTTTTCAGCAGCCGCGTTCGATCAACCGGAACAAGCACATCGAAATCGCAGAAGATCATGATTGCCAGGTCGAACTGGTTCTCAAACGAGAGATCAAGATAATTCTTCTGAAGATAATCTATCGTCAGGTCTTTTTTTTGTGGCATTCTGCCGGGCATAATCTAGGGAGCGTTTTGAAAAATCTACGCCGGTTACCCGGTGTCCGTGTTCTGCCAGCAGTTCACAATACAGACCGGGTCCACACCCGAGATCAAGGATTGATTTTTTATCGTTGTCCAGATGGGTCTCTATCCATTGGACTGTTGTCTCAATCGTACTTCGTTTCCTGCTTGCTGCATCGCAGTCCGGGTCCAGGTGCAGCTCAAGCAGGTGCCGGGAGATATGGTCATCCTCCCACATACCTGCATTGCCTTTTTTATAGAGTACCGGTTTTTTTATTGTCTCTGATAGACGGGATATCTGCATTGTAGTCTCCAGATTCAAGATATTTTTTTACACGCTACCTGTTCCACTCATCAGGTACCTGCCCGGTACCAGAATACCACCTATGGGCAGTCATCTGGTTACGGGCACCTGAGAGGAATGATCGATTCAGATCGTTTCTATCTGGAGAGTTGAATATTCAAAGCCTGTTAAACTCTGTGAGTTTTCATTAAATTTTTTATGGTCGGCCCGGTTTCATGCTCTTACGGACGGCATGGAAATATCCCCTCTACCGCAATGAGACCGGGCCGTAACGCTTCACCATCCAGATCCTGGCGGGCCTCAACAATCCATTCACGCGCTTGTGTAAGTGAAAGATGATCTTTCTCATGCGATGACCGGGTCTTTCCACACTCTAATTGTAAAATTGGTGGAAATTTTTGTTCTGTAGAAATCATTTGATTTATACCATGACGCTCTTGGGGGCTCCGCCTTCGGCTCTGCCCCCGCCGCGTGGGCATCCCCCACGTTACGATGCCTCTGTATTACAGGAATAAATTTTTCAATATTGATGTGTTGATAGTGTATTCTGGGGGCATCGTAATGCGCCCCGTCCCCCACGGGGGACTTGGGGCGCAAGAGGGGGCGATCTTTTCTGTAAAAGAGGATTTCTACAGAGCAGAAATTTTATAATCCACGATATGCTATGCTCCGGTGTCGCACGAAAAATATAGTCACTTCGCGTGAATCATGAAGCACCCGGTAGATCACGCGATAATCCCCGACACGAATCCGGTAAAGATTTTCTGCACTGGCAATCTTGTAGGATTCGTGCGGTACAGGATCACGAGCGAGTTTCTCGATGTGTTCAGAAATATTGGGGATGAGATCGCCAGGAATTTTCCGGAGATCTTTTTCAACGCTCTTTTGAATTGGAGCGTATGTTACCATGCCCGTGAATCACATCACGCGTTTTTTTTAGTTCGGCAAGGCTTATCGTACCCTCATCCCGCCGCTCGGCAACCATGGCAAGATCGTGAAGATCTTCCTTGAGGTGCTGATATTCCGTGAGCGGGAGGATGACTGCGACCTTGTTGCCGTTCTCATCAACTACATGCTGTTCAACAGCACTCATGGGAACTCCTTACCCTACATTGTATTCACCAGATGATATAATCGCTTTTTGTACGCAGAGGGCATCCGGATCCCCGGCCCTCACAGAGGGCTACACCCCCTCACCAGCCCATCCGGGCCCGCAGCAGGCCCGGATCGCCACTTCCGGGGGTAACCCGACCGGCCTGTTTTGGGGTATTTTGCGGGAAGTCTCATGGAAAAACGCTACACATCGCCCGATTTGGGTACGGGCATTTTTCCGTGAAGAAAAACCGGCCTGTTCAGAACCTGTTTCTTTTGAGGGTAGGTGGCTGCCGCAGGCCTGAACCTGCGGAGGAGGTGAGGGCTTGCCGGGTACTTTGGCATCTTTAATCAGGAACTATTGTTTTCATCTGCCTCATGAACAAAACAAAGGCAACAGTTCCTTTTTCACTATACTCTGCCAGTTCGATGATAGGGACAGAAATTGTATATTATCATATTATTAATTGCGTAGTGTGGATGACCGGAGGTTGTCCCGAAAAGTGAAGGACGGGTTCATCAAGCGACTAAACTGTGTTGAACCCGGTCCCGCCCGTAGGCATGAGAAGATTATCTTCCAATCCTATGAAAATTTTCC
>NZ_JAJRCG010000004.1 GCF_028679125.1 Methanoregula sp. | reverse complement strand
CCGTCTGTCATCAGTGATTACGAGAGTGGCAGGCGGAAGAGTCCCGGCACCGCCGTTGTCGGCAAGATTGTCGACACGATCCTCGCCATGGACGAGGAAGATGGCGGCAGACACATTCACAAATTCTCAACCATGCTCTTCTCAAATGTCGAAGATGACGTGATCTACGACCTCCACGAGTACGATGCACCCGTCCCCTTACAGGACTTTGCCGATACCCTCGGCTGCACGCTGCTCTGCGGGTCGACCGACCAGAACATCTTCGGCTACACGGTGGTCAACAGCTTAAACGCAATTTTGCAACTCTCATCGGCAGAGTTCAACCGCATTTACGGCTGGAGCACGGAGCGGGCGCTGGTCTTCACCAATGTCTCGACCGGCAAATCACCGATGGTAGCGATCCGCGTCACGCCGTTCAAGCCGCGGTGCGTGGTGCTCCAGGGCATCGATACCCAGGACGTCCACCCCTTCGTGGCCAAGATGGCGGAGAAGGATCGCATCACCGTCTTCTGTACGGGCATGGAAGTTGACAAAATCGTGAGTACCCTGAGGGAAAAAGAATGGTAGGCATCATTACCTACGGTACATACATACCGAGATACCGCATCAAGGTCGAGGAGATCGCCCGGGTCTGGGGTGCGAACGCATCCGATATCACGGGAGGTCTGGGCGTTTTTGAGAAGTCCGTCCCCGACATGGACGAGGACGCTGCAACCATTGCTGTCGAAGCGGCACGCAATGCATTGCTGCGCCGGAAGGTCGACCCCGCCGAAATCGGCGCCGTGTACGTGGGCAGCGAGTCCCATCCCTACGCGGTAAAACCCACTGCCTGCACGGTGGGCGAGGCCATCGGGGCAACCCCGAAGATGACCGCTGCTGACCTCGAGTTTGCCTGCAAGGCAGGCACGGCCGGGATCCAGATCTGCATGGGCCTTGTCAAGAGCAAGATGATCAGGTTCGGCCTTGCCATCGGCTCCGATGTCTCGCAGGGTGCACCGGGCGATGCGCTCGAGTACACTGCGGCAGCGGGAGGAGCGGCCTATATCATCGGGAACGATGACGACGCCCCCATCGCGACCATCAACCACACCTGCTCGTTTACCACGGACACACCCGATTTCTGGCGCCGCGAGGGGCAGAACTATCCCCGCCACGGGGGCCGGTTCACCGGGGACCCCGGGTACTTCAAGCACGTCAAGGGCGCAAGCACCATGCTCCTGGAGGAAACCAAGAAGACCCCGAAGGACTTCACCTACGCGGTCTTCCACCAGCCCAACGCGAAGTTCCCGCAGAAGGTTGCAAAGGATCTCGGTTTCACAAAGGAACAGATCACGCCGGGCCTTGCGGTCCCGCGCCTCGGCAACACCTACTCGGGCGCGTCGCCCATCGGTCTTGCCGCAACGCTGGACATTGCCAAGCCGGGTGACACCATCTTTGTCTGCTCGTTCGGCTCCGGTGCCGGGAGCGATGCATTCGACATCACCGTCACTGACGCGATCAAGACCAAGATCAGGCGCGAAGCGGCACCGAGTGTCGAGAAACTCTTATCGAACCCCATCTACCTGGACTATGCAAAATATGCGAAACACAAGGGGAAACTGGTGATGCAGGTATGAGAGACGTAGCAGTCATAGGTATCGGGTGCACCCGGTTCGGCGAGCACTGGAACAGGTCGTTTCGCGATATGTTTGTGGAGGCAGGAGCGCTTGCCCTTGAGGACGCGAAACTCTCCGGCGAGAAGATCGATGCCATGTATGTCGGCAACATGAGTGCCGGCCGGTTCATCGAGCAGGAGCACATCGGCGCCCTGATCGCCGACTACTCGGGCATGGCGACACGCCACATCCCGGCAACACGGGTCGAGGCTGCCTGCGCATCCGGCGGTCTTGCCTTCCGGCAGGCCGTGATCGCGGTCGCGAGCGGTATGGAAGACATCGTGGTTGCAGCAGGGGTCGAGAAGATGACCGATGTCGAGCCCGGCGCGAGCACCGACGCCCTCACCGGCGCAGCGGACCGCGAGTGGGAAGGGTTTGTCGGCGCGACATTCCCGGGCCTGTACGCGATGATCGCAACCGATTACATCCACAAGTACCACATGACCCGCGAGCAGCTGGCACAGGTTGCCGTGAAGAACCACTACAACGGTGCCCGCAACCCGATCGCCCAGTTCCAGCAGGAGATCACGCTCAGCACCGTCATGAAATCCACGATGGTGGCCGAGCCCCTCCGGCTCTTCGACTGCTCGCCCATCACGGACGGGGCGGCAGCCGTTATTGTCGCACCGCTCGACCGTGCACGCGAGTTCACGGACACGCCGATCAAGGTGCTGGCAACGGCGCAGGCAAGCGACTCGATCGCCCTCCACGACCGGCGCGACATCTCGACCATGGACGCAACCGTTGCAGCAGGGCAGCGGGCGTTCAAGATGGCAAAACTCACCCACAAGGACATCAACATGGTGGAAGTGCACGACTGCTTCTCGATCGCCGAGATCTGTGCCATCGAGGATCTCGGGTTCTGCAAGAAGGGCACGGCCGGCAAGTTCACCGAAGACGGGGAGACCGCACTCGGCGGGAAGATCCCGGTCAACACGAGCGGCGGCCTCAAGGCCTGCGGTCACCCGGTCGGAGCAACCGGCATCAAGCAGGTGTACGAGATCGTCCAGCAGCTCCGGGGCGAGGCCGGGAAGCGGCAGATCGAGAACGCAAAGATCGGCATGACCCACAACGTGGGCGGCACCGGTGCTACCGTTGCCGTGCACATCCTCGGGAGGGTATAACATGACCGTTGCACGATTCTGGAGAAAGATCCCCCAGCGCTACAATCTGATCGGGACAAAGTGCACGACCTGCGGCCGGCACTTCTTCCCCCCGCGGACTTTCTGCCCCGACTGCCGCAGGAACGGCAAGATCGTGGACCACCAGTTCGCAGGTTTCGGGACGATCGTCACCTACACGGTAATCCAGACCGAACCGGACCATTTCGCATCCCCCGGGCCGTACGTGCTTGCCATCATCAAGCTCGACGAAGGCCCCCAGATGACTACCCAGATCATCTGCGATCCCAAGGAGGCGAAGATCGGCATGCGGGTGAGAAGTGTATTCCGCAAGATCGGCACCGATGGCGAGAGCGGCATCATCCACTATGGCACGAAGTTCGTGCCGGTGGAATAATCTTTTTTCACGGGTTCCCCGAACCAAGAGTCACATTTTTCCGTATAACGGTATTCAGGGAGATCACCCCTCCATCAGATACTGAAATGGGATGACTCAGGGTAATTTAAAAGATGTTCAGGTATCCGTAACGGGTGTTCCATTTTTCAGAACAATGCATCCCACATGAAATTCTCATGGTGTTTCATCCCACGGGCATATGGTGACGGTGTAAAATCCCGGACACCACGGAGCGTGAAAACATGAAAAACATGAAAAAAACAGGAGTTGTAGCAGCGGTACTAATTGTTGCGCTGGTGATGACCGGGGTTGTAAGCGCCCTGGCCTCGAATGAGAAGACTGAAAAAACAATAATGATCCGAGGCATCGGTCCTGATACAGCGATGACAAGTGATGGGCAGGTTGTCAAGGTAATATTCCATAATATAAATAATGAAATACTAAGTGGAACGGACGGCATGGATGCTAATTATAGTTCTAAATTCCTAACTACAAATGAGACCAGGGTTCATAAGTTCACCATCCGTGTTGAGCCGACGTTCGATAAAGACTACAAGAACGATGAAATCGTAATGATCGGTTCATTTCACAACTCATCATCACTCCTTCCCAAATGACATATCCACATCAGGATCCCGTATTTAAGATCGGTGACCATTACAATTCTTTTTAGAGAGGTATTCAAATCCATGGCACCAGGCTGCCCGATATGCAGATTTCCGGGGGCCTATTCTCTTGGACTGATGGAGACTACCCGGAAAGTTTTCTGCCCAGGATGAAGGATAATTTCTCGGGTTCCGGAAACATGATAAAATCGGAATATATTAAAGATGTTCAGGTATCCGGAACGAGAGTTCCATTCTTCAGAACAGCATGTTCCACATGAAATTCTCATGGTGTTCCATTCGATGAAGTATATGATGTTCAGTATAAATGCCGGACATCAAGGAGTGGAAAAACATGAAAAGAATAGGAATTGCAGCAGCGATACTAATTGTTGCGCTGCTGATGACCGGGGCTGTAAGCGCCCTGGCCTCGAATGAGAAGACTGAAAAAACAATAATGATCAGAGGCATCGGTCCTGATACAGCGATGACAAGTGATGGGCAGGTTGTCAAGGTAATATTCCATAATATAAATAATGGAACACAGATTGGAACAAACCAGCTGCAATCCACCTTAAGCAGCGTATCTGGATCCGTAGCTCCCGGATATATGGATGTTTGGGGCCCCTACTCATGGACTGCCGGAACGTATGTTAGTGAGTCTGCGACGTGGACACCTACGAATCAGAACGCTTTGCTGGGTATCTATGATTTAGACCAGAATAATGGGCCATTTTTACAGAGATCCGGTGGATCAGGAACATTTTCAGTTAGTGTTCCTTGGACGGGTAGTTCTTGGGGATATGCCTTCTTAAACCCAGCATCAAATTCTCAGACTGAATCTTACACTCTTACCTACTAGGTATTCAGTAATTACTGATTGAAATGATTTGATGTAATATATCAAAATCCTCTTTTTTCAGGGGAGAGTTTATGAAGGTTGTGAGTGAATGAGAATCCAGATGGATCGAAGATTCATTTCAGTGACAGGTGTGTTGGTCCTGATGGGACTGGCGCTGGCATTCGCCTTTGCTTTTTTCGTTGGCGGGGAGAGCGGGCGGACTGAGGATATCTGGCTTGTCCAAAACACGCAATTGACGAAAATACCCATTCCCCCTTCAGAAAATGGATCAGTGACTATTCCAAAGACCGTGACAGGGAATGAAACGTCTCCCCGTCCCTTTGTAACAACGGACACCTCAACTGTCAGTAAAACCACTCTAAAAACTATAGCCTATAACCAAAGCGCGGTACTGGTATCGTCTCCCAATGGGAAACTGGGATTAGTACAGATAATCGATAGGAATAATTCCGAAATAAAAACCGGGGCCTTAACAATGGAACAGCGGAACCTTGCAGAAGAAATCGCCCTTGCGGATGCGAGAGTCCAAAATATCATTGGAGCCAAAATGTATAAAATAAATATTCAGCCTCTCGATCGTATTCAGGTAAAAAATTCTGAAGAGATTTCTGCGAACGGGACTGGCGTTTCAGTTGTCTTCACAACCGTTAATACAACCACGACCCTGAATGAAACGACTTTTTTCGTCCATGTTGATCTCGATAAAGAAAAAGTCATACGGGTAAGCCCGCCGTTTCCTTATACATAGACAGCTATGGTAACCTGAAAGTTATTCACCTTAAAATTATAATTTATTATTAACGGATATAAGATACAATGGATCTGGATAAAAAAACCGCGCTGTATATGGCCACATTCGTAGCGGCAGTTTTCGTCCTCGCCTTAAAGTTCCTGCAACCGGTCACGATTAATGTGATATTCGGTGGCAACGGACCTGTTGCAGCGGCCATTCCCGGAGTATACACGCTTGCAGATTGCGTTGTACTTTCCATCGCAGCATTCCTATTAGGAATCACTGCGGTTTCCCTTTTCCTGACGTATACCAAATCACCGGGTGGCGGCACGGTGATTGCCCAGCCCGCATCGGGATCATTACAGGAAATTCAACTTGGTGTTCAAGACCCCTGCCACGATCCAATTTCTGAAGCGTGCCCGGAAAACACACTAGATGAGGGATCCAGTCACCTGCTTAATTTGTTGAAAGGTAACGAAAGAAATGTAATGGAGGCGCTCATGAAATATGGCGAGATGAACCAAGCCGATCTCTCTACAAGGACCGGAATACCCAAATCCACGCTTTCGAGAACATTGCAGAATCTTGAGGATCGCAAACTCATTTTCCGTTATGATAACGGCATGAGTAAAATGGTGAAACTTGAGATTCACTGGAATGACCTGATCAATAATAACCATCACTGATTCAGAAGGCATCATCCACTATGGCACGAAGTTCGTGCCGGTGGAGTAATCTTTTTTTCGGGTTGGATCCTGAGAATTACCGCAGTTTTGTCAGATCCCGTTTCTCACATTCTCAAGCCATTCATAGACCGGCATAATGCGGATGCGCCTGCCGGCAATGGTTTCTTCACCGGATTCGTTCATCGTGAGAATGAGCCCTCCCTCCAGATCATACGCTTCCATGGCCTCGCATACCCCCCGGATCTCCCGTGCCCGGGTATCAGGATTTTCAAGCGAATCGGTGACCTGGATCGCAGAGGTGATCTTCCGGTGTACTTTTACGAGAAAATCGCACTCGTACCGGTTTTTGTGATAGTAGATTTCAGCATCGGTCCGTTTGAGGGTCATGAACACGGCATTCTCCAGCAGCCAGCCCCGGTTCTCTGAGAAAGCGAAGGCAACCGCGTTGATGATACCAGTATCAATACAATAGATCTTTTTTGGATTGGCCAGCTGTTTTTTCACTGAATAATCGAACTTTTTCACCGGATAGAACAGGAACGCGCTTTCGGCATACCCGATATATTCCCGCACGGTTTCTGGCGCGAGATGCAGGGCATCTGCGATCCGGTTATAGGAGAGCGGGGTGCCGGTATTCGAGATCAGATAATAGAGCACGTCATAGAGATCGCTGTTGTTCCTCACATTGTTGGGATAGATGATATCTTTGAGATAGATCGTTTCGTAATAGTTCTTCAGGATCTCTTTTTTCAGTTCGTCCTGCGGTTCAAGGGTGACGCGGGGGAACCCGCCGTACTCCAGATAGCGTCCGAAGTACTGCCGTTTCTGGATAATGGAGGGGTGGTCAATCCCGAGAAAGTCGAGGCACTCTGCAAACGACAAGGGATAGACCGTGCAGCAGAAGTACCGCCCGGAGAGCCGGGTGCTGATCTCGCGCTGGAGGAGAGAGGACGAGGAACCGGTCAGGATCAGTTTCAGATCCGGTTTTGTATCATAGAGTGTTTTTACCGTTGGAGCCCACGGGACGAAGTTCTGGATCTCATCGATGCAGATGTAAAACTGCGTGATGTCGCTATGGAGCGTGCAGTGATCTTCGATAAGCTCCCGAAGGAACGCAGGATCTTTTCCCCGGTTGACAAAAAGCGGTTCATCAAGGTTGATGTACAGGATCGCCTCCCTCCGGGCACCGGCATCAAGAAGAGAGCGGATGATCTGGTACACCAGCGTTGACTTTCCGGTGCGGCGGGCACCAGCCAGCAGCAGGATCTCCTGTGCTGCAAGATAGTGCCGGAGTTCCGGGAAATACCGGAACCGGTCGGTACCGGTTGCAAACGGTCTGTTGAACCACCAGGGATTCTGGCTTTCGAGAGCGATCCGGATCTTTTCGTCCATCTGTCAGATATAATCGACGATATATGATAAAATTGTCGATTGTAATTGATGATTACGCCAGGATATTTGCCCGGGGCATCGATCCTTCAAGGGTATTTGGTTCTGTTCCAGGAATGATAGCCCGGCTTGATGAAGACCCACGGATGACCACTCAGGGGATTATCCTAACCACAGTTCAGCCAAAAATACCCTCCCGCCATTTCCCCGGCCAGCCTTTTCCACAGGATTCCAACTCACTCATGATCCAAAAGGCAATAATTAGACGTTTTTTAGAGGCCGAAATGCCCCTCAAACAAGGATTATAAGGCTATAAAAACCTTCGTTCAAAATCAGTACGCTATAATTCGCAAAAAAACGTGACTATCGAAAAAGTGGTTTTTTAAAATGGGCTCCGTTTGGCAAACGGGGCTTTTTACGTGGAGATAATTTTTAGAGAGTTTACAAGACTGAACCATCCCCTGAAATGAGGGGTTTCACATCGGAGAACTGTTCCTCCCGTCGAAGAACATCTAACGGACCCCCTGTTTATAGAAAAACACCTGGAGTTTCGTATCAACCAGGGTTTTGGGAGTGGGGTATCCGGGAGCGGTTGATGGCGTGAAGTGGGGAATACCAGAGTCGGGTTGTTGTGGCCGGGCCGGGAAAATTTTGAAAACCGTTTGAAAAAAAATTCCGGACCTTTTTGAAATCATTTCAGAAAAATTTCAGCTCGAAAAAATTTAAAACGGTTTGTAAAAAAAATTCCGGCAAGGACCCTCCGGTCAAAACCGGGAAAATTTAAAAAATATTTACAAAATTATTTTCAACAGTTCCCCCGCGAGCTGCTTGCCGAAACATTACTCAGTGTTGTCGTACATGAACCAGGCTGCGTGGAGAGCCCGCAGCAGACCAGCGTCTTGAGTGCCTCCGGGTTCCGGCCCCCGAAGTTGAACTCGCTGACTTTCGCACCGTTCAGGATCAGGGTGGGAGACGCTGTTGCACCGTAGGAATCTGCGATGGCGAAATCTTTCTCTGCATAGGTGATTCCCTTTGCCGGGTCGGTTGTGCAACTGGTGAGCCGGGTCAGATCAATACCAGTGGATTTGATGCATTCCGCCGATGAAGACGAGTTGATGTAACAGGAGACGTACTGCCAGTAGGCGTCCGGCTGCTCCTCGCGGATACAGATCTGCCGGAGGTTCTCTGCTGCTTCATTCGATCCATGCATGGAGTAGATGGTCCCGTTGGATACCTGTCCGATATACCGGACCCTGATATTCTTTGCAAGATCCGGGACGCCTGCGACAACATCTGCAAGAACCAGCTGCATCTGCGTGCCGTACGGGCAGGAGGAGACAACAAATGCTTCGAGCAGCGCGGATTCCTGCTTTGACTGGGCAGAGCAACTCTGCTCCACAGACTGTGCTGTGATGGCAGCCGTTGTCCGGGCGGTCGTCGGGTACGAAGTCGGGAAGAGGAGTTTCCCGTCACGCGTCATGTATACAGAGGAGACCTGTTTGTCCCCGGACACGGAATATTCTATCGCGACTTTGTACACCCCGCTCTCTTCCGAGACATTGACGAGCCGGGCGGATACACCGGAAGCCAGGTAATTCGCACCGATGAAATCAACCATTTTCTGTGCGGTTGCTTCCTTGCTTACGGAGGAACTGAACAGTGATGAGTCAGAAAAACTGCTGAATGCCCCGCTCATGCCGAGAACGAGCGCGATCACAAACAGAACAGCACAGGCAATACAAGCCGGTTTCCACGGATTATCCAATCGATTCCACCTCACTGATGAATACTCAGATCCGCTTCATGTGACATTAAAACCCGCACATGGGAGGTATTCCCGCTGGCAGATAGCGTTAAAAAAAATCTCTGGGTCTCTGTCTTCAGCCGGTTACCAGTTGATGCCGGCACACCGGCCCGGCCCGTTCGCCGGGAGTGGGCCGATCACCGGATCTTCAGGTGACTTTCACCACCATCAGGGTGATATCGTCAAACTGGGGCTGCGTGTCGCTGAACGAGAAGACGGAGCGGATGATCTCATCCGCAATTACCTGCGATGAGGAAGTGCGGTTGTTCCGGATCGTCTCAATGAGCCGGGGAACATCGAACATCTCTTCCTTGTCATTTTGTGCCTCCGTGATGCCGTCCGTGTATAAGACCAGGATATCCCCGACAGCGAGCGGGACCTCCTCCTGCGTATATTCGGCATCATCCATGGCGCCGACTGCCATACCGGTGAGGTTGAGCTCCTCGATCTCCCCGGTCTTCTGCCGTAACACGATCGGGGGATTGTGCCCGGCATTCACATAGGTCAGCGTCCCGGCCTCTTTGTCAATGATACCGTAAAACAGGGTGACGAACATGCCGGTCTTTGAATTGTTCGCGATGATGGGATTTGCAAAAGATATCACCTCGGACGGCTTCTTGAACCAGGTTGCAGTAACCCGGACAACGATCCGTGATAAGGCCATGAACAGGGCGGCAGGGACTCCTTTACCGGATACATCGGCAATCATGATCCCGGTCCGGGAAGAGTTGATGGGCATCACTTCAAGCGGTATCACATCAAAAAAATCCCCGCCCACCTCCTTTGCCATGATACTTTTTGCCGCGATATCGAACCCTTCGGTCCGCGGGAGGATCTCAGGAAGGAAGTTCTTCTGGATCTCGGCTGCGATCTGGAGTTCCGCGTTCTTCCGCGCCATCTCGGACTCCAGTTTCTCCTTCTCGGCCAGGATCTTCCGTTCGGTGAGAATATTGTGGATGATCTTCGAGAAGATGAATACGGCCACGGATACGATGATGATCATCGGGAGGGCCACAAACAGGGCAACATTGACGACCTGTTCCGGGGGTGTCGCCATCGCTATCTGCATGACCGAGACGATGATCTCGATGAGGAAGGCATAGAGAACCGCTTTTCCGGTGGTGATGAACTCTTTTTTATAGGCAAGGTAGACCAGGCCACCCAGGAGACCGGCAACGATGGTGGCAAGGGCGGCGGCATACATGTACGGCCCCCCCTGCGTTAACCGGAATGCTCCACCGATGATACCGGCCCCAAGACCCACAAACGGCCCGCAGACCAGACCGGCAATGATCGGGCCGAGATCGTGGACATTTAAGACTGCCCCGTACAGGCCGATCTTACTGATCGACCCGTACACGGAGATCAGGCCGAAAAAGAGGACCAGGATGATCTTCGTGACGAGTGTGGCCCGGTGCTCAAACACTTCGATGAAGTACCGGCTCCGGGTGAACAGGTAGGCAAAGATCATGATGACACATATCATCTGAAAGAGCGTGAGGAGACTTTCGAGAATACCCGTATCCATACTCCACCTGTATGAATTTCATGGGGAAAAAGTCCGCGCTTTAAAAACGCACCCGCAGACAGGGAAAACAACGGGGCGATAAAAATGCGGTATCGTGCACCGCTTCAGTGAGACGACTCAACCGGACCGGCAGCAATGGACTCCCGGAACCGGATCAGGTCCGAGATGACGGCGTTGCAGGGTGTGGCAATCCCGAGTTGTCTGCCTGAGGTGACAACAGCACCATTCAGAAAATCGATCTCGGTCGGATGCCCGTGCAGGATATCCTGCAGCATGGACGACGTGTGGCGGGCCATCACGGGGATCAGGGCACCGTGCAGGTACCCGAGAAAGGTATCCGGATCGGGCCACTGGAGGTGGATTCCATCCGCTTGTACAACAGCGTAGATCTCCCGTACCAGGTGTTCGATGATCTGCCAGCTTGAGGGCTCTTTGAGTTCCCCGTACGTGACACCCGTGATGGCACTGAGCGGGTTCAATGAACAGTTGATCAGGTTCTTTGACCAGAGCTTCCCTTTGATGCGATCCGTGGTTTCAACAGGAATGCCTGCCCGGGTCATGATATCCGCAAGACCCTGGACGCCGGCATCACATCCATCCGGGAACCGGCCGATCTGCATGGGTCCTGCATTGGCCGTGATGCGAATCTCCCGGTCCCCTTCCCGGACAAATCCGGTCAGGACAACGCCACCGATGACACGGTCGGAATACCGGGCGATCGTCTCCTCATTACCGATGCCATTCTGGAAACTTACGACATCACAGGATCCGATCAGGTCCTTGTAGTGCCGGCAGATGCCCGCGGTATCCTGTGATTTCGATGTGATCAGGATATAATCGAAATCCTCTTCCCCGGCCAGTTCGCTGACGCAGGTGAAGTGGTCTGATTCATCACCCCATGCACCACTGATCGCAAGTCCCTGGCTGGATATTGCACGGGCAGATCGCTCCCGTGTCACCGCTACAACGTCCGCAACCCGGGACAACTTAGCTGCCAGCGGAAGTCCCACCGCTCCGGCACCAAGAACGAGTATTCTTGCCGGGTGCACCATGAGGTGAAATATCGTATCTCATTGGTAATCAACCTTCATGGATGAAAATACAAGACCGTGGTGTATCCATCGGGGAGGGGCGATTCTCAATTGAGACGATCACGACACCCGCACATCGTACACCGCGTGCCACTGTGCCGGCGAGTACGACCGCACCACCCGCTCCGCAAGCACCGTGCCGCCGAGTTCCTGTATCCGGGCGGTGTGCTCTCCCTCAACAGAGACGAGGGAATAGAAGTGGATCGTTCCGCCAGGCTTTACGAGCCGGAACGCTTCCTGCAAAAACCCCGTGCCCGAGAGCGGGAGGTTCATCACCACCCGGTCAAATTTCCAGGGCAGGACCCGGTCAAGGTGCCGGGCATCCGCGAGCAGCGGCAGCACGTTCTTTGTCCGGTTCAGTACCAGGTTCTCCAGCATCAGGCTGATCGCTTTCGGGTTGAGATCCGATGCCACAACCAGGGACGCCCGTTTCGCAAGCGTGATCGCAAACGGGCCGACACCGGCGAACATGTCGAGCACCACCTCCCCTGCCTGCACCTGCGCAAGGATACGCTGGCGCTCGGTGGAGAGCCGGGCCGAGAAGTAGGCACCGGCCAGGTCCACGGCAAACGTGTGGCCGTGCTCGATCACCGTGGTCCGTGTCGTCTGCTCTCCGGCAAGTACGGTGAACTCCCGGGTGCGGTACTCCCCGTGCACCTCCCCCTCGGCAAATACGATCGTGTGGAGCGATGGCCGGGATGCAAGCAACAACTCTGCCCCGCCGCGATCGTTCTCCTGCATGATGGCAATCCCGCCAACCAGCTCGTGCCGGGGAAGAGGTTCACGGCCCGGGTGGGCCTCGAACCCGAACCACGCTGCACCCTCGCGCTCTTCAAGGACGGGCAGGATAAGATCGGTTCCCTCGCGCAGGAGCTTCAGCGAGGAATCGAGCGCGCCATCCCGTATGAGCGCCTGCCGCATTCCCTCCCCCTGCCGTGCCGGGACCCGGATCCCCCACTGGCCGACCGTCTTACCGACCACGCTTATCATAACAGTATACGTGCTAATCATTAATCATGGCTGATGATGCGGAGCGCCGCACCGGGCAGGGCAATGGCGCAAAGTCGGGTCAGGACAGGAACGGGGATACCATTCTTCAGGCAAAACTCAAAGACGGCACCTTGAAAATGTACGAACTGGAGAAGGAACTCTCTCCCATAGACGCGATCCGGGTCCGGCGCGGGTTCATCGAGCAGGAGACCGGTACAAAACTCGAGAACATCGGTATCTTCTCAATCGATGTCGACCGCGTGGTCAAACGCAACTGCGAGAACATGATCGGCACGATACAGGTGCCGGTCGGCGTTGCCGGGCCGGTCCTCATCAACGGGGGATATGCAAGCGGGAAGTACTGGCTCCCGCTCGCCACCACCGAGGGCGCGCTTATTGCATCGGTCAACCGCGGGTGCAGCGCGATCACGAAAGCCGGTGGGGCAGATGTCAGGATCCTCCATGACGGCATGACCCGGGCACCGGTCTTTGCAACCGACAGCATTGTCCATGCTGTGCAGGTCTGCGACTGGGTGACCGCACACCGCGACGAACTGAAGGATGCGGCCGAGAGTACGACCTCGCACGGGAAACTGACCGGCATTGTCACCTTCGTCACCGGCACAAGCGTCTTTATCCGGCTCGAATTCGATACCAAGGACGCGATGGGCATGAACATGGTGACCATCGCGAGCGCAAAAATTGCCGACCTGATCGCGCAGGCGACCGGGGCTCGCCTCGTCGCGCTCTCGGGCAACATGTGCACCGACAAGAAACCCGCTGCTATCAACGGTATCATGGGCCGGGGCCGGAGCGTTGTCGCCGGGGTTGCCCTCACCCACGAACAGATCGGCTCGATCTTAAAGACCGATGCAAAGACCCTTGCCGAGGTGAACTACCGCAAGAACTTCGTCGGCTCTGCCCGGGCCGGCTCCATGGGATTCAATGCCCATGCGGCAAACGTCGTGGCCGCGATGTTCATTGCCTGCGGTCAGGATGCGGCGCACGCGATCGATGGCGGCACCTGCATCACGACCGTTGACCTCACGGAGACCGGTGCCTACGTTGCCGTCACGCTGCCCTCCCTTCCTGTCGGGACGGTCGGCGGGGGAACCAGCGTCGAGACCCAGCAGGAATGCCTGAAACTCCTCGGTGTTGCCGGCAGCGGGACCCCACCCGGGACCAATGCAAAGAAACTCGGCGAGATCATCGGTACAGGCGTCCTTGCCGGTGAACTTTCCCTCATCGGTGCCCTTGCTGCCCAGCACCTTGCCCGCGCCCACCAGCAGCTCGGGCGCGGATAAGAAGATACAATACCCTTTTTTATCATATCTGAACGGTAAGACCCGCCATGCTTCCGGCAACGACGGGAGAGTACAGGAACGATACTCATGACCGATAAGACGCAGCAGTTTTTATCCGGCAAAACAGTAATTGCCGTCATCGTGATCGTGGTTGCCCTTGCAGCCATCTTCATTGCAGCACCCTTCTTTACCACAGGCAGCACGCACCAGACCCTGCCCACTGTTTCCGCAACGCTGGCTCCCACAGAAGGACAGGTAACGCTCCCCGCACCGGATCACACTACGGGCGGCACCCTCGATTACGCGCTGGAACACCGGCGCTCCTCGCGGGCATACCTGAATGAATCCATATCCATCGGGAACCTCTCCCTCATCCTCTGGAGCGCACAGGGTATCACGGACACAGCATCCGGGAAACGGACCGCTCCCTCAGCAATGCACACCTACCCGCTCACCCTGTACGTGGCGGTCAGCAATGTCACGGGAGTGAGTCCGGGGGTCTACACGTACGTTCCTGAAACCAACAGCCTCAGCCGGCATCTGGATGCGGCGGGCAAGGACAGGGTTCTCTCTGCAATCGGCCAGCAGCAGGTCCGGTCAGCCCCGGTCACGATCATCGTGAGCGGGAACACTACGGTATTCAAAGAGCGGATGTCCTCTTCCGATGATGTGCTCCGGAACCTCTGCCTCGAAGCGGGCCATGTGGTCCAGAATATTCTCCTGATGGAGACATCACGGGGCATGGCAGGTGTGCCGTTCACGGGTTTCAATGCAACGGCAGTCGACGGGCATCTGGGGCTCTCAGGCAATAACCATGTGGTCTATGCGGTGACCGCTGCATACCCGGCAGACCAGTAATTTTTTTTCAGGTTCCGGTAAAAAAATTCCATCGGGTTCTGATGGAGCTGGAACCGGTTTTCACTCGCGATCGGGATCGCGATGCATTTTTTTCCGACAGGATTTGATTGCGAGGGGATTCATTGAACCGGCGAACTGATTGGCCGGATGTTGACCATTCCTCCCGCCCATCGACAATCACGAAGAAATTGTTCAGCTGAAATACAGGGAAACGGAGAGTGCCGGATATCCGGCACATCATTTATGAGAAGTCTCACCGGGGGTTACTGCTTTGCATTCCTGTCCGGGAAGAGTTCGTCAAACGATTTCTCGTTCCGGTTGAGGTACTTGAACCCCTTGATCTTTCCGGTCTTCCGGCCAAGCCAGTACATGATCATCGGGACAAATACTACGGGAACAGAAAGGTAGAGCGACCCGACAAGCTCCGGGTTGAACGCAAGCACGATCAGGGCTATTACTTCCAGCACAACACCGACCAGTACCGGCATCCACGGGGAGAGCGGGGCCGGGGCGATGATATCGGCATCCGTATATCCCCGCTCGTGGATGCGTTTCCGGAATACGACCTGCGCCCAGCAGATGGAGATCCAGCAGATCGCACCGGTGAACGCCGAAACCGAGAGGAGCCAGATATAGAGCTGGCCTTCACCGTTGGTGAACCACCAGAGGGAGAGGACGAGCCAGCAGCAGGCAAGCGTGACAAGCGTCCCGACCATCGGCACGCAGTTCCGGTTGAGTTTCGAGAAGAATCTGGGTGCCATCCCTTCAAGGGAGAGGCCGTACAGCGCCCGGACCGCCCCGTAGAACCCGCTGTTGGCGCAGGAGAACGCTGCCGTCAGGACGATGAACGAGAGAACCGCCGCAGCCTCCTGGAACCCGTACATGGAGAGCGCTGTCGAGAAGACGCTGTCGCTCAGACCCGCATCGGCATACGGGATGATGAGGATGAGCAGGAGGATGGGCAGGATATCGACGCGGATGATCCGGTGGACAACCTGCCGGCAGGCTTTGGGCACGGTCTTCTCGGGGTTCTGGGTCTCGGCTGCCGCAAGGCCCACAATCTCCGAGCCCTGGAAGTTCACGAGGATCAGGGCCATGTTGGCGACAAGGATGAATGCACCCGCGGGGAAGATGTCATCGTACAGGCTGGTGTTGGGAGGGAAGACCACGCTCGTCCCGATGAACCCCGCAGACCCGATGAGACCAAGGACAATGAGTGCTGCAACAACACAGAAGATGACGTTGTGCGCGATCTTGACAAGAGCGAGCGAACTCTCCACCAGGCCAAACCCCCCTACGTGGACCAGGTTCAGGAGGGTGATCATGATCAGGAACGCGATCGCCCAGAGGACGACCGGGACCTGCGGCACAAAGACATGCATGATGATGCCGCCCGCCACGGCTTCCGAGGGGATGTAGGCGCACCAGTTGAACCAGTAACTCCAGCCGGTGCCGACCGCCCAGGTCGGGGAGATGAACTCCGCGGAATAGCTGATGAAGTTTCCCTGTCGGGGAACATTGACCAGCAGCTCGGCAAACGACTGCATCACGGTCCAGATGATCAGGCCGCCAAGGGCATACAGCAGGATGACACTCGGGCCCATCTGGGAGATGAGATACCCCGTCCCGAGAAAATAACAGGACCCGATGATGCCGCCGATGGCGATCAGGTTGGCCATCCACGGCTGAATGCCGCGGCTGAGACCGAACTCGCCCTGGGGCGGGAGAGGATCATGGGGGCGGTGATGTGCTGCTTTGCTCTCATGAAGATCCTGCTGCTGGCGCTCGGCATCAGGGAACGGAAACACGGAATCCTCGCTGCCAGTGCCGGCAGTATTCAGGGAGGCATTGTTCTTTTTCACACGGCATTCACTCGTTCAGGCGTGATCTTTCATATATGCAGCCTGAAAAAGAAAAACCGTTTTATTTGATCCTGGTAACGGGACTTCGGAATCAAAAACAGGGGCAGCTCAGAAGCGGAACCACTTCATCATGACCAGGGCGTCCTCGCCATTGGCATAATACTGGTCGATACCAAACACCGGGCGGTATCCCATACGCTGGTAGAACCGCTGTGCCCCGGTATTGGATACCCGGACTTCCAGCTGGACACCGGTGGCAAGCTCAAGGGCGCACTGGTGCTCGACCCGGTTCACGAGCAGCTTTGCAATTCCCCGTCTGCGGTACCGCGGGCTGACGCCGAGGTTGCAGAGGTGCCCGTAGATGTTCTCCCCCGTATCCTCAAGGCCGCCCACGACAAAACCCACCACGGCCCCGTCACAGACCGCAACAAAGTAGGTGGTCGGGTAGTAGGTCAGCGCCTCAAGGAAAACCGACTGCTCCCACGGGTCGATGAACGACTCCTTCTCTATTTCCACGATCGCCGCGATATCCGAGGGCATTGCCCGGCGGATCAGGGGCAACGGGTAAAGAGCTATGTCGTGGGGTCGGATCATGGGGCAGTCACCATCTGCCTTCCGGCAGGTATGCTGGTACCATAAGAGCCCGGATGACATAGTGTTTTTCCAAAAAGATGCTCTACCGATATCCTGAAAGCCGCAGGTAATCGCAGCTTGCAGGGATGAGACTCCGGTATATATGGGATTACACACAAGTATGAGAGCACGTAACGTACGATTCGGGCGGGGTGACGGGTATGGTGAGGATTTATCGTTTTGCAGGTGTGCGGCCGGTACCGGCGGCGGCCCAGGATATCGCGGCTGTGCCGTATGATGTAGTGACGGCCGAAGAGACGCGGGCGATCATAAAAAAGAACCCGAAGAGTTTCCTGCGCGTGAGCCGGTCCGATGCGGAACTCCCCGATCTTCCCCCCCATGACGAACGCGTGTACCGGCGGGCCCGGGAGATGTTCCTTGCGCTCGAAAAAGACGGGCTGCTGAAGAAGGATTCCTCGCCGGCATTATACCTGTACCGCGTGCAGCAGGACGGCGACACCTTCCTTGGCCTCTGCTGCTGCCTTGACGTGGATGACTACCGGCAGAACAACATCCGCCGCCACGAACTGACGCGGTATGACAAGGAGGAGGACCGGACCCGGCACATCGAAGCGGTCAGGACCCACAACGGGCCGGTCGTGCTCCTCTACCGCGACGTGGACGATCTCTTCTCGGTTATCGAATCCCAGGTTGCGGCAAACAAGCCGCCCGTTGCTGAGGTGCGCACGGAACAGGGAGGCATCCACCAGATATTCCGGATCGCTGACCCGGCCATGCTCGATATGATCGAACGCAGGTTTGCAGCAGTCCCCGCCCTGTACATCGCTGACGGCCACCACCGGGCAAAGGCCTCGGTGAACCTTGCCGACCGGATCCTTGCATCGGGAAAACAGCCGGATCCGGAGATCTGCCGGTTCCTGGGGGTCATCTTCGCCCACAACCGGGTGAAGATCCACGGGTACAGCCGCCTCCTCACCGATCTCGGCACATTTACTCCCGAATCATTCCTGAAAAAACTCGGGGAGTCGTTTACGGTCCGGCCGTACGGAAAAGTCGATGGAACAGGTTTCAATATCCCGCCCGCGATCAGGGATGCCGCGAAGTATCACGTTGTCCACCTCTATCTCGGGGGGAAATGGTACGAATGCACCCGGCCGCGGGCAGCCGGTGCAGACCCAATCGTGACCCTCGATGTTGCCGTGCTCCAGAAGCACGTGCTGGAGGACATGCTCGGGATCACTGATCCCCGGGGCGATGCACGGCTCCAGTACCTGGGAGGGGCACGCCCGGTTGCCGACCTGGAGAACCTTGTGGACAACGGGACCTACAAGCTCGCGTTTGCCATGCAGCCGGTCCGGGTCGAGACCGTCCTCTCCATTGCAGATGCCGGCGGGATCATGCCGCCGAAGTCCACGTGGTTCGAGCCCAAACTGCTGAGCGGACTCGTCATCCACTCCTTTGACTAGGGGAACAAATCCTATCTATTCATCTCTTTTTACAGCGACGTTGTATGGTATGATCACCATCGCACTCCCGAAGGGCAGCCTTGAGGCGCAGACCCTCCAGCTGTTCAAGGAGGCTGACCTTGAGGTCAAGCGCACGGACCGCGACTACAATCCCCGTATCGCTGACAGCCGTATCGGCAAGATCAAGATCCTCCGCCCGCAGGAGATCCCGACCTACGTGGACAAGGGCTACTTCGACATCGGCATCTCCGGCCTTGACTGGGTGCAGGAGACCAGCTCCGATGTCGTGGAGGTGGCCAACCTCTCGTACAGCAAGACCGGCGAGGGCAACGTGAAGATCGTGGTTGCCGTGCACCGCGACGAGCCCATCGAGAATGTCAGCCAGATCCGGCCGGGCAGCCGGGTAACAACCGAGTACCCGGAACTGACAAAGCGGTTCTTCGAGCAGCTGAAGGTCCCGGTCCAGCTCTTCCACTCGTACGGCGCCTCGGAGGCAAAGGTGCCCGACCTGATGGACGTTGTCGTTGACCTGACCGAGACCGGGACAACGCTCCGCAAGAACGGGCTCAAGATCATCGGGCAGATCATGGAGTCGCACACGGTCATCATCGCCAACAGGGCGAGCTGGGCGGACACCGAGAAGCGCCGGGAGATCGAGGAGATCAGGACCCTGCTGTTCGGGGTCATCGAGGCCCGGCACAAGGTGCTCCTGACCATGAACGTCCCGACCGCATCCATGGAGCGCCTTGTCGCCACCCTGCCGGCCATGAAGACGCCGACGGTGAGCCGGCTCCACGGGATCGATTATTACAGCATCCAGACCGTTGTTGCGAAGCACACGGTCAATGAACTCATCCCGAAACTGAAGAAGTGCGGGGCTGAGGATATCCTCGAGATACCGATCTCGAAGATCGTGCCGTGATACGGCCGGTCACTTTTTTATTCAGCCAATTTACCGTGTCTCTTTCCGGTAATTATCCAAAAGCCTGCATCTCACCCGGGAATGACAGGAATCTGCACGGCATATTGGCAGACGAACCGGGAAAAATTATTCGAGTTTGATGAAGGTCTTCCCCGAAGAAACCGGGATAGTATGATACATCGTCAGGGGCAGGGGAGTCGCCGCATCTCTCGCAAGTGCCGAGACGCTGATGGTGTAAGTGGCCCCCTCCGTCCAGGTGCTGGTATCGATATCGAATGTTTTCGTTACCTCCGATGCGGAGGGTGAGAACTCCAATTCCGTGAGCGTTACCGGTTGTGACCCGGGTTCCGAACTGAGGTACTGGACTGTCTCCTTTGCTGTGTAAATACCGTTATATCTGGTGGTCCACGTTATCGTCAATATTGACGGATCCGGGTTGGTAATATTCTTCAGGTTCCCCAGGGAGAGATCCGCGGTCTTGAAACCCACATCCACCGTCTCCAGGTAACTGGAGAAGGTGAGGGCATCCAGGGTCAGGCTCTGGGTGATATTCGTTGACGAGTCCGTAAAGGAGAGCGAGGCCCCGCTGTCCGGGCCGAACAGGACAATGGTTCCGTTCTTTGTCACGTTGAAGACCATGGAGGTCTGCCACGTGTCGTTGAGTTTCATGGTCCCGATGTTGAAATTCATGTTCCGTGACGTGGAGGTCCAGTTCTGTCGGTCGTCCCGGGTATAATTGTAGTATTGGACAAGGGAATTGTCGGGATTGGCATGATACATGGTAACATACGTGGAGTCACTTGGCCGGCCCTCCCCGAACCCCCTTCCACCCAGCGGGATGGCAGTATAGTTCAGGTAATCGAACGAGTTCTGCTCGGTCCCGTTCACGGTAAGGGTTCCCATCTCCAGGTTCAGGGTCGTTGCACCGCCGGCCTGCTTGTTCAATTCCCCGGCAATCTGTTTGTAGATCTCGGGGAGCTCCGAGACATCAGATGCGCTGTAATATTTACCGGCATCGTTTGCAGCATAACGTTTTAGTTTCGTCTCCGTAGCAGAGTCCACACCAATGCCGATGACATACATGGCGATTTTGCTGGTGTTTGCATAGGTAATGACACTGCCAGTCCCGACCCCGGTTCCAAGGTTTGTATTGCCCGATCCACCCTCGGGATTGTGCCCGGATGTGTAATCTCCATCAGACTGAAGGATGATTGCCCGAACCCGGCCGGATGATGATGAATCGAACTGGTTTACTGCGGTATAGATCCCTTCACGGGTCGGCGTTCCCCCGGCAGGAACGATGCCGTTCAACGCGTCATTCACATTGGTGAGGGGGTTGAACCCGAAGGCCAGATCAACACTCGACATATTCGAGCCATAGTACTTGTTGAGGCCGTTGTTGTAATGCTGGTTCAGGTACAGCTGATGTGCAGATGTAGCGGAATAACCGGAGGACGAGGAGGAGGGGCAATTCGATCCGCATTCGTATGACGGATAGTTTGTTGTGCCATCACGTGCGACCCAGTAGTATGCCCAATACACGTTATCCCAGTCCCATTCGTATCTGTGATACCAGCTGTCATACGTATATGTCGGGGACAGATTTGCCCACCCGTTGTCATCGGTAGTATCTCCAAAAGATACAATCCCGATCCGATCTTTACCGTAGGTCAGGCAGGAGGCAAATGTTTTTGCAGCAGACTTCGCAACAACCATGTTGTCCTCCAGTGCCGTGGCATTCTCCAGCATGCTCCCGGACCGGTCGAGAGCGAGCACCACGTCAATTGGCCGGGGTTGGAGTGCTGCACCGTTCCCCGACACGGTGATCGTGAGCCGGATAGGTTCCCCGACATTGACACTGCTGTTATCCATCTGCGTGGTGACCGACAGGTACGGGTAATTCTTCCAGAGGAACGTCACCGTCCCGGTCTTGGTGATCGTGCCGGCCGCGTTGGTCCAGGTGGCAGTCACCGTCTTCCTGCCGGTTGCCGTGGCATTGTATCCCGGTTCCCCGATACCCGGGAATGAACCGGGAGTGAATATGATGGTTGCAAATCCGTTGTGGTCCGTTGTGGCACTTGTGGCCGAGATCGAGGATTCGGCCATAATATTGTATTTTCCATTGGGTGCACCGGGGTAGCTCTCCGTGGTATTGGTGAAGGAGACGACCTGGTTCTCCACGGGGTTCCCGGCAACATCGATAACTCGCGCCTGTATCGTTGCCTTGGATGCTGCATCCACATCCAGGCTGACCATGGTCTGGGGGCTAGCGGTCAGGATCATGTTCACCGGCTCCATGCTGGTATACTTCACCGTCTGGATGCAGGACCCGGTTGTCCCGGTATCAGTACAGATGATGCTGGTATTCTTCACCGAGGAGGCCGTGATCGTGTAAGTCCCCGAGATATCCTTGGGGCCGTACCGTGCATATGCGATTCCCCCGTTCGATGTGGTAGCCAGGTACGATTCGTTCACCGATGAGTTGATCCAGATCCCGGTCCCGTCCAGGCCGTTTCCGTAGGGATCGCTGACGGAATAATACAGGTGGAAGACATGCTGGCCGTCCGCCGGCCATTCTGTGGGAGCAGGTGGGATCCGGGTGATCGTGACCGGATCGTCCAGCGACACCCCAACAATCTCGAGCGGCCACTTGTCGAGGTCACTGCCCATTCCGGTCACGCCGATGTTGTTGTATCCCGCGGAATTGGAGAGCCGGATATCAACGGATACGTTTCCTTCGTTGTCCGGCGCCATGGTGAGGGAAGAGACATACTCTGCCCCGTTCCAGAAACCGGAACCATTGGTTCCCAGGCCGGTGAGCATGACGGTATGGGGATCCGAGGTGTTCCGGTTGTCAATACGGTTGCCCAGCTCGGTGCCCGTAACCGTGGTGTAGCGGTCTGAGTAGGTGATATTGAGATGGACAATGCTCCCGACGGTTCCCTGCGAGGGGTACTCATAATTGGCGATATGCGGCGTTCCGTGATCGATCTGCTGGACGGTCATAAGCGTCCGGGTATAAGTAGTGCTCCCGTCATTATACGAGAGCTCGGCAGTGATCGTTACATCGCCGCTGGCTGCACCCGTGGTGAATTTCGTTACAGCAAGCCCGTCCGATCCTGTGGTGGCGGACGACGAGGACAGCGCCCCGAGCGGAGGACTTGAGAGCGAGAAACCCACCGTGGCACCGCTCACCGGTGATAGCCCATCGAGAACCTGAACCGTAATGGTCGATACATTTTCCGTTGATGCGGTACCATCGTTCGCGATGAGCCATGAGTTGCTATTGGATATTGTGGAGGCAGACAGGTCCACGGCAACAACTGTCCCCACCAGCAGCAGCAGTCCCAGACCAGCCAGAAGTACCCGTTTCACTATCATACCATACCTTGTTGGGGAAGTATGGTTATCTGTAGTATATAAATGTATATATCCTAAAATTCACAAGAATATCAGTTTGATTTCAAAATCGACGGAATAATGGGGATGGATGGGGGAGGCGAGGACCCGCGAAGCAGGATCCGCCAATCCCAGTCGAAACATTCTGGTTGGGGGATTCTTGGGATCATAATCTTTTTTATCCAGGAATGCCATTTCCCCCCGTGTCCCGTCGGGATATAGCAAAATATCCTGTATTGCCTGATCATTCGTCAGGTTTGCGTTATGATTCACCGGAACGGTAAAATCTGCCGGATATGGGTTTCCGAATATTTATATGCCACTCCCAGCCAATAACCCATGAGGAGTGGTCATGCGTACAGGGATCTGGGCACTGGTCATCTCGGTCATGATACTAGGATCCGTGGCAGGAGCGGGGTGCAGCACGGCTCCTGGTGCCGGCTCCCGGAATATTACCACACCGACACCGATCGATGTGGGTTTCTCATCCGATCGGGCACCTGCGCACGATACCTTTAATTTCGAGAGCACGCTGGAACGCCTCTCGCGTGCCGGGGTGGGTGTGGTCAACAGTACTTCGGGGAATGCCACACAGGAACTCCGGATCCTCGCTATTCAGGGAAGCGGGCTGGACGAGCGAGGATCTGCAGAGAAATGGAGATTCATCGTACAGGAACAGAGCGGAACAACGCTCGTCACGTATGACGGCAAATACGGCGAGACCGTCACACGGGGAATAGGAACTTCCCGTACAGGGGCAATTCCCATGGACGCGATCCTGACACCGGGTGAGCTCGTTGCCAAAAACACCGCGACCATCTTCCGGCAGCAGAACGCCACCGACGTGCAACTCGAACTCTCCAGCAGCACGTATACGCTGACGGTAACCGACGGACTGGGGAAGCGGACCCTGGCCTTTGACGCAACAACGGGACAGGAGCATTGAGAAATTCCCATGGCAAGCGATACGGGCACCCTGTCGATCGATTTCCTGGCAGGCTTCACCATCTTTATGCTCGCCTTCATCTGGGTGGCAACCATGATACCGGGGCTCTTTTTGGGAATCCGGGCCAACACAATCGATTATGACGCCGTTGCATACCGGACCGGCGTCATCCTGGTCGAGGACCCGGGTGCGGCAGGAACGGTTGCATTTGGTGGGCCACAGGGCAAATTCCCGTGGGAGCTCCAGTCGGAAAAGGTCGATGTAGCTCGGTTCGGGCTTGCCGTCTCCCGTGAGACGCCCAATATCCTTGACAGGAACAAGATAGACCGGTTCTTCTGCACAACGGCATTCACGTACCCCGATGATTACCATGCAAAGGCAATTTTTGGCGATTACCCGTACAGGTTCAATATCTCCCTGAAGTACGAGGGCCAGGAGCAGGTACAGTCGGTAGGAGAACCCATTCCGGATAATTACGGGTACATACGCAGGGATGTCAAGGTCAAGCAGGGGAGCAACGCAACGATTGACAAGGCCGTGATCAAGGAGTTCAAGTATAACAACACAGACACAGCCTCCCGCCATGACTTCTCCATTGTCCTGAACAATACTAGACTCCTGTACGAGGAAGTCAGGGATCCCGCCTACCGGATCTCCACACCCACCGATCGAATCATGATCAATATTACTGATCTGGATGAGACCCGGTCTAATAAAAACGTCCCGGCAAAATCAACCGGCCTTCCATCAGGATACAATCTCTCTGCAGTCACGTTCTCCTATCTCCCCTTAGGACAGGCCAGCCGCATCCCGTTCACGCCCCCCGCCAAGTATGCGGCATTCGTCTACGAGGATGGGAATGCTACACCGGTCTCCCCGCCGGTCGATGTCCGGAACAACGTAACACTGGTCTTTGAACCGGGATTCTTCAAAAATATCAACACAAATTCTCAAATCTACATCAACCTGACCTTCGGTCTGAGGAGTGAGGATACCTTCCTCAATAATACCCTGACCTCCCCCTATGATTACAATTATACTGCGACGCACCTGACCTCCCCCTCCTTGCACGATGGCGTACTGGAGGTGGCGGTATGGTGAACGAGAACGGCCAGCTCTATACCATCGAGGGAGTGGCTGCCGGGCTGATCCTGCTCCTCACCGCTTATTTCGTGGTCAACAGCACGTCCATCTACACCCCTGGCGACACACATATCAGCGACATGCAGCTGGAGGTGATCGGTGCAGATGCCCTCACCATGATGGATACAGCCCCCAATGCAACCGGAAAAAGTCCCCTCACGCAGATTATCGAGAGTGGTAATGCCGACGGTTTCACCAGTATGTTCCTCAGTACCGCCAATGCCACAACCGGTGAGAGACAGGATACTATCCAGTTCCAGGCAAACCTGACCTATGTCCGTTCGGATGACAGTATCAACAGTACCCTTTTTGCCCGATCAGCCCGTCCCTTCACCGGCACCGAGCATGCCGTGCATGTCTCCCGGTGGGTGATCCTCGAAAAGAACCTGCCCGGAACAACAGGGGACCGGCATGCCGCACTGGTGGAGGTGCTCTTATGGCGCGACTGAACGATGATGCGCAATGGATCGTACTGATGGGTTTTATCGTGAGCTTCAGCCTCTTCTTCCTTGCAATCCTGATCAACCAGTCCACGGTGGTCGGCCAGACCACAGCAGAAGCAGTGTCCGAATTTCCCAAGAACGATATCCGTGGAGTGCGGGAGGTCATCATAGCGTCGGAATCAATTACTGACACTACGGAAAAAGAGAGGGTGCAGAGAGAGATCAAAATCCTTTCCTTAAGCCGCCAGAACGCGGCGGTTGATTTCTCGGCCAAATCAAGCACGACACATACGTATATTGATATTCATTACAACAACGGGGTGGCGGCGTACAATGAGACCTATACCACTTCATAGGTATGACAGAATTCCGGGGGAGAGTAATGACCGGGGGGCGGCAAACCTCATAGAGTATATCATGATATCCGGTGTCCTCCTGGCCTTGCTCGTTGTTATTATGCTGCTGGTGAACGGCACCCTCATGGTCGGCCCGGCCGAAACCATCACCTACTCGGCATTCACCGACATCGGCAACGGGGTCTCCACCCGAATTGTCGACACCTATGCCATTGCACCGGAAACAGGCAATCTCTCCTCGAACTTCGATATACCGGACGCGGTTGCCGGGCAGTCGTACGTGGTGGATATATCTGAAGATCTCTCGGCACAGAAGGTCACGATCATGAGGGGGAATATTGTTACCAGCATTGCTATCGCAGGAATCGGTTCATCCAAACGGGCAGGCGGAAACACATCCGGCGCCGGGGTGAACAGGATCAGTTATGACTCCGGAGGATTTGACGATGATTTCACATAACAGGCATGCACCGGAGTGCGGTGTATCCGAATCGATCGGGTTTATGCTCATCTTGACGCTGGTCATCGTGGGTATCGGCATGGTGACCCTGTATGGTTACCCGCTGCTCATGAAACAACAGGTGAGTGCCGATGAGCAGATCATGGAGAAGAACATGATCGTACTGCAAAACGATATCAAAAGCCTTGCGTACAAGACCGTCCCGTACAAAGAGACCTCCCTGAAAATTGGTGGGGGAACACTGGGCGTATATAACGCCAGCAGTACCCCGGCAATCTCTACGATTACCCTGTACAACGCAGATACCTCTGAAGTGTATGTTCAGGAATTCCACCCGGGCGATCTCCGGTATGAGTCAGAGAACGCACAGGAGGATATCTCACTCCAGAATGGTGCTGTTTTAAAGCGGCCGCGCCTGAACACGGGATCCGTGATGATTGCCGAACCGCGGTGGTTCTATGACAGCACCTCCAACACGATGGTCATCAACCTGATCTCCATCAACAGTACAACCTTTATGTCACGGGAAGGGATTGGGACTGTCCAGATGGCGCTGGGGGAGAGCAGTTACCAGTATGTGCCGCTTGATGGTGATGAGGTCGTTGTAGAATATGCCCCGGACCCTAATGCTGATTATTCCACAGCATGGAACAATTACTTTGTTAATAGCCTGAACATGGAGAAGGTCGGTACTTCCACATATCGCCTTCCCTTCGATTCTTCACGGAAAGCCACCCTTGCCATTAAAAAATACGATGTTTTCATCAAATCTCTCTGAATAAACAATACTTTTTTTTCGCATATCCCGATTCAGGAGCCTGGATCCGGAGTCGTCCTGGAGAAACTGTGCGGTGAGGGTAAAATGAAAAAAGCGGCTAATTACCCGATGAAAACTGCGTGGGAAAATCAGAGATAATTATTCCGTCTGAGCCATTCCACCTGGGGCCCGGTATACCGGTAAATAATATCACAATTCTCGTCCTGGAAGTTCCACGGGATCACAATGAGGATATCCCCCTCCCGGATCCAGACTTTTTTCTTGATCTTTCCCTTGATCCGGCCCATCCTTGTCACACCGTCGAAACAGCGGATGCGGATATGGTTTGCTCCCATCATCAGTTCAGCACTGCCGAACATTTCCCGGTTGCGTTTCTGGGGCAGCTTCACCCGGACGATCTCATCGCCCGGGGGTGCACCCGGTGTATTGTCTGTCAGCGGAATCTCTCCTTAAACCCGGTTGTAACAGAAATTACGTGCTTAATTGTTGGCGCAAAAGAAAATATAAGTATTCGTTGCCGGGAACGGGAATCGCTGGCTGTTATGGACTAAAAAAGACCTGCCAGGATGAGGAGCGGCTCACTGATCATGACGGCGCCCACGCAGACAATGAGGAGACCGGATATGCGGTTGATCAGGACGAGCATGTTCGGGCTGATCCGGGAGCGGAGCGATCCCACCGCCCCGCAGAGGATGACCCACCATGCAGCAGACCCGAGGACAAACCCCGCGACAAACTCCCCGGCTGCGAAAAGCGACGTCCCGCCAAAGACCAGCCCGTAACCGGGAAGGGTCACCATGAGGAAGAGGAGCGTCATCGGGCTGGCGATGGCCAGCGTCAGCATCGAGAGAAAGTCCCTGGTATAACTCTCCTGCCCGGTCTTTTCACTCTCCCCGTCAGGAAGAAAGAAGATGATCCGCAGGCCCACCGCGATCAGGACGAGCCCGGCAAATGCCCGCAGGAAGAGCACGTGGGAGATGATGAGGCCGGAGATGGCAGTGAGACCGAGGAACGCTACAAGGGCATACACCGCATCGGCAGCGGTCACCCCGATACCGGAGAGGATCCCGTGGAGCCGGCCCTCCGAGAGGGTCCTCCGGATACACATAAGGGAGAGGGGACCGACCGGTACGGCAAGGATGAGACCGACGAGGACTCCCTGGATCACGATGCTGGCATCCACATAACACCCGGTTTGCTGCTTTACCTGTTGACCGTCCCCCGACATCAATGTTGCATCAAAGATAGCACAAACGGGATCAATCCCCATACCTGCCGGCAGGGATCAGGGGAGGGTAATTGCGGAGAGAGACCCATGACGGAATCCACAACGCCGGTGTGCAACAAGAACCACGAAGAGACGGCGATGCGCCGGGTCCGGGCAGACGGCCACGGGAATGCCATCGGCCCGTGGCCGCTCTTGCCTCAGGAAGATTCAGGAAAACAAGTGGGCTGCATTTAAGGCAGGATCGGGAAACCGTACAGCATCGTTCCTGTAAATCACCGCAGGATCACATCACGACCCTTGTCACCACGCCGTGGATCTTCTCGGGGGGCAGGGAATAGAACTGGATGAACGGCGGCGTGTTCTTTTTGATGAGACCATAGATCTTCCAGATGGCCTTGTCGGAGACGATGGTCTCGATACCATAGAAGATCGTCTTCTCGTCGATTCCCTTCTCCTGCAACAGCTTGACCACGTCCACGATCTCCATGTACCCGCACGAGATGCGGAAGATATGGAGCCCGGGGGCTACACCCGTGTCGAAATCCGTAGAAACCCCGAACGGTTTTTCGGTGATGGCAATGGAGACGAGGATATTGTTCTCGTAGATGATCTCGTTCTGGAAGAAGACCTGGGGGAGGTAGGGAGAGGGATACCGGATATCCCCGATAAAGTAGAGCGCGGTCCCCCGGATCTTGTGCAGGTTCGCGTAACACTCACGATAGCGGGGGAGGAACTCCTCGAGCGGGAGCGGTTTGAGCAGGGTATGGAGTTTCTCCTGGCCGAGAATGAACGTGACAATGACGATGAGCGGGATCATGGCGATAAAGAACGACCAGTAGGCGCCGTGCGGGATCTTCAGGAGCGTTGAGATGAAGAAGATCGTGTCCAGCAGGATGAGGACGCCGGCAATGAGCATCTTCCCCAGCGAGCCTTTCTTCAGGAAGATGATCGTCATCAGGATAGCAGAGATCGTCATCGAGCCCGAAACGGCAAGGCCGTACGCGGACGAGAGGTTCTCCGACGACTGGAACTCGAAGATCACCAGCAGCACGGCGCCAAGGAGCATCCAGTTGACAGCGTCGATGTAGATCTGGGACCGGAGTTCGGGGGAGGTATACTCGACCCTCATCTTGGGGATGATCCGGGTCATCATGCCCTGGTACACGATGGAGAACATGCCGGAGATCATGGCCTGCGATGCGATAACCGTGGCACAGATACTTAAGATGAGGAACGGGATGAGGATGAAGGGGCTGATATGGTTGATCATCGCAAAGAGGGTATTATGGGTCTCGCCGGTCATGATGACAAAGGCGCCCTGTCCGAGATAGTTGAGCACGAGCGCCGGGAAGACCACGACCCAGCCCTTGATGATCGGTTCCCGGCCCAGGTGACCCATGTCGGCATAGAGCGCCTCCCCCCCGGTGACGCAGAGGATAACCGCAGACATCACGATGAGCGATGCCCAGCCATTGTAGAGGATGAACTCGATGGCATAGGTGGGACTTAAGGCAAAGAGGATCTGCGGGGCCCCGATGATGGATATGACGCCGAAAACCGCAAGGGCCGAAAACCATATCGTCATGACAGGACCAAAGGTCCAGGCAACGCGATCGGTTCCCCTGCGCTGGATATAAAAGAGCCCGATGGCGATAGAGGCTGCAATGAGCAGGAGGACGAACCGGTCGATTCCCTCAAATCCCGGGATCAGCAGGATGCCTTCCACGGCCGAGAGAATACTGATGGCGGGTGTGATCACACCATCGCCGATAAACAGGGCGACCCCGATGATTGTGAGAACGGAGACCGCTGATGCGGCGATGCCGGGCGTTAACAGCGTGTCAAGGATATTCTTGAGCACGATGGTTCCCCCTTCCCCCTTGTCGGAGAGCGACATGGCGAGCCAGATGTACTGGACCGTGATGATGATGAGCAGGGTCCACGTGACCAGGGAGAGGAGCCCGAAGATGTTGAAGGTGGTGGGCAGCAGGAAGAGGAGGATGGCACCGATCGTGTAGATGGGGCTTGTCCCGATATCCCCAAAGACGAGGCCGAGTGATTTGATAATCTTCGATGAGGGACTGCCCGTATCGCCCATTACCTCATAGTAAGAGCCGGTAATGGGTAAACCTTTTGATGATGTCCCCGCCGTGCAGGTTCACCTGCCGGCCGGGGGATGACCACGCGGGGAAGAAGAGATTAATCGAGCCCGAACTTCCGGACGATCTTCTCCCGGATCGCTTCCTTGGGGTATGCCCCGATGATCCGGTCCACCAGCTGGCCGCGGGAGTAGAGCATCATTGCCGGGATCGCATCGATGTTGAACTGCATGGCGAGGCGCCGGTTGTCATCGGTGTTGCACTTGCCGAATGCAACCCGCCCTGAAAACTCGATCGAGAGCTCCTCCATGATCGGGGCGATCCGCTGGCAGGGGCCGCACCATTCCGCCCAGAAGTCGATGACCGCAAACGGGTTGGTGGTCACGAACTGCTGAAAGTGCATCTCGTCAATATGTTCTACGCTGCTCTTCACTCCGCCCTTCTTACCGTGCTGCATCTTCTCTGTCATCTCCTGCATCCGTTTCTCCCGTAACCGTACGAGATCATCATCCATGGTTTCAATATACCGGTGCCGTCCGATTTAATCCTAGCGGAAATACCCCTATCAGAGGGAGGTGAGTAAAGTATATCAACGGATGCCGACTATATTATAGTCCTGACCATAGATAGGAAGCGAGGTAGGGTAGTCAGGATATCCCGCCGGGCTCATAACCCGGAGATCGATGGTTCAAATCCATTCCTCGCTACTTCTTTTGATAATGTCTTCTCCGGTACAGTCATGTCAGGATATGGAGTTTTTCCGATTTATCCGGCATAACGCCAGGACTGGGGAGGTACACGAATCTCAAACCGCGCCCCCGTTCCCGGAACCCCCGTCTCGGTGATGTGGATATCGGTTACGGACAGGATATCCCGGGAGAACGTAAGTCCCAGGCCGGTATTTTTCCCATAAAACCGGGCAAAGATCTGCTCTTTCTCATCTGTTGCAACCCCCGCACCATTGTCTTCGAATATTATAACCAGGTCCCCATCGGCTGCTGCGGCAGATATGCGGATCGTGGTGAGGTGGTCCCCTCCGTGCCGGAGGGCATTCTCAAGCAGGTTGTAGAATACTTTCTCGGTGAGTGGATCCGAATAGAGTTCCACGACCGGGACATTGACGTGGATATCAACCCCGTCATGAGCAAGATCGCTGATTGCCTGTTCGATCAGCCCCCTGGCAGGCTGCCAGACGGGATCGTGTTTTCCGATCTCTTCATACTGCCGGGAAAACCGGAGGTGGCTCTCGATCTTCCCGGCAACCCTCATACTGGCAGCGATATACCGTTCCTGGCCGGGTGAACCCGCCTTCTCTTTTGCAAGCTGCAGGTACCCGTTCAGGGCCAGGATCTGGTTGTTGATGTCGTGCCGTGTCAGCTGGCTTAAGAGCGAGAGCTTCTCATTGACCAGCCGAAGTGCCCGCTCGGTGGCCTTCCGGCCGGTGATATCCCGGATGATCAGGACAATGCCCCCGGGATTCCCGTCAGGATCGATAACCGGGGATCCGGCAATGCTCACAACGCGGTAATCCCGTGTGTCAAGAACCACCTCCATGTCCGTAAATGTGCTCCGATCCCGTATCGCATTCTGTATGGCTTCACCGCTCTGCCGTGGAAGGAGCGTGCCGATCACCTGGTTTTTTATGTCCGGGGATATTTCACGGAACAGGGCAGTTGCTGACCGGTTGGAGACCTGGATCCGGCCGTTTTCATCCGCAAGAATGAGACTGTCGGGCATGGTCTGGATGATATCGGTCACCGCGCTCGTGATGCTCAGCATGAAGAGCCCGCGCCAGATGATTGCCGACGTGATCAGGAGGGAGAACCAGACGAACCCGAGAAAGACGAGGTTCGGGATATGGATGCCCCAGTAGGGGAGGAGATGGACGGAGATGATCCCGGAGAACATGATGGGAATGACACCGAGCATCACCAGGAGGATCTGCTCGCGCTCTCTCTTCTTCTCCTCGTTCTTCCAGGATGAGATGCAGATATACAGGAAAAATGCCGAGAGGCAGAAGAACATGACCGCCTGTGCATAATAGACGGGGCTGCCCACTGCAGGAATATAGATGTAGCCCCGGCCGGGCAGGTAGGTGACGGTGAAAACCAGTTCGGTGAAGATCTCCAGGAGGGAGATGATAACAGCCGGGATATAGAGAAAGACAATGAGGTACTTCAGGTTCCGGCGTTCTGAAAGCGGGTGGCGGGTGAAGGCAAGAACGAAATGCAGGGTGAGAACGAGAACGAGCGGCCAGATGGAACTCGCTTTCAGCCAGAACCGGATCTCGTCCGGGCCGGTGGACTGCCAGATGAGGAACTCCCCGGCTGCCCAGAAGGATGCAGTCAGCATTGCAGCAAGGAAGAGGCGGTTGACCGGTGATTTCGGGTTTTTTGTATAAACCGAAATGCCAAGACCGTATGTAATGATTGCCGATGCGAGGCAGGAAAATACCAGAATCGTGATGATATCCATGGGATTACCGGAACGGGTGGTGGCAGCCGCTCCTTACCGGAGTCACCCTCATTACCGGGAAGTTCGGAGGTGCGCAGAAAACATCCGGCCCGGTCGGGAGATGCCAGACTCGTTATCTGGTGACTCTCTCCATCATGATAAAAAACAGTTTTGATCTTATCCTGCACGGCCGGGCGGGTTTGCAGACCGCTTCAGCGCCGGGAACCAGCTACGATCACTGCCCCGATAACACCGGCAACCGCTATCCATCCGAGAGGGGATTTTGCTGTCGCCTGCGGGGATGCTGTCTTCGCGCAGGCAGTGTTCAGGTCTGCAAGGTTCTCACCGGCACTGCCAAAGCCCGGGTAGGGCAGTGTGTACGTGGGATCGAGCGCAATGGATTTTTCCAGTGCTGCTGCGGCACCGGCGCAGTCCCCTTCAGCGGCCAGGATCCTCCCCTTTACATGCCAGTAGTGGGCACTATCGGGTGTGAGGGCGATAGCGGTCCCGATTGCGTCAAGGGCTTCAGGGTTCTTCCCCATGCCACTGATGGCCAGGGCTTTTACCCCGTAGGTTACCGGGTAGGTCGCGTTGAGGGCGATGCCGGCCTCAGCATCAGCAAGGGCGGCGGTATCATTGCCAAGCGCGAGGTACCCGTATCCCCGGTTCGCATACCGGACCGGTTTTGGATCCAGCGGGATGGCCTGCGACACGGTGTCAACAGATTTCTGGTACTGACCCGTCTTCCGGTAGGCATATCCCTGCTGGCAGAGGAGATCGGCATTCTCCGGGTACCATGCGAGGCCGCGCGTCGTAACTCGTATGACCTCGGTCCAGTTCTCCCCGAGAACCGCTGCCCGGGTGTCGACGAGGTAGACGGAGACATTATACGGGGGAACACCCGTCGTCACTGCCGGGGCCGATGAAATAGCGGCCGTGGAGGCGGCAGCACTCACTGCGGGAAGGACCAGGCAGAGCAGGAGCAGCGTGATTATCAGGAAACGTCGGATTGGTGTCATGAATGGTCACTGTCTGATAGGTATTGACCGGAGATAATAAAGTCATGCGGATGTCAGAAAAAATGCAGGCATGATTTTCCACCGGCGTATGCAGGGTCATCCGTTATTTCCCGGGTGGGGGGACGCCGGGACGGTCAGTTCTTCCTTGCCACGGTCACCATGAATGTCCGGTTCCGGTACACAACATCCACATCTGAAAACCCGGCCTCCCGGAGCCACACCAGCTGGTCCGAAAGTTTCTCGTTTTTATCAAAGGTGTCGCGGCGGTTCATGATCTCCGCCTGCTGCGATGCCGTCATCGGGTCGGTCCTGAAAAATGCGTTCCAGTACTCCAGGTACCGCTCCCGGAAGTACGGGGTCTCGCCATCCGCCTGGTCCGCATTCACGAACATCCCGCCCGGTGCGAGTGCAGCATAGATTCGCCTGAAAAGACGGCGCTTGTCTTCGGTATCGAGGTGGTGGATCGAGAGGGCCGAGCAGGCTATGGTGTATGGTCCGCCCAGATCGCCCGTGGAGTAATCGCTCACCACATACCGGGTATGATCGCGGCCGGAAAACCGCTGCCGGGCCATCTCCAGCATATTTTCAGCAATATCAATGAGCGTCAGGTGCGCCTGCGGGAACTTTTCGAGCAGGTACGCACTCATCAGGCCGGTGCCCGCCCCGATATCGAGGACCTCCGGCTCCGGTGTTCCGGACTCTGCTGCCCAGACCGCAGCAGTGTAAAACTGCCGCAGATCCGGAATACTATGCTCCCGCCGGGCATCTCCTGTGCGAAACGGTTGAACGCGTACCTGATATTATTCTCCATGAAGATCTGCCAGCCGTAAAAAACAGTGTTCAGACACCACCGGGTTTGGGCGTCTTCTCCTTGATGGAGAAGAGGACGGCAAGGAACCGTTCGTGATCGTCCTTGACCGGGCGGACCGAGACACGCACTTTCCTGTTTTTACCGGTGGTGGTCACAACCGCCGTATGGGTGTCAAGCACAACGCCGGTCTGGTTCTTGGCGGCCTCTGCAATGGGATCCTTGAGCTGCTCGCCGCTCTGGTCGTGGACGAGCATGAGCACTTCCCTCCAGTACTTCATGAGGATCTTCTCTTTGGGAATGTCGATGAACCACGCCGCATAATTGTTGTAATAGATGATCCGGCCCTGGCGGTCCGTCACGATAACGGCTTCCAGCACATCGGCCAGCTTCTTCGGGTCGCCCGCGGGAAACTCATTCTTGGCCCCGACCCGGTTGGTGTGGTTGTACAGGGCGAGTTCTACGTTTGTCGCGATCTCGATCATGGTGAACGGTTTGAAGATGATCCCATAGGGCCGGGAGTACTTCACCTTGTCGAGTCGCTCCTCATCCGAGATACCCGTGATGAACAGGACAGGGCAGTGGAAGAGCTGGAAGATATAATGGGCAGCGTCTATCCCGTCCATTGTCCCGGACAGGCCGACGTCCATGATCACGAGATCGGGGTGCAGCTCCCCCGCTTTTATCACCGCCTCCTCTCCCTTCGTGACAATCCCGATAACGGTATACCCCTTCTTCTGGAGCATCGTGGAGATAAGATGGGTGATGATCGAATCATCATCAACGATCAGGATGCGGGGTGGAGGGGCCATGCGTATCACAAAAAGTTCGTGCTATTCCAAAACTATCAATCTCTGATTGTTTAAAGGTTTTTTAAAATCGGGGCAATAATCCCGCAAAACTGCAGGCCTATGCCTCAAACGCCCCGAGTTTGGACTGGACGGTCTCGTCCACGAAACTGATCTGGCAGGTCTTTGCCTTCTCGCCTTCGATCGGGAGCGGGTAACAGCCGGTGAGACATCCCGTGCAGAGACTCTCGCGGTCGAACCCGATCGCCGCAGTGAGTGCATCGAGCGAGATATGGTGGAGCGTATTCGACGTGATGCACTTCCGAACCTCGTCCTCGTTCTTGTTGCTCGCGATGAGCTCCCCCCGGGTGGGCATGTCCACGCCAAGGTAGCAGGGCGCCTTGATCGCGGGAGAGCCGATCCGCATGTGGATCTCGCGGGCGCCGGCGTCCCGCATCATCTCGATGATCCGTTTCGAGGTCGTACCCCGGACAATACTGTCGTCAACGAGCACCACGGACTTATCCTTCAGGTGGCCCGGGATCGGGTTGAGCTTGATCCGGACCGCCCTCTCCCGCTCCTTCTGCGTGGGCATGATGAACGTCCGCCCCATGTACCGGTTCTTCATGAGAGATTCGACAAACGGGATCTTCGACCCTTCCGCGTACCCGATCGCATAGGCCGTCCCGGAGTCCGGGACCGAACAGACCGAGTCTGCCTTCACCGGGTCTTCCTCGAAAAGTTTCCGGCCGATCGTTCTCCGGACATCGTAGACAAGCACGCCGTCAATGATCGAGTCGGCACGGGCAAAATAGATGTACTCGAAGATACAGTGGGCACGCTTTCCTGCCACCGCGATCTGCATGCACCGGACACCATCCGCATCGATCCGGATCAGTTCTCCGGGCTTCACGTCCCGGAGAAACTTCGCGCTCAGCGCATCTATGGCAACACTCTCGGAGGCGAGCATGTACCCGTGCTCGGTCTTCCCGATACAGAAGGGCTTGATGCCCAGCGGATCCCGGAAACCGTAGATGACCCCGTCGATCAGGATGGTCACCGCGTAGGAGCCTACGAGTTTGTGCATGCACCGGCTGACCGCATCCTCGACCGATCCCGCGTTGCTGATCGCATCGATCAGGATCTTGGCAATGACCTCGGTATCAGTCGTGGTCGTGAAGATCTGGCCCGCACTCTCGTACTCGGACCGGAGCTCACCGGTATTGACCAGGTTCCCGTTGTGGGCAATGGAGATGAAATGATCCTGGAACTGGAAGTTCAGCGGCTGGATATTCTCGGGAAGGTTTGACCCGGTTGTCGGGTAACGGACATGGCCGATACCGACCATACCTTTCAGATCGGATAAAACAGATGGGGAAAAAACATCGGCAACCAGCCCGCTTCCCTTGAATTTGTGAAGCAGGGTGCCGTCAAATGTAGATATTCCCGCGCTTTCCTGACCGCGATGCTGGAGCGCGTACAGGGCATAGTAGAGCTGGATTGATACACCGCCAGCATCCACGATGCCAACGATTCCACACATGGTACAACTCTAATGCGTTACTGTTTTTGGTCGCTTTGAATGCCACTTGTAGTTGGAGATCTTCGTGCTCTTGCCAAAACCGCAGGAAGAGCAGACTTTCTTCTGGGCGTGGAACGAAATCTTCCCGCAGCGCCGGCAGGCGATGTGGGAGAACTTGTTTCTCTTACCCATTGATGGAGTGCCTTTCGTCATGTTAATTCACCTTATTGCTCGAGTGATGGAGAAATATAAATTACGTTATCCCCACGGACGATGAGCGTGCCTACTTTCTGGACCTGCCCGTTCTCAACTTCCTCGGCCTTGTCTAAGACGAGGTTCATATGTACATCATATCCCTGGAGAACGCCCCGTATTTCTCTCCCGCCTTTGAGAGATACAATAACGGGCTGACGGTTCAGCACCAGATCCAAAATATCCAACGGCCTTTTGGTCATAATAATACCCTGTTACCATCGCTCTGGAGTAACATATATGTGCGAGCGGATCACTTAAACATACCGTAGACCCCTGAGAGCAATAAGGTTTCCTGAAGGAGACCTGCTGCCAAAAGAGGCATTTTTTTCAACGGGATGCAAATTTTTTTCATGCCTGCGCTCTGAATGTTGATGCAGAACCATGAAAAAGATTGTCGTTAAGAAGCGCCATTCGATCCGGAAGAGCCAGGCGCAGGACCTGCTGGCGCGCCTTGCAGAACAGATCGGACCGTCATCAACCCTCTTCCACGCAGAGATGATCGAGGTCCTTGAGACCACGGCGAATGTCTCGCTCTTCATGGTGAACAAGAAGCCGATGCTGATGGCCACGGAGGACTGGGTCTTCCCGACGCTGAAGGGCGCTCTCCAGTGCCCCTTTCCGGAGCGGCGGGTCGTGGTCGATGCCGGCGCCATCCCGTACGTGGTGAACGGCGCGGATATCATGCGCCCCGGGATCGTCTCGTGCACGGATGACGTGAAGGCGAATGCCCCGGTCCAGATCGTCGATGAGCGGCACGGTAAGGCGCTTGCCATCGGGATTGCCCTCTTTGATGCGCCCGATCTGCGTGCCGGAACTGCGGGAAAAATGGTCAAAAAGTTCCATCACGTCGGTGACGAGATCTGGAACATGGAAATCTGACCCGGATAAATAGTGGGCCAGTGCGCGGAAAAACCGCAGATTTGCCCTTTTTTTTGGAGGAAATACCTATCCGGTGGCCCGAAAATAGATACTATTAAATAATTTTCACCATACAGTTTTTTTATGGTTAAGATCATAGACACCCTCCTTGGCAAGAGCGCTTCGCACTCTGACGACGATTATATGGAACTGGATCTCGCGTCGTACGAGGAACGCGGAAGCGGCAGCCCCGCTCTTCTCGTCAAGATCGCGACAATCAGCGACCTCAAGGATACCCCCCGCGTCAAGGACGAGGTCTACTCGGGCAACATCGTCATTGTCGATATCTCCCGCCTGAAGATGGACAAGATCTCCTATGAGCGCGTCTTAAAGGACCTAAAAGAAGTGGCAAAGGATGTCAATGGCGATATCATCGGCCTTGGCGACCAGCGCTACGTGGTGCTGACCCCCATGTCAGTGAAGATCTCGCGCGACAAGATCGGTGGAGCATAAGTGCAGGCAGAAACGAAGGTAGTCGTCCCGGGTCCGTGTCCCTGTTGCAATACTGATATCGAATACCTGTATAAGACAGAAAATATTCCTTATTTTTCCGATATCCTCATCATTTCCGCCATCTGCCCTTCGTGCGGGTACAAGTTCGTCGATACGCAGCTCTTAAAACACAACGAGCCGGCGCGGTATACGCTGGCCATCCATACAGAAGACGACCTCTCGGTCCGCGTGATCCGGAGCATGAGCGCCAGCATCGAGATCCCGGAACTGGGCGTCCGGATCGATCCCGGCCCCGTCTGCCAGGGGTTTGTCTCGAACGTGGAGGGCGTGCTCGACCGGATCGTGGAGGTCGTGAAAGGGGCCTTCCGCTGGGGCACGGACATAGAGAAGGAGAACGCAACCGCTCTCCTCGCGGATATTGCCCGGGTGAAGACCGGGACGTTCCCCATCACGCTGATTCTTGAGGATCCGAGCGGCAACAGCGGGATTATTGCCGATGGCGTTACGAAGGAAAAGTATGTGCCGGAAGACGAGTAGGTGCGGAAACCCGACACGTCTTTTTTTTGAGTGAACGATTTTTTGTTTTTGTATTCCGGTGACGGGACGTTGTCGCGAGTGATCTGTACCCGTGCGATCCCCCAACAAGGAGGGACCGTGCAATTGTATGGATGATGTGGTGAACTCTGCGTACGGCTGGATGATGAGTGGAGAAAATTATCAGTCAGATGCCCCCTTCTTGTGCCACTAATCCCCCGTTGGGGGACGGGGCACAGTTGCGATGCCTCGGAGTGAGAGAACAAGAACACATCCTATGAATGATATGTTCTGGTAAGACTGGGTCATCGCAACGCGGGGGATGCCTACGCAGCGGGGGTGTAGCAGCACGGAGCCCCAAAGAACGTAATACATCCCCTTAAAATTTTTAGCCGCGTCTATTGCGAGAGCAATTTTACTCACAATTTGTGATTCTAACGGGATTGCGATAAAATTAGTAAAAATATTATAGCATCAATCAAAATTAGACATTATAATAAATAGAGGTTTAGAAATGTCAAACTTCTGTAAAAATTGTGGTACACCATTTTCTTTTTTTCAACGATTCTCAAGAAGAGAACTTTGTGATACCTGTTTGGCAAAAGAAAAAGCGGAACGGGCAAAAATTGAAGCACAATATCAGAGTGATTTGACTAGAATCAAAAACACAATTATTGATACTAAAACGCTTACCGATCCTGAAATGGATTTTTTAAAGAAATCACACAAATCTGATCAAATACGCATTTTTTCTGAAATATGGGAAAATTTTTCTAATGATAAAGAATTGGACAAAGGCGAACTTGAATCTCTGATCACTTATCAAAAACAATTGAATCTGTCAAATGAGGATGTCAAGTATGATGAACGTATTCTCCCATATCAATATGTTTACATGATTCGAAATGAAGGAAAGCTCCCAGTAGTCCATTTTGAAGGAGATTCAGCCTCCATTGTATTGAAGAAAAATGAGACCGCACATTTTGCTACAACTGCCTTTTGGAAAGAGATGAAATCTGTTAACCTTGGATATGTTGGCGGATCACATGGATTTTCTTTCCGTGTAGCAAAAGGAGTAAGTTATCGCGTGGGGGCTTATCGAGGACATATGGTTAAAGAAGATAGATTAGTCGAAAAATCAAGAGGACACCTAATTTTAACAAATACCAGATTAATTTTTCATCCGGTTATCGGCCAAAAGGGAACCAATATCCCACTTAATAAAATTATTTCTTATAATTGCTATGATAATGGAGTTGAAATTCAGAAAGATGGAAGAGAGAAAATGTTTTTCTTTCAATTAGTCAATGGTGGATTATCTGAAACGTTAGGATTGTCTCTTGGATTTTTATTAGAACAAAATAAGTGATTGAAATATTCAAATATTTTTTACACCCTCTCGAACTTCACCTCCGCCGCTCAAATCTTTCATCAAGGTCTGGTAAAACCGGCTCACATTTTCAATCGCGATTCTGATCACGTTATTGATCCAACCAAATCTATCTTACGAAAATAAATAATACAATATCTTACGCTCACAATGAAATTTTCCGGCACGATCACTGATTCACGCAGCCACCCGTCACAGGAGCACTCCCCATGATCAACACCAGCAAACCACAGAGGCCCCATCCATGAACCGCGGCCGGCCGGCAACGCGGGGCATCAATGATGCTGTCGCGATTGCACGGAAACGCGGCTGCGTAATGCGGGTCACGTACGCTCATGACAGTGTCTGCGATTTTTTTATCCGGGCCGTGATGCTCGTGATCTTTGTCCGGGTCATGCGCATTGAAAAGATTGTTGCGCCGGCGAGCGAGATCGAGTTCGTGTGCCGCAGGATGATTGCCGAGCTCCGGCTGTTCCCGCCATCGCAACAGATCCGGCTGGAACTCTGGGTCTACTCCAAGCACGGGACCTACCGCTTCTTCCGGTTGACCACTGCGGGGCTCGAAGAGATCCAGCAGAGCGGTGAGCCGGGAACTGCCGGCCCGGCTAACGGGAATGCCGGTACAGCTGAAGTACCGGTTACCCGGAATGGAGGGGAGGGAACCGGGGTCGGGGGATCCGACAGAGGCATGATCCCACCGTCGGTAGAAATACCCCTTTCAGAGGGTGCATCCCCACCCCTTTGTTCTGGAGAATCACCGTCGGAGAATCCCCCTGCCGAAAAGAGGTGAGGGACTAAGTACCCTAAAATGAGGGCCTAATTCGGAAAAATGAGGGACTAAGTACCCTTTTTTCACCATTTTCACGTCGTAAAAAATGATCCGCAAATAGCGCTAATACAGGGGCATAACTCAGGCTAGGATGGACCGGGGTCTTGATTTCGGACAGAAACAGGGGGTCCGGATCGGGTCTTTCGACGGTGGGAGATTCTTTCGAGGGAGATCCGCCCCCCTTGCGCCAGCCCGCCCCGAGGGGGCGTGGGCGCTTGCGATGTCCCGGAATTACCTGTTCCGTATATTTTACAAAATGGTATCCGGGTAATGCGGCATCATCGCAACCGGGGGACGCCCACGCGGCGGGGGCAAAGGCCCCGGGAGCGTCAAAGATCTTTTTGAATGGCACATCGAGATCCGACCGAAAATTTTCATCAAAGTCTGCTGAAAAAAATTTCATCAGGGTTCGATCGATCCGGAAAAAATTTTCAATTGCCATCGTGATCGTAATGAAAAATTTTCAACAACGATCCGATTGCTCCGGATCGAATCCTCCATCTTCATCGTCCGGCAGGGTGAGAAATTGAGCACAGGTGTTTCCTCTTGTCATTCACATTCGATACGATCTGGCGCCGCCGTCTCATCGGCGCCTTCCTGACCTGGCTCATCCCGTTCGTCTGCGCCATCCCGTTCTATGGAAAAGACGGGCTGCTCATCGACCAACAGCTCTTCAAGTCGCTGATGATCGTGGTCGGATCGATCACGGCCGCGATCCTGATCATCTGGTGCTTCCGGCCGGTTGAAAAGAATTACACACGCGAGGCGGTTGTCACCGGCATGGTCTGGCTGCTCGCCAACTGGGTGCTGGATCTGATCGTGCTCGTCGGGCTGCTGGGGATGACGCTGCCGGATTATGCAGCGCAGATCGGTTTGAGATATCTTGTAATTCCGGCCATGGTGATCGCGGCTGGGGTTGTGGCGGATGAAGCAGGGAAAACAAGGACCGGAAAATAATTTTCTCAATTAATGGGAATTCAGATCTCTTTCTGGTACACCACGACATCGAGAACCTTTCCGAATTTTTCACCGATGTTTTTCAGGTGGGCACACTTCGAAAAGCCGGCCCTTTCCATCAGCCGGATACTTGCTTGGTTTTCCCCGCAGATGGTCCCGACCAGCACATGAATGTCGGCCTTTTTTGCGGCTGCCTCAAGATGGCCCAGGGCAGCCGGGCCGATACCTTTGCCGGTGAATTCCGGTTTCAGGTAGATACTCAGTTCAGCAGACCGGTCGTATGACTGCCGCTTTTTGTACTGGGTCAAAAAACAATACCCGATCGTCTCGTCATTATCCTTTATCAGAAATGATGGATATTTCGGATGGGAGATGAAGAGAAATTCTTTCAGATCTTTTCTGGACAATTTCTCGCTGTGAAATGTCGCGGTTGAATTCAGGATATAGTGATTATAGATCTCCAGGATCGCTGCCAGATCGGTGTCCTTGACCGGGGAAAATTCTACCATGAGTGAGAATCTTCTCTCGTTTCTCGTATGAATTCGTTGCGATCTGAAGAGTTGCCTCCTTCGGCCGGGTCCACGCAGTATACCAAAAGGGATTAAAAAAAGATCGTTCGGTTATGTTATCTCAAGATCGCCCAAAAACGCCCCGGGCTCCTTCACGACTTCCCCAACTATCTGAGCTCCGGGCACCATCTTCAGCACGCACGCCACACTCGCTTTCGGCACCACATACGCATACCCCATGCCCATGTTGAAGGTGCGGTACATCTCGACCGCAGAAATATCCCCGGCCTTCTGGATCCAGCCGAAGATGGCGGGCGGGGTGATGGGCGAATCGAACCGGAACCCGTGCTTGCTGAGCCGGTTGAAGTTGAGCAGCCCGCCACCGGTGACATGGCACATGCCGTGCACCGTGCAGGTCGCTGCGACCTTCAGGCTCTCGGCATAGATCCGGGTCGGGGTGAGGAGTTCCTGCCCGAAGGTCTTCTTTCCCACAAACTTCTTGTCGTAGCCCGCGTACTTCTCGACAACACTCCGGGCGAGCGAGAGGCCGTTGCTGTGAACACCCGTTGACGGGACGCCGATGATCTTCTCTCCGGGCTTGATCTTGTCGCCAGAAATGATCTTATCCTTCTTCTGCATCCCGAAACAGGTGCCGGCAAGGTCGAGGCCGTTCACGAGCCCCCTGAGGGACGCGGTCTCCCCGCCAACGATATCGATGTTCGCCTGCTTTGCGCCCTCGTTCAGCCCGATCCCGATCTGGGCCATCTTGTCGATGGAGAGCTTGTCGGTCGCAATGTAGTCGACAAACGCGATCGGCTCTACGTTCATCACGTAGAGATCGTTCACGTTCATCGCAATGCAGTCGATCCCGACCGTGCTCCAGTCCTGCTGCTGATCGGCAACGAGCATCTTCGTGCCCACGCCGTCCGTGGTCAGGGCAAGGGCCTGCTCCCCGAAATCTATCAGGCCGGCGAAGTGGCCGACCGCGCCCATCATCTTCGCCTTCCCCTTCCGCCTGTAGCTGAGGTTCTTTATCAGGGCCCTGATCGCCGTTGCTTCGAGATCGATATCCACACCGGCCCGGGCATAGGCGCTCTTCGCTGCCGGTCTCTTTACCGGCATTTTCTTTGCAGCAGGTTTCTTTGCCATGGTCTTACTCATCGCTTTCCTCCGAGAGATGGAACTCGTCGTGGAGCACCCGGACCGCCCGCGGGCCGTCGTTCTGGCTCACGACAAACGAGATGTTCGCTTCGCTCGACCCTTGAGAGATCATCATCACGTTGACACCCGCTTTCCCGAGTGCCGTAAAGATTCGCCCACCGGTGCCAGGCGCCCCTGCCATACCGGCCCCGACCACGGCGACCGCACAGACATCATTGTTGTGCGAGACTTCGCGGACAACGCACTTCTTCTTCAGCTCTTCGAGAGCTTTTACCGCGGCAGCGACATGGGTCTCGTCAACGATCAGCGAGATGTTCGCCTCGCTCGAACCCTGCGAGATCATCAGCACGTTCACCTCGTTGTCGGCAAGGATCGTGAAGATCGCTTTTGCCACGCCGGGCCTGCCGATCATCTGGGCGCCGTTGATGTTGATCGCCGAGACCTTGTCGATGTACGTGAGGGCCTTGACTACGCGGTTGTCCCGCTTGCCGTTCTTTACGATCACCGTGCCCGGGTGGGTGGGGTTGAAGGTGTTCTTGACTCGGACCAGGATGTTCTTCCGCATTGCCGGCTCGATCGAGCGGGGGTGCATCACCTTCGCACCGAAGTACGAGAGCTCCATCACCTCCAGGTACGAGAGCGAGGTCATCACGCGGGCATCGTTGATCACCCGGGGGTCGCAGGTCATGATCCCGTCCACATCGGTCCAGATCCAGATCTCGTCCGCATCGATTCCCGCGCCGATGATGGAGGCGGAGTAGTCCGAGCCGCTCCTGCCGAGCGTGGTGAGGATCCCGTCCCGGGTGCAGCCCATGAACCCCATGATCACCGGGATCTCCTTCCCGAGCAGGGGGCCGACACGGCGCTTGATCCGCTCGTCGCTGTCCGGAAGGGACGTTGACTCCCCGTGCTGTGCGGTGGTGAGGATGCCGGCTTCGCACCCGTCCATCACGGACGAGGGGATACCCCGCTGGCGCAGGGCGGCCGAGAGGATGGGGGCGAGGAGCCGTTCGCCGAACGAGATGATATAGTCCTTCGAGCGGGGAGTGAGTTCCCGCAGGTTGTAGATCGCATTGAGGATGTTCTGGAGCCTGATGAGGTGCTCCTCCATATCCGCCCCGACCTCTGCAACGTAATCGGGGGCTGCCCCTTCGAGGGTCGTGATGTGGCGCTTGGAAAGCGACTGGATCAGGGGGGCGATGGCGGAGTTGTCCTTTGCGGTGGGAAGGGCGGTCGCGACCGCGATGAGCTGGTCGGTCACGCCACGCTGTGCCGAAACGACAACGGCGAGTTCGTCTCCTGCTTTGCGGTGTTTCTCCAGGATATCGACAACACGCTGGATACACTGGGCATCGGCAACCGATGTCCCACCGAACTTCATCAGATATTTCATGCTCACTCTCACTTTCGGCCGTGCCAATTGACGTGCCATTTATTTATGTACCTATACGACCACAAAATAATAAGATGCTTGCAGATGAGGTTTGTGACTGCCACGTGCTCGTGATCGGGAGCGGAGGTGCAGGCGTCCGCGCAGCGATCGAGGCGTCGCAGTTTGGAAAGACCGTCCTCATCTCCAAGACCATCGTGGGGAAGGGAGGGTGCACCACGATGGCGGAAGGCGGATACAACGCGGTCCTGCGGGAACTGGACTCGTGCGGGGGCCATTACGAGGACACGCTGAAAGGCGGAGCATACCTCAACGACCCGGAGCTCGTGGACATCCTGACGAAAGAAGCGCCCCTGCGCATGGGCGATCTCGTGAAGTGGGGTGCGGTCTTCGATTTCACGGATGCTGATGAAGTTGCCCAGCGCCCGTTCGGGGGCCAGCGGTTCCCCCGGACCTGTTATGCGGGCGACCGGACCGGCCACGAGATGATGATGACGCTTGTTGACCGTCTCGCTGCAACGGATGTCGAGACCCTCCAGGAATACACGGTCATCGACCTGCTGAAAGATGGCGATGCGGTCATCGGGGCCATGGCGCTGGACGAGAAGGGCCGCCTTGTCCTCCTCAAAGCGGACAGCACGATCCTTGCAACGGGCGGGGGGACAAAAGTCTACGATATCTCCACCAACTCGTCGAGCGGTACGGGCGACGGGTACGCGATGGGCTACCGGGCCGGCGCGGAACTGATCGACATGGAGATGGTCCAGTTCCACCCGACCGGCGCGATACAGCCCTACGATGCCCGGGGACGGCTCGTGACCGAGGCGGTCCGGGGCGAAGGCGGGGTTCTCAAGAACGTGAACGGCGAGCGGTTCATGAAGACCTATGACCCGGCCCGGATGGAACTCTCCACCCGCGATGTGGTGGCACGGGCGATCGCCACCGAGATCCTCAAGGGGAGGGGAACGCCGAATGGCGGGGTATACCTCGATGTCACGCACCTGCCCCGCGAGCAGATCGAGAGCCGCCTCCCGGTGATGCTCGAACAGTTCAAAAAGTTCGGCGTGGACATCCGCACGACCCCCATGGAAGTGGCCCCCACGGCCCACCACATCATGGGCGGCCTCCGGATCACGTCTGAGTGCAGGACTACCCTGCCCGGGCTCTTTGCCTGCGGGGAAGTATCCGGCAGCGTGCATGGCGCCAACCGGCTCGGCGGCAATGCCCTGGCCGAGACGCAGGTCTTCGGGAAACGGGCCGGGGAGTCGGCAGGGAAAGCCGCACCGCGGAAGAAGATCGTGGACCAGCAGCAGGTCGATGCACAGCAGGACCGGCTGAACCGGTTCCTCGCGGGCACCATCAACCCGTCGCAGGTCAGAAAGAAACTCCAGCTCGCCATGTGGGAAGGCGCCGGCATCTTCCGGAACGCGGGCGATCTCGAAAAGACGCTGGCACTGGTAAAGCAGCTCGCCCCCTCCCGCATCAGGGCGGCATCGCCACGGAACCTTGCAGAGTGCTGCATCCTGGAGAACATGTGCCTCACCGCCTCGCTCATCTGCCGGGCCGCCCTGCTCCGCACCGAGTCCCGGGGGGCGCACGTCCGCACCGATATCGTCCAGACCCATGATGCGGAGCACTCGCCCTTCGGCCATACGTTCCTGTCACGTGCACGTGAAGGAATCGAGATCCGGGAGGGGAAGCAATGAAGGAGCTGACCGTGCGGATCCGGCGGTTTGACCCGGACAAGGACACCGGGCCGCACGTCGAGTCCTACACCGTGAAGGTCAATGACGGTGCCCGGGTCCTCCACGTGCTCCACGCGATCCACGACACCCTTGATCCCACGCTCTCGTACCGTTACTCCTGCGCTTCGGGCCAGTGCGGGAGCTGTGCGGTGCGGGTGAACGGCGAGCCGGTGCTTGCCTGCATGGAAGAGGCAAAGGACCGGATCACGATCGAGCCCCTGAACCTTGCCGTGAAGAAGGATCTCGTGACCGACCTGATACCGAGGCTCGACCAGATCGCATCCCTGCTGCCGAAGAAGGACGTCGTCCTCCCGAAGAAGGCCGACATCGATGCGATAAAACCCTTGAAGGACTGCATCGAGTGTCTCTCGTGCGTCTCGGTCTGTCCCGCGGTGGACGTGACGAAGTTCATCGGCCCGACCGCGATGCGGCAGGAGATGCGGCTCGTGCTCGACCCGCGGGACAGCGGCGACCGGATCCCGGATGCAATCCGGGACGGCCTCTTCTTCTGTACCACCTGCCAGGCCTGCTGGAAGGTCTGCCCGAAGTCGATTGAGATACCGGGAAAGGCGATCGAGAAACTCCGGGCGCACGCGAACAAGCGGGGACTCTCCCTGCCCCGGCACATGGAGGTCGCGGCACTCGTGCAGGAGACCGGGCGGAGCATCCCCCGGACTTCGGAATCGTTCCTGGAGAAAGTCCCGGGTGTCATCGAACCCGATGGCCCGGTGAAGGCAACGGTCGGGTTCTTTGTCGGCTGCATGTACAATCTCCGGCAGCAGCAGTCGGCGCTCGATGCCATGGAGGTCCTGCGGAGGAACGGCATCCGGGTCATCATCCCCAAGGAGCAGGTCTGCTGCGGCTCGCCGCTCATCCGGACCGGGAATCTCGCGTATATCGATGAGCTCAAGCGCCGCAATATCGAGACGTTCAAATCACGGGGCATCGACACCGTGCTCACGATGTGCGCCGGCTGTGGCACTACGCTCAAGAAGGATTACCAGACCCCGTTTGCGGTCATCGACATCAACGAACTCCTGACCAGGTACGGCATCGAGCCCCCGGCACGGCTCCCGATCAAGGCAACCTACCACGACCCCTGCCATCTCATGCGGGGACAGGACATCCGCGACCAGCCCCGGGCATTGATCCGGCAGGTCGTGGATCTCGTGGAGATGCCATCCATCTGCTGCGGCTCGGGAGGCGGTGTCCGGGCCGGCAACCCTGACGAGGCGGCGGCGCTTGGCAAACGGCGGGGCGAAGAGATCAAAAAGACCGGCGCGGATATCGTCATCACCTCCTGCCCGTTCTGCGAGTTCCACATTGCCGGGCATACCGATAAGCCGGTGAAAAATATTGCTACGGTGCTGCTGGAAGGGTACCGGGAGAAGGACCGGAAGAAAGCCGCGGGATCGAAGAGATGAGATCCTGTCCGGCAGTCCGGATTTTTTGAAATATTTTTTTAGTGGTTAGGTAAAGTCCACCACTAACCCATGGTTAGTATTGAGCCAATTCAGGTTTTTTTAGATTTGCGCTCCAGAGAACACAAAAATACAGCCCCCCTCTTGCGCCGCCAGTCCCCCGAGGGGGACGGGGCGCTATTAGCGATGCCTCGGCATTACCTTAATTGGGGGCACACACAGGTACAGGTTATACGGCACTATCGCAACCGGGGGATGTCCGAGCGGCGGGGGCGGAGGCTTGCCGGAGCCCCCAAGAGCGGTAATGAAAATTTTGTTTCAGGTTTATAGCACTTTTGGTGGACTTTACCTAATCACCTTTTTTTTAAGTCCCGGTTTTTTTTATAACGGATTTCTGCACGATCGTCCAGGATCACGGATCACTCCGGATCCACCGATCCACCTTCCCGTAACACGTGTTTTACCTCATTCCCCTCCCTGATCGTGGAATTACACAGGGTCTAATTACGAAGTTTTGCCCCTCCGGCGTAAAAATTTGGAATCCGGGCGAGTATAGCGCGATTTAAAATGAATTAGCAGGGTGTTTTAGGTGAATTACGAAGTTTTTCGGTTACCCTAAATTTCAGGGGCCGGATAAATTCGGTTAAAATGGACTCTGTTTGGCAAAAAGAGCCAGATTTGAAAAACATGGGTATTGGGCAGGAGAGGTACTCCCCGGGAGAAGGTTCTCCGACGGTAAACCCTGTCGGGGAAGGGGGGCTGAACCCACCCGGAGGGGATCCATCCGGGGTCCTGCCTTGGATCTGCAAACAGGGTTCAGGCACCTCCGGAAAATCCCGGCACCAAAAAACATTTCCAGAATCATCTGTCCGAATTTTTTATTTCTCAAAGAGCCCGGTTGAAAATCTAAAAACCGGAAAAAATTTCAAAAAAATCCGGGCAAACGATCCCATTGTTCCTTCAGCGTTGCTGCCCCAGGTACTCGTACGCCTCAAGCGCCGCCTTCGCCCCTTCACCGGACGCGATGATGATCTGCTTGCTCCGGACATTGGTCACGTCCCCGGCCGCAAAGATGCCGGGCGCACTGGTACGGCCATTGATATCCACGATGATCTCCTTCTTCTCGTTCAGGTCCACCAGACCTTCCACCATCTCCGTGTTCGGGAGCCACCCGATCTCGATGAAAACCGCGTCGAGATCGATCACCTGTTCAGCGCCCTTCTCATCTTTGATGGTGATGCCGGAGAGGAACGTGTCCCCGTGAAGTGCCGCAACCTGCGACTGCTTGTGCACGATGATGTTGGGTATCGCGTTCAGTTTCTCAACATAGAGCGGGTCCGCCCTGATGGTGCTCCGGACGATCAGGATCACCGATGCTGCGAGCTTGCTCATCTCGAGTGCGGTCTGGAGCGCAGCGTTCCCGCCGCCCACCACCGCAACCCGCTTCCCCTTGTAGAGCGGGCCGTCGCAGGTAGCGCAGATCGAGAGGCCCCGGCCGAGATACTTATCCTCGTCTGCCACGCCCAGCTTCTTCGGCTTGTTCCCCTGCGTGAGGATCAGCGCCCGTGCCTGTATCCTGTTCCCTGAAGCAGTCGTTACCACGAAGAGGTCGTCTTCCCGTGCAGCGGAGACGACCCGGTCCAGCTCCAGCCGGATGTGGAGCATCCGCGCCTGCTCCTCGAACTTCTTCATCAGGTCCTCGCCCGAGATCATCCGGTAGCCCATGTAGTTCTCGATCGCCCACGACTCCAGCGCCTGCCCCCCGATATTCTCGGTGACGATCATGGTATTGAGCATCTTCCGGGAGCAGTACACCCCGGCCGTCAGCCCCGCCGGGCCGGCACCGACAATCAGGACATCATGGACATCCGGCATAGCGGTGCTGCCAAAGAGCTCGTTGAGCCGCCGGGCATCGAACCCGACAATCACTTTATCGTCCACCGTAATGACCGGGACTCCCCGCTGCCCCGAGAGCTCGATCATCTTCTTTGCTGCCTTCTCATCAGCACCAACATCGATGCTCTCGTACGACACGCCGTTCTTCTCAAGGAACGCCTTGGCCATCCGGCAGTACGGGCAGTTCTGGGTCGAATACACGGTGACTTTGCTCATCAACCCGTAAAAGGTTCCGGGAAAATATAAACATACTGACAGGGACAAAAGCCGTTTCCATCGCAATCTTCTTTTTCACCGAATCCAAATACACCATTGGTAACTACCATGTACGTCGACCCCTTCGTCCGGAGGATGCGGCAGATTCTCACCCTTGGCATCGTGCTCCTGGCTCTCGCCGGCAGCGCTCATGCCGCCTCCGCTGCAGCGGGAACACCGGCCAACCCGGCCCTGTATCTCGACTTCAATGAGGGAAGCGGCCTCACGCTCCTCGATGCATCCGGCCACGGGAACGCCGGGACAACGGTCGGGGCCATACGTACCGGAAGCGGCGGGTGCGGGGGGGCACTGCTGTTCAACGGCACCGGGGAGTACGTCAGCATCCCCCACACATCGCTGAACCACCCGGCGAAGGCGATCACCGTATCCACCTGGTTCTACGTGGACTCGTTCGAGCCCCAGACGCTGATCTCCACGTATGAGGACGGCGGGTACTGGTTAGGGTTCGGAGACGGGAACGACCTGTGGTGGGTCATCAATACGGAGAAGTCCGGTCTGGTCACCGTGCCGGTACAGCACGAGGGGATCACGCCCGGCCAGTGGCATCATGTCACCGGAACCTATGACGGCGAGACCGCAAAGATCTATCTTGACGGGGCACTGAGAAACCGCGTCAATGCAACGGGCGACATCCACTACGAGTATGCCAACTATGTCCTTCTCGGGGCCGATGCCGGGACGCAGACCTTCCCGGACACCGTCAGTCCCCGATACCTGAAGGGCGGGCTCGATGAGGTCAGGATCTACGATACGGCACTGGGATACAGCCAGGCGATGGATGACCGGTTCCTCTGCTCCGCGGAGCCGGGAACCATCCACGCCGCGCCGGCGAATGCAACCGCCACGTTCCCCGGGATCGTTTCCGGTTCCGTACAGCTCAATAACGGGGAGACGGCAACCAGGACCTTCGTGTTCCCCGACAAAACCACCAACGGGACCGTGCAGGTTTCCGTGCCGGCGGGATCGAAACTGGTAGTCGGGGCACGCGATCTCTTCTCTTCATCATACCCGGACGCATGGTATGTCGAGATCGCAGACGGGACAAAACGCGTTGACCGGTCGATTGCCTTCCCGAACACCCACAATACACCGGTAGAAGGTGTGATCCCCTCCGGTAATGCCACGGTATACCTCCGGTATTTTGACGGAGAATACCGGTTCCCGGCCAGTGTCGAGGTCGTGTTCCAGTGCATTGCAACACCCCCGTCACCACCGATTGACATCCCCAAGACCCTGCTCGTCAATCCCAGCATCGTGATCTATTCAGCATCGTGGGCGACCCTGATAGCAATACTGGTGGTCGCAATCTGGATACACCGGCGCAAATCTGCAAACCATCAGCAGGAACCGGCACCCGCCGGATCCAACGAGACCGGAGAAACACCCGGTAACGGTGAGAAGAGCGAAGAAAAAGATTAGAGGGTGATCTCCCGGAACTGCTTGGCAAAGACACCGCAGATCGGGCATTTGTCGGGAGCCTTGCCGAGCTCGATGTTTCCGCAGACCGGGCAGAGAAACACCTTCTCTCTCCCGAGATCGTGACCCGCCCTGATGGCATCAAGGGCTTTCTTGTACAGCCCGGCATGGACCTGCTCTGCCTTCATTGCATGGGTGAACGCGAGGATCGCATCGGTCTTCTTCTCTTCCTCGGCAGTTTTGAGGAATCCCGGGTACATGGTAGTGAACTCATCGGTCTCTCCTGCGATACCCCCTTCAAGATTCTGGGCAGTGGTGCCAACCGCCGAGATCACCTTTAACAGCTTCTTTGCATGGATGGCCTCGGCCTCAGACGCTGCCTTGAAGAGCGTTGCCACGCTCCTGAATCCTTCCTCGGCGGCCTTCTCGGAAAACGCGAGATATTTCCGGTTTGCCTGCGATTCGCCGGCAAATGCCTCCTTTGCATTGTCAATGGTTGCCATACTGAAATGGTATGGAGAAGAGGTCATTTAAATATTCTTTATGAGGCACTTGGATGGAAACGTGATCATTAATTGAACGGGATAATTTAAATTAAATAAAAGTGAATCGTTATCATACGAGAGGGTGGACCCGAAATGAAGGAGAGGGAGACCGTTTGCCGATGAAGAAGATGAGAGATGTACCGCTCCTGGACCGGCCCCGCGAGAAGATTGCCCGGAAAGGTGCCGGTGCACTCTCGGACACGGAGCTGATGGAGGCGATCATCGGGAGGGGTACCCGGCAGCGGGACGTGCGGGAACTCGCAAAAGAGGTATGCGGGATCCTCCGGGAGAAGAAGGAGATCAGGTACGATGATATCCGGGCAATCGAGGGGATCGGTCCTACGAAGGCATCGCAGATCCTGGCCTGTTTTGAGATGGGGCGACGGTATTTTGCACCGGAACCTGCGGGTGGGAGGGTGACGAGGCCCGACGACATACTCCCTCTTGTCGCCCACCTCCGGGACAAGCGGCAGGAGCACTTCTGCTGCATCACCCTCAACGGAGCGGGCGAGGTGCTGGGTAACCGGGTCATCACGGTCGGGCTCCTGAATCACAGCCTCGTCCACCCGCGAGAGGTCTTTGCCGATGCGATCACGGACAGGGCCGCATCGATCATCTGCGTGCACAACCACCCCTCGGGCTCCCTTGAGCCGAGCTCCCAGGATATCGCGATCACCGCCCAGCTCAAGGAAGCTGGATCGCTCGTGGGCATCCAGCTCATCGATCACCTGATCGTGACGAAGGCAGGGCACCTGAGCATGCGGGAACGCGGGCTGGTCTGAAAAGAGTGAGAGAGAATGCAAATTACGGGTTGAGTGCCTTACCGAGAGCCAGGCCCCTGGCGTACGCGGTCTCCATGAGAACCGGCTGCTGCGTGACATCGCGGAGGGTGTCCATGTCGCTGACCAGCAGCTCGTCCCCGTACTGGCAGTCGATGATGTCGAGGAACGCCTTTGTTGTCAGCTTGGCACCGACAAACACCTCCGGGACCTTCATGCCGGAGATGCAGATGAAGAGTGCCCTTCGGTTCGCCCTCTTTTCAGCAGGAACAAGGGAATTTTTCCGCTCGTACTTCGCCATGTAGAATACCTGGCAGCGGTCCATGAAGGACTTGAGTTTCCCGGGGATGCCCATGAACATGATGGGTGTGGCAAGAATGATCCCGTCTGCCTCGCGCAGCTTCGGGTACAGCTGCTGCATGTCGTCATCCATGATGCAGGTCTCGTGATCCCTGCAGAACAACATCTCCTGGCAGTCTTCGAAACAGAGGTTCGATACGGCGATCGTTTCCACGGTGCAGCCGGCATCCCGTGCCCCGTTTAACGCCTGTACCAGCAGGCGGGCTGTATTTCCCTCAGGGAGGGGGCTCCCGAGTATCCCGATAATCCTGCCGGCCATACTACAACTGGAGGGAAAAGAGGTCATATAGTTTTGCCCGTGGTATCCGCTCCGGCCGTCAGTGGATCAGGCTGCCCGGATTGGTATCAACACAATCCATATATATCTGCCACGTGAATGGAACGTTTGGTGTTACGTTTGACTGAAGAGAAGACCTACAGTGCAGGCCAGAAGGTCGGCCCGGGAAAATATGTCTGTATTGACTGCGGAAAGGAACTGACCCTCGACAAGACCGAGCAGGACTTACGGAAATGTCCGGCATGCTCCTGCGCAGAGTACCAGTGCTTCCCGATGACCCACATCCGCCCGGACATAAAGACGCCGGAAGATGCAATGCACCCGCCGAAACGCGGTAAGAAATCCCTGTAATTCCTTATTTTTTCACGCAGGGTACCATGGTATGAACACTGGTGCCGGGTTCCGGCAGCAGCCGGCTGAATGCAGCAGTGCAGAGCCCGGCACCAGGAATTACCTTAAGGGGAGCACAGTCATTATGGTGAACGTATCCAGGGATGGGCAGGTCTTCAGGTGTGAGATCTGCGGAAATGTGGTTGTTGTAAAGGAAGCCGGCGGCGGAGAACTGATCTGCTGCGGCGAACCCATGCAACTGGAGGAGTAAAAAATGGCAGTAAAAAAACCGATGGTAAAGAAGGCACCGGCAAAGAAGCCGGTTGCCGGAAAGGCAGCGGCAACGGGAAAAGATCTCAGACATCTTGAGAAGCAGATCGGGAAAGTCCCGAAGTTCTTCAGGGAGCTGACGACAAACGATCCCGAGATGTTCGATCTCGTGATGAAGTTCGAGAACCACATCTGGGATGATGGCAAGCTCACGAAGCAGACCAAGAAGATTATCGCGATTGCGATCGCCGCCGCCCTCCGCGATCAGCATGCGGTCCGCGCCCAGATTGCCGGTGCTGCTGCTATCGGCGTCACCAAGGCAGAGGTGGAAGAGGCGCTCCGCGTCACGTTCCTTCTCTCGGGTATGCCTGCCTATGTGTACGGCAAGGCCCAGCTCGATGACGTGATGAAGAAGTAAGGAGGACTCCGCGATGGAATCTGAGGAATGCATTTCATTCCCGGTCCTCGGCGAGCCTGCCCCGGACTTTACGGCAGAGACTACCCACGGCCCGATCTCGCTCTCCAGCCTGAAAGGGAAGTGGGTGGTACTCTTCTCCCACCCGGCGGATTTCACGCCGGTCTGCACCACCGAGTTCCTGGCATTCGCTGCCATCCATGACGAACTCGCAGCGCTGAATGTGCAGCTGCTCGGCCTCTCGGTGGACAGCGTCTCGTCCCACCTGGGCTGGGTGCACGATATAAAGGAGAAGATGGGAGTGCAGATCCCCTTCCCGATCATTGCCGACCTGAACATGAAGGTGGCAGGGAAGTACGGGATGATCCACCCGGGCCAGAGCACGACCGCCGCGGTCCGGTGTGTCTTCTTCATTGACGACAAGGGGATCATGCGGGCCATGATCTACTATCCCCTCCAGAACGGGAGGTACATGCCCGAGATCATCCGGCTTGTAAAAGCGCTCCAGACCACGGACAAGTACAAGGTCTCGACACCGGCCAACTGGCAGCCGGGCGACAAGGTTGTCGTGGCGCCGCCAAAGACCGCGGCCGAGATGGAGAAGAGGCAGAGCGAGGGGTACGAGTACAAGGACTGGTACCTCTGTTACAAGAACATTTAATTCCGGAAATTTTTATTTTATTTTTACTTCCCGGGGGATCGCGGGTTTCATCTGCTTCCGGGGCGATCTGGTATGGAAGACGATGGCTGATCAGGAACCGGAGGGGAAGAACAGCACGAGGCCGATCCTCACGGATCCGCCATTCTATCTCCCGGAGTTCGAACAGTCGTACCGGTACATCATCGACGAGTACGATGTTGCGCACAAGGACATCGCCATCTTCATGCCCTGTGCGGTGAGGAAACCGTACAGCGCCAGCCCGAGCCACCAGCTGATCCGGATGGTAATCTCGCAGGTCTTTTGTGAACCGCAGTACCATCTTGTCATCTTCGGCACCTGCGGGATCGTTCCCGCGGAACTCGAAACAATGTACCCGTACGCCCATTACAAGTACATGCTCGGGAAGTGCAAAGACAAAAAAATTCTCGAGGACTTCCTCCGCATCGAGACCGACCGCGTTGCCGGGTATCTTGAAAAGACGAAGGACACGTACACGTTCCGGATCGCGTACTGCATCGGGCTCTTCCGCGAGGCGCTGATCCGGGGATCGGCAAAATCCGGCGTGAAGATCGATCTCATCCTCCCCACCCGGGACATGATCAACAAGGTCATTGAGGAGGGGGACTGTATCTTTGAAGAGGGCAGCCTCTCCATGGATGATTACTTAGGCGAGTTCTGCGACGAGCTGATCCGGTTCCGGAATGCACACTACAGCACAGGCAGGCCGGCTGACCAGACCCGGGAGTGAGGGCGTTGGTGGGGGGTGGAGGTTCTCGAACCACGTCTTCACGAAAAGATGCCGGGGCCTCCCCGCACCAGTCCACCGGCAGTATCCACATCTTTTTTACAGCACGATGACAACAAGAGAGTGATGACAATCAAGGTCCTCGCCTTTGCCGGGAGCCCGCGCCGGCACGGGAACTCTGAGATGCTGCTCGACTGGGTGCTCGCATCGATGGCAGAGGACCCGGAAGTCTCCGTGGAAAAAGCTGCGCTCACCGAGGCAAATATCAATATCTGTCGCGGGTGCAATGCCTGCGAGAAACTGAATAAATGCATCCAGCGGGACGGGATGGATATCTATCACGACAAGATCATCGATGCGGATATCATTCTCCTCTCCGCCCCGATCTACTGCATGGGCATCGCTGCCCCGGCCAAGGCACTGATCGATCGCATGCAGGTCTTCCGGTCGCGGAAGTACGTGCTCAGGCTCCCGGTCATTCCTCCCGAACGGAAAGGGAAACGGCTCGGGGCATTCCTCGCGAGCGCCGGACAGGACTGGCCGCATGTCTTCGATGCAGCCATTCCGTCCGTCAAGTGCTTCTATCACGTGATCGACATCAGGGATGCGGATATCAGTTACCTGATGATCAACCATGTTGACGAGAAGGGTGCAATCGGGACGCACCCGACCGCACAGGCCGATGCAGTACAGCTCGGGAAGACCATGATCGCTGAGATCAGGAAACGGCTCGCAGCCTGAGGTGATGCTGACATGACCGTTACCGTTCTTGGAATATCGGGAAGCCCGCACCGGCATGGGAACACCGAGACCCTGCTCGACAGTTTCCTTGACGGGGCACGCTCGGCCGGGGCAGTGGTTGAGAAGGTTGTCTTGAAGGATCTCGACTACTCGGCCTGCCGGGGCTGTAATGCCTGCCACAAGGATGGCGAATGTATCGTTAAGGACGATGCCATTCCGCTCTTTGAAAGGATGATGGCTGCCGATTGCGTTGTCGTTGCCTCCCCGATCTACAGCATGGGGATCACCGCCCAGCTCAAGGGGTTCATTGACCGGGGCCAGTTTCTCTGGGCCCGGCGGTTCGTGACAAAGACACTCGAATTTTCTCCTGAACACCTTGCCCGGCACAAGGGGATCTTCATCTCCACTGCCGGCCAGAACCGGGACAATGTCTTCGACGGGGCATACCCGTCGCTCACCGCCCTCTTCCATGATGCCGGTTTCGAATACTATGGCAACATCGTTGCCAACAACATGGATGAGCACAAGGGGATCAAAAACCACCCGACGGCTCTTGCCGATGCATTCCGGAAGGGGCAGACAATTGTTGCGGAGATAGAGAAACTGAAAACTCAGCAGGGCATCTGAAATAAAAAAGTGCGGTTTTGAAAAACATTTTTCCCTTTGTATACGACCCCCTATTTTACGCCACCAGTCCCCGGGGGAGACGGGGCGCAGTGCGATGCTCCGTGACAGGGCACCGGTAATTCCTCGTCATCGCAACGGGAGATGTCCCTGATATATCAGATCGTTCCGGATGATTTCTTCGGAGAAAAAAAGATTTGCGGGGGATTAGAGGAGATAATACGAGGCCACGAGCGTCCCGAATGCCGCAGCAATGAGGACAATGAATACCAGGGCGTTCCATGCAAGCACCTTCCGCCCGTCAAGCACGCTGACCGGCAGGAGATTGAACGCGGCGAGCATCGCGTTGATCTGGACACCGGCAAGGCCGATCATGGCGATCAGATTGCCGCTTTTCAGCGCCGTTATCCCACCGGCAATGAAGAACAGTGCGGTAAAGAGACCGCAGAGGAGAAGGTTTGTGACCGGGCCTGCCGCCGATATGAGACCGTCTTCCCTGCGGGTGAGGCTCCGCCCGTCCTTTGAGTAGATGACCGTTGCACCCGGGGCGGCAAAGACAAAGCCGACCAGCGCCGCCATCACGATGGCGATGAGGAGCATGGAGTTGTCCTTGACGAACTCCGCCCAGTACCCGAACCGGATGGCCATGAACTTGTGGGCCATCTCGTGGAGGATGAACCCGATACCTACGGTAAAAAGAGCGATCGCGAAATAGATCAGGCCGCTTATCGGGCTGACCGGGTTAACCGGCCCGAGGATGCCGTACGGCGTGAGATTGATGATGGTAAACGCGAGGGCGATTGCCATCCAGGCAACAAAGAGATCCGCTTCCTCGCGACGGGAAATTCGTTCAAACATACAAGACTCCAGATCAGATGGATTTTCTATTGTTAATTGCTTTGGCGTTCTGGCTCGTAAGCATTACGTTTATGCAAATGCGGGGAAATGTACATGGTATGTCCCTCGAACAGGTGCGGGCCGAGATCTCCCTGGTGGATACCGCCATCATCCGCCTGATTGCGAAACGGCAGGAGCTGGCAGACCGGGTGGCGGAAGTCAAGAGAGAGGGGGGAATTGCCATCCATGACGAAAAACGAACTGCGGTGGTTCTCGAATCCGTCTCCCGCCAGGCAGTGGATCATACGATCGATCCCGTTGCCGTCCGGAAAATTTTTGAGATCCTCATTGCCATGAGCGAGGAGCGCCAGCGGCAATGCTCCGGTGAAGGCAAGCTGCGATAAAACCTTTTTTAAAAACAGGGACGGGATTTTACCCGAACCACCCGAGGAAGATCACGAGCCCGAGGGCTATCATGATGAGCCCGATCACGAGCCGGAGGGCCAGTTTGTGTTCGGTCCTCCAGGTGTCCGCCTTCTCCGGGGATATGCCGTACGCGACAAGGAGCGTTACCAGCACGAGCGGCAGGATGAAGATCACATTATAGAGGAGAAGGTAGGGCAGGCCGGCCGCCACCGTCAGGCTCTGGCTCATCAGGGCAAGGATGCTGATGTAGATCCCGCCGGTGCAGGAGAACCCGAGCAGCCCGGCGAGTATCCCGAGGATGAACGCAGCGGGAACGGATGCGATCCGGCTGTAGTGCGAGAGGAGCCCCTTGCCGGACTTCGGGACCGAGAGGAAGAAGGTCTCGCGCTTCCGTATCACATCGGAGAGGGTGATGATACCAAAGATAATGGCCAGCGACCCCCCGATGAGCGAGAAGATCTTCGAGAAGCCGGAGAGGGAGACAACCGAGAAGATCCCGACCCCCACGAGAAGGTGGAAGAGGAAGACCGCGGCTATGTATGCGCCGCCGATGGACAGGATTCTTCTCCGGTTCGCTGCTGCTGCGAGCGGGATGAGAAGGAAGATCAGGACCGAGAGGGCGCAGGGATTGATACTGTCAACAAGGGCCGGGAGGATCACCATCTGGGGGGTCAGGGATATGGCACCGGTGGCGCACTCCCCGTCCGGAACCGGGGTGATCTCCGTAGTGTTGCACGATGCGATCCTGGCTTTCTCGGCAAGGATCGCTGCCTCGAACTGCCCGCTGATCGCAACATCACCGACGAGCGCACGGGTACCGATGAAGATCTCCGGGATCCCCGAGCTGCTGATGTTATACTGACGGTTCATATCAACGAACCGCTGCTGGTTGGTGGCATTATGGTATACCTCCAGCGCTTCAACCTGCAGATCGGGATATTTTTGCCGGAGGCTGGCAATGACGGGCTTTACTTTCTCGCAGTGCTCGCACCCTTCACCGTAAAAATAGACGGCCTTCAGGGTGCTGACAACGATCGGAGAACCCGTTGCGGAAGAGAGGTTCCCTGAGGGAGACGGGTCACTCACCTTTTTTTTTTAAGAGAGGCCTGGATGAGGCTCTCGAACTGTTCCGGGATCTCCACCTCTCCCGTGAGGACCGTTGTTCCGGCAATGACCCGGGGGACGCCCGAAGTAGTCTCACCCGCAGCAGCAAGTGCCTGCTGGAAGATCCGGTTGTTGGTCTGGTTATGCCAGACTTCGAGGAGCTGGATATCGGCTTCCGGGTATTTCTTTGTCATATTGAGGATGAATGGCATCACATTGTGGCAATGGACGCATTCCTCGCCATAAAAGAAGTATATTGTTCCGGCAGATGCTCCGGCTGCGGCAGGTTTCTGGGACGAGGTTAATGTCCCGGTGGCCAGCACGGCGATACTGGCAACCACGACAACCGCAAGGACGGCTGCAATAATTTTGAGGGTCTTATCCATAGGGGAAATCCTGTAAGCTGTTTAACAACTCATACGTTAATAAAATGCCCCAAAAAATCAGGAGAGGGAGATCATCGTCCCGACACCGTCATGGGTGAAGAGCTCGAGGATGAGGTTGTGCTCGGTATTCCCGTTGATGATATGGGAGTAGCTGACGCCGTTCTCCACGGCCTTGATAACGGACATCACCTTGGGGATCATGCCCTCACCGATTGCCCCGGAGTTCCGAAGCTCGTTTGCCTCGCGGACGGTCAGTTTATGGAAGACTTTTGTGCGGCCCTTGTCCATGACGCCGTCAACGTCTGTCATGTTGACGAGCTTGTAGGCATGGAGGGCGATGGCGATGTCACCGGCCGCGGTATCGGCGTTGATGTTCAGGCTGCCCCCGTGTTTGTCGATGGCGATGGGGGAGACGACCGGGATGTAGTCCTTGTCGAGCAGGGTGTTGAGGAGCGTGGGGTCGATCCACTCGATCTCGCCGACATGCCCGAGGTCAACTTCCTTCTGGATGCCGCCGACCTCGACCTTCTGGAGATCCATCTTCTTTGCAATGATCAGGTTCCCGTCACTGCCGGAGATCCCGACGCCTTTTGCACCGCACTTGGAGATCAGGGAGATGATGCCCTTGTTGATCTTGCCGACCAGGACCATCTGGGCGATCTCGAGTGTTTCCTGGTCGGTCACCCGCAGGCCCCCGACAAAGACAGATTCCTTGCCCAGCTGTTTCATCTTCTCGCTGATCTCCGGGCCGCCGCCATGGACGAGGACAACGCGGATACCGACGTAATGCAGGAGCACGGCATCCCGGATCGCGTTCTCCAGCACCACCGGATCGACCATCGCATGGCCGCCGAGCTTGATCACGATGGTCTTGCCGTGGAACTGCTGGATGTACGGCAGCGCCTCCATGAGCACGTCTTCGCGTTTCATCATGTCGTGTACCTGCCGTTGATCTCCACGTAGCGCTCGGTGAGATCGCAGCCCCAGGTTGTCGCTTCCGCCTTTCCTGCGGCAAGATCGAGGATGAAGATCACGCTCCTGCCGTGCATCGCTTTCTTGGCGGCAACGAGGTCGGCGATGATCTCGCCGGACTTTACGAGCGGGTACTTCTTGCTGCCATCGCTTATCCAGAGCGAGACCGCGTTCGGATCGAACTTCACGCCAGCCCGGCCGGCTGCGGCCACGACCCGGCCCCAGTTCGGGTCTTCGCCGTACACTGCCGTTTTCACGAGCGGCGATTCGATGACGGTGCGGGCAACCTTCTCTGCATCGTCTTCCTTCTTTGCCCCGGTGACGGTGACCTGCAGCAGCTTGGATGCACCCTCGCCATCAGCGGCAATCTGCATTGCAAGGAGACGGCAGCACTCTTCGAGCGCTGCGGAGAATTCTGCCTTCTTTACTTTTCCCGCTTCACCGGTTGCCGTGCAGAGCGCAATATCGTTGGTGCTTGTGTCGCCGTCAACGATCACCCGGTTGAAGGAGCGTTTGGTCGCCATCTTCAGGGCCTCAGAGAGCGGCTTTGCCCCCACCTCTGCATCCGTATAGATGAACGCGAGCATGGTGCCCATGTTCGGGGCAATCATGCCGCTTCCCTTGCAGATACCGCCGACTGAGAATCCTTCCTTCTTCACGAGCGCGTGCTTCTGGACCGTGTCCGTGGTCATGATCGCCTGTGCGGTGGCAATCTCTGCTTCCGCTGTGTGGACCAGCTTTGGCGCAACATCCCTGCTCTGCCGCTCGATGAGGGGCAGGTCGAGATACCGGCCGATGACGCCGGTGCTGGCAACGCCGACCCGCGTGGGTTTTACCCCGAGCGCTGATCCGGCATACTCCGTCATGGTAACGGCATCGGCAAGTCCCCGTTTTCCCGTGTAGGCATTCGCACACCCGCTGTTGACGATGACCGCTTCCAGTTTTCCGGCCTTGATCTGTTTCCGCATCAGCTCGATCGGTGCAGCCCTCACGAGATTCTCCGTAAAGACACCGGCTGCCGTGCCCTGTGCCTCAATGAGCGCAAGGCCGAACTTTCCCTCTTTTACACCCCATGCTTTGACGCCGGGGACAGCACAGATACTCTTGAACGACATTTATTCACTGCTCTCTTTTTCAGAATATACAGATCCGATGGCGTTGATGATATCCGCCCTCGTAACGATTCCCACGATCTTCTTACCCGAAAGAACCGGGAGCCGGGAGATACCCTCCTTCAGCATGAGGGCTGCGGCAGCCTCCACATCCATCTCCCCGGTCGCTGTTATCACCCGGTGGGTCATCACTTTCTTTGCCGGCATGTCGCCGATGTTGGTCAGCGCGTGCTTGGTCTTCTCCCAGTTGATATACTCCCGGATCGGGATCTCGATGACCTCGAAGGGCGACGGGAGCCAGAGGTCATCGGAGATCCGTTCGGTTTCGAGGAGGGAGATGAGGTCTGATTCTGTGATCATCCCCACGAGCTCCTTTCCTTCCATGACCGGGAGCCCGCCGATATGGTGTTTCCGGAAGAGCGCGACAACCTCCCGAAGGGGGGTATCCGCAGTACAGACAACCGGATCTTTTGTCATTGCGTCCTGAACGAGCATTGATTCCTCCTCCCTACGGCAGCATGCCGGCTCCGGTCAGGCCGTCATTCTCCGCAAAGCCGCACATCAGGTTCATGTTCTGGATGGCCTGACCGCTGGCGCCTTTCACGAGATTGTCGATCGCTGAGACGGCAACGATGCGGCTTCCTTCGCTCTCCACCATGATATCGCAGAAGTTGCTCCCGCGTACAGCTGCAAGGATGGGCTTCTGGTACCGGACGAAATACTCATTCCGGTAGAAATCGTGGTAGAGTTTCTCCACTTCTTTCTGCTCCATGGGTTCGTTGAGCAGGATGTGAGCCGTTGTCAGGATGCCCCGGTTGACCGGAACGAGGTGCGGGGTGAAGTAGACCGTTGCCCTGGATTTGAGGAAGGCCATCTCCTGCCGCATCTCGGCAACGTGCCGGTGGGTCGTCAACTTGTACGGTCCGACATTATCTCCCACGTTCGGGTAATGGGTAGTTGCCGAGGGATTGTCACCCGCACCGCTGACGCCGGTTTTGGAATCGTAGATGATCGTATGGGCGTAATGTGCGAGGGGAGCTGCGGCAAGGGTTGCCCCGGTCGGGAAGCAGCCGGGATTGGAGACGAACTTCGCATTGATGCAGTCCTTGCGGTGGAGTTCCGGGATGCCGTAGGGTGCCTTGAAGTAGTCGGTATGGGGAACGCCATACACCTTCTCAAAAACATCCTTTGCCAGGCGGTAGTCCGCGCTCAGGTCGACAACTTTGATCCCGCGGGAGAGCAGTTTACCGGCGTATTGCATTGCCGCTGTGTGGGGAACCGCGAGGAATGCCACATCGGCTTCGATGGCATCGGTCTCCGGGTTCTCGAATTTGAGATCGGTGAACCCTTTCAGCTGGGGATGGACCTGATCCAGGGGGGTACCTGCAAGTTTGCGTGATGTGACACACGTCACTTTTGCAGCAGAATGGTGAAGAAGGAGGCGGACCAGTTCACCACCGGCATAGCCGGAGGCCCCGACAATCGCAACTTTCATACAGTAATGTCCGACTGTCAAAATTTAATCCTTTTTGACCAGCTTTTTAAAAAAAGGCGCCTGAAAAAACAGGAGTTAAAAAGGGGTTAAAAAAAGGACCCCGGTTCACTCGCTTTTGCGCGAATAGGCATTGTAGAGCCGCTGCCCGAGGAGCTCGATCCGGTCACGGTCCTCAAGGCCCTTGATAAGATCCTCCGGCAGGGCATCCATGCCCCGGGATGCACCGAGATAGGCCCCGCATATCAGGGCAATGGTATCCGTATTTCCCCCGATATTTGCGGCAACGGTCAGGAGGTCAGGGGGATGGGAATACCGGCTGATGAGGAAGAAGGCCATGGGGAGGGTCTGGAAGACCGAGACATCGTTGCCGATCTTGAGCAGTGCGGTCTCCGTATCCATGCCATTCTTCTCGAGCGAGAGGGCGTTCCGGATCTTGCCCCCGAGCACCTCGTCTTCTGCAAGAGCTTTCTGCACGGCCCGTTCCACCGGGTCCGGCGACTCGTGGAGGGCATGGTACAGGAGCGTGACAATGGTGGATACTGCGGCGTGGGCGGCCGGGTGGGAATGGGTGATATTGCAGGCCCTGACCGAACGTTCGCAGGCCTCGCTCATGTCCGGGAATGTCAGGGCAAAGGGAACCGCGATGGGCAGGCAGCCGGACGTTGTGGACTTGACGCCTTTCTGCGGGACATTCTCTTTTGCCATATGCTCGCATGCAGCAGCGACCGAGCCATCCGGAAAGCGGAGCGCTCCCCGCGTATAGAGTTCCCGGAGTGCGGTTGCGTACCGGTCCTCGTTATACTTGCCATCGGCAAGGAGGGTCCCGACAAGGATCATCAGCTGGGTATCATCGGTATACTGCCCGGCATTCAGCTCCTGGTTCGGATGTCCCTTGTACGGACGGCGGTACCCGTACTTCATCTTGTTCAGGTTCGGGGATGCACTCTCGTTGGGCATACCGAGCGCATCGCCGATCGCCGCTCCCAGCAGGCATCCCTTGAATTTCTTGAGCATCGATCTTATATTGAAAAACCCGGATAGATAACCCTTCGTATATCCGCTCTCTTTTTCCAGAGCGGTACTGATTGCAGGGCCGTGAAGGCGCATGTCCGCATTTTTGTTTGAGATTCTATGAAAAAATGAAAATAGATCCTGCACGATTTCGCGCGTTCTATACTTCGGGATCACGGTTTTCCAGGTATTACCCTGTCATCATTTTTGTCATCACCGGGCCCATTTTATTTTTTCGCGTGCGTCTGACAGCACTACAATAAATTATATATATGTTGTTTTCAATGATTAATAGTGTAGAATAGGTGGGACATGACCGAAGATTTCGATGTCAGGCTTGTTGAGGATGTAAAAACATACACCCCCGACCCACAGTACCGAAAAAATGCATGGATGGGAGATTACCAGAAAGCGTACAATGAGTTTCTGGCAGACCCTGATGCGTTCTGGGAAAAGATTGCAAAGGAGCTTGACTGGATCTCTCCATGGGACAAGGTAAAGGAGTGGAACTACCCGTATGCCCGGTGGTTCACCAATGCCAAGCTGAACATTACCGCCAACTGTCTCGATCGCCATGTCAACAACCACCGGCGCAACAAGGTTGCACTGATCTGGAGGGGAGAGGAGGGCCGGGAGCGGATCTTCACCTACCAGAAGCTCCTCTCGCAGGTTGCCCGGTTCGCCAATGCACTCAGGAAGATCGGCGTGAAGAAAGGCGACTGCGTCTGCATTTACATGCCGCTTGTACCGGAACAGGCCATCGCCATGCTCGCCTGTGCCCGCATCGGGGCAATCCACAGCGTGGTCTTTGGCGGGTTCGGCGCAGCGGCCCTGAATATGCGGATCCAGGATGCCGAGGCAAAAGTCGTTATCACGGCAGATATCACGATCCGCCGGGGCAAGGCGATCCAGCTCAAGGCGATCGTTGACGAGGCGGTCATCAATGCACCCACAGTTGAGCATGTCGTGGTCCTGAGAAGGAGAGATCCGCTGGTGGATCTCCACGAGCGCGAGATGGACTTCTACGAAATGATGGAGGGAATGTCCGATGACTGCCCGCCCGAGGTGATGGATGCGGAAGACCCGTTCTTCATCCTGTATACGAGCGGATCGACCGGAAAACCCAAGGGCATTGTCCACACGTGCGGGGGATACATGGTGGGAACGTACTATACCTGCAAGTATGTCTTCGACCTCAAGGACAACGACATCTACTGGTGCAGTGCGGATCCGGGCTGGATCACGGGGCACAGTTACATCGTGTATGGCCCGCTTGCCGTAGGTGCAACGGTCTTCATCTCCGAGCTGACCCCGGATTACCCGGATGCCGGCAGCTTCTGGAGCATGATCGCGGAGCAGAAGATCACGATCTTCTACACCGCACCCACAGCCATCCGGATGTTCATGAAGATGGGCGAGAGCTGGCCCGACAAGTACAACCTGAGCTCCCTGCGCATCATCGGGTCCGTCGGAGAGCCATTGAACCCCGAGGCGTTCGAATGGTACTACCGGGTTATCGGGAGGCAGAAATGCCCAATCCTCGACACCTGGTGGCAGACCGAGACCGGCATGCTCATGATCACGACCGTACTCGGGGAACCGATGCGCCCGGGGTTTGTCGGGAAAGCGATCCCGGGTGTAGTGGCCGATGTGGTGGATAAAGACGGGAACTCCGTCAAACCCGGGACCGGCGGGCTGCTCGTGATCAAATCCCCGTGGCCCTCCATGCTGCGCACGGTCTACCATGATGATGAACGCTACCGCAAGTACTGGGAGACCATCAAAGGGATGTACACGGCAGGCGATCTGGCGGTCAAGGGCAAAGACGGGTACATCATGATCCTCGGGAGGGCAGACGACATTATCATCGTTGCCGGCCACAACATCGGCACTGCCGAGGTCGAGAGCGCACTCGTCTCCCACCATGCGGTTGCCGAGGCAGCTGTCATCGGGAAACCGGATCCCATGAAAGGGAACTCCATCAAGGCGTTCGTCATCCTCCGCGTGGGAAATGAGCCGGGCGATAACCTCAAACAGGATCTCCTGCACCATGTCAGGACCACGCTCGGGGCGATCGCTGTCCCCCATGAGATCGATTTCGTGGATAAGCTGCCCAAGACCCGGAGCGGAAAGATCATGCGCCGCGTCCTGAAAGCCCAGGAGATGGGAATCGATCCGGGCGACATCTCAACGCTGGAAGAGTGAGCCGGGGTGCATGAACCGACACGTCGGACAATGGATAAAAAAGGTGAGAAACTATGTCAAATGAGTCTGGAAGTAGTGTAACACAGGTAAAAAGCCTTGATATCACGGCCAACCCGGCGCCTCTCGGGCTCCTGGGGTTCGGCATGACGACCGTGCTCCTGAACCTGCACAATGCCGGGTTCTTCGCACTGGGATCGATGATCCTGGCGATGGGTATCTTCTACGGGGGGCTGGCGCAGGTCATCGCGGGGATCGAGGAGTGGAAGAAGAACAACACGTTCGGCGCAACGGCGTTCACTTCTTACGGCCTCTTCTGGCTGACGCTCGTCGCCCTGCTCGTCCTCCCGAAGATGGGGCTGGCAGACGCGACATCAAAAGGAGCCATGGCCGCGTACCTCTTCATGTGGGGGCTGTTCACCGCGGTCATGTTCATCGGGACACTCCGGGCAAACAGGGCATTGCAGTTCATCTTCGCAACCCTCGCTATCCTGTTTTTCCTGCTCGCGCTGGGCGATGCTACAGGAAACGCAACGATCACGATCGTCGCCGGGTACGAGGGAATCATCTGCGGCTTTGCTGCGATCTACGCGGGGCTGGCCCAGGTCCTCAATGAGATGTACAAAAAGACCGTCGCGCCGCTCGGCTGACCGCCCCTTTTTTTCGTGGCGCGTTTACCTTACCGGTCCCGGTTGTGATACAAGGGATCACTGACCATCGGGCTGGTGGATCTTCTTCCGCTGGGCGAGACGGTACCCGCAGATGACCTGGATCGATTCCCCGAACATACGATCAAGATCCGGATCACCGGTATCCACCAGCAGTTCAGGAGTTTCCTGGAGTTTGTGCGGGGTAGCGACAACGATGATATGTGCGGTACCTGCCCGCCGCACGACCGTTGCACTGATCTGCTGGTTCCCCCTGCCGAGAATGAATCCCTGCGCACCGATGGGGCTGATGATGATCCGTACATCGCTCTCATTTTCAGTCAGGCGGAGAAGTGTCTTTTCGTCGGCATCCCGTGCAAGGAGCCGCCCGTTCTTCACCACATCCACGCCAAGGAGGGTTTTCTTGAGACCGAGGTACCGTATGATCGCTTCAGTCGTCGTTCCTGCCCCGATGATATAGAGCGCGCCGGGCAGCATCACTTCCTGCATGAACTGCGCGATCTCGCCTTTCACCCGCTCCTCGTCCGGCTGTTCATACACCTGTTTTGAGACCTGGACCATCCCCCGGATAACCGGGGTGCGGGCAATACCATACAGCCGGGTCTCCAGCGTGCCGGCCCGGTAGGCCTCCTCGTCGACGTCCATGACCTCCGAGTCCCGCAGTACCGCCGTTTCCAGTCCTGTGACAAGTTCAGCTGCGGCAGCGGGGCTGACTGCAAAGACACCGGAGTACATCTTTACCCCTGCGGGAATACCGAGGAGCGGGACGTTCCTGCCAACAATGGAGAAGATGTCCCGGGCGGTCCCGTCCCCGCCGCAGAAGAGGAGGAGATCGATACCCGCATCCAGGAGACGTCGTGCTGCTTCTTTCGTGTCGCGGGCACTGCTCTCACCGGAGAAGGTATAGATCACCTCAGGGTCTTCGCACCCGGCCTCCTGCAGGACATCCTGTCCCATGGCACCGGAACAGGTGACGAAGTGCAGTCCGGTGTTCCGTGCCAAGGGTGCAAGCGCCATCCGGGCCCGGTCCAGGGCATGCGGCACCGCCCCCCGGGTCCTGGCCTCCTCCACGTTCCCATCGGTGCCTTTCAGCCCCACCGATCCGCCCATACCCGCAACCGGGTTGATGATGAGGCCAATCCGTTTCATAAAAAAGTGATTGATGAGAGGGGTTATTGAACCTTGGGTATCCGGCCGATCGCTTCTTTGATCAATGCGTCCGGGTATTCGTAGTCCACCAGCTTGCCGCTGTAATATGCATCGTATGCCGACATATCGAAGTTGCCGTGCCCCGTGCAGTTGAAGAGGATCGTCTTTGCCTCACCGCTCTTCTTGCATTTCAGCGCTTCATCAATTGTGCCCTTCACCGCGTGGGCAGCTTCAGGAGCTACAATGATCCCTTCTGTCCGGGCAAAACTCTGGGCCGCTTCGAAGACCTCGCTCTGGTGATACGAGATCCCCCGCATCACGCCATCGTGGACGAGCCGCGATACAATGGCGGAGTCCCCGTGGTACCGGAGCCCGCCGGCATGGATGGACGGCGGGACGAAGTCGTGACCCAGGGTGAACATCTTCAGGAGCGGCGTTAAGCCCGCCACATCGCCGAAGTCATACATGTACTCCCCTTTGGTCAGGGTCGGGCACGAGGCCGGCTCGACACCGATGATATCCACGTCCCTGTGCTTCCCGGTCATCTTGTCGCCCGCAAACGGGAACCCGATCCCGGCAAAGTTCGATCCGCCGCCAACACACCCGATGACAACATCCGGGTAATCATCAACCATGGCCAGCTGTTCGCGGCACTCCTGGCCGATGATCGTCTGGTGGAGGCAGACATGGTTCAGCACGGAGCCGAGCGCATAGTTGGTGTTGCTGTGGGTGGCTGCATCCTCAACTGCCTCCGATATCGAAATACCCAGCGCTCCCGGTGTCTCCGGATCCTTCTCAAGTACGGCCTTGCCCGAGTTCGTCCTCGTGCTCGGGCTCGGGATACACTCCGCTCCCCAGACCTGCATCATCGATTTGCGGTAAGGCTTCTGCGTATAGCTCGATCGTACCATGTAGACGGTACACTCGAGATCGTACAGCATCGTGGCGAACGCCAGTGCGGATCCCCACTGCCCGGCACCGGTCTCTGTCGCGATCCGCTCGATACCCGCCTTCATATTGTAGTAGGCCTGCGGGATCGAGGTGTTCGTCTTGTGGCTCCCGGCCGGGCTGACCCCCTCCCACTTGTAGTAGATCTTTGCCGGCGTCTTGAGGAACTTCTCCAGCCGGTGGGCGCGGTACAGGGGGCTCGGTCTCCAGAGCTTCAGGACCTCCCGCACCTCTTCGGGGATGTCGATATACCGGTCGGTGGACACTTCCTGCCGGATCAGTTCCATGGGAAAGATCGCCGATAAGTCCGATGGTACTATCGGTTTGTGGGTGGCGGGATGGAGCGGGGGATCGAGCGGGGAAGGCAGATCCGCCTGCACATTATACCACTTTTTGGGCATCTGCTCCTCATCGAGCAGGATCTTGGTCTGCATACACAGTTCTTGTTTTGTACAAATATATACATTATGGTACACAAGTGTCTATTTTTGTATTTAATTGCTTAATGGATCGCCGGCACTTCCGGGGGAACTCTAACCTATATGATGAAACAGCGCCAGTATTTTTTTGGAGAATACACATGGTTTTCATCTACTACAGCCAGGGTGTGGCATCCCTGTACACCGATTTCACCGAACGCCTGATGTCCCGTCTTGCCCTCAAAGGGACCGAGATAACTCAGCAGGTGTTGAACGCGACAACCGCAACCATGCATGTCAGACATACCGACGAACAGGGAAAACTGGATCTGGCTGTTGAGAAGCTGAATGTCAAGGTAACCTATACCGTCGATCGCAACCGCAAGGAGATCACCAAGGGCGTTGCCGGCGCTGTTGCCGGGGCGGGACTGGGAGGTCTGATCGGGAGTCTCCTGCACCGCGAAGAAGGGGCCGGCGAGGCCATTGCCGGTGCAATCGGGGGCGCTGCTGCCGGAGGGGCATACGGGGCATATGACGGGTACGAGGAGTCGAAGGATGAACGAACGGCATTTGCCGAGGTCCTTGCCGAGACCCTCCAGGAAGTTGAAGACGAACTGCGGGAGATTCTTGAGGGGCAGGAGCAGGCAAGGGAGGATGCCCGGGAGCGCGGCCGCCAGAGGATCGAGGAGGACAACGAGAAGGCAGAGGAATACCGCGGGATGCTTGAAGATCTCTACGGCCAGGTTCTTGCCATCCAGGAAGAGATCGACATGGCAGGCAGCGAGGGAACGAACGTGACCAAGGCCAAGGGGAGGATAGACCGGGCGGAGAGTCTCTACAAGGAAGCGCAGGCCTCATTTGACAAGAAGGAATACCCGCCCATCAAACCAAAAGTGACGGCCGCCCAGAATATGGTTGATAAGGCGCGCGAAGCACTCTCGGAAGCGCAGTCTGGTGAGTAACCTCCCTTACAAATCCTCCCGGTGAAATGCGGAGTCCCCCAACGTTCCCGCATTGCCGGTGACTCCCCTTTACTCCAGGTTTTAACGAGGGAACAGGAATTCCCCGGGGAAAAACCCGTGGCTCCGCACGGAATCGCAGATCCGCTTTTCTCGCGGCAGATCAACCAAAAACCACTAATGGGGAAGACCACGAACCATTCTATCACATAATTCCTGCCCATGACATCACGGGGAGGGCAGAAAGTTTATTACAGTCAACATCACAGTGTTGACAACATTTCCGGATTTATCCAGAATAACACAGTATTAAAACAGGTTGGATTATGACGCGTTCCTTTAGTGATATCCTGCTCAGGCCCGGCGCATTCTTCGCGGACCTGATGGGACAGAAAGATGAAAGTCTCAAGTGGCCCCTCCTCATCGTCCTTGCCGGGGGTATCGTTGCTGCGGGCTACGGATACCTGATCGGGGGATTGACCGCACAGATGATGGCCGGAGCCTATCCCGGCATCGACGTGATCATCCTCCTCTCGACAATAATCGGGGCAGCGCTGGGAGTCTTCATCTTCTGGCTTGTCTGGACGGCCGTGGTCTTTGCCCTCTCAATGGCATTCAAGGGAGAGGGCAGTGTCAAGTCGACCCTGCAGGTTGTCGGGTACGGGTACCTCCCCCAGGTGATTGGATCCGTTGTCACCCTGATCGTGGCATACGAATACGTACCAAAAATCGTTGTTCCCCAGGTGACTTCCGCCATGTTGCAGGATCCCGTGGCAATGCAGGCGGTCACAAAGGCCCTCCTGCTGGATCCGGCCATGCTGGAACTGACCCAGATCACCTCCCTCATCGCCATTGTCTTCCTGCTCTGGAGCGCAAACATCTGGATCTTCGGCATCCAGCAGGCCCGGAAACTGTCGCCGCGGGATGCTGCGCTCTGCGTGGGTATCCCGGTGGTTGCCTATATCATCTACATGATCTATAATCTCGGAGTTTCGTAAATGAGAATAACCCAGTTTTTTACGGTAACATGTCTGATCCTGCTCTGCAGCACTATTTGTGGGGTGGCAAGTGCATACGCCACACCTGAATCCATTGTTGCAGCCAGCAAGGTGTATGTCTCGAATGTGTCATACGATCCCGGGACGTTCTTTACCGGAGATGACGGTACCGTTACTATTTCCGTTACAAACGGCAACACCAACGACAGCACTGTTGTAAACCATGCTACGTTCGGAGACGATAACATCCGGTCAACGAGCGCCCCTTATGACAGCACGGTCCATATCGGACCGCTCCAGACCCAGAAATTTGTATTTTCTGTCACCACAGATGCTCCTGATGGGACATATTATCCCACGTTCTCCATGACATTCAGGGATGCTGACAATCTCTATTACCGGCAGATGGTCCTGGTGGAAAATCGCCCCCTTGTCCTGACCGTGATCGATAAGCCGGATGCTTTTGAGCAGGAAAAGAAAAAGACGATCTACCTGCAGGTGGCAAATCCCCGAGATGCCGAGGTAACCAATGTTGCCCTTGAAGTTGCCGGTGACGGCATCACCGCAACTCCCTCACGGACGTTCATAGGAATGCTCGCTCCCCAGGCAAAGGTACCGGTAAATATCTCCATCACACCAGACAAAGAGACCCCACTTCATCTTACCCTTACGTACGACAATGGCAACAATCCCCACCAGACATCCATGGACATCCCCATCACCTTCGGCGTGGACAAAAAACAGTCATATCCTGTCATGAGTAATATCAAGGTCACCACTGAGGGGGGCATCTTTCACGTGACCGGTGATATAAATAATGCCGGACTCGATACGGCAAATACCGTCACAGTTACATCCCTTTCCCCTGCCATACCCCAAGATCCCTACAAGACCTATGTTGTCGGGGCACTCAAAGCCGACGACTTCGGAGGATTTGAGATCTCGTTCGACACGGATGGCAGCACCAGCATACCCGTCCAGGTCTCTTTCAGGGATACCGACGGGAACCTCTATCACACGGTCCAGAACGTGACTGTTCCCTCAAGCCGTCTTAACACCACGGCCGCAAGCAACGGCCCGCCGATCATTCCCATCCTTGCCGCACTCATCCTCATCGCGGCAATTGCCGGCGGATGGTACTTCTACATAAGGAAGAGCAAGAAGTGACGCTTCCGATGGATGACCAGCCGGTAATGCTGTTCCGTGACGTAACCAAGGTATACCCGCTTCCCGCAGGAGACGTCACGGCACTCGACAGGATCTCGTTCCAGGTAGACCGTGGCGAGTTCATCTCCGTCATGGGCCCCTCGGGGTCGGGCAAGTCCACGCTCCTCAACATGATGGGCTGTCTGGATGTCCCGACTTCGGGCGATATTTACATCAGCGGCACCCGCATTGGCGACATGTCGGATGTGGATCTGACCACCCTGCGGAGGGACCGGATCGGGTTCATCTTCCAGTACTTCAACCTCTTCCCGCTCCTCAATATCATCGAGAACGTCACGTTTCCCCTGATGCTTAAGACCGGAAAAGGCGTGGATCCCGAACGGGGAAAGGAAGTGCTCCGGGCAGTCCAGCTGGATGAGAAACTCTTCACCCACACCCCCACCGAACTCTCCGGGGGCCAGCAGCAGCGGGTTGCCATTGCCCGGGCGCTCATCAACAACCCGGATATCCTGCTCTGCGACGAACCAACCGGTAACCTCGACTCCAAGACAGGCGCCGGCATCATGGATCTTATGACGGATCTCAACCGGGAGGGCACGACCATCATCATGGTCACCCATGACCCGCATATCGCCGAGTACTCGCGGCGGACGATCCGGATCGCTGACGGGAGGATCGTGGAATGATCTTCTGGGAGATCGCCAAGCGGAATATCCGGCTGCACTTTCTCCGGTCAACCCTTGCAATGCTCGGGATCGTGATCGGGGTCGTTGCCATTGCATCGATGGGCATCCTCGGGAATAGCCTGGTGGCGACCGTTTCTGACAGCCTCTCATCAGTAGGTGACAGTGTCATCGTGACCCCGTATACCGGTGGCGGCGGTGGCTTTGGGGGGGGCGGGGGAAGTTCTGCGAACCTGAAGATCACCGACCAGCAGTTCCAGCAGATCAAACGTGCTGTTGCTCCCAGCGTGGCAATACCGGTGCTCTCGACATCGGAGCGCATGAAAGTGGGGGTTGGCGGCGATGATATTGTTGCAGCGGTCTATGGTATTGACCCCCAGTATGTCCCGGATCTCGACCTGAAATTTTCATCAGGCGGTCTCAACAACGGCAATTCCGGGTGCATGGTTGGATCGGAATTTGCCAAGGACAATAATATCAAGGTCGGGTCCCGGATTTCCATGGGCACCGATGGCTCGAAGGGGACCCTCCGGGTCACCGGGATCATCGAGGAGCGGGGGATGAGCTTTGATATCAGCACGGACAATGCCATTCTTGTCACCGAGAGCTGGTTCGACAACACCTACAGCAGGAGTGATTACGACGAGGTCGTTGTCAAGGTAAAGAGCGGACAGGATACCGCCGAGGTCAAGAAGATCATCGAGAAACAGCTGAACAAGCGGGACAAGATCGTCTCGGTCATGGACAGCAAGGCAACCCTGGCTACGATCTACGAGACGTTCGGGGCGGTCACGACATTCGTCACAGCAATCGGAGGGATCTCCATGGTCGTTGCCGGTGTCTCGATCTTCAATATCATGATGATGTCGGTCAACGAGCGGATCAAGGAGATCGGTATCATGCGCAGCATCGGGACGCAGAAGAAAGAGGTCATGAAGATGTTCATCTACGAAGCCGCTATCATCGGGGTTATCGGCAGTGTCATCGGGGGGATCCTCAGCCTGATCGCGGGATATGCCATCAGCGCCCTGATGCTCCAGTCGACCAAGTACCTGTTCACGGTGGCGACAGCGATCTCGGTTGGCGAAGGTGTCGGCTTTGGGATCGTGATCTGTCTTGCCTGCGGTCTCTACCCGGCATGGCAGGCAGCGAACCTGAATCCGATCGATGCACTCAGGCACGAGTAACCTTTCCTTTTTTGTGCCAGTGAACATTTTTTTCCGCTTGAGTGCATACTCAGTGGTATGATTCCCCCGGTGCCGGGCCGAGCTGATCCCGACTGGAACGAGATCTGGAAGCTGCGGCAGAAGCGGCACGACTCCGTCAGGATCCCTGACGATCCATCGCACGACTGGAACCGGAAGGAGAACGCGGAGCGGTACGATGCCAACTCCCGGCGGGAGTACGACAGCCGCATCAGGATTACCCTTGACGGGCTGGACCTGACCCGCGAGTCCCGGGTACTGGACATCGGTGCCGGGCCGGGCACCCTTGCGATCCCGCTCGCCTCCCGGGTCAGGGAGGTCTGTGCGGTCGAACCCGGATCAGGCATGATCTCCCTCCTGCGGGAGCGGGCTGCACGCGAGGGCATCACGAATATCACCTGCGTGCAGAAGCGGTGGGAGGACGTGGATGTTGACCGGGATCTCGCCGGCCCGTACGACATCGTGATCGCATCGCTCTCGCTGACCATGGAGGATATCCGGGCCGCCCTCGCAAAGATGGATGCCGCATCGCAGCAGTACGTCTGCCTGTACTGGTTCGTGGATCTCCCCTTCTGGGAGCGGATGTATGCCGATCTCTGGGTCCCGCTCCATGGGACCCCGTACTATGCCGGGCCCAAGGCAGACTGCCTCTACAATGTCCTGTACCAGATGGGGATCTATGCGAACGTGGAGATGATGCCGCTCTCAAAAGAGTACCGGTTCGGGACCATCGAAGAGATGATGGCGTTCTTCAGCGGGAGATTCGGGGTGAAGACACCGGAGCAGAAGAGCGTGCTGGGAACGTATCTTGCCGCACGGGTACGTTGCGAGGGGAACTCGATCGTGATCTCCGGCGATTCTACATTTGCAAAGATATGGTGGAAAAAATAACGTGTGACGCAGTTCCCCATACTAAAAAGCATATATAATTTTAAAAATAATTTTTACAATAACAGCGTGGCCGGCCCGTGTACTCATGGAATTGCAGCCGGCATATTTACAACAAGAAGGAGCTGTTGCCATACTCCGCATCAATCAGGCACAATACAAAAATTGTTCAGCAGATAAACACCTGCCGCTGCGAAAAATTCCGGCCGGGACCGGAGGCCGGGCATGAGTCGCGGGCGGAGACCGCTCGTGGCGCTCAGCGAGGCCGTGCACATTGCAAAGAAGCGGGGCGAGACCCGGCAGTTCATGCACGAGCCGGGCATGATCTGCAACTTCGTGATCTACTGTCCGGGCTTCACGGCCCATGTCCGGATCAAACGTGTCACCCGCGTCCACTGCTCGCATGCGTGGATCGAAGGCGAAGCTCGCGATGCCCTTGCGGCGCTCCGGGCCATCGCGTCCGGCCCCGGGATCTCCCGCGAGCTCTGGGTCTTTCTGCCCCGCGGGGCGTTCCGGTTCTTCCGCGCCACGGACACCGGGCTCATCGAACTTTCCCGCGATGGCTCAATGATTCCGGAGAGACCGAAGCCGGCGTTTGTGGCGGTGCCGGTAGTGCAGGCTCAACCGACAGTGCCGGCCCAGGAGATACCGGCCGGAACGGAAATCATACCCCCGATCCAGGCACCCCCCCGGGAAATCTCCGTCGGTACTAAGAGGTCGGAAAAGAGTCAGGGGGAATGAGGGGCGACCCCCCATATTACGCCCGGATTGCCGATCAGAGCCCATATTGCCGACTTTTTCCGGGCCCCGGATTTCGGGCACCCGAAAACAGATCGAATTGGGTGAAAAACGGTACAATGAGCCCGGATTCCCTCCCGCAAAATGCCCGGACTGATTTTTAAACGTCGGAGACTCTGAAATGTTTAATTAGCATCAATTGGGCGCAGAAAGTCGCCTGCGATCGGGCAGCGGGAGGTGGGTTTTGAGGGGGACCCGTACTTGTCACCCTCCCGGAGGGGGCGCAAGAGGGGGGACATCGTTTCACATTTTGGCCGTGTCCATCATTTTTTTCTAAAAAAAGATTTTACACGTATCCATACCGCTTTAAAATTTCTTTATTTGTAACAAATAATCCCTTCATTCCAACTTCACCTTGTAATATTTCAAAATGTAATGATGATTCTGAAAGCGTTCTGATATCATCATCTGATAAATCCGGCTCAAGTACATATTTTCCGAAAAGGAGTCCCTTCCATTTTATCAGTTTGTATCTTCTCATGACTAAATAATCATAATAGAAGATGTCAGGATCATCAGTTAACCTCTTTCGAGTGAAAATTTGATTGTTAATTGTATCACGGAGTCTGATAAGCTCGGTTAATTTGTCATTCATTATTCCAGATCCGATAGTAGAAGAAAAAAAATCATTTCCTAACATAATAACAAAATATTCTAAAATCCCCACCATCCCAAGAAGTAAAATATTATGAACTGTCAGAAGTTGAAGAATCAGTGAAAAGTAACTGATCAAAAAGACCACATAGTATGCAGTTATTGAGCCAATCCATAGAATATGAAAAAATAAGAAATTGCGTTTAAAATCATTTATCACAAAATATCTAAGATTCCCTTCCAAAGCAGTTAGATAATAAAAAGAGCCTAATTGAAGGATTCCAAAGAGAATTAGAAACCAATTAAATTCTATTGTTTTTGTTAAAACACAATAGATGTAGAGAACAATAATGGATGCATAGATTGTCCAATACCCGATTTGATTGTTAAAAGCGTTCATTGAAAAGGCGCTTGCCCAAAGATAATTATTAGTTGCGTTAATTTTACTATCACTTGTTCTATCCCCTTTTACAATACGGATTTTTAGTGCTAATAAGTCGATATCAGAAAATTTTGGATAGCGATCAGGGATATCAATAACAAAATTTTCTTTGAAGCTGATTTTTTTCTTTTTTTCAATTTTCCTAAAACCAAGTTTTAATTTTAGACTTTCCATTCCTGAATTGATCTGAAGAGTCTTATAAATTGCATAGGGACCTATTACGACCCAAATGATCGCAAATGTATTAAATGAAAAATAAGTTACTATCGCCAATATTCCCAAAATCAATGCGATAATTTCAACATTGCTGTAATGAACGATTGAGATATAATTTTGAGTTAATCCAATCTCATTTTCAATAATTGCACGTATCTCATGAATTCTTTCAAAATAGTCATCATCTGAATAAAATTTGATAACTTCCACCAATATTGCAATAAACCTTGCAGGTAATTTATTTTGTGTTGTAATATTGATTGATTAAAAAAAAGATTACCCAACCCTCTTGATCCTCTTCATCGCCTCTTTCAGCTTCTCCATCGAAGCCGCGTACGACAACCGGATCCATCCCGGCGCATAGAACGCACTGCCCGGGGTTGCTGCCACGTGACCTTTGTCAAGCCAGCGTGACGCAACTTCCATATCGTCACCCTTGACCTTCACGAAGGCATAGAACGCACCCTCGGCCGGGGCCGTCTCGTAGCCCATCGCGTTAAGTTCGTTTATCATGTATATGCGCCGGCGGTCGAACTCCTTCCGCATCTCCTCAACGCAACGCTGGTCGCCCTTGAGCGCCGCCACAGCTCCCCACATCGCAAAGGTCGTTGCCTGGCTGACGGAGTGCTGCTGGACCTTGGACATCTCCGTGATGATCTCCTTCGGACCCACCGCGTACCCGAGCCGCCAGCCGGTCATCGCATAGGCCTTCGAGAAGCCGTTGATGGTGATGGTCCGCTGCGCCATGTCGCCGAGAGAAGCAAGCGAGATGTGCTCCTTGCCGTACACCATCTTCTCGTAGATTTCGTCCGACATCGCGTAGATGTCCCTGTCCTCGCAGAGATCCGCCACGAGCTGCATGGACTTTTTATTAAAAACAGCCCCCGTGGGGTTCGACGGGGAGTTGACGATGATCATCTTGGTCTTCCTGTTCACACGCTCAAGAAGCGAGTCGTCGAGCTGGAAGGTTTTGGGATTGATCGCGTGGAAGACCGGCTTCCCGCCCGCGATCTGGATGCAGGGCTCGTAGGAGACCCAGGCCGGGGTGAGGATGATCGTCTCGTCACCCGGGTTTAAGACCGCCTCGCACGCCTCGTAGATCGCATCCTTTGCGCCGCAGGCAACGATCACCTGCTGAGGAGTGCAGGGGAACTTGTTCTCCTTTGTTATCTTCTCAGCGATTGCACCCGTCAGTTCCGGAATGCCGTTGCTCGGGGCGTAATGCGTCTCGCCCCGGTTCAGCGCCGTAATGCAGGCATCCGTGATATGCCGGGGAGTATCGAAGTCCGGCTCACCGATCGAGAGGCTGATGACATCGATGCCCTCCCGCTGCATCTTCTTTGCCTTGTTGGAGATGGCGATCGTTGCCGACTCGGCAACGCCGGCAATCTTCGCCGACAGGGGCTTCATCTCAATCGTTTGACCATCTTGATGGCTGACTCAACGGCCCGCTTTGCGTAATCGATCCGCTCGTTGGCTTCGAGCCGGGTCATGCCGGGCCCGGAGATGCCGAGGGAGACCGGCTTGCCGAACTCCAGCGAGAGGTCGATAATCTTCCGGGCTGCGTGCTGCACCACGATCTCGTCGTGCTGGGTTGCGCCCTCGATGACGCAGCCGATGGTGACAACCGCATCGACCTTGCCGGCAGTCAGCAGTTTCTTGATCGCGAGCGGCATGTCGTATGCCCCGGGAACATACATGGTCTCGATGACTTCTGCACCAAGGAATGCTGCATGTTCGCGGCCTTCAATCTCCATCATGTAGGTGATGTCGCGGTTGAACTCGGCGACAACGAATCCCAGTTTTATCGGGTTGGTATCACACATATCAGATCATCTCTTGTGATTGGTCAATAATTCTTGCGTTCTTCTCACCGGCGGGCAGGCCCGGCATCGGCAAAGCCCTGCCGCTGGCCGGAGCCGGCCTCTTTCTCCAGGTCTTTTGGGTGGAGCACCAGCTTCACGGCGTTCACGGCGTGCTCCCGGGTGCGCTGCTCGGCAAGCCATGCCAGCTCTGCACCATCTTTTGCCTCGTCCTCATGGACGAAGACCTCGATGATGTGGGTGTTGGTCATGAGCTGGCACATGATGAGACCCTGCGATGACTCGTGGGCGCACATCTTGTCCTTGTCCTTGCCCCCGGGCATCCCCAGTGCCATCACGATATCGCACTGGCGTTCTTCGATCAGTTTCTTGCAGGCCACCGGCAGGTCCTTGACCCCCGGGACCGTGACCCGTTCAATGGCTACACTTGCATGTTTCCGAAGCTCACTGACGGCTATGGCTCCCATGTTGACGCGCGAGAAGGTGGTGTCTGCAACACCTACCCTCATCCCAGCACCTCGGCTGCGGCCTCGACGCCGTCGCCCTTCACCGTGTAGCCGCACTTTTTCATTGCGTGCTGGGTGATGGCAAGGGTCGAGAGGATCTCCGGTGCGCCGACAGCGCCCATGGTACCGATGCGGAAGATCTTGCCCTTCAGGTGGTCCTGGCCGCCGGCGATGACGATGCCCATCTTCTTGACAATGCCCCGCATGTCGTCATCCTTGACGCCCGCGGGATATTCGATGGCCGTGACGGTGGACGAATAGGTGTGGAGCTTGTCGATCTTCGGGAAGAGCGGGAGCCCCCATGCCTTTGCGGCTGCCTGGACTGACTTCGACATCTTCTGGTGCCGGGCAATCCGTGCGGGAAGACCTTCCTCCTCGATCATCAGGCAGGCTTCGCGGAGCGCGAGGAAGAGCGGGACTGCCGGGGTGTACGGCGTCTCCATCGGGGTTCCGGCTGCACTCTTCCGGTACGCGGCAAGGTCGAGATAATAGGGAGGGTTCTTGGTCATGCGTTCCCATGCCCGGCTGCTCACCGAGACCATGGCAAGGCCCGCGGGTGCGGCAAAGCACTTCTGGGAGCCGGTGATGGCGATATCAACGCCCCACTTGTCGACCTCAACGGTATCCCCGGCAATGGAGGTGATGCCGTCCATGATGAAGAGGGCGTCGTGCTTCTTACAGAGCTTCCCGATCTCTTCTGCCGGGTTCTTGATACCGGCCGAGGTCTCGTTGTGGATGAGCGTGACGACCTGAGCGCCGGCCTCGAGCTGGGCCTTGAGGGCTTCGAGGTTGACGGGGGTACCCCAGTCAGACTTGATCTCGTGCGCCTTTCCGTAGCGCTGGCTGATCTTATAGAGCCGCTCGCCGAACTTGCCGTTGACGATACAGGCGATCTCCTTGTCGCGTGCAACATTTGCAATCGCGGCTTCCATGCCGGCCGTGCCGGAACCGCTGATGATGACAAGGTCGTTCTTCGTTGCAAATGCGGTCTTGCATACCCGCACGCAGTCAGCATATGCGGCACCGAACTCGGCGCTGCGGTGGTTTATTGCCTGACGCGACATCGCGAGCCTGACCCGTTCCGGTATCGGCACCGGGCCCGGCATCATCAGGAGTAATTCTTTTTCCATGGTGAATCTGCTCATAGTATTTTAATATAGACGCAATATAAGTTTGGATGGCAGATATGGCAGATATAGCAATTATTTCCGGATCCGCGTCTGACGCGGCAATCACCGATAAGGTGAAGAAAGTTCTCGACGCGAACAAGGTCACCTACGATGCCCAGATCCTCTCTGCCCACCGCGATCCCGACAAGCTCGAGGCCTATGTCAGGGCGAGCCACGCGAAGATCTTCATTGCGATCGCCGGCCTCTCCGCAGCGCTTCCCGGTGTTATCGCCTCGCGGACCGACAAGCCGGTCATCGGGGTTCCCGTGAGCGGGACGCTGAACGGGATGGACGCGCTGCTCTCGATCGCCCAGATGCCCAAAGGTGTGCCGGTTGCCTGCGTTGGCGTGGACAATGGCGACAACGCGGCGTGGCTGGCGATCCGGATCCTGAAGCTGGCAAAGAAGTAAAACCGGAATTGTCGTCCTTATTTTTTACACCCTGTTTTACGATAGGTATACCACGTAAATAATGGAAGAAAATGATTAAATATAATTTTAAGATTGGAAATATCCCTGCGACGTTATGGGGAAAAGAGAGTGAAAAACTTGTAATTGCAGTACATGGGAATTTATCCCATAAGGAAGATGCAGTTATTCAACTTCTCGCTCATGAGGCAATTCAAAAAGGGTATCAGGTCCTGAGCTTTGATTTGCCAGAACATGGCGAAAGAAAAGAGGAGAAGACACCTTGTAAGGTGCAAATTTGCGTTAGTAATCTGATGGAAATTTTGGAATATGCAAGAACTCAGTGGAAAGAGCTGAGCCTGTTTGCATGCAGTATGGGAGCATATTTCAGCCTTTTAGCCTATCACAATCTTGAATTGAAAAAAGCCCTTTTCTTGTCACCGGTGGTTGACATGGACCGGATTATAAGCAATATGATGGTGTGGTTTGATGTAACACCTGAGCGTTTACAGGAAGAAAGAACGATATCTACCCCTGTTGGTCAAAAGTTATATTGGGATTATTTCTGTTATGTGAAAGAACACCCTGTTGATACATGGGAAGTTGATACGAATATTTTATACGGAGCTAACGATAATTTGTGTGAATTTGATACAATCAGCCATTTTGCAGAAAAATTTCATTGTACATTAGAGATTCTGGAAACCGGAGAACATTACTTTCATACCGATGAACAATTAAAATTTTTTACTCACTGGTTACACAATCACATTGAGTAGAATAATTCCTATGTATCGGTGAATTTATTACATAACGGATGGGGAACGAAGGGAGCCCGGTCTCATCGGTGATGTGAACTGATTGAATCAGGGAGAGGGCTCTGGGATGAGAGGAACCCGCGAGCGTTCTTCTATCGCGGAAGGTGAAGCGCCAGTGAAGCCCCCTGGAGCATTAAAAGAGAGGGATTCCCCCATTTCCAGGCAGGTTATTTTTCCGCTCTCTTCCCCTTCTTTCTCCCGTGCGGGCAGACCCACACGCACAGCCCGCAGGTTGCGACACCGTCATTCTTCTCACGCTCCTTAAAATAGCGGTCGCAGGCCGCAGCATCGAACCGGGCCTCGCGGGGCTCTCCGGGCGAGAACGGTTTGCCGGTAAATGCATGCACCGGGCAGATATCGACACATGCCGTGCATTCCCCGCACCGCGATTCCATCGGGGACCCGGTCGGCTGGAGCGGCGCATCGGTCAGGACCGTGACCCACCGGACTCTCGGACCATGATCCGGAGTCACGAGCAGGCAGCTCTTCCCGATCCAGCCAAGCCCGGCCATGTGTGCCGCGAGTTTCTGGGAGAAGATCCCGCAGATGTGCTCGTTGCTCGTCCGCTTCGACGCGGGGACGGGAAATGCCCCGTAGCCTTCGCGCTGGAGAACATTTGCGATCCGGAGCGCTGCCTGATCGAGGGCGATGTTGACAACATCGTACGTAGTGTGACGGTACAGGATTGCTCCCTCGTTGTCTTTCTCCGGCAGGAGATCCACAACGCTGTCCTGCAACCGTATCCCCAGCACAACTCCCCGCGGATACCTCGCTGCCCGATCCCCTCCCTGCGCATGAATGAAGTCGCGGGCCGGGGTGAGATCCGCCACACCATAGTAATCAGCGTCAAGTGAACCGGCAAGAGACCGGATCTGTTTGTCAATTTCCTTGGACATCAGGAACTGCCTCCCAAGTGTTACTCGTTCTGCATCACGAAGAATGTGTACCCGTAATACCGTTTGTACTGCCGGTACATCTCAATCTCTTCCTGGAGGGGATCGAGAACGGCAGCACATGCAGGATCGGTCCCGTGGGTCTTTCTGAGCTCGGCAACCCGGGCAAGCATCGGGACATAGTAGTTCTCCCACCACCCGGCCTCAGGAAGCCGGTACGTGGCAATGAGACGGAGCCCGGTGTTCTTTACCTGCTCTCTTAATGCATCCTCTGTTTTGGGAATGTACCCCTCCTTCTCCCACCACCGCATCAATTCTGCGGGAGGATTTGGTTCAAACCAGGCGGCATCGGAGACTACCATATACCCGCCTTTCTTCACGAACGGTTTCCAGGCCCGGAGTCCCTCCTCAAAACCCATGATGAAAATTGCACCTTCGGACCAGATGAGATCGAACTGTCCCGGCTCGAACGGCAGGGCGTCCATGGATGCCGCCCGTGTCCTGATGCGCCCGCCCAGATGGTTTGCCGTTGCCCATGCGGTGATGCGGTCAAGGAATGGCTGGTGGTTGTCCACAGCGGTGATGGTGCCGCTTGTCAGGGCCGCAAGGTCGCGGGTCTGGGTGCCGGAGCCGCATCCGACATCGAGGATGTTTGCATGGTTGGGGAGCGGGGGAAGACAAGACCATACGTTCCTTGTCGCTTCAGGACATCCCGGTCCCTGCCGGGGGAGAGACTCGAATATCTGGTAAAAGAATGGATCCAGAGTCATTGCAGGAAAAATTTTGGGCGGGGGGATTGAGTGCTTTGTGGTTGGTAACACACCAGCCAGGCGGTTATCGCGTAGACTGAAAAGAGGGGCGGCGGGGAGGGGGTAATTCCCGCCCCGGTCGTTCGGCCGGTTTCCTGCTGATCGTTCTGATGATGTATGATGGTTTCATTCGCATAACTGAGGAGGCGATCCGTCAAGGCCGGTAGTGCGATGACGGATCAGCATGATAGAGTTCCCATAATGCGGACAGGGACAGGTTCCCGTTATCGTTTCCGGGATTGTGCCGGGAAGATTTCTCTCTTTTGCTGAATCTCTGGTGGAACGGTTGTTCGCTCATGGTTACTCCATCCTGCCCGGCGGTTCCGGGCCTGATCACGTGGTTGATCCCGGAGGTATATAATGAGCGGGAAGTTGGAAAAAAACACGGCTGTTTTTTCCAACCTGCCTTTGAAGAGGCCGGGAGTGCTCTGCAGGTTCCAGAATCACATGAGGGCAGGTGTTCACTATTCCCCTGGCAGAGAACAACAGGAGATGATAGTGAGGGAAAGACCGGGGAAGAACCTGCATTCTCAGTACTGGCACGTGCCATGACGAGGGATGAGAGAGAAGAACGGGGGACAAAACGTTCACTTTCGCGGTGCCCGTCCCCTCTCTTTATCCCTAAGGGCAGGAAACCTTTGACTATGGCAAAGAAAAAGATTGAGACCGTATGCGGGTTCTCGTGCAGCGACTGCGACCACCATAAGAAGGACTGCCCTGGCTGTGAAAAGGTAACGGGGAAACCATTCTGGACAGCATTTGTGAATATCGACCAGTGCCCGATTTACGAATGCTGCACGACCATGAAGAAACTCCCCCACTGCGGGAAATGTCCCGAGCTTGTCTGCGATCGGTTCACCCGGTTCAAGAATCCGGAGATGACGGACGAGCAGGCTGCAGCGGGGCTTGCAGCAGCTGAAAAAGAGCTCCGGAGCCGGAAATAACAGAACTGATAAGCAGGATTTTCAACCGGTTCGTGAAATGTTCTTACAATGCCTCTCCTGCACGAACCGGAAGTCAGCCTTGAAGACGTGCGGCTCTGTTCCCTGTCAATCTCGTCCCTTGAACTCGATGTGGCAATCCGGGTGCAGAATCCCAATCCCCTTGGCGTGACCCTGCGCGACCTGCCGTTTAAGGTGCTGTGCCGGGACGCGGAGCGATCCCGTCAGATCGCTTCCGGAAAAACCGGCCGGGTGAAGATACCTGCCCGGGACAGTACCCTTGTTCACGTCCCGGTCAGTTCGGACAATGCAATTCTCATCGGGGCGCTCGCTGCCTTCGTGACCCGGGGGAGCGTGAAGGTCACGATCACGGGGACGGCCGTCATCGATTGTATCTTTTTTTCCTGGTCGGTTCCGTTTTCCAAAACCCTGCCGGTGACCATGGAACAGGTCATGGGTTCCCTTACCGGGCAGAACGCGTAAAACCGGCCGGCTCTGTGCCCGCGGGATGGGGGGGGTCTGCCTGATACCCCCCCACCTTCCGGTTTTCAAAACGATCAGACCCCCCTGCCTGGGGGTGGGGGGGTATCCGGCATACCCCTCCCCCCCTTTGGCTGGATCATACCCCCCCATGATCATTTTCGGGTAGCCGGAAAATGACCTGATCCGTCGGAGACCTGCAAAATACCCCTCAAAAAAACGTGTGCAATAATGCGTACATCCCATTTTTGGGGAGGGGGGTGTCCGGCATACCCCCCCTCCCCTTTGCGTTTCAAATCGTGCAGACCCCCCCACCCGTTCAAAAAAATTCGCGGGAGACCCCCCTCTTGCGCCACCAATCCTCCAAGGGGGATGGGGCGCATGGGCGATGGCACCAGAAACAGATAATGCAGCACCATCTCAACCGGGGGCGCCACACCGGCGGGGGCATAGCCTCGGGGTGTATCTCCATACGAAATGATCAATTGCAGAGAACTAACAATTTCAGTCAAGGTCTGTTTGAAAATTTTTCATCAGGGTTTGATTTTTATTGTTCAACCGGACCCAGTCGGAGCGTAAGTACGGGGATCATGTGAGGCCGGATGTGCCTGCGACACCCCGTTTCTTCATGCGGGCTGAATACACGAACAATGCCAGTTCGCCCTCAGGGCTGATGCTGTACAGCGTCTCTTCTCCATGGTCCGGAGAGGTCTCTTCGGTAATAAGATTCCAGCCAGCCAGCGCCGCTACCATGCGGGAAAAGTCTGCCGGCGAGAGATCCAGCCCCCTGGTTTCACCGTCCGCATCGCGAACCGGGATCTGCCAGGCTCTGGTCTGGTTGAACAGGGTCTCTTTTGGCACCAGCGCCCGTTCCTCACGTTTTGGATCCTGCCCGCGGAAGAGGATGGTGAGGATCACGAGATAGTGCGGGTTGGCAGGGAGGTTCCTTGCGGGAAGTGTCGGGACCGGCACTCTCCGCGTCGGGGCATTTCCGAATGCATAATACGCGTCCCCGTCAACCCAGAGCGACATCGAGAAGAGGCCCATAGAAAGGCGTTTGGAGCCTGCGGAGATATCGAACGAGAACCGGGCATCAGGATGCCCGCTGAATATCCCGAGTACCGGGTCGCGGATCGCATCGAATGTTGCTGCATCAATACAGACCAGTGCACAGGCAATATTCCGTGAGAGGGAGATGGCATTTACCTCTTCAATCGCATTACGGATGGCGCACTTCCACATCCGTTTCTGGGTATCGTCCCGGGCCGAGGCGGTGTAGACCTCTTTTTCCGCAAAGACGAACGTATGCGTGACGGTCCGGAGATCCGCAAGAACCGCAGAATAGGTTTTGTGGATACGGTCACCCGCGCTGAGGATGAGGATATGTTCCTGCGGATCCATGCATAGTATCCGGTGTTGAACGATAAATGGCTGTCCGGGACGGCAATACCCGATCTCAAAGAAATCCGGATGTAAAACCGGAAATAACAAGATGAGACGAAGAGCAGTGCGGGTACGAGCGTCAGGATAAGGATCGCGATGGGCACGTGGAACTACGGGGAATTCTGCTTCATCTTGTATCTGATAATAAGTTCCTGCCAGTAGGGATCGGCCTTCAGCTGGGTGAGACCATCATTGAGGGTGGCAAGGAGTTCAGGATCGGATTTCCTGACCGCAATACCGTACCCTTCTTTTGTCCCGATAGTACCCAGGGTTTTGAGCGGTTTTTCGCCAATCATCGTTTTGAGAATATAGTCGTCGTACATCACGGCGTCCACCCTGCCGGCAGCGAGATCGTCAAGAGCGAGCGGGGTGTTGTTATAGAGTACCAACCGGTCGGGCGACATCCTGCCGGTTGAGACCAGGTTCGTATCAACCCAGACTGCCGCGGTGGAGCCGCTCTGGGTGCCGATGATTGCCGTTCCGGACGTTACATCCTTGAGGGTCAGCGCTGAGTCGTTTCGCGCTACTACGTCCTGGTTCACTTCCCAGTACGGTGTGCTGAAGTTGATCATTCCGGCCCGCTCGGGGGTAATCGACATCCCCGAGTAGACCAGGTCGATCTTTCCTGTCAGGAGCGAGATGATGATACTGTCCCATGCAGTTGGCTGGAACTTCACCTTCAGTCCCTTCTTCTGCGCAATCCACTGCATGGAATCGACATCGAACCCCGTTGGGCTGCCGCTGGAGTTGAGGTAACTGAACGGCGGATAATCACTGTCGATACCGACCACCAGGGTCTCCTGCAAGGATACGGCTGCCGGATCTGCCGAATAGGGGGCAGGGGCCTTTGGACTGCCAGAGATACACCCGGCAGTGGTGAGCAGCAGTCCGAGAAGGATCAGTGCAATGAAGCCCGGGAGAGAGGGTCGTCTCATCTGTACTACCTTCAAGCCCGAAAATTAAAAGACCTTACGATTCGGGAGGATGATAACAGGAAATAAAAAAATGGTGTTAGATGAAGAGCGGCGCGAGCACGAGCGTCAGGGTCGCGAGGAGCTTGATGAGCACGTGGAGTGACGGGCCGGCGGTGTCCTTGAACGGGTCGCCGAGCGTGTCGCCAACAACGGCTGCCTTGTGGGCCTCGCTGCCCTTGCCGCCGTGTGCACCGGACTCGATGTATTTCTTGGCATTGTCCCATGCACCGCCTGCATTGTTGAGGATGAGTGCAAGGAGGATGCCGGTGATGGTCGCGACCATGAGGAAGCCGGCGAGGGCCTCGTATTTCATGGTGACACCGATGATGATTGGGAACCCGATCACGAGGATGCCCGGGAGGACCATGTTCTTGAGCGCACCCTGGGTCGTGATATCGATGACGGCTGCATAGTCTGGTTTCTGGGTGCCTGCCATGATGGCGGGGTTCTTGAACTGGGTACGGACTGCACCGATCACGGACTGTGCGGTCTTGGAGACTGCACGGATGGCGAGGCTCGCAAAGACGAAGACCAGCATTGCGCCGAGAAGTGCCCCGACGAAGACCGGGACGCTTGCCAGGTTGACGACCTCGAATGCCTTGCCGGTGAGCTTGGCGATGTCGGCCATGTAGGCGTTGAAGAGCAGGAACACGGCAAGGGAGGCACTGCCGATCGCATATCCCTTTGTGAGTGCCTTCGTGGTGTTACCGGCTGCATCGAGCCGGTCCATGCGCTTCCTTACTTCCTCGGGTGCCTGGCTCATCTCGACGATACCGCCGGCATTGTCGGCGATAGGGCCAAAGGTGTCCATGGCAAGGACGTACGCACAGACCATCAGCATGCCCACGGTTGCAACGGCAGTTCCATAGAGGCCGCCGCCCGGGACACCGCTCATGGTACCGAACCAGTAGGAGATCAGGAGGGAGAGGCCAATGAGAATCGCGGGAATTGCGGTGGTCTCGAGACCGACCGAGAACCCGGTGATGATGTTGGTGGCTGCTCCTGTTTCAGAGGCGTCAGCGATCTCCTGCACCGGGCGGTAGTGGTGGTCGGTGTAATACATCGTAACCCGGAGGAAGAGCACCGAGAGGACGATACCAACGAGACCTGCAAAGAAGAAGTAGATCCAGTTGGGTGTTGTACCGAGGAGCCACTGGACCCCGAAGTAGAGGAAGATGGCTGAAATGACTGCAGTGATGTAGTACCCGCGGTTCATGGCGTCCATCGGGTCGGCACCGTCTTTGCCCTTGACAGAGAGGATACCGATCATGCTTGCCAGGAGACCGAGCGCACACATGACGATGGGGAAGAGAACCCCGTTGACACCGAAGATGGGGAAGAGCACAACACCGAGGATCATGGCACCGATGTTCTCGGCAGCTGTGGACTCGAAGAGGTCAGCACCACGGCCGGCACAGTCCCCGACATTGTCACCGACGAGATCGGCGATGGTGGCCGGGTTCCGGACATCGTCTTCGGGAATACCGGCTTCGACCTTTCCGACAAGGTCTGCGCCAACGTCAGCGGCCTTGGTGTAGATACCGCCGCCGAGCTGGGCGAAGAGTGCCACAAACGAGGCACCGAACCCGAACCCGAGGATGACGAAGGGGGTGGTCTGCGGGTTTGCCCCGAGCGCGATGTACGTCAGGGAGACACCGAGGAGCGACATTGAGGTAATGATCAGGCCGGAGATGGCCCCGCCGCGGAACGAGAAGTCGAGCGCCTTCCCGTCGCTGGTCTGGGCTGCAGCTGCCGTGCGGATGTTTGTCCTGACCGCAATGGACATTGCGACAACGCCGGCAACTGCACTGCATGCGGCACCGATGATATACGAAAATGCCGTATACATGGCAAGCGACTGCTGTCCGGTGAAGTAATAGACGGCAAAGATCACCACGGCCAATATGATGGCAATAATGGCGATAGTCGAGTACTGGCGCTTGATGAATGCTTCCGCACCCACCTTGATCGCATCGGAGACCTCGCGCATCTTGGGCGTCCCCTCATCCTGTGAGAGGAGATTACGCGCCAGGATAGCAGCAAGAATCAGTGCGATAACACATATCACAATGACAACGAGTAATGCTAGTTCGATCATTCCATGACCTCCCTGCTGTGGGAAGAACCCCCTCGATCTTCGGATCCTTCCCCCATAATGCACATAATGAGGAAGAAACCGTCCGGGACACTCTTACCGACACATCAGGTATGTTGATTTGGCATCAGCAGAGACCTGCTCAAATGACCCAAAGGAGGGCTCTTTTATGCTTCCGGAAATTCCCCGGCACACGTACACAACCCATCCTAAGAGATCATTAGTGCATTTTTGGAACATTAAACTTTTATCTATTACACGCCGACTGCACCACAGGCAAATCCGGGCAGAACGGGCACTATTTTTTGATTTTCCTGCCTTTTTATGAGTTTCCCGATCTACCCGGGAACATGCAGGGTTGGGTGGTGTTTCTCCGGTATCTGAAAAAAAACCTGTCTCCTGGTATCACCTGTTGGTGAAGAATCGTGAACAATTCCAATATGATTAATAATGAAAAATTCCCATATTCAGAGCGGGAGGGTATCTGGTGCAACTCACTCAGCTGTTGATATTTCTTATCCTGTTTCCGCTCATCGCAGCATTCTTTTTGCTGATCGCCAAAAAGGATGTCGAACGCAACTGGATTGTCAAACTGTCCGCACTGATCATCGGTGCAGTCAGTGTGTTCCTGCTCATCACGACCTATAACAAGGGAGCCATGCTGGTCTCGGTCATTCCCGCCGAACAGACCGGCATCCTCATGTTCGTCCTTGAGATGCTCATTGCCGTATACATCCTGTATCTCGGCATCACGTACAAGAAATGGCTTGCCGTGGCACTCATCCTGGTCCAGACCGTGATGATACTGTTCTTTGAACTGTTCTATGCCCACGGTGTGCACGTGGAGTCGAACCTGTTCATCGATGAATTCTCGCTCATCATGGCCATGATCATCGGTATCATCGGCAGTCTCATCTGCGTGTACTCGCTCGGGTACATGAAGTTCTTCCACGAGCACCACACGGAGATGCCGGACCGGCGACCGCGGTTCTTTGCCATCCTGTTCATCTTCCTTGCCGCCATGTTCGGGCTGGTCTTCTCCAACAATCTCCTCTGGGTGTACTTCTTCTGGGAGGTAACGACCCTCTGTTCGTTCCTCCTCATCGGGTACACGAAGACCGACGAAGCCATCAATAATGCATTCAGTGCCCTCTGGATGAACCTGCTCGGCGGCATTGCATTTACCTGTGCAATTATCTGGCTTGCTACCGCAGGCGGCGGCATGCTGGGCTTGAGCGACCTGCTGACCACCGGAAAGGCTATTGCGCTCATACCGGCAGCGCTCATCGGGTTTGCCGGCCTCACGAAGGCGGCACAACTGCCATTCTCCTCGTGGCTGGTGGGAGCCATGGTTGCCCCGACCCCGGTCTCGGCCCTGCTCCACTCCAGCACCATGGTGAAAGCCGGTGTCTATATTATTGTGCGGTTTGCACCGATCTTCCAGTCCACCTTTACCGGATACGTCATTGCCATGATAGGTGCGCTCACGTTCCTGATCGCATCGGGCATTGCGATCTCGCAGAGCAACGCGAAGCGTGTGCTCGCGTATTCCACGATTGCAAACCTGGGCCTTGTCGTTGCCTGCGCCGGCATCGGCACATACGAGGCGATCTGGGCAGCAATCCTCCTGATAGTCTTCCACGCGATCTCCAAGTCGCTCCTCTTCCTGGCAACAGGAACCGTCGAGCACCGGATCAAGAGCCGGGAGATCGACGATATGACCGGCCTTATCGTGCGCACGCCCAAGATTGCGGCGATGATGATCATCGGTATTGCCGGTATGTTCCTGGCCCCGTTCGGCATGTTGATCTCCAAGTGGGCGGCCATCCAGGCATTCATCGACGCGCCGTTAGGGTTCCTGTTCGTCATCATCCTTGTCTTCGGCAGCGCGATGACGGTCTTCTTCTGGGCCAAGTGGATGGGCAAGATCCTTACCGTCACCTCGGACGGCAAGAACATCGAGGGCGAGGTGGACAAGAGCGAGTGGGCAGCCCTGCTCTCCCTTGCCGGGCTCTCGTTTGTCACCACGCTCGTCTTCCCGCTCCTCTCGACCGTCCTCCTCGAGCCGTTCCTCCTCTTCAACTACGGCCACGTTGCCCGGCTCTCGCAGGACAACATCATCATCATGATCCTGATGCTCTTCCTGATTGTGCTGCTCCCGCTCTCGATCCTGATACCCCACCGGAAACACCGGCACCTCGCACCCTACATGGGCGGGAGGACGACCACGCAGGACATGCGCTTCTCGGGCTCGCTCGGTGTCCAGAAGAAGACGGTTCTCTCAAACTACTACCTCCATCCGTATTTCGGCGAGGCAAAGCTCCGTCCATTGGGAATCTGGCTCTGTTCGGCCCTGATCGTCATCATGCTCCTCGCCACGATCGCTAAAGGGGTGATTCTGTGATAAACATCGTCTGGGCAATTGTCTTTGTCCTTGTCGCCCCGCTCATAGGCGGGCTCATCGCCGGTATCGACCGGAAGATCACTGCACACATGCAGGGCCGGGTAGGCCCGTCCATCTTCCAGCCGTTCTGGGATGTGGGCAAGCTCTTCGAGAAAGAGAACGGGGTCGTGAACGAGACGCAGATCTTCTATGCGATCTGCTACGTGATCTTCATGGCCTTCACCGGAGCGCTCTTCTTTGCCGGGGGCGACCTCCTACTCGTCATCTTTGCGCTCACCCTTGCACAGATCTTCCTCGTGCTGGGCGCCTACTCTGCCAACTCTCCCTACAGTTTTGTCGGGGCAGAGCGGGAACTCCTCCAGATCATGGCCTACGAACCCATGGTGATCCTGGTTGCGGTCGGCCTGTACGTTGCAACAAAGAGCTTCAGTGTCAGCGATATCGCATCATCGACCGTCCCAGTCATTCTCCTCATCCCGGGTATCTTCCTCGGCTTCATTTACGTGCTGACCATCAAGCTGCGCAAATCGCCCTTCGATATCTCCACCTCGCATCATGCCCACCAGGAGATCGTCAAGGGGGTCACCACGGAGTTCTCCGGTCGCTCGCTTGCGTGGATCGAGATCACGCACTGGTACGAGACCGTCCTTCTGCTGGGGATCGTGTACCTCTTCTTCGCGTTCAACCCGCTGCTGGGCATAGCAGCGATCATCATCGTCTACCTGCTGGAGATCTTCCTCGATAACACGAACGCCCGTGCGAAGTGGCAGTTTGCCCTGAAGAGTTCGTGGCTGATTGCGGTGGTAGTGGGTGTGGTCAACCTGGCTGCCCTCTACGTCCTGAACGGAGGTGTATCATGACCTATCTGGCAAAGTCCCCGTGGATCCTCCACTACGATGCCTCGAGCTGCAATGGCTGCGACATCGAGGTGCTGGCCTGCCTGACCCCGATGTACGATGTCGAGCGGTTCGGTATCCTTAATACCGGCAACCCGAAGCATGCCGATATCTTCGTAATCACCGGCTCCATCAACGAGCAGAACCGTGAGATCGTGAAGAACCTCTACGACCAGATACCGCGCCCGAATGTTGTCGTGGCTGTGGGCATCTGCGCCTGCTCCGGCGGTGTCTTCCGGGAGTGCTACAATGTCTCCGGTGGGATCGACAAGGTGATCCCAGTGGACGTGTACGTGCCCGGCTGTGCCTGCCGCCCCGAATCGATCATCGATGGGATCGTGACGGCACTTGGCATATTGGAGGAGAAGCGGACGAAGATGGTGCTGGATGTTGACAAGAAGGAGCACCGGCACGCAGGACTGAATCCTGACCATATATTGTCAACAGGAGGCGTACAATGATGGCAGCACAGGTAATCACCCCGATTGGCGTCGGGGATGTCGTATCAAAGGCCGGACAGGCTAAGAAGGATGGCTACCGGCTCGTCCAGATCGGGTGCACGAAGATAGGCGATGATTTCGAGATCATCTACGTATACGACAAGGACTTCACCCTGCTGAGTTACCGGATCACCGTCAAAGAAGATGTGGTAATCCCGAGTATCAGCAGTGAATATTTCGGGGCGTTCGTGTACGAGAACGAGATCCACGACCTCTACGGACTCCACGTCAGCGGTATCAACATTGACTTCAAGGGCACGTTCTACAAGACGGCGATCAAACATCCGTTCAATGTGACCATCACAAAGGAGGGAGACTCATGTCAAAACAAATAACCGTGCCGTTCGGCCCGCAGCACCCGGTTCTTCCGGAACCGCTCCACCTCGACCTCGTGCTGGAGGATGAGACCGTTGTCGATGTGATCCCGTCGATCGGGTACGTGCACCGCGGACTCGAGAAACTCGTGGAGAAGCGGGAGTATACCGAGTACGTCTTCATCGCCGAGCGGATCTGCGGGATCTGCAGTTTCATCCACAGCCAGACCTATGTGCAGGGCATCGAGCAGATCATGGGCCTCGAAGTGCCCGAGCGTGCCACCTATCTCCGGACTATCTGGGGCGAATACTCAAGGCTCCACTCCCACCTCCTCTGGCTCGGGCTTTTTGCCGACAGCATGGGCTTTGAGAGCGTCTTCATGAACGCATGGCGCCTGAGGGAGCATATCCTCGACGATCTTGAGGCAACCACGGGTGGCCGTGTCATCCAGGGCGTCTGCAAGGTCGGGGGTGTCCGGAAGGATATCACCCCGGAGAAACTGGACGAGATGCTCAAAGGGCTCAGGGGTATGGAGCACGAGCTCAATGATCTCACGAACGTCTTTTTAAACGACAGCTCCATGAAGCACCGCCTCAGGGGCGTTGGCGTGCTTAAAAAGGAGGATGCGTATGTTCTCGGCGCCGTCGGCCCGACTGCCCGGGGGAGCGGCCTTGCCATCGATATCCGGAGCACCGGCTACGGGGCACTGGGCAAGATCAACTTCAAACCCGTGGTCGAATATGACGGCGACTGCTATGCCCGGTGTGCGGTCAGGGCAAAAGAGATGTTCACCTCGATCGACATCATCGAGCAGTGCATTAAGAAGATCCCTGATGGCCCGGTCGACATGAAAGTGACCGGGGCGCCGGACGGGGAGTACTTCTCGCGGACAGAGCAGCCCCGTGGCGAGGTCATCCACTACATCAAGGGCAATGGCAAGAAGAACCTGGTGCGGCACCGGGTGAGAACCCCGACGTTCACGAACATCCCCCCGCTTGTCACGCTTCTCAAGGGCGTTGATCTGGCGGATGTCCCGGTTGTCGTGTTGTCCATTGATCCCTGCATCGGCTGTGCGGAGCGGTGAGTGCCATGACCCTGTTCGAGAACACCAAGATTGTCATAAGCAGCCTGTTCACCCGCCCGGCAACCCTGATGTACCCGGCAAAGCCGGCCAAGAAGACCGCCAATACCCGCGGGCATGTCACCATCAACCCGGCAGGGTGCATCACCTGCCGCACCTGCCAGCGCAAGTGCCCCACGCAGGCGATCAATGTTGACGTGAAAGAGAAGACCTGGGAGATCGACAACATGCGCTGCGTGGTCTGCGCCGTGTGCGTTGACACCTGCCCGACCACGTGCCTGACCATGGACAACCAGTACCGCCCGGCCATGACGGCCCGGGGCGGCATTGAGAAGGTCACGGTCGCCGGCCCCAAGAAGAAGGAGCCGGCAGCAGCCCCGGCAAATGGGGCAAAACCGGCGGAAAAGAAGGAATAAATCCCACGCACTTTTTTTCCGGGAAGGTGAATCTCTCGTATCCCTCTTGTGGCGGGATTACTTTCACTCCATCCGGTATTTGATTTAAATTATATATTGTGTATTCTGTTTCAATGGATAAGCGTGCATTGTATCGCCATCTAAAAAGATCATGCAAAGCATATCCGTTTCGATCTCCTGTGCACAGCGGCAGAAAAATTTGGTTTTATCTGCCGCGGGGGAAAAGGAAGCCACAGAATTTTCGTTCGGGATGATGTTCGGGAGATGCTGAATTTTCAGGATGTTGGCGGCAAGGCAAAACCTTATCAGGTGAAACAGTTGTGTAAAATAATTGAGAACTATTCCCTGCTGGAGGAGGCCGACCATGCATAAATATACGATAGAGATTTTTTACAGCGAGGAAGACGGGGGGTATATTGCAGTAGTGCCCGAGCTTGCCGGTTGTTCTGCCTTTGGAGACTCTGAAGAAGCGGCGTTGCGTGAGGTCAAGGTCGCGATGGATCTCTGGCTCGATACTGCAAGGAGCGAGGGACGACCCATTCCCCAACCCCAGGGAAAAGAGTTATTGCAGGGAATTGTCGAGAAGAAGGATCGTGAATCTGCGGTTACATAAACCCTTTTTTTCACAGGAAAGAAAACGTCTCCGGCACCAGCGTCTGCAAATCAACGACCACCGCGAGCGCCGGTGTCGGGTTCACGTTCATCTGCTTCTGGAACGCGGTCTGGGACTGCCATGTCCCGGCATTGACGCCGAGCACGCCACGGTACGTCGTGATGCCCTTGATGTGGACATGGCCGGTGTGGAGGATCTCGGGCAGGGGATCGATGATCAGCCGGTCGGTCCTGCCGGCAGCGATCGGTGTCCGGCGGCCGTATGCGGGGGCGAGATGGCGGCGGATCAGCATCTCCTCCATCATCAGCCCGCTCTGGTCATAGGAGGCCCCGGGGATCAGGCCGATCATGTCATCGATGGACCTCCCGTGGTACATCAGCACCCGGACCCCCTGGAGGTTGACCATAGCCGGGTTCTCGACCAGCGTGCAGTTGGAGGGGAATTTTTTTGTGAACGCCTCCGGGATCACGGGCTGGGGCTCAGCGCCCCGCACAACGTCGTGGTTGCCGGGTGCGGCAACGATCTTGATCCGTGAGGGAAGATCGGCGAGCATGGCCCCGAACGCATCGTACTGCTCGTAGATGTTCTTGATCGTCAGTTCTGCGTCCTGGTTCGGGTAGATACCGATACCGTCAACGAGATCCCCGGCAATCAGGAGGTACTGGTAATCCGAATCCGAGAGCCAGTCGGCAAACCGGTTCCAGGCGCCTTCGAGGAACGTGTTGCTCCCGACATGGACATCCGAGATCAGGACCGCTTTTCCCGGCTGTTCGCTCCTGAACGGGGTATTGTCGATGCGGATGTCCGGGCGGTAGATCTGACTGGCAAAGAAGAGGTGTCCGTCGCTCGAGAGCTTTCCCTTCACCCCGATCACCTCGTCGTGGACGACCTTCTCGGCATCCGTGTACCCCGGCTTGCCCTGCCGGAAGAGCACCTTTATACTGGCAGACAGGTCCTCAATCTCAACCATGCGATGGTTGTTTTTCGTGGTGCTCATATCCACGACCATCCCGATGACGGTGCATTCCTCCTGCCGGTAGCGGGTACTCTTGGTCAGCGCCTCGATGGGGATTGCGCCGGTACGCGCCCGGATCATCCCGCCAAGGCGGCTGAAACGGTCCCGGAAATAGTAGAGGTAATCGCCGGTCCCGTTCACGGGACCTGATGTGCCCGCGGTCCCGCTGACAACCTCGAGGCTGGGATCGAGAAGGAACCGGGTCCCGTCCCGGGTGGCGTGCATCCCGGGGATATGTTTTGCAGATACGACAACGGTATCTGCCGGCACCTGTGCAAGGATCCGGTCGATCAGTTCCGGCTGGTCCTGCTCCTGGATATAGCGCACCACGTCCGGGTGTACCTGGAACCCGGTATCGAGGAAGCGGAACGCGATCTCCTGCACAGTGAGCATACCAGATCATTGGTTGCCGGCAAAATATAGCCTGCCATCCCGACCCTGCCGTGAGACCCGCCCCACGGGGAAACGAACGGATTCATTATCCCAGGGATAAAACAGGTACCAGCAGCCGGGTGCGCATTCATGTACGGGATCCTCTCAACGCTGGTACTGGGTTTTCTCATCGGTCTCACCGGGGCGCTTGCGCCCGGCCCCACGCTGGTCGCTACCATCAACGCATCCCTTGCCGGGAACTGGACCGCGGGCCTGAAGGTGTCGCTCGGCCATATCATCATCGAGACTGCCCTGTTCTTCTTAATCATCCTCGGCCTTGCAGGGTTTGCCACTCCTTACACCACGGGAATTGCCGTGATCGGGGGAATAGCGCTCATCATCTTCGGGATCATGACGATTAGCGGCAGCCGGAGCGCAAGCCTTACCACTGCACCCGCGCAGGCGGCGGCCAATCCGTACATGGCCGGACTCCTGACCAGTGCCGCCAACCCTTACTTCTGGATCTGGTGGCTCTCGGTCGGGAGCGCCCTCCTCATCTCGTCGCTTGAAGGCGGGCTCCTCCTTGCCGCGGTCTTCATGATCGGCCACTGGGCTGCCGATACCGGTTGGTACACGTTCGTCTCGACCGGTATAGCCAAGGGGAGGAATTTTCTTTCGGACACCGCGTATCACCGGATCATGGCCGTCTGCGGGATCTTCCTTGTCCTCTTCGGCCTCTCCTACCTTTCAGGTTCTCTCATGCCCCGCTGACGGCTTCACTCCAAAGGCGATCCCGCATGGTTAATGTGTGCGGGATTCAACACTATACAAAACCCGCAGGCATACCGATGGCTGACAAAGACACTCCCCGGGATATCCGCACGCTCTTCGCACAATTCCGTACCAGTGACCACTGGGCAGTATCGCTCGCCCGGGACCTCCTCTGGGTGGTGGCAGTTGTCGGCGGGATCGCGCTCGCCCTGTTCCTCATCTGCGGCACATGGCCCGCGGTCGTCACCATTGAATCGGGAAGCATGGTTCCCAACATGAACATCGGCGACCTCGTTGTCGTAGTCGATAAGGACCGGTACGGGGAGTTCATGACCTGGGAAGAGGGAAAAGCTGCGAATGTCTCGAAGTTCAACAGCTACGGCGACGTGATCATCTACAAACCCAACGGTATGTCCTCGGTCCATCCGATCATCCACCGGACCATGGTCTATGCCACGAACGCCATGCCGCTGACCGAGATCCGTGGCAACCAGCTCAAGACGAATTATACGGTTGCCCATGACGGCTACATCACCTGGGGGGACAACAACCCGGCCCCGGACCAGTTCGTCTCCTACAAGGGTATCGGCACACCCGAACCGGTAAAGAACGAGTGGATTGTCGGCAAGGCGCTCTTTACCGTGCCGATTGTTGGGTATCTCCCGCTCCATATCTGGGAAGTTGTGGTGGCTGTCATCATCATCATGGCACTGCACGAACTCTACCTCCGCTCAAAGGAAGGCAAAGAGGAGAAGAAGGGCAGCGACAGATCCAGGAAGAAGGCCGGAAAGAAGTAACGGGAGGATACGGGACCATGACCACAACTACGATACCGGCGCTCCTTTCCGATGTGGCGGGCGGGCACCGGCTCACCGGAGAGGAGGCTGCATTGCTCCTGAAGGCCACCGGCCGGGATGTCTGGACGATCACCACAGCAGCAGACGAGATGCGGGAGTATCGGGCAGGGAATACCGTTACGTATGTCCGGAACCAGAACGTGCATGTGACCAACATCTGCAAGAACCTCTGCGGGTTCTGCGGGTTCGGGCGGAAGAAGACCGACGAGGGGGCGTACTGCCATGACAAGGATGGCATCCAGGAGCAGGCCCGGCTCGCGTAAGAGCGGAAGGTGACCGAGATCTGCCTCCTCTCAGGAGTTCACCCGGGCTTCACGCTCGACACGTACGTGGACATGATGCACTGGATCCACGAGGCGGCACCCGGTGTCCACATCCATGCCTTCAGCCCCGACGAGGTTGCCCATGTGGCTCACCGGGGAGGTCTCTCAACGCCGGAAGTGATTGCCCGGCTCAGGGATGAGGGACTGGGAACCATCCAGGGCACGGCAGCGGAGATCCTCGTGGACTCCGTCCGCCAGGTAATCTGCCCCCGGAAGGTCTCCACCGCCGACTGGGTCCGGATCATAAAGGAAGCCCACACGGCCGGCCTGCGGTCGACTGCGACAATCATGTACGGGTCGTACGAGACCCCCGAAGACCAGGCGACCCATCTCGGGCTCCTGCGGGATATCCAGGACGAGACGCACGGGTTCACGGAACTCGTCACCCTCCCGTTCGTCCACACCAACACCCCGATCTACCAGCAGGGCATTGCCCGGGCCGGGCCCACCGGCCGGGAAGACCTGCTGATGCTTGCCGTTTCCCGTCTCTTCCTTGACAACTTCAACAATGTCCAGGTCGCATGGGGCAAGGTGGGCTTAAAGATGACCCAGCTCGCGCTCCTCTCGGGAGCCAACGATCTTGCCGGCACCATGTTCACGGACGACGTGACCGGCGACGCCGGGGCATCGGGATCGGACTACCTCGATCCAAAAGACATGGAACGCATTGTCACCGATCTCGGCCGGACGCTCCGGCAGCGGACAACGTTCTACGAGCTGGTATAACCGGGAATAAAAGAGAGATCGGGAAAAGAATTCCTTTTTTAGAGCAGTTCCAGCGCCTGGCGGCCGGTCATGCCGTTAGTGATCCCCCGGCCCATGGCCGAACGGTTCGCCTCTTTGACGATCCCTTTCAACAGGTCATCGATGGTGGCAATCGATGGCCCGGTGGACGGCCGCACCTTTGCTGCCGGGTAACTGAACGAGTCGAGCGCCGCCACATCGAAGGCGCCGCACCCGACCAGCCCCACATCGGTCCTGACCGCGACAAGATTCGCCGGCCCGAGGGGGATGACAAAACCCTCTGCACCTTTCTTTGATAACTGGACAGTGACCTGCTGCATGATCTTCCCTGAAGAATGATTGACGCAGGGAAATATGAACCATGCGACAGGAACCTGTGCAGGGAACCGGTACAATCACTTTTATAGAGGTTCCGCCCATCGTTCATTACGACGAGGTTGGGGAATGGGAAGCGATCTGAAGACACTTCTTGATGACGTGAAGGCTGGCCACCGGCTGACGGAGAAGGAAGCTCTCCGGCTCTTCCGGACCACCGGCCGACAGGTCTGGGAGATTGCAACCGCAGCAGACGAGGTGCGCGAAGAACGTGCGGGGAATGCGGTGACGTACGTGCGGAACCAGAACATCAACGTGACCAATCTCTGCGTGAACGCCTGCGGGTTCTGCGGGTACTCGAAGAAACCCGGCGATGAAGGGATCTATTTCCATGACAAAGCCGCGATCCAGAAGAAAGTATCCCTGGCACTGGAGCGCAAGGTCACGGAGATCTGCACGGTGAGCGGCCTCCACCCGGACTTCACCGCGCAGTCCTATACCGATGTATACCGCTGGATCCGCGAGGCGGCCCCGGGTGTCCACATCCACGCGGGCAACCCGATGGAAGTTGCCTATGCTGCAAAGAAGAGCAGGATGAGCACGGTTGAGGTACTCGAGGCGATGAAAGAGGCCGGCCTCAATTCCCTGTGCGGGACGGCAGCGGAGATCCTCGTGGATGATATACGGCAGAAGATCTGCAAGGAGAAGATCCCGACAAAAGAATGGGTCCGGATCATCACCGAGGCGCACGGCCTCGGGATTCCGTCAACTGCCACCATCATGTACGGGCACTGCGAGAGCAACGAAGACCGGGCAGCGCACCTTGCGATCCTCCGGGACATCCAGGATGAGACGGGAGGGTTCACCGAGTTCGTCCCGCTCTCGTTCATCCACATGAACACCCCGATCTTCCGGCAGGGGAAGGCCCGGGCGGGGGCAACGGGCCGGGAGGACCAGTTGATGGTCGCGGTTGCCCGGCTCTTCCTTGACAATTTTAAAAACATCCAGGTCTCGTGGGTGAAGGAAGGGATCAAGATGGCCCAGCTGGGCTTGATTGCCGGAGCCAACGATCTCGGGGGCACGGTCTTCGAGGAGAGTATCTCCAAGGGGGCGGGGGCTACCAACACAGACTACCTCGACCCGAAGGAGATGCAGCGGATAGCAGAGGATCTCGGGCGGACTCTTGCCCGGCGCTCAACCCTGTACCAACTGCTCTGATGTCCTGCACCGGTCTCCTTTTATGATACTGGTGCACCCACTACCATGGTGAAATGATGCGAAGAAAAGACCGGGAGATCCTTGATCCGGCCGAGATGGCAGCAATCCTGACCGAGGCGACCGTGTGCCGGATAGCGATGACCGACGGCGACGAACCCTATGTAGTCCCGCTCTGTTTCGGTTTCATGGACAATGCGATCTGGATCCATTCCGCCCGCGTGGGAAAGAAGATCGGGCTGCTCACCAGGAACCCTCATTGCTGCGTCGAGGTGGATGTGAATGGCGGCCCTCTGCCGGATGAGAAACCCTGCCGCTGGGAATTCCGGTACAAAAGTGTCATCTGCAACGGGGATGCACGGGTTGTTGACGACAACCATGAAAAGAGAAAAGGCCTTGACTGCATCCTGCAGCATTACGGGGCAGGAGAACATTCCTTCACGGACCAGGAGCTTGACAGCGTCTGCGTGATGAAAATTGCGATAACCGGGATGACCGGGAAAAAATACGGGTATTGATAGTACCTAATCGTGGTGGGGTTTTAGGAGGCGGACAATCTTGTCCCCGATCTTCTGCGCTTTTTTCATGGATTCTTCGTCCTTCAGCACATCACCCTCGTGGTATCCCGTGCCCTTCACCGACCCGAGCGAGGCGAACTCGTGGGTGGAGAGGAAGCCTTCGAGCGTCTGGATCGTCCGGCTCGCCCCCTTGTTGGCATGGACGGCAACAGCAACCCCTTTCTTTCCCGCGAGCTGGCGGTCGTGGTACAGCGAATAGGTGCGGTCGATGAAGTTCTTGACCTGCCCGCCGACATCGTAATAGTAGGTCGGCGACCCGATGACAAGGACATCGCATTTCATCACCTTCTGGATCACCTCGTCCCAGTCATCGTTCTCGATCACGCACTTCTTGGTCTCCCTGCACTTCTCGCAGCCAAGGCAGTGCAGGATCTTCCTGCCCGCAAGCGAGACAAACTCCGTCTTCACGCCCCCCTCTTCGCAGCGCCCGAGGATGGTCCCTACCAGTTCCGCCGTGTTCCCCTTCTTGCGCATGCTCCCCGATATGCCCAGAACCCTCATTTCCCTCATATATTACCCATACAGCACTACGGGCTCATGATAGTTGTGGTGACCGGATCGAGCCCGAGACTGCGGAAGGCTTCGGTGATCTCCCGGTGCGGGTCGATCTCCCGCCAGAACAGGTGAGAATTACACCGGCAGTCGCTGCACCCGAAGGAGGGAACGGACGGGTCCCCGAGTGCCCCTGCGAGCCGGCATTCGAGCCGCTCTTCGGTAACCGCGTGGACGGTATACAGGAGCGAACACCGGGGGGAGGTGGACAGGTAATCGACATGCCATTTCGGCGTCCTGTCCTTTGCCCGGGAGAGGCTGACATGGCGACCGAGCCGGGCAAGGCCCCCGCTCCCGAGTGCCGAACCGACATAGATATGCCAGCCCTCACGGAACGTGACCGGCCCGAGCGCCCCGACCTTTATTGTACAGGCCGGATTCCAAAAAACAAGACAATAGATGCCCTTATCCATACCCGCTCTTCATCAGCCCGAGTGCCGCTGCAATGCACCGGCTGCCGTTCTCTTCCGTGGGCTCCCCGTGGCCGGCATAGAGCCCTTCAACATCCAGCACCGAGAGCCGTTCGAGCGAACGCCCGAGATCGGTCCTGCTCCCGCCGGGGAAATCATAGCGCCCGAAGTACCCGTCCGCAAAGACCGTGTCGCCGGAGATGAGCACCCGGTCCTTCTCCGAGTACAGGCAGATACAGCCCGGCGTGTGCCCCGGGGTGTGGATGACAACGAAGTCGCCAATCGTATCCCCGTCCCTGAGCTTGATGTCGGGGAGAATGCCCGGCGAACGGGAGCCAAAGTTCATGGAAAGGGACTTTATATCCTCAAGGAGGCCGAGTGCATCCACCGTGTGGATGGCGACCTTTGCCTTGCACATGTGGGCTATCTCCTTTACCCTTGCGGTATGGTCGAAATGGCAGTGCGTCAGGACAATCGTCTCGATCTGCTCCTTGTAGGGAGCCACCTCCATGGGCATGACCCCCGCGTCCACCAGGATGTTTCCCACAACATAGGCATTTGCCCACGGATCGCCACTGTACAGCCACTCGACCTGCATGCACAATAATAAGGACTCAAAACAGATGTTTCTTATGGACTCGCTCATCCGCAGGTGCAGGAAAGGACTCCCGAAAGAACTGGAGGCAGTTGCACGGGCGGAAGGAATGGAACCGGTACGGCTTGCCCGGGGTATTGTTGACGGACGGATCGTGATCCCGAAGAACCCGGGCCGGAAGCACCGGGCATGTGCAATCGGCGAAGGCTGCACGGTCAAGATCAATATCAATATCGGGACCTCGGGCTCCCGCTGCGACCCGGCCCTTGAGATGAAGAAGGCGCAGGCAGCGCTCGACAATGGCGCCGATGCCCTCATGGACCTCTCGACCGGCGGGGACCTGGTCGCGATCCGGAAGAAGATCCTCAAACTGGATACAACGGTCGGCACCGTCCCGGTGTACGAGGCAGTGCGCAGGGCGGGCAATGCGGTCGATGTCACGCCCGACCTGCTCTTCAAGGTGATCCGGGAGCACTGCCAGCAGGGCGTGGACTTCCTGACCCTCCACTGCGGGGTGAACCGGCAGGCGCTCGAAGCCCTCAAAGCCGATCCGCGCCTCATGGGCGTGGTGAGCCGGGGCGGGTCATTCCACTGCGCGATGATGATGCAGCGGGAAGAGGAGAACCCGCTCTATGCCGAGTACGATTACCTGCTGGAGATCCTCAAAGAGTACGATGTCACGGTCAGCCTCGGCGACGGGATGCGGCCCGGCTGCCTGCAGGACGCGGAGAAACTGGCAAAATCGGTGGAGTACAATACTCTTGGCCTGCTTGCCAAGAAGGCACAGGCTGCCGGCGTCCAGCGGATGATCGAGGGCCCGGGCCACATGCCCCTCGACCAGGTGGGCTACAACGTGAAGATGATCAAGGAGATCACCAGCCACGCCCCGCTCTACCTGCTTGGGCCCATCGTCACCGACATTGCGCCCGGCTACGACCACGTTGTCGCGGCGATCGGCGGGGCTGCGGCCTGCCAGAACGGTGCCGACTTCCTCTGCATGGTCTCGCCCAGCGAGCACCTTGCCCTGCCGGATGTCGCGGACATCATCGAAGGCACCCGGATCGCGAAGATCGCGGCGCATGTCGGCGATACCGTCCGCAGGCCCGAAGGGTTCCGGATGGAGCGCGAGGTGCAGATGGCGGAAGCCCGGCACGAACTGGACTGGGACGAACAGTTCAGACTCGCACTTTACGGCGACCATGCCCGGGAGATCCACGAGCGGGATGGTGCAACGGAGACCTGCTCGATGTGCGGGGACCTGTGCGCTGTGAAGATGGTGAACGAGCTGTTCGGGACCGGGAAGAAGAACGCGGGAACGAAGAAGGATAAACCGAAGGATTCGCCGCGTCCCTGATTATAGCCCCCATTTTTGTATTTCGAACTTTTTTTTCTCTCTACTGCACGGAAATAGATAAAATCGTGCATTATAATGTTACAAATACACGAAAACACACGATCCGGACGGACGGGAATGGTGCCGATAATGGATCAGATCGAATCTTCCGGAGGAATTATCGCATCGAGGATTGGGATAATCCGGGGTACGACCTGCCATGCGATCTCCTTTACCATATCCTTATCGGGTCTGCAAAAGTCTGTTTCGAAGGTCTCATATGTCCTCACAAGAAGATCCCAGGGGAGATCGGGGTATCTCAGGCGGGTTGGTGCATCAACTCTCTGTGCGGAGACGGCAAGCTCCCAGCAGCCATGGGATATTGCGTGAAATGCCATCTCGTCCTTGTCGATTGATTCTGGTGAAGAGTTACCGGTGATCTTCCGGATGTTCCGGGCAGCTATGAGCATATCGAGAAGGTACGACATCTGGCGGAGGACAGGGGGTTTGCCGGAGAGCATCCCTTTTCTTCTGATATAGTTCTCGCTCTGCTCCACGGATCGGCGATCCGCGATATCCACTTTTCGGGAGAAGAGTTCTTCGAGTTCTGCCTGCATGGTGTTCATGTCGAACAACGAGGTTCTGTCATCGGGAGAGAATTCGATCATCACATCGATATCACTGTCGGGACGAAAATCGTCCCGCATGATGGAGCCGTAAAAGGAAAATCTGTGGATATTCCACTTTTTACAGAATGCCCGGATGATCTCTTCCGGCATGGCGATATGCCGGTTCGCGATACGGAGGTCTGGATCTTTCATGGTTCTTCCAGATGTTTCACGTATTATCTGACCTGTTCTGCTGCCCAGCGGATGACTGCCTGAGCCCGTACAACAGCCAGATCGTACTCCTTCTACCGGTTGTTCGAAGCCCGGGTATCGCGTATCGGATGCATACGAGGTAAGGGTGACTGCGTCCCACAGGTCTTCGGGAACGGGGATGCCCTGCTTTCCAAGCGTGGAGAGGAGGGCGTTGATATCGTGGGTGTACGGATAGGGGATCTTTCTGGCGACAAACACCGCTTTGAGCGCTTTTTCTGCGGCCTGCTGGGCCTGGTAGCAGAGATCCTCATAGAGTACCCCCGGCGTTTTTGCACCGGCAAGTGCAAGAGAACTTTCAGCCCTGCGGAGCCATTCGTCCGGGTTATCAGGTGAGCGTGTTTTTCCTTTCATAGACTACCCGTCCCTCTTTCAGTGCCGGGTATACGACACTGAACGGGGAATTCCGGTACTGTTCAACCTGGTGGGGGGTGACCACGACCAGATCGATCGCCCGTGCGATGCCCCGCATCTTCAGGTAAATCGCCCCTGCAACGGTTCTCGGGTTATACCTGCCAGCTTTCACGATGAGGAAATCAAGGTCACTTTCAGGACCTGCCGTGCCGCGTGCAGCAGAGCCGAAGAGGAGAACCTGTTCAGGGTTGGCAGCGTCAACGATACGGCGGATAATCTCGTCGAGCTCGGTATTCTCCAGAAGCAGTACCGGTGGCGCCATTTCTTCCTTAGTGTGGATGGGCGGGAGGAATAATCAACGTTTGGCCGGGTAAAGCGGAATTTACGGACGAACCGTTCAGTCTCGCACTCTACAGCGACCATGCCCGGGAGATCCACGAGCGGGACGGCGAGAAAGAGACCTGCCCGGTGTGCGGGGATTTGTGTGCTGTCAAGGTGGTGAACGAGTTGTTCGGGACCGGGAAGAAAAAGATTGGGAAGGGAAAGAAAGATCAGCGCTTGTAGAGGAAACACCCTTTTTCCGGGATGATTGAGAATGGTGGATTATATGAAAAGTCCCTATTAATCTTCCAGCCCGTCTCTCTCCAGCCATTTCCCGATGGGTTCGTAGATGACAGTCCCCTTGATGCCAAACCACTCTTCCTCAACCACCCGATCCTCTGATTCGGTAAGGATACGGAGCCGGTCGCACTGGAGCTCCCGTCCTGCTTTGAGAAGAGCCCTGACTTCCCGTTCCTTTGTCGTTTGGGATCCGATATATGTGCATACCTGGATAAGCTCTGATACCTGGTTTTGCCTCCGGATTACAAAATCCACTTCTTCCTGCTGGGCATTTTTCCAGGTATAGCATGAAAGCAAGCCGTTCATCTCATGCCGTTTCAGGGCAATAGCGACAAGGTTTTCATAGAGCCGCCCGCGATTCTCTGAAAAGGCTGCGGCTTTTGCCTGGATGAATCCGTTATCGATACAATAGATCTTCCGGTTTGCCGTGATCTGCTCTTTTACCTTGAATGAGAATCTCGGGATGGAGAAGAAGAGGAAGGTCTGTTCAAGATAACCTAAGTATTTCTTGACGGTGTGGACACTCCGGCTGCCGGTTACCTTCGCGAGCGTGGAGTAGGAATATTCGCTTGCAACATTGGAGATAAGGTACAGTGCCAGATTTTCGATAGCAGGGACTGAACGGATGTGATACCTTTTCACGATATCCTTGTACACGACCGCATCGAAAAGGGTTGAGAGGTATTCCTTCCCCTCAAGATCTTTCAGGATCACTTCGGGGAATCCTCCGGTCTTCGCGTACCGAGCAAGCATGGCCTGTTTCTCTGTGGCGGTTACACGTGTGCCACGCGTGCGCAGGACTTCCCGGAACGAGAAGGGGAAGAGCGTGGTCTGGAGGTATCTTCCGGTCAGGTGCGTGGCAAGTTCGGAGCTGAGGAGCTGGGAGTTGCTGCCGGTGAGAATGAGGCGATACCCCTCCCGCTGGAGCCGGTTGACGAAGAGTTCCCAGCCCGGCAGGTTCTGGATCTCGTCGAGGAAGAGAACTTTCGGTGAACCGAACACATCCTTTACTGCCGCGATGATCTCGTCACCTTCCCGTGCCGCAAGCCGTTCGTCATCGAAGTTCACGTACCCGAACCTGCCATCCTCCGGCAGCTGATGCATGGCAAAGAACGATTTCCCGGCTCTTCGTGGTCCTGAAATTACCCGTATCAGGTCGCCCGACCTCTCGCTGATCGCGGCATCCCGTTCTATATACCGCTCCTTAAGCCTGCTCTCGATCTCGCGTCGCTGGGTGATCAGTGCATCGGTTACTGCCATTCGATGTTCCTGAAACATTATAGTGCACGGAAATAGATAAAATCGTGCATTATAATGTTATACATGCACGAAATCCGGTGGGTGCCCGGCACCGGGTCGCTTGGGATGGGGCATCTTCACTTTTTACAGTATTTCGTGTACACTATCAAATTTCCCTAACGATTTAAGGCCATATTGATTGAAACATTCATTAATTTACTAAGTTTTTGTCTTGAGGACAAGTTGCAACACAGAATTAAAATCAATCAATTCACCGTCTGCGAACCGAGATGTGAAAAAATTTTGAAGGGTCGGATACCCCGTTGATTCCAGAAATGCGAAATTAATCCATTCATAATATTGTTGATAATGAGCCTGACTGAAGAAATTATTAGCGATTTTCACTAACAATAATATTTCTAATAATTGTGGCAGAACTAACGAGCTGTTTTCATATTTTTTCTTTTGATATCTTCGATATTCACTTACACAATCGTCAATATTCCATGGCCATTCTTGCCCTGTTAGTATTGTGAAGATAAGATTCTCAATTTTACATATTTTTAGACAATCGAGAATTTCTCGTTGTTTACATAGTTGTGCAAATAACTTGGTTCGTTTATCTTCGGGAAGACGGAGATTGTACAAACAATAGTGTATTACCATCGGAATCCTATTTCTCATCTCGGCTTGTGAGATCATAGTTTCATACAATTCCATGAGATCTGAACAATTTGTCATTGGCTTTTGATTGTAGATTGAATTGATATATTGGGAGAAAAAACCGGATAATCTACCACTCACTTCAAATTTCTGAAAACCTTCCGTTCGCCATATCCAATATTCAGGGGCCATTTTCATGATTAAAATACCGGGCAACTCGCTACGGTAATCAAAATTTTCACTTTCGAGATACTCTTGTTCAGAAATGTAGTTATTAATCACATGGTGCGTTAATCGAATTAAACCCGAATAGGTAAAATATGGCGAATTGTCGTGATGGTAAACATCACCTTCTGCGATTGTGGGATGTTTCAAATGTAGAAGGATAGGCTTGAGTTCATGTGCAAAAGACGATCTCATCGAATAGGCGTTTATTAGGGCTTTTTCGATTTCCGAGCGACGGATAGGATGTTTTACATCACGGGATTCTTCAATAAAAAAGGAATCAGTAATATTACTGAGTACAAAATTTGTAAACCTTTTTTGAAGCTTTAAGTGTTGGTCTTTCAATATCGTTTTTTGAATTTTTAAATGGATTTCCGGATCGATTCCATAAAGAATTCCATTCATCTCTTCTGATTTTTGATAATCTTCCCAAATTGGCTGATAATTGTCACCTTTTTGGCTTAAAGATTCCAGACAATAAATCAACATGGAATAGGAAAGATCAAAATTATAATCAAGAATTTTCAATGAATTCGAAAATGCGATTGTACAACTAATAACCGAATTAAATTTTTTACGAGGTAATCCAATTACTTTTCTAATAATTTTTGAAAACTGTTCGATCTCCTCAAGTCTTCCATGTATGTGTGGATCGAAGTAACGAGGTACGTAGTTTGAGGGGCGTGGGGATTGCATCCCGCCTTTTGAAGGTCGACAAAACCGTTCAATATTTTCTTTTTCTGAGTCGAATAGTGCTCGCAATCCAAAAATGCATAGGGACTCAAACTCTTGTACAATTTCTTCATCTCCTGTTCGGACAAGAACAGGATCCTTCTCAATTTGATTCAAATATTTGACAACATAAGCAAAATCATGATTTTTCTCGTAAAATGGAATTAACGTCGTTATACAAGTGTTAATCTCAGAAATCCAGGAATAGTTAGAAAATAAGACATTATATCCGTCTGATTTTGACAGTTCATCCGTGTTAAAAAATTTCCCGGAAATAATCTGTAACATGATACCTCAATGAATTCGAAGAATTGTTCTTTTTCATCTAGATTAGTATATCGTTAAATATCAAATCACTAAAAACCAACGAATATTTCTCGATGACATAAACCGAATCAAACGAATTCCTCACCTGATCCAACTCTCTAGGTACTATAGAGTTTCCCACCCCAAGTACGAGGAAATCGGTAATCTCCATCCCCTCTGTCAACCTGTGACTAAATAAACGGTGGGGCAGGGAAATTCCTGCCCCGTTTGTTCTTCGTGCGACACCTTTTGGCTATAAGATCCGCTTATCCCAACACCGCAACTGTATCCGCCCACGTCTCGACCCTGTTCCGGATCCTCTCGTCCGAGAACGAGGTGAGGGTCACCTGCTCCCGGCAGAAGTTCACGAAGGAGATCTCGCCATTGGCATCGTGGCACCGGAGGGTGGCCGCGAACCGCTCGTTCGCTGAGTCCCGGACTGCTGTCCCCCCAAATGCAAGAGGGGGGTATACCCGATACCCCCCTCCATGGCTCATGCAATATCCCAACATCCATGAACTCACGTCAGAGAATCAGAATTTATTCGCTGAGTGGAGGGAGGTCTCCCGCGAATTTTATTGAGCGGGTGGGGGGGTCTGCACGATTTGAAACGCAAAGGGGAGGGGGGTATGCCGGACACCCCCCTCCTCAAAAATGGGATGTACGCATTATTGCACACGTTTTTTGGAGGGATATTTTGCAGGTCTCCGACGGATCAAGTCATTTTCAGGCTACCCGAAAATGATCATGGGGGGGTATGATCCAGCCAAAGGGGAGATTGCTCGTGATTTTAGAGTTACCCGTCAAAGAGTGTATCAACTCATTTCCCAGTTCAAAAAGTCCGGAAAATATCCTACCCGCAGGAAAACCGGAAGAAAACCCCAACCAATTGATGAAAGAACCGAAGCGTTGATTCTCGAAAGCCATCGAGCCAACAATGTTGGACCTACCTATCTGGAGATGAAGATCGAGGAAACCTATGGGATTCACATCCTCGCGGGTGTAAAACATCCTCAGATGAACGGTAAAATCGAACGGTTCTTTGGGGAGGTTTAACGAAGAATCAAAAAGTCCGGTTCCATTGATGCTATTGTTCACTGGCACAATTTCATCAAACCTCATATGAGTCTTGACTTCGATGAACCTTGCAACGCTTTCTGGTACCGTTTACCTCCAGAGAGGATCCTGTAATATGCACAGAACTGGTTATATATGTAAAATTAATTCGGGATACCACAAATCAAGGTCTGGTTGCCAAAAGGTAAACAGATCTTCAGTAGTCCATATTCCACGTTCACGACGAAGATGAGATCGCGGGGGCACATTTTCAACCAGAGTCTGCCCCAAAAAAATCACGCAGGGTCTGCTTGAAAATTATATGCTCTCTGCAATCAGAGATTCAATACGGATCCCCATTTTTGTGCACTAAAATACTCCAGTAAAAAGACTGGCAGATCATACCCGGTTCTGGGGAAGACGCGTATGAAATCCGTAAGAGCCCCAAAGTCTCCCCACAATAAGAAATTTTATCATCTGTCACCTATGATCTCCTATCATTATGGACACCGATAGAATTCTGGCAGGGATCCTCAGCATCATTATCCTCCTGTTCGGGCTGGTTGCAGTAATCGCACCCTCTACAGTTTTTGGGATCTTATTACTGGTTATTGGAATCATCCTCATCGTATTCGGGATTTTAACCGCAGGAATCGGTCTTTCTGCAGAGAGCGGAACGCCAAAGATGGTGCTCTTTGGTTCAGGCCTGATCAGCATCGTGATCGGCCTTCTTGCAATCCTCACTCCCTACATCCCGACCATCGCAATTGGCTACCTGATTGCACTCTGGCTTGTTATCAACGGGTTGCTCTCGATCGCCTATGCGATCTCCGTAACGTGGGAGAGACACCGGATCCTGACCGGCCTTGTTGGCGTGATCAGTTTCCTGATCGGTATGTACCTGTTCTTCAACCCGGGTGCAGGATCTACATTCATTATACTGATACTCGGCATCTTCTTCATTATCGCAGGTATTCTCTCATTGATTATGAGTGCCTTTTTCTGGAAACAATAATTCCATTTTTTTCGAAAAATCGGGGAGATTGTCTCTCCCGTACCGTATCTGAAAAAGAGGGTTATGCCTGTTTATAGACCGTACCGGCCTTCATCACGAAGCTGACCTTCTCCATCACCGTGATATCTTTGAACGGGTTGCCCCGGACGGCAATGATATCCGCAGCCTTCCCGGGTGCGAGGGTCCCAAGTTCCGGGTGCATCAGCATCTCTGCAGCAACACTCGTTGCGGCTCGGAGCGCCCGCAGGGGTGAGATGCCGTTTTCCACCATCTCGCCAAACTCAAGTGCGCCATTGACGCTGTAGGAGAGAATGCCCATATCGGTCCCAAAGGCGATCTTTATTTTGCTTTCTGCGAGATTTTTGGCATTCGCGATAAGGACATCCTTGTACATCCGCATCTTCATCTTCTCGTACGGATTGTTTCCTATCGATTCCCAGTATTCCTCGCTGTCCGCAAACCGGGCTGACCTCACACCCGCATACTGGGTCGGGACGAGGAAGACTCCCTTCTCCTCGATCAGCTGGAGGGTCTTTTTGGAGGCCATGGCCCCGTGCTCAACCGACCGTACACCTGCAAGGACCGCCATCCGGACCGCTTCATCGCCGTGAAGATGGGCTGAAACCGGCCGGTGGTATTGGGTGGCAGTGGCGACCAGGCTCTCCATCTCTTCCTTGGTATACCCAACATCAACGGGATTGTCTGCCGGGGATGCAAAACCGCCGGATGCGGCGAACTTGATCCATTCGGCACCCCACGTGATCTCTTCCCGGACTACTCTTCGGATCTCCTCGGGACCATCGGCGAGATTGTTCTGCCAGCCCTTACAGTCGGGAGAGAGCATCCCGGTGGCATCCATGTGGCCGCTCCGGGCAGAGAGCATGTGGCCGGAATTGATCAGCCGCGAGCCGGGGATGAGACCCTGCTCAACAGCCCTCTTTACATCCCTGACGGTATACCCGTGGAAATCCATATCCCCGCAGTCCCGTACCGTGGTGAACCCGTTCATCAGGTGGGCCTTAAGTGCCTGGGCACCGAGGAGTGCTTTGTATCCTGCAGAATGACTCCAGAGACTCCCCATCATCTCCGGCCGCAGGGTGATATGGACGTGACAGTCGATGAGGCCGGGCATGACCATACGGTCGGAGAGATCGATGACCGCTGCATCGGCAGGTATCGGGATTTTTTCTGCAATCTGTTGGATTATCCCATCTTTTACCAGGATGTCACGGGAACCAAGCGGGGCATTGGACAGGCCATCCCAGAATGTTCCTGCATGGATGAGGGTAACCGGCATCAGGCATCGCTCCGGATCTCATGCCCGACAGGGTTCTTTGTCATGACAGGCTGAGACCGTGATTCTGGGGTTTCTGGTGGTAGTGTCATATATTGTCCTCCTTTGCCATTGTAGGGGTCTGGTCTAATTCTCATTATGTTGCTGTTCTGAAACGTTTAAGGATCGTTGCATCAGGATTGCTCCCGTTTCAGCCCCTTCCATGATCCCAGGATGTCGCCGATAAATATCCCGCAGATGATGGCAAAGATGAGGGCAACCATCTGGAAACCGGCGCTGATGCCGGCAACCATCTGGCCGGCATTGAACAGATACAACACCTGGATGAACGTATAGCCGGGGACCAGTATGAGGACTACGGGGAGTAGGACCGTAGCGAGGGGCAGGTTGAACCGGCGGGCAGCGATCCGGGTATAGAGGGCGAGGATGATCGCCCCGAGGAAGGTGCCCTGCCAGAAACCAACCGTGTTTCCCAGTGTCACTCCCGCCCAGACAACGAGGCCGCATACGATGACCAGCCAGAGTCTGTCCCATGAAACGCCGAACAGGATACTGTTACTGATGAGCAGGAAGGGAATAAACACCCAGACAAAGAGGGGATCCACTCCCGTAAGGGGTTCCGTAACCGCAACGGGAAAGAGATACAGGGCGATGCCGAGGCCAAGAAAGGTCCCGAGCAGGAGTTTCACGGAAACAAAGAGGGCATTCGTGAAGTACATGATGCCGGAGAGCGAATCGCCGAGAAGGATCTCCCGCGGTGCGATGGTGAGGGCAAACCCCGGAATATAGATGGTGAGTGCGCAGACCGTCACGGCCAGCGGGTGTATGCCGGGCAGCACTACCCCGGTGATACCGGCAAGGAGGGCGACGATCAGGGAGATGAACAGTTCCGGGGTGTTGTTTACAACGAGGCCGCTCCGGGAGGCCAGGAGCTCAACGCCAAATGCCGCGAGGCCCAGGACTCCCCCGAAAAATACATCCAGCCAGGAGATGCCCAGGATCACCCCGAAGCCCACCCCGGCGAGGAAGAACGCAGCCGCCTTCGCGTAATTGCCGTAGAGGGAAGGCGCATGTTCGATCTCCTTCAGTCGCACGACTCCGTCGGCAGGACTGATCCGGCCGGCTTCCACGTCAACGATCAGGTCCCGCACCATACCGAACCGGGTCATATCATAGCTCGTTCCCCGGGTTGTTGCAATGTGGATAGTCTGGTGGTGCAGGTCATCCTGCCAGAGGGCGATGATTATTGTATTGGGTACCGCAAGGATCTCCCCTTTGAGTCCCAGTGTTTTGATGATCTGCCGGATGGTGTTATCCGTATCATGAGTGTGGCCGCCATACTTGTCGATGGCCGTGCTCAGTGCCATAATGAACCGGACAGAGTCGTCAAAATGGCGGGTATCGTGGGGAGGAGGCATTTCATTACCGGGGCACGTGTCAGTCATATCCATCCTTGATCTGTTGTCATGGTGGCGGGGTCATGTGAGTGGCCGGCCGGCAACGATTTAAGATAATACTCAGCTGATAGCATATCTTCCTGTCTTATCCGGGGAGTGCCATCAGAGAGATCCTATCACTTTGCTTACCCGGTCTGCCTCATCGGATCTTCCCGATCGCATGAGGGCATACACCTTTGCTGACAGGATCCGTTTCTGGAAACCGGTATTCCGGATACCTGCGGAAAGGAGATCGTCATAGATCCCAATGGCGGCAGAATAATCTTCGTGTTTTTCAAGCAGTTCTGCCTGTTCTATCCGTGAATTGATGGTTTTCAATACCGTGCTCTTATTCCGGACCTCTTCTCCTGCCCGGGGATCGAATGCCAGGGCACGGTCATAGCACACAATCGCGTTCTCAAAATTGCCCATCGTGGTGTAGAGATCCCCTTCGGCAACCCAGAGTTCCGATGCGTTCGGCCGGATCTTAAGCGCCTGCTCGTAAGCGTCCAGCGCATCCCCGTTCCGGTCCTGTTTCCTGAGGGTATCCCCTTCACCTTTCCAGGCCTCAAAGGTTTTTCCCACGATCGGTTGCTGGGTTGTTATCACAACAATGGGCTCGATCGTCGGCGTCACTACCGGTATTTCAGCGGAGGTCCGGGAAGTTCCGCTCCCGAGGAAGAGAACCAGGATGAAAATAAAAATGATAAGAAGGGAAACCCAGAAACCTGCTGCATAGGGCATCCGCCGTTTCCATGGTTGTTGCGGTGCGGGGTCCGGAGGGGCCTGTTCATACCGGGGGTCGTGAGTCCGTGGCGGCGGGCGGGCGGGAGGCTGATCTCTCTCCCATTGGACCGTGAACGGTTCCTGGGTCACCCGTTTCCTGTCATAGATACGGCGTTTTTCGGGATCGCTCACCACCGCATATGCCTCATTGATCTTCGTCATCCTCTCTTCAGCATCGGGTAAGGTGCTGACATCGGGATGACAGGTATGCGCGAGCTGGTGGTATGCATTTTTGATATCCTCCGGTGTTGCATCGGGCCGGACACCCAGTATTTCATAAAAATCAGTGGTGTCCATGGTAGTGCCCGGAATGTCTGGATTCGTTTATTTTTACAGGGGCATGCTGGAAATTCTTCCTTTCAGGATACAGCCAGCGTCCCGTGAGTGAAATAACTATACTGCAGTATAAATAAAAAAGTTGGTAAATTCAATGGTCTCACCAGAGTAATCCCCTCGTTTTCGGGGTGCCCGGGACGTACCAGCTCTTTGAAAACTATCTCCATAATATGGGCTTATTTTTCCAATCGGGGCCCATTCTGGAGAACCTGTTTTCTGATAGTCGCATTTTTTTGCGAATTATAGCGTACTGATTTTGAACGAAGACTGGATTAGTGTTATTTGGCTCATATGGGGGTTATTTCAGCCTCTGAAAAACGTCTAATTGTTGCCTTTTGGATGATGAGTGAACGTAGATCCTGGGGAAAAGGCTGGCCGGGGAAATGGCAGGGGGTCCGGATCCGGGCTCTTCACTTCATTGTGGCCAGTCTCTTCTCCTTCGCCTTCTTTTTCTTCCGCTCCAGAATAGACTTTACTTTCTTGAGCCGGAACAGGTCCTCCCGTTCCCGCTCCTCGATTGCGTTCTTGATGTACTTCGCCTGGCTCTTCAATTCCGGGATCAGGATCTGTTCAAGGGCATTGACCCGGCGCCGGTTCATCTGGATCTCGGATCCCAGCCGGCGCATCGTCGTCTCGGTCTCGGCCAGCTTGATCAGGAGATCGAGTTCCACCTCGTACCGCTCGGCCGTCTCATCGATCCGGGCGCTCGTTGCAATGATCCCGTAGCCCCGCTCAAGCATGTTCTTCGAGACCCGCTTCTTCTCGATCACCGGCACGGGGACGCCCATGATGTTCTTGCCAGTGATGTCGACCGTGATCGACCGCCGGGTGGCAAACGCAGCCGACCGCAGGGTGACCGGGTCATCGGTTGCCTCTGCAATGAGGAGCGCGAGATCGGCAGCCCGGGAGACCTGCTCCAGCTCGTCGCGGGAGTCCGAGACAGTACTGAGGATCTTGAAGAACTCCTGGATCAGGGCATCCATCTTCTCCCGGAGAAGATCGCGGCCCTGCTCCGCGAGCCGGATCTGCGCCTTCTTCTTCATCAGCTCCATCCGCGTGGGCTTGACCTGCTCCATCCCGGTCAGCTCCTCCCGGTCTCTTCGGGTTTCTGTTCGGTTTCCTGCGCCGCCGGGTGGTATTTCGCGATATGCTCGCGCTTGATCCGCTTGAGCTCATCGGTGGGCAGCGTGGCAAAAAGATCCCACGCGATGCCAAGCGTTGTCTCGATGGGCCGATCATCATCCCCCTGCGTGATGAACTGCCGCTCGAACCCGTCCGCGAACTTCAGGTACTTCCGGTCAAGATCCGTCAGAGCTTCCTCGCCCACGATGGCAACGAGCCGGCGCAGGTCGCGGCCATAGGCATAACTGGCATAGAGCTGGTCTGCAACGCCCCGGTGGTCTTCCCGGGTCTTGCCCGGGCCGATCCCGAGGTTCATGAGCCGGGAGAGACAGGGCAGGGCGTCCACCGGGGGGTCGCCACCGCGCCGGAATATGTCCCGCGAGAGCACGATCTGTCCCTCGGTGATGTAGCCCGTGAGGTCGGGCACCGGGTGGGTGATGTCATCGTCCGGCATGGTCAGGATCGGGATCTGGGTGATCGACCCCTTCTTGCCCTTCAGCCGCCCTGCCCGCTCGTAGATGGATGCCAGGTCGGTGTACATGTAGCCGGGATATCCCCGCCGTCCGGGGACTTCTTCGCGGGCGGTCGAGATCTCGCGGAGCGCCTCGCAGTAGTTGATCATGTCGGTCAGGATGACGAGCACGTGGAGATTGTGGGTGAACGCAAGGTACTCTGCTACCGTGAGACCGCACCGCGGGGCCGCAAGCCTCTCGACCGTCGGATCATCGGCCAGGTTCATGAAGAAGACCACGCGGTCGAGCGCTCCCGTCCGCTCGAAGTCCTGCATGAAGAACGAGGCCTCCTTGTGCGTGATCCCCATGGCAACGAAGACCACCGCAAACTCTTCGCCCTCGCCCAGGACCTTCGCCTGCCGGGCGATCTGGGCGGCAAGCTTGCTTGCGGGCAGGCCCGAACCGGAGAAGATCGGCAGCTTCTGGCCCCGCACGAGCGTGTTGAGCCCGTCAATAGCCGACATGCCGGTCTGGATGAAGTCCGCGGGCTTGTCCCGGGCCGAGGGGTTGATCGGCATGCCGGCAATATCCAGCACGGCCTCCGGGATGATATCGGGGCCGCCGTCCCGGGGCATCCCGACACCGGTGAAGATCCGGCCCAGCATGTCCTTGGAGACATTGATCCGGGCCGGTTCCCCGGTGAACCTCACGGTCGTGTCTACAACGTCAATTCCGCTCGTGCCCTCGTACACCTGGATAACCGCGTGCTCCTCCGAGATGTCGAGCACCTGCCCGGTCCGCACCGAACCGTCCCGGAGGGTGATCTTCACGATCTCTCCGAACGAGGCTCCGAGGACACCGGAGACGAAGATCAGCGGGCCGGAGGCATATTCTATCGTCCGGTACTCCTTGGTCAGGAGCGGGGTCTCCTTCATTTTTCCACCTCCAGCCGGGCAATCGCCGAACTGACCTCATCGATCATCTTCCGGACCGCCTCCGCATCCTCTGCCTCCTTCATCCTCCCGATGGTCGCCCTCAGCGGGAGCGCCTGCACCTGCCGCAGGCTGACCCCCCGGTTCATTGCCAGGATGATCTGCTCGTAGTAGGTCATGATCACCTTGAGCATCGCGTACTGCTTCTCCACAGGGCAGAACGAGTCCGTGTCGCTGTACGCGCTCTGCTGGAGAAAGTCCTCGCGGATCATCCGGGTCACATCCAGGATCGCCTTCTCGCTGTCGGGCAGGGCATCCGGGCCCACCAGCTGGACGATCTCCTGGAGCTCGACCTCCTTCTGGAGCAGGTACATCGCCTTCTCCCGGAGCTCCCGCCAGTCGCGGGCAATGGTCTTGTCGTACCATTCCGCGATACAGTCAAGGTAGAGCGAGTAACTCTTGATCCAGTTCACAGACGGGAAGTGCCGGCGGTAGGCAAGGTTCGTGTCCAGCGCCCAGAACGTGCCGACAACGCGGAGGGTGTTCTGGGTGATCGGCTCCGAGAAGTCCCCCCCGGGTGGCGAGACCGCCCCCACGACCGTGACCGAACCGGTCCGCTCCCCGCTCCCGAGGCAGACCACCCGGCCCGCCCGCTCGTAGAAGGCCGAGAGCCGGGTCGCGAGGTACGCGGGATAGCCCTCCTCGCCCGGCATCTCTTCGAGCCTCCCCGATACTTCGCGGAGAGCCTCGCCCCAGCGGGAGGTCGAATCCGCCAGCAGTGCCACATCGTACCCCATGTCCCGGAAATATTCCGCGATCGTGATCCCGGTATAGATCGAGGCCTCGCGGGCAGCGACCGGCATGTTCGAGGTGTTGGCGATCAGGATCGTCCGCTCGATCAGCGGGAGTTTTGTCCGGGGATCGACGAGCTCCGGAAACTCCGCGAGCACGTCCGTCATCTCGTTGCCCCGTTCCCCGCACCCGATGTAGACTACGATCTGGGTGTCCGACCACTTGGCGAGCGTCTGCTCAGAGACCGTCTTGCCGGTGCCAAACCCGCCCGGGATCATCGCTGTCCCGCCCTTTGTCACCGGGAACATGCAGTCAAAGACCCGCTGGCCGGTGATCAGCGGCAGCAGGGGATCGAGTTTCTTCTGGTGGGGACGGGGGAGCCGGACCGGCCAGGACTGCATCATCGGGAGACGGACCTTGTTGTCGAGCACGCAGACGATCTCCTCTACCGTGAACGACCCTGCCCGGATCTCCGTGACGGTTCCTGCAATCTTCGGGGGAACAAGGACGCGGTGCTCGAACTGGAACTCCTTCACGGTGCCGATCACATCGCCGGGCCCAAGTGTATCACCCTTCTTCACCGTCGGGGTAAAATCCCATTTCCTGGACCGGTCGAGCCCCGGGGCCGTGATGCCCCGGCCAATGAAATCCCCGCTCAGCTTGAGGAGGACGGGCAGCGGGCGCTGGACGCCGTCGTAGATGGAGGCGAGGAGGCCGGGGCCCAGCTCCACGGAGAGCGGGGTCTCGGTGTTCTCCACGCTCTCGCCCAGCGTGAGCCCGGTCGTGTCCTCGTACACCTGGATCACCGCTTCGTCGCCTTCAAGCCGGATGATCTCGCCGCGGAGGGCCTCGGCCCCGACCTTCACCACGTCATACATCTTGGACCCTTTCATGCCCTTTGCCATGATCACCGGGCCCGAGATCCGTGAAATTGTTCCCGCTATCATTCCTTCACCTCTTCAGCACGATGTTGTACCCGATCGCCTTCCGGAGCAACCGCTCGATATAGGTCCGCCGGTCCACCTCTTTCGATTTCGAGGGGATCGGGATGATGAGCGGGCGGTGCATCTTCTCGATCCGGTCCATCAGTTTCTCGTCCAGCCCGAGCATGTACTCCTCGTTCACCGCCACGATCCCGATGTCGTCCTTGTGCAGGAGGGGGGGAATCACCACCCGTGCCTCCTCCACATCCTTTGCCTCGAAGACCTCCGCCCCCGCGAGCCGGAACCCCGATGCCCGGTCGCTGTCGGTCACGATGACGAACTTATACATACACCAGTTCCTCCTTCAGGTGCTCCACCGGGAAATCGGCGGTCTTGCAGCGCGAGATGATCCGGATGTTCGTGATCTCGTTGTACTTTGCCCAGAAGTACCCGATGAGCGAGGCAACGCTCAAAGGATCGCCAAGGAACGACTTCGCGCCCTGCTGCACGAGATAGCGCTCCAGCTCCTTCTCGATCACCGAGATCTTCTTTGCCTCCAGCGCGGCTTCGGGAATGTCTGAGAGGAAGCGGTACCGGGTGGCCCCGAGCCCTGAAACCACCTCGGCAACCGTGTGCAGGGCAAGGAGCCGGCCCAGCTTCTTCTCGTCGAGCTCAAACCCGCCGCCGATCAGGAACTTCTTCGCCTCCTCCGGTTCTACCTGATCCCGGACCATCCGCAGGACGGTCTTGATGTTCACCATATCGACCTCCGTTGCAAGCACCTGCCGGATGATCGCCTTGTTATTCCCCGTCCCCGCCACCGCGAGGAGCGCATCCTGGTAATAGAAGCGATCGAGGGCGCATTCGAGCATCCCGAGATCGCTGCTGGTGGCAAATGCCGGGAACCCCTCCGTGAGCGGGCGGGCATACGGGATGCGCCACGTTGCGAGAAGGTCGATCACCGCTTTGACATCCTGCTGCCGGACGAGTTCGGTCAGGGTCGCCTCGTCCATCTCGCCCGCGGGGACAATGCATTCGAGGATCTCCTCGTTCGTCACATGAATGTTCTTCCCCCGGAGGATCGTCTTGATGTTCTGGACATCCCAGCGGTGGAGGAAGATCCGGATATACTGCTCTGCCTCGTCGTTCTTCGCGAAGGCGAGGATCTTCCGGAAGGTCCGGACAAAGTTGTTCCTGAGGGCGTGCTCGATGGCCGGCATCCCGGAGTACCGGCCTTTTGCCTCGATCATGTCATCGCGGTAAGCCGTCTTCTCCAGCTCGCCTATCAGGGTATCGATGTCGGGCTGGATGATCAGGGCATCGAGCGTGCGGTGGTCCAGAAGCCGGCTCTTCATCCCCCGCATCCGGGCATTGATATATCCCCAGTCCATTGTCAGTCACCAAACAGGACCGCGTAGATATCGCGCCGCTTGTGCTCCCGTATCCGTTCGAGCCGGGACTCCACCGTGTTGGAGATCCTGACGAGACCGTCTGGAGAGCTGGCAGTGAGGCCCCCCGCACATTCAATATCGGCAAGCACCTCGCACCGGACACCCAGCGCTGCCAGGGTCCTGGTGCAGAGGTCACGATCCCGCGTGTCCACATGGAGACGGTACGGGGTCGTTCCCATGGCAGCGATCGCCTCCCGGGTGAGCCGTTCAAATACGGCCGGGTAGGTTTTTTCCTGGCGGAGCCGGGCCAGCTGCGCACCTGCCTCATCGAATGCGGCCGCGAAGATCTTCTCCCGGCTCCGGAGATCCTGCTCCTTGAGCTCCCCCTTCGCCAGGTAGAGCTGCTTGTTCCGCTCGATCGCCGCGGACTTCTCCGCTTCCCGGATGGCACGCTCATGGATCTCCTCTGCCTGTTTCTGTGCATCCGCCCGGATCTCCTCTGCCTGTTTCTGCGCTTTTTTGCGGAGCTCCTGCTCCCGCTCGTGTGCGCTCTCCTCCACCGATTTCAGGAGACTCTCAAAGGCCATGGCATCACCGTCCTGTTGTGCACGGGGCGTGCTGCGGTACTGCTGCCTGGCAACTCCCGGGGTTCCCGGCCCGGGAGAAGGAAAGAAGTATACGTGCTGGGGAACGTGGTGTTCGTGAGGTCAGCGACCGTGCCGCCCGATCACTTCACCATCAGGATGATCATCGCGGCAACAACGAACCCGAGAATGACGAGTGTCTCAGGGATTGCTTCGAGGATGATAATGGACCCCACGGTCTCCGGCCGTTCGGCAATGGCTCCTGCTCCAGCGGCTCCGATGCGGGACTGCGCCCACCCGGTGCCAATCGCGCCACCAGCGAATGCGATGGCAGCTCCAATCGGGACTTCCCAACCAACCATATGCACACCTCTAATGATACAACCTACAGGGTGCAGGCATATTAAAGTATGCCGCATTCCTCCCGTGGAAACCCGCTTCCACCAGAGGTTCCCTGACCCGTCCGATCACACGAAGTGATGGCCGTGAGGGGTGTGCGAGAGGATCGCGTCCATTTCTTCAAGCAGGGGTGCAGCAGGAGAATGGCTTTTTACCCGGTGACCGAGAGCGATGAGGTCATGGAGATCCTGCCGGGTGAGCGTGGAGAACGCGTACCGCTGCCACTTCTCCCGCCCGAGGCTGATCCAGATCTCCCCAAGCATCTCTTTGAGGATCACATAGTCTTCACCCGAGAACGAGTGCCATTCGGCGGCCGGAGCGTGCCGTATCTTCTCGATCGCCGCTTCAACGGCCTGATCCCGGTAGAGCTGGAACCGTCTCCTGCCCAGCTCCTCCTCGTTTGTAGGGGGCATAACAGGATGTATCGGAATTATCCCGTGCCGGGTAATAGCACTTTCCCTTCCGGGGAGAGGCTGACTCATCACGGGAATTCTGTTTCCTAGTGTACATGATACATGTACATCGTTATCATCGTGTACGGGCGCCACAAAGTATATGGCTGCACAGCGGGATTCACTCATCATCCCCATGATGGGACGGGAGGAACACATATGCCGGATGTAACCCAGGCAGAGTTGGGAAGACGCCTGTACCATGTCCACCGCGGGAAGACGGTCGAGACTGCAATGAAGATGATGCAGCAGGGAATGGGCGCGGAGTGGAAGTCATTCTCCGAAGCGGATGTCGCCCTTCTCACTCACCTGCTCCAGTGCACGTGGAACACGATAGACCAGAAGGTCTGGAACAAGATCACGTTTGCGAACACAAAGGCAGGCGATGTCAGGAAGATCCTTTCGTACGGGGAAGGGGTCAGCCCGGGCCATAACCCGACACCTGAAGCAGTTGTGGAGATCAGGAAGATCCTGCTTCTGCTCGGCTGAAGGATTTTCTTTTTTTAATTGCCGCCGGGACGCTTATTGACCGTCGGCTTTTTGCCGCGACAATCGGGGATAATATGCTCATCACATTAGCTTAAAAAAATGCCATTATAGTGCGATATCAAAGGTGTGCATGATATCCGATGCTGTCGCAGCCTCAAACGTGGTTGATCCGGGCCGTGCAGCATACCATTCGGAATAATACACATTGTTATGGGCTATGATGTAGCAATCGGTGGTCTGGGATTCGCCGTTTATCTGCACAATAAATGAAGCATGCCGTGCCGGATGTCCATTGATCAGGTAATTCCTGCTGTCTTTTGTTACGCTGGTTATGGTAACGTCAATGCCCTCAAACGTTGCGGATTCTGCATTCACCAGGAACTCCTCATACCGGTTGTCCGGTATCCAGGGGTCTCCTGAATCATTGTCAGGAGAGACCGGTTCTCCGGAATAATCCATGCCGGATATCATAACGCATCCCGTCATGTTCGGGGCGCATGCAAAAACAACCCTGTTCATGGCCAATGTCAGGTTCATGGTGGTTTTTTTCGCGAGGACAGATTTTGTCACAGACAGGATCTCCCAGTCAACCGGTGTGGAGATACTGAAATGAAGATCCGTATTGGTATATCGGACCCATCCGGGATCTCCCTGATAATCGATCACAACGGGTGTTGTGGTTGCAGAACCCCCGGGGTCACCCACACAGCCTGCGGCGAATAATGCGGTCACTGCACAAATGACAATAATCTGGTTATTCACAATCAGTGATTGAGAAACGCGATGTTAAATTGATTGCATGAACAGACATGCCCCGGTCCTGATCGAAAACGGGAAAGAATTATTCCGTCCCCACCCGCACACAGTCCTCAATCGTCCCGATACGGGAGACCGCGGCGCACATATTCGGCACATAGGCAAGGGCTTTTCCGGAGTTCACCATGATCGATTCGTACTGCTCCATCACGGGAGAGACCACCATACAGGTATCGGCAAAGACACGGGCACCACACGTCTCGATCTGGTCCACGGTCCGCTGGTTTTTATCGATTACGCCCTGCGAAGCAAAGATGTAGAACGGTTTGCTGACAACCCGCCCTTTCATGAGCCGGGCGATCTCCTCCAGTTCTTTTGGGGAGCAGTGCGGGCACCCCACGGCCACGGCCTCGACCGGGATCTCTTTGAACAGCCGGGTGACCTCTTCCGCTTCTACGGTAATAACTTCGAGACCTGACAGGTCGAACTGCCCTTTTGATGCTTCCGGAGTAACGCCTTCGACATGGTAGAGTGCCACGGCGCCGGTAGCCGCCATCGCCGCCCCGAGTCCCTTGAGCCGGTCGGGGTCAGCGGCCTCGAGCCCCGAGAAGATCGGGATCCGGTTGCCCACGAGCTTGCCGGTATGGTAGCCAAGCGCCCCGTAATGGGCGATACTCCAGTCGCGGGTATCGGCCTGTACGCGGACGATCACCTGGGGTTTACGGTTCTCATCAAGGTGGAGCCCGTAACAGGGCGTCTTTCCCATGAGCGCAGCAGCAAGGGCACCGGGTCCACCCTCGCGGTTCGTCCGGGCCCCGATCACCGAGTTCGCGTAACAGACCGCCGAGGACTCCGACCACGCGAGGTGTTCGCCGAAGTTCGTTGTGCGGAGATAGTAGGGCGTGCAGGTGCATTCAAGGGCGATGCCCAGCCGCTCGTAGGCCGCGACAACGGCCTGCTGTTTTGCAGCAAAGTCCTCATCAACGCCCATCTCCTGCCACCGTGTCCGGGGCATACCGATCGGGTTCAGCACTGCCGGGACAACGGCTTTTGCATCGAGCGAGTTGAGCCACTGGAGGCCGTACTCCCCGATCGTCTTGTAAGACGCCCCGCTCACCTGTGCACTTGCAATGGGGACAAGCCGTTCTGCCCCGAAGACCTTGCCCAGCGCTACGAGGAGTTCGAGCATCTTCTGCTTTGTCTCGCCCTGTTCGCCGGCGAGAATCCGTTCATCGTCCCTGTCAAGGTGCATGATCTCACCACGTGGCCCGCGTGAACTCTGCCTCGTGCCCGAGCACCATCGTTGCATCAACGCCGACCTTCACGTTCGTGCCATCCTCGAGCTGGCACGGGTCGAGCGAGGAGCCGCGGACGCCGGTAATGACCATGATGTCCCGGTCGCCGTTCACCCGGGTCGCGATTGCATATTCGACCTCGTGGGGATTCGTGGGATCGATGTCCTCGTCCACGACCACCACGTGCTTGAGCGAGGTGTGGGCGGCAAACGCGGCCATGATCGCATTCTTGCCGTCACCCTGCGTGCTCTTCTTGATCTGGACGACTGCGTGGAGATACCCGCAGCCACCCTTGGTCAGGACCACATTCCTGACCTCGGTCACACCGGCCACGGCCTTGTAGATCTTCGGCTCGTAGGGGCAGCCCATCAACACCTTGTGCTCGTCCCCGCCCGGCAGGATCCCGTGGTAGATGCAGTCAGGCTTCATGTACATACCGGTGAACTCGATGATATGCTGGCGACGGATCGGGTCATAGGTGCCGGTGATATCGACAAACGGGCCCTCGTCGGTGAGTTCCGCCGTGATGAATCCTTCCAGCACAATCTCCGCGTCGGGTACGAGCACACCGTTGCTGCACCGCTTCACCTTCATCGTGCCGCCCATCAGTTCCGCGGCATACGGGAGTTCCATGCCCGTGGGAACACGGGTGCAGCTCGCAAAGGTTACCGCAGGGTGCGTCCCGATGGTGATCGCAATGGGGAGTTTCTCGCCTTTCGCTATGGCCTTCTTCACCATCACGTGGGTGTGCCGGCCCTCGACCAGACGGGCAGCAACCCGGTGGTCGTCCAGCACCTGCATCCGGTGGATCGAGGCGTTCTCCACACCCTCCCAGCGGGAGAAGACGATGGCGGAAGTGAGGTACTTCCCGGCATCCTTCGGGAAATGGTGCATGATGGGGAGCTTTGTGAGATCCACCTTCTGCATCGGGAGCGTCCCGTCCTCGACAACCTTCCCGTTGAACTGTGCGTCCGCGAGGGTCTTTACCATCTTCGCTTCCTCGATACCGAGCGCAAGGGAGAGCGCGGCCCGGCTCGCGGTGAGGTTCATGACGGCCTTGTGACCGCCGATATTGTGGAAGAAGAGGAGCTTGTCGGTACCGGCCGCCATCTTCGGCGCCTGCATGTCGGCCGATACGTTTTCCTTCACATCAACAACGAGCCCTGCCTTCCGCATCTTTTCGATAAATTCACGCATCGTAACCGCTCCAGCGCTGGATGAGATTGTGTTCGATATCGAGGTGGTCGAGCACCCGGGCCACCACCATGTCCACGAGATCGTCAATGGTTTTAGGTTTGTGGTAGAACCCGGGGCTTGCCGGCATGATGGTGGCACCTGCCTCTTCTGCAGCAAGCATGTTTTTTAAGTGTATCCTGGAGAGGGGCATCTCGCGGGTGACGAGGATGCATTTCCGGCCTTCCTTGAGGCAGACATCGGCAGTGCGGGTGATCAGGTTGTCGGCATACCCGTTCGCAATCGCGGCAAGCGTCTTTGCACTGCACGGGATCACGACCATGCCATCGTACTTGTGCGAACCGCTGGCAATCGATGCGAAGAGCTTGTCGTTTGCATGATACTCGGCATTGAATCCCGCGAGCGAGACGCCCTCGTGGGCTGCGATCTTCTCCGCGACATCCGAGACTATGACGTGGACCTTTGCATCCTTACTGAGCACCTCAAGAAGGCGCCGGGCATAGATTGCCCCGCTCGCACCCGTCACCCCGACTACGATCTCTTTTGTCATGGCTGCCAAACCGCCTCTCCTTTCATACCAATGTCGGAGCGGGGACAAAAAGAGTTTGTGCCATAGTGTTACGGCTCACACCCGGCACCAATTTTTGTGCCCGACCCCCTCCAATACCCCATGCTACATACCCGGGATTCTCCGGGGTAATTTTTGCGATTTTTGTGCAAAACCGGAAATGTGATGTAGGGGGTCGGACCACTTTTTTGGGATTGGTTCAGGTACCGGGAAGCGGACAGTACCCAAAAAATACGACGCTTGGTTCCCTGCTGTACCGTCTTTTCCAGAACGTAAATAATGTGGCCGACCCCCTCCACGCGCCGGGGCATCCCCACGCTGCGATGATGGAACCCGTAACGGAAGGAGATTTTCGGCTGATGCAATGGCATCGCACTGCGCTCTATCCCTGTCGGGCGAAGGGGGGTGCAGGAGTGGGGAATAATTTCATCTGAACCTGGATCTCTCCAGGAAATAAAAAGAGATTTGGAGATGGCGGGATCTACTTCTTCACCGGCGCAAAGAAGCGGTACCGGACCTGAGCATCCTCAATCTTCTGGGCATGCTCCGGGTTGAGATCGCGGCGGGCCTCGATGACGAGCGTATTGAGGATATTATGGAGCCTGAGGGTATCGAGGTTCTTGTCCTTGTACTCATTGAAGAAGTCCAGCAGGTCGTTGGTGCTCCGGAGAACCCCCGTGCTTCCCACGAGATTGAGCCGGTTGAGGGTCATGGCAAGGTTCTTCTTCGCGATATCCACCTTGTAGGGATCGTCGCCCGAAAGATTCAGTTCGGTGATCGCATTGAGGAGATCCGAATATACCTTGAACTTGTGGGTGCTCTCGTGCATTTTCCGCTCCGCGCGGCGGAGACTTCCTAACGCAACGGCAATGGCGACAACAATGACGACAACGCCGCAGACAATTACCAGTATATCTTCAGACATGGTTCTTCTCCTTTCACGGGTTCCGCTTTGCGGCGGTCACATCCACCTTGACCCGGTTGCCTTTCATCTCGATCGTATAGGGCCCGGTGACATACATCGGGAACTGCTGGTGCTTCTCGTACACATAGGATCGGCCGTACCCGTAGGTATCGTTCTGGCCGTTGTCCATGTTGGTCACCGTCATCTCAAACCAGCAATACTGCGGGTCGTCATTGAGCGGGAGGACAACGATGTCGATCCCCCATGAAGGGTTGTCCACGCGGAACTGCTCGGTCCGCACATCCTTCTCGCTCTGGAAGGAGTACGACTTCTGGAGATAATGGTCGCCCAGCGCGAACGTGGGTTGCTGAGTGGTCGTAACCACTGCCGTGGCTGCAGGGGCGCCGGGGGTGACCGAAGCCGCCGTGGGGGTTGCCGTCGCTGCAGTGCCCTGGCTCCCGGAGCACCCGGCCATCATGACGCATGCAATAACGAGCAGGATGGCAGCAAGGACTGTGTGTTGCATATGGGGAGTGTTAGGGAACCGTAATATATTATTGTTTATTCACGAGCCGCGCGGGAGACTCCCGTGGGATTTTTGCCCCGGTATACCAGGATACCGGCGGTTTACGGGTTAAAACAGCGTGTCCTGCCGTGTCGGTTTCCGGATATGCAGGATCTCGCACGCGGCATCGGTCACGATCTCCCGGTGCTCCGGAAGCGTGTAGACACCGAGGCGCCACTGCTCGCGCCGGGTCATGTTGAGCGTGCGGATACGGGGAGAGAGCTCCTCAAAATTCGTTATCGCATTGCGGCTCTGTACACGGACACCAAGGGACATCTCATGGGGAATCGGCGGGATGTCCACGAGCACGTCCTCCGGCCGGATTCCCGCCAGCCCGGCGATCCGGGCCGCAATCTCCCGGGATTTTTCCAGGGAGAGACCATCCTGGAAGGTAGCGCTGTTCACCTGGTCGCTGCCGGCATAGACCGCCCTCTTGTACAGCCTGCGCTCGTACAACCGGAGCGTGAGGTCACGGGCAACCGCATCCGGGGAGGTGCGCAGGGCATGCATGCACCCCGCGTCATCCATCCGGAGGAACTGCGGTATCTCCTCCTCTGTGAGGCCGGCACAGTGCTCCAGCGCCGCCAGCTGGAACATGCTCTCACCGATCCGGCTCACGTGGTGATAATAGACGGTCGGGCGCATCAGGGTCCGGGCGATCAGGAGCGATTCTGCGGCATTCACCCCGTTCTCGTCCAGCACGGTCCCGTCAGGGTACCGGATCAGGTGCCGGATCAGCCGCTGGGCATCGACCGTGCCGTACGGGGCGCCAGTATAGTAAGCGTCACGGAGCAGGTAATCCATCCGGTCCACATCGAAATCCCCATGGATAATACCTGATAGCGGATGCTTCCCTTTCACCACACTGCAGAGCTCCGCGGGGTCCACACCCGCCTCGCGGAGCAGGGACCCGGCGCATTCATCGATGATCGGGTCGATCTCATCGTGGGTGCGGTGGAGGTACTGCTCCATCAGGGGCTCGCACGCGTGCGAAAACGGTCCGTGGCCGATATCGTGGAGAAGGGCGGCGGTAACCACGAGCCGCTGCTCATCTTCGGGCAGCTGGAACCTGCGGCCGGCAACATCGGCAAGGAACATGGTTCCCAGCGAGTGCTCGAAGCGCGTGTGGTTGGCACCCGGGTATACGAGGAACGAGAACCCGAGCTGGCGGACATAGCGGAGGCGCTGGAGCACGGGCGAGTCGAGCAGCCGGAGGGCGTAGTCCTCTACCTCGATATAGCCATGGACCGGGTCCTTGATGATCTTCAGGTTCACTAAAGAATCTTCATATACATCGCATAAAAGTATTGAGTAATGATTACCTTCCTGTCGGGCGGGACCGGCACGCCGAAACTCCTGCGGGGTATGCAGAAAGTGATGGACCGGCACGAGATTGCGGTGATCGTCAACACCGCCGAGGATGTCTGGATCTCGGGCAATCACATCTCGCCGGATGTCGATACCGTCATGTATCTCTTCGCCGGTATCCTCAACACGGACACCTGGTGGGGCATCCGGAGCGACACCTTCACCACCCACGAGGAGGTAAAGAATCTCGGCATCGACGAGTATATCGGTATCGGGGACAAGGACCGGGCCGTGCACATCGCCCGCGGGGAGATGCTCCGGAACGGGATGCGGCTGACCAACGTCACCAAGATCCTCTGCGAGCGGTACGGGGTCCGCGAGACCGTCCTTCCCATGACCGATACCGAGGTCACCACGCAGGTGAAGACGGACATTGGCTACATCGACTACCAGGAGTACTGGGTCCGGGCCCGGGGCAAAATCGATATCCATGAGGTCGTGCGGAGTTTCAACGAACCCCCGGTGGCAACACCGGAAGCGCTGGAAGCGATCGAGGCAAGCGACGCGGTCGTGATCGGCCCTTCAAACCCGATCACGAGCATCCTTCCCATCCTTACCTGCGAAGGGATAAAAGATGCAATAAAGGGCAAGATCGTGATCGCGGTCAGCCCGTTCATTGGCGATGGCCCGGTGAGCGGCCCGGCCGCAGCCCTCATGAAAGCGGCGGATTATGAGCCGAACTCGATCGGGACATTCAACTGTTATGGCGGCCTGACGGACGTCTTCGTGCAGGATATCCGCGACCCGGTGGCAGTGAGCCATTCGGTGCGGTTCGACACCCTGATGGTGGACGAGGAGAAGAGCATCGCCCTCGCAAAGGATATCCTCGGCCTTATCGAAACCTGCCGCTGACCCCTTAAAAAATCCCCGGAACCGGTTGCAAATCTATATATCGCTCCGGAATGACGGTTATCGTGAGAGGGAGATCCACACCATGATCCGAAAAATAATCATTTTGCCATTGATTTTTTTTATCTTTCTGGCGGGTTGTGTCAATGAAACGCCTGCGGAAAAAGGAACCATCCAGTTCACGTCTTCCCCCACGGGTGCCCAGGTCTATCTTGATTCCCAGTTCCGGGGAACAACACCCAGCACCCTGACCGGCATCGAACCCGGGAACCATACCCTTGAGATCCGGTATACCGGCTACCAGAGCTGGTCGACTGTCATGACCGTGTCCTCCGGCCAGAACAATGTATTTATTGCGTTAACTCCCGAAACAGCTGCGAGTACTCCGGGCAGTGTCACAGCAACGACCCCGTCATCCGGATCGTCCGCATTGCCGGTATCCATAACCCTGATACTGGGCAGGGAACAGATGATCATCGGGGATTCGATGATCCTCTCCGGGACGGCGGAAGGGTGTAAAAACGTGCTGCTGACCATGTACGGGGCGGGAGCATATGAGAACGGCGTCTCTATCGCCCAGCCGGATGTGGGTACTCTCGGGGGATGGAGTTATACGTGGAACCCGGGAACAAAACTCCTTTCGGGGACGTACATCATCGTTGTCACCGATCCGGATAATATGGTAACAGTTAAGAAAGAGTTCCAGGTCATCGGCGGAGGGAAAGTCACCGTTATCTCAAACAGTTATGCCGCTGCGAGAGGAAACACCCTCCAGTTTTCCGGCCTCTGTACCACCGGCGCCACGACGGTCCAGCTCGTATTATACGGGCCGGGCCAGTATGCCGGTGGCGTTACCCTGGGAACCTTCTCCGTCCAGGCAAACAAGAACTGGAACTTCGCCTATACCCTGGACAACACCATGCCAACCGGGACCTATACTCTCTATGCCTACGATGTCCCGAAAACCACCTCGGGAACAACCCAGTTCACCGTGGGTTACGCATCGTAAAAAATCGTAAAAATTCCCCTTTTTTTTAAAAAATATCGGGCGGAAATACCGGAATTCCGGTAATTTCGTATCCGATACCTATTTGAATGATTTTATTCTAATATTCGTTCGGAGAAATCATATGAGTTTTGCGAACAAGTTCCTCAACCTGTTCAAGTCAGGGAAAGAGGAGGCGGATGCGGCGCGTGTCCAGGCACAGAAGGAGCGCTACGACACCCTCCTCCGGGCCCTTACCGAGGGGGATCTTGATGCCCGGTGGGCGGCCGTCAGGTCGGTTGGCGATCTCGGCGAACCGTTCATCGAGCCGCTGATCCAGGGGCTCAGGGATGAGTACTGGATCATCCGGCGGGGATCTGCGGATACGCTCGGCAAGATCGGGGCACCGGCAGTCCATTCCCTTATCGGGGCACTGGAAGATCCCGGCGATGATGTCCGGCAGGAGACGATCCGGGCACTCCAGTTGATCGGTGAGCCTTCTATCGGCCCCCTTGTCCAGGCCACCAAACACAGCCACCCGATGATCCGGCGGGGTGCCGTCCAGGCGCTCGGCCTGATGGGTGAGATCCAGACGGTCCCGGCCCTTATTGAAGCCCTGAAAGACGCAGATACCGGCGTACGGCACGAGGCCGCGGTCGCTTTCGGGCGTATCGGGGATGCCCGGGCTGTTGCCCCCCTCATCGAATGCCTCAACGACCCCCAGGAGAAGGTCCGGATGTCCGCGATGGCTACCCTCTGCTCCCTTGGGGCACCTGCCATTGAGCCGCTGATCCGGGCGCTGATCGACAGGAACGATGACGTATGCCGCAGGGCATCGCTCGCGCTCGTCACGATCGGCGAACCGGCCATCGATTCCCTGATCGCAGCGCTCGGCGACCAGACCCCGGGCATCCGGAAGGGTGCCATTGATGTGCTCGGGCAGATCGGGAATACCCGGGCCATCCCGAAGATCATCGAGTGTCTCGGCGATCCAGAGCGGTCGGTGCGGATCGAGACCGTCAGGGCGCTTGCAGCCCTCGGGGTTCCCGCCATCGCCCCGCTCATGCAGGTCTTCCGCGAAGGGGACAGCCGGACCCGGGCCGGCGCCATGGAAGCCCTCTGGATGCTCGGCCAGCCGGCAACAACCCCGCTCATCATGGTCTTAAAAGACGACCAGAGCGATGTCCGGAAGCGGGCTGCCCTCCTGCTCGGTGAGATAGGCGACCAGAAGGCGGTCGATCACCTGACCGGTCTCCTCTCGGATGACAATGTCATGGTCCGGAAAGAGGCGTTCGAAGCCCTCGAGATGATCAAGAAGCGGACATCGGCATAAACGATCCGCATTTTATATTTTTTTGGATTCTGTGAACGGCCTGCGGGCTACACCCGGATCCCAGCATCCCTCACCCTGCCAGCCTGCGTCTTCCTCTCCCTGCTGATAGAGAAAAACCAGCACCTGATAGTACCGGAAGAAACTGTATACAATAACACAAAAAAAGGGGGTGGGCGGGTGAGAGGAATTACTTCATTTCCCCTAAGTCATTCCAGTGATCGTACTCGTGCTTCCAGAGATCCTTGTTGAACGAGATCATGCGCTTGAAGTACTCTTTGCGCTCCTTCAGGATCGCTTCCTGCGCCGGGTCGGACCACTTCGTTTTGATCGCTTCAGCCAGCTTCTTGCCGAGCGCCTTGGCTTCCTTTTCAGCGCCGACAATTGCATGCGGGTCAGCCCCGACATGCACGCCTACCTTGCCGACAGTTATCGCCCCGTAATTCGAGAGCGCCATGTTCATGTAGTCCGCCACCTCGTTCGCATACGAGCCGCCGGCCGTGCAGACCGCACAGCCGTACTTGCCGCTGAATGCCTGGCAGTGGACAACATCCGCCATCCGGTCAAGCATGGTCTTGAGCTGGCCCGAAACCTGGTTGATATAGTTCGGGGAGCCGAGAACAATCCCGTCCGCTTCCAGCATCTTCTCCAGCAATGCCGGGAAATCGTCGTCATGGATGCACTCGCCCGTTGCATAGCAGGTGCCACAGGCCGTGCAGTACTTGATCTCAAGGCCGCAGATGTCCACGAACGTGATATCCGCCCCGGCCTGCCGGGCGCCTTCGAGTACGCCCATCACAAGGCGGCGGGTCTGGCTCTTCTCGCCCCTCGGGCTCGCGTTGATGCCAATGATCTTCATGATAACCACTAGTGTAATGATGCCTGCCGGGCGGGATAAATATGTGCTGTGCCGGAGGATACAGGGTATCCCCGGGGATACTGCGGGATGCGAGGGGCATATATACGCCGGCATCTCCATCACCTAATGAGAAATTATGCTCATCCGTGATAGTGCCGACTGCCCCCACGAACGCGTCATTGACCGCTCTATCCTCTGCGAGCTCCTCCATCCCGACAAGGTGCCGGAAACGGGCGGGCTCTCGTGCAGCATCGCCCATGCCATCGTCCCGGCCCGTGAGTCAACCCTCCCCCACCGGCTTTCGCGTTCAACGGAACTCTACTACATCCTCCATGGCACCGGGGAGATGCATATCGATGGCGAATCAGCACCCGTCCGGCCGGGCCAGATCGTCCATATCCCCCCGGGCGCCCGGCAGTTCATCCGGAATACCGGCACAGGCGATCTCGTCTTCCTCTGCATTGTTGCCCCGAAGTGGCAGGCGGGGGACGAGGAACTCATCGCGTGATCTGCCAAATCCGCTCGTTTGCGTTCACCAATATCAAAGACCCCGGGAAAACCGGACCACCTTTCTCTCCACTATCCTGATCCTCGTTGCCCTTCTCCGGGCGGCGAACAGGAAACGGAGTGGCGTGGAAGGCAGATGCGTGCGAAACACGCATATTTCCGGCGTTCAATAGCGGGACTGGCGGGAAAAAGAGACGGGGTCAGTCCCACAAATTCTTCACGTACAATTTACTCTTTTCCATCCTGGGCGTGAAGAGCTTGAGGCAAAGGGGGACAAGGATGAGACAGACCGCCGCATTGCCGATGAACCAGGCCGTAAAGACCGATGTCATCGCCACGGGCTCGGCAAGCGAGAGGGTCCAGGTGGCCCAGGCAGCGCCGACAAGGTTGTTGATGATCACCCCGAACAGGAGCACGTAGGTATAATCGCGCGGGTTATTCATCGATAAGTCCACGCCAAAACTGCGGACCGCGGCAAACGGGATGAGCACCTGGATGAGACCGGCCATTGCCCAGAGGAGGGCCACCAGCGGGTGCTGGTTGAGCACATCAGAGACCAGAAGCCCGGAACCGACAAGGGTCCCGGCATAGGCAGCAATTGCGCCATACCCACCGAACCAGAGGGTAAAGAGGACATTGAACGCAACAGCAAAATACAGCCACGAGACCATACCATTGCCAACCGTCGGCGTTACTGTGACCGATACCCAGGCAAGGAAGGTATCGATGATGATCAGGATGAGTGTAAGTATGACAAAGGAATAGGTTGGTTCATGGACAGTCTTCATACATCCACCTGTATTCCTTATTGTTCGCCTTAATAAATATCATTTATTGATAGATCCTGAACCAGAAAATCCGGGGCCGGGTTTCTCATCACGCGCACAACCGGCCGGCGTTTCCTGAACGAATGGAACTTATATGGTATCCCGTAAGAGATATATCCGGAAATGGATCTGCCGTTTATTTTCATCGACATGGTGCTACATATCGACAAGTACCTCCCCGGGATCATCGCAGGTTACGGGTTCTGGACGTACCTGATCATCTTCGCGATCATCTTCTGTGAAACGGGGCTCGTTGTCCTGCCGTATCTTCCCGGCGACTCGCTGCTCTTTGTGGCCGGTACGCTGGCCGGGGCGGGTTATCTCAATATCGAGATCCTCCTCATCACCCTCTTTGCCGCAGCGGTTCTCGGGGACACCGTCAACTACTGGATCGGGCACACCACCGGCCTGAAAGTCCTTGAGAAAAAATACAGTTTCGTCAGGACCGAGCACCTTGACCGGACCCGGGAATATTTTACCCAGTACGGCGGCATCACCATCGTGATCGCGCGGTTCATCCCTTTTATCCGGACGTTCGCGCCATTCCTGGCCGGAGTCGGCAGGATGAGCTACCGCTGGTTCCTCACCTACAATATTATCGGCGCCTTCCTCTGGGTCTGTGCGTTCACGCTTGCCGGGTTCTTCTTTGGCAGCCTTCCCATTGTCAAGGAGAACTTCAGCCTGATCGTCTATGCGATCATCGGGGTTTCCCTCTTGGCCGTGGCATCGATCGTCATCAACGTGATCCGGCATCCCGGCATGCAGAAGAGTTCCACGGAATCCGAAAAGAAAGAATGATCCCGGCGGGTCACTTTTTTATCATTTTAGAACGGTCCATTTAGAACGGTTCAGGATATTCTCCCTACCCTATCTCCCGTGACACAGGGTATCCATAATCATTCCTTCGGGCAGCACGAGGACATGAGAAGGGTTCAGTTTCCCATCCCTGGAGACAGGATTATCGTACTGATGTGTTCCTGATCGGGGAAGTGACTGCGGGGAGTACCCGGTAAAAAAGAGATGTGCCCGGTCGCCGGTTATGCAGGCCTGGCGTTCATGCTGGAGGGGATCAGTTTGCTGATCACGAACTCCGGGATCTGCCGGGAGGTCTTTACGCTCATATCGAAGTTCGCCGTGCTGCCGGTGGATCCAAGGTAGGTGAGCGTGATCTGGAAATCCGTCTCAATGGCCGAGATGCCTGCCACAGTTACTATTGCATGACGGGGGCTGATGACGCGCTGCTGGCCCACAACCATCTTCTCTTTTGTCCCGTCCACATCGCAGAACAGCTCATCGTTATAGGACGCAACGAGGATGTGGCTGTTCCCGATGGTGACCGGCACGCCGTCAGGGAGGGAGACGCGGTAGGTTGTCGTGTAGGGGAATTCGGAATCGGACTGGCTTTCCACGACGGCAACGGACAGGGTAAAGATTGCGAGTGTGCCAATGACCAGCACCAGCACGATGACACCGACGAGCGCCTTGGTACCGGTGCTCCAGCCGGCCTTTTCCTCCGGTTTGGGGGTTTTTGTAGTATCTGCCATAGTTCTTCCCATAAAGAGGCGCTTGGTGATATTATATGGATTGTGGAATTGACGTGCCGGCCGGTTTACCGGATGCAGGAACGGCCGGCATTTCGTCTCTTCTGAATGGGGGAAAATCCATAATCCCTCCCAACCCATTGTTATAGGATTTTGATGCGCGTACCCATACAATCGGTGACACCGGATTGCGGCCAGGCAGAGATCGCCGGCTGGGTCCACGAGGTCCGGGACCTCGGCGGCCTTGCCTTCATGCTGATCCGCGACCGGACCGGTATCATCCAGGTGACCATTCCCAAGAAGAAAGTTTCAGAACAGGTTCTTGCCGCCCTCAAGGCCGTCTCCCGTGAATCGGTAGTCCGGGTCAGCGGCCCCATCAAGGCGATGGACAAGGCCCCGGGCGGCCGCGAACTCGTACCCGAGAAGATCGAGATCATCAGCCTTGCCGAGACCCCGCTCCCGCTCGATGTCTCCGAGAAAGTCCAGGCAGAGCTCGACACCCGGCTCGATGCCCGGTTCCTTGATGTCCGGCGCCCACGCGTGGCAGCCGTCTTCGAGATCCGGAGCGCGGCAACCTTTGCGATCCACCAGTACTTCCATGATGCCGGTTTCACCAGCATCACCACCCCCAAGATCGTTGCCGCGGCAACCGAGGGCGGCACCGAGCTCTTCCCCATCGCCTACTTCGACAAGGAGGCCTTCCTCAACCAGAGCCCGCAGCTCTACAAGCAGATGATGATGGCAGCAGGCTGCGAGAAGGTAGTCGAGGTCGGCCCGATCTTCCGGGCCGAGGAGCACGCCACAACAAAGCACCTCAACGAGGCAACCTCGATCGATATCGAGGTCTCGTTCGCCGACCACCTTGAGGTCATGCGCATCCTCGAAGATCTCATTATAAAAACCTACGAGTACGTGGACAAGACGTGCAGCGTCCAGATCGCCAACATCGGTGTGGAGGACTTCGCAGTCCCGAAGGGTCCGTTCCCCCGGCTCCCGTACGCAGAAGCGATCGAGATTGCGGCGAAAAAGATCGAGGACCCGATCAAGTACGGCGACGATGTCAGCCCCGCAGCCGAGCGGGCGATCGGTGCAGAGATGGGCGGTCACTACTTCATCGTGGACTGGCCCTCCGAGATCCGGCCTTACTACGCGATGCAGTACGAGAACGATCCCTCGATCTGCAAGGCGTTCGACATGATGCACCCGAGGATGGAACTCTCAAGCGGCGCCCAGCGGGAACACCGGTACGATATTCTCGTCAACCAGATCAAGAAGAAAGGACTCAACCCCGAGAGCTTCGAGTTCTATCTCAAGCCGTTCCGGTACGGCATGCCACCCCACGCGGGCTGGGGTCTTGGAGCAGACCGTCTGGTCATGACCATGCTCGGCCTGGGAAATGTCCGGGAAGCAGTCCTCTTCCCCCGCGACATGCACCGCCTGGTCCCGTAATCCGGGACCACGAACTATTTTTCCTTCCGGGACACAATCGATCTGTAATTATCCCAGGCCTCATTCCCTATGTCGAAAGCATATTTCATTAACAAAGTGCTGGCAACGACCGTTGTCGGCAGTTATCCGGTCGTGAAAGCCGGCGGGCTCAAAAGTCTCTTTGACCCGCTGGCAGGGGCTGTCGGGATCGCGGTCGCCGACCAGATCGGGGCCGGGATCGATATCATCTCGGACGGACAGGTCCGGGGAGACATGATCGGGGCGTTTGCCGGGAAACTGCCCGGTGTCAAAGGCCAGGACGTGACAGGGAAGATCCAGCCGGCCGCTGCCGCGATCACCGTTGCGGATACAAAATACGCCCTCTCGAAGTTCCCGAAGGTGAAGGGAATCATCACCGGGCCCTCGACCCTTGCCCACGGTCTTCATATCAGCACCCCGATGTACCGGAACAGGGAGGAACTGACGCTCGACCTTGCTGCTGCACTCGTTGTCGAGGCAAAGAGCCTTGAAGCCACGGGCATCACCCTCCTCCAGCTCGATGAGCCGATCCTTTCAACGGGCATCGCCGACCTCGCGATCGGGAAGCAGGCGGTGGAACTGATCGCGTCCTCGGTCCATATCCCGGTCTGCATGCATGTCTGCGGGAACATCGCGAACGTGATCGATGAGATCCTGAAATACAATGTCAGCGTCTTTGACTTTGAGTTCGCGAAGAACCAGGCCAACCTCGACATCCTCTCCCGCCGGGACCTGACCGGGCACATGCTCGGGTACGGGTGCATTGATTCCACCACCGATGAAGTCGAGACCGTGCCGGAGATCCGGAAGCGGATCGAGAAGGGCGTGGAGTACTTCGACCCGAAGATCCTGCTCATCGATCCGGACTGCGGGATGCGGATGCGGAGCCGTGAGTCGGCGTACTGGAAGCTCAAGAACATGTGCGAAGCGGCAAAGGAAGTCCGGATCGCGCTGTAAAGGGTTACAACAACTGTTTTCTATTCTTTTTTTTATCCCCTTCAATCATCAGGATCATCCCGGCATGCGGGAAGTATTGCATATCAATACCTTCATCGGCAATGACACAACCAATATCTTTTACGGAAGGTTATGACAAAGATATGCCCGAGCTGCGGGACCGCGGCAGTTGACGACCAGGCAAAATTCTGCAATAAATGCGGGTACCCGTTCCCCAAACAACGCCCGGATAACCGGACTATCGTGAGCCGGGCGGAAGGCCGGATATACGAAGCCGAAGCCTCTGCAGACGAAGCGCCAGCGGGCGTATCCCGCCCGGTGCGAAGCCCTCAACCGGCACCACAGAAGACCGGCGCCATGAGCCGGCTTCCCTTCAAACGCTGTATCGGCCGGAACTTCATCAGGCCAGTCTACATTCTTGGCGTGATCGGGATCCTCCTGATCGCCGTGCTGGGGATCATGACCGATTTTTCAACCTCCGGAACGTCCACGGACAAGGTCACCGGTCTGGTAAGTACATCCATCAAAGACGTGACAACATTACCCCTCTTCTGGATCTGTTTCCTGATCTTCGGGAACCTCTTCTGGAGGGTTATCTGCGAGACGTGCGCTGTCCAGTTCGCAATATACGATTCTCTTACTCCTGTGAACTCTTCACGGAGCCGGGAGTCTGGCGACGTTTCCGGCGACGGGGGCACCCCTGCGCCGGGCGAACAGGAGTATTATGAGTGCCCCCGCTGCGGGAAGGTTGTTCCGGCTGACCAGTTGCGGGAATGCGGGCACTGCGGAGTACAGGGGTGCAGCAACTGTATCCGGGTGACCGGGCTGGTGAAGAAGACTGCGCTGTGCAAGGATTGTTTTGAGGGGAAGTGATAAAAAACTTAGAAAACCCGGCAAACTTTTTACTCGGGAGAAAACCCCTCTCAGAACATAATATCGTCCCCTTCCTGCGCTACCAGTCTCCCCCGGGGGACAACAGGGTACAAGAGGGGGTGATCATTCCTATAAAAAATGGTTTTTGACAACACCTTTTTCAAAATGTTCCGGGAGAATTCAAATTATTCATACTGTGATCCCGGATCCATGGCTCATCCCCACTTCCAGATACGTGCTTTACCTCATCCCCCTACCTGATCGCGAAATTACACAGGGTCTATTTGCGAAGTTTTACCGATCAGACGTAAAAATCCGGAATCCGGGGCATTATACCGCGATTTAAAATGAATTAGTAGGGTGTTCTGGGTGAATTACGAAGTTTTTCGGTTACCCTAAATTCCAGGGGCTGAATAAATACGGTCAAAATGAGTTCTGTTTAGCAAAAAGAGCCCAATTTGAGAGACAGGAGTATCTGGCAGGAGAGGTACTCCCGGTGGCAGGGTTCTCCGACGAGGGATGGTTTCCGCACTCTTGAGATTTGTGAACACGTTCACGGTGATTATGAAGAAGGGTAGGGAACCGGGTCCTGCATACGGGAGCCGGTCGGGACGGTAGGGCAATAATCCGGAATGCTTAACACCCTCCGGATGAGATGCATGACCATGCATAATTTATCCCGGCTCCTGCTCCCCCTCATTCTGGTTCTCTGTCTCCTGGGTTCGGGCTGCACGCATGCTGCGCCCGGTCCTTCAGCAACGCCTCAGCCGGCCATGACAACCGCCGGTACAGCTCCGCAGGTTTCGTCGCCCACTCCCGGGACTGCCTGTTCCCTCACCCCCGGGCCGGTGCAGACCGTCCCGGATTACGAATCGGTCAGCATCACGGTGGACCGGAATACTATCGCGGAGAACCCGACCATCACAACCCGGTTCAATGGCGGGCTGGGACTCGGCATGGTCCAGAGAATGACCGTGACGGTTATCCGGTCGGACTGTGTTACGGAACAGGAACTCCGGGACAGCCCGAAAACCGGCACCAGCGTGACGCTGATGGGAACAACCGGCACGGACCGGGTCGTGGTCGATGTGATCATGACCTCGGGAGAACAGTATACCGTGATCGATGGCGATTACCCGTTCCCGGTCTCACTGTAATTTTTTTCAAAACAGCTCCGGAACACCATCCGGCTGCCGGAAAAATTATTGATGGTTCCGGCACCGTAAGAGATCCTTACACCACTCTTGACGTTGTCGATGCTTCAATACCCTTATCGGTAATAATAAACGGCAGCAGCCGCTGGGGTGCAGCGGCATTCCTGATCTTATGAACGCACAACGTCCGTTCGATCTCGGACTGCTGGATGGTTGTCTTGAACTCGATAACAACATCAGCCGCACGCATCAGCTTCGTCATCTCCATGGGCGAATGGATACCGGTATAGACGATGCCCAGCAGGTTGCCCCCGCGGGTCTTCATCTCCTCGCGGGCGAGCCGGAGGAACTTAAGCGCCCCGTCAATCCCGTACTTCAGGACGATCGTTGAGAGCGAATCCACGACAATCCTGCCACCCGCCATCTGCGGGAGATACATCTCGGGATGCAGCTCGCTGGCATCGATCATGCCCACCTCCACGTCTCCATCGTTCACGAAGAATGTCCCCTCTTCCCCGCCTTCCGCCTTCCAGAACTGCTGGGCCGCGAGGTCGACCCCGGACAAGGGCGTCCCGTAGATCATGACCAGCGTCCCTGGGGGAAAACCGCCATCAAGCAACAGGTTGAGACCGACAATCCCGGTGGTCCGTTTCCTGGACTTCACGTTGATGTCGATATCCTGGATCCTGCTTTTTGTATCTGTCGGGGCGGCCATAGAGGATGTACCGGAGAGTATTATTTAATGCCGCTTAAAAAGGTTTGTGGGCTCCCCCGGGATTTTGTCGCAGAATATTCCGCCAAATCTGATTAGGAGCGTGTTTCGCCGAATTTCTGCCGGAGGTCCCGTCTCAGCAGTTTCCAGCCATGGACCCGGGGCAGCGAGTCCACGATGATCAGCCTCTTCGGGACCTTGTACCCGGCCATGTGATCCCGGCAGTAGGCCTCAAACTCCGCCTCGGTCAGGGTTGTCCCGGGCCGGAGCACGACGGCGGCAACCGGACACTCTCCCCGCCGTTCATCCGGCACGCCAAAGACCGCGACATCCGCCACGGACGGGTGCCGGACAAGGGCATTCTCCACTTCCGTGGGGTAGATCTTCCAGCCCGACATGATGATCATGTCCTTCTTACGGTCGGTGATGCAGAGAATTCCTTCAGGATCAAGGTTCCCGATGTCGCCGGTCAGGAACCAGCCGTCATGACGGAAAACGGCACGGGTAGCGTCAGGCAGGTTCCAGTACCCTTTCGCAACCGCCGGGCCACGGATGGCAACTTCCCCGCTCTCGCCAAACGGCATCTCCTTCTCCGGGTCGGCCGTGTCCACGATCTTCAGCTCCGTGTAGCCAACCGCAACGCCAACACTCTGGTAATTCTTCGTGAGCTGGGGATACTCGGGCAGGGTTGTCGTACCCGATCCGATCACGATCGTCTCGGAGAGGCCGTACGAGTTCGCCACCGGGATATGATACCGCTTGTCGAACGCCTCCCAGACCGCCGGCAGGAGCCCCCCGCCACCGGAGATGATCACGCGGGCGCACCGGAGTCGCTCTTCTGTCCCGGGCACGGCATGGACGAGCGAGTGGATGACCGGTGGCATGCCGGCAAGGATCGTTACGCTGTACTGTTCGGCAAGGGCAAGGTAGCGTTCGAGATCGAAACGCTCCATCATGACATACGTGCCACCGGCGCGGATGGCCGAGAGGCCCCACGAGAGGCCGACGTGGCCCATCGGGTAGATACCGAGGTACGTGTCCACGGGCCGGAGCCGGAGGGCGTCGCGTTCCGTGTCGAGCGCAGTCATCCAGTTGCCGTGCGTGAGCATCGCACCTTTCGGTTTTCCGGTGGTACCTGCTGTGTACTGGATGTGGCAGAGATCCTCGGTCGAGCAGTTCGCGGGCCGCATGTCCACCGGTGCCGGGGGGAACGACTCCCAGGTAACCGCCCCATCGCATCCCCCGCCAACGCAGATGATGTGGATGAGCCCGGGGGCATCCTTCCGGATACCGCTGATCACACCGGCGCCCTGCCGGTCGGTGATGACCGCGATGGCCCCGGCATCGCGGAGCACGTGCAGGACTTCTTCTCCCTTGTACACAATATTGGTGGGCACCGCCACGGCACCGATCCGCCAGAGAGCAAAGTAGCTGATCAGGTACTCGGGCGAGCTGTCAAGAAAGATGCAGACCCGGTCTCCTTTCTTCACGCCCAGCGTGAGAAGGCCGAATCCAATCCGGTTCATCTCGTCGCGGAGCCGTTTGTAGGAATAGGTCTCGTTCCGCGAGGGGCAGACGAGAGCCGCCTTGGCTTCGGGAACGCTCTTTGCATCAAGAAGGGTGGTAACGTTGGACATGTGAGAGGCGTCCGTTTGTCATACAAAATTGGACGTTGATGTATATAGGTGTTCATTATCTGTCATCCCCATCCCCGGGGTGACAGCCTGCATGAAGAGCTATGCCAAACTATTTCTCCTCTCTCCCCCGAATTATCTGCCGGACAATCATGGCGGAAGAGTCAGAGCAGCCACAACAGGCGGCGAACAGTCAGCCCTCGCCGGCTCCGCAATCCCAGCAGTCGCGGCCGGCGCAGCAGGGCCAGCATCAGGGAGGGCAGCGGAGGCGCCATGACCGGCGGGACCGGAGCCAGGGCCCGGCTCAGGGCCAGAACAGGCACCCGGGCAGCCAGCGCCATTATCCCCGCAGGGACCAGCAGGTACCGCCAGGGCAGGAGAAGCCCGCGGAAACCCCCGGCAAAGATACCGATGATGAGGAAGAGACGGAGCACGACCGCTCCTCCCAGCAGCACCGGCACCACCGGGGCGGCCGGCCTCCCAAGAGGGTCATCGAAGAGTGGGCCAGCGATATCTACTGCGAATAGGGATTCATCCCATCTCTCTCTTTTTTTTGGAAATACGCCCCGGCAATCAGCGGGTATCCAGTACCTGTTCAGCCAGGCAGGTTGAAAATATCAGCAGTCTTCAGAATCCGCACACCGATATTTGCCATGTCCCGCACATTGGCCCGGTGCACCTCTTCGGATGCGGCCCCGGTTGCATCCTCGACCAGCACAACCGGGTAATTGTACGCGATCGCATCGAAGACTGTTGTCCGGATGCAGTTGGGCGTCTGGATCCCGCAGACAACAATGGTCGTGACCCCGAGGGTCCTGAGCATCAGGTCGAGTTCCGTGCCGATGAACGCGCTCATCCGGATCTTCTCCAGCACGTACTCTCCATTCCGGGGAGCCAGTTCATCGATCACCGCGGCGCCGTGCGAGCCGGCAACCGCAAATGGCTGGTTCCTGAACTTCTCCTGCCGGATGATCTCTACGTCCGAACCGTCTGCCCGGTGCACCCGGACGATATGGAAGACCGGCAGGGATCGCTTTCGGAACTCAGCAAGCACGGCCTGGATCTTCGGGACAACGGCCCGTGCTCCTGCAACCATGTTCGGCATGCCTTCAAGGACGAAATCGTTCTGCATATCAATAATAAGAAGTGCGGGTCTTCCCATGGTAGTTCCCCGTTAGACTATTGAGACCCGGCAGATAATAACTCTGCAATATCCGGAGATGCCATGGACCCACTCGTGCAGTTCGTATGCCTTTTCTTCACCGGGATCTGTGCCGGTACGGCCTCCGGGCTCTTTGGTATCGGCGGGGGGGTCCTGATGTCCCCGGTCCAGTTCTGGCTGTATACGGGCAGCGGGATGGATTCCACGCTCGCCACCCGGATTGCATTCGGCACCTCGCTTGCCGTGATGCTCCCGACCATGGTGAGCGGGGCGCTCGGCCACCACAAGCGGGGTGCCGTTGACTGGCACGCCGCTATACCGATGGGGATAGCCGCAGTCTTCGGGGGGCTCGCCGGAGGCACCCTTGCCGCTCACCTGCCGGGCATTGTGCTCCGGATTTTTTTCGCCTTCCTGATCATCGCGATCGCCATCCGCATGGTCTGGAGCCTCCGGGAGTGTCCTGCCTGCGAGAGACAGGGATCGGCCGGCATGCATATCCTGCTGGGCTTCTCCATCGGGACGATCTCCGGCCTTGCCGGGATCGGGGGCGGGGCACTGCTTGTCCCGGCGCTCGTCATCCTGCTCGGTTACCCGATCCACCGGGCAGTCGGCACATCCTCTGCCTGCCTCATCTTCTCATCGGCAGGGGCGGTGACCGCGTATATCATCAACGGGATTGGTGTTTCAGGCCTTCCGCACTACTCGTTCGGGTACGTGGATCTCCTGACCTTCGCGATTCTCGCGGTTACTACCATCCCGCTTGCCCGCATCGGGGTGCGGTGTGCTCACAACTGTTCCGGCCGGAATTTACAGATCCTGTTTGCCGGGCTCCTGGTCCTTATCGGTATGATGATGCTGGTGACCGGGTAATGCGTCATTCCGGTATCATACCATGAGACAGGATTTCCCACATCCTGTTACCGGGACACAATCTGCATCGTTGAATTATCAATGCCAATGTCATCCAGGATTCCCTGATAGGTGCTGACAAGAGCCTGGGTTGATGCCAGGACCCTGCCGGTGATCTCGATGCTGGTGAACGGGTTGATGGTGATGGCTTCGTTGTACGCTTTTATCGCCTGCCGGTAGGATTCCGTTGAACGGAATGTATCCATGGTGGATGCGTCAGATGACAGGGACGAATCTGCATCTCCCGATGTCAGGGTTTTAAATTGCTCACGCATACCCTGCATTTCAGCAATCGAGATGGCAAGATACGCATCCCCCTTCCTGATCCACGTATTTGCATCCTTCGGGTTGGTCGATAAGGCCTTCTCGTAATACTGGATGGCTGTCTCATACTGCCCTTCCGAGTACATGAGATCCCCGGTAGCAATGACCAGGACCGGATCATCCGGATGGGCGATCATGGCGCTGTTGAGAAGGAGCTGTGCTTCAGCCTCCCGGCTCTCCCTGCTCAGGACATTCACTTTCTTTACCAGGGTATCCATATCATCGGGTATCAGGCCGAGCGCGATATCGTACAGGGGGAGCGAGAGCCCGGGATAGTTCGTATCGGCAACCGAATCGGCAGCAAATACTGCACTGTGGGCGGCTATCCCCTGCGGCGTAATCGTCTCGTGCAGGATCATGCCGAAATAGAGCAGGACAAGAAGGGAACAGAGGATTACCCCCGCGGTTATGATCCTGCCAAAGAACAGGCTCCGGTTAGTCATGAACACATTGCCAGGGGTATTCATCAGCAGGTGGGTTTCCGATCGCTTTGTTACGACCGTGAGAGCCAGGAGATCATGCAGTTCCTGCTTCTTTTTTGTAAAAACAAGCATGACAAAACCGAGACCCACGGGCAGCAGCGAGACATACTTGCTGATCTCCCGGAACAGGGCGCGTGAAAACGATACCTGCTTTCCGCAGGTATCGGTTACAACGATCCCGAATACGATCTTTCCCGGTGAAGCCTGGTAGTTGCTGCTTATCAGGAACGGCGTTAAGAGGAAAAAATAAAAAACACCGGCCGTGAGTATCGCCATCGGGACACTGGACGGGTATTGCAGTAGTTCGCAGGCGCTCTTCGCAGCAAATACAAGGGCTGCTGCAAACATCAGATCCAGAAGACCTGCACTCCAGCGCCTCCAGACCCCGGTGTACCTGATATCCTGATGCCGGGGTTCCTCGGCCGGTTCATCATCATGAAGATGGTAACGGTGTGCACCAGCCGGTTGCGGCCGGTTTGTTATCCTGGATACATCTCTGTGACAGAGACCGCATTCGGTTTCCCCTTCTGGAATCATAAACCCGCAACGGGGACACCGGACCATTAGAAAACATTTAAAGAGAGCACTATATAAATTTTAGCTTTTTTGTAAGCGGCAGATTCTGCTCGTTTGAGAGAAATTTCGCAAAGAAAACGATTATTCCCGCGAAAAATAGGAATGGGTTACTGGTATTCCGGTGGCTGGACCGACTTCGGCAGCCCACCCTTGAAATGCTGCTGGATCTTGCCATAGTATTGCCGGAGGTTGTCGTTCATCGTCGGGTGGACCTTCTTCTGGGCCTCTTCGAAGTGCTTCTTTGCGACGGTCGTCGCGTTGTCCCGGAGAGCCAGCATGCCGGCCTCCCGGCAGAGTGATTCAAGATCCGATCCAACGAAGCCTTCGGTGATGCCGGCAAGGTCTCCTGCAAGACGCTCGCGGGCCGGGTCGGAAAGGGTGAGGTTCTTCTCGCCCAGCAGTTCCAGGAACCGTCTCCGCCTCATGCCGGTGGGGAGCCCGGTGCTGTCGTCCTTTGCCGGTGTGATGACCGCTTTCACATCCTCAACCGTGATGATCTTGTCCTTTCCGAGATTCTCGATGAGTTCCCCAAGTGCGTCCTCGCTGAACCGCTCGGTCAGCTTCACGATCTCTTCAACCGTAGAGCCTTCAAACGGCATGAACCGGGTGTGGATGCCGATGATCTTCTTGCGATCCTCCGGGCCGGGTTCGCCGATATAGACGAGGCGGTCGAACCGTCCCGCACGCAGGAGTGCCGGATCAACGATGTCCGGGCGATTGGTGGCACCCATGACCACGACGTCCTTGAGTTCCTCAAGGCCATCCATCTCGGTGAGGATCTGGTTGAGCACATTGTCGATCACGTGCGAGTCGCTGCTCGTGCCCCGGGCAGGGGCCAGTGCATCGATCTCATCGAAGAAGATGATCGAGGGGGAGACCTGCCGGGCCTTCTTGAAGACCTCGCGGACAGCACGCTCGCTCTCGCCCACCCACTTGGAGAGGAGCTGGGGTCCCCGGACCGGGATGAAGTTGGCGCCGCTCTCGCTTGCCACCGCTTTTGCGATCAGGGTCTTGCCCGTTCCGGGCGGACCGTAGAGGAGGATTCCCCGCGGGGGCTCGATACCCAGGTCCTCGAACTTCTGCCGGTTGGTGAGCGGGAGCTCGATCGCTTCCCGCACCTCGGTCTTGGCAGATTCGAGACCACCGACATTCTGCCACTTCACGTGGGAGACCTCGAGCATCACTTCGCGCATGGCGCTCGGGCCAACATCGCGCTGGGCGCTGCGGAAATCGCTGCCATAGACCTTGAGGTTGTCCAGCACTTCCGCCGGGATCTCCTCGGCATCGAGGTCCAGGTCCGGGAGGTAGCGCCGGAGGGCCCGGATAGCCGCCTCGCGTGCAAGGGCCGCAAGATCAGCCCCGACAAACCCGTGGGTCTGCTGGGCGAGCACATCCAGGCTGACATCCTCTGAGAGGGGCATACCCCGGGTATGGATCTTCATGATCTCGATCCGATCGGGCTCGCTCGGGACACCGATCTCGATCTCCCGGTCGAACCGGCCGGGCCTGCGGAGTGCGGCGTCGATCGCGTCGACCCGGTTCGTAGCACCGATCACGACAACCTGCCCGCGTTCCTCGAGGCCATCCATCATGGTCAGGAGCTGGGCAACGACCCGGCGCTCCACCTCCCCGGTCACTTCCTCGCGCCGGGGCGCAATGGAGTCGAGCTCGTCAATGAAGATGATCGAGGGGGCGTTCTCGCGGGCCTCCTCGAAGACTTCACGCAGGCGCTGCTCGCTCTCACCATAATACTTCGAGATCACTTCGGGCCCTGCAATCGAGATGAAGTGTGCCCCGCTCTCGCTTGCCACCGCCTTTGCAATCAGGGTCTTTCCCGTGCCGGGCGGGCCGTAGAGGAGCACACCCTTGGGTGGCTCGATTCCCAGTTTCTGGAAGAGCTCCGGGTGCCGGAGCGGGAGCTCGATCGTCTCGCGGAGGCGCTGGAGCTCGTCCTTTAAGCCGCCGATATCCTCGTAGCTGAACCGCTTGATTCCCTCAAAACCCGCGGCCGGCTTGTCCGAGAACTCGATAGACGTGTTCTTGGTGATGATGACGGCTTCCTCGGGTTCGACCTCGACCACCTTGAAGCCGATGATCTGCGGCTGGATGAACGGCAGGCCGAGCATGACCGGGACGGTGTCGTTCTTTGCTATCGGGAAATCGATGAGACCGTTGACAACGTGCGGGTTGTTGGCGATCGGGATCTTCTTCGGGAGGTCCTCCGGGGGTGCGAGAACAATGCGTTTTGCCTCGATCTCGTCCGTGATCTTCGCAACCTTGACCGTGTCGCCGATGCTGACACCGGCATTGATCCGGGTGAAGTTGTCGATCCGGATCTTCTTCTGGTTCCAGTCCTCGACCAGTGCCCGCCAGACCTTGGCAACGGTACGGCGCTTCCCTTCGATCGCGACCAGATCGCCGGGCGAGATCTTGAGCGCGAGCATCGTCTCGGGATCCAGCCGGGCCTTGCCGCCACCCTGGTCGCCGGGGTACGCGGAATCCACCCTTAATTGCACTTCTGGCATTACCTTAAAAGTCATATACGCAGGGATTTATAGGTACTGATAATGCGATTCCTCATACTCGACCCCTTCCACGGGGCAGCGGGCGACATGATCACGGGGGCTCTGCTGGATTGCGGAGCGGACAGGGATGTCGTCGTGGAGGCGATGAAAGCGGTGGTAGCGGAGCCGTCGATCACCCGCGTGACCCGCGCCGGTATACAGGCCCTCAGGATCGATACGAAAGCCCTGCCGGTCCACCGGACCCTCTCCGAGGTGCTGGGGCGGATTGCAGAAGCCGCGCCCCACGTGCCGGAACCCGCGCTCGCGATGGCACGGAGGGTCTTTGAGCGGATTAATGCTGCCGAGGAGGAGGTGCACGGAACCCACGTGCATTTCCACGAGGTCGGGGCTGACGACGCCATCGCGGATATCATCGGGGCCTGTACCGCCCTCCATACGCTGGGCGTCGACGGTATCCGGATCCTGCCGGTCACGCTCGGCCACGGTACCGGCACCGGTTCGCATGGCACCTTCCCGATCCCGGCACCCGCAACAGCAGCAATCCTCCGGCACACCAGCCTTGTCACCATCTCCGGCATCCATGCCGGGGAACTCTGCACCCCGACCGGGGCCGCACTCCTTGCCGAGTTCGCTGCACAGGCCATTGGTGAAGAAGGACTGCCGGCATACACGATCAAGACAATCGGGTACGGGGCCGGTACCCGCGACCCCTCCCACTCGCCCAACGTGCTCCGGGCCATGGTCGTGGAGACGACCGGCGTTGCCGTGGCACCCGGAGAGCTGCCAAAAGACACCGTTGATATCCTCGAGACGAACGTGGACGATGTGAGCGGCGAGGTGATCGCCAACGCGATAACAAGGTTCATGGAGGCCGGTGCCCGGGATGCGAGTGCCACTCCAATCGTTATGAAGAAAGGGCGGCCGGGATACCTGATACGGGTGATCTGCCTGCCGGCAACAAGCGTGCAGATCGCCGAACTGATGGCACAGGAACTGGGAACGCTGGGCATCCGGTGTATCCCGGCAGTCCACCGGTTCATCGCGGACCGGACCATCGAAGAGATTGAGGTCAGGATTACCGGGAAGAGCCGGAAACTGCCGGTGAAACTCGGGTGGATGCACGGCTCGGTATACACGCTCAAGGCGGAGTTTGACCCGGCCCGGGACTTCGCGGCAGAGATCGAAATGCCGGTCCGCGAGGTGCTCCGGATCGCAGAAGAGCACGCGTGGGAGCAGGCACGGAAGAAACGGTGGCAGCCCCCTGACAAAAAGAACTAACCTTTTTTGTGACAGACAGCCCCGGATCATGACATCTCCCCTCTGCACCGAACGGCTCGAACTCATCCCGGCAACCCGGGAGATCCTGGAAGCAGACCTGAATGACTGGGGGCAGCTGGCCCGGCTCCTCCATGCAGCCATTCCAAATGCATGGCCGCCGCCGCTCATGGATAAGGATGTCATCCGCGAGTTTATCCGGATGTGTTCTGATACCGGAGGATCGGTCTTCTCCACATGGTACTGGGTACGCAACGAGCCGGGCGGAGAAGGCCGGGTGCTCGTAGGCAACGGCGGAATCCTCGGGGCCGAAAATGACCACGATAGCGTCGTGCTCGGCTACTCGGTGCTGGATGAATTCCAGAACAATGGGTATGCAACCGAAGCCGTCCGGGCTCTCATCCCGGAAATCTTCACCCTTCCCGGCATCAGCCGGATTATCGCCACAACCTACCCGGATTCAGGAGCCTCCATCCGGGTTCTTGAAAAGAGCGGGTTTTCCCGGGCTGATCGGCTACCTGGAGGAACCGGTGCTGAAGAGGGGACGGTCTGTTACGTGCTGGAAAAAAGGAGCTCGTAGGTTCTTCACAATCGCAATTACCCGAGCCGGACCTCCCCGATCAGCTGCGTACCATTGGCAAGATCGCTCATCACAAGTTTATCCGGTGCCAGGGTATAGAGCACATTCTCGATGTAGAATGAGCGTTTCACATCGTTCGGGTTGCCCGAATTACGGTAGTGCACTACCGTCCCTTTTTCGGTGAATCCCCGGTCCGGGTTCACACCGAACACATATGCACCGCCCCAGATCTGGCTCACACCACGGTTGGAAGGATTGTCCTCTGTAATCCGGACGGGGAGGACGAGGAGATCCTTCTCACGGTCAAACAGGAAGGCCTTGTGATCCCGGAGCACTTCGGAGTCGCTGCCGTATCCGCCAAGTTTTTCTTCATCGACCAGGCGAGGGTTGTGCACGTCGGTGACATCGAAGAGCGCAATCTTCAGCCCGCCCCAGGTGGACTCCTTCCCGACGCCAATCAGGTGCGTTGCGTCATAGGGATGCAGGTACCGGGAGAACCCGGGGATATGCAGTTCGCCAAGGACCTTCGGGTTTTTAGGATATGTGAGATCGATGACGAACAGCGGATCGGTTTCCCGGAACGTTACGAGGTAGAGGCGGTCCCCCATGAACCGTGCTGCATAGATCTGCTCGCCAGAAGCCAGGTCCCCCACCGATCCGATGACCTCCAGCCGGCCATCGAGGATCGTGACCCTGCTGGAATAGCCGTTGTGCTGGTAATCCTGGACGGTCGTTGCCACCCGCAGGTTGCCCCCGTACTCGTCCATTGAGAACTGGTTCAGCAGCGTCCCGTCCACGGTGCCCCGGGCAGAATAGGTCAGCTCGCCATCGTCCAGTGAAAAGGCATACAGCTCGGTGGACTGGATCGCCTGCCCGTTGCCGGCCCCGGGGACCGCGATGAACAGGGTATCGGGGGAGACGTAGACCGTGCCCGCCGACCCGATGAGGAAGGTCCTGGCTTTCACCGGCCCGGTCGCCTGTATATCGACCGCACCGATGGTGGTTAAGGAGAAGCTCCGGTCGTTCCGGTCAAAGTAATACACCGACGGAACAAATGACCCGTGGCTGCTGTCGTACACCTCAGGGAAGACAACATCGCTGGCATACAGGTCGAGATAATCTTCTGTCACGAAGTAGAGCATGGACCCGATCATGCGGGTATCCTTGTATACGCCATCCAGCTCCATCTCGCGCACGAGAACGGGGTGCACCGGGTCCTTCACCGAATACACGAACACCTGGGTCTTTTGGGCTATCGGGATCGTACCGCTGCATGCGCCGGGCTGGCAGCGGCTGAAATCATACGATCGCTGTGTGGAAGTGATGAGTACGAGCCGGTCCCCGTCAAGATACAGCGACTGGGGAGACCCGGAGAACTGCAGGGTCGAGATGATGCCTGCCTCCTGGGCCGGATACCCTTTGAGGATATGGAGACGATTGCCTGTGACGAGATAAATATAAGTCCCGTCTGTCTTGACGATATCCGCTTCATCAACATCCTTTACCTGGACATTGGTGGTGGAATATTTCCTGCCGGACTCGGACAGCGGGGCCTGCGTTGCGGCCGTCACCGGCTGGGCTGAGGCCGATGTCCTGACGGTCCCGGTTGCCCCGGAAAATTCCCCGCTCTGGCTCTTCTGGGTGGGTCTGAAGGACGAGGAATAGACCTGAACGAGGATCTCGTCACCGGCAGCAAGGTTCGTCCGCCCGGTGATCGTGAATTTGTCTCCAATGTAATGATCGCCGACCGGGTTGATGGTAATGAAAGATCCGTTCGTGGCCGGTAATGGAGCCTGCTGCTGGAACTGCGTTGTGATCCTTCCCTGCGATGGATCAAGGACATTGAAGAGGGCCGAGCCGGTCGCATCCTGCAGGATGGCACTGGCCGTGATGATATACTCGTCCGGTTTGAACGTCGAGGTATCGACATCGAATCGCCAGGTCCGGGTGCCGTTTATGAGGGCAGCTGCCGATCCAGTCCCTTCAGTTAAGAGAACGGGCAGATCCCCGCCATCCGTGTGAGCCTGAAGAAATGCCCGGGCATCATCAGTCGAAGAAAACTGAGGCAGATCACCGGATCCGACGGTCACATTCTGCTGCACACGAGGCTGGAATGCCGGGGCGGAACCTGGGGTTCCCGCATACGCTGGCAAAAACAGGGTCATCGCTGCAAATGCAAGGATGAGCCCTGCGAGAAAGCCTGAAAATATCAGGAAGTGGTTTTTCTGGATCATGGTTTCACCGTTATTACAGGATGCACGCGCCATGAGACGGTGCGTTTACATCAGGAAAATCGGGCCGCGTATGTAAACGATTTATGAGCAAACACTCTACATGTCGTCAGAACCGGGCGGGACAAAAAAGGAATCCTGATATGATTCACGCGAACAGTTGTTATCATGAGGGGCCTTTGGATCGGGATGCTGCTCTGTGCCGGGGCGATACTGGTACTTGCGCTCGCACTGCCGGGGAACATACCCCGCGAGCCGTACAGCCCGTCACTGGCCGGCGAGAAAACCCTGAACGGTTCCGGGCAGATTGCGGTCATGGGTCACCTTACCGGACATACCGGGACGATGACCGGCAACAACAGCGCCCTGTTCTCAAAAAATGTGACTGCGGGTACCAGGTATATCATCGTCTCGCTCTACAGCGGTGATATTACCGATCCCATATCAGTGACGGTCATTGCACCGGATCGGACCCTCGGCCCATTTTACGATGAATCAGATGGTATCGTTGACGGGAGGATCGATCTGAAGATCAGTAACCCGGATCAGGTAACGCCGGGGACCTGGAAGTTCCTTATCCACAGTAACAAGAATATCGCCACGGGAAGTCTCGAAAACCTGTCATGGATCCGGACAGCGACGGACAACCACAAGGATGATGAATGAACACAGAAATATAAAGCTGCTATGATGCGGGCGCTCTCTTCTGCCGTATTATTCATTGTCCTGCTGGCGATGACGGCAGTACCGGCGACCGCATTCCCGGAGCAATATACGGTTGAACCTGCATTTGGGGCAACCGGCATTGCAGTACCGGACATCGTCCCAATCACGTTCTGGGATCTTACGCTCCGTGAGATGGTGATAGTCATTGCCCTTGCCATCTCTCCCCTCCTGCTGGCCCCGGTCGAGATCGTATTCACGATAAAACTCCTCTCGGTTCTCGGATTCAGGAGGATAGTACGGGGAAATATTCTGGGAAATTCCGTCAGGAATACACTCTACTGCTGTATCCGGGAGAGACCCGGCATAAGTCCCGGGGAGCTGGCAGAAGCAGCCGGCCTCTCGCGCGGGGCTCTGGCATACCACCTGGCCCTGCTGCGAGCTTTTGGAAAAATTGTCCTGGTAAAAAACCATGGGGGAGTGAGGTGTTTTGAAAATTCCGGTACCTACAGCCTGTGCGAACAGAAGATGTTCAACTGCCTCCGTTCAGGTACCGGCAATAAGATCATCCGGGCCCTGGCCGCAACTCCCGGCCTTTCAAGAGAGGAACTCGGGCAGGTTCTCGGCGTATCCGGTCCGACCGTCACCTGGCACATGAAACGGCTTGCCGCGGATGGTGTAGTGGATGTCAGCAGGGACGGGAGGTTTTCCCGGTATGCCATCTCGGAAGAGATGACGGCATTCCTGCAGCGCACCGGTGATGACGGGAGTATTTCCGGGATGTCACCCACGGGGGAGGGCAGTCATACCGTCCTTTCTGCAGCAGCCGGATCTGCTGATGGGTAACGGGAAACCGTCTTTGCAGGTATCAGAACCGGTTACGCTGAAATCCGGTACTGCCATCAACCCGGTACCAAGGGTATCCCCGGAACCCGGGCACAGGTACCATGGGGCAATTTTTTTGAGATACTGATATTCACCTGCCCGGTCGCGCTGGTTTTTTACCAGGGTGTTATGGATACCAGTATACAGGTAATAGTCTGCCATGAGAGCCCGGTAATGCAGGGGGTTATCCCCGGAGAAGGTATCGAGCTGGCTCCGGAGGAGAAGAATTCTTGCATCAACAGCTCTCTTCTGTTCTGCAATGAATGCTGTTTCACCAGCAGATGTATAGGCCGTTGTGCCCGTCCCTGCCCGTATAACTACCGGGACACTGGTAAGGGGTGTTGCTCCCGGGGACGCACCGGGAGGAACGTATTTTATGGACTGGGACAGGTTCGCGGGGGCCTCACCAATGAGCGATACACCGGTTGTTTCAACATACAGGTACCCCGTATCCCCGTACCGGGCACCATCATCCCTTACACCCACTGCCATGTGGTGCTCCGGGATAAAGAGGAGGAGCGCCGTATCATACCCTTCCCGCTCCAGTAATCCCGCAAGCAGCAGGCTCTTGTCATCGCAATCGCCGGTACCATCAACGAGTGTTTCTACGGGGAACCGTGCCGGGGTGTCAAGACGGGCTCCGGAAGAGTTGTCATAGGGAAGGCTCTGGACAAATACCGTGAGCAATTCCAGGTACTCATCATCAGTATACTGGTGTTCCTGCCGGACTGATTGGAAGCTGTGGAGGAGATCCGTGTACACTCCATCCTGACGGGGATCCTCGATGAATGCACGGTAATACCCGGGAGCAGCAGATTCCGGCAGTACGTTCTCAGGGACAATGGAGAATTTGTCTCCGTTTTTTGCCCCGTAATAGATCGACGCGTTTGCCCTGACTGCAATGGTGATAGTTGTTTTCTGGAACGGGAAGGTGAACTGCCGGGACAATTCTCCCGGGGTCTCATTGGGCACAATAGAGGGGAGGGAATAGGCAGCGGAAGCCGGGCCGGCTGTATTGCCCGGATTCCCCTCAAGCCCATCAGGCAAATCTCCCGCAGCCTGACGGGCCGTGACGGGAGACGAGAGGAGGATTGCGATACATAAAACAAAGGCGGCAAAAACATACCGGGAGCGTTGCTGCCGGTTGTGCTTATTCCTGCACCGGGTTCCAGGTACGGTATCCCCCGGGAAATGACCGGGGGATAACCTGTTCCGGTACGGGACTGCTGCCCCGGTTGGCACATTCATGGGAATCGTTCCGTGTGATGGAGAGTATTTTGGTCTGTGGTCAGACATAGGGTTTCTTATCCGTTCCCGTGCTGCTTTTTACAATGGCGGCGATAGCAGAGGTGGCCTGCGCACCAGGAAACCTTACGCATGGATTCTTCCGGTAAGGCAAATCCCCGCAGAACAGGATCGCACCACCCTGTTCGATGGGATAATAACTCACAAGGCCAAACAGTTCAGTGAATGAGAGGGAGATATTCCGAACAGGTGCGGGAGGATGACACGGTATGAAAACCGACAAGTTATCCAGCGGTAATGCAGCACTCGACACCCTCCTTGGTGGCGGCCTTGAAGCGCGGACGGTTACCCAGTTCTTCGGGGAACCGGCAAGCGGCAAGAGCACGCTCTGCACGATCGCGGCAGTCGCCTGCCTGCGGGCCGGTCTCTCCGTGGTGTATATCGATTCCGAGGGATTCTCCATAGAGCGGTTCCGGCAGATCGCCGGGGAGGATACCGAGAAGATCGCGGACCGGCTCTTCCTCTTCGAGCCGATCGACTTCGAGCACCAGGGATCGATGATCCTTGAGGCAGAGAAGGTACTCAAGGCGCACAAGACCGGCCTCCTTGTCATGGACTCGGCAACCGCCCTGTACCGCACCGACCTGGAGAAAGGCCGGGATGCCATGCAGGCGCTCACCCGGCAGATGCTCCATCTCCTTGGCTATGCCAAGCGATACGAAATCCCTATTATTATCACCAACCAGGTGTACATCGATACCACCAAGAACACCTATGCAGGACTCGGAGGGACCGCCCTTGAGCACCTCTCCAAGGTGATCGTCCGGCTGGAGAAGACGGATGCGCCCGGCATACGGCGGGCCCGTCTGGTCAAGCACCGCTCACGGCCGGAAGGGGCTTCATTCGAGTACGAGATTACCGGTGACGGCATCAGCAGCCGCCCTTCGTAACCAGGAACAGACCCGGATCCGTTTGCACCCATATGCCGGACCCTGCAATAATTTTATATATATAAAAAGAAGAGTCCCCATACCCATGGCATTACGGAGGGAGATCACTACCCGGATCACAGATCTGCTGGAGCAGAACCCCCAGGGACTGAGCATAACCGAGATTGTCCAGCTCGGGAGCCTCAACCGGAACACGGTCGGGCGGTACCTGGACAACCTGCTCGTCTCAGGCCAGGTGGAGATGCGTCATTTCGGGATGGCGAAGATCTACACCATGTCCCAGCGGCTGCCGGTCTCCTCCGTCCTGTCCATCTCGTCCGAGCTGGTGATGCAGCTGGACGCGAGCCTCCGCATTGTCTTTATCAACCAGCCTTTTTTGGACCTGCTGAAGAAAGGGGAGCACGAGATCATCGGCAAGAACATTGAGTTCTCCCCGATTCCCCTGTTCTTTGATGAGACGTTCCAGACACTCCTCGCATGGCTCCACGAGGGTCTTACCGGTACGGAATCCCGGGGAGAACTTGAAGTACCATCGCAGACCATCTTCTTTTTCTACCGCATTGTCCCCACGGTCTTCAATAACGGCCAGAAAGGGGTTTCGGTTCTTTTCGATGATATCACCAACAAAAAGCACAGCAGGGCACGGCTCAGGGAGAGCGAGGCGCGGCTGCGCAGCATCATCCGTGTTGCGCCCATCGGGATCGGCCTCATCAGCAACCGCATGATACTCGAAGCAAACGACCAGGTCTGCCGGATGACCGGGTACGAGGCGGCCGAACTGATCGGGTACCCGACCCGGAAGGTTTTCCCCTCCGATGAAGAACACGATCGCGTCGGGAACCTGTTGTACGGGGAGATCGCGAGAACGGGATCCAGTTCTCTTGAAGTCCGGTGGCAGAAGAAAGACGGCACCGTGATCGATATCCACCTGAGTGCTACTCCCCTTGACAGCACAGATCCGGGGGCCGGACTCACCTTCACGGCACTGGACATCACTGAGCGCAAACGGGCGGAGGCGGCACTGCAGGCAAGCGAGGAGAAGTTCCGGACGCTCTTCAATATTGCCGACGATATGATCACGCTCCATGGTTTCGGCCCGGACGGGCTTCCCGGAACATACCTGGAAGTGAACGATGTCGCGTGCCGCCAGCTGAAGTATACCCGGGAAGAACTCCTCACCAAGTCACCCAGGGATATCATTGCCCCGGAGTCCTCCGTGTTCATGGCCCGGAACACCAAGAACCTCAGGGCGAACGGGCGTGCGACCTTTGAGATGGTCCACATGACCCGGGATGGCCGGAGGATTCCCGTCGAGATCAGTTCCCATCTCTTCAACTTCCACGGGGAACCCATGGCGCTTGCAGTGGTCCGTGACATTACCGAACGGAAGCGGATCGATGAGGCACTGCGCGAGAGCGAGACCCGGTACCGCTCCCTCTCGGAGGCCTCTCAGGACCTGATCTACGTTATTGACCGGGAGGACCGGGTGCGTTATGTCAACCACCAGGCCGCAGAATTCCTCCGGAAATCGCCAGAATCTGTCATCGGACAGGACAGGAGTGCCCTCTTTCCTTCGGAGATCTCCACCCGCCAGAGGGAGGTACTTCTGCATATCTTTGAGACCGGCCTGCCGGTACGGAGTGAGAGCCCGATAACGGCCGGAGGCGAGATCCGGTGGTTCGATCATGCGTTGGTACCCCTTCCTGACGCTGAAGGACAGGTTACCTCGGTGCTTGGGGTATCCCGTGACATCACCAGGCGTGTTGCCGCAGAACAGGAGCAACGGCAGAACGAGCGGAATAACCAGTTCATTGCCGAACACTCCGTGGATATCATCAACCGCCAGACGCCGGACTGCGTCTGTACCTACGCGTCCCCGTCCGTTACCCGGCTGCTGGGGTACACGGAGAAGGAGGTGCTGGGCAGGCCCGTGCTGGATATGGTGCACCCGGATGACCTGCCCGGTGTGATAAAGGATATTGCAGAGATCCGCGACAGCGGGAAGGATACCTCACGATCCACATTCCGGTTCCGGCACAAGGACGGGCATTACATCTGGTTCGAATCAACAACCCGGATAGTCCGTGACGAAAACGGACAGGTAAAGGAATTTTTAAGTGTCTCCCGTGACATCACCCGCAGGAGAGCAGATACCCCACAACCGGATGCTGAAGGGACGGGAAACGGAAAAACGGATTAAACCGGGATGATCCCGGTGAAAACCGTTGTTGCCGGGCCTTCCATGATCGCATCCCCATCCTTCAACGTGATGGTAAGGGGACCGCCGCGGGTCTCGACATCCACGATGTTCCCGGTCAACCCGAGCCGGTGCACGATGGCGGCAGATGCGGTTGCCCCGGTGCCACACGACAGGGTCTCTCCTTCCACACCCCGTTCGAAGGTCCGGATCCGGATACTGTTCTTGCCGGTCTTCTCGACAAAGTTCACGTTCGCCCCTTTCGGGAAGGACGTGTGGTGGCGGATCTTCGGTGCAATGGTCTCAATATCAATGGCATCCACGGAATCAACAACGATCACCGCATGGGGTACGCCCGTATTCACGGCATGGACCTCGAAACCTTCGATGGTCTCCTTGTAATCGCCGTTCCCGGTTGCCGGGATCTCCTTCCGGTCATACTGCGGCCGGGTCATCGTAATAGATGCGGTAAACGTATCCTCCCGGTATCCCATGGTAACCCCGATCTCGCCGGCAAGGGTCTCAACGGTGCAGGTATCTTTGACATACCCGGCATCATGGGCGAATTTGGCAATGCAGCGGATGCCGTTGCCGCACATCTCTGCCTCGCTCTCATCCGGCTGGAGGATACGCATCCGGATGCTGCTTTTCTTTGACTTCATGAGGTAGATGACACCATCTGCCCCGATGCCGAAGCGCCGGTCGCAGTAGAGTGCGGCGAACTGTGCTTTCATCTCATCAGGGATGACCGGGTGTTCCCATTCATCGATCATGATGAAGTCATTGCCATTGCCATGCATCTTACTGAAATGTATCTCCATGAAGATCCCTCGGGTTTTTAATCGCCATTTGTGGCGTGATCCTGTTGCGTACAGCTCAGGAGTCCTGCCGTTTCATAAAGGCATCGGAACAGGGTGGCGGTTACTCGTGAGTCCTGTCAGTCCTCATGACCGGAGTTCAGGTCAAACGCCGTGTGGAACTCGCCGATATCCCAGCCCAGGTACTCCCGGATGATAACGTATGCCATCTGCGGCGGGATCGCACCCTGCTCCGTGACAATGAGATCGATATATTCCGCGGGAGTCACATCGAACGCCGGGTTGCGGACGGTGACATGGGGGAGCGTCCGGGCGATCTCGTCAGCCAGAACTTCGCTTGACGGGCGCTCCTCGATCCGGATCAGTTCCCCGACCACGGTCCGGGGCGCAAACTTGTAGGTCTCGGCGGCAACGATCATGTTCACGCGGGCTTCGGCAGCCGTGTGGGCCACCTGCGAGGTCCCGATCTTGTTCACCACGGACCCGTTGACCGTCACCGCATCCGCCCCGACAATCACGAGGTCCACATCGTGGATGAACGAACGGACCGCGGAATCAACGATGAAGTTTGTCTTGATACCGGCATCGTTCAGGGTCCGGATCGTGATATGACCCTGGTTCCGGGGCCGCACTTCCGTTGCAAAGACCTCGATCTCCTTGCCCTGCCGGTGAGCCTCGATCATGCACCCGAGCGCCACCTCGGAGTTGCAGTGCGTGAGGATTACGTCGCCATCCCGGATATGGCGGGCGCCGAACTCCGCGATCTTCTCCACCGCGTGCTGCGAGGACATGATGAACTGCCCGGCGCGACGGACAACACCGGCCCGTGCCTCATCCACGGTCTTTGCCGCAGTGAGACCTGCCATGACGAAGTGGACAGCATTCGGGAGCGAGACCGCGGTCGGGCGGGTTGCGACAAGCTCGGCAGCTGCCCGTTCCATCTCCTGCCGGAATGCGGCAGGGTCCTTTACCTTTACGGACAGGGCATGATCGCGGAGGGCTTCTGCCGCCGCCCGGGCAATCCGGCCGGCACCCCGGATCTCCATGCTCTTTATCTTCTCTGCGGTTTCAGTAACGAACATCAGCTTCATTGATCCAATGTAAAGCGTAATACAAAGAGTTATTGCAGGGTCTCTCATGTCGGTTGCCGTAGTTTTTGACAGTGCCGGAACACTCCTGAATACCTACCGGGTTGCAAAGGATATCTGCCATGGCAGGCTCTTTCCCGGTATCGAGACCACCACCCTCACCTTCAGCTCCCCGGACCGCGTGCTGATCGTCCTTCCCTTCCATTCCCAGGACCTCATGGCCGTCTCCCCGGACATGCTCCTGTCGGAGTACCTGATCCAGCAGAACATCGGGTTTGGCGTCAGCTGCACCCGGAAGATCGTCACCGCCGAGGATATCGGGGACGTGCTCTACACGGACAAGCGGGCACGTGCTGGCGATCTCCAGGAATGTATCCGGAACGTCTGGTCGGTCTGCAGGCAGGAGCAGATGGTCACCCTCAACAGCGGAGCGATCATCAACATGGCGCACAAGGCAGTCGAGTTCACCCTCTCGGCAGGGGGATGGCCGTTCGAAGGAGCAAAGGAGACCATCACGGCCCTCCACCGGATGGGTGTCCCCACCTTCATCGCCTCAGGAGACCGGGTAACCAAGCTCGAGCGGATGGCCGATCATTTCGGCATCCCCCGCGACCGGGTGTACGGGGTGGCAACACCCACCGTCAAGGCGCAGATCATCCACGATCTCCGGCAGGAGTACGACCGGGTGCTGATGGTAGGGGACGGGATCAACGACCTTGCGGCACTGCGGAATGCCGATATCGCGATCCTCACCCTCCAGCAGCCGGGCGACCGGCCCGTGGAACTGTACAAGGAAGCGGATCATGTGGTAAAAAATGTGAGCGAAGTGACCGCGATCGTGCAGGACCTGCTCAAAACAAGGAACGGCTCCGGGAAAATTTGCGATCGTGACGACAGTGATGTATCATATAAAAGGTAATATGCGACCTGTTCCACATTAGATTACAAGGGTACATATGAAAGCTCCATTGATCACAGTCGACAACCTCTGCATGGATTTTGACGGCAAGAGGGTGCTCAAGAATATCTCCTTTGAGATAGGCGAGGGTGAGATCCTCGGGATTATCGGCAGGAGCGGGGCCGGTAAGACGGTTCTCATGCACCTCATCCGGGGAGTCGAACAGCCGCCGACCAGCGGGCGGATCATCTACCATGTTGCTGCCTGTGGCACGTGCGATTATATGGACGTGGGCAGTTCCGCAGGGAAGACCTGCCCTCACTGCGGTGCAGTGCTCTCTGCAATGGACGTGGACCTCTGGAACGAGAAGGATGACGAGATCCGGCGGCGCCTGATGCGCCGGACCGCGATCATGTTCCAGCGTACCTTTGCGCTGTACGGGGACGATCGGGTGATCGAGAATGTCCTCCACGCACTCGACGATATCAACTACCCGCAGGAAAAGTCGATCAACCGGGCGGCAGATCTCATCGACCAGGTGAAACTCTCCCACCGGATGATGCATATTGCCCGCGACCTCTCGGGAGGAGAGAAGCAGCGGGTCGTCCTTGCCCGTCAGCTGGCAAAAGAGCCTTTTACCCTGTTTGCCGATGAGCCGACCGGAACCCTCGACCCGGGAACCGCAAAAGTCGTGCACGCAATGCTCATCGAAGCTGCCAAGACCAACAACATGGGCATCGTGGTCACCTCCCATTTCTCGCAGGTGATCGAGGACATCGCCAACAGGGCCATGCTGCTTGTCGATGGCAACATCGCAAAGATGGGAGCGCCCAAAGACGTGATCGCAGAGTTCATGAAGGGCTGCGATGATACCGAGGAATTCGAAGAGGCCGAGCTCGGGGACCATATTGTTGTTGCCCGCGATCTTGTCAAGCGCTACATCTCCGTGGACCGCGGGGTTGTCAAGGCCGTCAACGGTGTCACCTTCGACGTCTCGGCAAAGGAGATCTTCGGGATCATCGGGAAGAGCGGGGCCGGCAAGACCACGCTCTCGGGGATCATGGCCGGCCTCATCGAACCTACGAGTGGCGAGATCAATGTCCGTATCGGCGATGAGTGGGTTGACATGACCAAGCCCGGCATCGACCAGCGGGGCCGGGCCACCGGGTATATCGGGCTCCTCCACCAGGAGTACGACCTCTTCCCCCACCGGACCGTGCTCGACAACCTGACCGACGCAATCGGCCTCGAATTCCCCAAGGAACTCGCCATGCGGAAGGCTCTCGTGACCCTGAAGATGGCCGGGTTCACGGACGATAAGAGTAAGGAGATCCTGGACCGGATGCCGGCCCAGCTCTCGGAAGGGGAACGCCACCGTGTCGCCCTTGCCCAGGTGCTCATCCGCGAGCCGCGGATCGTCATTCTCGATGAACCCACGGGCACGATGGACCCCATCACGAAGATCGATGTCAAGCACTCGATCATGCACTCCCGCGAGGAGATGGACGAGACCTTCATCGTGGTCTCCCACGACATGGAATTCGTGCGGGATATCTGCGACCGGCTCGCCCTGATGCGGGGCGGCAAGATCATCCAGATCGGCAAGACGGACGAGGTCCTTGCCATCCTGACCGAGGAAGAACGGAAGATCATGAGCCAGCCTCAGGCCTGAGGTATCCCATGATCACCATCCACCTCGACAACAAGAGGCTGGAGCTGGCTGAGGGGAGCAGGCTCTCTTCGGTCCTGGCAGGTCACCCGCAGGGATGTGCTGTCGCCATTATCCGCCCCGCAACGCAGGAGCAGACCAGGACGGCAAGCCTTGCGATCAGTACCACTGCCGGGGAGATCACGATCGAGATGAGCGGGAAGGAACCCGGTCTTCTCGAATCCCCAACGATACTCCCTTCGCTGGCACTCCACTGGGGAGACCGCTATGCCGCGGCATTCGGCCCGTTCCCGTCACCGGTCCGGCCGGTGAGGAAGCCCCACGTGTACGATCGGGGCGACGTGATCCTCGGGTGCGGGGGGTACGAACCGGAACGTTCCTACCTGATCTTTGCAAAGACCCGGCACTCGGCGGATCATGGCGCGGACGAGAGCGGGGGCATCCTCGGGACGGTCGTGAGCGGCCGGGGCATGCTGGACCGGTTTGGGACCGGCGACCGGATCACGAAGATCGAACCCGTGGTCAGCTGGGCTGATACCAGCCGGTCGTTCACTACCACGGACCCGGACTTTGTCCTCGAAGACGGCATGCAGGTCGTGACCGGTCTCGAGATCGTTGCCCATGGGTATACCCCCGACAAAATCTCAACGGAAGTCGCAGCCAGCGTGGAGCACATGCTCCTTGCACTCCAGTCCGGGAGGTTTACAGTCGGACGTGCTGCATCCACGCACGTGCTCGACCTGCACCGTGCCGGATCCGATGACATTCCCAAGGAGTACCGGCGCCCGCGCCGGGAAGGAACCGTTACTGTGCGGAACACCGGCAAGTCGGCAGGCGGGATCTACATCTACCGGACGGATGTCCCGGGCAGCCTCTCCCATAACCTCGCAGGACAGGTTGTCCGCGGGATCGAACTGGTGAAACTGGCAAAAGAGCACGATGTGCTCTCCGTCAAGGTCCTGCCGGAGCGGATCGATCTGCTCGGCCGGCCCCTGGCCCGGGCACAGGAGATCGCCGCACAGGCCGGTGTGACCCTGAAGGCTGACAAGGAGGGCGGGGACCGGATCATCGTCTCGCAGGAGCCGGGGACCACGCTCGATGTCTTACACGAGCGGCTCGTGACCGTGACAACGGCGCCGGTCGAGAAGGTGATCGATATCGAGCTCAATGATACCGCAGCACCCCAGAGCTGCGAGGTCTTCCGGCGCTTCACCGGCCTTGCGGAGCACGATGCCGGCATGATGCCGGTCTTCTTCAAGTTCGACGATGTGGTCCTCTTCAAGCCGGCGATTGCATCCGGCACCAAGATCACGCCGGAGAACCAGCCGAAGGACGAGTCCCCGGCCAATGCGCTCGCCATGACCAACGATTCCCGGAAAGGCGCCGGGCTTGTCGGGGTAAGGCTGTCCGCAAACAGGGAGTTCGGCCCGACCTCGGAACCGTTCGAGGGGACGAACATCATCGGTCGCGTGATCGATACGGAGAAACTCAAAAAACTGAAGGAGCGGGAGACGGTGTATATCCGGGAGGTGAGACGATGACCACGTATACGCCAACCCACGTGGGCACCGTCACGAAGTATGTCGTGGTGGAGTCGTTCGATGTCACGCCGGCCGATCTGGCGATACGGGGTTACGAGATCTCGAACGGGGCAATGATCAAGGATACCTGTTTTGGCCTCGTAGTGACCGGGAAACCTGAAGAGGTTGAGCGGATTGTGACCGGGCTCCGCACGATGGACCCGGACCATATCTTTGTGAAGGACCGGGGATTCCCGCCGGGCGACCCGCGGCGCTGCCGGGCTAACCTTGGCGGGGCACGGCCCGGGTACCATGGTATGGAGTTCGAGATGACCGTCATCCCCTACATCACCCACGGGCTCGAAGAGCTCAAGAAACGCGACGCGACAGCGGTTCCCGCACCGAAAGACCCGCTCGACACCAGCGTCCTCGATGTCGCAATACTGAAGAAACTGATCGATGCACAGGAGTCCTGATAATGGCAAAAGTATTCATCTATCCCGCAACGAGCCTGATCCTCTCTGACCTGGTCTCACGGCACGGCCACACGCCGCTCTCATCGGCGGTTGCTATCCGTGAACGCGTCCAGACCGCAGGACTCGAGTCCCCGCCCCTCCAGATCACCCCCGAGGAGCCCAAGAAAGGGCTGAAGTGGGCGGCTGTCGAGGTCCCGTCCGGCGTCCGGGGGCGCATGGCGCTCTACGGCCCGATGCTCGAAGAGTGCGAAGCGGCGATCATCATCAACGATGCCGATTTCGCGTTCGGGTGCATGGGCTGCGCCCGTACAAACGAGCTGATCAAGTTCCTCCTGCGCCAGAAGGATGTCCCCAAACTCGACCTGAACTATCCCAGAAACGAGGAAGAGGGCGTGCAGTTCGTGGCTGCGATCAAGAGATTCCTTGCCGGACTCGGGAGTGAGAAATGACGCCACCAGTACGGATTGCCCAGATCTCCTGCGGTGCCGAGTATTCAGGGGTCCAGCACGAGATCGATGACGCAGCGCATGAAGTCAACGGCGAGATCTTCTTCCCGGATATTGCCTTAAAGGACATCAGGCGCGACTTCGATGCGTTCGGTCTCGATGTGCGGAGCCCCGACCTCAAGCTTTCCATTGCACGGGCAAAGGCCCTTGTCGAAGGGCGTGTCGAAGCCGATGCGGTCTTCATTGCCACCTGTTTCCGGTGTGCAGAGGCAGCGATAGTCCGGAACGAACTCCGGCGCTATATCCACGAGAACTCGAAACTGCCGGTGGTCAGTTACTCCTTCACTGAGCGGACCACCTCAGGAACGCTCCTGACACGGATGGAAGCCTTAACCACCATCGCCCGCCGGCGTGCCCTGCTCGCCCGCGAAACCCAGCAGGGGATCACGCTCGGTCTCGACTCCGGTTCCGCGACAACGAAAGCGATCATCATGAAGGACAACAAGATCGTCGGGACCGGCTGGACTCCGACAACGGAAGTCCTGAAGAGCGCCCATTCCGTGATCGAGACCGCCCTTGCCGAAGCCGGTATGACGATGAAGGATATCCAGGCAATCGGCACCACGGGATACGGCCGGTTCCTCGTGGGAAAAGACATCAACGCCGACCTCATCCAGGAAGAGCTGACCGTGAACTCGAAGGGCGCGGTCTATCTCGCGGACCGGCAGCACGGGCCCGCGACCGTGATCGATATCGGCGGTATGGACAACAAGGCGATCTCCGTCATGGACGGGATCCCGGGCGTCTTCACGATGGGCGGTATCTGCGCCGGGGCGAGCGGGCGGTTCCTGGAGATGACCGCCAAGCGCCTCGGTGTCGATATCACCGAGCTCGGCCCGCTCTCCATGAAAGGGTTCGGCGGGAGGGTGCCGATGAACAGTTACTGTATCGTCTTTGGCACCCAGAGCCTGGTCAACGCCCTCGCGGCCGGGTCCACCCGGGAGGATGTTGCAGCCGCAGCCTGCCATTCCGTTGCCGAGCAGGTCTTCGAGCAGCAGCTCCAGGAAGTGGATATCAAGGAGCCGGTCATCATGGTCGGGGGCACGTCGCTCATCGAGGGGCTCGTCTTCGCCATGGGCGAGTTGTTGCAGACAAAGGTGGTCGTACCGCACCACTCGCAGTATATCGGAGCGGTCGGTTCCGCGCTGCTGGCTTCAGGATTCATCAGGGAACACTGAGATGCAGGCCGTTGAGTATTTCGAGGTGGAATGCCCCGAGGCGCTGGGCGCGGAGTACTACAAGCAGATAGCAAACGATGTCCTGCTCGACCACAACCTGCTCAGGGTCATCTACAAACTCCACATCTTCATCGATCCGAAAGTGCCGGTCTTTATTGCCGTCGGGGTCCTCAAGCGGATCACGACCGTTGTCCGGGTCGGCGATTTTGCCAATGTCAACCCGCAGGAGGGCAAGATGACGCTCGTCATCTCGGATGAGACCTACCTGGCCCCGATGCTGAAGATCTTCTGGCAGCGCTTTGGCAAGGAGAAGGTTGAGCAGCCCGACCGGTTCACCGTGATCCTGTACGGCGTTGCCGCTGAACCGAAGGAGATCGAGGATATCGTGGTCGCCGACCCGAGCGAATCGCTCCACAAGGATCTCATCTACGCCCTCCGGTGCATCGCCCCGGAGGGTTTCCGGCTCCGGAGCGAGGTATTCACCCTTGATAAGTTCGTCTTTGTCGCAAGCGAGAACACGCTGGCCGAGGACATCGGCACGCTCGTCAGGGAGAAATTTGCGCTGATGAGCGAGGTGCCGCCATGACGCTCGTGCCGGTGACCTACAAGGGCGGGATCTACCAGCACGACATCGTCATGGACCTCATCGAGGACCTTGGCGGCTACATTGTCCAGAAGCACATCCTGGCACAGGAGGTCGTGCTCCAGTGCTTCGTGCCCCGGGAGGACATCGAGCTGATCCGCGAGATCTCCCGGCCGCTCTTTGGCGAAGTGACCGACTCCCCGCTCGTGGGGACAGAGATCGCTGTCGTCAGCATGAGCCTCGAGATCCACCACCTGCCCCACCCCTCCTGCGATATCGCGGAGTACGTGCGTCGCCTCGGTGCGAAGAGCAACATGGTCAGCCTTGCCCGGGGCCCGGGGAAGCGGATCGCGGGCCTGAACGACGAGGAGCGGGACGTGATCAACGAACACGATATCGCAGTCTACCTGCTCGGCAATTTCGAGACCTGCATTGAGTACAAGATGCCCACGCTCCGGCGCGGCATCGAAGTGCCGATCGTGCTCTGCGGGGGTCCATCCACGGACGTGCTCAGGAAGATCATCGACCCGCCGGTGGACGGGTACGTGGGGAACGTTGGCCGGTTCATGCGGAGGACAAAAGAGGCCGACGAACTGGCGAAGCTGGATGAGATCATCGCGGAGATCACCCGGGTGCTCGAGAAGAAGCGGGACGCGATTGCAAAGGATCCCCTCTCGGTTGCGCCGGCCCGGCTCATGGGCCTGATCCGGGAGAAGATCCCCGAGATCCTTGACGTGACCTCGCCCACGCCCCTGACGGTGCAGATGGCCGGTCTCCGGGTCAAGCTCCCGTACGACACGTTTGCGGAGAAGGTGCGGAAGGTGGAGATCGAGGACGGGATTACCCTCGGGGAGATCGCTGAGGTGAACCCTTCAAGGATGCGGGACTACATCATCGTTAAGATCCTCCCGTTCTCCGAGACAAACACGGTGGTATGATGGCAAAGAAAGTTTCAGCACTATCAACAAAGGACCAGTTCGAGGAGCGGCTGGCCCGTATCGTGGAACTGGGCGCGGATGAGAGTGCCTCTGAATGGATGAAGGCGATAGAGGTCGAGTATGGCAAGGTGCCGCTCATCTTCAAGCGTATGGGGGAACGCCCGGAGGTGCTCATCTCCCACCTCCTGTACAAGGGGACCGTGGCGCAGACAAGCCCGCTCGACCCGAAGTACGTGGAGCTGATCAGCCTCGCTGTGGGGGCGGCCCTGAAATGCCCGCACTGCACCAGCTACCACATGCAGGCGGCGCTGAAGATGGGAGCGACCCGCGATGAGGTCCTTGAAGTGATTCTCTTATCCGGCATGATATCCAACTCGTCCGTGCTCGCGAACGCATACCGCATCTTTGACGAGAAACTGGAGAAGTGCGTGCCGTGCGAAGTGAAGGGGATGGAGAAGGCGGGGGCTGCGAAGAAGAAGCCGGCGCGGAAGAAGGCTCCTGTGAAGCGGGCGAAGGCAAAGAAGAAGAAGTGAGTTGTCTGTTTTAACGAGCCATCTTTTTTAATCCTTTGAACTTTTTACATGCAGGATCCGGTTGATCAACGCGTGGGTGATAAACGAGGAGTAATGGATTATCCCCTCATCTCCTGTTTGAGCATGAAGACCTGTCGTTTCCCGTCCTGGTATTTCTTCAACTTTCCTTTCTCCTCAAGCAGGAGGAGATCGGTTCTTGCCGTGGGTAACGATACTTTGTACTTACCGGCAATCTCACTGATGGCATAGTGCCGTGTCGGATGCCGGATGAAATCCCTGAGGATCTCTGCCTGCCGGAATGAGAGATCGGGGATCTGTTCGACCAGCTGAAGGGATTCTGCTTCTTCCTCCTTTTTGTTGATGATGTATTTCTTCAGGTCTTCCAGCGCCCGGCTGATGATTTGGATATTGAAATCGATGAAATAGGTCATATCGTTGCTGTCGGTCTCGGTGAGCTGGTATGCCCGTGCATACTGGGCTGGGGCATGGACAAAGATCCGCGAGATCGAGATGTATTCCAGCAGATCGTAGTGGTGCTTGAGACTAAACCAGTAAAAGATCGCCCGGGCGGTCCTGCCATTGCCGTCATTGAACGGGTGGATGTAGCCGATAAGGAAGTGAAGGATGATCGCCTTGACAATCGGGTGGATGAACTCATCGTCTTCATTTGCAAACACGATGAGATCATCGATCATTGCCGGGAGCTTTGCAACTTCGGGGGGATAGTGATAGATCTTCGTTGGATCTGCCTTGCTCCCGACCACGATATCATCGGTTGTCCTGAAATCGGTCTCGTCACTCTCGCTATCAAGCGTCCCATGGGTGATCTCGCGGTGGATCTCAAGGATCAGCTCGCGGGACAACGGCTTGTCCCGCAGCTTCTTGAGGCGGCATATCGTCCGGTAGTTGTTGACGATCATCCGTTCGGAGGTATTCTTCGGCTTCCTGCCTTCCCGCAGGATCTTCTTTGCATCAGGCCGGGTCGTCGCCGCTCCTTCGAGCTGGCTTGACGCGATGGCCTCCTCCATCAAGGAATTGCTGAGGTACTGATTTTTATTCGCCTCGCTCGGGAATTCCCCGAAGAGCCAGTCAAACGATGCGGGAGATGCCTTATCGAGAAGGTGGAGCTGTTTCTGGAAGTTTTCCGGGGTATAGAAGGGAAATTTCTCATCGCCAATGCGGATTTCCCGGTACTTCGTGCCGCGGATAGTGCGTATCACGAACCAGAACGCGATGGGATCAAAAGGTATTTTCTTCCGCCGGAGATCGTCCCAGTGGATATACTCCTGCTCGTTGTATTTCCGGATCAGTTTGCGTATTTCTTCTGAGTCTTCATTTTTCTGGTTCATCCTTTGGGCCAGATCGTAATATTTCTCCTGATAATCCGACCATACCCTGCCGAAATCCGGCGGCATCTGAGGTTTTTTCATCCCACACCCGAACTACTAATATCTGTAAATTTTTGTAAAATTTTCAGGTATTTACAGATTGGTTGGTGCATGAGAACAAAAAGGTTCTGTAAATTTTTGTAAAATTTTCAGGTTTTTCCCTGTTCGTGCTGCCAGTACCGCATACCATGCCTGCCAGAAGAGGCGGTACTGGGGAGTGCAGCGCCAGGCGGGGGAACATAAAAACGGGTGATGGGGTTTGTCCTCCCATCTCCATAATCAACCCGAAGTTCTTTTGCGCCGTGACCGGGTCGAGTGCCTGAATTCATATCGAATTATATAATATTGCGGCAGGATACATGCTGATACGATGAAATCCCCATGGAGTGTTTCCCTTGCACTGGTGGCGATGTCGCTCCTGTTTTTCTTTTCAGCCATAGCCCCTTTTGTTGATGGCGTGCTCCGGGGCCTTGGGGCTCCTTCCAGCCTGACGATCCCTGTATCATCCGTGATGTGGAGCCCCACACTCCTTGCCCTCATCTCGTTGTGCGGTGGGATTGTGTTTCTCGTATGGACCCGGGGAGAGAATCCCTCGTGGCACCTGGGAGTCCCCCTCGTTGTCGCGTACGCGATTATCGCATGCGCACCGGTTGCCGGGGGCCTCTTTATCATCCACGATATGAACCCCCCGATTTATCACCCGGGGGTGGTGTGCTCACTCCTGTCAGCGTATGGAACCGTCCTCCTCCCTCCCTGCGCAGCACTCTTCTTCTGGTCGCAGAGGCGGGCGGGATGGTGGGCGCCGGTGATGACCGGTATTGCCCTTGCCATAACGCTGAATGCGCTGGTACTGACGTTCTTTGTGTTCTCCCCCTACCTGGTGGCTGCGGGATTGCTCCCCCCGGCGCAACCCCAGTATATCGATGGCCAGCTGGTGAAGTCCGATGGAGAAGGACTACTATTCCTGATTCTTCACTACACGATTGGACTCCCCGTTCTCGGTATCTGTTTCCTTGCGCTTGCGGCGCACTCCTGGTATACCGCCCACAGGGCCGTTCCTTCACCCGATAAGGAAGCCACGCAATAATTAACCCTAAAAAATGTCGGGCAGGAGCACAGGTCGAAGACCTGATGGTCTTCTCCTGCTTCAAGTCTGATGACTCTCAACATCCTCCTACCCGTTTGTTCTCTTTACCGTACGATCTTACGGGACAAGCCCGGCAAGGATCTCCGCCAGCTTCTGCGCCGTGACCGGGTCGAGCACCTGCGCCAGCACAAGGCCGGCGGTCGCAAGGAAGAGGGCTCAGAAGACCTTCTTTGTCTGCTCGTTTCTGCCGAACGCATCCAGCACCGCGTCCGTGTCCGCCTTCATGGCGTACCGGACGAGCCGGGGCAGGAAGATGAAGAGCGGCAGGAACAGGACACCTGCACCGATGAATGCAAGCGACAGTTCTGTCCGCCCGGCAAACCAGACCCCTGCCGGGACCGCGATGGTCCCTGCAAGGAGGCAGGCCATGAAGACCTCGCCAAGACCGAACCAGGTCCGGTACCCGGCCTGCATGTCTGCATCCGTCAGCTGCTCCGCGGGGTCGAACATGCCGATCGCGTGGAGCACGCCCCAGCAGAAGGTGCGGAGCGGGTCGGTGAGAGAGGGTGACATGAGTCCCTCCCTGCTCAGACTAAGGCTGAAACCCCGTCAGCCCAGGTCTCGATCTTCGTGCGGATGGTGTCATCCTCATACGAGGAGATAGTTACCTGCTGGCGCGAGACGTTGACGAAGTACAGCTCACCGTTGGCGTCGTGGCACTTCAGGGTAGCCGAGAAGTTATCGGCCGGGGAGTTGTGTACGACCGTGCCCGCATGCGCCGTGATGTTGGCGGAGTTAGCGAGCACCGCTGCAATCCCCGCATTGAAGCCCGCGATGGTGTTGTAGCTCTCCGAGCCCTTTCCCACGGTCTTTGCGTCGGCGTCCTGGTACACGAACCGTGCCGTGTAGGACTCCTTGGTCTTCTCTACGGGCGGATGGTTGGCGCCCGCGCTCATATACGATACACACCCGAACGGGTTGTTCAGGATGACGTTCTGGACGATCGTGTTGAATGCGTCCACGGTTCCTATCGGTTCCGCAAGCATGCGGACCGCACTTTTCACATTGGTTTTCTGCGTGAAGTCTGCCATTTGCTTTTCCTCCATTCTTTGTTTTTTCTGCTTTTGCCCTCGGGCGCCCTTGGACATACAGCATTGGATGGGGGGATATAACGGATAATTCCGGGGGTGTCGATCCGGGGGGAATACATGGCGGAAATCAGAAATTACGGTGTCCGGCGCGGATTAGCATCGATCTAAAACCGTTCAACCAATATTTTTGAAAATTGACGGGGATTTGACGCTGCTATGGATAAGTCAGCCTACCTATGGCTACAGGATAGAAATTGAGGATGCAGCAAGCTAAGGAAACGCCCGAGGATCCAGCGCGAGAACTAACAATCAAGAATTAGTGGTTTGGTTT
>NZ_JAJRCG010000003.1 GCF_028679125.1 Methanoregula sp. | reverse complement strand
TCCGACGGAGATTGTGATCTCTCCGACGGAGATTGTGATCTCTCCGACGGAGATTGTGATCTCTCCGACGGAGATTGTGATCTCTCCGACGGAGATTGTGATCTCTCCGACGGAGATTGTGATCTCTCCGACGGAGAATCCCGGAAAACCGTGTTTCGGGTTAACGGAATACTGGGGAATTTGCCCATGTGTGCCAGGTGTATGGAGTCCGGATCTGGGCCTTTTATTGATTAAATTTTATTGAAGGATGAGTCTGATAGAATGTGGTAAGAATTTGGAGATTTTTGGATCCATTTTGTGAACAGACTGTGTCATTTATGAAACCGGACCATCATCGATTTATTTTTACAAACTATTTTCGACACTTTCACACCACGAATCAGCAGATTTAAGGTGTGGTGCATTATAATTCGGATCCATAAAGAATCCCGAATGATTTGCTGGATATAATACGACGATGAATTACATGTTTTACGCTCACTCAACAAGCAACTCCGATAAATCTGAATGGCAGGCGCTTAAAGATCATCTGACAAATGTAGCAACATGTTCCCAGAATTTTGCGAACGATTTTAACGCTGGGGATCTGGCATACACCAGTGGCCTCTTGCATGATCTTGGGAAATATTCTGCAGAGTTCCAGAAGCGGCTTGAAGGTGAAAAAAATCATGTCGATCACTCAACGGCCGGTACGATTGAAGCAATACGATTATTTAAAGAGAAACAGAGCGCTGCCGGGTTGTTGTTTGCATACATTGTTGCCGGCCATCATGGAGGTTTGTTAAATTACGGCAGTGCTGAAGCGGGACTCTGCGAGCGGCTGCGAAAAGAAAAATTACCGGATTATTCAGCGTACCACCATGAGATTTCTTTTAACACCCAAAACGTAGGTCCGCTCAAGTTACACCCGTTTCCCAACAAGACCGGTTTTTGTATTTCCTTCTTCACGCGGATGCTCTACTCATGTCTTGTGGATGCAGATTCACTCGACACAGAAAAATTCTGTTCTCCTGAAAAATCATCATCACGTGGGAACTACGAATCGTTTGAGATCCTGAATAAGAAATTCGAAACCCACATGCAGAAAATTAATTCCGGTGCGGAAGATTCGCTCATCAACCGCAAGCGGAAAAATATTTTCGAGCAGTGCGTTCAGGCCGGCTCGTTTCCACCCGGAATTTTCAGCCTGACCGTTCCGACCGGTGGAGGGAAGACCCTATCCTCAATGGCATTTGCGCTTGAACACGTTAAGAAGAATAATCTCAAACGGATCTTTTACGTCATCCCGTATACCAGTATCATCGAACAGAATGCCGATGTTTTCCGGGACATTTTCGGGTGGCAGAATGTGCTGGAGCATCATTGCAATTTTGATCCGGCAACGGTTGATACCGGAGACTTGGATACGGGAAAAGAATCTCTCCGGCTTGCAACCGAGAACTGGGATATGCCAATCGTTGTCACGACCAATGTCCAGTTCTTTGATTCGCTCTTCTCTAACAAGAGATCCCGCTGCCGGAAACTGCATAACCTTGCAAAGAGCGTAATCATTCTTGATGAGGCGCAGATGCTCCCGACCGGGTACCTGCTTCCCTGTCTTGCTGCCTTGTCGGAACTTGTACGCAACTTTGGCGCAACGGTCGTGATTTGTACCGCAACACAACCGCGACTGGGCGATCTGCTTGACGAGAGGGTCCGGCCCCGGGAGATCATGCAGTCCCCGGATCAATTGTATGAAACCTTCCAGCGGGTGAAGGTAACAAATCTCGGCCCGCTCAGCGATGCGGAACTTTCTGCCCGGCTGACCGGTCACCGGCAGGTTCTCTGTATTGTGAATACACGAAACCATGCAAAGAAACTGTACGATGCAATCAGAAAGGACGGTAACTGCTACCATTTGAGCGCACGGATGTGCCCGGTCCATCGCAGGAAAAAGATCGCAGAGATCAAGACCCGGCTTCGCGAGGGCAAAGACTGCCGGGTCATCTCAACGCAGCTGATCGAGGCCGGTGTGGATATCGATTTCCCGGTTGTGTACCGGACCATGACCGGTATCGATTCGGTTGCACAGGCTGCCGGCAGGTGCAACCGTGAAGGGAAATTGCCAGAGAAAGGAGAGGTCTACATTTTCAAATCAACGGAATCTTACGGAAAGGCAACCTCATGGCAGAGTCTCGTTGCAGAGATTGGCGAGATGACTCTTGCGGGATCTAATGACCCGCTCTCGCTCCCGACCGTAGCGGATTACTTCCGGCGTTTATATCACTACAAGGGAGATGACGGACTGGACGAGAAAAAAATCCTGCGCCAGCTCGAAGAGCGGTCTGGTGAACTTGCATTCCCGTTTGAGGATATCGCGGATGAATTTCAGATAATCAAGGAGGGGACTAAAGACCTGATCATACCCTATGGCAAACACGCCACGGAAACGATTGCAGAATTACATGCAGCAGAATTTCCCTGGAAATTCGTACGGGAACTCCAGGGGTATTCGGTCAGCATCTATCCCAATGAATTCCGGAATATGGAACGGATGAACCTGATTGAAACGGTTGGCGACCGGTTTTATGTATTGCGATCCTGTGAGGATTATTCCGATGAAACAGGATTGAAACTCCGGCAGTATACCGGTTACGATGGATCATTGTTGATTACTTAAAGGAGGTGGTGAATATCGGATTTGGTATTAAACTCAAAGTCTGGGGCGACTACGCCTGTTTCACGCGTCCCGAGATGAAAGTCGAGCGGGTCAGCTACGATGTGATGACGCCTTCGGCTGCCCGGGGAATTCTTGAAGCGATTTACTGGAAGCCTGCGATAACGTGGGAGATTGACCGGATTCATGTGATGAAGCAGGTGAAATTCGACAACATCCGAAGGAACGAGGTGCTGGGAAAGATTCCGCTTGCCCAAGTGAAAACTGCTTTTTCAGGGAAAGAGGCGGTTCTCTTCAAGGATTCAAACGATGAACGGGTTCAGCGGGCATCAATGGTTCTCCGGGATGTCGAGTATTACATTGAAGCCCACTTCAACATGACCGACAAAAAAGGGCCCGATGATACCATTGAGAAGCATTACAACATTGCCCTCCGCAGGATGCGGAAAGGTCAGTGTTTCCACCACCCTTACTTCGGGTGCCGCGAGTTCCCCGTTCAGTTCGAGTTTGTTGAAGGAGAAATCCCCGCATCGGATTTGAAAGGGAAAAAAGATCTCGGGCTCATGCTCTGGGACATTGACTTTGCCGACAACATGAACCCGGTCTTCTTCCGGGCGGAGATGAACGATGGCGTGATCGATGTGCAGAAGTGCCTCAAGGGGGGTGTCCACTCGTGATCGTTCAATCCCTCGCCCGGTATTATGATATTCTTGCGGCGGATGATTCTGTCAAAATTCCCAAGACCGGTTACAGCCCCGCAAAAGTTTCGTTTGCGCTGGTCATTTCAAAGGATGGAAATCTTACCAACATTCTAGATCTCCGTACTGATGGAAAGAAAAAGCAGCCTAAAATGATGGAAGTCCCGTATCAAAAATCCCGGGCTGTATCTGTTACTCCGTATTTTGCCTGTGATAATGCAAAATACATCTTTGGTATTGAAAAAATAAAGGAAGATCCGAAAAAAGGGTTTTCTTCAGAAGAGTTCCTGACAATTCTGGAAGAGACTGAAAAAGAAAAGATCGTTGTATCAAAGCGGTCCCGTGAATGTTATGAGCAGTTCAGGACTCTTCATCATTCACTCCTTGATTCTGCAACAGATGCCGGGATAGTATCGTTTCTGAAATTCCTTGATGGATGGAATCCGGAGAACTCCCTGAAGAATTCCAAAATTTCCGAATACAAGGATGAGATTCTTGCAGGGGGATTTTTCGTATTCGATATCGGCGGCATCTACCTCCATCAAACCCCGGCAGTTCGGCAATTGTGGGATTCATATTACATCCGTTCTTCATCAGAAGGAACAGCGGAGATTGCACAAAGTCTTGTCAGCGGTAAAAAGGAACCTATCGCACGGGTCCACCAAAAAATCAAAGGCGTGTATGGTGCTCAATCGGCAGGGGCCACGTTAGTTGGGTTCAATGATCCTGCATTCTGTTCCTATAACAAAGAACAGAGTTTCAACGCCCCGATCAGTGAATCGGCGATGTTCAAGTACACCACTGCACTGAACTACCTGCTCGAACGGGAGAGCAAGAACCGGATCCAGATCGGTGACACCTCAACGGTCTTTTGGGCTGAGACTACCAAGAAAACCTGCGAGAACCTTGCCCATTTCTTCATCGATCCTGTTGATGAACCGGAAGAATCCGGCGAGGTCGAGAGCAAAGACGGGATAAAGAAACAGGATCTCCAGACCCGCCAATTGGTCAGCGATATCCTCCAGAAAGTCCGGACCGGGCAGCACCTGGAAGAAAAAGATCTTGGCGTGGATCCGGACAAAACAAAATTCTACATTCTTGGTCTGGCACCGAACAATGCCCGTCTTGCAGTCCGTTTCTGGTACGAGGACAGTTTCGGGAATTTTATCGTCCGTGTTGCACGCCACCATCTCGATATGGAGATCGAACGGGATGATCGCGGGCCGCAATTTATCTCCGTGTACTGGCTCCTGAAACAGACCGTCCCCCAGAATTCCAGTGACAATGCATCATCGCCCCTTCTCGGGGGACTCCTGATGCGTTCGATTCTTGAGAACACACCCTACCCGGTACCGATGTACAACGCGATCCTGAACCGGGTGAAAGTCGAACGATCGATCAATTATGCCCGGGCCGGATTCATCAAGGCCTGCCTGATCCGTCTTGCACGAACCAGAGGAAAACATGAAGAGGATATGATTACCGTGAGTCTGAACGAAGAGAGCACAAGTGTTCCGTACCGCCTCGGAAGATTGTTTGCGGTACTGGAGAAAGCGCAGAGCGATACGAACAAGGAACTGAAGAGCACGATCACGAGCAAGTACTTCAGCAGTGCATCGACAACACCGTCCGTTGTGTTCCCGATCCTGCTGAAACTGGCGCAGCATCACATTGCCAAATCTGACTGGGGCTTCAAATCGAACCAGTGGATCGAAGAAGTGCTTGATGGCGTTGATAAATTCCCGGCATACCTGAACCAGGAAGAGCAAGGAATGTTCATGCTCGGGTACTATCACCAGAAAAAGGCGTTTTTCAAGAAGAAAGAGACAAGCGATGAAAAGAAGGAGGGAGAACAATGAGCGAACCAATCAAGAACCGGTATGAATTTGTATTGTTATTCGATGTCGAGAACGGGAACCCGAATGGCGATCCCGATATGGGAAACATGCCCCGGGTCGATCCCCAGACCGGCTACGGTATCGTGACCGATGTCTGCCTCAAGCGGAAGATCCGGGATTATGTTGACATGGTAAAAGAAGGGAAAGAGGGCTACGACATCTATGTGAAAGACGGTGTTGTTCTCAACGAACAGCACACGAAAGCATATGCTGCCCTCAAGAGGAAGCCCGACTCGAAGAAACCCAAGGATTACGAACTGACGAAATTCATGTGCGATCATTTCTTCGACATTCGCGCTTTCGGTGCAGTTATGGCTACTGAAGTGAACTGCGGCCAGGTCCGTGGCCCGGTCCAGCTAAATTTTGCCCGAAGCCAGGACCCGATCTTCCAGCAGGAAGTAACAATTACAAGGCAGGCCGTGGCAAATGCGAAGGATGCCGAGAAAGGCCAGACAATGGGCAAGAAACAGATTGTCCCCTACGGCCTGTACCGTGTTGAGGGTTATGTATCTGCGAATCTCGCAAAGAAAACAACCGGCTTCTCCGAAGAAGATCTCGCCCTGCTCTGGGAAAGTCTGGTCAACATGTTCGAGCACGACCATTCCGCTGCGAGAGGAAAAATGTCCGCAAGGAAACTGATCGTCTTCAAGCATGACAGCGAACTCGGGTGCTGCCAGTCGCATATCCTGTTCGACAAGATCAAAGTCGAACGGTTGTCCAAAGATCTTCCGCCGCGTTCGTTTGCGGATTACAAAGTCACGGTAGCAAAAGATGTTCCCAAGGGAGTCGAGGTTATCGAAAAGTTATGAGTGGCCCCCGGTATACCGATGACGAGCTGCTTTCGTTATCCGGTATCCAGCATTTTTGTTTCTGCAAGCGGCAGTGGGCGCTGATCCATGTCGAACAGCAGTGGCAGGAAAATCTCCGCACGCAGGAAGGGCGTTTTGTCCATGAACGGGTCGATGATCCCTTCTTCAACGAGTCACGCGGAGATGTTGTCATCTCCCGTGCATATCCCCTTGTCTCGTACACCCTCGGACTTACCGGTATTGCCGATGTGATCGAGTACACCCGATCTGATAACGGAATCGCGATTCCCGATCATGAAGGGCTGTGGCTGATGAAACCCGTGGAGTACAAACGGGGAAAACCGAAGATCGACGAGCGCGACGAGGTCCAGCTGTGTGCACAGGTCATGTGCCTCGAAGAGATGTTCGGAGTACAGATTGGCGAGGCTGATTTCTATTACAACGAGATCCGCAGGAGGCAGTGCCTGAAAATTACCGATGCGCTGCGGACACTTGTCTCAACGCTGGCCAATGAGATGCACAGGGTTTTCCGGGACGGAATTACTCCGGAAGCAGAGAGCGGGAAGAACTGCTCCCTGTGTTCGCTTGTTGATGTCTGTATCCCGAAACTGACGAAAAAGAAAAGTCCCGTCCGTAATTATATCGGGAAACATATCAGCGAGGCGTGCGCTCTTGACGAGTGAAACCATGTCAGCATAACGGAGAATGCAATCCATCCAGTCAGGAACAACATCATGAGAAAATTGCTCAACACCCTCTACGTAACAACCCCCGAATCGTATCTCCACCGGGACGGAGAGAATGTAATTGTAAAGATCGGTTCTGAGGAAAAGTTCCGGATTCCCATCCACAACATTGAAGGGATTGTCTGTTTCGGTTACATGGGTGCAACCCCGAACCTGATGCAGTTGTGCTCAGACAACAATGTCGGGCTCTCATTCCTCACACCCCACGGAAGGTTTCTCGGGCGGGTGAACGGGCGGGTCCGGGGCAATGTCCTGCTGAGGCGCACCCAGTACCGCGTTGCAGATTCTCCTGCATCATCACTGGATATTGCAAAGTGTTTCATTGCAGCAAAGATCGTGAACTGCCGGACGGTACTTGGGCGGGGAATCCGCGATCATGGCGATGCAATCCGGTGCGAAACGATCCGGCATGCGGATACTCTCATCATCGAGAACCTGACAAAGATCGATGACTGCTCCAATGCGGATGCACTGCGGGGCATTGAAGGGAACTGCGCGAAGTTTTATTTTGATGTGTTTGATGAGCTGATCCTCAAGCAGAAGAACGATTTTTTCTTTCATGAGAGAAATCGCCGGCCTCCCCGCGACAACATGAATGCCCTGCTCTCGTTTCTGTATACGCTTCTTGCGCATGATGTTGAATCTGCGCTGGAAACGGTTGGACTCGATCCCTATGTAGGTTTCTTCCACACCGACAGGCCCGGGCGGGCGAGCCTTGCACTGGATATGATGGAAGAACTCCGGCCGTTCATCGCGGACCGGCTCGCGCTGAATCTGGTAAATTTACAACAGGTGTCCGGTCAGGATTTCCTGAAAAAAGAGGGTGGCGGGATCCTATTAACTGATAAGGGACGCAAGGAAGTGCTCGGGGCCTGGCAGAAACGGAAACTGGATGAGATCACGCATCCGTACCTCAACGAGAAGATTGCAATCGGCCTCCTTCCCTATGTCCAATCTATGTTGATGGCCCGGTTTCTGCGAGGAGATATCGACGGATACCCGCCGTTTTTTATGAATTGAGGTGTTGGCAATGATGGTTCTTGTGACTTACGATGTGAACACAGAAACTCTAGAGGGAAGGCGAAGGCTTCGGCAGGTTGCACGCCAGTGCGTGAATTATGGCCAGCGGGTACAGAATTCAGTGTTTGAATGTCTTGTCGATCCGACCCAGTTTGCAAAACTTAGAAATTCGCTGTGCGGTATTATGGATAACGAACGCGACAGCATCCGGTTTTATTACCTTGGGGCCAACTGGCAGAACCGGGTCGAGCACTTCGGAAATAAGACGGGATATGATCCTGAAGGATTACTAGTAACCTGATGGGTGCGAACCCTCAGTTACCATTGTTTTCCCGATACCTTCGCTGAGAAAAATGGATTCCGCTATTTAGTTTTTTGTTTTTTTTCTGGAATTTTTAAAAATCGAGTAGAAAAACCGGGATCTTACGAACAAAAAATGCCGATGAATCGTATGATAATTTCCTGTTGATTTTTCATTTTCTGCAACAGGATCAATTATTTCTCTACAACCGCGAATCTGGTTATTTGCAGTCACTCCCTTCGCGGGAGTGTGGATTGAAATAGTTCCTTGATAATGGGGCCTTTCCTGCCGTCCGTCACTCCCTTCGCGGGAGTGTGGATTGAAATATAGTGGCCGGCCTCCGTGAAGATCGCTGCAAGGTCACTCCCTTCGCGGGAGTGTGGATTGAAATAGCAACTCGGAACAATCAGAGTTCCGCTGCCATGTCACTCCCTTCGCGGGAGTGTGGATTGAAATATATCATCCCCCCTCCTGCCATGCTTGCACTACTGTCACTCCCTTCGCGGGAGTGTGGATTGAAATAAATCTCGCCGGTTGCATCCAGTAAGTGAGCCGGTCACTCCCTTCGCGGGAGTGTGGATTGAAATATTGTTGCCCACAATTTTAGGGGCATCGACAAACCGTCACTCCCTTCGCGGGAGTGTGGATTGAAATCCGGGTGTTTTGTGGGTGTGTCGGTACTTATCAGGTCACTCCCTTCGCGGGAGTGTGGATTGAAATCAGTACCGTGAGGGAAAGATCTGGCGGCTCACTCGTCACTCCCTTCGCGGGAGTGTGGATTGAAATAACACCAAGATAGATCTCATTAAGGCAAAGATCGCGTCACTCCCTTCGCGGGAGTGTGGATTGAAATAATATCTGCTGATGATGATTGGGTAATTTACGAGAGTCACTCCCTTCGCGGGAGTGTGGATTGAAATATTCCGGACGTCATGCGCTTGTACCCCCCTGAGGGTCACTCCCTTCGCGGGAGTGTGGATTGAAATTCCGGAGTAGGGGGGGGCGATATCGCCGCCGAAGTCACTCCCTTCGCGGGAGTGTGGATTGAAATTTTTGCCTTACCAAAGGTCATGGAATAGACATGACGTCACTCCCTTCGCGGGAGTGTGGATTGAAATGCAATCTCCGTGGGATCCCTGTTTACCGGGTTCGTCACTCCCTTCGCGGGAGTGTGGATTGAAATCCGCCTTTCCCGAGTCCCTGGCACTGTTCGCATGTCACTCCCTTCGCGGGAGTGTGGATTGAAATCCTCGACATCACGCGCCTCCTTTCTTACAGATCCAGTCACTCCCTTCGCGGGAGTGTGGATTGAAATATCTCCCCTCATGCGGTGCAGCGCTACATCGAGTCACTCCCTTCGCGGGAGTGTGGATTGAAATAGGATGTTTGATATCGTGCTGTTACTGGCTTCTGGTCACTCCCTTCGCGGGAGTGTGGATTGAAATCAGGAGGTCTCAAAGCCAAGGACCTGATGGGTGGTCACTCCCTTCGCGGGAGTGTGGATTGAAATATACTCGACAAAGAGAGCAACGCTCACGAAGTCGTCACTCCCTTCGCGGGAGTGTGGATTGAAATGTTGCATGGAAAAATCATGAGGACTGGAGCGAACGTCACTCCCTTCGCGGGAGTGTGGATTGAAATAACTCGCTCTCATGCAGATCGGACTAGGGTGGTGTCACTCCCTTCGCGGGAGTGTGGATTGAAATGCAGGATCAAGAGTTCCTTGGCTTACCTGGTCCGTCACTCCCTTCGCGGGAGTGTGGATTGAAATGGATTCGCAGCGGCTTTCATCTTGTCCAACCGGGTCACTCCCTTCGCGGGAGTGTGGATTGAAATGACATCAGGAAATATTATCCATCGATCGACCACGTCATTCTCAAGGCAGTCACTCTCTTCGTGGGAGTGTGGATTGAAATATTGACAAGGAGATCAAGGCAGCCTGCAAACTGGGTCACTCCCTTCGCGGGAGTGTGGATTGAAATGGTTCTCCAGAAGTCATTCAGGCCGCGACCCATTGTCACTCCCTTCGCGGGAGTGTGGATTGAAATGACATCAGGAAATATTATCCATCGATCGACCACGTCATTCTCAAGGCAGTCACTCTCTTCGTGGGAGTGTGGATTGAAATAACCCAGCGGGATACGCCACAAAGTACCTAACGAGTCACTCCCTTTGCGGGAGTGTGGATTGAAATCATATCCATGAGGAGGGAATTTGGGAAAACTATTATCACACCCTTAACGGGCATGTGTTGATTGAAATGAATTCAACATCCGACTCAACAAAGTCATCCGTGAATTATTAATCGATGCGAAATTATTTTTTGTCTTAACCGTCCGGCTGAATTTTTCCCGTTCACTGCCGGTCCCCGGCACTGATCAGCTGCTCGTCCACCACGGCCCCGAAGAGCGGGGGAAGTTCTCCCCATTCCACGGTCTCATCCCCCATGATGGCAAACACGCCGCTGACTTCTGAAGGATCGATCCGGTCGAGTACCGACCGGTCATCCGGACGGATCTGATTGCAGACCGAGGTCGCCCATGCATCGGCCAGCGCAACATCGTGCGAGAAGATCGTAACGGCATCCGCAATGCCAAACGAGATGGATGGCCCGACCGTGGCCGAAGACGTGCAGATGCCGAGCACCCGATCCTGCGGGGGCACGACAAACGCGATCCGGTTGGAGAGGGCCGCCTCCCCGGCATGGACGCCGACCCGGACCGGCCGGTCGGCGATGAGCGCAATGTCACCGCCATTGTCGATCACGCCAAATGATGCGCCGGCTTCCTGCATTGCTTCTATGCCCGCCCATGCAATTGCACCGGCAACCGCAGCCATCGGCCCGACCCCGGCCTTCCGTGTTGCATCGGCCATCCGGACGATCACCCGGTCATCTGAATCGGGCGAGTAAGGATCGAATGTTGCGGCAAAAAAAGGATCGCGGGCTATGTAGGCCTCCAGCTCCTGGCGGGCCGCAAGGATCCCCGATTTCGCAGCCTCAACGTGCGCCGGGTCGTCCGCAAGGATCGTTGCGATCGTCTCGCGGAACCGGAACGGCACCCGGATCATAGCGGCAGGGTCAGCGCCCGGTGCGGGCAGGCATCGATGCACTTCCCGCAGAGGATGCACTTCTCTTCATCGAGCCGGAGTTTCCAGTCCGGATCGAACGAGAAGACCTCGCGGGGACAGACGCTGATGCATGCCCCGCAGTCCACGCACTCGCTCTCGTTGAACGTAACGCCATGATCGAGGATACGGACGTCAGCCCCGAGGCTGGTCATCGAGTCGCGGACAAGCCGGCACTGGTCGTCGGGAACATCGATAAGTGCCTCGCCTTCGGAGGAGTCGATGTTCGCCCGCTCCACGTTGATAAGCACGCCCGTGTCCTTGACAACCTGTGCAATGACCGGCTTCCGGCCCTTGCCCCGCGAGAAGGTGACAAGGAGTTTCATTTCAGCCACCTCCCGCCGAAGAGTTTCCCTAAGTCCATGGCCGTGAGGAGCGCAATGACGTGCTGCTGCTTGTCAACAACCGGCAGGGCGCTGATATTGTTCTGCTCCAGTTTCTGGATAGCGATATCGACCGCCTCGTCCGGTGCGGCCGTGATCACTTTGGTCTTCATGATATCCTTTACCAGGTGGGCCTTGCCGGGGTTCGCCACGGCTTTCGAGACATCGAACGTGGTGACAATACCGACCAGCACACCCTGTCCGTTGACCACGGGCAGGTGGTTGGTCTCACCCTTGAGAAGTTTTTTCGCCGCAGTCCGGATATCTTCTGTCTCACCAATCGTGATAACGGAGCGGTCCATGATGTCCAGCACGCGGGCACCTTTCTTGGTCTGGTGCATGGGTTTTGCCTGGCGGGTTGCGTCGATAAGCCGCGTCGGGAGCGCGAGTTCCATGGTGCCTTTCTCTACCCATGCCTTCAGTTCTGCTGCAACCTTCCTTGCCCCGCGGAAGCTGGAGAGCGAGGACGTCCGTACCTCCTCGCCATGGATCTCGACCGATCCGCTGCGGAGTTCTGCGTAGGTGGCCGACCGGATGGTCGGGCGGGACCGGCTTGGCACACTATAGTCGAGAATATCGACCGATATGTCCTCGTCGCGGACAGCGGTTGCCCGGACAACATCGAGGTCGAGTACCGGCAGGGGGATGCCGAGGCCGACATAGAGGGTAACACCATACCCGGTCATGGTCGCAGCCCGGAGGTAATCCTGGGACATCTGCTTCATGTTTCCCGTCACCATCAGCGTGCCAAAGCCACCTGCCGGCGAGTGCTGGGTACCTTCCCCAATCACCATACCCGGCGCCCCGCACAGGAAGATCGGCACGCCGCTGCCGATGAGCCGGAGTTTCGGGTCGTTCGATATCGGGTTCAGGAGCCCGGCTCCCGAGAACGTGACATTGCCGTTGCCGGGCAGGAGCGTCCCCATATACGTGTGAAGGGTCCGATCCGTCGTATTGGTTGCGGCGTTGTAGCGCTGGTAGGCGTTGCGCGGGTTGCACATGATCGCCTGGTTGAGGTTTTCGAGCAGGAGATCGGTGGTGATGGTCCGGCGCGGGTAACAGTCCGTGCCGCGGGAACTGGCCCGGAGTTCCACGGATTTCCCGGCAACGAGATCCTCGATCACGTGTGCCCCGCCATATTCCGATTCCTGCGTATCGGACTGCTGGGTGGCGCCGATGTACGTGTCCACGGCTGCAAGCCCGCCATAGGCTTCGACATTGTTCAGCCAGATCCGCTCCATCCGGATGGGGGGTTCGGCGTGGCCGAAGTTGAGGAACGCGCCGGACGAGCACATGGCCCCGAAGGTCCCCGTTGTCACAACGTCAACCTCCCTGAGTGCCCCATTCTCCCCGAGTTCGGCAACGATGCCGGGCATCTCCTCCGCGGTGACGACCCGGGCACTGCCCTCGCGGATGCGTTCATTGATCTGGCCGATTGTCTTCTCCATGACCGGATATTCCGTTTTCCGAATATTTAAGGCAATTGTTATTACTTTGGGTAATAAATGCTATTTAATCCCAAAGAGCGATGATCCTGTATGGATGTGCAGACCTTCACGTACGAGATGGAACGGCTGGCCCCCCCGGAACTTGCGGAGGATTTCGATGCCGGTAAGATCGGCCTGATCGTGGAAGGAGACCCGGCGTTTGAAACTGTCTGTTGTGCCCTTGACGCGACCCCGGCCGTGGTGCGGGAAGCGATCCGGCTGGGCGCCGGCATGCTGGTTGTCCATCACCCACCCATCTGGACCCCGGTGACCTCATTGACCGGAAACCTTGCCTCCCTCATGCGTGATGTGCTCTCCGCCCGCATGAATATCTGGGTTATGCATACCAATTACGACCATGCAGCAGAGGGCGTGAACGATGCGCTCGCAGAACTCCTCTCGCTTGAAGAGAGAATCCCGCTTACGCTGGGGATGATCGGAACGTGTACTATATCGCCTGAAGAGATCGCCCGGCGGCTTGGCTGCCCCCTGCGTATCTGGGGAGATCTCACATCAGTGAACCGGCTTGCGATTATTGCCGGCAGCGGCTTTGATGATGAGCTCCTTGCCGAAGCAAAAGCCGGTGGTGCCGATGCGTTCCTCTCTGCCGAGCTCAAACATTCAGTATACCGCTCCGCCCCGCTACCCTGTATCGAGGCCACGCACTATGCCCTTGAAGCACCCGCCATGAAGAGGCTCGCGGCCCGGCGCGGCTGGCAGTATATCGACGACACCCCAGTCCTTCGTATTATCCCATGAACGATACCGTACTCTGGCAGCACCTTGCAGAACAGAAATCTCTCGATGACGAGCTCCGCCGCGAGATCGAAACCGTGTTTAGCGCGAAGGGGAAGAAAGCGCTCGCCGCCATCGATGACGGCAAGGTCCTGAAGTACCTGGACTTTTTTGTTGTCGAAGGGAGAACCTCCCGTTATATTGTTGAAGATGATTTCTGTACCTGCCGTGATTTCATGTTCCGGGGCCGGACCTGCTGGCACCTGCTCGCAGTCCGGATCGCACTGGCGACATCCACCTTTGTTCCTGTTGACCGATGGTACCAGGACCAGTTGAAAGACTGAACCGGGAAAACACGGGATTCATGCCGGTGAATACGTGAATTGTGAAAATCTTTTGTGGAGTCAGGTAATCCGGATCACTTCTCGGGATACCCGAAAGAGGTCACCTGAAGGGATAAAAAACCTTCAGATGATAAAAATGTATGATGTGGCAGGATTCCCGCTTTTTTGGGGTGTCGTGCAATTCAAACTGATGCATCAATATCCGCGAGCAGCCGCTTGAGTCCTATCCAGATGATCAGTTCATTCTTCTCTTTGTCCTTGACCTTCACCTTGCGCTTGATAATGCCGATGATGGCGCTGTCTTCCTGGTTAACGGATGATGTATAATCCACCTGGGGGGCGTCAAATGTTGATACGGATGTCACATCATCGACAAGAATACCCAGTTTTGACTTTGCGATCTGGTCATCGAGAACAATGATCCGTGATGCCTCAAGCGACTTGGTACTCTCTTCAGTAATGTTCATCCGGTGCTTGAGATCGATGATCATCGTGATCTCGCCGCGGAGATCGATGATGCCCCGGACATAGGCCGGGACATTGGGCAGTTTTGTGATAGTCGTGTACTCAACTACTTCCTTCACATCGAAGAGATCGATGGCAAAGTTTTCGTTCCCCAGCACAAACTCCACGACCTGGATGGAGTCCTTCTCCTTTTGGGATCTTGGGGATTCTATTACGGTTGCGACAGGTTCGCTTGCCTTGGCACTCATGGCTCCACCTCCCGCGTTCAGTTCACCTTGAACTTACGGTTCGCTTCCATGGCACCTACAGCAACCTCGTTCACGGTTTCGATCATACGGGTGATTTCATCGATGGCAGCTGCAGACTCTTCCGTGGCAGCCGCTGAATCCCCAGCCTCCTTTGCAGTCTGTTCGATAAGGTGGGCTACTTCGCTGGTGCTTGCCGTGATCTCTTCTGTGGTTGCTGCCTGTTCCTGGGTTGCAGCTGCCACTTCTGATGCGCTGTTTGCCACGGCCTCTACTGCCTTCTGGATCGTCTTGAATGCATCAAGCGCCTGGGAAGACTCCGTTACACCTTTACTGACAAGGTTTTTGGACAGCTCCATGGCCTCGGTTGCTTTCTTGGTGGCAATATTGAGCTGCGTGATCATTTCCTCGATCTTCTCGGCACTCTGGCGTGATTCCTGAGCCAGCGACTTGACCTCCGATGCAACGACTGCAAATCCTCTTCCGTGTTCGCCGGCGCGGGCTGCCTCAATGGCGGCGTTGAGGGCAAGCAGGTTGGTCTGGCTGGCAAGGTCGCGGATGAGGACGATGATCTTGCCGATATCGTTCATCTGTTTCCCGATATCCAGGACAATCCCGTACACATTTTCAGATGACCGGGTGATTTCCGTCATGTCCTTGTTGACATTGTCTGAAAGGATGGCGCCGCTCTTTGCCGAACTGTTGGCAGTGTTGGCCTGGGACGAGACGCTCTCCATGCTCGAGGTGATCTCTTCTACTGCTGCGCTCATGTCCTGCATTGCCTTGGCCATCTGCTCGATCCCCTCGGATGCCTTCTGGGCATTCTCGGAGACTTTGCCGGAATTCTTCGCGATCTGGTTCACGCTCTTGGATGCATCCTCTACACTCCGGGTGGCACTCTCGGACGTGGTAGTCAGGTTCTGCATCCGCTTGTTGACGTCATTGATGTTCGTTTCCAGACTGATGATAATGCCCCGGACCGCGTCCCGGAGCTTGCACAGGATATCGTAGTTTTCTTTTGTATCGGTATCGGGTTCGCTGATGGTGTACCTTTGAGTCAGGTCTCCCTTGGCCATGATGCCATAGATCCTGGCCATCTCGTCGACTTCGTGTGCGATATACTCATGGACCTTGGTCATCTTTGTGATATCATTGTAGGTGATATAGACATACTCAAGATCCCCTTTTTCATCGAGCAGAGGAAGCATGGTCCGCGATACTTCTATCCTTCCGACCGGGGTTTCAACAGTTGACTTGCCGTGAACAACGCGTTTCTGGGATACCGCATCTTCAAAGGATTCCCCGGAATCCTTGAGATATTTCATAATACCCCGGTCCTTGAAATCTGTCAGTTTCATGCCAAGAATCTGATCGCGTGGAACACCGGTCATCTTGCAGAACTCGTTGTTTGTTTTAACATTCCTCAGTTGCTTGTCAACGAGTAACAGGGCAAGCGGCGTTCCTTCAAAAATCATGTCATAGGTTCTCAAGTCTACCATTTTTAACACCATTCATCTTGTAATACCATCATTCACGTAAATAATATTTAAATATATCGCTCAATGATGATTATCAAGATTGGTTATTGGTAACTACCAACAATGATATATATTGAGAATCCCCATATATTCAGATACACATTGAGGTACTATGGGTCAGGAAAGTGAGCAGAACCGTATCAGGTCTTTATTAAAGGACAATCCAAAAGGACTCACTATTGAGGATGTCTCAAAAAAGCTCTCACTCAACCGGGCTACCGCAGCAAAGTACCTCAATTCCATGATGATATCCGGGCAGGCTGAGATGCGCGAGCTGGGCCGGGCAAAGATCTTCTATCTCTCGCAGCGCCTCCCGTTGATCAACCTGCTGAGTCTTTCATCAGACCTGATCCTGATTCTCGACCGCGACCTGTTCATCCAGGAGGTAAACGAACCGTTTCTTACCTTTTTCAACCAGACGAAAGAGGATCTGAAAGGAAAAAAGATCGAGCATTCCTGTCTTGCATCCTGGTTTTCGGATGACTATCTTGCATCTCTTGAACAGGCACTTGCCGGAACCGAAGTTTCCTATGATGTGCATTTCGGGAGCGGTCTGGATGACCGGTATTTCAAGATGAAAATGATCCCCCTGGTGTTCGAAAGCGGCAGCCATGCGGTCGGCATCATCCTGGAAGATATCTCGGAGATGAAACGGTACCAGCTTGAACTTGAAGAGGGGATCCGGGAAAGAACCGCAAAGTTACAGACAGAGGTTGAGCAGCACAAGCGGGCGGAAATGGCGCTCCGCGAGAACGATGCCGTGCTGCGGAGTATGCTTGACGCCACTCCGGTCGGAGTCGGTCTTCTTGTTGATCGTGTTTTTAAAAAGGTGAATAATTCACTCTGCGACATTACCGGATACACCGCAAAGGAACTGACCGGCCGGAACACCCGTATCCTCTATCCCGATGACAATGAGTATTCCCGTATCAACCAGGAATTGTACAATTTGCTGGGTGAGAAGGGTGTCGGGATGCTGGAATCCCGTATGCAGAGAAAGGATGGCACGATTATTGATGTAAGTCTCAGCGTGAGCCCGTTCGACCCGAAGAATCCGGATTACGGTGTAACAACAACCATTATGGATATCACCGAACGGAAGCGGGCAGAAGATGCATTGAAACGAGCAGGCAACGAGGTCGCGCTGCTGACCAGCATCACCCGTCATGATATCCTGAACAAGCTGACGGTCCTCCGGGGATATATCGGGTATATGAAAAAACAGGAACTCACTGACAAATTTGCAGAAATACTCAAAAAAGAAGAGGCCGTTGCCGATCTGATTGCGAAACGGATTATGTTCACACGCGATTACAAGGACGTCGGAGTCCAGCCACCTGACTGGATTGATATTGCAGATGCCTTCAGGACGATCCGGGCAACCCGGGATCTTGGCCCGGTGTCCCTTCAGGTGAAAGCCAGCGGTCTTGAGATTTATGCAGACCCCCTGATAAAAAAAGTATTCTCTTACCTGATCGACAACTCGCTCCAGCATGGCGGGAAGGTAACCGGGATCCGGGTATCCGCCTCAAAGAGAACGGATTGCATGGTGCTCATGTATGAGGACAACGGCAGGGGTATCCCAGCCGATGAAAAAGAGAAGATCTTTGACCGGGAGTACGAAGCGGATACCGGGCTTGAACTCTTCCTTTCCCGGGAGATCCTCGCTATTACCGGTATTGCAATTGCCGAAACCGGTACACCCGACAGGGGTGTCCGGTTCGAAATGACCGTGCCGAAAGGATCCTACCGGTTCACGGAAACCTAGTCTCACGTCTCTTTTGACAACTGCTTCGAGCAAAACCTAGATTAGCGTTTGTAGTCAATAGTACTGACGATACGTGATCAATCCATGCTTGAAGAGGAATACCAGCTTGATTATTTCAAAACCCAGGGGTTTGTCCGCAAGATCTGCAAGGCATGCGGCTCGGCCTTCTGGACCCGCGATCCCTCGCGGGAGGTCTGCGGGGATGCGCCCTGCGAACCCTATAATTTTATTGGCGATCCGATCTTCCGGCCCCACACGCTCGACACGATGCGTGAGGCATACCTCTCGTTTTTTGAGAAACAGGGGCACACCCGGGTGGAACGCTATCCGGTTGCAGCCCGGTGGCGCGACGATATTTACCTGACCATCGCGTCCATCGCAGACTTCCAGCCGTTCGTGACGAGCGGTATCGTCCCCCCGCCGGCAAACCCGCTCACCATCTCCCAGCCGTGCATCCGTTTGAACGACCTGGACTCGGTGGGAAAATCCGGCCGGCACCTGACTACGTTCGAGATGATGGCTCACCACGCCTTCAACACCCCGACCGAGGAGATCTACTGGAAGGACCGGACCGTCGAGCTCTGCGATCAGTTCCTCGCCTCCATCGGTGGCGACATCAACAACGTTACCTACAAGGAGAACCCGTGGATCGGCGGCGGCAATGCCGGCCCCAGCGTAGAGGTCCTTATGGGTGGCCTCGAGGTTGCCACGCTCGTCTTCATGAGCCTTGGACGCCAGAAGACAGAAGGGCAGGGCTATGATCTCAAGGGCGAGATGTATTACCCGATGAAGCTCCGGATCGTCGATACCGGCTATGGCCTGGAACGGCTCGTCTGGGCCTCGAAAGGCTCTCCCACTATCTACGACGCGGTATTCCCGGAGATGGTCAGCCATGTCATGAACGCTGCCGGGCTCGACCACATGCTTGACAACAAGGAGTATACCAAGATCCTTTCCCTCAACGCGAAATTTGCCGGCCTCATGGATATCTCGGGCACCAACCTCTTCAACCTGAGAAAGAAAGTGGCAGCAGCAATTGACATCTCCCCCGATAAGCTGGACAAGATGATCACCCCGGTCGAGAAGGTCTATGCCATTGTCGACCACTCGCGGTGCCTTGCCTTTATGCTGGGCGACTGCATCGTGCCCTCCAATGTCCGCGAAGGTTACCTCGCCCGTCTTGTCATCCGGCGCACCCTCCGGCTGATGAACGACCTGAAGATCGAAGAACCGCTTGCCGACATGATCGAACAGCAGACAAAGATCCTCGGCGACCGTAAGTTCGAGCAGGATATTTCGGTGGTCCGGGAGATCATTGACCGCGAGACCGAGAAGTACGCAGCAACGCTCGAACGCGGAACGCGGATCGTCCAGAAAGTGGCCAAGACCTACAAGGCCAAGAGCCAGCGCGTTCCGCTTGCCGAGATCATGACCCTCTACGATTCCCACGGTATCCAGCCCGAGATGGTCAAGGAGATCGCGGCAAAAGAGGGCGCGGTGGTCGACCTGCCGGACAACTTCTACTCGATTGTCGCGGACATGCACTCCGAGTCGAAGCATGAGAAAGAAGAGGACAATACCACAAAGTATACCGGCCGGGTGACTGCCCTCCCCCCCACGAAGAAACTCTATTACGAGCAGCCATCCGACATCGAGTTCGAGGCGGTTGTGCTTGATTTCTTCGATGAGTATGCCGTGCTCGATCAGACCCTCTTCTATCCCGAAGGCGGCGGCCAGCCGGCTGATACCGGTACCCTTGTCAGCGCCGAGAGCATGGTCCGTGTCGATGGCGTCGTCAAAGTCGGCGAGGTCGTCCTCCACCATATCGCCGGTGGCGTTCTCCGCCGCGGCGATCGGGTGAAAGGGATGGTTGACGAGGAGCGGCGCTGGTCTCTCATGCGCCACCACACGGCTACCCACATCCTCCTCCATGCGACAAAGGAGGTGCTCGGCGCCCATATCCACCAGGCCGGGGCGCAGAAAGGTGCAGAGAGTTCCCGTGTTGATATCCGGCACTTCAAGCACATCACGCCCGATGAACTCCGCCGGATCGAGATCGCGGCCAATCGGATGATCATGACGAGCCAGCCGGTCGAGATCTCGGTTGAAGACCGGACAAAAGCCGAGCAGAAGTACGGCTTCTCGCTCTACCAGGGAGGCGTTCCTCCAGGCCGGGAGATCCGGATTGTCAAGGTTGCGGGCGATATCGAGGCCTGTGCCGGGACCCATTGCCGGAGTACCGGCGAAGTCGGGTCCATCAAGATCATCCGTGTCGAGCACATCCAGGACGGCATCGAGCGGATCGAGTTCGCAGCCGGCATCGCTGCGATCTATTACATGCAGCACATGGAGCAGATCGTCACCGCATCTGCGGATACGCTGTCCGTCCAGTTTGAGAACCTGCCGGCAACCGTGACCCGGTTCTTCACCGAATGGAAAGACCAGAAGAAGGAAGTCGAGCGCATGAGTGCACGGCTGGTTGAGCTGGAGATGCGAACCCTGGTGGGAGAGACTGCCGGCGGGATCACGATTGTCGTGAAACGCATCGATCTCCCGCAGAAAGAACTCTCGGCCATTGCCAGTTCCGTTGCGGAGAAGGGCGGGATTGCCCTCATCGCCGGTGCCGGTGAGACCGCCCGGGTGGTGCTCGCATCCGGCGACTCACGGGTGAATGCCGGCGAGATCATCGGGCAGGTCTGCAGTCTGCTCGGCGGCAAGGGTGGCGGGAAACCTACCCTGGCCCAGGGCGGCGGGCCGGAGCTCGGCCAGCTTGACCTGGCACTGAAAGTCGGACGCGAACGGATCCTTGCCTCACTCCATGTCTGATAATGTCCTTGTCCTGGAACCCGGCGATGAGCGGGCACAGAAGATCGGCAAAGCAATGGGAAGCCCGACTGCCGGGGATATCCTCAACCTGCTTGCCGATGGCCCAAAGAGCCTGACGGATATCGCAGACAAGCTCGCGGTCCCCATGAACACGGCCAAGTACCATGTCGAGAACCTGCTCGAAGCAGGGATAATCTCCGTTGAGGAGACAAAGTACAGTGTCAAGGGCAGGGAAGTAAAACTCTATTCGCTGACCAACCAGCTCCTGATCGTTGCCCCGCGCCGGTCAGATATCCGCTCCCTGCTGCTGAAATATGCATCCCTCTTCGGGATTGTGGCCATCTCCTCGCTTGCGATCTCATCCCTCCTGCCCCTGGTCTCTTCCTGGGGCACAAACGAAGCGGTCTTTTCCCGGACAATGGCACCGGCAACCGCAACGGTAACCGGAGCTGGAGACGAGGCTGGCAACATTGTACTGAAAACCAGTTATGATACCTTTGCCTCACCGGCGGCTGCAGTGGATCCGGCCATTGCCTTCTTCCTTGGCGGAGTGCTCGTTATCGTTGTGCTGCTCTGTTACGAAGCCTGGCTCTGGAAAAAGAAGTAATGCCGGCCTGGCGACGGACCCCTTTTTATTTTCATATTATGCGGTTTACCGGTATAAAATTATTGATTTTCTGTTGGATAAATATGGAGAAGACCCGTTACCGGTTCTTTCGGCTCATCAGTACTGCCAGCATACCTGCTCCTGCAATACCCACCAGAACGGTCAGGGGGGAGAGAGGCGACTTCGCTGTGGTCGGCCACGGCGTGGGGATCGTAGTTGCCGAGGTCTTTGTAATCTTTACGACAGCGGTTGTTATCGGCACGGTAGTTGCCACCGTTGTCGGGGCAACGACCGTGAAGTATTTGGTCCCGATATATCCTTTCGCATCAGAGAAGTCGACGGTATAATCGCCACCGGAAGTCACGTCCACTTTCTGGGTAAAGATACCGGCATTGTTCTTGATGCTGGCCTTGGTCCCGATCCACTGGGGGCCGTAGATCCTGCCGTCCGGGCCGTTGACCTCAAGCTCAACGCCGCCGTCTCCCAGGTCCTTTATCTCGCCCTCAATACGGAGAGCACCATCGATATTCTGCGTTACCGGGGAGGTGATTTCGATCTCATCAGACCGGTCGATGATCGTGATCAACTGGAGGGTAATGGAATCCGAACTGGGAGTAACGGCACTGTTGTACTCCAGTTCCATCTTGTATTGTCCCCCGGGCAGACCGTCGGTATCCGTAATAAGATTCATGGTCTTGTGGTCTGCCTGGACCGTTACTTTCTGGGTTTTGATCTGGGTGGCAGTATACTGGGACTGGTACAGTGAAAGGGTGAACGTGGTTCCTGGAGGGAAACTGCTGTCGAGCGTACATTTCAGCGGCAAGCCGGCCTGCACGCTGGTCGGGCACTTCAGGTAGATATTGTATGCGGACGCAGTTCCGACCATACAGAGCAGGAGTAATGCGATACAGAGGATCTTTCTCATGCCTAGAGGGTCTTGTGTCCGGCATTAAAATCTTATCTGTATGACTGCAAAAATGACCGGTGGGGATCCGAAAAAAAACCCTGCCGGATCAGATCATGCCGATGAAATTCTCCAGCATCTTAAGGCCGTATGCCCCGCTCTTCTCCGGGTGGAACTGGACGCCATAGACATTCCCGTTAACGACCGATGAGGAAAACGGGCAGATATATTCCGTTGAGGTGAGCGTGTATTCCGGCGCAGTCTCCGCGTAGAATGAGTGCACGAAGTACATGTACTCGCCCGGGCGGATACCGGCAAGGAGCGGATTGTCCGGTTTTTCCGGAACAATCGCGTTCCACCCCATATGGGGGACCTTGAACCCGGGCGTCTTCGGGAACCGCTTCACGCTGCCCGGGATGAGGCCGAGGCCGTTATGGATCCCGTGCTCCTCGCTTGTTTCCATGAGCATCTGCATCCCCAGACAGATACCCAGCAGCGGTACATCGCGGGTTGCGCGGACAACGGTATCCTGCAGGGGACCTAACTGGTCCATCCCCTCGTGAAACGCGCCAACGCCGGGCAGGACGAGCCCGTCCGCTGCAGCGATCTCTTCAGGTGAACCGGTGATGACAGCCCGTGCGCCTGCCTTCTCCAGTCCCCGGATAACACTCCGGAGGTTCCCAAGCCCGTAATCAATAATGGCTATCTGCGTCATCGCTCTCCCCCTTCCCCTCTTTAAGTCTCCAGCGCCCTTCCGTGATCCATTCCGCGGGAAGTCCCCGGGCCTGCTGCCATTCCTCGAGTTTCCTGGTCCAGCCCAGCCAGAGATCCGGGTAATCCCTCGCGATCATGTGTATTAATGACATATCGCTTGACGGGCACATGAAACAGCCGATCCGGTCGAGATGGTGACGGTACAGGACATTGTACGGTGCCTGTTCCCGCATGATATAGAGCCAGACATGGAGGGCGGTCCAGTTATGGATCGGCGCGGCGGATAACTGGACCCTGACGTTCCGGTTCCGCCAGACCCGGTCGCTCTGCGCCCGGGTGGCCGACTCGTACCGCCGCTGGCCGATGAAGGAGAGGCATTCTCCCCATCGCGTGGCAATACTGTTCGTGACGGGTGTCAGCTTGCAGACCTTGCAGCACCAGCGGGCATTGACCGCGGGGGGGCCCTGTTGTGCAAAGGTCTCCCAGAACGTGTTGTTGCCATCAGTGCGGAGCACCTCGAGGCCGTATTTTTCCGAGACTTCCTTCACGTTCGCGTAGGTCTCCGGGAATTCAAGGCCGGTATCGGCAAAGAGCAGGGGGACTTTTCCGATCGCCCTGGTCACGACGAGCAGGGTTGCAAGGCTGTCCTTTCCTCCCGAGTACGAAACATTTGCCACAAGATTCGGGTTTCGTTCCGTGACCGCTTTCACGAACGCGACCGCTTCCGACTCTGCGTCTTCGAGCACGCGGGCGTTTGCCTTCACACAATCGTCCCAGGTCGCCGCCCCTGAAACGATCTGCGAAGCGATGTTCCGCCGGGTCCGGACAACAGAACCTTTCCCCATGGTACGCGCTGTTGCCGCATCGACCTTGGCCCTGCCAACGCCGATACAGGTGCCGTCCCGGGTAAGGATGAAGACTTCGTCGCCGGCCCGGACAGCGTCATCAATGGAAACGAGGCCGGGGGCAAGCACGCTCATGCCCTGGTCGCGGATGAACGGGACCGCATCGTCGCTCACGACAACGACCCGCTTGGTCGGGGTGAAGACCCTGCAGGCTTCAGGCCGGGGGACCGGCTCCCATTCATGTCGGTCCGGGAAATACCGGATAATGCCGGCAACCCCGCCACCAATGATAATTTCCTCCATACGGTCCGCATCGGGAACCTTGTTCATGAGCGCAATGTGGCCGTCCGGAATCAGCGGTGCGCCAAAATGGTCTGTATAGATTTTGTTGATCAATGCAATATCGTCCGGGAATGCAGGACGGGCATCGCCCGGGGGAGTGACCGGGACCTCGCGGGTCTCGTTCCCGCAGGCACAGCGTTTTGAAAGAACCGGCGCATGGCAGGCATCGCACCAGCGGAGCAGAATCTTGCCAAGATAGGAGGGGTGCATCTCTGTATGCATACGTGCTCTGGAAATAAAAATGAACGCGGGGCCGGGGAGTATTGATAAATACCCTTCTTTCCCACACATATGGTAGACATGATCGATACCTGGCTTTTTGCCGCAGTCTGCCTCTTCATCCTCACGGCCGGGGCGCTCGTCCGCGTGCTGTGCACGAAGAACCGGCACGACCGTTACCTTGCGGCAATGGTGGCAGTCACGATCGGCTCTTCAGCCGGCCTTGTCCTGAGTATCGCGATGGGAACCCTCTTCATCCTTGAAATGACGATTGTCATTGCCCTGCTCTGCCTCGCCGGTATCATCGCACGGGTGAAGTTTTCCGGGGGTGCCGGGGCATGAGTTCGCTCTTCATTGACCTGCTCATCTGGATCCTGCTGGCTGCGGGTGTCGGATTCGGGGGACTTGGCTTCTTCGGGCTTCTGATCTTCCCGGATATCAGGAGCCGGATGTTCACCGCCTCGCGGGCAACGCTGATCGCAGTCGGCCTGGTTTCCCTTGCCGTTCTCCTGTTCGGCGTCAATGCCCTGCTGGACGGGCAGGCGGGCTCCTATGGGGTACTCGTCAGTATGACGATCTTCCTCTTCGCGATCCTCGCGTTTGCGAACTTCTTCATCTCCCGGATCCTCCTTGAGCAGGTGCCCGGAGTGACCACCTGCACGGACACCGCCGGAAACGCGGCTCCTGCGGAAAAACCGGAATAATTTTTATCTCTTCTGTAGCGTCTTATCCGTTATAGAAATGCGTGCCTGAAGATGCCATGTGATGCATGGTATGACGCTTTCAGGGACTCTCCCTTCGGCTCTGCACCTGCGATATCAGGAATTTATTCTGCGGAGTCAGTCCATTGAACATCCGGGACAAAAAAGAACCGGCCGAAAAACCGGCGGGAAAAAAAGCGTGAATATCTTATTCCGGATCAGATTCCGGTATTTCTTCAGGCTCCAAAAAGCAGAGAACTGCCGCGATTCCGAGGATGATAATGGCTGGCATGTAGAGGAAGAGCAGGTTTAATGATCCTGCAAGCGGGACCGAGAGCGTGATGAAGACCGCTGCAAGGATGAGCATCCATCCCGCAAACCGGGTTTCTTTGTTTGCAATGACCGCACCCATCAGCCCGAGACTGGAGAAGAGGGCAGTCTGGACTCCTGAGAGCAGCTGGTCATTACTGACGGCCGACGCGATCACGTAGACGGCAGCAATAACGCCAAGGGCTCCTCCGAGAAGTCCCAGAATGAACTGTTTTTTCATATCTAACGGTAGATGCGGACGTGAATAAATGTTGTTGTCGCAATGCGGCCGATGCGGCCCGGATGAATCTGGGTGTTTCTGTATGTGGCACGGGAAGCCTTACGTCTGCGCGTTTTTTCCGGCTGTATATGGACTGCCTTTGAAGAAAATCCAATGAATTGCCAATGAAATTTAAAACAGAGTGAAATTTAAAGGATTGCGCATTTCCTGATGTATTACTTTGATTCTTTGTTTATTGGAAAATAGTGCCCGTTTTCTTTGGCTAAAGTGCTGGTTTATAGCGATTCTATGCGCCAAAATGCTATTGCGACCAAAATATTTATTAATTGTGAAAATAACAAAAAACATAACCCTATCCGGTAGGAGGTGGATTCCAGAATGGCAGCAGCAAAGAAGGCGGCGGCAAAGAAGCCGGAAGCAAAGGCACCCGCAAAGAAGGTGGCAGCAAAGAAGAAGTAATCTTTGTCTACACCACTATCAATTTTTCAGGTACAACCACTTGCGTTTTTAAAAAGATGCAATTTTTCATATATCCCGGTTGAGTTTCCTCCGCGGTGATTGCCACCGTACCGTCGTGATGTTGGATTCCGGGATCTGTCCTTGATTCTTTTCGTTCGTGACCGTTCTGCCACAGGAAATTCCTATCCTGGCGATCCCGCAAGGCAGGAAATGGTGATGTTCGGAAAAATTCCGTGTACGGTTACGCGAACCGTGGATCCGCCCGGGCAAGCGCAACTGCGGCAAGAGCGCTGTTCTCCTTGTCCTTGATCTCAAGCATGATATCCATATCCGTGGCTCGTGAGATGGCCAGGAACTTTTTGAAATCCGTGATGTCGATATGCTCTGCATGGCTCCCAGCCCGTTTTTCCGGGTGCTGGGAACTGTAGTCCGCCATCATCGTCCCGTCGCTTCGTTGCCATGTTTTACTGATCGCCGGGATTATCTCATCGAGATCCTCCCCATTGTTCCTGCATGTATGGTGGAAGACATCGAACAGGACCGGAATGCCGGTCAGTTCATGGATCTCCAGGCAGTCTGATGCGGTGAACCGCTGGTCATCGTTCTCAACAACAAGCCTCCTGAGGATAGCAGGGTCCAGCTGCCCGTACACCCGGACAAATCGTGCAATGCTTTTCACGGGATCTCCGTACACGCCGCCAACATGGAGCTGGATCTTTGCGCTCGCATCAAGCCCCATTGCATCCAGTACCCGGGCATGGTAGGCGAGTTCATCGATGCTCCGCGAGACCACCCGTTCATCCGGGGAATTGAGGACAATGAACTGGTCCGGATGCATTGAGATCCGGATCCCCGCCTCTTTGATGAACGTACCGGTTGCTGCGAATTCTTCCCGGAACTGTTCCTGCCAGGGAAATGTGCAGACCGGGTGGGATGCGAACGGGACTAAGTCGGAGGTGATCCGGAAGAAGAGGATGTCGTTCTTCTGGTTCCAGGCAAGGATCTTCCGGAGGCAGGCAATGTTTCCTGCAACCGTTCCGAGCAGACGGTCTTCTGAATATGATGCCAGCCGGAATGTCCGGTTGGCACTGCACCCGATGCTCCGGTTGATGCAGGGATACCCGATCCGCATAGTGTTTTTCCTGATAGTGGCTGGTAAACTGCTTTTTGAAAACGGCTGAACATCACGGGTTCATCACATATATTGCGCCGTTCAGGGCCGTAGCGATAGTAACCCATGCAATGTACGGGATGAGGAAGTACGCAGCACTCTTCCGAATCCTGAAGAAGAGTGCAATGGAAACTGCGATCAGGATCCAGAGGAAGATGATGTCCACGAAGCCGAGGAGAGGCGAGCGGAGGTAAAAGAAGAGGAACGACCAGAGGACATTGAGCCCGAACTGTATGCCGAATATCCCGATGGCAACCTGTACCTCGCGGCGCTGTATGCCGGCATCCCAGACAAGGCTGAGTGCGATTCCCATGAGAATGAAGAGGATGATCCACACCGGTGCAAAGATCCATCCGGGCGGGGTGAAGAAGGGTTTTGCAAGCGAGGCATACCATGAACCGGGACCGGTAACAGTCACGAGCGAACCCAGGCTGCCCACGATAATACAGGAGAGTGCCGCGGCAACCAGCTTCGGAAACGAAGGGATGTGCAGTGTATCCGCATGTTCCATGCATCGGATTCTGCCGGAGATATAATAAGAGTATAGTTCATGGCCATCACCTGCGGGCCGGGGGATGAACGATCCCCCGGTGCGTTACCTCCGGTCCACGAACCGTTTCGGCCGGCCGGGCAGGGACGAGAGTTCAAGACCGCGTGGCAAAACAAAGTTGAAGTCAATGGTAAAGAGGCCTTCCTCCTCCTGTTGCCTCAGCCGCGGTTTCATGGCAAAGAACGATTTTTTGAAATTCTCTGCAACCAGATCGCGGTCGCAGGTCTTTGGATCCTCCGCTTCCATGCTCACCCGCATCACCGTCTTCTCCCGGTCATCGCCCGCGTACAGGAACGCCTCGTACTCGCCCGTGAGGTACTCCATGTTCCCCGGCTGGAAGACGCCCCGCTCGACATCGACCCGGTTCATGGGTGTCCCGCGGGCCCAGAACGTCTCGGCCTCACGCTGGGGCGTGTAGATCCGCATGTGTGTCCTGCCACAGGCACAGCGGTCGCGGCTGGTGACAACGGTCGTGTCATCCGTATCGTAATTGATCAGCAGCATCCCGCATTTCGCCCCGACCGGCAGCAGGGTTGTGAGCACGATCCGCCCGCACTCGCCGTCTTTCACGAACCCTTTTTTGTCCGGGTCGTAGAGATCCATGTGGACAAGGTCTTCGGGAACGTGAAGCCCCTGCCGTGCCGAGCACTCACCGCACATGGTCCCCTCCGTGCTGCCGTACGTGTTGAAGACCTCGCATCCCCAGAGCCCGGCAAGATATGCCCGCGACTCGTCTGCAAATGCCTCGCCGCCCACGACCAGTCTCTTCACGCCCGACTCTTCCGGTTTCATGCCTTCGGCTTTCATCTGCCGGGCCAGCCGGATCAGCTTGAAGACACTCCCGACAATGCCGGTTGGCCGGTAATTCGTGATGGTCCGGAGCGGGAAGGTACACTTGCCGGTCGGGATGATCGTCATGCCGATGTCGCGGGCGGCAAGCGTCATGGTGTTTGCCCCGACATTCATGCCGTACGATGCGCAAATCACCATCCGGTCCCCCCGTCCGAATCCCTGCGAGACAAAGATGCGGGCATACTTCTCTGCAAGCCGCTCCCATTCCTGCCACGCGAGGAAGAAACTTTTTGGCGTTCCGCTCGTGCCGCTCGTCTCGTGGATGGTGAAGATGTCGTCCGGTGCAGCGGAGAGGAACCCGAAGTCTTTCCGGTTCGGGGGCTGGTTGGCCCGGATATCGGCACCACCAATGATCGGAAGGCCCGCGAGATCCTCGTGCGTCCGGATCGTGGCGGGATCAATCCGGTGTTCGCGGAACCAGTGCCGGTAAAAGGGCGAATGGTCGTTTGCATACCGGACCGTGTAGTGGATACGCTCTTCGATCAGGGCGTCGAGATCCGACCGCTCAAGGGTCTCGACCGGTTCGCGGAAATAGGTGCCCACGGGATTCACTCCATGATGAGTGAACGCCCGTTGTACCAGATAATGATTTCCTCAAAACGGCGGGTGATCATGATGAAGACGGTTTACTGACGGGGGATACGGATTTACCGTTAAAAAAAAGTTCCTTGGCACCGGTATCATTCCGGTTCTCTTGCCGGGTAATAGTATCACTCGTGAGTTCATATTAACCGCCCGTTCATGAACTGAATTTATCCCATGACAACCGCAGGTTCATTTTATACATCAGCTAGGGAAGAAAAAATGAAACAAACCTTTATCATGGTATTCCTGACGGGCCTGATCCTGTCACTTATCCTGGCAGTGCCTGTCAGCGCGGAGTCGTCCACCATTACCTCAATCAGCCCGGCCGTTCGTTACCTTTTTTGAGCAGACCCTGGTTGCGATAAGACATCTCCAGGGATCCGGTTATTCCGGCACAATGCATGACGAACGCGTTGAATTCAGCAGCATGGGATCCGGGATACTGATTCATGCATTTGGATTTGTCGGAGGCTTTGCCGTCAGGTTTCTCATGACAATAATTGGGGGGATATCGGGTTTATGAGTGGCGCAGTTGTTGCGATTATCGATACTCCTGTGGTCGATGCGACCTGTTGTGTGGAGATGGATTTGAAAGCGAAGGGACCGGATTGATTATATTTTCTGGACAATTTACTTTTTTTATCAGATACAAGGACCTACGCGCTAAAACGCTCCGGTAGGTTTTGCAATACCCATCTGCTTTTACAAAACCTGTTGATTAGGCCGGTTACCCGACGAGGACTCCACGAGATGTCCGGGCGACTCCCTGTGGAGCAAGGAGTGGGTGAAATCGCAATTGAGTAACGGGGATAACCTATGGATATAAAGGCGAATTTTTGTTTACTGCTATGATAGGGGCTATCGGAACCCGGTTGTGGTAAACCGGTTCTGGTTCAGGCGGTTTGCCAGTTCTGCGATGGTAATTCTTGGAGGCAGGTTTTAAGAGCGTCCCCGACCCGGCCAATTTCTCCCTTTTTATTGAAAAACCGATCCCGGTTCAGAAGATGTAAACAATATCATTCATACGCTGTATCATAGTACACCATATTTGTTTGCAGAAGTGATATGCATCTTAATCAAAATTTAAATAATACTTTAAGAAAATGATTATCTATCAATCTGAAACCCTGAAAAAACGCGTGGTAAACAAATAATGGAAGATGAAATTACCGGGATCCAGAGATGTGCACCAGTGTTGTACCGGCAGAGACCTGACCCTGCTCTTATGTGCAGTACCTGTTTGAAAATTGTGGATGCAAATGCTGCGCAGCTTGCGCTGAACGATTATTACGATGTCTCCGATCTCTGTTCTGTACGTTGATGACGAACCCGGCTTGCTTGAAATTGGCAAAATCTTTCTTGAGCGAAAAGGGCAATTCACCGTCGATACCATCACATCAGCCTCAGCTGCATTTACGTTGCTGGATACAAAAAACTACGATGTCATTATCTCGGATTACCAGATGCCGGGTATGGATGGCATTCAATTTTTAAAAACGATCAGGACTTCAGGAAATACCATCCCGTTTATCCTTTTCACCGGACGCGGGCGTGAGGAGGTTGTCATCCAGGCCCTGAATGAAGGTGCCGATTTCTATCTTCAGAAAGGCGGTGAGCCGGTCTCGCAGTTCACCGAGCTCGCACACCAGATCCGCCAGGCGACCCAGAAACGAATGGCAGAAGCAAGCATCCGTGACTATGAGCGCCGTGAAGCAGATATCATCAACTTTCTACCGGATGCTACCTTTGCAATCGACCGGTCCGGCCATATTATCGCGTGGAACCGTGCCATTGAAGAGATGACGGGTATTCCACCCGAGGCGATGCTGGGAAAAAAGGAGTACGAGTACGCGATTCCGTTCTACGGGCAACGGCAACCGATCCTGATCGATTTGATCTTTGAATCTGATGAGATTATTGCCAAAAAATATGCACACATCGTTCACTCGAAGGATACCCTGCTCGCCGATACTATCTTTCCCCTCCTGAAAGGAACGCCGGTAACTCTCATGGCTAAGGCGAGCCCGCTTTACAACCGGCAAGGGGAAATCATCGGTGCGATCGAATCCATTCGGGATGTCACCGAATACAAACGTGCGGAGGAGGCTCTGCGGGAGAGCGAGAAACAGTACCGCCGTATTGTTGAGACCACGGAGGAGGGTATCTGCCAGATGAATGAGAAGTTCGAAATAGTTTATGTCAACCGGCGGATGGCGGATATACTCGGTTACACTCCGGAGGAGATGACTGGTGGGAACATCGCGTCGTTCATGGCAGCAGAAGATATGCCCGGACATACCGTCCGGAAAGAAGAACGCAGATTGGTAAAGAGCAGCCAGTACGAGCGCCGCTTTGTTACCAAAGACGGAAAGATCCGGTGGATACAGGTTTCCGGGACCCCCATTATGGACCCTGACGGCACATTCCTGGGCTCCTTTGCGATGTGTTCCGATATTACGGATCGTAAAGCAACCGAAGAAAAACTCCGGCAGAATTACGAGGACCTGACAAAAAGCCATGACCTGCTGAGAGCAAGCGAGAATCAGTACCGCCAGATTGTCGAAACCACAAATGAAGGTATCTGTAAACTGGATATGAATTTCGAAACGATCTATGTCAACCGGCGGATGGCGGACATGCTCGGTTATACCCCGAAGGAGATGATAGGCCAAGGATACACTTCGTTCATGGCAGCAGAAGATGTGCCCGACCAGACAGCCCGGTTGGAAGAGCGCAGGAAGGGGAAAAGCAGCCGGTACGAACGCCGCTTTATTACCAAAGACAGGAAGATCCGGTGGATCTATGTATCTGCGACCCCGATCCAGGATCCGGACGGCACGTTCCGGGGTTCTTTTGCGATGCATTCCGACATTACCGATCGTAAAGCAGCGGAAGAAGAGATTGCCTGCCGCAACAAGGAACTGCATGCAGCGAACGAACAGCTGACCGCAACGGAAGAAGAACTCCGACAGAATTACGATGAACTGGCAAAAAGTCAGAGTCTGCTTATAGAGAGCGAAAAGCAGTACCGCCGGATTGTCGAGACCGCAAAGGAGGGGATCTGGCAGATTGACGAGAAGTTCGCCACGGTCTATGTCAACCAACAGATGGCGGATATGTTCGGTTACCTGCCGGAGGAGATGATGGGCCGGCTCCTGACTTCTTTTGTGGCAGAAGACGATCTGTCCGACCAGATTATCCGGCTCGAGGAGTGCCGGCAGGGAAAGAACGGCCGGTTCGAGCGCCGCTTCGTCACCAAAGACGGGAGGATCCGGTGGATACAGGTATCTGCGACCCCGCACCTGGACCCGGACGGCACATTCCGGGGTTCCTTCGGGATGTGTTCCGATATTACTGATCGTAAAGCAGCGGAAGAAGAGATTGCCTACCGCAACCAGGAATTGCGTGCAGCATACGAGCAGCTGACTGCAACGGAAGAAAAACTCCAGCAGAATTACGATAATCTGGCAAAAAGCCAGAACCTGCTTGAAGAGAGTGAGAAGCAGTACCGCCGGATTGTTGAGACCACGGAGGAGGGTATATCTCAGCTGGACGAAAAGCTCGAAATAGTCTACGTTAACCGGCGAATGGCTGAAATGCACTGCTGCACTCCGGAAGAGATGATAGGACAAAACATCGCTCTTTTCATGGTAGCAGAAGAAGTCCCCGTCTATACCTGTCGGATAAAAGAACGCAGGCTGGGAAAGAGCAGCCGGTACGAGCGCCGCTTTATTACCAAAGACGGAATGGTCCGGTGGATGCAGGTATCTTCGACCCCGCTCTTTGATCCGGACGGCACGTTCCGTGGCTCGTTTGCGATGTATTCCGATATTACGGATCATAAAACAGCCGAAGAAGAGATTTCCCGCCGCAACAGGGAACTGCATGCAGCAAACGAGCAGCTGACTGCAACGGAAGAAGAACTCCGGCAGAATTACGATGAACTGGCAAAAAGCCAGGGCCTGCTTATAGAGAGCGAGAAGCAGTACCGCCAGATTGTCGAGACCACAAGTGAGGGTATCTGTAAGCTGGATGAGACATTCAAAACGATCTATGTCAACCGGCGGATGGCGGATATGCTCGGTTACACGCCGGAGAAAATGACAGGTAAGAACTACACTTCTTTTGTGGCAGCGGAAGATATGCCTGTCGCTATCTCGCGGGTAAAGGAACTCAGGCAGGGAAAGAGCGGCCGGTACGCGAGCCGCTTTATTACCAAAGACAGGAAGGTCCGGTGGATGCAGGTATCTTCGACCCCGCTCTTTGATCCTGACGGTACGTTCCGTGGCTCGTTTGCGATGTATTCCGATATTACGGATCAGAAAGCAGCCGAAGAAGAGATTTCCCGCCGCCACAAGGAACTGCATGCAGCAAACGAGCAGCTGACTGCAACAGAAGAAGAACTCCGGCAGAATTACGATGAACTGGCAAAAAGCCAGAACCTGTTAAGAGAGAGCGAACAGCGGTACAGGAATGTAATCGAGGACCAGACCGAGTTCATCTGCAGGTTTCTCCCGGATGGTACGCACGTCTTTGTCAACGAAGCCTATTGCCGGTATTTTGGCCTGACCCGTGAAAAGATTCTCGGGCACCGGTTCCGCCCGGTTATACCCGCAGAAGACGGCTTGAAAATAAAAGAGATGTTTGCTGCCCTCACACCGGAAAACCCGGTGGGTATTGTCCGGCAGCGGGTGATCTTCCCGGACGGGAGCATCCGGTGGCAGCATTGGAGTGACCGTGCGATCTATGACCATGCAGGAAACCCTGTCGAATTCCAGTCGGTAGGCCGGGATATTACCGATGTCATGACAGCAGGGCAGGCGCTTTTGGAGAGCGAACAGCGGTTCCGCACGATCCTCACACTGATGCAATCCGGCGTCCTCATTATCGATGCACAGACCCGCATGATCCTTGACGTGAACCCAAAAGCGCTCGAAATGATCGGGGAAATGAAAGAATCTGTTATCGGCTCGATCTGTCACTGCTTTATCTGTCCCGACGAATCAGGCAAATGCCCGGTTATGGATTTGGGACAGACGCTTGATTCCTCTGAACAAGTCCTTCTCACCGCCCATGGGGAAAAAATTCCCATTCTCAAGAGTGTTGTAAAAACGATGCTCGGGGAAAGAGAGGTACTGGTAGAATCTTTTGTTAACATCACTGAACGTAAAGCGGCGGAAAATGCACTCCGGAACAGCCAGCGCATGCTCGCGGAAGCGATGGACCTGGCCAATCTGGTGACCTGGGAATGTGATCTCAGCACGGGTGTCTTAACGTTCGATACCCGTTTCTCAACCCTCTATGGAACGCAAGCGGAGAACAACGGCATCACCCGTATGACGGCAGAAGTGTACCTTCGGGATATCGTTTACCCGGAAGATCTTGGTGTCCTTGTCGATGAAGATGAAAAAACCAGAACCACAACCGACCCGCATTATGTGTCCCGGCGGGAATACCGGATTATTCGCGGGGATGGCGAGATCCGGCACATTGAGATGTGTGTCGGGATCACAAAAGATACACAAGGCCGGACAATCAAGACTCACGGGGTGAACCAGGACATCACGGATCTCAAGCGGGCCGAGGAAGCACAGTGCCAGGCAAACAAGAATCTCAAACTTCTCTCTGAAATCACCCGGCACGACATCAATAATCAGCTCCTTACACTGCGCGGGTTCCTTGATTTATTGCATACGAAAGTACCCGATCCCGCCCTTGAAGGATATTTCAACCGGCTCACAACGGCGAGTGACCGGATCACCTCCATGATCCAGTTCACGAAAGAATATGAGAACATAGGTGTCAAAGCTCCGGTCTGGCAGGATTGCCGGACACTGGCAGATAGTGCAGCAAAAGAAGCCCCGCTCGGACAGGTTATGGTGAAAAACGATCTGCCAGCCGGAACTGAAGTGTTCGCAGACCCGCTGATTATCAAGGTCTTTTACAACCTCATGGACAATGCTGTGCGGTACGGGGGAAAGATCACGACTATCCGGTTTTCTGTTGAGGAACGTGATGGCCACCATGTCGTTGTGTGCGAAGATGACGGGGAGGGGGTTCCTGTTGACGAGAAGGAACAGATCTTCGAACGCGGATTTGGTAAAAATACCGGGATGGGCCTTTTCCTCGCCCGGGAGATCCTCTCCATCACAGGCATCACGATCACCGAGAACGGCGTGCCGGGGAAAGGGGCCCGGTTCGAAATAACGGTGCTGAACGGGAAATACCGGGTTGTCGGGCGAAAATATTGATGCTATCCTTTCTGTATCCAAGATAAAAGAATATGAAAGGAATTCTCCACTTGGATGCTGTCAACGGGCATTCAATCGTTCAGAATATGGGGAAATTGTTTCTTTTTGTTTTTTCCAGATTCCCCGCATGTATCCATGATTTTTCCCGGCCGGAAAAAAATGAATGCATTGTCAGGATGGTTAGTACAATACCAGAATTCGTGAAATTGTTTTTGCCCGGCGCGTATTATTCAGGGCCTTTCTGGGCCGGAAACATTATCGCAGCAGTCTGTTGTTATCACGTGTATCCCCCGCTTCAGTGGGAAATACCTGCACCAATGAACGGATTAACCATTGTTTGATTGGGGATACTCGCGAGGTCACTTATTTTTCTTTTTCAAGCGGACGATGGGTTTTAAAAATATTTTACCGGATTTTTTCAACAGACATGAATGGAAAATAGTTCAACAGATGTTCCATGAAAATTTTTTACCGGATCGTTTCAAAATATTTTCAATCGAGCTCCACAATCCTTGCCAAAGTTCGTTACGCTGATCAACCGGACATTGCTCAAACTTTATTGAGCAAACCCCGCATGGTTATGAAAAGGAAAACTGTTGTGCCATTATAGTCTGGTACAATACCTGTCGCACATATTGGATTTGATAATATTCCGGTAAGCTGGGAATATCGCTATCTTTTTCACTCCGGCATCTGTATGAATTCCTATGACAACTGCAACCTATACCATCAAAAAGTTCGGCATCGAAAGTGTCGGGAAATTCTTTGCGGTCTTCGGCCTGGTCTGGGGATTTATCTGGGGATTGATCATGGGACTTGTCGTCGCTGCCGGAGTCAGCAGTATGGGACCCGTCATGGGCATGCAGGTACTCGGGTTGGCGGGCGGCCTTGTCATGCTCTGTCTCATGACCATCCTCGGGGGAATTATCGGGCTTGTCGCGGGCGTTATCGTTGCCATTGTCTACAACATTGTGCTCGGGGCGACCGGCGGCATTGAGATGGATCTGGAAGTGAAGTCGTAACAATTTTCTTTGAAAAAATTTTAACCCGCATAATGGATGGTAATCTAAAAAAAATCATAATAATTTCTTGATCTTCTCTTGTTCCTGCGATGAGGAAAATTGTGTAGTGTGCCGGTAGTGAACCGGAATTTTCCCGGGGAGATATAACCGCAATACACTTATTTCTCAGGCTCTCATAGCTGCCCAATAATTTTCTCTCTCTCCGGTTACCGGAAACCATTATGGATATCAGTCATCACGGTTAACACCCGTGAGGAGGTTTTTCACAATGTCAGGCTCTACCCAATCGTCGCTCGCCCGGCTCGTACTGTTCATGATCATCCTCTCACTTACCGGTTGCATCATTGCCGGTAGCCACTATGCGGCTATTGACCGGCCCGCACAGGAAAAGGTGCAGGCCGCTCTCACCGGGTATAATCACTGCACAAGCGGATGCCTTCGTACCAATGTCGTGTACATTTCGCCAACGGGCCCCCAGAACCCGGGCGACGATGCATGCATGCAGAAGTGTCGGGACGAATACCTGGAAAAATAATCTTTTTTACCCGTTCGCGGGTCCCTCTCTTCAGCGGCGGAGCACTTGTGCCAGCATCCGGATCTTCATCAGTAACCGGATGATCTCGACATAGAGCCAGACCAGCGTGACAAGCAGGGTGAAGGCCCCCCATGAGGTACTCGCGCTGGATGTGGTTCATGATGTATCCGCTGTGCTCTTTTAGGATGGCGAGCGGGCGTATCGGGATGGAGATGGAAACAACAGAGATGTGGGGTTAAGCCTCTCCTTTTTTATAATGTAAAAGGAATCCCCGGCTGGAAAAAGAACACCAGACCCGGGATTACCCCGGCAGGTTCCCTGCCAGAATACCCGGGGTGGAATTTTTCCCGCAGTTTTTTTCCAAAAAGCATTCGTTTATATTGGATTTTTGCCTACCCTAGAATAACGATTCATATATCAGGATGGTTTTCAAAAATGACCGGTATAAAATCCCCGCTAACAAGCCTCGTACTCTTCATGATCTGCCTCTCGATTGCCGGAGCATTTGTTGCCGGCGTGCATTATTTCGCTATTGATCTGCCGCAACAGAAGGCGGTCACGGCACCGGCGAATGATATCGATGCGGGCTGCGTGCATGTCTGCATCCAGAATTCTTTCAGTTGCGAGAACTCCTGCGTGGGTGCCTACTGCAACAACGAACAGTGTATGGACGATCTGACTGCCTGCGAGACTCAGTGCGGCCTTTGATCGGGGATCTCTCTGTTCAGCGGTGCATATCCCGTTGTTCAGGGAAATTATTACTGATTCATCAGGATGGTTGTTCCGGAACAGATGCGTTAGAAAAAATCCACGTTAATCCTTGAGAAGGCTTCACCCTCCAGAATCAGGAATCTAAAAAAATGATTATCTTTTCTTCTTCCCGGGTGCCAGTGGTCAGGTCAGACAGAATCCCTGATATCCCTGTCTCGGATTTCCCGCTGCCGATTGTCGGGAGAATGATCCGGAAGATCTCCCCTCCTTTCCGTGCCCTTACGGTACCACACAAAAGACCCTCCGATCGAAATAAAAGGGTTCTATTAGCGAAATTTTCTGGTCCGACGTGAAAACCCCGAATAACCATCGCTTTCCGGACCCTAAATTCTGGTTTTCGTGCGAATTCCCACAGGGCACGGGATCCCGGGAAGAGCGGTCCAATAACAAAAAGGCCATAATGGCGCCCGTTTGGCAAAAGGAGCCATATTTGAGATAACGAGATTCCTGCCGGACTCTCAGCACCCTCAAGGCAGGTTCTCCGACGGAGAGGTATTACCACGGAACCCCCTGCCAGAAGAACTGCCTGCCCGTGGCGGCAGTCCGGAGGGGAGATTGGGGGGAGTTGGCTCGCATGCTGAAAATTTTTTGTAAAAAATTGTGTACACAATGCCGGAGAAATTTTCGGGAACTAAATAAAAATTTTATTTGCCGGGTAAATTTTTCCGGAAATAAATTCGATTATTGCGATGGCTTACGCGCAAAACGCCTCGGCGGGTTTTGCGCTACCCACTTACCTGTACGCTAATTTTTGATCTGGTCGGTTGCCCAGCGAGGACCCGACGAAGCGCCCGAGCGATCCCGAAGCGGAGGGGGCATCAAAGGAACTAACGGTTGTAATGCGGAGACCTGAAAAGGAATCTGATGTTACATGGGATACTATCGAACTGCTTATACCCGGTGCACAATTTGAACTCTGGTCTCGTCATGATGGAACGCCGCGCCCCTTCTCTCGGTGAACAACAAACGATTGAACAAGATCTAAATGATCTATGTCCTGAAGGGAATGTGACTAAACAGTTCTGGAATATTTGGGATTTCAGGTCATCCCCGAACCTTCATTTGAGGACAGAGAATTGTGTTTCAACCAGGAATCGTTTTCGGTACCGATTAGTATCGAAATGATCAGTCATCTCCTGACGATATTTTCTTCAGACATTCGAAAAGTAATTGTGAGATTGTGCTGGAATGATTGAGTCAGCGTTTAGGGTTTCACGGATAAATCGATGCATTTTCTCGGAATCATATTCTTTGTCCATGACATAGCATTCAGATTTATGGAGTTTATGACTTTTATTCATAAGAGAGAAAGCATTTTGGAAATCATTGACCCGGCTTTTCGATATCATGAATCCGGTGATAACCTGTTGATAGATATCGACAACGATTGAATTTTTGAGGAACTTTTTTCGGATCTTCCCGGTTCTAAATGAGTAATAATGACTACAATATCCATCGGGAAAGCCGAATGAATTGACGGCAGTAATGGGAATTATGTCATCAGGAGAATAGAAAATTTTCAGGGTGCATTTTAGGAGAATAGCAAAAATAGATTGGTTTGATCAGGCAAATAAATTTCTGGAGTGTAGTGAAGTGAGGTATTGATGTAAGTCCGATGGCTTTCCGAATACGGTCCTTCCTTCGATGTCATAGATAAGGGTTCGGTAATCTTGTTTTCGAGATTCTTTGAAGAGAAAAATTGTCAAGAGTTGTGTTGGGTGAAATCTCTCCTCGAATAATATATTATTTCTAAGACTGATTTTATACTGTGACAGAAAATACCCCAGAACCGCTTATTCGCCCAGGTATATCGCCTATTATCGGAGTTGTGCTAATGCTCGAACTTACGATAATAATCGCCATGACCTCTTCCATGTTTGTGGGATTTCCACCAATAACTGAAAAAACTACCTTTAAATTTTCTGTTGAAAAAATAAATGGAAATCAACTTTGTATCAATGCAATGAATTATTCAAATAATGCCCCACTTTCTGATGTAATTTTTTCTATCGACACTTATGATTCAGATATCCTTTTGGCTGGTCCCCTTTTATCGAATGAATCTGGGCAAGTGATATTTGAGATTCCAAATGGCTATGATCGTGTCAATATTGTAGGGAATTACTCGGGATTACGCTCAACATATACCTATGATACTCGTTTTTATAGCGCATGGCTTTCTGATTATTTGGGCGCGCTAGGTATTGCGATAATTATTTTCATAATCACTGCAATTGGGGCAGTGATATCAAAAATTAATTGGAAAACATTCCTACAGAAAATACGAGAATTCTTTGATAGAGATACATTATGATTTTTTACCAACACTGATACAGTCAGTAAAGTTTCAATATTTTTTAAGTTTTCAAAGAAGTCTCACGATTGGAACTTTTCAATTCAAACCTATGGTGAAATTTGAACTCGCGACTTCCTCCGTACCAAGGAGGCACACTGCCGGGCTCTGTCACATGGGCATTTGTTGTTAATTTCCCAAACGAAAACCGCTTCTGCTCTCTCTTCAAGACTGACAAAAGAAGTGCGCCGACCGGGACTTTAACAAAATGTTAGAATCCCTTACATAATTTTCATATAGCGAAAAGGCCAACAATCATGTATGAAAGTGGATGCTTCGTTCAATCTGGTGCGAGAAGAGTATGCAGAAAACTCAATTCAGAGAGCACTGAAAGAAGAGCGATTCACTGAAAAAGATGCAGAACTTGTTAGGACATTCACTAATGAATTACAAGCCACCGCAGGTGTCTCAATATCCCGTGTCAATAAAATCACATTCACTCTTGTTGGCTGGCGCAAGGTGATCCCCAAGCCATTCAACCAGTGCACCGTTAACGACATCCACAAGGGCATCATGGACTTGAAGAAGACAAAATCACTCACGGGAAAAACATACAAACCAAACACCATCAGCGATTTCCTAAAGGTCCTCAAACAGTTCTATATCTGGCTTGCAAAAAACAAGTTCACAAAAATTCCCCGTGACCGGATAGAGGAGATTAAAGCACCGGGGCGGGACCCGATGACAACGGTCGCATCCGACCTTCTGACACCAGATGAGATAACTCAAATGATCAAGGGATGCAAGAGAGATTCAGACCGCGCACTTCTCCTTACCCTCTATGAAGGTGCGTTCCGAATCGGTGAAATTGGCCGGTTAAAGTGGGGGGATCTCAAGTTTGACGAATACGGTGTTATCGCCAATGTCTCATTCAAAACCGATAAACCCCGATACATACGGCTGGTCATGGCTCTTGATTATCTCTCCCGATGGCGTTCAATCTATCCCGGTACTCCCGAAGGAGACTCATTAGTATTTGTCAATAGGAATGGCGATCCATTGACCCATGCCCAAGTAAGACGACAAATTGAGAGAATTGCTGAGAGAGCAGGTATAACAAAACGGGTTAATCCCCATGTATTCCGACACTCACGAATTACTCACCTTGTGCGTGAGGGTGCAAGTGAGAGCGTTATCAAGGCCGTGGCATGGGGTTCACAAGATAGCAGGATGCTCAAAACCTATCTGCACCTGACCGGTCAGGATGTTGATAATGAGATGCTCAAACTGTATGGAATTGAAGTCCCTGAAAAGAAGAAAGAACGAGGATTAAAACCGCACCAATGCGGTCATTGTTCTACTATCAATTCCCCGACATCGACTTATTGTTCGACATGCGGCCATCCATTGACCAGCGAGGCCTCTCATAGTGTCATTGAAGGCAGTAACAAGATCCGCGAACTCCTTTCAGAGAGTCCGCAGGCTCAAACGGTTCTTCTCGAGCTCCTGAAAGAATTGCAGAGTCAACCGGCCTGATTCTTTTTTTACTTTCACTTCGTGCTATACGTTTATTAGGCAAAATATCCAACGAAAGTATTGGTATTACATAGAAAAAGAGGTAAACAGAAAACAATAGACAAGAATAGGAACTACTACAGGGTCTTTCTACTACAGGGTCACTTCTACAGGACATCTCTTACACCAGTCCGAGCCTTGAGGGGGCAATACCTCACCGAACCCGAGCCTAGGGCGGGCAACAGCCCATTTCTACCCGAGCCTGAGACGGGCAATAGTCTCAAACCGTCTGTCTTTTATTTCCGTGACTGATACTGCCGTTCTGTATCAATCTAACGTCTCTTTCTCGAAGGATACCAGGATGGCACCAAACCATGCCTCATCTGGCTCGGATAGAATGTAGTAGTAAAGACCCATACACGATTTCGAAAAACGTATTCCGTGCATTAAGCCCGCTTGACCAGCTCGCGGCTAAAGCACTGGAAAAGGTCGGCAAAGTAAAGATTGTTGAAAACGATGACGTAGCGCACGTTGGGTGATCCTCTTGAGTGGCAAAGAGGCTCATCCAATCAGCGGAGCGGATGCTCTCAACCATCCTGCCCAGCGAAGACCCGACGAGGCGTCTGAGCGGCCCCGAAGGGGAGGGGGGGATCACAAGACCGTGACGGGGGGCAGTCGGGGGCTGCCCCCCCGAGGGGCGGCGGCTTGCCGCCGTCCCTCCCTAGGCTCATATAGAATAAGTCACAGCAGACTGAAAGAAAGGTTCCAGCAATACCTGATGACAACCAAGAACTACGAGTTCCGGCTGACTGGAACCGGTCCAGAAGGAGAGGTTGCGATTACTCTCCCGTATATCCACCGATGGACCGGCATCTATCAAAAATCCGTTCTGGCAAAATTCTATGCCCTAGAAAACTGGATGAAGGATAACTCCGGCATGGTGACCATGTTCACCCTGACAACCTATCAGGGTTCAAAATCCCGGTTCAATGATGGATCATTCAGCCGCAAAGCCATAGGAAAGGACCTGGCAATCGAGGATTGCTTCAACCTCCTGAAAGAATCGCGTGGAAAGTTGCTCAACGTCCTGCGGAACCGATACAAGGGAATCAACTATGTCTGGGTCCTTGAACCACACGAGACCGGTTATCCTCATTGCCACCTCATCGTATTCCGCGAGTTCACTGAAGATGAACAAACGGCCATAAAACAGTTATGGAGTGAAAAATACCGCGCGGGATCTTTCGATAGAGGAATTGATGTAACCTCGAAAAAGACCGATGAATCCATTCACTCAATCCGGAATTACCTCATGAAATACATGACAAAGCAATTCGGGACCGGTGACGAGCCGTGGACTGATGGGGAACTCCTGTTCAATGCGATGGTGTGGGCTTCCTGCACGAGAATGTGGGGAGCCTCAAAGGAATTGACGGCTATAATGCAGAGACCAACAAAAGAATCCGAAGTAACTTGGGATACCGTTGAATTGGTGATACCAGGGGCGCGATATACGGTCTGGTCCCGTAATGATGGAACGATATTCCCGGATCTAAACAGAGAGATTGATGAAGATGATCTGACACTAGAAGGCGAGGTAACAAAATGGATATGGGAACGCGAGTTTTGGGCCGAGCGCGTTTGGCGGGAGCAATGTAAGATACAATCTGAATGGAGTAGAAGTAAGAGGACAGCCATATGAGCAATACAATTGAGATTGTATCAATATTTTTATCGCATATGACGATGACTTGCCAGTTATGTCCATCTGCGATTATATCAAGGAAGATACCGCGTACCACCGTTTGATTCTAGACATGACTTATACTAGAAACGAAAACTTGGCTTCTTACATTCGATTAACTGACGGCGCGATTTGGGGATTTCTTGGACTCGCTTTTTACAATTTATTTGACGTAAAAGGGTGCTCTAGTATAATTTTGTCATCATTAACGAATCTATTAATTTTCTTGTTTTTGTTTGTTATTTCGATGTACCTTTGGCGTAGAATTGTCATGAGTTATCAAAACGACATCGTTAAAGGCTATTGCCGAATGGCTCATTGCGAGTATAATTTGGGTGTTCCGTATAACGTATCGATTTCACAACATTTTATAGATAAATTGGACGTTTCACCAAAACCTCAAGATTTCCCTAAATTATTTCCCTTATTAAACCCTGAAAAATTCGAAGAAAAGACACATAAATGTTATAACATTTTTTCATGCTTTTTTAGCGGATTGGCGTTATCTGGAATTATCGTGATACTCTTCAATCAAAAAATAATCTCCATTTGGTATTGGATACTGTTGGTTCCTGTCGTAGCCATTATTTGGGTATTTTATTGGTATCCGATATTTGTCAGAAAAAAAAATGAAAATGAATTGCCTTGTGAAGAGGCATATGATTGTAAAAAGAGCATCAAACCATGAGTGTAAAAGTGCTGCTATGGAGAATTTGACTATTTTAAAAGAAGAACGCAGCGCCTTGAACATCAAGGCAGTATGCGCCGACCGGGACTCGAACCCGGGTTTAGGCGTTAGCAACGCCTAGTGATAACCACTACACTATCGGCGCAGTGTGCTCTACAATGTGTGTAGTTAAACGATTTAAGCGTATCGAATAATGGGAATCTCCTGCACCTTTTTTCAGGTATGAAGCAGATGAAAATCATAGGATTTTTGAGTATCATCACACTATCTAATATCAGATGATTCCCCTCTTTGTCGACTGTTCCGCACGGCGCATCGTCATCTTCGGAGGGGGGCGCGTGGCCGCACGGAAGGCCGCCTATTTTTCCGGCAAATCCGATCTCGTGGTCGTGAGCCGGTCGTTCGTACCGGCGTTTGACGATCTGGTCTTTTCCCGGCAGGAACTCGATCTCGCTGACGTATCCGATGCGAAACTCTCTGCGCTCGTCAAAGGTGCGTTCCTGGTGATCGCTGCGGTCTCCGACCCGGCGATCAATGACCGGATTGGCGGACTCTGTAAAGCGAAAGGGATCCTCTTCAACAACGCGGACGGGGAAGCGGGTGACGTGGTCCTGCCCGCAGTGACCGGTGGGGAGCGGTATACGATCGCGATCAGCACGCACGGGTCGAGCCCGGCGGTTGCCCGGTTCATCCGCGAGGAACTCGAAGATGAGTTCCCGGCGCTGGATACGATGATTGGCGTGCAGGAACGGCTCCGCGATGCGCTAAAGAATACGGAACCGGACCCGGCCCGAAGGAACGTGATCCTCCGGGACGTGCTGGACGATCCGGTTGTCTGGGAGAACCTCCTGTCCGATGAGAAAGCCGCATGGGATGACGTGAAGAAGAGGTACCTGCATGGCTGAAACCACGGCCCCGTTCGCGATTGCCGGCGTTAGCCATCACACGGCAAAGGTTGCCGACATCGAATCGTTCCGGTTCGCAAACGAGGAAGCGTTCCTTGCAGCGGCACGCGACCGGTTCGCCGGGATTATGCTCCTCCAGACCTGCAACCGCGTGGAAGTGATGGTTGAGGGCGATGCGGCCGGGCTCCGGGCATTCCTGGAAGAGCAGGGCCGCAAAGGATTCTTCGTGCACGATGGATCCGGCGCCCTGCGCCATCTCTTTATGCTGGCCTCCGGCATCGACTCGATGATCGTCGGCGAGGACCAGATCATCGGGCAGCTCAAGAAGGCGCTCATCGATGCGCAGGAAGCAGAGACTGCAACCCCGTTCCTTGAGACCTGTATCAACAAGGCGGTCCATGTCGGGGTCGAGGTACGGCGGCGCACGCTCATCAACCGGGGCTCCGTCTCTGTCGGGTCTGCCGCAGTCCAGCTGGCCGAGGCTGAGATCGGCACGCTTGCCGGCAAGCATATCCTTGTTGTGGGCAGCGGCGAGATGGGGCTCCTTGTTGCCCAGGCCCTTGCTGCCAAGAACCTGACCGCGATGTACGTGGCGAACCGCACCTACCAGCGGGCCGAGATCCTGGCGAAAAAGATCGGCGGGAAAGCAGTGAAATTCCCTGAACTGTACCATTACATCACGCTCTCCGATGTCGTGATCTCCTGCACTGCCGCCCCGCACGCGATCATCCACAAAACAGAGCTTGCTCATGCCATGCGGGAGCGCTGCTGGCCGGTGGAGGGGCATCCCCGCCCGCTCATCCTTGTTGACATTGCCCAGCCCCGGGACGTTGAAGAGGGGGCCGGCACGATTGACGGTGTCCGGCTCTACACGATCGACGACCTCAAATCGGTCAACGAGCAGACCATGAGTACCAGGAAAGCCGAGGCCGACCGGGCGCACGGGTTTGTCGAAGCCGAACTCGCCCTCTTCCTCAGGCACCTGAACCGGAAGACGGCCGACGGGTATCTTGCCGAACTCCATACCTGGGCCGAGACCGTCAGGATCCGGGAGCGGGAACGTGCCTTGAGCCGGATCGGGTGTGCCGATGAGAAGACTGCGGCGGTTGTCGATGACCTGACCCGGGTTCTCACCAAGAAACTGTTAACCGACGCAACCTTTGCCGTCCGCACCAGTGCCGAGGAAGGAGACCTGGTATCTGCCGAAGCCCTGGTGAAAGCCATCACCCGGGGCGATCGTATCCCCCCCCGTCCCCCGCAGGAATAATGCGTATACGGATGCACCGGGACGGATAAAAAAGGTTTTTTTTATTTCTTACGGGATCTTTGCGTATGCTGTCCGGGCAATGGCAGTTATCGCCTCTGCACTCGTGTGCGGTCCGGTCATACGGATCACTTCCATAGTCGTGCCCTTCGAGAAGTACACCATGGCGAAATCCTCTGTGGGCTGCGCTACGGCCGATGATGATCCTCCCAGGAGTGAATGGGTGTCAAGGGAGAGTTCCCGTTGTGCATTGATACTCATCTGCGATGGTGTTTTTCCGATGTATCCCCCGCTGTTCTCACCGAACCCGGGGGTGATGTTCGTAATGACGATGTCAGTTCCGGCCTGTTCCTGCTGGCTGATGAGAGCGACGACTTCAGGAATCCTCGTTACGGTGTAGGTGGTGAGGTTCTGGAATATCCTGTCCTGGCTTCCCGAGCTTGCGGAACTGTTGGTATATACTACCGAATACCCGCCCTGCCAGCCAAGACTAATGGCCATCGGGCTCATCTCCGCGGGGGTCCGTTCGGTGGTCGAAGTGAGGACATACCCGGCAGGTACTTCGGACGGGGTGAGTGCGAGAGATGCGAGCGCGGAGACCGGAGCCGGTGTTGCGGCAGCCTGGTCGGCAGGACTGGATGGAGTCGTGGTCGTGCACCCGGCTCCGGCAAGGAGTGCCATGACGATGACGACAAGGATCAGGGAATGAAAACGGTCCATACTAACCGGTCAACCCGGCTGAAAAAAAAGATATGCGTCCGGAATCCGGATTCACCGGGCCGGAACGATTGCCACACAGATACTGCAACCATAAATACGATGGATCAAAAAATGTATTCATCAGAACCTGCGAGATGGTGGTGGTTCACACGAGCATTTTTCCCAAACGCCGGATGAGGAGAGCACGGTCCCGGAATATCCAGCCGCTTCTCCGCGAGATCAGCCTCACCAAGAACGATCTGATCGCCCCCCTTTTTGTCGATGAGATGATCACAGCGCAAAAACCGATCGACGCGATGCCCGGGCAGTTCCGGTACCCGATCAACGGTATTGCCGGTGTTGCTGCGGATCTCTGGAAAAAAGGGATCCGGGCGGTTCTCCTCTTTGGCATCCCCAAAGTCAAGGATCCGGAAGCAACGTCCGCGTACGACCCGGAGGGTGTTGTGCAGCAGGCGGTCCGCCGGGTCAAGGCAGAGGTGCCGGGCATGGTTGTCATCACGGATGTCTGTGCCTGCGAGTATACCGATCACGGCCACTGCGGGATCGTGGGCAAGACCCGGAACGGCATGGACCTGCTCAACGATGTGTCCCTTCTCCTGATGGACAAGATCGCGATCAGCCACGCGAAGGCCGGCGCGGATATCGTTGCACCGTCCTGTATGCTGGACGGGATGGTTGCCTCTCTACGGACGGCACTGGACGATGCGGGATTCGATGAAGTCCTGATCATGTCCTACTCCACCAAGTTCTCCTCTGCCCTGTACGGCCCGTTCCGGGAAGCGGCCGGTTCCGGGTACTCGTTTGGCGACCGCTCGACCTACCAGATCACGCCCGGCAACAGCCGCGAGGCGATCCTCGAATCGCAGATGGACGCAGACGAGGGCGCCGACATCCTGATGGTGAAGCCGGCAGGATTGTACCTTGACGTGCTTTCGGAAGTGGCAACCATCGGCCTGCCGGTAGCCGCGTACCAGGTGAGCGGGGAATACTCGATGATAAAGGCCGCTGCACAGAACGGCTGGCTGAAAGAGAAAGAGACTATCCTTGAGAGCCTCACCTGCATAAAAAGGGCCGGGGCTGATCTCATCATCACGTATTTTGCAGGCGAGGTTGCCGGGTGGCTGGATGAAGCATAACGCAAGCCAGTCCAGCAGCGATCTCTTTGAAACGGCAAAGACCCTGATGCCCGGCGGTGTCAGCAGCCCTGTCCGTGCGATCAAACCGTACCCGTTCTACACGGAGCAGGCCGCGGGATCGCATATCCGGACGGTTGACGGCACGGATCTTCTCGACTGCTGCATGGCGTACGGCCCGCTGATTCTCGGGCACGCACGCCCGGCCATCAAAAGCGCGATCGAAGACCAGCTCAGTCGAGGGTGGCTGTACGGCACGCCCACACCGCTTGAACCGGCGTACGCGAAACTTATCACCGGAGACCACCCGGGCATGGACATGATCCGGTTCGTCTCCAGCGGCTCGGAAGCAACCATGGCCGCGATCCGGCTCGCCCGGGGCTTCACCGGTAAGAAAGATATCGTGAAGATCGAGGGGGGGTTCCACGGCGCCCATGATGCGGTGCTCGTCAAAGCCGGGTCCGGTGCGACGACGACAGGTGTCCCGGACTCTGCCGGTGTTCTTGCCGATCTCGTGGCTCACACGCGGCAGGTGCCGTTCAATGATCCCGATGCGCTGGAATCCCTGCTCTCGGCCCACAACGATGTTGCCGCACTCATCATCGAACCGGTGATGGGCAACATCGGTCCCGTGCTGCCGCAGGACAATTATCTTCGCGAGATCCGGGAGATCACGAAAGCCCATGATGTCCTCCTCATCTTCGATGAGGTGATCACCGGTTACCGCGTGGGTATCGGCGGGGCACAGGTGAAGTACGGTGTCCGGCCCGATCTCACCACGCTCGGCAAGATCATCGGCGGCGGTCTCCCCATCGGTGCCTTTGGCGGGCGCCGGGAGATCATGGAGATGGTATCGCCGCAGGGACCGGTCTACCAGGCCGGTACATTCTCCGGCAACCCCCTCTCGCTCGCGGCCGGCATGGCAACGATCACTTTGCTTCATGCGAAACCGGAGATGTACCGGGCGCTTGACGAACAGACCCGGGCGCTCGAAGAATCCCTTGGCCTGAAGGCCGGCGGTTCGTTTGTCCGTCTCGGTTCGATGTTCAAGTACTTCTACCGGGATGCACCCCCGCAGAACTACCGCGATGTGAAGGAGTGCGACACCGCCGCGTTTGGCACCTTCTGGAAGAAGATGCTCGCAGCCGGCATCTTCCTGCCCCCCTCACAGTTCGAGACCAACTTCCTTTCTGAAGCGCACACCGATCGCGATCTCGCCGCACTGGCACAGGCGTATACATCATGTCGATAAGAATCGGGACCCGGGGCAGCAAGCTGGCCCTTGCACAGACCGAGACGGTCATACAGAAACTCAAAGCGCTCGATATCGATGCCGAGAAGATCATCATCAATACGCAGGGCGACACCACCACGCATGTGCCGCTGCATGCCATCGGGGGCCAGGGTGTCTTTGTACGGGCGCTGGACGATGCGATCCTTGACAACACCATCGACTGTGCCGTGCACAGCATGAAGGATATCCCCGCGTACCGCCCGAGCGGCCTCTTCACGGCAGCGATCCTGAAACGCGATTCGCCAGCGGATTTTGTCGCCCACCGGGGGGAGCTTGGCCATGTCCGTGTCATCGGGACATCGAGCACCCGGAGGCGTGCCCAGCTTCTCCGGCACGATCCCACGATCACGATCAGGGATCTCCGCGGCAACGTGGACACCCGTATCCGGAAGATGAGCGGGGGCGAGTACGACGGGATCATCCTGGCCGAAGCGGGGCTCACCCGGCTCGGGATCCGGATCCAGGGCGAACGACTTCCCACCGACAAATTCGTGCCGTCGCCCAACCAGGGAACGATCGCGGTCGTCAGCAGGGCCGACCCGTCCCTGATGGAAGTCCTCTCGGCGCTCGATCACCCGGAGACCCGGACTGATGTTCTCATCGAACGGGCGGTGATGGAGCAGCTGGGTGGCGGCTGTTATACGCCGCTTGGCATCTACTGCCGGGCAGGTCATCTCACTGCCGAAGTGCTCTCGCTTGACGGGAAACGGACCGAGCGGACCGAGGCTGATGTAGCATCCATCGAGCAGGCACGGGCACTGGGACGAACATTCCGGGAAAAAGCACAGGAACTGATTGACGAGGCATACCGGCAACTGGGGATTACGCAATGAACGGCAAGGTGTATCTGGTAGGTTCGGGACCCGGATCTGAGGGACTCCTCACGCAGCGGGGACGGGAGGTGATCGACAGGGCCGATGTGGTGCTCTTCGATCAGCTCCCCGGTGAGGATATCCTCTCAACGCTCCCGGCCCGGGCCGAGAAGATCGACTGCGGAAAATACGGCGGGAAGCACACGCTTGAGCAGGATGATATCGAGGCGCTGATGGTGGACCGGGCAAAGAAGGGAAACCTAGTGGTACGGCTCAAGGGCGGCGACCCGTTCCTCTTTGGCCGCGGTGGCGAAGAACTGGAGACTGTCCGGGCGGCGGGCATCCCGGTCGAGATGGTGCCCGGGATCTCAAGCGCCCTTGCGGTTCCCGCCTCGGTCGGCATCCCGCTTACCCACCGGAAGTATGCCTCGCAGGTCACGGTCCTGACCGGCAACGAGGATCCGACCAAAGCGGAACCGGCGCTGGACTGGGAACTGCTGGCAAAGAGCCGCGGGACGATCGTCATCCTTATGGGTGTTGCCAACCTTGGAAAGATTGCCGGCGTACTGGTAAAGAACGGTAAATCATCTGCAACGCCGGTTGCCATCATCGAGCGCGGCCTGCGGAAGGACCGGCGGGTAACCGCTGGTACCCTTGCCACGATTGCGGGCGAGGCAAAAAAAGCCGGTGTGAAACCACCTGCCGTGATTGTTATCGGTGATGTCGTGAACCTGTATGATCCGTCACAACCTGACCTGATCCCATTTGAGGGATAGACATGAAATTCCTGGATTCCATTGATAAAATTGAGAAGGGTATCTATGCAGCCCTGATAATCATGCTTATTATCGTTCTCCTTGCTGCCGTTGTGGATCTCGTTATTGGCCTCTATAATGTACTGGTGAAGGTCACTCCCATCCAGGCAGAAGCCCACGAGATGATCACGTTACTCGGCGGGTTCCTGCTGGTCCTCATCGGCGTGGAACTGCTTGAGACGATCAAGGCATACTTCCATGAGAACACGATTCACGTTGAGATCGTGGTCCTCTTAGCGATCATTGCGGTGTCACGGAAAGTGATCATTATGGATCCCACTTCGATGAGTGGCTTCGAGTTCGGGTTCGAACTGATGAGCATCGGCGTCATCATTGTCGGTCTCGGGGCCGGGTATTACCTAATCAAGAAGGCCGGTATCACGATCGGGCCGGGCGGGATGCGGAAACCCGAAGAGTGAGCATTCACTCTTCCCGGATATCCCTTTTCAATACCAGAAATACTTCTGCACCAGCATTCTTTTTTCTGCGGCAGTTCATCAGCAACGATTTTGCAGTGCTCTGAATTTTTTCGCAATGAAGACGGAAGATACGGTACCATCAGCGGATATCGTGATGCCATTTCCCTGTACAGGAGAACACATCATCGCGATCATCGGGTGGTGCGGTGCTGTGCAGAAAAATCCGGACGGATCCCTTTTGCATCAGAGCTCCTGATCCTTGCAGTGAACGGTTCCCGGGCTGCCCCCGGGTCGGGACCGATCTGGTCTCTGCCCAAGAAATTCCTGCGGTCATTCCTGCCCGGGAGGATGGTTCTTTGGTTCCGGAGAACACGGGTCTCTTTTACTTCCCCGTTCAGGGTTGTGCGAGGTTGTGAAAATTAGGGATTGCAGGGGAATTGATCTGCCCGCTCATGCTTTTGTCGGGGGAGTCTCTGCCATTATTGCATCCTGCTCGTCAAAATACGTCTCAAGGAACACCAGCGTTTCCAGGTCCACATCCGCATAGGTGGTCGGGCCGAACTCGAAGGGGTTGTCCATGTCGCGGATCAGGAGCAGCAGGCCGATGAGCATCGTGCAGATGACCGCGAAGAGGATCGTGCTCTCGAAAAGCCCATCCATTTTGATGAAGAGCATCAGGAGGATGACGCCGCTCGTGGCGACTTCTGCGAGCGCATAGGCTGCGGGAATGAAATCCGTCCGGATGATCACTTCGATACGGTTACAGGTCTTGTCGATGAGACCCAGCTCGTTTCTCAGCTTGGCGACCAGGGGTGGCGCAAGGTTCTGGTACGCAAGGGTCCTGACATCGCCGTTCAGTACGTTTAGATCCCGGTTGACCTCCGCGAGACTGAACCGGTTTTCCAGGAGGCCATCCCGGATCGTGTGAAGAAGATTCCGGAGGTGTGTACGGAACACCCGGGCCGGTGCTTCATCTGCCAGCGGAAGCACCCGGCTGTCGTTATACAATGCCTTGAGAGAAGCCGCAAGATCTCCGCCAACCTTCTCGCTCTCCTTGAAGTCGGTAAACGTACCGGTGAAAATGATAGCAATCGTGAAGATCGCGCCCGTGATGAACGCGCCAACAACGGTGGTGATGGGGACCGTGTCGAACCCGAGAAGGTCGATAGCCGTCCGTATGATAAGGAGGACCAGCATCATGATCACGGCGGTGAACATGATGCCCCACTTCTTTCTGAATGATGGATCCATAGGGATATGTTTGCAGTCCGGGATGTTAGGCACTGCGGTTTGGGGGCTGGTTGCAGGCTGCCCGGATGCCCATGGCGGCGCAGTACCCGGTCGAGAATGCGGCCTGGAGATTATATCCCCCGGTGTCGCCGTCGATGTCCAGTACTTCGCCGGCAAAGAAAAGACCGGGCACACACTTGGATTCCATGGTCTTCTGGTTCACGTCATCGAGCGCAACGCCGCCTCGGGTAGCCATCGCAATGGAGAAATCGCCGAGACGGTCAACGGTCAGCGGGAACTCCGTGCAGCAGGCAATGAGAAGCGATCGCTGCTTTGCGGTGAGGTGAGCGCAGGTGAGATCATCGGGGATTCCCGAAAGCAGCAGGATCTTTTTGAGAAGCCGGTCCGGTACCGGGAACCCTGCCATAATGGTACGGACCAGCCGGGGGCCGTTTGCCTGCACGAGCCCGGTGAGTTCCCCGGCAAAGGTCTCACGCGTGAGATCGCCTGCGAATGAGATACGGATCACGTCGCCGGCCCGGATGTCCCGCGATGCATCGAGAATTCCCGGCCCGGAGAGCCCGGTATGGGTAAAAAGGATATCTCCCCGCCAGGTCCCGGCTTTTCTCCCGCTTCGCCAGACCGTGAACGGCAGGTTCTCAAACGAGATACCCGCCAGGTCGGCAAACGGGTACTCGCGGATAATGACGGGTGTGAGTGCAGGGGCTCTCTCCGTTACCGGCTGGTCAAGCGCTCCTGCCAGACGGTACCCGTCACCGGTGGATCCGGTCTTCTGGTAGGAAGCCCCACCGGTGGCAAGGACAATGGTCCTGGCCTGGTACTCGCCGTTTTCCGTGGTAATCCGGAACCCGTCCCCAGCACGTATGAGATCCTGGACCGGCTCACTATACCGGATACTTACTCCACGCTTTGTACACTCGTCCCGGAGGATCTCCAGGACGTCGTCGGATTTGCGGGTTGACGGGAATATCTTGCCGTTCTTCTCCGTCTCCATGCCAAGGCCGCGTTCATAAAAAAACTCCACAAGATCCTTATTGGAGAATGACATGAGCGCAGTTCGTAAAAATCTCCCGTGATTTCCATAATGCGTGAGGAAATCCCGGATCTCGCCGTCGTGGGTGATGTTGCACTGGCCGGATCCGGCCAACAGGAGTTTGGCGCCGGGCCGGGCATTCTTCTCAAGGATGATGACCCGGCATTCCGGAGCAGCTGCATGGATCGCGCAGAACAGACCGGCCGGCCCGGCCCCGATCACAATACAATCCGCTGCCTCCATATGCATTCTACCGGTGTATGCCGGTTCATCAGATATGAAGAATTCTGTTTGCCCGGTTCACGTTGTCCGGGGATATGGGCAACCCGCATAACCGCTCTGTCGCCAGGGAGAATGAGCGGTATAGAAACGAATCCATTGCGGGAATGACGGCTGCGGTGTCGTGGGAGGGATGCAGGAATCTATCGGTATCCGGAAAAACACGTCCGGCATGCCGTTTCCGGCCGGTTCCTCTCCCGGGAGATTACCGGGATTACCCGGCTCCCGACCAGTGAGACCGGCACGCAAGGTAACCGTGCGCGTTTTGAAATCCTTGTACCCCCGGCGTATTTACAGGACGGAACGGGATCTCTTAAGAACCAGGTATCTATAAACCGCTCTCATGAGCGGATTTTTATGGCGACCGGGCTTATAGGAGAATATTACAGAGCCGGTATCGCCATGATTGATGCACGGGAAAAGAAGACTATCCTTGTTGTTGCGGCCCTTGCAAGTTTTCTCGTCCCGTTCACCGGCTCGTCCATTACGGTGGCACTGCCTGCCATGGCCGCACAGTTCCATGCGGATGCAGTTACGCTGGGATGGATCACTTCGGCCTACATCATCGCTGCCGCCGTCTTCATTGTTCCGTTCGGCCGGTATGCCGATATTGTCGGGCGCAAGAAGATCTTCCTCATCGGCCTGTTGATCTATACCCTTGCATCGTTTGCCTGTGCTTTTGCCCCGGATGAGGCCCTGTTGATCGGAGGGCGTTTCATCCAGGGGATCGGTGGTGCCATGCTCTTTGCCACATCACTTGCTATTGTCACGCAGGTCTTTGGCCCGGGCGAACGGGGAGCTGCACTCGGCATCACCATCGCCACGGTCTATGCGGGTCTCTCGCTCGGGCCGTTCCTCGGGGGGATCCTCACCGACCATTTCGGCTGGCCGGCAATTTTTCTCGTCAATGTCCCGCTCGGCCTGCTGACCATCGCACTCACCCTGCATGGGATCCGGCACGAGTGGGCGGATGCTGCCGGTGAACTCTTTGACCGGTACGGGGCGGTCGCCTACGGCATCATGCTCTTCTGTCTCATCTACGGTATGCTCCTCTTCCCTGACCCGGCGGGTGTTGCATGGGTCCTCGCAGCGCTGGCGGCCGGAACGGTCTTTTTCTGGTGGGAGCACCGGACGAAAAGCCCCCTTATCGACCTGTCGGTCTTTTCCGGCAACCGGACCTTCGTCTTCTCGAATATCGCCGCCATGATCAACTACGGCTCGACCTTTGGTGTCGGTGTTCTCCTCTCCCTGTACCTCCAGTACATCCAGGGATTCCCGGCCGAATCTGCCGGGCTTATCCTGGTTGCACAACCGGTGGTCCAGATGATCTTCTCGCCCATCACGGGCAGGCTCTCCGATCGCATCGAGCCCCGTATTGTCGCGACCGCCGGTATGGCACTGACAACGCTGGGTTTGTTCTTCTTTATCTTCCTCGCCCCGTCCACACCGGTCTGGGTGATTGTTGCATGCCTAATGGTGATGGGGCTCGGGTATGGCCTCTTCTCGTCACCCAACACCAACGCTATCATGAGTTCGGTGGAGATGAAGCATCTCGGCATTGCATCCGGCATGAATGCCACCATGCGATCGCTCGGGCAGCTCCTCTCGATGGCCATCGCAATGTTCTGTTTTGCGATTATCATCGGCCCGGTCAGTGTCACCCCGGCAGTGTACCCCCAGCTCATGACGAGCGTGGTCATCGCGTTTATCGTCTTTACCCTGCTCTGTCTTGTAGGGGTCGTCACGTCCTTTGTCCGCGGGACAATTCACCCTGACGGGGCCTGACAGGGAAATAAAAAAGTACCAGGGTGCAGCGGAATCAATGCACCGGGCGGTGGCTCTTGTGCTTCAGCGCATTCGTATAGTGGTGGCGCAGTTCCTCCAGTTCTTCAGGAGTGAAGTCCTTTTTCTTGGTTGAATGGAGGTGTTTTTCCATCTGGCGGACGATATGCTCCGCTTCATGGTGGTCTTCGACATCGAGATACACCGGCGCCCTGGCCACTTCATAGGCATGCCCGCAGTGGGGACAGAGTTTCCAGCGCTGGAAATTGTCCACGTACGTAAATGTCCTGCATCCCGGGCACCGGATGATAGGGTACATGATCATGAGGTCATTCACGCGATCACCATAAAAATATATCGGCGCTTGAATGGTCGGGAAGTAGCGACGGATGAAAAGTGTATCCACCAATGAAAAGCTGCACAGGCACGGGGGGTTGTGGCCAATGATGGGGGGTGAGGCCCCCATTCCCCCTTTAGCGATAAACGCCGCCGCGGGGAGCCATCCTATCTCCCTTTTTACTTTTATTGTCCCACTCTTCCGGTTTTCCTCATTCCGCAAGCATTCCGAAATCCCTATATCGGCAGTTCATCTCATAGAGATGTGATGACAAACCCGATTCAGGTGATGGGTGTGCGGGGGCTTCCCCTTATCCATGCCGGTGACGACGTTGCGGCACTGATCTGCGAACGCATTCCGGTTGAGGAGGGAGACATCCTCTGCATTGCCTCTACCATCTATTCGAAATCGAAAGGCTATACCAAATCCCTTGCATCGATCACGCCAACCGAACGGGCTGTCCGGCTGGGGGGCATGAATGGCGAGGACCCGAGGTTCGTGCAGGCTGTGCTGGATGCATCTGCGGATATCATCATGGAACAACCGTTCATCCTGTCCGAACTCCCGTTCGGCCATATCGGTGTCCGGGCCGGTGTTGACCAGAGCAATATCGAGGATGGCATGGTGATCTTCCTCCCGCCCGAGCCGATGAAGGCGGCTGACGGCGTGCGGGAGCGGATCCTTGAACTGACCGGTAAGAATGTCGGGGCGATCATCACGGATACCTGCGGGCGTTCGTTCCGGCGCGGCCAGACCGGCAATGCCATCGGGTGGAGCGGCATGACCGCGATCCGCGACTTCCGGGGCGACACCGATCTCTTCGGCCACGTGCTCAAGATCACGGAAGAAGCGGTCGTGGACGAGATTGCCGGGTTCTCCAACTTTGTCATGGGCGAGAGCAACAACGGGGTGCCCGCGGTGATCTTCCGGAACTGTGGGACATGGACCGGCCATGACAACCTCTACTTCAGCGGTGAAGAGGATATCACGCGGCGCGTGCTGAAAAAAGAATGGTCGTAATTTTTCCGGCTTATCCGGGGAACACGATATTGAGAACCATGATAATGATGCCGATTGCTGCGGCTACGACCATGACGGTGATGGGGCTGATGTGGACAGCCCGCCGGTCCTCGCTCTCATAATAGTTGACGAGTCCTGCTGAGGAGAGTAATCTTCCACCTTGCTTCTTTGCCATGCAAATATATTTCTTTTTTCGACATATAAAGGAGAGAGACGCTTCATGATAAAAACGCCCGTTGTCCTCTCCGGTCTGGCATTTGTGGGTGAGGAGCTCGCGCCCCTCATGGCCGATATCGTTATCGAAGACGGGCGGATCACAGCAATTGAAGAGAATCCCCGTGCCCCGCCGGTATGGATCTGTCCGGCATTCTTCAATGCCCACACGCACCTTGGTGATACCCTGGCCATGGACTGCGGGGTCACGGGCGACCTTGCCGCACTCGTCACTCCCCCGGACGGCCTGAAACACCGGCTGCTCCGTGCAGCCCCGCGCTCGGATCTGCTCGCGGGAATGCGGGCGAGCATGGAGGGGATGATTGCCGGGGGAACATTCGGCTGTGCGGACTTCCGCGAGGGGGGCAGGGAGGGAGTCACGGCCCTGCGGGAAGCCGGTCACGGGCTGCCGTTCGTATCCTGTATCTTCGGACGCGAAGGAGGGGAGATGATCGGCGACGGTGCCGGGATCAGCAGTACCCGCGACATTCCCGACCTGGAACTCATCATCGGAGCCGCACGACGGGCGGGAAAGAAAATTGCATTCCACGCCGGGGAGCGGGATAAGGATGATGTGGATGCAGCGCTGGCATTCGACCCGGACTTCATCGTCCATGCCACCCATGCGACCAGAAAGCAGCTCCGTCTCTGTGCCGAGAAACAGATTCCCCTAGTCGTCTGCCCCCGGTCCAACTGGACCCTGGGCGTTGCATCCTCATCACGCCATCCCCCGCTTGCGCTGATGGAGGAACTCGGCTGCACGGTCTGGCTGGGGACCGATAATGTGATGTTTGTTCCGCCGGAGATGCAGGGAGAGATGGCGTTTGTCTCAACGGTTTACCGGATGAATCCCACTGCCATTCTCCGGTCCGCCGTCGCGGGATCCGTTCTTGCCGGCTCGCCATTTTTTATCAGGGCCGGTGCGCGGGCAAATCTGGTTTTGATCGACCCGGAAAAAACCGCGCATAAATTCAGCCGCGATCCGGTTGCATCCATAGTTAAACGGCTTTCTTCTGCAACGGTTTCCAAAAGGGTTTTTAATCCTGACGTCTTATAAGACGGGCATGTTTGTTGTGGGTGATTACTGTGTTTACTAATATCCTTGTAGCACTTGATGGATCGCCGGCCGGGCAGCAGGCCCTTGACCGCGCAATTGAGATCGCCAGGGCAGGAAACGCAAAGCTGCATGCAGCGTATATCGTTGAGACCGGCCTCTTCTCCTCCCTTCCTGCGGATAACACCGTGGAAGTCATGTATAATGTCCTCAAGAATGAAGGCGAGGCGGTCCTCGACAAGGCCAAGACAGAATCAGCCGCACACGGCATCCCCCTTACAACCCATCTCAAGTCCGGTCATGCCGGCAGCGAAGTAATTGCCCTTGCCGATGCAATAAAAGCGGATCTCATCATTGTAGGTTCCCATGGCAAGAGCCAGACGGACCGTCTCCTTATCGGCAGTGTCAGCACATTCGTTGTCACCCACAGCAGGGTATCCACCATGGTGGTGAGATCATAACAGAAATGATTGTCAGAGACTACATGACGGCCGACGTTGTTGACGTCGAAATCCCGGGAAACCGCGATGATGTCCTGAAGATCCTCAAGCGTACGGGGATCTCCGGTGTACCGGTCAAGAAGAACAAGAAACTTGTCGGTATCATCACACGAAAAGACCTGCTGCGGAAACCCGAAGAGACCCAGCTCGGCCTCCTGATGACCTCAAAACCGATCACGGTCGGGCCGGACACGGATATCCATGACGCTGCCCGCCTCCTTGTCGAAAAACGCATCCGCAGGCTCCCGGTTGTCGAAGACAACCAGCTGGTAGGTCTCCTTTCGGTCGCTGATATCGTCCACGCCCTTGCGCAGCTCAAGATCAAGGACGAGATCAAGGACACGTACACCAGCAAGACGTTTGCCCTCTGGGAAGAGACGCCCCTGCCGGTAGTCGGACGTGTCATGGAGATCTCCGGTGTCGATGCAATCCCGATCCTGGATGCCGAGAACAAGCTCCAGGGCATCATCTCCGAACGCGATCTCATCCGGAGTTCAAGCATTGAAGACTCTGTTGGTGTCTCTGACTTTTCCAACGGGACTGATGATGACGAGTGGACCTGGGAGAGCATCCGGGACAACCACACGATCAGTTTCGGTATCTCGCGGGTGCAGCTGCCGAACCGGCCGGTCAAGATGGCCATGGTCAAGAATGTGGTTGCGGTTCCGCAGAATGCAGAAGTGAGCGAGTGCGCCCTGAAGATGCGCCGCGCCCGCGTAGACCAGCTGCCCGTCGTGAACGGCGACAAGAAACTGGTTGCCATGCTCTATGATCGGGAGCTTATCCGGGCTTTCTGTAAAGAAGAGCCTGAATAACCACCTTTATTTCTGAACGAGCGCGCGAATAATCAAATACCCTTGTTATCGACAGAATAGCAAAAAATGCTCACTACTGCGCCGATAGCAACCTTTAAGTTTTTGAATATCACCAGTACTTTCAAGCGCTTTTATCATATTTTAGGCGTTTATTAGTTTTTTGGGGTGTCAATATGCCTGAACAGTTACAGGAGTCCATGAAGGGTACCACCACCATCGGCATTGTCTTTGCCGGAGGTGTGATCCTCGCAACCGAGAAAAGGGCGACCATGGGCAGCATGATCGCAAGCAAGAAAGCAAAGAAAGTGTACCAGGTCGCAGACCGGATTGGCATGACCACGGCCGGCGGTGTCGGGGATGCCCAGCAGCTTGCCCGCATCCTGACGGTTGAATGCAACCTCTACCAGATCCGCAGGTCCCGCCCGATCACGGTCGGAGCAACGGCAACGCTCCTGTCCAATTACCTCAACCAGAACCGCTACTTCCCGTACTATGTCCAGCTCCTTGTCGGCGGCGTTGACGACCACGGTCCCAGCGTCTATTCCGTGGATGCAATGGGAGGGGCAACAAAGGAAGAAGAGGTTGTCTCAACCGGGTCCGGATCGCCGATGGCATATGGTGTGCTGGAAGACCGGTACAAGCCGGAGATGACCGAGGCAGAAGCAATCGAACTTGCGGTCCGCGGCCTGAAATCGGCAATGAAACGCGATTCTGCATCCGGCGAAGGGATCCAGGTTGTCGTGATAACGAAAGAGAAATTCCAGATCCTCACCGAGGATGAAATAAAGAAATATCATGTCAAATCCTCCGCATAATCCTTTTTTAAGACAACATTCAGGACGACTTTTTTATGCAAATTGAAGAACGGCTCAAGGAGCTCAAAGATAAGATCAATGAGAAAGTGCCTCACGGCATTACGGTAACGCAGGTCGAGTTTGAAGGACCGGAACTGGTCATCTATACCGATGACCCCAAACGGTTCGCGGACGAGGCTGACTTAATCAAGATCCTTGCCCGGGACCTGCGCAAGCGGATCGTTGTCAGGCCCACGATTCTCGAAGACCCCGAGAAAGCATACAATGAGATCAAGGCTGTTGTGCCGGAGACCGCCGGTATCACCGATATCTTTTTTGATGCTGACACCGGCGAAGTGCTCATCGAGGCCGAGAAGCCGGGCGTTGTGATCGGCAAGAACGGTGCAACGCTCCGTGAGATCACGAAGCATATCGGCTGGACCGCGAAGGTTGTCCGGACGCCCCCGATCGAGAGTTCCACGGTCAAGCAGGTCCGGCAGTACCTCCGGTCCGCGAACGAGGAGCGCAAACAGTTCCTCCGCACCATTGGCCGGAGGATCCACCGTGATCTTCCTTCCCGCGGCGATGAGACCGCCAGGAAGGACCAGTGGGTCCGGGTCACCACGCTCGGCTGCTGCCGTGAAGTCGGCCGGGCCGCGTTCCTTCTCTCGACCCCGGACAGCAAGGTGCTGATCGACTGCGGTGAGAAACCCGACAGTTCCAGCGCAACCCCGTATCTCTATGTCCCGGAGATCCACCCGCTCTCCCAGCTCGATGCGGTGGTGCTTACCCACGCCCACCTCGACCACTGCGCCCTCGTACCTCTCCTGTACAAATACGGGTACGAAGGCCCGGTGTACTCGACCCCCCCGACCCGTGACCTCTCGGTCATGCTCCAGCTCGATTACCTCGATGTGATCAACAAGGAAGGCCGGAAGATCCCGTACAGCTCGAACGAGGTCAAAACCTATATCCGCCACTCCATTGCCCTCAACTACGGCAGCGTGACCGATATTGCGCCGGACATCAAGCTGACGTTCCACAACGCAGGCCACATTCTCGGCTCGGCAATCGCCCACTTCCACGTTGGCGACGGCATGTACAATATCGCCTTCACCGGCGACTTCAATTACGCCAAGAGCCGTCTCTTCAACCCCGCGGTCAACCAGTTCCCCCGGCTCGAAGCCCTCTTCATGGAGAGCACGTACGGCGGCAGCAACGATTTCCAGCAGCCCCGGGTGGATGCCGAAGCCCGGCTCTACGAGACGATCAACGCCGTTCTTCAGCGGGGCGGCAAGGTGATCATCCCCGCCTTCTCGGTAGGCCGGTCGCAGGAAGTCATGCTCGCCCTTGAGGAAGGCATGCGCCTTGAGAAGATCCCGAAGGTGAAGATCTATCTCGATGGTATGATCCGCGAGGCAACCGCGATCCACACCACGTATCCCGAGTACCTCAACAACGATCTCCGGAACCAGATCTTCCGCGAGGGCATGAATCCCTTCCTTGCCGAGTGCTTCACGCAGGTGGACAGCCAGGACCTCCGCGAGAAAGTGATGGCCGGCGACCCGTGTGTCATCATCTCCACGAGCGGTATGCTCAACGGCGGCCCGGTCATGGAATACCTCCTGAACCTTGCGCAGGATGAGAAGAATGCCCTCATCTTTGTCGGGTACCAGGCCGACGGGACCTACGGTCGCCGGATCCAGAAAGGCTGGAGAGAGGTGCCGATGGGCCGGAAGGGAACGATCACCATCAATCTCGAGATCGTCACAGTCGACGGGTTCTCGGGGCACTCCGACCGCCGGCAGCTGATGAACTACATCGGCCAGATCTCTCCTCACCCGGAGAAGATCTTCTGTATCCATGGCGATGAGAATAACACGATCGATCTCGCGAGCTCAATCTACAAGCGCTACCATATCGAGACCCACTCCCCCATGAACCTCGAGACCTACCGCATGGTATGAACCGGTTGCTGTTGAGATCCCAGGTCACTCTTTTTCTCGGCGTCTTCTCCATCATGGCGTTGTCGAACGCCATCGTCCCGGTCCTGACAACGTTTTCCCCGGCTTCCTCGTGGGAAGGGGCAATTTACGCTGCCTATTTCCTCGGCGCATTCATCAGCACGCTGCCATCCGGGATCCTCACGGACCGGTACGGCCGGACCCTGATGATGCGCTTCGGTCTTGTTCTCACGGTCACCAGCGGGATCATCCTCTTCACATCGGTCGATCCCGTAACTGCGCTCGCGGCCCGGTTCCTGGAGGGGATCGGTGCCGGGCTGTTTGTTCCCCCGGCCCTGGCCGGTATCAACCGGGAGGTGGAACATGCGAAGATGAGCGGGTATTTCATGGCGCTCATGAATGCCGGTCTCGTTCTCGGCCTGCTCCTTGCCGGTGTGCTTGCTGCATGGCTCGACCAGCCGGTTGCCGGCATTCTCCTGTTTACGGTCTTGGCAGGCATTCCGACAGCTGCCAGCCTGATCGCCCGGGAACCGGAGATTCCCGGGGCTGATCATCTCGATGCGGGGGCATTTTTCCCTATGGTGAAAGAGTACCGGTGGATCTGGTATTCGTCCATTGTCCTGATCGGGATCACGGGTGTCGTTACCTCCCTTTACCCGAAATATTCCGGCGCGGAACCGGATATCCTGGGGTACTGGATTGCCGGTATGAGTGTCGCCACGATCGTCGCGGTCCTTCTCATCTCGCGCTTCTCCGTTGACGATATCCGGTTGATCCGCATTTCAGCAATCGCGATGGCAGCCGGGGTCATGATCACGCTCGTCCACCCGGCAGGTTTCCTTGTCATCGGGTTTCTCGCGGGGCTTGTCATGATCGCCCAGCTGGGATTTTTGTCCCGCATCCGCGATCACCAGGGAATTGCCATGGGACTCTTTTCCACCACCAGTTATCTTGGCATGGCCGTACTGCCCTTCCTTGCCGGGCTGGTGGCGGATGGGCCGGGATTCTTTACCGCATTCTGCGTTTCGGCGCTTGCTGCGGTGACGGTGGCGGTTGGGGTAAGGAAGTAATCGTCCGGTTGGTGACATACTCATGACCGGAGCGGTTGGGCGATTGGTGGGGATGAGATAAAAAGGGATTTCATCGTGATCGTATCTGAATACCGGCAGGAGTTTTGTATCAAACGGGGATTTAAGGGATAAGGCGTCCAGATTTTCCGGCAGATTTTTTACTGGGTTTGGCAGTGGATTTTTTTCGACAGGGTAAAAATGCCGGAAAAAGTTTTTGAAAGTTCCGGAAAAATTTTCTGCCCGTATAAGAAAATTTACCGGGCCCGGGTCAGACAGGGTACCGCTGGAGCAGCAGGGCCCGTATGGGGGGAAAGACCGGGTATTTCCCGGAGGTCCCGTGAAAAGCCCCGCCGGCCCGTCACCCGTCTGTACCGTCGTCCGGCCAACAGCACGAGTAGTACGTCACACCGCAAAGTGCATAACACTGGTAACACTCCTCGCTGGACTGGCCGAACCACTGACATTGCTCGCGACAACCATAATTCCAATAGCAGTCCATCTCCCCGGCCTCGCAGTATTCATCGGAACAATCTCCATTTTTCGGGGGGACTGGGGTGTTATGCAGACTCGTTGCCCACGCGTTGACACCGGCAACGACGCTGCCGGCAACCGACAGACAGACCATGAACAATACCAGTCGGGTGAACGGCGACATTTCCGAGTAAGATCCAGACATGAACCATCCCTTCCTTATTATTTTTTTATTGAATCGTGCGAATATTTAAGTGTTTATTATCTGGGAAAAAAGGAGGGAAAATTTTCCAACCCGGAACAGGTAATCCCGTGATGATCCGGGAAGATCCATCGTTTTACATCCGGAATGAATCGTCAGATGGGGAGAAACACGGTGCAGGTAATCCAAAAAAACCTGCACGAAATTCCCCGGCCTGCCTGTGCGAAGAGCAAACAGGATTATTCTTCAGCGGGTCCCCCGGATAAAAACCGAAGATTAATAGATTGTCCGAAACAGACCATCACTTCCTATGAAACGTTCGTCATGTACGATAATTGTCCTTTTTGCAGTAGTTCTTGCCCTTTTTGCAGTCCTTCCCGGATGCTCATCCCCGGCAACGTCGGCAGACACTCCTGCATCGGTCCCTTCAGCACCACCGGCACCGGAAAAGACCCTCTCGACTCTCGAACCCGAACAAATGATCCTGGGGCTCGCTGACCTTCCCGGGAATTATACGCTTGTGAATTACGGGGAGCGGAATGTATCGAAGATACAGCCCTGGATGCTCAACGCGGGGTGGAAGAAAGGAAATTATGTCATGATGCAGAAGAACGAACCTGGATCTTCGGTCCACCCGGCCATCTGGCATTATGTTTACAAATTCCCGAAAGAGAACGCCTCGCAGGTGGTATCCTGGCAGGCGGACGGGCTGGTTGTTTACGATGCCCAGGATGATAGTAACCATACCTATACCGAGCTTGCAGCCCCGGGCATCGGCAATACGAGCCGGGCCGTGAGTATGGCCGACAAGAATAGTCCCGAAATGATGACTGTGATTGTATTCTCAAAATATGATGTGTACGAAGAGCTGTGGTGCAACGCTACTCCTGTGGATTACGAGAACCTCAAAAAGGTGGCAGCCATTGCTGCAGCAAAGATACGATAACCCTTTTTTTAAAAATATGCAGACGAAACTCCCCTGCAATCCACAACTAAAGGATATCCTGTGGCGTACTGTATCCGAGTGGCACACCCTTCACGCAGCAGGTGTTTCCGGTGTTCTCTCCCTGCTCATTGTACTCAGGCACGGGCCGAAAACTCCCGATCCCTTTCAGGTTCAGGTGCAGGGATTTTTATTCGGGAAATAAGTAGAGGGGGAGGGGGCTGTTGCCATTATATCGGACAATATTGTAATTGGTCAGCCGGGAACATCTCATCACAGGTTTTTCGGTTATTCACTGACAGGCACAGGTCATACTGGCAGCAGACACCGCAGATACCTTGTTCATTCGTCGGGGCCTGCAGGTTCTTCTGGTGCGGCAGGTCCACGGCAACATAATGTACGCTTGCAAGGACTGCGCCGGCAACCGACAGACAGACCATGAACAGTACCAGGCGCATAAGCGGGGATTGGGGAGATGTTGTTTCAGCCATGGGGATAACCTTTCCTTTGATTTTTATTTATAGGACAATTGTATATAATTGATTCGTTTTTGGAATAAAACAGGGAAAAATTTTCCACGGGAAAAAAGAGTGACCTGGCTGGGAGACCTGCACCCCCGATCCTGCCCCTCCGGGCCCAATGCAGCCCCGGATCGCAACTTTCCGGAACAAATTGACCGGCCGGTTTCGGGACTTTTTAAGAGAAGTGTCACAGAAAAACCCGATGCACCCCTCTTTAGCGGAACGGACAGATATGCATAGAGAAAAACCGGCCTGTGTAGAACCTGTTTCCTTTGAGGACAGGTTGCAGCAACATGATTCAGGACGCGGGACGGGTGGGAAGATGCCCGGCGCGGGCAGGATACCCGGAATGAAATTGCTGCCGATCAGGATCAGGGAAATGTATAGGTACACAATGATCCGGTAGGGAATTGGATTACTGCGTGAGAGGATTATAATCCGGTATTAATTCCCTGAGCCAAATCAGAAGGTGCTATAGTGAAAATTATATTTTTTCCGCTCGGACATAGAGTCCCGAAAATCCCCCGGCATGGGTCGGATCAACAAGATGCTCAATATCCAGAATTTTAAATCCACCCTGAACGATAACCGGAGTGAGCGACTGACGGGTATAGAGTATTGTACCCGGGGCCCTGAGCCTCCCGAAGGTGCGGTATTGCCGCATGACTCCCCGCAGTTTATCAGGAAGAGTGAGCCCTTCCGTTGTAGGTACGGCAAGGATAAGGTTTCCACCGGGTTTGAGGATCCGGTGCATTTCGGCAATGGTCACAGGACCGTTGGCAAACTGAAAGACCAGTCCCAGAAAAGCGGTGTCGAAGGATGCAGAGGGAAATGACGTCTTCTCGCAGTTCGCATGCAGGACCTCAATAGGGAAAAGCCCCTTGATCTTTTCACGGGTCAGATCAAGCATCTTTTCTGAAATATCTGTAGCTGATACGCTCGTTGATAACTGCGCAAGAACCGGGGTAAAAAAGCCAGTTCCGCAGCCGAACTCAACGGTCCGGCCCAGTGGTTCCTCCTTTTGTAACCTACCAAGGATGATTTGCCGCAGGTTGTTCCCAAAGATATGATCGATTCCTTCATCGTACCCGCGAGCGGTCTTATCCCAGTATTGTACTCCCGTCACCATCACCCAGATAATCAGTCTTGAGAAAATTTCAAGGTAATCGTTCTCCCGTGTTCTTCAGATCTCTTCACCATGAATTCTTCTCCTTATTAAATTTCAAACAGGTATTCTTACGGAATCCAGAGAGAAAGCCCCTACCATTTCAACAGGAATATTTCCATTAAGAGGAACGTGGAGGAGATCGCTGTAAAACAGCCCATAGAAATATCCTGGCCGGCATGGTGTGTGTCATGCTGATCGCTGCCGGCTGTACGAGCTCCTCATCATCGACCAAAACAACAACCGGTAAAAAAAGATCAGGTGTTTCCCATCACATACTGATTCATCCATGCGATCTCCCGGAGCCAGAGGTCACGAACCTGTTTTGGTTCGGTCGGGAAATGTCCGGCACGCGGGTAGGTGATCAGTTGCGTCGGGATGCCGCGTTTAGTCAGTCCGGCATAGAACTCCCTGCCCTGGCCGGGCGGAACCTGTACATCTTCCTTGCCGGTGATAATGAGCGTGGGGGTCGAGACATTCCCGATATGCCGGACGGGCGAGCGATCCGAATAGTAATCCCAGTCATTCCAGTATGCGTTCCCGAAATAGAGCGGCGTCATATCCAGACCTATCCGGGTCCCTGCATGGCTGATGGTATTTGTTATGGGAGCGATTGCGACAGCCCCTTTGAACCGGCTTGTCTGCGTCACGGTCCATGCCGTCATGTACCCGCCATAACTGTGCCCGATGATCCCAAGCCGGTCCGGGTCCGCGATTCCCCGGGCCACCATCTCGTCGACACCGGCCATCAGGTCCCTATAGTCCCCGCCTCCCCAGTCATGGTAATTTGCCCATGTAAAGTTCGGGCCGTACCCGGTCGAGCCCCGGATATTGGGCCGGAGGACTGCATACCCGAGCGAGGAGAACGTGGCAACCGGGAGGACAGCCGCAGTCCCGGTGTAACTGTGCACATAATTGTCCGATGGCCCGCCATGGGGGGCGACAATGAGGGGGTACGCTGTGCCCGGCGTATAATTGACCGGGTAGGTGAGCAGCCCCTCAATTTCGGTGCCATCGTACGATGTCCAGCGGACAGTCTCGGTCTTCCCGAATTTTTCCGTGGGGAGATCGCTGTTGAGCCGGGTCACCCGGTCGGGACTGAACGTATTGGACGGGGTAATGTAGATCTCGGATGCACTATCCGTATCTTCCGCGGTATAGGCAAGGACTGATTTCCACCGGTTTTCAGCAAGTGTCCCGATGGAACCGCAGGTGAAAAGTTCTATCTTCCCGGATCCATCTGCCGCGATAGCATAGACCGATACCCGGGTCCTGTTCGATTCCGGTACATACAGGTACCTGCCATCTCCCGACCAGAGAAGTTTGTAACTGAGCAGCAGCGTGGCCGGGATATCGAGATCGCGTGCAATGATCCGGCTGTTGCCACCTTCAGCGGGAATTACGGACAGGGCCTGGTAGGGAATGGGGCCGATCGTGCTGTAGGCAATCGTGTTTCCGTCCGGGGAAAACACGGCCTGGAAGTAACTGCCCGTATCCGGTTGCGGAACGAGGTTTTTCATCGTTCCGGTTGCCGGGTCCAGATGTGAGAGGGTCGTATTGGACGAGAGCATATCGGTATTTGGCGCAGTGATAGTCGCGATGGATTTTCCGTCCGGCGACCAGTCCCAGCTGACAATGCTTGTTGTGTCCGGTGTCAGGAGCCTTACCGTGGGCCGGTTCTGGACCGGGGAAATATCCGAGACAAGGTAGAGGCCGGCCCGGTACGTATTGGGGCCGGAAACGATCACGTCCTGTTCTGTTTCAGCAGCACGTTTCTGTTCGTCTGTCAATGGCAGCATGGCCGAGTACGTGAGCCGGTTCCCGTCCGGTGCCCAGCTGAACTGCGTGACTCCCGTCTCCTGTGTTGTCAGCGTGAAGGCCCCGGAGCCGTCGGCGTTCATCACCCGGATCTGGGGGAGGCCGGCTTCGGTGCAGAGCGCGGCAATCATCTGTCCGTCCGGTGACCAGGCGGGACCTGAACAGGAATCCGTATCATTGGTGAGCTGCCGGGTACCGGTCCCATCGGCATTCCCCTCATAGATCACCGATTTGGACACGCTCACGGTGTCGTTCACTGTCGTTTTCTGGACTGTATATACGATTCGTTTTCCGTCCGGTGATGGATCCAGGGACGGGATTTGTGCAATACTGAATGTGTCAGCGATGGTCCATGAAGCCTGCGCATCGGCAGGGTTCCTTGTTTCTGCAGCCGAAACGCCCGGAATGCCGGTGAGAACAAAAAGCATCAGAACACCGGAAAGGAGAATAATCTGCCATGAGATTTTTTTTAAAGGCATACTATTTTCGTCAGGATGCAGGACGGTAAAAATGTTATGAAATGTTTTTTTACGGGTCGCTGCTGCCAGAATTTCACGGCAACCCGGCAACCGCGTTTGCTCGCTCTAAAAAGACCCGGAAAAACAAAAATATCCGGTATGAAAAATTTACAGCCCGAAAAAAATCCGGATGTATTTCTAAAAGGTTCCGGAAAATGCATCCGGAACTATTTTGCGTTTTGGACAACGTGAGATCCATTATTTTAAAAAATAAGTTGAAAAAAATCATCCGGCTCCGGCACAATACATAACCGATCCACCGGCAAATAATTCTCCGCATGCTCTTCTGGATCTGCTGGATTGCCAGTCTCACCCTGGTCACGCTCGTATCGGTGTATATCCTCCGGCATTACCGCCAGTACGCGTTCCCGGCCCTGGTCGGATTTTATGTCATCTACCTTGCTGCATCGCAGATCCTGGCAGCCCGGATCCTCGAATTCAACCTCCTGTCCATCGTTCTCTTTGCGCCGGCTTCCGTCCTCATCTACCCGTTCATCGCCCAGGTCATCGATATGATCAATGAAGTGTACGGCGTGACCATGACGCACGTGGCAATCCTGATCGCATTTGTGACACAGGTTCTCTGGGTCATCTTCATCACGATGGTCAATTCCTTCCCCGCTGCACCATTTTTCACGTACGAAGACGCATGGCAGGCGCTCTTTTCGATGAGCATCCGGATCACGATCGCCAGCTGGATCGCATTCCTGATCTGCTCGAATGTGGATGCGTTCGTATTTGACCGGATAAAAAAGCGGTTTCTTGCCCGGGAGAAAGCCTATAGCCGCAGTACCATGACAAATCCCTGGGTATGGCTGCGTTCGAGTGCCAGCGATGCGATCAGCCTCACGCTCGACTCGGTCATCTTTGTCGTTATTGCATTTGCCGGGCTGATGCCGGTCATCCCGCTGATGATCGGCCAGATTGTCATGAAGAACCTCATCGGATTTGCCTACAATATCTGGTTCGTCTGGTACAAGTACATGCTGAACAAGGATGCGGGGACGGGTCCTGAAATTTCCGTATCCCCCCCATGAAAATCCGGAATCAGCGGTAACCGGGCAAATTTTTGTCTCACCTCCGGTTTTTCAGTTTTCCCTGACGATACCGGACAATCTTTTACGGCCCTCACGTCAGTGAAGTTATTAATAAATAGGTACTTCCGGCCAATTTATACCATGAAAAAAAGTGAGACCAGTACATTAAAAATCCAGAATATCGTCTCTGCCGGATCGATTGCAGATTCTATCGATCTGGAATCCATTGCAACTACTATTAAAGATTGTACCTTTTCCAAAAAGAAATTCCCCGGCGCTGTATACCATATCCAGAACCCGAAATCCGCAGCACTCATCTTTGCCTCGGGCCGTATTGTTCTTACAGGTCACCACCGGTCTGAAGATATCCCTGTATCGTTACAACTCCTCCTCGAAAACCTCAAAGCGGCTGGAATCTCCTGTAAGGAAAATCCAGAGGTCAAAGTCACCAATATTGTCTGTACCTACGATCTTGGATTTCCTCTCAACCTGGTAAGAATCACCATGGCGCTGATGGATCATGAACAGATCGAATACGAACCGGAAGCCTTTCCCGGACTGGTCTGCCGGATTTCTGAACCCAAGGTTGTATTCCTTCTCTTCTCATCGGGAAAGATTGTTATTACGGGTGGAAAAAATATGGATGAGATCAAAACCGGGCTCAATATTCTTCTCGAGAAACTGAACGTGCTCGATACCAAAATCCAGAAAATTGAAAAATTTTAAGAAATAGTCAGACGCTGATGGGCAATATCCCCTGTTGCGTGGTGACAATCACCCGTTGAAATTGTGGAACTGGTAACAGTTGTCAATAAATTCCTGTTTTGTCCGTTCTGTTGGCCGGGTTGCAGGCCGGAGATACCCGATTGTCGGGGTCTGGCGGGCCGGGCAGTACGGGCAGAGAGCCGCATCCACATCACCGGATTTCTCCTTCACCGGGCAATAATATATCCCGTCCGTGAACTCGACTTCGTCTCCACCGGGGAATGGCATGCCAACCGGGTGACCGGGAACATTTTCCACAAGCATGCAGTAGCCGGCAAGGAGATATTTCAGGAACCTGAGCTCCGATGCATCCCCCCCGTCATTGTTCCGGCACTGCCCGGCAACCATGTCCCAGTACTCCCTCTGCCCGGGAGAGAGTGGTTCATGCAGGGTTTTGAACAATCCCTGCTGGTCGGCAAGCCGGATTCTCTGGTAGGTTCCAAGCAGGTGTTCGGTGATCTTTTTAGTCAGCCGGTCGCGATATTCGGGTGTGAGATCCAGAACTTTTGCTTCAAAGTTCCGCTTCATCCGCTGGATATCGAAAGGCGTATGTGCCAGCACGAGCCGGGCGATCTGCCTGCCCAGCTCGCCACGGGTCGGTGCGAGCCGTAAATTATGACACTCGGCTACAACCTGTGAACAGGCTTCTTCCACCCCGGGGAGATTCGTGCGGTCAGAAAAGAAAGGGGTCATACACCAAACAAAATTTCCTGATATCAGGTTCCTGTGGCCGGCATATAAAAATTTTCTACGGAACGGGTGGTGCAGGAATCATTTTTATATTCTTCATTCCTACGATTAGTCATGGTGATTGCCATGAGTGAATGTTTTATTTGTCAATAACCTGCGCTTTTTAGATACCACATTACGGGACGGGGAACAGACTCCCGGCGTCTCGCTGGACACAGAACAAAAATTTGAAATCGCATCACGGCTTTCGGACATCGGTGTCGATGTTATCGAGGCTGGTTCTGCCGCTGCATCGGATGGCGAGCGTGAAGCAATCAGAAGGATTGCCGATGCCGGGCTGAAGTCAGAGATCTGTACTTTTGTCCGGGCTCTCCGGATCGATATCGATTATGCTGCCGACTGCAATGCAGATTCGATCCACCTCGTTGTGCCCGTCAGCGATCTGCACATCGCAAAGAAGATGCGCAAGACCCGTGACGAAGTGGTCGCGATGGCGATGGATGCCGTGGAGTACGCGAAGAGCCGGGGGCTCATTGTCGAGCTCTCCGGAGAGGACGCGTCGCGGGCGGACCAGGAGTTCCTCCGCTCGATCTTCACTGCGGGCGTTGAACACGGTGCGGACCGGCTCTGCTTCTGCGATACCGTGGGATTGCTGACACCGGAGAAAGCAGCGGCGTTCATCCCACCGATCGCGAAGATAGCCCCGCTCTCGATCCACTGCCACGATGATCTCGGCTTTGCGGTTACGAACACGATGGCTGCGCTGAAAGCCGGCGCCTCCTGTGCCCACGTGACCGTCAATGGTCTGGGAGAACGGGCGGGCAACACGCCCTTTGAAGAAGTGGTGATGGCCCTTGAGGTGCTCTACGGGTACACGACCCGTATCCACAAGGAGAAGATCTATCCTCTCTCAAGTCTTGTCGCCCGGCACACCGGTGTCCCGCTTGCGGTGAATAAGGCGATCGTGGGCGAGATGGCCTTCACGCACGAGAGCGGCATCCATGCACACGGGATTATCCGCGAGCCCTCCACGTATGAATCCGTGAACCCGGAGATGGTGGGCCGCAAGCGCCGGATCGTGCTTGGCAAGCATTCCGGCACCGCCTCGGTCGAGGCTGCCCTGCACGAGATGAATTACAAGGCCGAAGAGAAACAGGTCCGGGAAATTGTAAAACGGATCAAGCAGCTCGGTGACGCAGGAAAACGGGTCACCGATGCGGACCTGATGGCTGTTGCCGATGCCGTCCTTGCAATCGAATGCAAGCCGGTCATCAAGATGCGGCAGTTCACGGCCACCTCCGGCAGCCACATGATCCCGACCGCTTCCGTCACGCTGGTTGTGAACGGCGTGGAGATGACCGGGGCAGCGACCGGTGACGGTCCTGTCGATGCGGCAATGCAGGTCCTGCGCAAATGCGTGGGCGACGTGGCCGATATCCGGCTCGAAGAGTACCATGTCGATGCCATCCAGGGCGGCACCGACGCCCTTGTCGAAGTGACAGTAAGATTAAGTAAAGACGGGAAGATAATTACTTCACGCGGCGCCCGCACCGACATCATTATGGCAAGTGTCGAGGCGATGATCGCTGGCATGAACAGACTACTGAGGGACAGGACATGAAAACCGGGGCAAAAATCCTCGTCGAATCACTCCAGCGCGAAGGGACCGAGATCATCTTCGGGTATCCCGGCGGAGTGGTGCTGCCGATCTATGATGAACTCTACGACTCGTCATTACGGCACATCCTTGTACGGCACGAACAGGCTGCAGCGCATGCCGCGGACGGCTTTGCGAGGGCAAGCGGTCGTGTAGGCGTATGCCTCGCCACGTCAGGGCCCGGTGCCTGTAACCTCGTTACCGGCATTGCCACGGCCTACATGGACTCGGTCCCGATCGTAGCCCTTACCGGGCAGGTCCCGACAAACCTTCTGGGGAACGATGCCTTCCAAGAGTCCGACATCACCGGCATCACGATGCCGATCACGAAGCATAACTACCTTCTCAAAAATGCCGGGGAGGTCAGCCGGATAGTCCAGGAAGCGTTCTATATCGCAGGCACCGGGCGGCAGGGGCCGGTCCTGATCGATATCCCCAAGGATGTGAGTACCGGCCTGTCAGAGGACGTGAAACTGCCGGAGAAGGTCTCCCTCCGCGGCTATAATCCCACCTACAAGGGCCACAAGCGCCAGATGGAGAAAGCACTCGAACTGCTCGATCATGCAGAGCGCCCGCTCATCTATGCCGGGGGAGGCATCATCTCATCGAACGCATCTGCCGAACTGGTGGAATTTGCCACGCTCGCATCGATCCCTGTCACGACTACATTGATGGGAATCGGATGCATTCCCTGCAACCACCCGCTCAACCTCGGCATGCTGGGGATGCACGGGACCGAATATGCAAATTTCGCGGTCACGGAATGCGATCTCCTGATCTCCATCGGTGCACGGTTCGATGACCGGGTAACCGGCAAGCTGGAGACCTTTGCATCCCATGCAAAGATCATTCATATCGATATCGACCCTGCCGAGATCAGCAAGAACAAGCATGCCGATGTTCCGATTGTCGGGGATGTCAGGGCTGTATTGCAGGATCTGCTCTCGCTGATGAAGAAGCGTGAGGCCCGCGAGCAGTGGCTCAAGAAGATCCGGCACTGGAAACAGCATCACCCGCTCAAATGCCCGACGAATGGTGCACTGCACCCGCAGTTCATCATCCGGACCTTAAGCGATCTCGTGAAGGACAAGGCCGTGATAGTCTCGGAAGTCGGGCAGAACCAGATGTGGACGGCACAGCACTTCTGCTTCCACAATCCCCGGACCTGGATCACCTCGGGCGGTCTTGGCACGATGGGCTACGGGCTCCCTGCTGCGATGGGGGCGCACTTCGCCCGCCCGGATGTCCCGGTCTTCGACATTGCCGGTGATGGCAGCATCCAGATGAACATTCAGGAGTTCGGTACCATTGCAGCCGAGAAGATCCCGGTGAAGGTCGTGATCCTGAACAACATGTATCTCGGCATGGTCCGGCAGTGGCAGGAACTCTTCTACGATCACCGGTATTCGTTCACGGAACTCCCGCCGGTTGATTTCGTGAAGATCGCAAATGCTTACGGTATCGAAGGGATGCGGATCGAATCCCCGGACGAGGTACTTCCGGCACTCCAGGCATCGCTTGACTGCGACGGGCCGTTCGTGATGGATTTCCGGATCGAGCGCGAGGAGAATGTCTTCCCCATGGTTCCGGCCGGTGCTGCGATCAACGACATGATTGGAGGGCATCCGCAATCATGAAACCGCACACGTTATCGATTCTTGTCGAGAACAAATCCGGTGTACTCTCGCGGGTCACGGGACTCTTCTCCCGGCGCGGGTTCAACATCGAGAGCCTTGCGGTCGGTCCCTGCGAGGAGCCGGACATGAGCCGTATCACCATCGTCGTTATTGGCGATGATGAAAAGATCGAGCAGGTGATGAAGCAGCTCAACAAGCTCATCGATGTGATCAAGGTCTCTGACCTGACCGACAGCGAGCGGGTCGAGCGGGAGCTTGCCCTCATCAAGGTGACGGCCGAACTCGGGACATCCCGTGCCGAGATCATGCAGATCGCATCCATCTTCCGGGCATCCATTGTCGATGTCGGAGCAAAGACGCTGATCCTCCAGGTCATCGGTGATACCGACAAGATCGAAGCGATGGAGAAACTCCTGCGCCAGTACGGGATCAAGGAGTTTGTCCGGACGGGGACTGTCGGGATTCTCCGCGGGGCGAAGACGGTGACGAGCGGGAAGTAAATTTTTTTGAAAGGGAATTTTTTAGAAATGCTTCATTAGAAATAAAAAAATTGCGTACAAACCCAGAGTCTTTCCTTTTTCATAAAAAGACTCCACATGACCAAAGTGTTGGGGTTACGGAATAAATTGCTCTGTAGAACTCCTAATTAAAACTAGGTCATACCGACGACTGAAAGATCTAAGGTACTATGTCTCCTTTTCTTGATTGTGAAGTCAAATAGAAAGGAGACAATAAAGAAATCAGCGAGCCGGAATATCAGGTTTATCCAAGCAGCCATTTCAATCGTAAAGTCAACACATCTTAATCCATATTCCTGTAAATTTTCAAAGAAGGTCTACACCCAACATCAGCTACTCATCCTGGTTTTGTTTAAAGATTTCTGCAACCAGCACTACCGGGAATTTATTGAAGATGTCGGAGACATGGAGGGAGTTCTGGAGATCCGTGATCTATCCGAAGTACCACATTTCACGACGCTCCAGAAATTTTTCTGTCGGATAAAAACCCTTTATCTTCGGTTGACCTTCAGAAAAACAGTGAACCTGTTTTACACTAACGACGACAATATTCCGATAACGGCTATCGATTCATCCGGTTTTACGAGCGGGTACTGCAGCCACTATTTCTCTGAACGAACCGGCAAGATCCGCAAACATTTCCTGAAAACCTCGATCTCAGTTGATACTGATCAACAGGTGATTACAGGATTTGTTGCCTCGAACAGCAGAGTCCACGATACCCGACATGCAGTGAAATTACTTCGACAATGTCACAAAACTCGAAAATCCGATTGTTACGTCATGGACAAGGGATACGACTCTGAAGCGATTCACCGGCTGATCCGGGAAGACCTTCACGCCAATTCTGTTATCCCGATCCGTTCTTGGAATAACGAAATTATCGGAGGTACTTATCGTCAGGAAATGGCTCAACAGTTCAATGACACTATTTATCCTAGACGACAACTCGTCGAAAATAAATTCTCTGTCTTGAAAAGAAAGTTCAGTGGTGATCTCAAAGCTCGAAGATTCCTGATGCAGATAAAAGAAATCGCTACCAAAATGATTGTCTGTAACATTCACAGGTTCTTACTATTTCTCGCCATTGAGGTTTTCTACAGAACAGAATAAATGGTAATGGCATATGTGTTATCGCCTTCACAACAATCCCCACAAGGAAGTATGCCCTGATTATTCCAATCACGTAAACTATCGGGCTACCATCACCATTCATAAAATTTTTATCGTGCTAGTAAAAAAGTCAACCAACAATAATAAACGTCATTTTTGACAGATTGAATCATCGAGTCAGCACTATTACACCAATCATACCAAGAATCACTGCTACAGAGACAGAAATAATCCCGCCGAAAAATTCTGAACCGATTCCATACATAGCGATTGCCATCGAACCAGCAGCAAGAATCAGAGCGATAGCAGTCAATCCGATAGTCTTCTTCTGAAGACTCTTTGTCTGATTAATATTTTGTTGGGTGATGTGAGTGAGATATCCCATGAGATAATACGGGTTGTCTTTGAAGAGTTGAAAAATCTCTTCTTTTTTCGTTGCTGAAACCTTCCAAGCGATAACAGATTTACAAAATTCATCGATGTCAGTTTCGGGAAATTCGGTTGGTGATGACGGAATTCTTTCTTCTGTAGATGATTCCGGTGTGATCTCGGATGTGCTTTCAACTTTCGAGATGTTGATTATTTTTGAGTATCGTAATATTGCGATAAATGCCACCATCGCCACTATAAACGCTAAAATTCCCGCCAAAAAGGATAGTGTTAACCCATCAATGATGATACCGGTACCGGCGATAATGAAACTTTTCGGCATGTAGGTTGTAGTCGTGACATTCGTAGTGAGATTGACAATTGAATAACTGTGAGATTCGCCATATGTCTGATAAAAAAAATTTGCAAATGCTGAAATAAAGGCGAACATCGAAACAAAAAGAGCCAACAGGGAAATGTTTTTAGAATCGTTAGTTTGTTCGGAGATCATCGATGATCTACAATATTTATGGGTCATCCAATAATAAATCCCATATATCAAATATCGAAAAAAGTACTGTCATGGTCTAGGTGACAGATTCCGGAATGTGGCGGGGATGTCATTGCCGCGATTTTTCAGTCCCTGATCCGCCGCGGGGGCGCCCCGTCGGGGGCGGCGGCGTTCATCGCAACCGGGGGTATGGGGGCATCGGCCCCCATCCTGGGTCATCGAAATTTCTTTGCAGAAATTTCATCCGCACATCGTTACCGATACTTCATTTGAAATTTCCAAAAAATTTTCAGCATACGAGCCAACTCCCCCCAATCCCCCCTCCCATCAGAACTGCCGCCACGGGCAGGCAGTTCTTCTGGCGGGGGGTTCCGTGGCAATACCTCTCCATCGAAGAACATCTCCCCGGGGGGATGAGAGTCAGGCAGGAAGATCGTTATCTCAAATATGGCTCCTTTTGGAAAACGGGGGTCATTTTTGGCGTTTCTCTTCCGGCACCCTCTTTCGGGCAACCCTGGTCCCGGGCGAATTCGCACAAAAACCAGACTTTAGGGTTCTGGAAACAGGGTTTATTCGGGGTTTTCACGTCGGACCAGAAAATTTCGCTAATAGAACCCTTTTACTTCTATCGGAGGGTCTTTTGTATGGTACCGTAAGTGCCCGGAAAGGAGGGGCGATCTTCCGGATCAGCTGATCCATCCCCATCCCGGGGCCTCTCCGAGACACAGCGGAGCAATAGAGTTTTTTCCGGGAGATGATCCTTCCCGGATCCACCGCGGGGCGCCCCGTCGGGGGCGGCGGTGTTCATCGCTCCGGAGGTATGGGGGTATACACTTCCCCCCTCCCGCGGGAGGCATCTCGTAAAATCCCTTTGCCCCATTGTCTTTGTTGGAACAGGTTCCTGACGTACCCCAATAATCCCCGCCCCGTTTGCCACTTTAGCATTGGCGCGGGCCGTAGTGATCACCGTGCGGGATCCTGTGAGTACTCGGTCGGGTCCGTGCAGTAGCCGGTCGGATACCGCAAGCGACCGGGGATGTCGGGATTGGGCGAGGTGACGCGGGGAGCGTGTCGGGCAAATGTCGGGAAGGCGGCTGAGAACCCCGGGAAGCGTGGTGGGTGTAGCCAGGAACGCGGAGGGATGTGGAATCTGATGAGAACATGAAGAATGGCGACGCGAGGATTAAGGTATGACTGTGAGGAAAGGATTTACTGACAACGAAATTGAGAAAATAATGCTTGAAGGGATGAATGTCGTGCTAGGCGGGAGTGATAATGGATGAGATTGTGAGAACAAGCCGGTGATGATCCAGACAATTTGTGGCATTGCGCATTGATGGCTCATGCGAAAGAATTGTATTTCCCAAGAATCCATAGAATATTGAGTATAATGTCATCATCATTCAGTTCCGTTGAAGAAAAAATCCAAACCCTGCCACCGGAATTACGTGCAGAAGCAATTCATTACATCGATGAACTCGTGAAGCGTTCGAAAAAGAGATCTTCTAAATCGTTCCGGTGTGCTGCTGAAGGGACTCTTGCAGATCTTGGCACCAGGTACTCGTCCGTAGATCTCCAGCATAAAGCTCTGGAGTGGCGGGGAGCCTGATGTATCTTATTGATACCAACATTTTTCTGGAATATATTCTCAGTCGCTCGCATGTGCAGGAAGTGAAGGATTTTTTTTCACGTGCTGATCTTTCCAAGGTTCATGTAAGTGATTTTTCATTACACTCTCTTGGTGTGATTTACTTGCGGGAGCACAAGTTTTCAGAATTCCTGACGTTTGTGAATGAGGATATTATGGCGAGCGGTATCCACGTTTTATCTCTTGTACCGGACGACTTTTCAAAGATCACCGATGCTGCCAAGCGATTTCATCTGGATTTTGACGATGCTTACCAATATGCGTTGGCAGAACGGTATGGGCTTTCTATTGTAAGTTTTGATAAGGATTTTGACCGGACTGAGAGGGGACGAGTGGTCCCGGAGGATTTGTTCCGGAGTTCTCAGTGATATTCCGGTTTTTTGTTTTTTTCCAGCACAAGTTTAGGATCTGGCGATAGGATCAGCGGATTGGTTTTCGTATGATCCCGTTCTTTGAACCAGAAACGAGCAGTAATCGTATGTATCGCGGAGTACCTGACTGAACTTACGCCACGGGAAATGCAGGAGCGGTTCAATGCAGGAACGTGGGTGCTTGAAGAGCAACACCGGCTCGCGATCTCTACTCTTATCCGGGACCTGCTGGATCTGGAATAACCGGAATTTACCGGTTCGATCTCCCTTGCCAGGTATCGTGGCATCTGAGCCTGAACATGCTTGTTGTTATCCTGTCAACTGGGATCTTCGGGCTGCCGTATCCACATGTCCGATAAGAATAATCTCGGGTCAGGATCCTGTTCTGTTCGTTCCTGACCGGGAGTTAAGTACCGGCATCCAGACAATGAAGGCGACCTTATCCGTGGTTCCGACGTACCAGGGTCCTTCAAAATCCAGAAAGTCATCGGGGTTTACAGAAAAATTTCCCGAATCATGAATGATTCGTTGTACATCGGGTGTGGAATTCCCTGCGTTTCGGCCATTTTTATACCATGAGATAACCTGCCCGGAAGAAACCCCGGCACTCACGTCCAGGCAACGTTCACCAAGGAATATATCCCCACCGGCCGGGACAGAGAACCGGTTACTATCGCATGATTGTGTCTGGATAGGAGTGATTGTGGTGACCGGGGTATTCCGGTAACCGGAGAGATCCGGTTCCGTTTCATTCCCCCCGCATTCCACAGCCTCACCGGACCTGCCTGCGTCGTTAAGCGTAATACACTTCACGTGCCAGATTTCCGCATCCCCGGGACTGATCAGGAGAGCCCGGTCATAGTTCCGGACTGCCTCATCGTAGCGTTTCATATTGTGAAGGGCAACCCCTTTTGCCACCCATGCCTCGGAAAAATTCGTATCGATTGCAAGAGCAGCGTCAAAAAATTCAAGCGATTCATTGTAGCGGGCATACTGTGTCGAGTACGCCAGTCCTTTGATGAACAGCTCTTTTGCTTCGGGAGACGTTGTTGAAATCCCGTCACTGCTGAATGAGATCGCCAGTGCCGATCCGCCGTACTGTATCTGCGGTTCGCCCGGGGTAGCGGGGGGTGGACCGGTCACCGTGAGATTCGTGTCCCGGGTAACGCATCCGGCCAGCAGGAGAAAAACGATAAGGATACCGTCAAAAAAGATCCGTCTCATAAAGGGAATATCAGGATTTTTGGACCATTATATCTTACTAAATAATTTTTCTGGTTTCATGGAACGGATCGATGGGGTGAACGGTTATCCTGAACTCACTGTCGTGGACTCATCCCGGGGATTACCCGGACGGTTACCGGGGAATAATCGCCACCCCCGGTGGGCGTCCTCAGCTGGACGCTGTAACAATAATCCCCTGGCATGGCTGAATGATCAACAGAAAACGACAGTGTTGCGATGTAGTTTGCAAAACTTCTGGCCGTGAACAGGTCAGGCTTCACGCTTTCGTGGATTCCAGCCGGTTTTTTGGGGAGTTCGTCCGGGCGCAGCGGCCCATGATCCGGCTTGCAGGGATAGGTTGTCAGGTTTACCGACACCATGCCCGTATCGCGTTCGCCGGTCTGGATGAGAAACGGCACAGAACCGGATCCTCCCTGGGGAATTACAATGAGGTCCTGGCAGTTCCCTCCCATCCCATGGAAGAAATGCCAGAGACCAGCACCGGCCATGGTCGAACCATCATCCACGTCTACCCGGATCCAGTCGTCGGCTACGGCATCCGGTGACCCGTCCACATCAGCATGGAGGTACAGCCAGATATTATGCGGATGGGAATCGGGTTGCAGATGTACGGTCACGGTTGAATTATACGTTCCCCCCGGTTGTACTGTGAAACTATCCGGTTCGATCGACACCGTGAAATTAGGGGGCAGGGGACGAGGGCTCGTTTCGTACAACCCATCGACCCGGAAGATTCGGTACTTCACCGTTCCCGGGTTCATCTGACGTGCGTAGAACGTATAGGTGACAGATCCGGACGGCTCACTGACAGGGAACCGGGTTGTTCCGTTGTACCCGATCAAGGATATCAGGAACGGGCTCCCGTGAAAACCGCCGACCGGGTGCGTGAGCAGGCTAAGAGTACAGTTCGTGCAACCAGGCTGGAGCGCCGGGCTGATTGTTCCGGCATCAAAAGCGGTCGTTCCGGTATCGGCCCGATCGCACTGGATTTCCAAATTTTCCGTTGGGTTGTGCGAGATCTCCGGTATATCGGTACTCAGTTCCGTTACGGTCCGGTTTGCCGGCTCGCTGGTCGTGCAGCCCGAAAGCAGCGGGAGCACGAGAAGAATGAAGATCGTTCCTGCGAGAATATACATTGGTGAAATTTTCATGGCGGATGGCGAATCTGAATATTTTTTATTGGGAATTATATTTTTATAAATGTTCTTATTTTTATTTTTGGTACAAATGAGACGTTACTTCCCTATCGATGTTGCCAGATCTCTGCCAAGTATTATGGGAAGTCTCCGCCTTCGCTCATAATTTACCGGTACCTGGCCCGGAGCCCGGGTACCGGGCACTCCCTGTCGGCAGAATGACAAAAGGATTATGAATTTCAAAAAGACCGCAGGAAAGAACATCATTCATTCCCGGTTCAGCCCGGACAAATCGATCATTTAAAGCCAGCACCTGTCATATCCGGATTGCATCAGCACCCGCGGTACAACAAAAATGACTCCCCAACCGGACTCTTCCGTCTCCCAGCCATCCGGCACCCCGACCGGCACTGTCGGAATCGATCTCCGCGAATACCTCATCCCGCTTGTTGTCGTGATCTTTGTCACCGTATTCCTCTGGCTCATCAGCCTCTACAACTTCGCACTCTATCACACAACCGTCGAGTTCACCACCATCGCCATCTCGGTTGCAATCTTCCTTCTTGTCTGGAAATCGCGGAAGATCATCGACAATAATTACCTCCTCTTCATTGGCGTCGCCTTCGTCTTCATCGCGATCCTCGACTACCTCCATACACTCGTGTACCAGGGTGTCGGGATATTTCCTGACGGGGGAGGAACGCTCTCGACCCGGTTCTGGATTGCGGCCCGGTACATGCAGGCCATCACGCTCCTTGTCGCCCCGCTCTTCATCCGCAGGAATCTCCGCCTCGATCTCGTAGCGATCGTCTACCTTGTGGCAGATATCATCATCATCAGTTCGATCTTTGTTTTCAGGGTCTTTCCCGCAACCTACATCGAGGGCCTGGGTCTCACACCGTTCAAGATAGTCAGCGAATACGTCATCTCTCTTCTCCTGATCGCATCGGTCGTTCTCCTTTACCGGAACCGGGACGCATTCGATCGGCAGGTGCTGAACAATCTTGCGATCGCCATCTTCCTGACCATTGCTGCTGAACTGACCTTCACGGAATATGCAAGTTTCGTCGACGTCTTCAGCCTGCTCGGCCACGTGTTCCGGCTGCTGTCGTTCTATTTCTTCTACCGTGCCATCATCGAAGTCGGCCAGGAAAAACCCTACAATCTCCTGTACCATAACCTGACCGAGAGCGAGAAGAAATACCGGGCGCTCTCCGAACTCTCGCCGGATGCGATCATTGTTACCCGGGACGGTCTTATCCGTTACGTAAACGGGGCCGGTCTCCTCATGTTCGAAGGATCCGGTACAGATTCTATCATCGGTAAGGATTTCATGGACTTTATCGATCCTGACGATCGGGCCGTCTCCGCGATCCGGATTACCTCTGTGCAGGAAGAGATGGGAAACGCCCCGCTTCGGGAACTACGGGTGATTGCCGGAGGAAAGTCCATAATGGCCGAGGCCACTGAAGGGCCGATCAGCTGGGACGGGAAGGACGCCGTACAGATCGTGATCCGTGACATCACGAAGCGCAAGATTGTGGAAGAGGAGAACCTCCGTGCCCGGGAAGAGTGGGAGCGGACCTTCGATACGGTTCCCGACCTGATCGCGATTCTCGATACGAACCACCGGATCATCAGGGCAAACAAGGCAATTGCCGACCGGCTCGGAACCCTGCCGGAGAAATGCATCGGGAATCTCTGCTACGAGACCGTTCACGGCACATCGGTCCCGCCGGAGTTCTGCCCGCATGCAAAGACCTGTACTGACGGGAAGCAGCACATCTGCGAGATGGACGAGCCCGCCCTTGGCGGAACCTTCATCGTGAGCACGACCCCGCTCTCCGGCCCGGAGGGGAACCTGATCGGCACGGTCCATGTTGCACACGACATCACGGACCGCAAGAGAGCCGAGGCGGAACTGCTGGAGAAGAACCGGGCCCTCAATACGGCAAACGAGGAACTCTTTGAGATCCATGAAAAACTGAAGGCAACGAATGAAGATCTTGTCGCGAATGAACACCTGCTGGTGGTCAGGAATGAAGAACTGACATCTCTCAACGAAGAACTTACTGCAGCGCAGGAGGAACTGCACCGGCATGTCGGCGAACTGAACCGGAGAGAGGAGGAATTGCGGCAGAACGAGTCCCGGCTGAAAGATGCCCTGGCGGAAAAAGAGATCCTGCTCTCCGAGATCCACCATCGGGTCAAGAACAACCTGACTGCATTCATCTCGCTCCTGAGCCTTGACGGTACGTACGAGAAGACCGATGCCGGCCAGGCGCTCAGGAAAGATCTCCAGAACCGGGCCCGGAGCATGGCCCTGATCCACGAGACCCTGTACCGGACCGGCAGGTTCTCGAGCGTGGATATGGATGTCTACCTCACGACCCTGATCGGCCAGGTTGCCGGATCGTACGCTGGAAATATCCCTGTCAGGACCCTTGTCGATGCCAAAGGCGTGGTTCTCGATCTTGCCCGGGCCACAACGGCCGGCCTGATCATCAACGAGCTGGTGACCAATTCGTTCAAGTATGCGTTCCCGCCGGGATTTGATTGCATGGCCGTACGGAAGGAACCCTGCACGGTCCGGGTCATGCTCGCCCGCGAAGAAGGGACCTATTGTCTCAGGGTGTCGGATAACGGCTGCGGAATGTCTCCGAAGATCGATATCGCTTCCACCAGATCGCTGGGCCTCAAGCTGGTGAACTTCCTTGCCCGCCACCAGCTCCGGGCGGATATTGAAATCAGTACTGAACAGGGTACGGAATTTATTTTCCGGCTGCACACTATCAATGAGGATACATGACCGGCGAAACGATCCTGATTGTGGAGGATGAGGGCCTTATCGCTCTCCACCTGACTGAATTGCTGGAAAACGCCGGCTACAACATCGCCGGCCCGGCATATTCCGGCGAGAGGGTGCTCCGGGATATCGCATCCGCACCGCTTCCCGACCTGATCCTGATGGATATCGCCCTTGCCGGATCGCTCGACGGGATCGAGACCGCACGGCAGATTCGCTCGAAGTACCCGATCCCGGTTATTTTCCTTTCCGCGTATTCAAACCAGAACCGGATTGACGAGGCACATGCCGTCTCGCCGTTCGGATATCTTACGAAACCGGTGATGCAGGACGACCTGCTTGCAGCGATCCGCGGGGCGCTGGATCGGACAGCTGCCTGAGACGGGTCCAGTGTTTTTAATCCGGATTCCCGGGTGAATTTTACTTCGTAGTATCATCCGGAACTCTTTTCCCATTTCGTCATGTCAAAAACGGGAACCTGGTGAAACGATTATTCCAGAAAATCTTGCATAGGTATCAAATCCGGCAAAGACCGGTTTCAGTTACCTTGATACGGAGACCTGCACCAGCCCGGCCAGTACCGTGCCGGCCGGGCCTTTTTGTAGAGTTCTAAAAAAAACCGGAAAAAAATCCCGGGATCTGACAGTGACAAGGGTGCCCCGTCCGCAAGATTGATTGCCAGCCCGGCGCATAACGAACGCGGGAAGATGCTATGAAACGGAAGATCATCAGTATCGATGAAACAAAATGCACGGGCTGCGGCCAGTGTATCCCGGACTGCCCGGAGGGTGCACTCCAGCTGATTGATGGAAAGGCCCGGCTGGTGAGTGATCTTTTCTGCGACGGTCTCGGGGCCTGTATCGGTACCTGCCCTGAAGGGGCAATCGAAGTTATCGAGCGGGAAGCGGCGCCGTACGACGAGAAGACCGTCATGGAAACGATTGTGAAGCAGGGAGCACCGGTCATCAAAGCACATCTCGAACATCTTGGAGGTCATGGCCAGACAGCGTACTATAATGAAGCGATCGAGTTTCTTATCGAGAACAATGTTCCCATACCCGACCATAAGCCACCGGAGAGACAGAAACCGGTACCGTTCGGGACCCGTTCGGCCCGGATATCCCCGGCACCGGTCTGTCATGCCGGACCGCATGAACCCAACCCGTTTGCCGGATGCCCGGGATCATCTGCTCGGAGTATCCCACGGGAAAGCCACCCTGCGGGTCCCCGCCAGCCTTCCGGCACCGGCCCGTCCGAACTCCGGCAATGGCCGGTCCAGCTTGCGCTCGTGAATCCCTCGGCCCCGTACTTTGATAATGCCGATCTGCTCATCTCCGCGGACTGTGTCCCGTTCGCGTATCCCGGGTTCCATGCTGAGTTCCTGAAAGGCCGGATTCTGATCATCTTCTGCCCGAAACTTGACAAGGACATCGAAGGATATATCGAAAAACTTGCTGCGATCTTTTCAGGGCACACCATCCGGTCGATCACAATTCTCCGTATGGAAGTCCCCTGCTGCGGGGGAGTCCGGTATATTGTGGAAAAAGCGCTTGCAAAGGCCAGAGTAACGATTCCGCTTACGGAAAAAATAGTAACCATCGAAGGAACAACCCAATGATCGGGACGCATCATCCCCATTTCCAGGGACCCGCTGGAATTCCTGCACGGGCCAGGAATAATATACCGTAAAAATATGCAGTAAAAAAGATTGTATCGGCCCGGTATCAGAGATTCCTGAACACTTCTTTTGGTACGTTGATCTCGAATTTTGCGCCTTCACCTGGCGTACCGGTTTCAAAGATGGAGATCCCGGTGACGCCAAGGGTCTCCCGGATCAGGAAGAGGCCGTACCCGGCATGCTTGCGGCTGCCCCATTCCTTGGGAAAGAGACCGCCCTTGAGTTCCTGTGATATGCCGACGCCGTCGTCTTCGCAGACAATGGTGAGCCGGTCATCCACTTTCTTCCGGTAAATACGGATCTTCGAGAGTTTGCTTCCGCCGTATTTCATTGAATTGCTGATCATATAGTAGAAGACTTTCTCAAGGAGCGGGTCGGCATAGACTTCCACATCATGGATGTCCATCTCGAAACTGACATTGCCGAGATCCAGTCCGACCTTTGCCCGCATGACCGCATCGGCAAGATTCTGCCATGCAGGCGGCATAGCCCCGATATCCTGGTACTCCTTGGTGAACTTGATCTGCCTGCGGATACGGTTTATTGACTCTTCGACCCGGATGATCTCCGGTGTCCTGTCGGCATGTTCGAGATCCTTGTGAAGCTGGGTCACTTCGTTGAGCATATCATACCGGGTAATATTGTTGAGAAACATGAGTTTGGCATTGACCCGGTCCATCTGGGTCCGTGTCGCAATGATCTCACCGGACACCTGCGTCAGCTCATTCCATCTCCGGTATACAATGAAAATAAAACCAAGGATAAGGAAAATAACCGCAATGATGAGGGCACTTGCGTACTGTGCAGCGGAGGTTTCAAGGACACTGAGCAGTACCCCGGTCAGGTTCATAAAATAGGCCGCAATATACACGATCACCGCAAGGATAGCAACAAGGAGAATATCCTGGAGGACCCGGAAATGCGGTGATTGCGTCTTTTTTACGGAATCATCACTCATACTGGTATATCCTCCTGTCAAGGATTATCAACTTTGTCAATATTTCCTGCCGTTAAGAGGGAAACACGGCATTTCCCTGCGGGAATTTTTCCCATCACGCTGTTTTCCAGGCCATTAACCGTCCATGAAAAGTCGCATACCTTGAACTCACAGGTTCAATGATCGGAATTTCCGGTACATATATTTCCCGGGCTGCATGAATTCAATTTATACCCTGATATGGATAGTGAGGAGGCAGGACAACTGACTATAACCAGTTGCCGGATACGGAGGAAATAATCCATGAAAATACTTACACGACCTGTCATGGTGCTGATGGCACTCTGGTGCATTGCCGTTATGCTTGTACCATTTACCGTAGCCCAGGAACAGGGGCAGGCTGGAATGCAGGGTGCCGCAGGAGCCGGCCACACAACCGGGGGACAGGGAAGCATGAACCAGATGTCCGCCCCGCCATCCGGTAATTCCGGAGCATCCGGTTCTCAGTCCGGGACCAGCGGACAGAACAGTGGAAACACCGGACAGATGCAGACGCCGCCATCCGGAACCAGGGGAAACACGACTGCTTTTGGTGGCCCGGGCAATGGCCAGAACGGCGGCAACATGACTGCCCCCGGCAGGATGGGAGGAGATGGCATGCAGGGCAATGGGAACATGACACCGCCGGACTTCCAAAACCAGACCGGCAACATGACACCGCCAGCTATGATGGACGGATCGGGCATGCATGAAGTCGGGAATATGACCCCGATGAATTTCATGAACCAGACCGGCAATATGACTCCACCGGACATGATGGACGGGTCAGGCATGCATGAAGTCGGAAATATGACCCCGATGAATTTCATGAACCAGACCGGCAATATGACTCCACCGGACAGGATGGATGGGTCAGGCATGCATGAAGTCGGGAACACGACACCCCCGGAACCACGCGGAGAGACCGCAGGCAACACCACTGCACAGGCAATGGGACCGGGTTTCGGGCAGGGTGACAGGAACCAGACACAGACTTCCGGGGATCAGGTTGTCCCGATGCAGACCCAGCAGCAATCAAAGGAGGATGTCATTGCCAGCCTGATAAGCCAGCTCCAGGCATTGTTGTCCGGAAAGAAGTAAGGGAACGAGACCATCGATATGAATCTCTGTTCCCGATGACCGGGAAAGAGAACCATCTTTTTTTATTTTGTTTCTTCATGGGATGAATACGCAAAAGCGGTCTTTACTGCCTGACAGAATCAATCCCCAGGATTCGCTCAGCTGACTCGACCCAGACACGTTTTGATGTTGCACCGTCTTTTCTCATCATATGCGTGGTAAGAGCTAGTCCGATGGTCATACAGTAAATGGCCCGGGCAGCATCATCGAGATTTGTATCTTCCGGGATCTGCCCGTTCTTCTGGTACCGGGCAATTTTACTCACGAAAAAAGCGATGTTCTCTTCATAAAGGACAGAAATTTTTTCCACAAACACAGGATCTTTGGGAATATTTGCCATTGCCTGGATGAAAACCGGAAGGAACGATTTTGGATGCAGGAAGATATCATTGCCCAGGTGATCGAGCGCTGCATGGATGTCATCTTTATCCAACAGGGTCACAATGGCATGGTCCCGCATCATGGTGATCATCGCAATGATCACATCCTGCATCAGGGTCATACTGTTTGGAAAGTATGAATAGAACGCCCCTTTGGTGACGCCGACTTTCTGGGCGATTGATTCGAGCGTCAGGCCTCCCCATCCATCATCTACCGCGACTTCGACCGCTGCGTCAATGATCTTTTTCTTTGCATCCTTGCGGTAATCCGCATTGATCCGTGGCATATTCCTGTATCTCCTTATACCGGATGTCTATATTCACCTTGCGTTTACAAAATAAATAGTTGTTCAGTAAACTAAACATAAGTTTATTTAATTGAACGAATGTACACTTTGCAGGGACATGAAACCCACACAAGCCCGGAAATTCCGGAGGAAATGGCGATTCACGTGGAAGAAAAAGGACAGCAGGGATTCAGGCAGCGCAAGGGGAACACCGGAACAGCAGCAGGACGGAAACGATCGTTGACCCGGGTATTTTTTACCATTGTTCTCCTGCTCCCGTTCATCATCATATCGTCATCAGCAAGTGACCTGGGGGAGAGCACCACCAATCCAACGGTCATTATCACGAACTATGAAGTGACACCGGCTGTGCTCCTGCCCGGGGACATGGGAACCATAACGCTTACCATCAAGAATACCGCGGAAAGTGCTTCGGTAAAAGAGAACACCGGCATTGTCTCGGGCGGAACGTTCGCCTCAACAAAGAGTTCCGATATTAACATCTTTATCGAGAACGTCCACCTTGAAGAGAATGGCATCGAGGTTCTGACCGGCGACTTCGACCGGCTCGGAGAGTTAGGGCCCGGCCAGTCAGTCCCGGTCACGTTTATCATACGTGCCCCGTCAAAGAACGGTATTTATTTCCCGGAAGCATGGATCGATGTCAAGGACGGGCGGAGCACCCGGTACCCGCTCACGGTCAACGTGAACACCGATATCTCAACCCAGAAGAAACCGTCACTCTCCGTAACGCAGGAACTGCCGGACCGGGTTGCACCCGGAGAGGACGGTACCGCAACGATCATCATTGAAAATACCGGACTGACCCGGGCAAGCGATATTTCGCTGGTGGCAAATTCTACGGTAAAGTCACTCGTTCTCACGAGTTCCGGCCGGTATTATGCGGAACATCTTGAACCCGGGGAGAACATGACGTTCGACATGAACATAGCCACGGACAAGAATACGCCCCTCGGTATCGACCCGGTCGTGCTCTCCATCACGTACCATAATCCAGATGGGACTCCGGAAAAGCAGACCGAGATCATTGGTATACCGGTCAAAGGCCGGGCTGAAATTGCCGTATCGTCAGTTACTACCGACCCCGTACGACCGATCCCGGGATCACCGTTCACGCTCATCATCCGCGTGGAAAATACCGGCACAGACCAGGCCTCGTCGGTCCGGGCCATTCTCGACAGCTCATTCACCGGCACAAAAACAGCCTTCATCGGTTCTGTTGACAAGGACAGCGATGCCCCGGCCATCTTCTACCTTCAAGCAACAAAAGACGGATCAGTACCGGTCAACGTGACGATCAGTTACACCGATGATTTCGGTTCCCACATGGTCAGCGAACAGGCATCGGTCATGACATCACCATCATCCGGACTGCTCCCGGTTGCGGCTGCGGTCCTGCTCGTTGCGATCCTGGCCGGAGCTGCCTACTGGTACTTCCGGATCCGACCGGGGAAGGCACATGCAGAATAACGGGGGATATGGCGTCTCGCTCTATCTTGCCGTGCGGGCGATCCGGCGCGGCAACCGGGGCACCCTCGCGCTCACCATCCTTATCATTGCGCTCGTGGTCGTGCTGATGAACTTCCTAGCCATGATTATCGGGGGAGTCGTTACCATTTACAACCAACAGATGATTGATTTCCAGTACGGTCACGTGACCATCGAACCAAAGGACAAAGAGACGTTTATTGCCAATGCCGATGGTCTCGTCAGGCAGCTGCAGCGGGTGCCGGGTGTGACAGGTGTTTCGGCCCGTGTCAGTACCGGGACCACCCTTACGAACACAAAGAACGGGAAGTTCCAGACAAAGTCGTTGACGGCGTTCGATCCCAAGGATGAGAAGGGCGTGACCCTCTACCAGCAGAAAATCATCGAAGGCGATTATCTCTCGCCCGGTGATACCGACCAGATCCTGATCGGGTCACTCCTGGCTGGCAACGAGGACGAGTCGCTGGACAAGATGCCCTCGTTAGGGGGCGTAAAAGTGGGCGACCGTATTGAGGTAGCGTACGGTAACGGGGTAGTGAAGAGTTACCGGGTGAAGGGCATCTACGAGACCGAGGGCGCATTGATCGACTCCGGCGCATTTGTCACACGAAACGAGATGGATTCCGTCATGCACACGGAAGGCATCGCTACCGAGATCCTGGTGCGGGGCACGTCATCAGAAGACGCCAGCCAGCTCAAGTACACGATCATGGATTATGGTGTGGAGGAGAAGGTGAAGACCTGGAACGAAAAGGGGAAGGGAATTTTAGGCGACGTAATCTCCAGTATCTCACTCATCAATACGATTATGACGTTTGTCAGTCTCGTAGTCGCAAGTGTCGTGGTCTTCATTATCACCTTCATCAACATCATCAACCGGAAGAAACAGATTGCAATCCTCAAAGCAATCGGCATTAAAAAGAAAGTGATTATCGGCAGTTATATGCTCCAGGTGATCTTCCTCTGTACCTGCGGCATGATCACCGGGATCCTGATCCTGAACGCGATCTGCATGGTCCTGACAGTCAACCAGCTCCGTTTCCCGATGGGCTACATTACACCCATGATTAATTACAGCGGTGTCGTCACGAGTATCCTTCTGCTCTATGCGGTTTCGCTCGTCTCGGGCTACCTCCCGGCCCGGCAGGTCGTAAACGAGGAGATTCTCGATGCGATGAGGGGATAACGATGATTAACGTTGCTGACCTGAAGAAGATCTATCTGCTCGGGAACGTCGAAGTTGCAGCACTCCGGGGGGTCTCCCTGGATATCCGGAAAGGAGAGTTCGTCGGGATCATGGGACCCTCGGGAAGCGGGAAGTCCACGCTCCTCCACCAGGTGGGACTCCTCGACACGCCATCTTCCGGCCACATCCTGATCAATGGCACCGATGTCTCGCAGCTGGATGACGAAACCCGTACCCGTTTCCGTCTCCTGCACCTCGGGTATGTCTTTCAGGATTATGCGCTGGTATCCGAGCTGACGGTAAAGGAGAACGTGGCAATCCCGGCGATTATGCAAGGCAAGCCGCTGGCAGAATGTTACGCTGCTGCAACTGCGGTGCTGGAGAAGGTGGGACTGGAAAGACGGCTGGACCATCTCGTCTTCGAACTCTCCGGTGGTGAGCAGCAGAGAGTATCCATCGCCCGGGCACTCGTGAACCGGCCCGCGATCGTCTTTGCGGATGAGCCCTGCGCAAATCTCGATACAGAGAACTCACGGACGGTGCTGGAACTCTTCCGGGCCGTGAACCGGGATCTCGGGCAAACGGTGGTGATGGTCTCGCACGAACCGTGGCACAGGGAGTACTTCGACCGGATTATTTTTATCCGGGACGGAATGATGGACCTGGAACGGATTGCATACGAAGGAAAACATGAAGGTCTTCCACGACAGGAGACCTGCTGACCCTTTTTTATCCGGAAGTAAACAGATTATAGTGGGAAGCGTTACTGAACCTGATTTGCATATCGCCCTTATGGTCTGCCTTGCGAACCTTATGGTCATGAATCGGGGATCCGGTTAACCATATCTATAAACGAGCCGGCATCCCATTGCCCGGTATACCCCCGTAAGGAGGCATGTCCGTGCAGTTCCTCATCAACCCAGACACGCTCGTAAATTTTATTCTCTGTGTCCTGATTGTGGTAATTTGTATCATCGGATATCTCAGGATCCATACGATAACACCCCTTGTCATCGGAGCCGGATTTTTCCTGTTCGGCATTTCGCATGTCGCAACGCTCCTTGACCGGGGTACTTCCCTGGAACCAATGGTTACTTTTTTACGGGTGATCGGATATATCGCAATCTGTAGCGGAATGTACCTGGTCATCCGGGAGATCATCCTCCGGATTAAGACAGAGAATGAGCTTACGGCTGAACGGCTCGGGCTTGAGCAGCGCGTTAACGAACGGACTAAAGAACTTCAGGAATCCAACAGGGTTCTGATCGCGTCTGATGAGAAACTACGCGAGAGTGAGAAGAAATACCGCACGCTTTTTGAAAATATGCTTGAAGGGGTTGCGTACTGCCGGTTGATCTATGATGCGACGGGCCGTCCGTCCGGCTGGATATATCTTGAGGTCAATGATGCATTCCGGCGAATCACCGGCATCGAGGATATTACGGGTAAACGAATGCTTGAAGCAATGCCGGATATTCGCGAACAGATCCCGGAACTCCTTGATTGGTACGAGCGCGTTGTATCAACAGGTACTCCCGAAGCAGTTGAGACGGAATTCCCGTCATTGAAGACATGGCTGAAAATCTCGGTATTCAGCCCGGAAAAAGAGCATTTTGTTCTGGTAATCTGGGATATCACCAAACGCAAACAGGCAGAACGCGCACAGCAGGAAACAAGCCGGCACCTTGCCGATATTATCGATTTCCTGCCTGATCCGACCTTTGTCGTTGATATAACCGGGGAAGTAATTGCATGGAATCATGCCATGGAAACGATGAGCGGAATCCCGGCAGGGGATATACTGGGCAAGGGAACCGGGTCTACGGTTACGTGGATACGGAATTACCCCGGACCTCTCCTCATCGATTATACCCTGCGCCAGGATATAGAGGGAATAAAATCTGCCTTCCCCAATGCCCGTTTCGAGGGAAATGTGACACGGATCATGATGACGGTTACCCGGGTCGACCAGGTACAGTTCTCCCTCTGGGTAAGTGCAACTCCCTTAATAGACAGTAACGGAACCGTTACCGGTGCTATCGAATCCCTCCGGGATGTTACTCACCTTAAAATGATTGAACGGGAACTGCGGGAATCGAATACCTATCTCGATGCGATCATCAACACCATCGCCGATCCGGTATTTATCAAAAACCGGAGGCAGCGCTATGTCACCGTAAATGACCGGTTCTGCCAGTACATCGGGCATACGAGAGAAGAGTTGATCGGCAGGACTGGGTATGACTTTTTCGCAGAAGATGAAGCAGTGGTCTTCCAGATAACCGATGAAAATGTATTCCTGACCGGCGTGGAGAATGAGATTGAAGAGAATATTACCGATTCCCAGGGGAAAACCTATACGGTCAGCACCAAGAAATCCCGGTATATCAATGCGGCCGGGGAGGAATTCATCGTCGGGATCATCAGGGATATCACGAAGCGGAAAGAGACCGAACTGGCATTGCAGCAAGCGCTGGAAAAACTGGGCATGCTCTCCTCCATTACGCGTCATGATATCCTCAACCAGCTCACAGGATTGCGTGGCTATCTCGGGCTCGCGATGAAACAGGAAAAAGACTCTGAAATTATCAGATTCTTACAAAAAGCAGATGAATCCGGAGACGCGATCCGCGAACAACTGGAATTCGCCCGGGATTATGAGGATCTCGGGATCCAGGCACCCCGGTGGCAGGATGTTGCAGCAGTATTCCGGTCTGCCGTCTCCCAGCTTCCGCTTGATGGAATAGATATCGATACCGGGGTGTCCGGACTTTTTATCCATGCAGATCCGCTGATTGGAAAAGTGTTCTATACGCTCCTCGAGAACACCTGTCGCCACGGGGGAGCTGTAACGTCAATCAGCTTGTCCAACGAAGAGACCCCGGCCGGGCTTGTTCTCACGTACCGTGACAACGGAACCGGTATCGCTGCTGAAGATAAAAGCAGGCTCTTTACGAGAGGATTCGGGAAACATACCGGCCTTGGCCTGTTCCTTTCCCGCGAGATCCTGGCGATCACCAGCATGACAATTTCCGAAAGCGGTGAGCCGGGCAAAGGAGTACAGTTCGAGATCTCAGTGCCGGTTGGAGCATACCGGTTTGTCCCATGAGTATCAAATCCCCGTTGTCTCCGGAATGAATCTCCCTCCTCCCGGTAAAATGCCCGGAGAGCTCGCCCGGAGATAATCCGGCAATTCTGGACTTGTCAACACCTGCGGCGAACATACTCAAAATTTCCGGAATTTCCCGACAACTTTTCTTCAGTAAAATATCCTCGTTAGAAAATTATTATCGCACCTGACCGTTAATAATAATGAGATTCATGGATCTCATTACTCCCATCCTTATCGGCATCGGACTCTCCATGGACTGTTTTGCGGTCTCTCTTGCTGTCGGCACAACAACGAAATCAAAACTCCTGTATACCGCGCTCATCATCGCACTCTGTTTCGGGATATTCCAGGCGGGCATGACCCTGCTCGGGTGGGCGCTTGGCACCGGGTTCACCGGATTTATTGCCGGGTTCGATCACTGGCTGGCATTTCTCCTGCTCGCAATCATCGGTGCAAAAATGATTCATGAAGGGTTTGAAACCAGCGACGAGGAGACGATCAGCACGCTTCAGTTCGTTCCGGTGATGGTCCTTTCACTTGCCACGAGTATCGATGCACTCGCAGTCGGCATATCGTTCGCATTTCTCCAGGTGAGCATTCTTGTGCCCGCCCTTATCATCGGAATCGTCGCATGCATAATCTCATTTGGCGGGGTGATGTCGGGTATGCAGCTCAAATCCCTGCTCGGAAACCGGATCGAGATCGTGGGAGGACTCATCCTCATCGCCATAGGGCTGAATATTCTCTTCACGCATCTTACCGTCAGTTAATTTTTAATTTTCATACATGAACCGGGAGACTTTTCCCGGGGTCCGGTAAATAACCGGCAACACCCGGTTTATCCATGAACCGGGATTCGGGCTGATTGAAGAAACAGCGTTTATACTTCAAAAACCAGACATGAATTCCTGAGACACGCAAAACCATGAACAATATCATTCTTATCGGGCTCCCCGGTGCTGGCAAGAGCACTATGGGGGTTATTCTTGCAAAAACCCTGGGCATGAAATATACCGATACGGATATTGTAATACAGGAGACTACCGGACGACTCCTGCAGGAGATCATTGACACCGATGGAACGGATACGTTCCTTGAGATTGAAGAGAGAACGATCCTGGCCCTGGACTGCCATAATACGATTATTGCCACCGGCGGCAGTGCTGTTTTCAGCAGGAAAGCAATGGAGCACCTGAAATCCGGGGGATGTATCATTTACCTGAAGATCTCCTTTGACGAGATGATCGAACGGCTCAGCAACATCAGGACCCGGGGAATTGTCTTGCATAATGGAGAAAGTCTCTCTGAAATGTATAACGAGAGAATCCCGCTGTATGAACGATATGCGGACATAGCCATCGATTGTTCCGGGAATCATTTTGAGGCGGCTGTCGAAAACGTTCTTGAGGCAGTCTCCCGGCCCGGGCACTCGTGCGTAACCGGATTCCCGGCCGGAAATCAGGATTAACTGGATATAGGGGCACTGCCAGTTGTTGCTTATCCAATCCACACGGCACAAAGGATATACACCAGAAGATCCTCCACAGATGATCAATCATGCGCCAGAAAATCCTCCTGCTCCGGAGCCTTGCCCTTATTCTTCTCGTGCTGGGTATCGCCGCTGCAGGATGCAGCAGTCCCGCCCCGTTGCAGGAGACCGGGTCGATCATGATCATATCCACCCCACCCGGCGGGGAGATCTATCTCGACAATGAATATCACGGCACTACGCCGGCCACTATCACCGGGATCCCGACCGGCAACCACACCATCGAGATCCGGAAAACAGGATACAATACCTGGTCTGCACCGGTGACCTCTTCAAAAGGAAGCAATGAAACCTTCGCAGCCCTGCTGACAAGCGTGCCTGCCACACTGCCGGTCACCTTTGCGACGACAATGATTCCCTCCGGGGAAAAAGATCTCCCACAGATCCATGTTGACGGGTACTGGACGTACCCGCAGGGAAGGAGCAGTACTTCCAACCCGGTACCGCTGATCGTGCACACTGAAGCATTCAATGTCGGGTCAGCCGGCGCACGTGAAGTAACCGTATCAGCAAATTTCTATTACACAGGACGAATGATATGCTGGAACACCCTGTATCTCGGGACACTGGATGCTGGGGGGCATGTCAGTACGGACAGTGAAGTCTCGTGCTCACTGCCATCATCGCTTACCGGTTCGGACCTGGAAATCCGGTTCGAAAACCTGGTCGTGACCCCATAAAAACGAGATGTGCCGGCTATAGGCGGGCACCCGTGTGAACCGGCTAGGGGGTTATCGTTCTTGTGAACCCGCACCGCTTGCAGCGATAACTGCCGTCAGGTTTCAGTACGATATTGGGATCCTGGCATCGTTCACAGACCGGGCGATCCTGTTTTACCCGTGTTGCCTGAGGTTGTTTTTCCATGGGAAGTACTACCGGGTTCACGCTATAAAGAAGTATCCGGGGAGTACCCTCAAGCCTTATGCCCCATCCCGTCCAATGCCTGACAATCAATGTCGTTCGAACCATTGCAGGAAACTGCCATCGATCCCGAAGACCGGGACTATCTCTCGTATAACTGGGGAGGTCTTCCCTGGTCCCCGTGGATCCCATTCAGTGCCGATAAACACGCTTTCCATGAGATCCCTCGTGAACCCGGGTTGTACCGGATAAAACCGGTTTGCGGGGATTACCTCATGTACGTGGGCGAGACCAGCCGGGCCCTGTACCAGCGGTTGCAGGATCTCCGGATCGAACTCCGGAACTGTAACCAGATGCCATGGACCGATCCCCATGCAGAAGCCCCTGCACTCTGGGCCTGGCAGGACGCCGCAGGATTGAAGGAGCCGGGTACTTCACCGGATCCTGAAGTGAACGATCCCCGGGATGATGCAGATTCCGGGGAATCAATCCCCTCTCAGGAATACGAAGGACCGGTCAGGGCACTTCAGTTTGAATGTTCCGCCGCACCGCTCGATGCATCGACAGGCGGGCGAAAGGGAATGGAAAGTTTCCTGCTCTATAAGTATCGGCAGGAGCGTGGCGAATCCACGCTCTGCAACTTCGGGCGGTTTCACCCGCGATATCGGAAATCCACGACCCGCAAGGAGGGACGGCGGGGCGGGAAACTTGCCGGCGACCAGAAAGACAACCCGGCCGGGTGGCCAAGCATAACTCCGTTGGAGATCGGGGGAAAACCGGGCGACAGCGACTGGATGGGGCTTGAGTGGGCGGACTATATGCCGGTAGATGTGGAACATATCGAGGGTATTGCACCCGGAGCCGGTCTTTACCTGCTCATGGATGCCGGGTCACGGGAGATCCTGTATATCGGCCAGTCCGCAGATCTCAAAAAGAGTCTGTTCAATTCCTGCCGTAAATCAGGGGATGACCGGAACCTGAAATTTTCTTACCAGATCATCGGGCAGTCTGTTCTTCCGCACAATCTCAAAGAGCTGGAGAATGATCTTATCGGGAATTTCTTTGAGCTGTTCCGGAAAGTGCCTGAATTCCAGTTTCGTGGCGGTAAATAATTGAAAGGGTTCATTACGCATCAAATCAACCGTAACAAAAGATGTTTACCAGACGATTCTCATGAAACTTCAGGAAAAATCTTTTTTGGTTATCATCTGCATGCTCATTGCAGTTTTTTTTACGGCAGGTATTTTTTATTCTACCATCATTCTTGCCAGTTACACCTCTCTTGAAGAACAATATATCCGGCAGGATCTCGATCAGGCAGTCAATAAATACCAGGATGAGATCGGGTCCCTGTCGCTTACCGCATCTGACTGGGGTCCCTGGGATGAGACAGTTTATTTTGTGAACGGAAATGCTCCGGATTACATCTCCTCCAATCTCCATTCCTTTGGTTACGAGAACCTCGACCTGAACCTCATTGTCATAACCAATACCCGGGGAGAAATACTCTATTCTGGGGCATATGATATTCAGAAGCATTCAATGGTTCCCGTCCCGTCGTTCTTTTCAGGGACTTTGGATCCCCGTAATCCCCTGATGAACATGTCGGATCCCCATTATGTAACTACCGGAATTCTGATGCTACCGGAGGATCCCATGCTAGTGGTATCGCAACCGATCGTCTATTCGAATTTTTCCGGTAGGCCGCAGGGTGTCGTGATTATGGGACGGTATATCAGCCAGGTAGAGACCTCCCGGCTCACAAAACTCACGAGACTCACGCTCACCTTCAAAAGGATTGAAGACCGGTCAGTATCCCCGGATATTATTTCTCGTCTTCGGCAGTACTCCGGGACCTCCCCCGGCATCATCATTCCACTGAACAACGATGAAGTTGCCGGATATTCTCTTATCAGGGATATTTACGGAAATGATGCACTCATCCTTGAAATTACCGAGCCCCGCGATATCTACCACCAGGGAATAACTACCACGCTGCAGTTTATCCTCCTCATTCTTGCGGCATGCCTGGTCCTGGGCCTTGGAATAATTTTCCTGATGGATCATGCAGTACTGGGAAGGATCCGGTCCCTGGCAGACCAGGTGAGTACGATCGGCCGGTCGGGCAAAAGCAGGGATCCGGTGAAGATTGATGGCGACGATGAACTGACGGGACTTGCGCTGGAAATAAACCGGATGCTCGGGACAATCCGGGAGACCCATGACGGTCTGATGCAGAGCGAAGCACGATTCCATGAGCTCGCAGATCTTCTGCCCCAGATCATCTATGAAGCAGATAACCAGGGCAACCTGAAATACACGAATCGCATTGCATTTGCAAATTTCGGGTATACGGAAGAAGAATTCCAGCAAGGCCTTACCATCCAGCAGATGATTGTTCCCGAGGATCGTGAACGGGCCTCTGCCTTGTTCCGTATCATGAGCGAAGGAAAGGACAGGAGCCAGAATGGAAAAATTCCTAACGAGTTTCTGGCCGTGCGCAAAGATGGCAGTACGTTCCCGGTCTCAATCTATTCGTCACCGGTTGTTGAAAATGGAACTATTACCGGGCTCCGGGGAATCCTCGTTGATATTACGGAGCGCAAGAAAGCGGAAGATGCCCTCCGGGTTGCAAACCGCCAGCTCAGCCTGCTGACGGGTATCACACGGCACGATATCAACAACCAGATGACGGTCGTGCGCGGATATACCTCTCTGCTGGAAATGACGCAGAAGGATACGATTTCGGCCGAATATTTCAGGAAGATCAATGCTTCCCTTGACCGGATCTCTGCCATGATCCAGTTCACCAAGGAATATGAATCGATTGGGAGCCAGGCACCGCTCTGGCAGGACTGCCATGCGCTGGTAGAGTCTTCGAGATTCCTTGTTTCTCCCGGCACAATTGCCATAAAAAATGATATCCCGGCAGGCTCGGAGGTATTTGCCGATCCCTTGATTGCCAAAGTCTTTTACAACTTGGTAGATAATGCCATCCGGCATGGCGGAACGATCACGAGTATCCGGTTTGGTGTGCAGGAATCCGGGGATTCCCTGCTGATCCTGTGTGAGGATAACGGAATAGGAATACCAGCCAATGAGAAAAAAAGGATATTTGAACGGGGTTTTGGGAAAAACACCGGCCTTGGACTCTTCCTTGCGCAGGAGATTCTCAGCATAACCGGTATTACCATCCGGGAGACCGGGGAACCGGGAAAAGGTGCGCGGTTTGAGATGGTGGTGCCATGGGAGAACTGGCGAAAACCGGAACTATGAGAGTCTAATAATCCCTTGTCCTGGATAAGAGATGGAATGCCATGAAACCGGGTATCCGGGTTCCATATCAGAAATATCGGACTGCCAGGGTCGGGTACACGGTATGAACCATGCGGGAATCACGGTAGCACAAGTCATCCCGGGAACAAGTTATGATCAAAATTTATACGGGATATATTTCCAGCATATATTCAACTATTCCGGTTGGTTCAATGCAGAACCTCTTATACTCGGTAGTCAATTAAGATTACACAGTTTCTAAAAGAACTGTTCGAGAAACCATTATGTTCGGATCATCAAACTTTGGCGGCAACCGCGCTCCCCGTGACCTCGGCCCCCGTGAAATGACAAAAGTAGTCTGTTCAGACTGCGGAAAAGAATGCGAAGTACCGTTCAAGCCAACCGAGGGAAGGCCAGTTTATTGCAGGGACTGCCTGCCCAAACACCGGAAGCCCCGCTTCTGAAGTAACCGTACAAATTATCTTTCACTTTTTTTAATAAGCGCTGTGTTACTATAGCACGGTGAATTCAGCAACTCATATAATTACCCTGTAAAACCGGTCGTAATCCCGACTGGCACGATAACGTAACTTATCGGATAGAACAGAGCGCTGCATTCAAATCGTAAACGCAAATAAAAAAATATGCTCTGTAGAAAACCTTTTTTGAAATAACATTCCTCACTCCCCCTGTTTGTACACCATGCGACCCCCCCTCCCCCATGGTGCCTGGACAATCCCTTCATTCATCCTGTAAAACTGCACGAATCCGGCACGGAAATGGGAGGGCCCTGGGGGGGTCTGGCGGTGTACTTTGATACTTTATCGTCCGTGACCAACAGATCCGGGGGAAAATTCCCGATAGTACTTACATGAATTACATCGGTTTGTTCGCACTGGAAGTACACCGCCCGACCCCCGTCAATATATGCAACGTAAGCCCGGGAGCGTTAGCATTTCGAAATGATTTCTACAGAGCAAAAAATTATCTCTTCTGTCGTACGACAGCCAGGATCCCGACAGCAATAATTACCATTGCGATGCCGGGTGTTGCTTTCTGCGCTGGAGTTGCAGTCGTTGCAGTGACCACCGGGGGTGCCTGCCCGGTTGCCTGCTGTTCATCCAGCCACTCCATTGCGTAGGTCAGCTGGACATCCTCTCCCGCCATGGCCCGAGCTACCGTGCTTTCGTTAAGCGGTACCCGGATCTGCGGGGAGATCCCGCCGGAAAGGGTTGCATTACTGTCCACCTGTATCGCGCGGGTCTCATCAAGTGAAGCACCGTTCGGGAAAAACACGTACATACCCAGCGGCAGGATGCCCTGCACATTATTCATACCGAACGCCCCGTTCGTACCGTACCAGGAGATGATCTTTCCCCGTCCGGAGCGAGTAAATATCATCGGCAATCCTTCGCCGGAACTGATGGTATCCGGGGACACGAGCACCGCGACCGGCCCATGATAGGCGTTCACCTGCGGTTGCGCCCAGGCTTCCGTGAGAATGGTGAACTTCCGGGAACCGCGGTCATAGGTTGTCCCATACTCATAAAAGACCGGCTTGTCAACGAACCAGCCGGCATAACAGGCCGCAAGATTGTCATCCCCGCCATTGTTATACCGGAGATCGATAACAATACCCGGTGAATTGTTCGTGACCGCATCCAGCATTGCAGCCCTGAATGGCTGGTATACCTCATAGGACTCCTTGTAGATCCCGATGTACGAGTATCCCCCGGGCAGCGTCCGGTAGGTAACGGTATCATTGCTGATCTGCGGCAGGAAGTAAGTCAGGATATTGTCAGCGCCAATGTCATTAACCGGTTTCCCAAGATAGATGGTGCTCTTTGACAGGGTATCGTACGCATCATCATATGCCGTAAGATTCAGGGTCCGGGGATGGGGAATACCCCCGTAGGTGATCTTGACCGAGGCTTGTGAACCGACCGGATCGCGGGCCAGGAGCCGGGTCTGCTGGAGAAGGATACCCTCATGCGTCGAGGGCTTCTTCACAGCCCAGATATAGGAAGTAGCATTGATCGCATCATGGATCTCCTTCCCGTTCCACCCGGTGATCTTATCGCCGGGTTTGATCCCTATCTTCTCAGCGGCGCTGCCGTTTGCAACATAGCTCACTATCACATCATCGGAATCAAGCAGGGTCATCGTAATGCCGTACCCTCCGCCAATGTCAGCATACTTTGCACCGAACTCACCTTCAGTCGGCAACACGACCACATGCCCGTCTGGGATCGAGTACAGGTATTGCCGGATGGCACGGTAATAAGCAGCCTTGTCCTGTTTTTTCTCAGCGGCAGCAATCAGCGGTGTATACGTTGCGTTGAGAGAATCGAAGTCAACCGATCGCTGTCGGGTAAATGCATAACGTTCTTTGATATCGTTATGGAATGCAAGAAACGCCCGGGTCCAGGAAATGTTACGGTAATCTGCTGTCGGAGTCTGGTTCGCCGCAACAGGTGCAAAGGCTGCGATCAGTTCCTCGTTATAGGCAGATTCATTATTCTTCTCGAACGGTATGCAGGTGTCCTTCCAGACCATTCCGCAGCCCGGGCAACCTGCGGGATCCGTAGCTGCGGCTGATGGCAGAACACAACCGGCCATGAAGAGAAACAGGATAACAACAAACGCCAGATTGCAGAGGTTTTTCATACGGTAATTTTCCCGGGAACCGGCAGAAGCACTCATGATATAACCATTATTCTCTTTCAGTATGATAAGGGATGACCTGATTACCGGAAATTTACCCGATGATATCCCAGGAGGTACATGGTTCAAAAGCATAGACACCGGAAATGACGCTTATGAGAAGCAAGATATCCGGTCCAGTAGGATCTGAAAAAAATATGGAAACATCGGCCTCATTGTCATCGCAGTTACCTTCTTCTTCGGTATAAATCTCATGTCATTCATATCGTACGCGAGACGGGTAATCCAGCTCATTCTCATCCCGGAGTCTTCATTTTTTGCACCCGGCACAGGTCAAAGATATGTGACCATGCCAGCCAAAGGCAAAATCCTGATCCGAACAATTCTCCCTTTTCTGGTACTGGTTACCTCAGATGATGCCAGTTCTCCGGCAGGGATTAAAAAAAAGATCAGATGAACAGCATGATGCAGAGCATCACGCCAATGAGAAGTGTCAGGATAAGAGCAACCGGGGCTACCTTCCGGATGACCTCCCCTTCAATACCCAGTTTATCGATGACCGCCGCTGCATTGATGATCTTGGCTACAGCCACACCGGATGCTACCCCGCCTGCCACTGCATGAGCCGCATAAACCGAGAGGAAGTCAAGGGAGAGGACATCCGAGGATTTCTTCAGGATACCATAGAACATCACGTTGGATGATGCTTCCGAACCGGAGATAAATGACCCGAAGAGGCCGAGTGTCGGGCTGATCAGGGGAAACGTAATGCCAAAGGCGAGGGCAAGGAAGAGACCGATCACCGCGTTCATGTTAAATGCATCCGCCCCGGGGGCAAACGCGAGCGTCCCGCCAATCACCGACCGGCCGGACCAGTCCATCACGTATGCGATCGCAAAAAAGACCATTGCAGCAAGAGTCGGACTCCAGGCCCGCTTTACCCAGAGCGAGAGGATATCCCGTGCTTCTTTGCGGCTCCGGATAAGGAGCGGTGCGGAGATAATGGTACTGACAACTACCCAGAAGTAGGCCTGGTTCAGGAGTTTTAAATCCACGATCTTGTCGGCCACAACGGGAACTTTCTGGACCGGGCCGAGAAAATTGTAGAGTCCGGATTGGATAACCGGGATGCTGATGAGGACTGCAAAGGTAACCAGCAGGATCCAGGGGAAGGCTGCTTTCCAGAGTGGCATTGTACCCGTCACTGTCGGAATTGGTACAGGGGTCGGGACTGCATCTGCCGGTCTGCCCCGAAGAGCCCGCATGAGAAAGAGGACGGCGATGGTGACAAGCCCGGAAAAGACCCCTACAAGCCCGATTGCAGACGCAGGCAGGATATTGACAAAAAAGATTGCGGAGAACCCGAGGGTGAGTCCTGCAACGAGCGCCATGAAAAACCCTCGCCGGACTCCTTCAAATCCATCGGCAACCCAGAGCATGCCCAGGGCAAGGCCCGTGGAGATGACCGGCAGGAAGAGTGCAATCCTGCACCCGAGAACCTGGGCATCGAAACCGAAGGCCGCTGCCGGGATCGTGATGGGGACAGCAAGGAGCGAGAATGAAGTGAGCGGATCATAGCCAAGACAGGGAAGGGCGACGGCTGCCACGGGAGAGAAACCGAGAGCAAGCATTATGGGGGGCAGCATGGTGACCGGTGTTGCGCCGATTGAAACCAGGAATGACCCGAACCCGACATTCAGGATCATGATCTGCTCGTACCGCTCGGCTGCAATTGATTTGATGTACGCCGTAATCCGGGTGATTGCACCGGTCAGATCCATCATCGTAACCTGGAGGATGGTAAAGAGGACCATCAGCGAGATACCAAAGGAAGAGAGAACCCCGGCCCAGGATGCGGAGAGCGCTATTCCCAGGGAGGTCTGGAAGAAAAGGACCGCAATGATGACCGTCAAAAGCCAGCCAAGTACACCCATCAGCGTTCCCGATTGTTTCAGGAAAACAAGGCCGACAAAGATCACCAGGATCGGAAGGATGGCAAGGAGGAACAGGATAAGGGAATCGATGATCAACACTCCGTCATATGCTCATATCAGTGAATCATGGTCAAACAAAACCATATCGTTTTGATTATGAAATGTGGCCATAAGGGATGGAAAAACCGGGATGCCGGTAACAAAGCCAGATCGTAACCCGGACTTTACCCATCAGAATCAATCATAACGCTTCTTTAAAAAACAGCAGAATATGATTTGGGATTGATCTCATAGTAAATGAGAATATCTCAGTCCGTTAAAAGTCCCGTAAAAAATCCAGTTCACGACGATCAATCAACGGATTAATTTCGAATTTGTTATATGTTAGCATGCTACAAGTTAACAGGGAACCATGTTTGGATTACCGGATATCACCATTATTGCGGTTGGCGGCGTTGTGCTCGTCATCATTGTAGCATTGCTGTACTGGGGACTCACGTTCAAGGGGCATGACTGATGGCTGCTGACTGGATTACCATTGGCGTTGTCGGCCTCTACTTTATCCTGATGCTCGGCATCGGGGCATGGGCCTCACAGAAGATCAAGAACACGGAAGACTACATCCTTGCCGGGCGCCAGCTCGGGTTCTGGGTTTTCATTCTCATGATGATCGGCACAGTCTGCTCGGGCATGTCGCTGCTCGGCGTCTCGGGTCTCGGGTACAAAGCCGGCTGGCCAACCATCTGGGAGCAGATCTTTGTCCCGCTCTCGATTGGCATCTGCATCATCTTCTTCGGGGTCAAACTCCACAATGTCTCAAGGAGCGCCGGTTACATCACCGTGCAGGATTACCTTGCCCACCGGTTTGAAAGCCCGGTTGCGCTGAGGACGCTCTCCGCGGTGGCCGGTATCATCGTCTCGCTGATCTATCTCGTAGGCCAGTATACCGCAATCTCGATGGTGCTCATGTGGCTCTTTGGAATTCCGCTCTGGCTCGCGCTCGTAATCGCCACCCTGGTCACCATGGCCTATACGGCTATTGGCGGTCTCTATGCCGTGGCCTGGGCCTCGCTCGTCCAGTCAATCACGCTCATCATCGGGGTTCTTGTCATGGCCCCCATCATCATCTGGTATGCCGGCGGGTTCACGCATGTCAACGAGTTCATCGCCACCATCAACCCGAATCTCGTCATGCCGTGGAACCCGGTGGGAGCATTCGCACCACCGTACGTTGTCTCGTTCGCGCTCCTGCTCGGTCTCGGGCTTGCCTGTGCCCCGCACGTGATCAATAACGTGCTTGCCATCAAGGATGTCAAGTACTTCAAGTGGTCGCCGCTGATCGCCTTCCTTATCTACGGTGTGGTAATTTTCCTCCTGAAATTCGCCGGGTTTGCCGGTCTCGTCATGGTCAAGGAAGGGGTATTCACTCTTCCGGCAGTTTCGAATGCACAGGACTTCGTGATCCTGTACGGTATCCAGTATGCCATGCCGGTTATGGCGATCTGGGCCATCTTTGCAGTCATCGTGCTCGCAGCAGTCATGTCCACTACCGACCGGCTCATGCTCACGATTGGTGCAATGTTCTCGTGGGATATCTATAAGAAAGTCTTAAAACCGGATGCAGATGACAAGAGCGTCCTCCTCCTCTCCAAGATCGTTGTCGTTGTCGCGGCCCTGGGCACGATGATCATCGCGATCAATCCACCGGAGATGCTCGCCATCCTGATCTGGATGGGTATCGGTACGATGCTTGCCACATTTTCCGTCCCGCTCCTTGCCGGGTTATACTGGCGTGGCGCAACCCGGGAAGGTGCCCTTGCCAGCATGACGCTCGGACTCTTTGCAGCCCTGCTCTTCGGTTTCCTCAACTACTTCAAGGTCAAGGCGCTCGGCATTGACTTTGCCGCAATACCGCTCCACTTCTCGGCCTACGCATTCTTCATCTCGCTCCTTGCGATGATCGTTGTCAGTTCCCTGACAAAGAAGACTGCAACAAAAGTACTCGACGAGACGCAGACCGGCTGGTACATCTCAAAACAATAATCCACAGATAATACGCATTTGTGACACAAAAACAGAAGAAACCTTTTTTCATCATCCCGGGAAAGCAGATTAGCAGCATAGTATGGTGATTGCTCTTGCGAATCTGTGCTTCCTGCGGTGTACCCGCAAAACCTGACGATCAGTTCTGTGGCCAGTGCGGCACCCGGCTCGAACCGGAAACCGACGGGACTGCTGCTGCTTCTAACACCACCGTAATTCCGACAGTATCGGATCCAGGAGATTCCGGCAAACGCTCTCACCGCGCCCTGATACTCGGAGCCGCAGTAATTGTCATCGTTCTTATCATTCTCGCAGCGGGGTACCCGTTCCTCAATAGTTCCCCGTCATCCGGAAAGGCAGCCGCAACAAACCAGACCTCAACGATACCGAACGGATCCTATGTGATTGTCATCGATGAAGAACCGCTGACCACCGCGACAACGCCACCCTCCAACACAACGATCCTGCCAACAACGTCCCTCCCGATAACTACAACCAAACCTCAGGCAACCAAGGCCCTCATCTGTGCTTCCGATCAACGGCTATGCAATGGTACGTGTGTTGACCCAAGGACGAACAGCGGCCACTGCGGTATATGTGACAATGCCTGCGCGAAAGGACAATCCTGCGTCAATGGAAACTGCCAGAAAACCTGTGCATACGGGCAGACCGCATGCGTGGAGGGTTGTTTTAACCTCTCCTCCGATGCCGATCACTGCGGCACCTGCGACAACAACTGCCCGGCAGGCCTGCTCTGCGCGGATAGCAAATGTGTACCGCCAGAGACTCCCCTGCTGGTCTCATTCTGATAATGAGCCGGGAAATCTCTCACCCTCACGCATATAACTCCTGCCGGCAAATTCCTATGCAGTGACAACAGTAATTCTTGGCGGCGGACTTTCCGGCCTGACTCTTGCCCGGCTCCTGCACGAGCGCGGCGAAAAAGTCCTGGTTCTTGAAGCAGAACCGGCAATCGGCGGGCTTTGCCGATCGAAAACAACGGCAGGATTCACGTTCGATACCGGTGGATCCCATATCATCTTCTCGCGGGATACTGAAGTCCTCATGTTCATGCGCCGGATGATCGAAGGCAACGAACAGCGGAACAACCGGAATACCAAAATTTTCTTCAAAGGCCGGCAGGTCAAATACCCGTTCGAGAATGGCCTGTACGAGTTACCCCCGGAGGACCGGTTTGCCTGTATCAATGGCTTTGTGCAGAACCTTATCGCAGTTGAGAAAGGCACCATACCTGCACCCGTGAATTTCCGGGACTGGATCTATTACACATTCGGCCCGGGCATAGCCGAATGCTACATGGTGCCTTACAATGAGAAGATCTGGAAATATCCCACGGAGAAGATGTCGCTCCACTGGGTGGACGGACGGATCCCCCGGCCCCCGGTCGAAGACATCATCAAGTCCGCTATCGGGATCGAAACGGAGGGGTATACTCACCAGGCAGTCTTCTCATACCCGCTGGATGGCGGGATTGAGGCACTCGTCAAAGCCATCGCCAGCCCGGTCACCGAGTCCATCCGCATCGGGTTCCGTGTTACATCCGTAAAAAAGACCGGTAAAAAATGGCTCATAAGCAACAGCACCGAGACCATTGAGGCGGACCGGGTGATCTGCACGATCCCGGTCCAGCACCTGTTACCCTGCCTAAAGAACGTTCCCCCCGACGTAAGCGAGGCCTGTCATGCGCTCGTGTACAACTCACTTGCCTGCGTCAACATCGGCATCAAAGGATCTCTCCCGCCGGTCTCCTGGATGTACATCCCGGACAGAGACCTCGGCAAGACCAACCGGCTCTCGTTTCCGTCCAACTTCAGCCGACATGCAGCGCCGGAAGGATGCAGCGCCATCCTTGCTGAGATCACCCATCAGCCGGGCGATGAGATTGCCGCACGTTCCGATGGTGAACTGATCCATGAAGTGACGGGCATGCTTGATGCCATGCACATCTGCACCTCGGACAACATTGTTTTCTCGTCCGTTGAGCGCCAGCCGTTCGCGTACGTTGTCTACGACCTCGCCTACCAGAAGAACATCGCCATCATAAAGGACTACTGCGCCAAAATCGGTCTCCCGCTCGTTGGCCGGTTCGCCCAGTTCGAGTACCTGAACATGGACGGCGTCATCCGCTCGGTCTTTGACTTTATGGCACACGACAAAACAGCCTGAATGTACTTCTGCATCACGCTTATTATCCGCCAGACCCAAAAATGAACAAGGAGTCCTGAAAACCTGATGATATCTGTCGTTATCCCGACATTCAATGAAGAGGAGAATATTGCGCAGTGCCTGGTCTCGCTCTCCCACCAGAACATCCCGCGAAGCGAGTACGAGATCATCGTGGTGGATGGCGGGTCGAAAGATGCGACCTGCGAGATCGCGAAAAAATATGCCGACAAGGTCTTCACCCAGACCAGCAAAAAAGTCGGCGGTGCGCGGAACGATGGGGTCAATGCAGCAAAAGGAGAGATCATTGCCACAACGGACGCGGACTGTATCATCCCGCCCGGCTGGGTCAAACGGATTGGCGAAGATTTCCGGAACCCGGCCATTGTCCAGCTCTACGGTCCCGTGTACCCTATCGAAGAGGGTTTGAACAACCGCTTCTCGCTCATGCTTGCCAACACATTCTCGCGGATCGGCTACTACAGCCGGACATTCTATTACACGCTGGGCTGCAACACCGCATTCCGGAAAGATGCGTTCATACAGGCAGGCATGTACCGTTGCATCGATGCCGGGGACGATCTTGAAATCGCAATGCGGATGAAAGATCTCGGTAAAGTAAAGTTCGACGGGAAGCTCAGTGTCGGATTCTCGATGCGGCGCTATAAGCAGTTTGGCACCATGCAGTCCCTGTACGAGTGGGTGGCCATTGTTTCCGATGGCGGCGAGAGCGGGAAATACACCTACACGCAGAAGAAATACAAATGATCGCCAGGATCACGTCAGGTCTGGATTAATATGACCTCAATGCCCCATCCCCGCCCGGAAGACCTGAATACACGTGAATGTATTCAAGTATTCAATGAGAACGAGTTTGCCCGACTGCTCGGCATGGTGATCACCGAGGCCCGCGACGGGTATGCCCGTGTCACGATGAACTGTACGGGTAAACTGAACCCATCCGGCGCAGCACACGGCGGGGCAATCTTCGCGCTCGCAGACCAGGCCTTCGGGATTGCCTCGAACTGTGGCGGCATACACCGGACCGCCATCTCGATCAGCATCCATTATCTCGCTCCGGCAACGGGCGATCTTGTTGCCATTGCCGAGCGGGTGAAAGACAATGGTACTACTGACACGTTCCGGGTGATAATTTATGCCGGAGACCGCACCGTTGCGGAGTTCACTGGCGTGGCATTCCGGGTATGATCTTTTTCTTTTGTAACAATTATTTTAAAAATATCCCATGACGAATGGAACAGGCAATCGTTTTTCCGGAAGTCTGTGGGAATCACAGGTCATTTTTTCGTTTATTTGAAGTTTCAGATTATTACAGCGATACAGGAATATTTTAAGAGGGAAAAAAGATAAATAGAATCATTCAAAGACGTAGCGAGGTGATTGTATGCCGACAAGTAAGAAACAGATGACGAAACTGAACCAGGCAAAGAAGGTCAAGGCAGAAGAGCTCTCGAAGCAGGCAGCGTCGGGTAGCGAAAGCGCAAAGAAGAAGCTCAAGAAACTTGAGAAAAAACTCAAGTGAGCCAACGGGACGTTGTCTTGCTCATTTTTTTATCCGAAACGTTTTCTTAAATAAAATCTCCGCGCTTTTTAAAAATCTAAAAAATTTTCAAATTTTTTTTGTTATCAGCCGGAAAAATTCCGGATTTTTCATGAAGTCCCTGGAATTTATCTAAAAAATCTTTGGCGTGAAAAAATTTCACATGAAATCAACTCATTTCAGACAGGTACGATCAGACCACGTGCATCGACACGGGAGTTTCCAAAAAGCAGGACACATCCCGTCCAACGGGTTATCATTCATTATACACACAGAGCAGTAGGGTATTTCGTGCAGTTGCCCGGATCGAAAATAACAAAGGTTTCAAGAACATATAAAATACAGCATCAGGCCATTGTCCCATGTATCATATTCTGTATGTTGACGATGAACCCACCCTGCTCGACATCGGCAAACTTTTCCTTGAACAGAGCGGGGAGTTCATCGTTGATACCATCTCCTCTGCAACGGCGGCACGCGTACTGCTGGATACAAAAGAGTACGATGCCGTTATTTCCGATTACCAGATGCCGGAAATGGATGGCATCGCCTTCTTAAAAACGATACGGACTTCCAAAAATACTATCCCGTTCATCCTTTTCACCGGGCGGGGGCGTGAGGAGATCGTTATCCAGGCCCTGAATGAGGGCGCAGATTTCTACATCCAGAAAGGCGGGGAGCCCAAAAGCCTGTTTGCCGAGCTCTCAAATAAGATCCGCTACGCCGTCATGCGCAGGCGCGCAGAAAATTCACTGAAACAGAACGAGGCACAACTCAGGCAGATCATTGATCTGGTCCCCCACATGATCTTTGCAAAAGATGCAAATGGGAATTTCCTGCTCGCGAACCAGGCTATGGCAAATATGTACAGGACAACAGCTGCCGAGCTCATTGGAAAATCACAGGCACACTTCCACAAGGATGCTGACGAACTCCGGTACATGCTCGAAGACGATCGCGAAGTCATAACCACAGGAAAAATCAAATATATCCCGGAGGATTTCCGTATCAGTACCTCCGGAAACCGCCGTATCTTCCAGACAACCAAGGTCCCTTTTATCACCATTGGCTACAATCAGCAGGCCGTGCTGGGGGTTTCCATCGATATTACAGAACAGAAAAGAACAGAGCTGGCATTGCGCGAGAGCGAGGAGCGGTATCGCTGCATCGTCGAGACCACGGACGAAGGCATCTTCCAGCTGGATGAGAAGTTCACGATACTTTATGTCAACCGGAGAATGGCAGAGATGCACGGCTGCACTCCGGAAGAGATGACCGGACAACCCATTGCGTCATTCATGGCAGCAGAGGATATCCCGGCAAATTCCTCACGGATAACCGCGTGCCGGAACGGGAAAAGCACCCGGTACGAGCGCCGTTACATGACAAAAGATGGTGAGATCCGATGGATGCAGGTATCGGCAACTCCCTTTGTGGACCCGGACGGCACATTCCGGGGATCATTTGCAATGTGTTCGGATATATCGGATCGCAAAGACGCAGAAGAGGAGATTGCACGCCGCAGCGAGGAACTTCACGCTGCATACGAGCAGCTGGCCGCCAGCGAGAAAGAGATCCGGCAGAATTATGATAACCTGACAAAAAGCCAGGAACTGCTTGCAGAAAGCGAGAAGAAGTACCGGAACGTGGTCGAGGACCAGACTGAATTTATCACCCGGTTCCGACCGGATGGCACGCTTGTATTTGTCAATGAGGCATACTGCCGGTATTTCAGCCTGGATCGTGAAACAACTCTCGGTAAACGGTTCCGGCCAAAGATCCCTGCTGATGATAAGGATCGGGTCAAACAATTCTTTGCCTCATTACATCCGGCCCACCCGGTCGACAGTATAGAACACCGGATCATAATGCCTGACGGGACAATCCGGTGGCAGTGGTGGAGTGATCGTGCTATCTTTGATGCATCCGGGACGGTAACCGAATACCAATCCGTTGGCCGCGATGTTACTGAAGAAAAAGCAATGCAGGCCGCGTTGCAGGAAAGTGAAACCCGGTTCCGTCAGCAGTACCAGAATAATCCCCTTGCTATTTTCACGTGGCAACAACGGGACAACGATTTCATCCTCGTTGACTGTAACAGGAAAGCAGAACTCATTTCCGGTGGACGATCGAGTGATTACCTGCAAAAGACCGCATCTGAGATCTATGCAGACCAGCCCGGATTCATTGACGAGATCGCGCAATGCATTTCAGAAAAGAACGTTGTCACTATGGATCTGGAATCAGAGCATTTCATGCCGGGAAAGTATGTCCATATCAACGCGGCTTTCGTTCCACCGGATCTTATTATGGTCCATATGGAGGATATCACCGAGCGTAAGTCAACGGAAGTGGCACTCCGGGAAAGCCAGCGAATGCTTGCAGAAGCAATGGACCTGGCGAATCTTACGAGCTGGGAATGCGATATCCGCACAGGCATTCTGACGTTCGATGACCGTTTCTCAATGCTGTATGGTACGGATGTTAATGGTAAAGGCATCCGTCAGATGACCGCAGAAGCCTATATCCGGGATCTGGTTCATCCGGATGATCGCCATATCCTTGCTGAGGAAGATGAAAAAACCCGGACGTCACCGGACGCGGATTACGTATCACGGAGGGAATACCGGATTATCCGCGGGGATGGAAAGATCCGGTATATCGAGATGTGTGTCGGGATCACCAAAGATGCTGATGGCCGGACTATCAAGACTCATGGCGTAAACCATGATATCACCGAACGCAAAGTGGCAGAAGAAGCACTTCATCGTGCGAACCGCCAGCTGGGTCTGCTTTCCGGCATCACGCGACACGATGTCCTGAACAAAGTTACCTCAATTTACGGGTACCTTGAACTTGCAAAGATGCGAGCACAGGATCCAGAACTTATAGTGTACCTGGAAAAAATCAGAACTGCAATCACGGAGATCCAGTCACAAATCGAATTTAACCGGATCTATCATGATCTTGGCGCCAAAGAACCGCAGTGGATCAAACTGGATACGGTCATTTCCCGCATAAACGTACCAGCAACGATGACCCTTGATGCTGACGTACAAGACATCTGGGTATTTGCCGATCCCATGCTGGAAACGATCTTTTCCAATCTTCTGGACAACTCCCTCCGTCACGGAAGACAGGCAACCCACATTGCAGTTTCAGCGCATTCCTCTGGCGGAGATCTGGTTATTCTCTGGGAGGACAATGGCGTTGGCGTTCCTGAAGAGGAAAAAGAACGGATCTTCGACCAGGGATTCGGGAAAAATTCCGGTCTGGGGTTGTTCCTCATCCGGGAAATTCTTTCCCTGACTGGTATCACCCTCAGGGAAAACGGGATCGCAGGTAAAGGAGCACGGTTTGAGATGGTCGTACCAAAGCGGCAGTACCGTTCTGACAATTCCTAAAAATGGTAAGTACCAGCATCCTTCCTGTCAGGATCTCAGTCAGCCATTATCTTTCGAGAACGTTTTTATCATGATTCTTCGGTTCAAAAAGGGGTTGACGGCATAAAAGGAAATGCGCGTTTGAATGTACAATTAAAAAAATCAGAACTGAGCACAATAGGGGTTATTTTGTCCTGACCTGAAACGGGTCAACAATTTTCATACCCGGAACGATCCCAGTACTTTTCTCATAATTTTTTTGTGAATCGAGGCAATGTACACTACCAGCCAAAAACCTGAACGAATAGTTACTCAAGTATCAGCATCGCAATCGATCTTCCGCAAAAATTTTCAATCACACCCTCAGCCCCTTTTTAAAATTTTTCAGGCAGGGTCCGTTTGATCGGCAAACCCTCTCACGCCGGCAAATCAAAAAATTTTGTAGCATGTACATGCATTTTGTAGCATAATTGCCCGATTGTAGCCTCATCAACTAACACATCATGATCGCGATTGAAATTTTTTCAGCAGAGTCTGGCTCAAAAAAAATGCTCTAGAATACCTTAATCAAGACTAATTGACGGAATACCGTACGTCCCTGAAATACACTCTGTGAATAGAGGATAGTCAGCAACCCTGATATTCTTGTGCAGGAACGAGATGATAGTCAGTAGGTACCGGATCGCACGGTTTCCGGAAGATGTTTGAATATCCGGCTGGCTTTTTTACCCTATAGTGATCATATCCGGTGCCCACTGCCGGTTTAGATCTTAGCTTTTCTTTAGTTCGGGCTAAAATTTAGTAAAGTACTGGATCCAGGAAAATACCGAATAACTTACAGAATGCAACACGAACCAGAATATAGTTCGGGGGTGGGAAACCCCCGTTGTTGTCGAATTGTGCGGTACCGGTCTTCCGCATTCGGATGAGAGATTTCATGACATCACATTATGTCCCGGCATACCTCTGATTTATAACACCTCACCCATAGTGAGGGTATATTATCGTAAAACCGGAGGGAAAATAATTCTTTGCCACCCAATGATGCATGGCATTTGTGAACGTCAATAGTTTTTTCCTTCTTTCATTCCCCGAAAAACCGGCGCACACGTGAGCCTTGCGTGTAAAAAAAAGAGATTTCCGTTATGAGATTACTGGTGTCCCATGGCGAAATGGATTGCCTTATGGATGCAGGTCGCACCTTCATTTTCCTGCCCCATCTTCTTGAGGAGAATACCTTTATTGAACCAGCATTCAGCATCTTCCGGATCGCAGCTCAGCGCACTGTCATAACATTCGATTGCATCGTTATACTTGCCCATCGCATCAAGGGCATTTGCTTTGCTCTGCCATGCACGCGTCTGGGTATACTTTGACGAGCCTTTCAGTGCCCGATCATAGTATTCAAGCGCCTTTACAACCTGCCCCATGATCAACAGTTCATCGCCGTACTTAATCCAGGGATCCGTCTGGGATTCTATCTCAAACCTGCCTTCATGAACTCCACGCATGTCATTTTCCCCCCTCCACGGTCCTTGAGATCCGTCTCTCATACCGTGGATAAAATATAGTAAAATAAATGAGATTATATTTTTTTGCAATAAATGGTTGCATACCTGAAATGCTTTCATGGCTGCAATTATAAAGTGCACAACATAGATGATGAGCAAATCTTTATAATTTGATGACGGGAAAAAGATTATACTTTAATAATACGTGTGCATTATCAACCGGTCATAAAATAAATGGTAAAAACGTGCAAAATCGTTCGGGCTCTCTACTCCCGTAGCCCATACGTGGAATCCCTGGTCCTCATATGCTTGAAGAAGAAAAGATCTCCCGAATCAGAGCTATCCTGAAAACACATACCCGCGGGATGACAATCTCCGATATTGCATCGCAGCTGAAGATGAACAGGAATTCTCTTGCAAAATATCTGGAAATTCTCCTGATCTCCGGACAGGTTGAAAGCCGGACCTATGGCACGGCCCGGGTATTTTTCCTGTCGCACCGGATACCTATTTCAGCCATGCTGGACATGTCATCCGATCTCTCCATCACCCTGAATGAAAATAATGAAGTAATTTTTTTTAATGACAATTTTCTCCAGTTCTTCGAGTTAAAACGAGAGGACGTGACGGGCAGACATATCATCACTATTCCGTGCAATGCCATCCGCAACGTAAATCTCCACGAGATATTTTCCGATCTCATTGCTGATGACGGGAAGATAAAAGAAGTACGGGTAGAAAAGGAAACGGGAGAATGGTATTTCAAGATCAAAAGTATCGGAACTGTTTTTGATGATGGACGTAAGGGCGTAACCATCATCATGGAGGATATTACCCGGGAAAAGAAATATCAGCTCGAACTGGTAGCAAATGAAGCCCGGTACCGGGGAATCGTGGAAGACCAGACCGAGTTCATCAACCGGGTCAGACCTGATGGGACAATCACCTTTGTGAATGAATCTTTTGCCCGGTTTCTCGGAACTACTGCGGAGGCTCTCACCGGTACCTCAGCCCTGCCCTTTATTTTCGGGGATGATCAGGCAAAAGTGGACCGGCTGATCTCCCTTCTCAAAACCGGAATCCCGGTGGCAACCAGTGAAGTCCGTATTGTTGATTATGCCGGTCGGACAAGATGGTGTCTCTGGACTATTCGTGCATTACATGATGGGACCGGCGCGGTTTATGAATACCAGAACGTTGGTACGGATATAACAGAGCGCAAGGAAGCAACGGAAAAACTCACCCTGTACCTCTCCCAGATGGAGTTTTTCTCCAAAAAACTCGAAGAATTCTCCGAACTGCCATGGGATGCAGACATCTATGCTGCAATCGGCACCGGGTTAACGGATCTCCTGCCCCATGCAATTGTTGATGTGAATGACTATGACCCGGTTACAAAAACACTGAGAAAACGGGCTGTTTTCGGAACCCATGCCGAGACGTTTGTAACCAGGTGCCGGGAGAATAATTTTCCCTGGGATGATGCCCCGGCATACGACAGTTTGACACAGCTTCTTGCATCCGGAAAACTCTACCACCTTCCGGGAAGACTTCATTATGCATCCTTTAAACAGATTTCTCCAGAAACCGCAAGAGAAATTGAAACAGAACTGAACCTGGGGGATTTCTATTCGATTGGTCTCACGTGGAGGGGAAATCTCCTGGGAAATATCCTGTTCATTCTTCCGGAAGGAGAGACAATAGATACTATCCCTCTCATCGAACTTTATGCCCGGGCAGCGTCAATTACCCTCCAGCGGCATGTCGTGGATACTGCACTCCGGGAGAGTGAGCGTAAGAGAGTTGACGATATTATCAAGAACAGTGAAAATTATCTCCTGAAAATATTCAACTCCACCCAGTCAGGGATAGCCATCATCGATCCCGGGACGCATACCATTTTTGACATCAATTCAACCGCACTGGAGATGATCGGATGTGAAAAAAATGCCGTCATCGGTGCGCCGTGCAACCTGGTGTTCTGCCCTTCCGAGAAAGGAGCCTGTCCAATCACCGATAAGAATCTGGATATCACCCGCACTGAATGCACCATACGCACACCGAAGGGCGAGAGAAAACCCGTACTCAAGACCGTAGTTCTTGTTTCCATCAACAGCAGGACATACCTTCTTGAAAGTTTCCTTGATATCACCAAACAAAAAAATGCCGAAGACTCCCTGCGTGCCGACGGGGAGAGGTTCCGGAATCTTGCCGAGATGCTTCCCCAGAATGTCTGGGAATGCGATGCTTCCGGAAAATTTACCTTTGTGAATAACTGCGGAATGGAAATGTATGGTATGTCAAAGGAGGATTTCCGGCAGGACCTGTATATATGGCAGACGATCCACCAGAAAGACCGGGACAGGGTGCTGAAGAATTATAAGAAAGCTCAGATTCAGGAACCATCAGACTTTCCTGTATCCCATGAATTCACGGCAGTGCGAAAAGACGGGAGTACGTTCGATACCGTGGTCTACCATGTCCCGATTGTTCATGAAGGAAAAGTTGCCGGTATGCGTGGGATTGGCATTGACCTTTCTGCGAATAGAAAAATATCAGGAATGCCGCAAAAAACATAAGGCCCGTGTTTTTCCTGCTTCAGTTCACTCTTCACTAGCATTGAGGGCATAAAACCCGGGGGTGATTTCGCAGGAAACAATGGTGCGGATCACAGGAATAATTGCACCAACGGGAGTATCCGGTACAACACCGGCATGACAGCACGACATCTGGATCACGCAATATACAACCAATACTGATTTCTCGCAGGGAATTTTCCACCGACAACTTTTATTCACACCTTCCACCCATATTGCCTTATGACCCCGGAACAGAATGCGGTAAAAACCGTGGCAGAACTCATGGCCCTTGCTGCCAGGACAGCCCCCAAAGGCAAGGGGGAAGACACGCTGGAGATTCGCGTGCTTACGAAAAAAGAAACAGATACGCTCGCAACCCGGCTGGAGAACCTGGGTGGAGAACGGAACATCGGGTTCTTCATCCGTGATGCCAGGAACCTGGCAGCATCCGATGCCTGTGTCCTTATCGGCTCGCGGGGAAATACCATCGCCGGCATCAACTGCGGTGGATGCGGATATCCCACGTGCGCAGAATTCGAAAAAGCACGGAAGGGCAAAAAGAAATCCGATACGCCCTATGACGGCCCGAACTGCGTGATCCGGATGGCCGATCTCGGGATTGCGGTTGGTTCCGCAGTCAAGACCGCCCAGATCCACAATGTGGATAACCGGGTTATGTACTCCGCAGGAGTTGCTGCACGTGACCTGAAGTTCCTGCCAGAGGAATGTACCGTTGTGTACGCTATCCCGCTCTCGGCAACAGGTAAAAATATCTTCTTCGACCGGCCATCCAGCCACGGATAACCTTTTTTTTACCGCGCGGGTTACAGGAAGAGGAGCGGATTGAGTTCCTTCGATGGATCCGAATGATTCCGGATCCTTTGGATGATCGCCAGTTCGGCATTCAGGCCAAGATCCCGGCTGAACCGCGCTGCCTGTTCGAGCTTGTCTGCGGTATCTGCGTACTTGTCCGGGAACTTCCCGGCCTCATTGTGATAGAGCAGAGCTTCCGAGATGAACATCCGGACAATTCCCCAGCGGGAATTGATCTGGCAGTAAATCTCAAAAGCATTATCATATTTTGTCTCCAGGTCGGCAGGAAGGGGAGTGCCTGCTTTCTGGTAGGCAATACGCGCCAGTTCGCATTCCCCGATAAGCGTATGGGCATATCCCCGTATATTGCGGATTCGCTGGAATGCAATCTTTGCCTCGTCATATTTCCGGGCAGATTCTTCAAGGAACTGTGCCCGCTCTGACCCTTCCGCACAAAATGCCCGGGCACGCAGGAGTTCTGCCTGATCGGGGAGAAGCCATGACAGACCACGGAACATCTCCCCGCTTCGGTAAATCTTCTCAGCAGCAGCATAACCGGCAGCTGATTCCGGCAACCTGCCTTGGATCCGTTCGGCAGATGCGGTCAGCCGTTGGATGTCGCCATGCAGTTCCTGGACATCCATGTCCGTTCCCTCCGGATCCGCTTCGCGACAGAAATTTGCGGCCTGGGTAAACCGGCTAATGATCGAGGATGTGGAATCCGCGCTGCTGATAAGATCTACTTCACCAATCCCGAACAGGTTCTTGGCTTTAGAGAACGGGCTTGCGCCACGATCGTGGTACTGGTCAAGAAACGCCTGTCTGGCCCCGGCTAATTCATTGAGGTAAAGGAGGAGCGTGCCGCGGGAAATACGGGCACTGTCGAGAATCCCGGCAATGTTCACACCATCAGTTTGTGCACGTTCCACTCCGAGATCAAAGGTATCGAGCGCCTCCTGGTGCAGATCAAGGGTATAAAAGAACCCGGCATACCACAAAAAGAAGCGAATCGTACTCTCTTCCTGGGGTGCCGCAGCCACGAACCGGAGGAAGTCCCGGGCCAGCTGGCTGTCGATATCACTGGCCGGCACACGGTTTTCATAAATATCCGAGTAGATTCCCTCAAGATAATTATCAATGGCAGTACTGTTACCAAGGTGTGTCTTGAATGACGCATATTCTGCCGAGACCTGGTTGCCACGTTCCGTGCGCTCGCCGAATGCCGCAATAAAACGCGGGTGGGGCAGAGTTGTCGCACCGTCCCTGCTCTGCCGGGACAGTTCATGGAGAAGGATCGTGAGATCGAGCAGGCCGGCATCCGGGCCATCGCGACACTTGGTCATGATATAATAATTGAAGAGCCACTGGCGCCGGATAAAATAATACGGGTTAATCCGCTCATTGCCCGTGCGTGCTGCAATGCCACGGGATATGAGGGACTCCAGCCGTTTCCTGAGCGCAGACTCAGAGATGTCACGGGAACCTTTTTCTTTCGCACCGGAACCCTCTCTCGGGGTATTGACCGCAGCAAGGATCTGCCGGAGCCGAAGCGGCCCGTTGTACAGAACCGTCAGGGTCTCCCTGCCGGCAGCAGTGAGATCGGGCACATCATTGACCATCCGTGTGAAGGTTATCCGGTCAGGGTACATGGATAGTAAATGATATTATTCGCCGGTATTAATGCGTGATCAGTTGTGCGTGACAATAAAACAACAAGGGATCCGGGGGACGCGGGAACGGAAAATTTTTTTCCTTTTTCCCACGTTCCGTGATATTAATACTAGAATCATGAATCTCCCCTTCAGGCCGGGAATAAACCAAAATCCGTTACTTTTGGTACGGTTCTTCGTAGTTTCAGATGATTGGGATCGGATACGGATTGCTGACTATCCACTCATCACAGGAAAATTTCAGATACGCAAAGGGTTCCTTCAAGTTGTCTGGATTAAGGTATTCCAGAGCCTTTTTTCAGCCAGACTCTGCTGAAAAAAAATTGCTCTGTAGAAAACCTTTTTTGAAATAACATTCCTCATTCCCCTGTTTGTACACCATGCGACCCCCCCTCCCCCATGGTGCCTGGACAATCCCTTCATTCATCCTGTAAACCTGCACGAATCCGGCACGGAAAAGGGAGGGGCCTGGGGGGGTCTGGCGGTGTACTATGATACTTTGTCGTCCGTGACCAACAGATCCGGGGGAAAATTCCCGATAGTACTTACCTGAATTATATCGGTTTGTTCGCACGGGAAGTACACCGCCCGACCCCCGCCAATATATGCAACGGTAGCCCGGGAGCGTTATCATTTCGAAATGATTTCTACAGAGCAAAAAAAACCAATCGCGATCATGATGTGTTAGTTGATGAGGCTACAATTGGGTAATTATGCTACAAAATGCATGTACATGCTACAAAATTTTTGATTTGCCGGCGTGAGAGGGTTTGCCGATCAACCAGACCCTGCCTGAAAAATTTTGAGCAGGGGGTGAGGGGGTGGTTGAATTTTTTTTGCCGGAGATCGATTGCGATGCTGATACTGGTGAAACTATTCGTTCAGGTTTTTGACAGGAAGTGTACATTGCCTCGATTCACGAAGAAATTTTGAGATAAGTACTGAACCCGATATGCAGATCTCATGCACCATTACCGGGTTGCAGGGATATATTCCCTGTTTTGGCATCCGGACCGTTCTCTTACCTTTTCAACGGGAACAAACACGAGAAATACGAAACATTAAATCTGGTTGCTCCTAACAGGAACTGTTACCCATGGCAATCATGAAAATCCGTGGCGGCGATCTCGATCTTGTGGAATACGAGTTCGGTACGTTTGCCCCGGGAAAAAATCTCAAGACCCTGGGGCTTGAGAAGAAGAAATATTCTCTCAAACCCGTTACCGGGACCGTGCTCGTGAAAGCCCCAGCACGGATCCACCTGACCGTATTGGACATGAACCGTTTTGCACCGGACCACCCAGGCGGAGGGGGCATCGGGTTTGCCATCCAGTGTTACTGCACCGCAGAAGTCCGCTGCACAAAAAAGGAGATTACTATCGACTATAACCGGGCACCCATTGTCAAAAACTTTGTCGAGGTCTTCCGGAAGATCACCGGATACAAAGGCGGGTTTGCGATACGGGTGACCGATCACGAGCACAAACATGTGGGGCTCGGCTCGACCAGCACGGTTATGATCGCGGTTGCAACCGCCCTCAACGATGCAGTCGGCTCCCCGCTGACTGTCACCCAGCTCCGGCATCTGATCGGCCATAACTATGTCGAAGAGACCGCAGACGGGAAAATCGCGTTCGGCTTTGAGACCGGTGTCGGCCCGGCAGCCAGTATCCATGGGGGCATGGTCCTGATGGGCGATGAGCTCTCGCTTGTATATCATCACTCGTTCGCAGAAGGAAGAAATGTGTATATCCTCATCCCGCCCACGGACATCTCCTCAGCCGGGACGCAGGAATTCGATCTCCTGATGAATAAGGCCCGGACCCTCGATTACCGGGATCGTGAGCTCAAGGCATATCTCTTCCTCATGGACCTGGTCCCGGCCCTTGAACGGGATGATGTGAGAAAGATTGGGGAAGTCATCTGGGAGATCGAGTTCCGGGGCTCCAAACGTGCCGAAGTGGAGCATCACAGTTACGGTATCTATCATTACATGAACCTGCTCCGCGAACGAAAACTGGAGTTTGTGGGCATGAGTTCGGTTGGTCCCTCAATTGCCGTTGTCACCGAACTCGATAAATCCGCAATGAAAAAAATGCTGGACCCGCTCGGCCTGAAAATTGCCATTGTAACAAAGGCCGACAACAAGGGACTGGTTATTACAAGAACAGATTAACTTTTTTCCTCGTGTCCGGCATTTTTACGATATGAAGACAATAAAAAATACTATTTGGTCCGGGAAAAATACAGGGGAGATATGCAGGTCAGGTTACCTGTCGTTCTTCTCATTGGCCGGTTTTTTACACCATGCCATGATCAGACTGGCAACAATGAAGAGGATCGTGGCAACAGACAGGGCAACAACACCGATCATGAGAAGACTCATGTTCTCTTTGACAACGGTAAACGTACCCAGATAATATCCCGCCAGGACGATGACAAGCGCCCAGGAAATCCCCCCGAGTATATTATAAAAGAGGAATTTCGGGTACCGCATTGAACCAATCCCGGCAAGGCAGGGTGCAAATGTCCGTACCATCGGGACGAAACGGGCGACAAAGATGGTCGCTCCTCCATATTTCTCAAAGAACCCGTAGGTTCTGTCGATATACTCCTTTTTTACCAGGTTCGGGAAACGTTCAAGGAAAAAATGAAGCCCGACACGGTTGCCTATCCAGTAATTCAGGGTATCTCCAAGCACAGCCCCGACAATGATTACGATAAGCAGGTACTCGAGGTTGAGGATACCGCTTGCGGCTGCTGCCCCGCCGACAAAGAGCAGACTGTCACCGGGTAAAAACGGGGTGACAACAAGACCCGTTTCCAGAAAAATGATGATAAAGAGGATGACATATGTCCAGATCCCGTACTCGTTGACAACCAGGGGGAGGTTCTGATCGATATTGAGCGCAAGCGAGAGGAGCGAATCCAGCATATCTTCAGGAATATGTGCACCGAGCCTATATTAAGATACGGCGCTGACAGAAGGATGCAGGATTCCTGTGCAAATACTTAACGGTTATCCGGTTAAATCAGTATCAGAAAACCTGCGTTCAGTTCTTATCGCACGAACGTTCATCCGATAGCATACTATAGGGGAAATAACCATGGCCGACATCACTCCGCACATCACCCGGGGCTTGCTCCTGCTCATCTGCAGTGCATTCCTGATTACCATCCCGGCACATGCATTCACTGCCGATTCATTAGATATTACCGTGGATAAGAGCGGGGATGCAACCGCAACGTTCCGGTTCACTCTTGAAGGGCTCATCGAGAACGCCATCCCCCAGTCCATGCTCGAAGAGCAGCTGGTGAAAGGGCTTGCCGGCAGTTCCGATCCCCCTCAGCTCATCTCGATGGACAGGTCAAGCGCCTCCCTTCTCCTGAAAAAATTTGCGAATGTGAATGATGTTCCCACAGGAACTGAATACCTGACCAGTACCATGGACTTCAAGAAGGCGGAGATCGCGTTACAGAGCTCCGCAGTGAGCAATGTCATCACCGCTGATTTTTCACCGGCAAAAGTGACCATCACCTTCCCGGACAACTATGCCCGGGTTTTCAATAATGTGGACTCGCTCCCTTCTATCACCCATACCATTGTTGATCCGGAGAAAGCGGCTGCAGCTGCTGTATCGGCAAACACGGGATCCATCAATATCTCTGCATCCCCTTCGGAAGCCGAAGTCTGGATGGACGGAGTCTATATCGGTAATGCACCATCCACCTTTGATGAGATTACACCGGGAGCCCACACGCTCCAGTTCCAGAAAAGCGGGTATGCCCCGGTAACAAAAAACGTTAATGTGACTGCAGGCAGAACCCTCCGGATCTCCGTAGTCCTTGCCTATACCGCCACGACACCCGAGGCTACCCAATCCCCGGGCTTTGGAGGCATTCCTGCAGGAATTGCGCTTGCCGGTTGTGCTCTCCTGTGGGCATCCCGTAGACATTGAAGAACTTGTTCTCCATTTTTAGTCAGAAAAAATTTCCTTACCGGGTAATCGTCCGCTGTCATACGCCACATTCCCCAATGGGGAACGTGACGGAGTGCGATGATGCCGGCAGATTATCCAGAACCATTGACCAGGGGTATCCGGTTGTAGCGATAATATCCGGGACCCTGGATCCAGATTATCAGATGAATCCAATACCCTGGTTTTCCGGATCAGGTTTTCAGGCAAAACCGGTATGATTAAAACGGTATGATTTTTGTATTGGAGACGGGATCCTGAAATGATCTGCCCCAGACAATATGCATCACAGAATGGACTGGATGACTACTAAAAAGAAAGGAAACCGGTTAGTGTCTCCTGCGGAGAACAATAAATGCTGCACCAAGAATGGCGATGAATCCTGCTACCGGTATCATGGGGGATTTCAGGGTCGGGGTGACCTGGGTCAGGGCAGCTGAAACCGTGCTTACTGCACCGGTGTTCACCGGTGTGGTAACACTGTACTCCTGGTACCCATCCATTTTGATGGATACCACATGACTGCCTGTTGGCACCGTACTGATCGAAAGGGGAGTGATTCCTATGAACTGGTTGTCAAGGAAGACATTGGCGCCCGACGGGGATGACGTGACGGACAGGCCACCGGTGCCGGAGGGAGTCGTGGTTGGCTGGAGGATTGCACTCACTTCTGTAACGGTGTTTGAGGAGACTGACGTACGTGTGGAATATTGCTCGTACCCTGACCGGGTGAGAACAACGGTATGAGTCCCGATGGCGATATTGTTCAGTTTCAGGGATCCGGACGCAGGGGTCTCACCCATAGTGCTGCCATCGAGGGTTACTGTTGCACCACCGGGGCTGGATGAAACATAAAGCCAGCCGGTTGTGCTGGCCGGTACCGGGTTAAGCGTGGTATCTACGGTCTTGGTACCACCGGACGGAACTTCTACCGAGGATTTCCAGTCATAATACCCGGCATGATCGATCTCAAGGATGTGAGTACCGGGAGCCAGGTTGTTTATTGTCATCGGAGTGATGCCCTTGTAGGTCCCATCGAGATAAATATTCGAGTTGGTCGGGGACGACAGAACATAGAGAGCACCTGATGTTGATAATGCAGTGAGCGGACAGTACACGCTGGTCTGCGAACCGGACGAGACCGAAGTCGTGGTTGAATAGGTGCGGTATCCGTTCTTCTCCGCAGAGATGGTGTACGTTCCCGGCCAGACATCCGAAATCGTCAGCGGGGCAAGACCCCGGTAATCACCGTTGAAGTAGATCTCTGCCCCGGATGGCTGGGATGTGACGTAGATCCACCCATAACTGACGGGCGTCGGGGTAACGATCTGGTTCAGCGTTGCATAGATGGTCGTGGTCTGCCCTTCTGCGGGCATCGTGACACCGGAGGTGTACGTGGTATAACCGGATTTCTCAACCGATGCAGTGGTATAGGGAGTTCCGGTAGTGTACACCAGGATACTCAGGTCACCATTGGTGGTCATTCCCTTGTATTCCCCGTTGAGATACACCGCAGCACCATCTACATTCGAGTAAACGGTGATCCATCCTTCGCCACCCCCGAGAGCAGCAACTCCCGGTACGGAGGAGAACAGAAGGCAGATCGCGATCAGCACAAGTATTGCAGAAGTCTTCATGGTCTTTCACCAGTGAGGGTACGTAGGTGCGGATACCATAAAACAGTATCAAAATTACGGCATCATTCCTCTTTTTTGAATACCGCTGAAATTTCCGATCTCCGGTACTCTGTTCCCCGGACCCGGAGCGACCATTCCGTCACCCTGATAGATTCCCGGAGAAGACCTGAAAAGAGAGTCTCAACTTCCTTTTCGGTAAAATAATGGGTCTGGACACCATTGCCCCGCAAAAACGTCCCAGGTTCCGTCTCGCGACCGGTACCGGCCCGAAAATCATGTATTGAGAAATCGGTAAACCAGAGCTGGCCACCCGGGGAGAGTACCCGTATGATCTCCCTGGCGATTGCTTCACGTTCAGGAATCTTCCCGTGACCAATAATATGGAATGCCGCAATACCGTCAAAAGATCCGGAACCGAACGGAAGCGACACGGCATCAGCAATGGCTATGTCTGCTCCGGATCCTTCCTGTGCAGCAGACCGTGCAAGCACGGCTGCCCGGGATGAGAAATCGATCGCCGTTACCAGCCAGTCGCGGTGGAGCATGGCAGCCAGCAGCCGGCCATTCCCGCACCCGAGCTCCAGCACCCGTGAACCGGGCGGAAGAGGGGGAACATTGTGGGGGGTACCGCCATACAGCCGTCCTTTTCTCTGGTAATCCGCATCCCAGTTTTCCCGGGTAGTATCGTCACGCATCATATCCTTGTACTACCCGGAGTATTCTTCCGGGAGTTCACATATAGGTTCCATGAACGGGAAGGTGGAGATACTGTTCCACCGGGAATCAGTGGCCGGGGAAATACTCCGGTTTGCCGGGGATGTAAACCGCTGCTGCATACTCTTCAATAAAATCGGCATCAACCAGCAGGTCAATGTACACCATCTTTTTTGCCACTTCAGCTGCCTCCTGTCGTTTCTTTAAGGAAAGAAGCGCGGCACAGGCACCGGAAAGAGAACCGTTTCCGATCTGGTGGAATTCTGCACGGTTAAAGTCCGGAATGATGCCAAACGCAATGATCTTCCTGGTATCCGCGTAGGCACCGAATGCCCCGGCAAGGTACACGTGCCGGATATCTTCAATATGTACGCGATATTTTTTCATGAGCACACCGATGGAACCACAGGTAGCGGCTTTCGAATCAATGAGATATGCCATATCATCGCGGGTGATCAGGATATCCTGCCCGGTCGCGGTTTTGTCATGCGGGACGAGCACGAACTCCGGGCCATCCAGACCCGTGCGAACCCCGGGTTTTTCGTCCACGAGCCGACCAGTGAAATCAAGAATGCCGGCAGCAACCATACCGGCTGCGGCATCGATGATGCCTGACCCGCAGATTCCCCGGGGGCGGGCGTCACCAATCGTGGTCCACGAGACAACCCCTGTCACGGGATCAATGGCCACATGATCGATCGCCCCTTTCATAGCCCGCATGCCGGACGAGATACCGGCACCCTCGAATGCCGGCCCGGATGCACAGGAGACCGATGCCAGCCAGTCGGCATCTCCAAGAATAACCTCGCCGTTTGTACCCAGATCGATGACCAGCGAGAGATCCTGCGAGTCTGTCACGCCGGCAGTAACAATATCCCCGACAGCATCCCCGCCAACAAACCGGCTCACATTCGGGAGGCAGAAGACGCGGGCAAGGGGATGCACAGAAATTCCAAGAGTCCCGGCATCAACAATTTCCGGCGTGCGGGGAACCGCTATGTTGGCAATCTCCAGTTGTCCGGAATCGTGCGCAAGGAGAAGATACACCATGACGGTATTTCCGGCAATACAGAGATCGGTGATCATTGCTGTTGCGATCCCGGCCTGGCGGGCCAGGTGCCCGATAACGGCATTGATACTCTCGACAGCGGCAGACTGGAGTTTTGCTCTCCCGCCGGATTTCTTTGCAACGGCTATCCGGGTCAGCAGTTCCTCGCCATGCGTGATCTGCCGGTTCAGGACAGATGCCTCACCCAGGACCTTTCCGGTATTCAGATCCAGGAGGAGGCCGACAACCGTGGTGGTGCCAAGATCGATAGCAACGCCGTAATTCTGTGCCACCAGGTCTCCATCGCAGATCTCCATTACCTCGGGATAACCCCCCGTCCGCGTAATCGTAACAGTAAGCGGGTGATCGGTTGTCGTCAACTGATCGAGCTGATCCTTGGTCATATGGGGGCGCGGGCCATGCCAGCCTTCCAGCCGGAGGGACCGGGGGGCAGTTGCATGGATGGTGTGCCAGCGGCTGGGGTCAACCAGGTGGCGGGTGACCGAAGGAGAGATCTCCTGTAGGTCTTCATGGTGATTTTCTAGGATCTTGGGAGTATCGATACGGCTCTCAACAGGGATGGTAAACTCGCAGGGTCCAAGAATATGTGTCTGGCAGGCACGGCAGTACTTCCTGGCAATCTCATCTGCCGACAGCCCATGGAGAGAGGCAGGAGTGCCGGCATCGCAGTCGCCTTTGACAAGGATAACCCGGCACTTGTTGCACTCGCCTTTCCCGCCACAGATGCTCTCGACCAGGATACCGGCAGCCCGGATAGCGGTAAGAACCGTAGATCCCGGTGCAACAAGCACCTCTTTTTCCATGGGGTGAAAGAGAATCCTGTACGTATCAGTCATCGTGTGCACCTGTCGATAGGAATATAATGCTGGATCCTCCCGTCATGAGCAGGGCGGGCAGGAAAATGGCAACCGTGATCATAACCTTCAGGATTCCGGCGGCCAGCGTTCCCGGAGGAACTGCGGAAGACCGGATGAATCCTTGGGGCCTACCAGGATCTTCCAGCCGGTCGCTTCTTCGGTCTCGCCACTCAGGCGGGCTGCAAGCCCGGGGATGATCAGGGTCGTGTGACCGACAAGTGCGGCGACATTGTTGGATTTGAGAGCCGTGGCAATGGCTTCAGCAGTGAAGTACCGCCCGGCAACCGCGCTCTCGACACTCAGGCCACCGGTATCTGCAACAATCAGGTAACAGTCGAGGTTGGCTGCCTTGATGTCGGACTCCACCGTGAAGTAGGTCAGGGCATAATTGGTCGTGATAAGGACCGGAGAGCGCTGATCCGGCCGGCCGAATGTCCGGACACCCGGCTCCACCGTGACAGGTTTCCGGGGATCGGTATAGATATTGAAACGCCAGATCAGCTGCGGCAGGAGCACCCAGCCGTCAAGGCTGTGCATGATGAGGAGATCGGAATAGCGCGAGAGGAGCATGGAGGCGGTGATCGCTTCGCGCCACTTGAGCACATCTTCAGAGAGTTCTCCTCCTGCCCAGACCGTAAGCGGGACCCCGAGAAGCGGGTAACCGAAGGTCTCGTCAAACCGTTTTGTTGCGGCTGCACGGATAGCGGTAAAGTTCGCGATGGTGTCAGCCAGCCCTTCATCGGCAAATGTGCCCGGGTCCAGGACGAGATTTCGGATACCGCAGGCATTCAGCGTCTTTACGAGCGAGCGCAGCAGCGCAAGATTGCCCGGGGCAAATACCGCAAGGGGGGCATTGTGGGCGAGCGCGAGATCCGCCATCGCTTCCCAGTTCGCTTCAGTAGCTGCATAGATGAGCGGGCGGCGCCCGGCAGCGGCAGCAAGGCCGGCAGACATGACCTCCGGGTCAAGGGCGCAGAGGATCAGGGGCAGGTGGCTGGCGTTGGCGATGACCCGTACCGCATAGGCAAATGTTTCCGGGTTGCCGGATACCGAGCGGACGGCAATTGCGTTCAGGGTTACCGTTCTGCCGATATAATTGTATGAGTACTGCCCGATGTGCCGGACCCGTTCAAGCAGTTCGGGTTCCGGCATCAGGTCATTGACATCGATGGCAATGGGTGTCGGGTTATGATAGGTGAAATCATGCCGCTGCAATACGTATTTCCCGCCAATATCGATCGCATTTTCGCCGGACCCAATCGTAACCGTTCGCACCGGGGGTGCAAGAAGAATTGATAGTTTTTCGTGTGCTGACTGGTACTCCGCAGTAAAGAGCGGGAGGCAGTCGGCAAGGAGCAGTTCACCATTGACCAGCCGGGTTGCATAGGCCATGCAGTTTGCCTCACGACACTTCCCGCAGTTGGTCTTCGGCAGGAGTTTATAAACATCGATAGGACTGATCTCCCGGATGCTCTTTCGCTTCTTCTCTATGGCAGGCTGACTATTCCCGCTCATATGCGCACCCACACCCAGTCGGCGATCTGCTCCGGGTGTGCCGTGCCGTTCCTTGAAAGTTTTGGAATAAGATCCCGGAGGGTCAGTACTGCAGCCGGGTGCATCATCAGGAAGAGATCGACACCGGCAAGGAGGAGCGTCAGGGCATTGACCGTCTCCCAGACAGGGCCTCGCAGTTCCCGTGTTCCGTACTCGGGAGCCATCTTCATCCAGGCTTCCCGTGCAGCCCACGCGTTCGTGGCAGCCGAGATCGTGGGATGCGCCAGTTCGGTATCTCCCATGAGTGCGGCATATCGTGCCCGCTCATGGATGGTGAACGAGTATTCAAGACCGTACCCGAGTGCAACCGTAGTGAGGTCCATGACAATCTGCTCGGGAGGGATATACTCGTACAACCGCCGGTTGAGCTCCTTTGCATTGTTCAGGTCAAGACCCGTGAAAGCAAGCAGGGCATGACCATGGTCGCGTGCTGCTGTTGCAACCCGTTCAAGGGTTTTTGCCTGTGCCATATCCAGCGTGACCGAGTTGATGAGGAGCCGCTCGCCGTCGGCCATCTCGGCTACCGCGGAGAATACCTCGGCATCCTTCTTCGGGTCGCCGCATCCACCGATGATCAGCGGGACATCCACTGCCTGGAGTATACTTTCAACGGTTTTTACCGCGGTGGCCGCTGACGCATTGGCAAAGAGCGGATCGGTACTCATCAGGTGAATGGTGATCACATCAGCACCGAACTTGTTCACATTCATCCGCGCCCATTCGGCCGGATCGTTCATAACGTCGGCCACGTTCTCTTTGAGCACCTTGGGGAGCTGGACGGGCATATCGAAGACATCAAGGGATATGACTGCCGGATGGGCCGGGGGTCGTGCGGGATCGAAATATGCAGGCGTTGTTGAACCACCGATGGTGACAGAGTGCGATCTGCTACCCCCTTCGGCCCGGGTTGCCCCGAGTTGCACTTCACGAATCTTGCCCGGGAACGAATATTCAGCGGGAATATAGGCTTCCTGGATCAGGGCTGAAGGTTTAACCGGAGCAACCGGGATACCGCCGGCCTGGCCCGGTTGCGTAATGCCCGGTGAAGCGGCCGTTGTCGGGATAAAAAGTTCGAGATCCCCGATTTCCATGGCGAAATTTTCCAGCTCGATCTGGTGGACACCCTTGAGCAGTTCGCGGAGATGGGGAGCGAGGGCGAAGAGCTGTTCAGCATCAAGACCCGGATGGTTCCCGGTTTCAGGGTTTTTTTGCACCATGGTGCTCACCCCCTGGAGAACCCGGCTTGATTGGCTGGATGATCACCTTATCAGCGGTAATCCGGGCATTCTTCAAGATAATCCTGAAACCGCCGGAAGTGAAGGGAATGTCCCCCCCGGAAAAGACCGGGATCCGGGGACTGCCATCCTCCGCTCTGCCGGTCTCTTCCTCAGCATCCCACCGGCTGGTAACCGGATGGTTATGGGATTCAAGGAATGTCTTCAGTTCCGGGATCGTCCTGACGTCCTGCTCGGTTGCGATCGCCCCGAACACGGATTCCGGGATGAACTGTTTCAGGCGTTCTCTGGTCTCATGCGGCATCCAGACTACGCGGTTATAGCCGCCGTCGGCACCCAGGAACTTCATGGAGCGCATATACTCGATCGAGATGCCATGGAATCCGTCCACCTGTCTTCCTCCGGCAGTGGAATCCGCCATTGTCGAGAAGGGGAGGCCGTTGACCGTTACATCGCGGAATCCTCGCAGGACAATGCCGAAGCCATCCACTTCGGGAATATAAAACGCGATACCCTCGAAACACCCGCAGGAAGTGTGGGGATACTCAAATGCGGAGTACAGGTAGACGCGGTTCACTTCGCCCATGGAACGTTGCTTGGCACTCTCGTTCACACCGGTATACTCGCCTTTTACCTTGTCAATGCAGGTACCTTTATCGATGGCATAGATCGGGCCCTTGGGATCGATACCGGCCGCAGCCCGCCCGTCAAACCAGCTGATGGCCCCGCAGTTTGCGTACCGCTGGGGAGTGATGACGCAGACATGGGTGGGGGCAAATGACTGGCAAAGGGCACAGCCATAGAACGAATCCACATCATCATCTGAGAGCCCGCGTGCCCGGGCATCACGTGCCTCGTAGGTGGTGAGCGCTTTGGCATAGAGAGGGCTGATCGTTTCCGGATCCGTGATGAAGGTTATCTGGATCTTCTCAATGATTGGGAGCTCGCTCTTGTACAGTTCGAGCATCACTTCGCCGGCAAACCGTAACGATGTGAATCCTTTCTTATATGATTTCTTCGAGAGCCGGATCCAGATATCGTACCGCTGGTTGAGGTGCATAAAACCTTCAATGTAATTGCTGTACTCGTGAATCCGCCGCTCAAGGACACCTTCGAGATCCGGTTCTACTTTTGCCCCGGAGACTTCGACAATGATCGCTACCGGGTAGTGCTTTCCTTCCCCCATTTCGCCAAGATCGGGGCCGATAATAGAGATTCTGCCATCCTCGATCTGATCAGCAGGACTGACCCGGACGATCTCAAACTTCTCCTTCTCGTTCGGACCGCCAAGCTCCACCTGCATGTCGTTCTTGCGGACACGCTCGCCTTCATGGGTAAGGCCGACTTCCACCGGGATCTTCTCAAACATGGTATTCTTCCTAATCTTCGAGGTTCTCGACAATGCCCTTGAGACTTGCCGCCCAGTCCTTGATAGTACTGTTCGGGAACGACCAGCTGGCATTGGGCTGGTACACGCAGTCAAAGGTCATGGTCTTGACACCGGGAGCAAAATGCTTAAGCCCGGAGAGGATTGTCCACTCCATCGAGTACGGCAGGCCGACAAAGATAGCGAGATCATACGATTCCTTCCCGTCAAGCCCTTTCCATTCAGGATCCGTCAGCCGGTAACTGATGTCGATTGCCGACATAATAGCTGCAGGCTCGAACTCGCGGGCAAGGAACTCCTTGTTGGTACTGGCGGATGAGACAATGGGGATCTTCGCCTTCCTTGAGAGGTCGATGAGACAGTCAATCAGCGGCCTGCCTTCGACATCATATTCGATGATGCCATGGCCGACGATCATGATCGGGCGCTTTGCCCGCCGGATCATCGCGTCCGCAATGTCCGGTTTCATGATGAGCGAGGCCTTCTTGGGCCCGGGGATCTCGGCGGTCTGCCAGGACTCGTTCATCGGCATGATCAGGCCACCTTCCGGGAGTGGACCATACGGGACAGGAGAGTCGGGTCCGGTATGGTGGCTTCTTTCCAGTCATGCTCGGCCAGGTGAACCTGGATCTCATCCTTCATGGTCAGCGGGATATCAGCTGGAGTCCGCACGAGCCGGTACACGTCCGGGGGAATACCGCCGATCAACCGCTTGTGGAGGTCGATGTAATTGGCGAGCTTGTTGGCCCGTCCCTTGCTCGTGTCATTCGGGCGCATGGTCAGTTTTGCTATCATGACCATCGCCTCCTCCTTGGTCTCGGCCGCAAAGAAGAGATGCTCGGGCACCGGCCCGCCATTGACCTGCTCGCCGGTCCTGGCATCGTACACGAGCCAGTCCGCTTCCTTGTCAGCACGGCCGAGCAGCATGCGGCGGTACTTGGTGCCATGGGGTCCGACTACAACGGGAATACCGAGACGCCAGAACCCAGCCGCAATGGCAGCGGCCTTCTGCGACATGGCTCCCCATGCCACGCCAACCGCACCGACCCTGTTATACACGTAATCGGCAATCTCTTCATAATTGCCCCGCAGGGGACGTTTGGCAAAGACGCTCGCGATCTTAATTGCAGCTCCGGCAATATGGGCGTTCGCAACGCACGAGCCGACATTCACAATACCACCGGCTTCGAACGCGCCGGAGTAACGTTCATACGCAGTCTTTCCCTCCTCGTCACGGTACATACCGGCCGACATTGCGGAACACCCGGATGTGCAGACAATGTACCGGCGTCGCGCAAATTCCATGCACATCTCCGCTACTTCGCGCGAGCCTTTCGGGTAATTGGCGCAACCGACAAATGCGACAATACCGGGGATCTCGCCAAGCACGATGGGACCACCGACTTTGCGGATCTCGGTATCCTGGATGGCGCCCCGCCCGCTCCGCAGGCAAAAGGTCTCTTCCCGGGTCTTCTTGTCGGCAGCAGTAACGATGAGGCTGTGCACGGGGATCTTCTGCTTACAGGCGGATTCACATCGCCCGCATCCAAGACAGTCATCATAAAGCTCATCAAGCCCTGAAAGATTGCCGGATGCCGCGAGTCTGATTGCCTGCGCCACGGGCAGGTCATTGGGGCATGCACGACGGCAGAGCATGCACTGGGTGCATTTCTTTGCCCACTCGGTGAGCTGGTGCTTAGTCGGGAGAGCGCTGTGCTTCTTCCGCTGAGGGGCCATAGCAATGGCTACCCGGACTGCAACTTCACCGACTTTTTCGGGGTCGAGGATGAGAGCCCCGGGGACGGTTCCGGTAACGAATCCGGATATGATCGATTCCACAGGTTCATGCGTGAGATCGGGCAGACCCAGACAGTTCTTCTCGCTCGTTGCAATGAGGGGAGTATTGATCCGGGCCGCTTCAAAAAGAGTGTCGGTCCTGATACACTGCTCATCGATGACAATGACATCGGGCACACCGCTCCGGATATAACGAAGCTGCCAGGATATGGGCCCGACAATCTTTGCTTTCGGCGAGTACCGGGTGATATCCAGTGCTGTGCAGCAGATACCGGTTACTTCGACCTCCGGGAAGAGATCGTTCTCTTTCAGGTAATCGATAATTTCTGTTGCCGGCGGAACATTGTGGCCGATAACAAGGATGACTGGTTTTTTGGTATCAACCGTGCCAAGACCGAGATCCACCAGAGGGGCTTCGGCGTCCGCTTTGGGAAAACCAAGCGCCGATACCTGCGCGATATCAGCAACTTCCATCCCAACGTGATCGATCATCCCGGCATGGAATACCTTGGACTCAAAGTCGAGATTGTTACCTTCCTGGCCGGTGTGGGTGACCGCGAGGAGCTGGGTAACCTGGTTCTCACAATAGTCCAGTACCGGTTCAAGATCTCCCAGCGTTATGGGTTTGATCCCGCAGACGAGCCGGGTGATGGGGGCTTCCACCTCGACACCGGTGCCGCCGACATTGATCGGGCAGTCCCTCCCGGAAGCAGCGATCAGATGGGTGAGGAGGTCGCGTGAGTGGCTGATATGCGTTGCCGCCCCGATGCAGGCTGACAGGAGGACCGTACGGGACTGCTGGGCGGACATGGAAATTCCACAGGCCCCTTTCTTCGAGCCGGTGAGATCGCATTTCCCGTACGTGCACATGCAGCAGAGATCGCAGAACGGGAGATAGAATGGCTTGTACCGTTTCAGGAGCCGCTGGTCCCATGGGCGGAGGGTTGTGAGTGAAGGAAAAGGCGTGGGTCCCATCGGCTCGTCCCACTGCTCCCGGGTGATGGCGCCGATGGTGATATTGAGATCGCGGAACCGGGCGAGATCGGTATTGATCTCTTTTATACTGAAGTTGACACTTTTCCGTCCCATCGTGGATCCGCCCCAGAGATTCATCTATACATTGAGGGATGGGTAAAATAAGGTTATCGAAGTGGCAACTGGTGAACCCGTCTACCCCCTGGGGAAACCCCCTGCCGGTCCCGGCTCCCGGATCCGGACCTCCGCCATTTCCCCGGCCAGCCTTTTCCACAGGATCTCAGTTCCCGGATCAACCAAAAGGCAATAATTAGACGTTTTTTTGAGACTGAAATACCCCCCATATACGTAAATGGGGGAAGGCAAGGGTATTTTTTTAACATTGGCGATCGGTAATTCGTGAAAAAGTGCGACTATCGGAAGATCGTTTTTTCAATTCGGGCTCCGTTTGCCAAACGGGGCATTTTACGGGTAGTTATTTCTACGAGGGAACGCAGGTCCCGACCACCGACGAAAACGAGGGAGCGTATAACCCGGATCGGGAACCCCGCCATAGTACGGATCGCGAAAAGATACTCATGACTCATAGAGAGACCTGAACCCTCGTTCCAACCCATCCGGCCCCACGGCAGCCCCAGATCGATACGTTCGGGAATACTCCAACCGGCCTGATTCGGGGGTTATTGAGGGAAGTGCCCCGGAAAAACCCTATGCGTTGCTCTGCGGTGCAACGGGCGATTTCTACAGGAGAAAAACCGGCCTGTTCAGAACATGTTTCCTTTGAGGACAGGTGGTTGCCATGGGATTCAGGATGAGGAAGGGTGGGAATGAAGAAATCCTGTTTTTGGGATCCTGTTTTATGTCCGGGATCCGGGGCGATTTTACGAGGCCCTTTGCGATACCTTACGCGCAAAACGCCTCATTTGGTTTTGCGCTACGTACGTACCGGTACTCCCGGCTCTTTCAGATCACTTGGCCAGCGAGGGCTCGACACGTGCCCAGGCAACTCCCTGCGAAGCCGGGTGAGAGACCGTTGCAAATAATTTTGGAATTTAAAAAATCAACGAATCAAAAAAAACGGATGAAATTATCCGGAAACGTGTGTTGGCTTTTAGCCCCTGGAATTTATTCTTTGCCCAACACCTTTCCCACAATCCCTGCCACCGACCGGTACGCAGCAGAATCCGCAGGAGTGTCCAGCAGGTTCTTTCCCTGCAGCACCATCCGGGCCACCTCCGGATCCGCTGCAATCTTTCCGAGGTACGGCAGGCCGAGCGCGGAAAGTGAGGAGGGGTCCGGATCGGCATCAAAGCCGTAACCCCCGACAACGAAAAACCGGTTAAACCGGATCCCAACCTCATTGATGACGCGATGGGCCCGCTTCACGTGGGCGAAGGACTTGGAAGACGGCCCCATGATATCGAAGATGGTATCAACATCGCTTGCGATCTTCCGGTTCAGGTGCTCAAGGCCTCCCGGAGAATCAATGAGGATATAGCGGTACTGCCGGGTTATCGATGCAAGTGCATTTTTCAGGGCAGCATCCGGAAGGCAGTAACATCCCTCGACCCATTTGGTGCCAACCGAGAAGAGATCGAAGGACTCTCCTTCATAGAGCCCTTCCTGCCAGATCCGGTTCTCGATTCTCCGGGACGGGGGGATTCCCACCATGGTCCCACCCTGTTGGATGAACGTCTCAGACAAGAGTTCCGCGATCGTCTTCTTCCCAGCCGTCTCGAGATCAACACCCACCAGCTCCGCAAGGTTCTGGTCCGGATCCGCATCGACAAGCAGGAGAGGAGTCTCTCCATGTTCGACAAGATATTTTGCCATCAGCGCAACGAACGTAGTCTTGCCGGTACCGCCCCGGCCCATCGTGACAAAAGTCTTCATATGCGTACTCCTCCGGAAGAGAGACGCGGGGTATCCTGCATCATCGTCTCCAGGCAATCGGCAAGGTCCCCGATCGCCTTCATGGCAAGGGAACCGGAAGGATCCGGTAATTCCCCGGACATACCGGCATCTGCCACCCGTTCATCAAACGGGATCCTGCCGATGAGGAGAAGTCCGTGAGTCCCGGCATAAGTCCTGATCAGGGATTCCTGCCGTGAATTCGCAACACGGTTGGCAACAAGGCCAATGGTGCGGATTTCAGATTCCTGCGCAAGCCTGCAGATCGTGGAGGCGATTTCAAGGGATTTCAGGTTTGCATCTGCGACCGCGAGGAGAACATCGACATGTTCAGCGGTACCCCGGCCGAGATGCTCGATACCGGCTTCCATGTCAAGGATCACGATCTCGTTACGCTCGACAACAAGATGGCGAATAAGAGCCTTGATCACGGAATGTGCAGGGCAGACACAACCGGATCCCATGGATTTTACCGTACCCATGACCAGCAGATTTGCCCCGGAGGGGGTTGGCACAGCGTACCGGCTGATAATATCGTCGACAGTGAATAAGAGCCGGAACACACCGGGGTGTTCCGTACCTGTCTTTATACGTATCAGGTCTTCATTGTCTGCAACAGGAAGGATTCGTGATGCTTCTTCAAGCGAGAGCCCGAGATTGAGTGCGAGATTGGGCGATGAGTCCGCATCAATTGCGATGACCTGGCGGCCGGACGCTGCAAAATGCGCGGCAAGGGTCCCGACAATGAACGTCTTGCCAACCCCCCCTTTCCCGCAGACTGCGATCTTCATAGTTTCATTTCCTGCACAGGTGTACCGTGTTTCGCCTACATAGAGTATTGCTTTACAGCAGAATCCGGCAGGGTCTCTCAGTTTTTTCTGCGTGTGAATTATTCCGGGTGGAACGGATAGGAATAGTACCGGGAAGACTTTTACAGTCTGGAGCGTTACCGTACTATGCTTACCGGTCCGGGAGCATAATGGGGATTGAAACATGAAACTGCCGGGTTCCAAAAAGAAGAAAACCGTATCATGTCCACGATGTAACAGCCCGATGCCCGAGGGATCCGCGTTCTGTGATGCCTGTGGCGCACGAATCGCCCCACCGCCGGCCTGCTCCCTCTGCGGTACCCTGCTTGAACCGGGTGCCCGGTTCTGCCCTTCCTGCGGATCCATGATAGGTTCATCAAAAGATAACCCTCCAAAAGAGATCGAGAGACCGGCTGCAGGTCAGGTCCCTGAAAAGAAACCCGGAACGCCCCGGGCAAAAAAACCAAAAGCAGACGATAAAAACCGCAGCGCAGTAAAGGCAGAGAAAACCCCGGATCCCCTCATGATGATTCCGGAGGATGACGGAACCGGATCCGGTACTGGGAACGTTGAAACCGAACCGTCCTCACTTCTGGCAAAAAAGACACCTGCCCGATCTGCACTCATCACGATACCGCCATCCGGCAATAAAACCCCGGGTATCCTCGCGAAGGTTAATCAGAAAAAAACGATACTTGCAGCCGGCATCGTCATTCTCATTATCGGCATCCTGCTTGTCTTCTCTGGTGTCCTGCATGGTGTATCATCCCCATCCCCTGGCTCTCCCTCCTCATCCATGAACACAACCGTGAACGGTGTCATTGCACCAGAAACACCGGATGCAGCAATAAGTACCGCGACGGTGTCCGAACCTGCAGTGATTGCGGTCACGACAACGGAAACCGTCTCCCTGGTTCCGGGCCCGACCCAGGTACCACCCGACACATTCATGGTAAATTTCCAGGCAGAGCGGGACCCGCGATCAAAAATTGTTTCTGTGCAGTTCATGGGAGGAAAGGGGCAGTATGGCGTGCGGGATGTCTTTGTACGGCTCACCCGTTCCGATGGCGAGGTGCTTACTGCAACATTCAGGCCCATCCAGTCCGGCAGCGGTGTTGAACTCCAGGGCACTGAAAAAGTCGATCGTATCGAAGTGATTGTAAATTACCATACCGGTGATGTCTACAAGGTCATCGATAAAAATTTTGAATACAAAATACGGTCCTGAAAGACCCTGCATCCAACGGGGGTCTATCCCCCACAAGGATCCCCGGGGCGCCTAAAATTTTCTTTTCCGGATCGCGAGAATTTTCAGATACTCTGCAGACGGGCATTCTTTCTTCCCTGCTGCTGCACCTTCCGCTGAGTCAGCAGTACAGAACGTTCCCGTCTCACAATGACGCGAACAGGCCGGGGCACCGGACTCGCCCCCTTTTGTCGGTGCAGTACCGCTAAGATTCTTACAGATATAGGAAAAATCCGCCATAGGTCTTCACGTCTTTTTTTATCCACATGACCAGATAAAGGGGTCGGACCCGGAAAAAGGAAGGCGATAAATGATAACGAAACCAATGTACTGGTCAATGGCAGGTGTGGAGAATCTGGAATGCTTGACATAAGGTTCGTACGGGCCAGCCCGGATGCAGTGAAAGCGGATCTCAGGAAACGCGCGGACATCGAAAAGATCCCCTGGGTCGACGATGTGCTGGCAAAGGATGCCCGTTCCCGCGAACTAAAAGTGGAGACCGACCAGATCCGGCAGAGGCGCAACACCATTGCACGCGACATCAACGCTGCAAAGAAAGCCGGGCAGGATGCAAAGCCGCTGATGGCAGAAGCTGCCGCACTCCCCCTGAAGATCAGGGAATGCGATGCCGAGCAGGAAGATCTGAAAAATGCCATCAGGGGAATCCTGATGCGCCTGCCCAACATCCTGCACGAGAGCGTCCCGGTGGGAAAGGACGATACCGAAAATGTGGAGATCCGGAAGGTAGGAACCCCGAGAACATTCTCCTTTGAGGTGAAGAACCACGGGCAGCTCGCGGCCGACCGGGGCTGGGCTGATTTTGAGCGGGCAACCAAGACATCGGGTGCGGGATTCTATTTCCTGAAAGGCAGCCTCGTCCTCCTCGACATGGCACTCCAGCGGTATGCCATTGACCTGCTTGCGGCAAAAGGGTACACGCCGGTCATTCCCCCGTACATGATCAACCGGACATCCTACGAAGGAGTAACGGATCTCGGGGATTTCGAAAAAGTCATGTACAAGATCGATGGCGATGATGCCTACCTTATTGCCACGAGCGAGCACCCGATTGCTGCGATGTACCAGGACGAGATCTTTGAAGAGAAGGATCTTCCCCTCCGCCTTGCCGGGATCTCGCCCTGCTTCCGCAGGGAGATCGGTGCGCACGGGCTTGACACAAAGGGCCTCTTCCGGGTCCACCAGTTCACCAAGGTGGAACAGTTCGTCTTCTGCAAACCGGAAGACTCATGGACCATTGTCGAAGAACTCCTGGCAAATGCCGAGGAGATCTTCCAGGGACTGGGTCTTCCGTACCATGTCGTGAACATCTGCACCGGAGATATCGGTACCGTGGCGGCAAAGAAATATGATATCGAAGTCTGGATGCCGCGCGAGAATGCGTACAAGGAAGTCGTCTCCTGTTCGAACTGCACCGCGTACCAAGCGGTCCGGCTCAACATCAAAGTGCGGGACAAGAGCGATTTCGAGTCCAAACAACACGTACACACCCTCAACTCCACGGCAATTGCCACCTCACGGGTCATGCGTGCCATTCTCGAAAATTACCAGCAGGACGATGGGACCGTTATTATACCGGAAGTCCTCCGCCCGTACATGAACGGTCGCGATCAGTTATGGTGAGACAAAAAACATGATTCCCACAAACACTTTTTTTATTCGAATAGCGCAGATATATTCAGGAACGTGGTAGCATGGCATATCCCAATCTCTATAATGACGAATCAATCATCCTCAATGCACAGAATATAAAAGTCAAATCTGTATCCTTTGAGGCAGTGCTGACAACGCGCCGCCTTATTCTTGTTGACAGCAAGAAACATCTCATCGCACCCCAGGAGATCCTGCTTGCCACCCTCAGGGATATCGAACCCGGTGAAAATGCCATCCGCGACCCCACGATCGCCCTCTCCATCATCACCAATACCGGTGCGACCCGGCAGATGATCCTCACGTTCTCCAAGACCAGTGGCGAGCGGCAGCGCGAATGCGACGAATGGGTAAAGGCACTTCGCCACCAGATTACCGCGGCAGTCCAGCACACCATTATGCCGGATATCCAGGCTCATGAAGAAGCACCCGTATACCCGGCAAATACTCCCGTGCAACCATACCATACTGAATCCGTTGCTTCCCCGGTATCCCATTCACCGAAACGGAAGATCGAGATCGCCCGCCCGGGCCCGATGAAGAAAATTATTGAGACCGCACCCTCCATGCCCCAGCCGGTGGAGACGACATCACTGCCCACCGGTTCATTCTGCAACCGGTGCGGAAGCCGCGTTCCTCCGGAATCAGCATTCTGTAACAAGTGCGGGACACCTGTAGTGACAGAAGCCGATCTTGCGGCCCAGGTCGCAGCACCGTACCCGGTATCCTCCGTCCCCCAGGTCCATGTAACCACACCCCCGACATTCGGTACCGGAGCAACAGACCGGCCCATTGAAGATGTCATTCATTCAATCGAGCCGCTCATCGAGGATTCGGTTCCCCGCCGCAGGGAACCCGCGCCCCTGGTACCAAAACAGCATGGGCAGCAGCAACCGGCAGTAACAACACCGCCGGCAGCACCTGAACAGCCGGTTGCAGTCCCGGTTGCCGCACCCGGAACAGCATCTCCTGTTGCTCCGGCAACACCGGCAGTACCTCAGGATCCTCAGTCGTCACAACCTGGCACAACTGATGTGAAATGGCCGGTGATCGGTTCTCCGGAGACTGCGGCACCGGTGGAGCCTGCCGGGCCACCGACAGCAGCACCCGCTGCAGCAGCGCCGGCAGCGCCCCCGATTACCCCTCCCCCGGCAACACCATCGAAGAAGAAATGGATCGTTGTGGGAGGCATCGCAATTGCTATCATCGTCATCATTGCCGCAGTAGTAATTTTTGCCAATCCCCTTGGGGGGAATACGGGTCCAACCGTGGCAACACCCACACCCTATATTACCACCCTGGTAACTCCGGCACCAACGACCACCCTCCCGCAAGTATTAGTTCCTGATGTTACAGAAACCGTCGAACCCATAGTTACTGCTGCGACGACAGCAACAGGTGCAGTACAACTCGTTATTCCGGATTCCGGTGTCTGGGTGCGTGTCACCTATATCAGTGAATATGAAGGTACTGTTGGTACTCCTGGCACAGGGACATCCGTCACAGGCTCTGGTGAAAAACTCTTCCAGATCCCAACTAGTGAGGGTATTGTTGTCGCATCATTCCAGAAACTGGATGGATCATCCGACAAACTGACCGTGGAAGTGTATAAGAACGGTAACCTGGTTTCAGAAAAATCCACGGTCACCCCGAAAGGAGTTGTCGAGATCATGGCTGACCTGAAAACCCCTACTCCCACCCCCACCCCGACGAAGATAGCCGTAATTACCAAAACAACCACTGCATCAACAGTGAATACTACGGGTAACACGACCGTGTCAACAACAACCTAACTTTTTTTTAGTATTCTATCATTCGTCCCGAAAAACAACCATTACCGAATCTCACCACTTTTTAAAAAAGATTCGGAGTAAACCAGAATTTAATAATCCCATAATCTGGCCTGCATTCACGGAAAACTAAGTTTACCAGGCAGAATAAAAATCGGACACGATTAGATCCTGGGCACAATTAAGCTGAAATAAAAAAGAATTTACTGGATTCTCTAGGGATATACGAGATCTTCTCACCGGGTCAGCGGCATGCACCAGGGCTTTTCTTCAGCAAGGATGAACTCCCATTCCTGCTTACAGGCGCAGACCGTGTCAAACAGGGCACCGATAAGGTCCTTGTCGGCATTCAGGGAATAATCGCGGATGCCTTTGACGATCTCGTAATCACATTTCCCGCAATTGTGCGGTCCACGTTTCTGTCCGCCGCCAAGAGGATCGCAGGTGATGTGGCCCGGTGCATTCTTCAGGATGGACAGGACGCTCCAGAGGTAGGGCGGGCGATAAGCGCCGCGTTTCCAGTAATATTCCAGTTCCGTATTCCGCTGGACCGTGCAGGGATTCATGGAGATCATATCAGCAAACGGCTGGATGTCTGCGATGGTTGTCTCCATATCCTTCAATGCTTCCTGCTCTGTCAGGAAAAGGGGTTTGAACAGGAGGTATGCCTTCACACCGGCCCCGATCGCATGGGCGGTGTCTGCTGCACACCTAAAATCTGCGAAACTGAATCCTTTGTTGATGCATTTCTCCCGGATCGCATCGCTGCTGGTCTCAAGACCGATGGCACAGTACAAGGGGGTTTTCCAGCTGCCGTCATCGATTGCATCAATAAAATTCCTGAACACCGCTTCCTGAACGAACTCAGGGCGGGTCTCGGCAATCAGTAATTTGCCGCGGAACGCTGATGCAACATCCTGGAGAAATGCCGGGGGAACTTCAGCCGGATCGAAAAAACTTCCGGATGTGAAGATCTTGACCATACGGTACCCATCCACGGGATTCTCCCTGAGGACCATTGCCAGTTGAGCCCGGAGATGGGCCAGGAGCTCATCACAGCTCTGTTTGCCATAGCGTTCGTGGCGGTAACTGCACATCCGGCACTTTGACCAGCTGCACCCGCCGCTTTTGAAAATCACGGTCAGGCAATCGAGCAGCTCCGTGTCATACCGCTCTTTTCCCCGCCAGCTTGCAAGCGGTTTTTCAGTCACATCAGAGATCATTAACATCTATTAATTGATCCGATATAGATGAAAAAGGAGAGGGACAGACTAAAGTCGTGACCCGTGGTGCAACGAGCTTTGCCAGGTTGGTATCCCTGTATATGGATGAAACGGGGAACCTCCAGGTAACCTACTGGAGTCCTATCATATAGCCGTACCGTGAATACACGTCTTTCACAAGCTCCCCGGCCTTCGGGTTCCCCCAGTCATGCATCCATTCCGAGACAAGGGACTCGACCGTCATGGGGATGACGCCGGCCTGGAGCATCCGTTTGATGCCATACTTGTGAGCATCCGGGGTGGAATCTCCTGCTGCGTCCATCAGCCCGTACACTTCATAGCCGTCCCTGAGCGCGTGCAGGGCCGTATAGGCAAAGCACATACTCGTCCATAATCCTGAAACAATGATCTTCCTGCGGCCGGTTTTTTTGAACGCAGCATAGGTCTTCTCATCTTCGAATGCATCGAAGCTGGGTATGATGCGGGCAAATACCTCCTGGCCGGGAAATATTTTTGTCACGTCCGCAATAAAATTGCCATTGTGCTGCGGGTTGATGGTCGAGAGTACGACCGGTACGTTCAGGATACTCGCGGCCTTTGCAGAACAATACGCTGCGTTCCGGATGATCGTCTTGTCGCCGGACGCAACACCGGAAAACATCGTGGGCTGGTAATCCACCAGCACCAGTGCACTGTTTTTGTCCGTAAGCAGTTCCAGTTTTCCATCTTTAACAGTTGACATTTTTTCCCTCCGGGTTTCAAACTGCTTCCTTCCACTGGCAGGAGCAGTGACGGAAATCCATCAGGGCGGCCGATGCACAATCCTTGCAGATCCGTGCAGGTGCGGCAGCTACGGTCTTGTTCAGGGCGATGATGTTCGTCATCAGCGTCGCCGTGACCGGCTCGCTCGTCAGGAGGCAGGGGTAATCGGAGAGGCGCATCATGGCCGAGAACCGGACGGTCATTGCACAGGCCGGGTACGCGTACCGCTGTGGATTGGCCATCACCTCGTTCTTCAGGATAGGCGAAAGGTCGATATTGAACCCGCCGACTTTTGGCGTTATCGGGCCCGGCTCGCTGCTCTGCATCCGCCGTGCCTTGTCTACCATCTTCCAGCCACGGTAGATCATGTCCATGAAGTCACAGTTGTGGAGTTCGATGGCCGCACTCCGCTTCGGGTAGAGCTGGACATAGTTATGGTAGCGCTTCGTCAGCATGTCCACGACCATGATCGCGTTGAACCCGTCGAGTTCGAGGATATACTCCGCAGCACTGGCCGATGCCCCGGTTGCAACCGACAACACCTCGTTCGGGGACTTCATCTTCGGGGCCGCCGCGTTGAGTGTCTTGTCCATCACCTCAGTCACGGACTCGATGACAGCCATGATCACATCGTCCTTGCACATGTTGAACGTGGACTGGGAGATATGGTGGGCGATGTCGCCGACACAATAGGCCGGCACGGTCACGATGTTGCCGTAGTGAACGCCTTCATCGAGCGATGCCCTGACCGCCCCCTGCATCTTCGTGCGGTACTCCTTCATGTACTTCCGGCAGTCGAACGATGACTGGCCAACGCTGTCCATCAGTTTTGCCTGTGCTGCGACCGGGGTATCATAGATGGACTGGATCATGGAGACCTCCTGTTTCACGGCATCGGCAAGCGTTGCGCCGCCTTCAACCGCATGGGCAAAGACATCCCCGATACCATAGGACGTGTTCATTCCCCATGACTTCGCTGCAAGAATCGTCTGCTTGTGCGCAACCGGGATATCCGTGGTCTTGAGGATCTGGTTGACGATGTTGCTGCTGCTGCCCGGTATCAGGGCAAAGTCCACCACGCAGGTAGGCCCATAGAATCCCGCGTACCTCCGGGCTGACTCCTTGCCGATGAGAGCTTCGGCCTTGCCGACCGCTTTGATAAACACATCAGCACTCTTCCGGAACTTCGGGTCGGCATCATAGAGCATTTCAAGAATGACGGGTGTCTGGTAATGTTCGACAAACGGATCGTCTTCAGGACGGATCGTACTGGTCAGGCTTTTCAGGATCGTGTAATGGGCATTGACCGAATCGGTATGGAGGGCAAAGACCGCCTTGCTCTGGTCCCCGATGGGTTTCATATCCCGGACTGCATCTACATAGACTTTCGAATCATCGATGACAAAATTCTGCCCGCGTCTTTTTTTTATCTGGTTCACGTCAGCGTGCTGGGCAGCCATCGCTTCGGTGATCATCTTTTTTATGATTTCCTGTACCATATTATGAACTCCTGATCGTTCCGTATACCGGACTGATTCGTGATATCATCGATAACGGGGATAAAGTGTCGTTCATCTTTCAAATTTTGAAATAATAGTTGAAAGAAGAGCCGGGTGACCTGTCACCATCCTGGTACCCGAACGCCCGGGCAAGAAATCTCCTCACGCCCCCGGGCTCACCTTCGCGGTACACGAGGATCGCAGCGGCAACAAGCGGCATGCACGTGGCCCCGATATCAGTGACAGGAAGATTATCTATCGGGAGGTTTACAGGGAAGAAGACATTGATAAACCAGAAGGGGACGGAGAGCGCATAGACCAGAATAAAAAAAGCCAGGGTGATTTTTCTGGCGATGCATTTCCGGTCATGAAATAAAACCTTCCTGGGGGCCATGAAAAAAACCCGAATTTTAATCCGGTAACCCCAGCGGGCCTCCTGATCACATCCCTGTAAAGATCCACGCCGCGATCCCGATGAACACGAGGAACCCGAAGAGTGCCAGGATCGCATAAGTCCTTGTGGTGAAGGGGTTTGCTTTACTGAACCCGAGGAAGGAATTCGCGTTGATCAGGTGGAAGGCAAAGCCGAGGGCGAGCAGGGAAACAACCAGCGGAGACGGGACCGTAAGGACCGTGATCACGGAATAGAAGAGAAGTTCGAGGACAAACGCCGACCGGGGATAGTTCCAGAGACCGAGGCCGACTTTTGTGTCTCTGACGGTTCCCAGTACCGGGAGATCCTTTTTATGCGTCACCACATCGAGGAGCCAGTGCGAGGCCGAGGCGACGACAAACACGATGCCGGCAACCGGGCTGATAAGGCACCCGATAAAAAATCCTGGAATGGTGGCAATCAGGGTACCGGTCACCAGCGAGTGGGAGAACGGGTACGATGTGAACCCGATGGCGTTCTGGAGCGGGGTATCGGGACTGACGGTTACCCTCTCCTTCCCGGAGAGTACAAGGATCGGCCAGAGCAGGTCCGGGAAACTGACCCCGAACAGGACAACAAGGGGCGGAACGGCCGGGAAGAGCGCGATGAGGAGATAGGCCACCGCAAAGTGTCCGATGAACATGGATCGCTGCTCCCGTGATCGGCTCTAACTCTCCTCAACGGTGATGATCGACACGGGGCAGGAGTCTGCCGCATCGGTAACGCAGGCTTCCAGATCCTCCGGGGCAGTGCCTTTGCCAATATCCCCGTTGAGCCGGAATTTTTCCATCACCTGGCTGAACGCATCGTCCGGGTTCTCTTCAAAGAATGCCGGGCAGGCATCCCAGCAGGTACCACAACTGGTACAGTTTGCACGATCAATACTGACGTTCATAGACAGTCCTCATCGGGGCAGGTTAATGGTGCCCGCCGCACCCGCATTTTTTCCTGCCATGCGGATTTTCATGCCCGGGGGCTTCTTTTACCGACATGTAGAGGTGATGGGAATACACAACCCAGCCAATGAATGCTTCAATGAATTCCCGGCCGGCAGGTACATCATCCACATCATAGGTCTTCTTCTCCATCACGTGCTGGAAACGACTGTTCAGGTCGTCCTCAACCGTCATGAGAAGAAATGCGATCGTCTCGCCGGAATTGCCGTTCTCGATCGCTTTTTCCGCCATCGGTACAACCGGCCCTTCACTGAGCCCGGCCGGCTTCATACCGGTATAGGACGCACCTTCCCCGGCACGGTGGAGCCGGATGGCATTCTCGAAGAACCAGTCATCTGCAACTTCTTTTGCATCCTTCCCGGCTTTTCTTGCCTTTAAGGTTTTTGCAAAGATACTTTTGAGTTCTTTTTCGGATTCCTGGGGAATCCAGATCAACAGATAATTGAGGTTTCCCGTATCCAGCGCTTGTACCGCTGCCTTAACTACGGGGCCGTCTCGTGTATCGCAATGGGGTGGCATAAGGTATCACGTTCATTGTTATTGGCTCTCTTTGTCGGTACGGAACGCACGATGTATCCATCAGCGTTTTTTCCGGCCGGAATGTTCCGGTCAGATCTCTGCCAGAATATCCTGCCGGACCGGAATGCTCCGGTCCTGGTAAATGATCTGGCGCATGTCCCGCATGTTCAGTTTCTCAATGATCAATTCATTTTCCTTGAGTCGTCTCAGGGCAAAGCGCACGGTTCGCGGAGAACAATGGGATTTTTTCACAATATCCTTGTGAGTCAGTGCACCTTCTTTGCCAAGGATTTTAAGTACGATCTTTGATGAGGGGGGTAACGGTTTCATGATCATTCGCAGGTATGGGATCCCATCAGATACAGCTGGGTCCGCACGCCGCCTCCTTTCCATGGTCCATCGCATTCTTCTCTTCAAGAATGTGGTCGAGCGCTTTTTCCACAAAATCATCAATCAATGCCATGGGCCCCCAGGATTCTGTGCTGTATGCATCGCCACTGACCGGGTCACGCAGGATCCGGACCGTGCCGTGCTCGTTTGGCCCCGACAGATATTTTCTTCCAACATGGAGGTGGTGGGTCCCGGGGGCATGACTCCTGGGAATCCGGGCATATACGGTCCAGGCAGTCGGTTCTTCTGTTGCACTGACATAGACCTCGTGGTCCCGCTCAAATTTTTTCAGGAGTTCTTCTGTTTTTTTCTGCATGGTTTTCTTCATCACTCACATTCATTTGCCAGTTCAGGTAAGGACGCAGATCGCTTCCGGCGCCCGGATGAGAAGCGCAATACTCTCGGAGATACTGAATTCAAATGCATCCCCGGCCGGACCGTTAAACCCGATACTCATGTCCTGGCCGACTACGAGCGAACAGTACTGGCGGCCGGATGCAAGCATGACGCCTCCTTTTTTCAGGACCGGGGCCTTGATGACATCGCCTCCGATGATGGTCCGGACATGATCGAGTTCGGTACCCTCGCCCTGGGGATAGCGGCGCAGGAGAAGGTTGTACTGGGCTGGGGCAAGCCCCAGGCAGTACGGGCCGTGGAAGCCTGCATCGTCCAGCAGCGTCACGGCATTGATGAGCTGATCTGCTGCAGAGCCGACCTTATCCCATTTTGACAGGGGCATGGAACTCGATCCTTCAGCACCCAGGAGACCGGGAGTGTCCTGGATTCCGGAGAAGATGATACCATCCTCTTTACGGGCGCAGGTCATTGCAGCAGCGGCAACCGGGTCCAGATCCAGGAGCAGCCCGTTTTTCTCGCTTGCGGCAAGATCCCGCTTGTTGAGGAAGAACGTGCTCGTTACCAGGTTTACCGGAATAAACGGGCTGCTCGTGATCCCCTCAGCGATCTCGCAGTCGCTGAGCGGTACGACCTTGAGCCCAAAGCCGAACGGACCTTCGATACCAATTAACCGGCGTCCTGAAAGCTGGCTCTTTGCCGATTCAATCATCGCGGCATCGAGTTGTTTCCAGGTTTCAGCGCTTAAGGGAGCGTCTTCTCGTCCCATGTATGATTTTTCCATTTTTTTCCTCCTAGGATTGTTTTAAGGATCCGATGGTTGTCTCGCCCGCGGCCTGCGGGGGTTTCTGGGCCAGCGATGCGGCCATGGTGTCGACCTCGAGGGTTCCCTTCTTCATGTATTCATCCTCGTTACCGGTAAGGATCGAGAGAAGCCGGTTGAGTTCGCCGACGTGGACCCGTTCTTCATTCGCGATATCGATAAATACCGCCTTGGCAAGGGGATTGTCCGTTGCATCGGCGTGGGCCATGTAACCATGGATCGCTTCAAGTTCCGCGGCAACATCGAGGCGGACTGCCCGGATCAGTTCTTCCATGGTCATTTTACGTTCCGGTACCATCCCGCTGAACGGGTTAACAAATTCTGGCATTTTTTACACTCCATTTAATTCTTTATCCCGGCCGGGGATCATTTCCTCCATGTGTCGAACCGCTGTGCAACAACATCCCAGTTCACGATATCCCAGAATGTATTGACGAATTTTACCCGGTCATTCCGGTAGTCAAGATAGTACGCGTGTTCCCACACGTCGAGTACCATCAGGATGCCAAAACCGGGAATCACGTTCACATTGTGTTTTTCTATCTGCATGATGAGAGGCCGTTTTGTCTTCCGGCAGAAGGTCAGGGCTGCCCACCCGGAACCTTCAGCACTGGCCGCAGCCTGGGTGAACTCCTTTTTGAAACGGTCGAATGTTGAAAATTCACTCGTGATCGCTTTGGCCAGTTCGCCTTTCGGAGCCCCGCCGCCGCCTTTTCCTGAAGGGGCGAGATTTTCCCAGAAGAGATTGTGAAGTCGGAATCCTCCGATGTGGAACGAGAGTTCCTTTAAGGTTGCCTTCATGTCAATATCGGCGTTCTCTTTCCGTGCCTTATCGATTTTTTCCAGCACGGCATTTGCACCGGTGACATATGCCTGGTGATGTTTCTGGTGGTGAAGCTTGAGCTGTTCTTCAGAGATCTGGGGTGCCAGGGCCGTGTATTCGTACGGCAGTTTTGGCAAGGAATAAAATTTGTTGTCGTCCATGGTTTTCTCCTCATGAAACTGAGGAACCACCGGTAACGGCAGGTTCCTCGCATGCAGGAAACTGCACCACACGAAGGTATAGGCTCTTTCTCAAAAATCAAACTATGAAGCAAAATTTGAAACGAAAAGTACCTTGGGTTTTCTGACCGGGAACCTGTTGTGGAAATTTTAAACAACGTATCGCTAACGATGTGTAGATAAAATTCCTGCAAAAAAAATTCAGTGACCCTGGATGGGGACTCATGCCCCAAACCCCCGGTTGCGATGAACGCCGCCACCCTCCGCGGGGCGCCCCGCGACGGATCCGGGACGAATCATCTCCCTGAAAAGACCCTGCTGCTCCGCTGTGTCCCGGAGAGGTCCTGATGAGGGGAGGGATCAGTTGATCCGGAAGATCGCCCTTCTTCTCCGGGCACTTACGGTACCATGCAAAAGACCCTCCGATCAAAATAAAAGGGTTCTATTAGCGAAATTTCCTGGTCCGACGTGAAAAACCCGAATAAGCATCGCTTTCCGGAGCCAAAATTCTGGTTTTTGTGCGAATTCCCCCAGGGCATGGGATCCCGTGAAGAGTGGCCCCACAATGAAAAGGCCAAAATGACCTTCGTTTGGTAAAAGAAGCCTGATTTGAACTATCGATCATCCTGCCAGACGCTCATCTCCCAGAGGGGGCGTTCTCCGACGGAGAGCCCGGGATACGGAACCCCCCGCAGGAAGAACTGCCTGCCCGTGGCGGCAGTTCGGAGGGGAAGGAGGATTTGGGGGGAGTTGGCTCGCATGCTGAAAATTTTTGGAACTTCATCACAGTCAACAACCTCATGAGTTCGAGAGCACGAGATCCCGGCAGTTCACAAAACAAAAAAGGAGGATCAATCTGTTGCGGTTCGTGGTTTAATTTTATACATTGCCAGTGCGAGTACGTTTTCGAACGTGTCCAGCGATTCGTTCCACACGTCACTCACTGAATCCCACCTCCCGCCAGGAGAAGAGCTGCCAGGTCCCATGGTGAACCGGATCATACCGGCCTGGACTTCGGAGGTCCGTGTCATGAGCATCTCAATAGGAACGTCCGGACTCATGCCATAATGAATTGCCGGAACCACATCGCCTTTTTAATCGGCAATACGGTCCGTGCAGATGATCCATTTCGATTCTTCATCCAGGAAATCCTCGCGTTTTCCGGTACGGAGCCTTGATCAGGTTCCGCCCACGAAAGTCTCGGTTATCAGGTCTTCCTGTTTTTTGGTCAGGCTTGCGGGGATCTTCACGATCACCTTCACCAGGAGATCGCCCCGTTTGTCGGAATTGATACAGGACATTCCCTGTCCCCGGAGCCGGAAGAGGGTATGGCTCTGGGTGCCACGGGGAATATTCAGGGCGGCGCTGCCTGTCAGGGTATGCACGCTGATTTCCCCGCCGAGCAGAGCGGTTGCAAGCCCGACAACAGCGGTTGTGTGCAGGTCAGCACCCTGCCGGACGAACCGCTCGTGCGGTTTTACATGCACGACAACATAGAGATCACCCGGTGGACCCCGGTTCTCCCCGGGCTCTCCTTCACCGGAAATTCTCAGGAACTGGCCATCGGCAACGCCCGGGGGGATGGTTACTTCTATTCTCCGCGTTTTCTCTAGTGCACCTTTTCCCAAACAGGTACTGCAGGCTTTCTCGATCCGCTTCCCGCTCCCGCCGCAGTCCGGGCACTGGGCAATGTTCATCATCTGGCGGTTGCCTATCCGCTGGGGTTGCCGGATCTCACCGGTCCCCTTGCAGCTGGGACAGTCCCGCAGGTACCCGGGTTCAGCTCCGGTTCCATGGCAGGAACTGCATTCATAATTATGCGGAATTGCCACGGTATTTTTCGTGCCGGAGAACGCGTCAGACAATGAGATCCCGATATCATACCGGAGATCGGCTCCCGCCCGCTGTCGTACTCTCCGGGATCCGCCGGAAAAGGCATCGAAAATATCGCCCAACCCGAAATCCCGGAAAAGATCGTCATAACTGGGAGGCTGGTAACTGGCAGCATCCCCGGGTTTGAACTCAGCGTGTCCCACCTGGTCGTACTGGGCCTTTTTTGTGGGATCGCCCAGGACCTGGTACGCCTCGTTGATCTCCTTGAATTTTTCTTCTGCTTCCTTGCTCCCCTTGTTGAGATCCGGGTGATATTTCCGTGCAAGGTGCCGGAATGCCTTTTTCAGATCATCCGGCGATGCATCCCGTTTTACGCCAAGAGTTTCATAATAGTCGGCCTTTGTCATGGGTGGGGGGAAAAATATTATTTTTCATCGTGGACTTTGAAATCGGCATCGACAACATTCTCGCCACCCGGTCCACTTGAGTCTCCACCGGGTTCTCCGCCCGAATCAGATGCCTGCGGCCCGGCCTGCTTCTGTGTCTGCGATTCTGCCTGGCGCTGGGCTGCCTGCTGGTATGCAGCGGATCCGGCTTCTCCAAGAACCTTCTGGAGTTTCTCCGTTTCTGATTTGAGTTTTGCAGTATCCGTTCCTCCCAGTGCGGCCTTGACGCCGGTGATCGCCCCGTTCAGCCGGTCAATCATATCCGGATTCAGTTTATCCGCGAGATCGGTTTTTGTCTTCTCCGCGGAGTATACCAGGGAATCGGCGGCATTGCGCGCTTCCACCTCTTCCTTGCGCGCCTTGTCCTGCTCCTCGTACTGTTTGGCATCGCTGACCATCTTCTTCACATCGCTGTCGGCAAGCTTTGTCGATGCGGTGATGGTCATCTTCTGCTCTTTGCCGGTACCGAGATCCTTTGCCGATACATTGAGGATACCGGAAGCATCGATATCAAAGGTGACATCGATCTGCGGGATCCCCCGGGGGGCAGGGGGCAGCCCGACAAGGTTGAACTGGCCGAGGCTCACGTTGTCGGCAGCCATCGGGCGTTCGCCCTGGAGCACATGGATAGTGACCGAGGTCTGCATGTCTGCGGCGGTTGAGAATGTCTGGCTCTTCCGGGTAGGAATGGTGGTATTCCTGTCGATCAATGCAGTCCGTACGCCCCCAAGAGTTTCAAGACCCAGGGTAAGTGGGGTGACATCGAGCAGCACCATGTCCGTAATTTCGCCGCCAAGGATCGCGCCCTGGATCGCAGCTCCCATGGCAACGCATTCCATGGGGTCGATGCCGCGTTCCATCTTTTTGCCGACATGGTCCTCAATGAACTTCTGGACCACCGGCATGCGGGTGGGTCCGCCGACAAGGATCACTTTCTGGATATCGTTCTTGGTCAGGTTAGCATCCTTTAATGCGGTCTCGAAGGGGGTGATACACCGTTTGATGATCGGTTCGATCAGCTGTTCGAGTTTTGCCCGGCTCATCTTTATGGACAGGTGTTTGGGGCCTGCCTGCGTGGCGGATACATAGGGCAGGTTGATCTCGGTCTCCATGACGGTCGAGAGTTCGATCTTTGCTTTTTCAGCAGCTTCTTTTACCCGGTTGACCGCCATCTTGTCGCTCCGGAGATCAATGCCATCCGTCTTTTTGAATTCCGATGCAATCCATTCGTAAATGGCATTATCCATGTCCGTGCCGCCCAGCTGGCTGTCACCGGACGTGGCGAGGACGGTGAATGTACCGCCGCCGAATTCCATGATCGTCACATCGAGAGTTCCGCCACCGAGATCGAAGACCAGGATCTTGTATTCCCCGCCGCGATCAAGACCGTACGCCATCGAAGCCGCCGTGGGTTCGTTCACGAGCCGGACTACATCAAGGCCGGCGATCTTTCCGGCATCTTTCGTTGCTGTCCGCTGGTTGTCATTGAAATACGCAGGGACTGTAATGACTGCCTTCGTCACGGTTTCGCCAAGAAACGCTTCCGCGTCCCGCTTGATCTTCTGCAGGAGGAATGCCGAGATCTGTTGCGGCGTGTACTCCTTGTTGTAGATTTTATACACGTGCGAGGTCCCGATCTTCCGTTTGGCCGCTGTTACGGTCCCCTCAGGATTCGTTACGGACTGCCGCCGGGCCGGCTCCCCGACAAGCAGCTGGCCATCCGAGGTAAACGCTACGTACGAGGGAAACATTTTCCCGGCAACGGTTGCTCCTTCCGCGGACGGGATGATCGTTGGTTTTCCCCCGACCATGACCGCAGCCTCGCTGTTCGATGTCCCCAAATCGATCCCGATAATTTTTTCCTTACCCATTGTCCTCACCTGTATCATCCATAACGTGTTCTGCAATCTTTACTTTCGATGGCCGGATGACCTTCGATTTCAACCGGTATCCTTTCCCGAGATCCTCAAGAACCGTACCTGTCTCCTCACCGCACCGCTCCATGCAGAGGGCCTCGTGAGAATTCGGGTCGAATTTTTTGCCAATGCATTCGATCGGTTCAAGCCCGTAACCGGAGAGGATTTTTTGGAGGTTATTATAGACCATCTGCATCCCCTCCTTGTTCTTCTCCTGTTCGATCGCGGGTAGCGCCCGTTCGAAATCATCGAGAATTACCAGGAGATCTTTGATCAGTTGCTCGTTCGCTAAGGTGGTAATCACACCCTTCTCTTTTTCGTACCACTTGCGGAAATTGTCGAAATCTGCCTGGAGATACTTCAGCTGGTTGAGACGATCTTCGGCCTGGCGGGTCTGAACTTCGAGTTCTTTTTTCAGGACCTCAATATCTTCCACACGATCACCCCCTTTCCGGTACATGTGCTTTTCCGGATGCAGACATGATCAGTCACACCTCGGATGATTCCAGTAAAGCCGCAGGAAATCAACATAGATACATTCCTGATGATCACAATGGTTGCAGCCATATGCCGGACACGGTGTCCCGTACGCGGGGATTTCGGTGAAGAGTCCCTTCTGGGCAATACCTTTCCCCATACGAAAATTACTCCAGATCTTGTCCAGGATCTCGCCGGTCATAAACAACCCGCCGGCATGGTTATCAACAGAAATCGATCTCACCTGATGTGGAATTGATGGAGCGATATAATAGGCTCTTTTGTAAAAATCAGTTTTTGAAACAAATTTTGAAACGGAACTGGTTAGTTATGAAACCAAACGGATCGTTACAATCCGGGGATCAGGGGACCGTTTTTTCAAGAATGATCTCCAGTACTCCGTCAGAGAACTTCTTTTTGAAAACCCGCGCTCCCTGCGGAATATCGATAACTTTTCTGCAGGTATTTCCATTGTCGGCTATGGTTACCGTAAATGTCGTTTGTTCCAGATCGATCCGGATCTGTTCTTCCGCTACTCCGGGAAGACCGATGCTGACGTGAATATACCTGCCCTCATCAGTCATGCGAACCTCTGGGTCGAATGCAGTACTGTCGTTGAGTCGTTCACGTTCTTTCATGGTAGTAAGTCCTTTGCCAGGAGTCCCATTCGTCCGGCCCGGTGCAATGAATTTTTCCTGAAATTTGTTCCTGCCGCCAGTCATCTTTGTTGTGCGTGATCCCATTGCATCGGGAATCACCTTCAGACACTGATTGCGGTCATCGGTTTTTTTCTTGAACGTTCCCTGGCAGGGTTGCTTACTGTCAGGGAACGATCGGATACCCGTATCGGCGTCAGCGATTTCCCCCGGGCAGTATTACTCCACGGTTTTTCCGGTGTGTGCAGTGCTTCCGTGACAGAGGGTTTTGTCCTGCCCGCATGATGCCTTCAGCGATAATTGAGGGCTCTTTATCCTTGCGTGTATGGCATTTCTCTGGATGTGAGTACCTGATACTCACACATCACCCATCTTTTGCTCCGCCAATATAGGTTGGCAGATGTTGCAGGGATTGTTTCAAATTTTGTTACATCCCGCAGGCCATGATCCCGGATTACGATCCATGCAGTATCTCATGGCGTCATCTGCCGGGCATTTCCGGGATTCGTTGGCAGGAAAGATAGAGGCCCGGCCATTATTTTTTGTCGTTTGAGGGGATGGCAGCGACACTATCTCCCAGGATATGCCGGAAGACAAATTTGAATTCGTTCAAGCGGGTGTGGATATATTTTTTTCCGGCATCGGTCGGGGAATACAGTTTCGATTTTCCCGAAGCCTTCATGACAAGGTAACCTTTCTGTTCGAGATCATAGAGATACGTATAAATCCGTGCCTGGGGGATGAGGACATTATACCGGTTGTGGATTTCATGGACAATATCGTACCCGGATATGGGTTTATCGAGAAGCGAGAGCACTACCGGTTCAAGGGATTTTTTCACCACATCGTCAATAGTAGCCTGGGGAACCGCAGCAACGGATTCGGAAGGGAATGAGCGGTGGGCAAACGACAGGGTTGTCTCTTTTCCGGTGGAGATGATGATCTTTGCAATACCATCTGAGAGCTGTTTTATCTGGTGGTGATCGATATCGGCCATGTTGACGGCAATGATACCCGAGACGGGGATGCCCTGGCTCTTCTTTGCGAGGATGAGATCCTTTACCGTGATGATATCAGAAAATTCTCCGGTTTCAGAAAAATCCAGGAGAACCTGAAGTGAGCCGGATGATGTGTCCTCAGGTAATGATGCGGTACATTTCTCAAGGATACCCGGTAAGAGATAGATCTCCCCCGGTTTTATCCGTCGCGTGAAGAGGTCTTTGTCCTGGATCTCCTTTAAAAAATATTTCTGCAACACGGACCGTTGATACGCAAAGAAATTGCGCCCTCCTTTCTTTATGCCCGCTTCGATGGCAAATTTGAATATCGGCTCTTTTAAGGTGGGATCGGCGTACAGGAAAAGGACGATATCGGTAAAAATGTCTTTTAAGAGGACGGTCTTGACCTCCGGGAGATCGATATATTCTGCCCCGGACTCATCCTCGTCATCACGTTCGTTCTGGCGGACACTCTTTCCCCGGGTTCCCCGGGTGGCTTTGCGGAGTTCCTGTTCAGCTGCTTTCCGGAACAGGGCAACCTCTATTGCAGCCTTGATCTCCAGTTCATTGAAGGGTTTTACAATATACCCATAGGGCCCGACCTGTTTTGCTTTCTCGATGATTGCATCGTCTGCATAGGAGGTGACAAAAACTACCGGGATTGCGAGTTCCTCGCCAATGGTTTTTGCTGCTTCGATACCGTTTTGTTTTCCCGGCATAACGATATCCATCAGGATCAGGTCCGGGGAGAGCCGGCGTGCCTTCTCGATCGCATCCTCCCCGGATGCCGCCATACCCACTACCGTATACCCCATTGCATGCAGCCGTTCTTCCAGCTGCATGGTAATGATTGCCTCGTCATCAACTACAAGAATTTTCGACATTGTTCTCATCACTCCGTACCGATCGGGAAGTCAATATTCACCGCAGTTCCCGGGGCGGTACTCTCCATTATCAGGGTTCCCCGCAGCTGCTGCACCAGGTTCCGGATCAGTTTCAGGCCCAGGCTGGTTGCACGGTCGACATCCACATTTTTGGGAATACCAATGCCGTCATCCTGAATGCGGATATTGATCCTTCCTTTGTCGAGTCGCGCAGAGACCATAATGGTTCCCTGCCTGCGCCCTTTGAATGCATGTTTGAAGGAATTGGACAGGGCTTCATTGACGACGAGTGCACAGGGAATAGCCTGGTCGACCGACAGATTGAGTTCCTCCGCATTCACCTGGCAGGTGATCTCCGGGCCGGATCTCCCGTAAATGCTGGAGAGATCGGCCACCTGGTCACGGATCTGGTCGCCCATATTGATCTTATCGACCTGTTTGCTCTCGTACAGCCGTGTGTGGATCTGTGCCATGGTCTTGATCTTCATCATCATATCGGTCAGGATCTCGGTTGTTGCCGTATCCTTCGTCCTCATCCGGGTCATGTCGAGCAGTCCCGAGATGATCTGGAGGTTGTTCTTGACCCGGTGGTGGATCTCACGGATCAGGATCTCCTTTTCCTGGAGTGAGGCACGGAGTTTGTCCTCGGCATGACGGCGATCGGTGACATCCCGGTAACTCAGAACCCGTCCGATAATGGCCGACTCCATCTTCTGGGGTTTTGTATACCGCTCAAAAACCCGGCCATCCTTAAGTTCCAGCATGTCATAGGTCTCACGATCCTTGGGGGGAAGATGGTCATCGTTCTCCCTGAACGCCACCGGTTTTTTTACGAGCGTGCTCAGGTATTCTGACATCCTGCGATCATCACCGCTTTGCAGCAGTTCATCTGGAATCTTCCACATGGATGCAAAATTCTGGTTATACCGGATGATCCTGCCTGCCCGGTCAACGACATAAATCCCGTCCGCTGTTGATTCAATGGCAGCATGCAGTTCGGAAACGGTTTTTTTCACCAGGGATTCTGCAATCCTGCGCTGGGAGATCTCTTCTTTGAGCTGGGCATTGGACTGCACCAGTTCTGCGGTCCGCTCCTTCACCCGCTGCTCAAGGAGATCGTGCGCTTTACGGAGTTCTGTTTCGGCGTTCTTCCGATCGGTGATGTCCCGGGCAGAGGCAAAGACACCGGTGATATTTCCGAGGGCATCCCGGAACACGCTCGCGTTATAAAGGACCGGGGTCACCCGCCCGTTCCGGTGCCGGATCTCCAGTTCGTAATCGGTCACCGCCCCGTCACGGAATGCCTTCCCGTACCCTGCCTCTGCTTTCGCAGGTTCGGTGAAATAATTCGAGAAGTCGGTTCCTATCAATTCCTCCCGGGAGAAGCCGGTGACCCGGATCGTGGCTTCGTTGACGTCACTGATCGTACCATCAGGAGCAATCGTGACAAGCGGGTCAAGGTTCGCTTCTATCAGGCTACGGTTATAGGCATTCGCCTTCGCGAGGGCATCTTCGGCTTTTTTCCGTTCGGTGATGTCCCGGGCAGAGGCAAAGACACCGATAACCTCCCCGAAACCGTTCCGGTACACCGTTGCATTATAGAGGACCGGGGTTACCTGCCCGTTCCGGTGACGGATCTCCAATGCATAATCGGTTACCGAACCATCCCGGAACGCATTCACATAACCGGTCTTTGCTTTCGCGGGTTCAGTGAAGTAGTTCGAAAAATCAGTCCCGATCAGTTCATTCCGGGAGAAACCGGTGATCCGGATCGTAGCCTCGTTGACGTCACTAATCTTACCATCCGGGGCAATGGTAACGAGCGGATCAAGGCTTGCCTCTATCAGGCTCCGGTTATAGGCATTTGCCTTTGCCAGTGCATCTTCAGATTTCTTTCGTTCCGTGATATTCCTGGCGATCGTAGATGCGCCGATCAGGGTTCCGTTCCGGTCTTTGATGGGAGAGATGGTAAGCGCGACCTGAATCCATACCCCGTCTTTGCGCATCCTGACCGTATCATACTGGAAGACCGGCTTGCCGTCCCGGATCTGGCCCAGGATAAATTCCAGGTCATCACTCTCATCGGGAGGCACAAGCATCGATATATGCCTGCCGACTGCCTCCTGTGCAGAATAACCATAAATTTTCTCAGCACCGCTGTTCCAGCTCCTGATGATACCATCCAGGGATTTTCCGATGATTGCATCATCAGAATGATCGACAATGGATGCAAGGGCTGCCCGTTCTTCCTCGGCTTTTTTCCGTTCTGTGATATCGATCCCCATCTCAAGGATCATAAATGATCCGTCTGCATCGGTGAACGGGAAGTCATAGACATCATAGTCCCTGCCATTCGGGCCGTTCCAGAACCAGTGATGGGGCGCACCGGTCTTCAGGACTTTGTATGTCTCACAGCTCTTGCAGGGTTCGCTGCGGGAGAAGAGGGCATCGTAACACCGGCGCCCTTTCGATTCGCCAAACGATTCGCGGAAACACCGGTTGGCAAACGGCATATGGTAATCCTCGTCGAGCAGGCAGACATAGACCGGGAGCGTCTCGAGGACATCAAAGAGCCGGTGCCGTTCGGTGCCGATGGATTCAACGGCACTTTTCAGCTCCATTGTCCTGTCCCGTACCTGGTTCTCCATTTCGGCGTGGAGCAGTCCGCGATATTCTTCTGCACTCACACGATCCGTGATGTCCAGGCCCTGGGCCATGGTTGAAAAACCCGCTGTACTATTTTTTTCACAGAGCGGTGCTGAGTTCCACAGGATGATCCGGACATCCCCGTTTTTCTGGAGAATGGGAATTTCCACACCCTTCCATCGTTCCCCGGCGGTTGTCGATCGTATCAGGTCCATTGCTCTGCTGCGGTATTTTTCCGGGAACAGGATTTCTGGAGTCTGTCCGATGACATCCTGCGCGTTCAGGCCCGTGAGCCGTTCGAACGCAGGATTGAACCGGAGTATTCTGCACTGGTGGTCCCAGATCACTATGGGAGCATGGGCATGGTCAAGCAGGCTTTCAAGATAGTGGTTAGGATCCGGGAGATCCGTTTTTATCTCTTTACGGCTCTCTTTTTTCATCTGTCTGCTTCGCCTCTATACTATGGGAAAAAACATGTACCGCAGCGACCGCAGTACCCGATGATGCGATTCCTGAATTATAATTAATAAACCTTTTTTGGGAACTTAAAAAGGATTCCGTCATATTACAGATTTTGAAACGATCCTGATTCAGGAACGTGTAAGGCTCCGGGCAGAGACCAGACTCCCGGTTACTGTGGATCATGATAAGGTATGGCCAAAAAAAGCGGAGACCAATGCAGCGACGAGGGGTTTTATTGTTCTATATTTTGAAAACAATCCATGGGCTTATGAATCATCATTGCCGATGAAAAATTACCAGCGGGCAGACAATTGACAATAATCGCCCCGCTTGCGGTGATGCGTTCATGAAATCCCAGACAATAGTGATTATTTCTCTGGCTGCTGTCGTTCTGTTTGCTGGTATCTTTATTCTCATGAAGTTACCGGGAAATGTCACCAGCAGCACCTCCGATGGCCCGGTTCCGCTTCCGGACGTCGAAGTGAGATCATACCAGGGCAGAGATCTCTCTTCAATCAATGATTTTCACGAGAATTCCATCCGGGGCCCGCAATACATCAATATAGCTGACTACCGGCTTACCGTTACGGGGCTGACGAATGAAACCCGGGTTTATACATACGATGAAGTACTGTCCGTATTTCCCCATTATTCCAAGGTGACCACGCTTTACTGTGTTGAAGGCTGGGATGTGACACTCCTGTGGGAGGGGGTTCTGGTGCGGGATATGATCGCGGATGCAGGAATTGATCCCCGGGCAAACACCGTGATCTTCACTGCCCATGATGGATATACGACATCATTCCCGCTCGATTATCTGATGAACAACAACATTCTCATGGCATACCGGATGAATAACCTCACGCTCCCTGCAGAACGGGGCTATCCGTTCGAACTGGTTGCAGAAGACAAGTGGGGATACAAGTGGATCCGGTGGATAGAAAAGATCGAGTTGACCGACGATCCGACGTACCGTGGCTACTGGGAACAGCGGGGATATTCAAACAACGGAAGCCTCAATGGAACTATATTCGAGAGATGATGCAGCCGGGATTTATGATTCCCATCACATCAGATTTTCCGTAAAGTACCATGCAGGATATCGTAAGTCATGGAAATTATCCAATGCCGGTTCAGGAAGAGGTGCAGGCATACCAACACACCCAGGGCGATTCCTGACCAGTCGTGCAGATCCGAGATCAGTGCAGAGGGTAAGACAACCATGTTCAGCCCGGTCAGCCGTAAGAGCAGCGTGAGTTTCAACAGCCCGGTGATAAAACAGATCGCAAACATAATCCCCATCGCAAGGTTGACACCCCATTGAATAACCTGGATATTCGTGGTTGTTCCTCCTGCCATAATGGATGATAATGCAGAATCAGGATAAGGATGTTGCGAAGATAGCAGGTTTTTTCTAAAAAAGCCCGACAGATTACCGGCTACGGTAACAGTATTATTCTAAAAAAGGTCATGAGACGACTGCATCCTGATTAAAAAAAGTATTGCAGGATAACCAGTATTACATGGATTACTGCAAAAAAAATGGTGACCGCAGCCATCCTCATATGCCATTTGAAGGGGATGTTGTAGCGTCCCTTCAACACGAGAATACCCAGAGTTGCCGCTGTTACAAGACAAAGGAACGTGATCATGCCGAACCAGAGAGCAATAGGGAGACCGGAGATCATGATGTGTGCGAAGGAAGAAACCATGATCTCTCACTGCACGATGACAGTACCTTTCATTGATGGGTGAATTGTACAGTGATACGAGTACGTTCCAGCCTGAGTGAACGTGAATGAGTACGAGGCACCGTTCGGGAGCGAGTCGGAAGAGAACGGTACGGGTGAACCGGTATCGGAAGCGATGATGTGGGAAACACTATCCTGGTTTGTCCACGAAACGGTGGTACCGGTCTTCACGGTGAGCGAGCCCGGCTCGAATGCGAAATTTTTGATCGCAATGGTATTTCCTCCCCCCGTAACCGCGGGGGGTGTGGCGGTTACCGGCGCAGACGGGTATGATGTGCAGCCGGCAACCATACAGGCAAGAAGCACAAGAATAGTGCATGCAGTGCAGAATGCAAGGCGGGAACGTGATGGCATACGTTCCTGATTGTGGGGTGGGTTTAAAAAAGAAACGCCAGTTTTCAATTATTGTAAATTCGCATTCCCCTTAAGTAGTTACACACGTAATCAGCAGCCGGGAGAACTATATCATGGATAAGAAAAAAGGAATCACGCTCTGCATGTGCAGGATGTGCCCGAGTTTTGTTGACTGCAAAGAGGAGATTGCATTCTGCATGGCAGAACCGGGAACGAGCGGATGTATCAAGAAGGAACAGGGATGCCTCTGCCCGGGATGCCCTGTACAGGCAGCGGAGAATTTCCGGCATGTCTTTTACTGCACCCGGGGAAGCGAAGCCGGGCAGTCCCATGACCGGTAAAATATGGAAGTGTACGATCTGCGGCTATATCTTACCGGGAGAGACCCCTCCTGAAGAATGCCCGCAGTGTGCCGGTTCCGTCAGGGAATTCATCGAAGTTTCCGAAAAGAAAGGGCTTCGTTATGACAGGGAACCGTTTGACGTGCTACTGATCAATGGCAGCAGCCACCGGGCCAACAACACCAGTTACCTGGCGGACCTGGCAGAGGAGGTCCTGCGGGAGAAGGGAGTGAGTTACCGGCGGTACAATCTCAACGAATATACCATCAATCACTGCTGGTGCTGCTACAGCATGCGGGACAATGCCTGCCGCTATCCGTGCAGGGACCAGCTCGACGATATGCCCGCATTTCACGAGATGGTGATCGCATCCAAAGCGATCATCGTTGCCTCGCCCATTAACTGGAACAACATGTCCGCCCGGCTCAAGGATTTCCTCGACCGGCTGAACTGCATCCAGAACCTCTACCTGCTGAAAACGCCGGGGCTTACTGAAGGAAAAATCGTGGGAATTGCGGTCTCGGGGCATGAGGACGGTGCAACCAAGACCGCGATGGATATCTACCTGTACTTCCAGCAGATGGGGTACATCCTGGCTCCCTTCGGCATCGCGTACCGTACACACGGGGCACAGTTCAACACGATCACGGACACAGAATTCTTAAAATCCGATCCACTCGTGATCCAGAAAGTGAAAGGGATGACAAATAATGTCGTGGAAATGATCCGGCTGGATCCCGAAACAAAACTGAAAGGAAAACTGGTCCCGGTCTGCGAATGAACCGGTTCCGTAAGATGCCATAGACGGCCCCTTTTTACTCTGCCGCTGCACGGCAGACCTGAACCCCCGGCCGGGAAATCCGGCAGACCGGTTGGGGGAGGTGTGATATTCCCGACAGGAACAGGACAATCCTCATCTCCCGGACGCAGGACAGTATTGTGGAGTTTTGGACAAAAATACCTAAACCATCATCTTTATAATTAGGTAAGACCTAACTAACGAAGGATCGGAGCATGACAAAACGAGAAGAACACCTGTTCGAAGCATTGGACCGCCTGGTCAGGATCAGGAACGAATGCTCCTGCTCGATCTTCTCTGAATGCGGGCTCTCCGACATGACGGTGAAACAGATCGCCTACCTCAAAGTCATCAATGAGGAGGGGGATGTCACGTTCAGCCGTCTCGCGGAGATCACGAAGAACTCCAAGCCCACGATCACGGAAATGATCAACAAATGCGCACGGATGGAGTGCGTATACCGCGAACAATGTCCCGATGACGGCCGGATTCTCTATATCCGCCTGACTGAAAAAGGGAGAATGATCGCACAGGCCGAACAGGCCTCCCTGCGCAGGATGATTGAACGGATGATGAACTCGCTGGATGAACACGAGCAGGAACTCCTGGTGGAGATCCTGGAGAAAGTCAGGTAATTTTTTTGTCCCGGACTTTAGTTAGGTAAATTCGAACTAAATGATTGAGGCAACCATGCAACCCGAAAAAACTGAGAGTACCACAGAAATTACCGCAGAAAAGATCGTTATACCCCTCTTTGAGATTGTCGTGTTCCCGGACAGCCGGACAAAATTCCCGGTTGACCAGGCCACGGGAGATCTTCTCCTTGCCGCGATGGAGAATGAGAACGAAGATGCAGTGCACGCTATCGGCATCACGGTGAAAAGCGGTACCAGGCCAGCGGAACTGACCGCAGAGTCGCTGTACCGGATTGGCAACCTGTTCCGGATCCACCATGTGGAGCCGATTGATAACGGGTACCTTGTCTGTGCGCAGGTTACCGGGCGGGCAAAGACCATCGAGGTATTCGAAAAAGACGACCGGTTCTATGCAACGTATGAGCCGGTCCCGGATGTGCAGGATCTTGACTCCGACTTACAGAGCCGGATTCTCTCGGACATCAAACTCACCATCCACGAGATCAGCAGCCGCTTCAATGGTTCGGAACAGTTCACCGGCCCGATCGACCGGATGATCTCCATTGACGAGATTGCGGGCTTTGTCATGCCGTTCCTGCCGGTTACCCTGGAAGAGAAGCAGTCGCTCCTTGAGATCGTCTCGGTCCGGCAGCGGTACATCACGTTCCTCGCACTCCTCATCAAAGTACGGGAGAACATCAGCATCCGGATCGAGATGGCAAAGAAGGTCTCCGACAAGGTGAGCAAATCGAACCGTGAGGCAATACTGCGCGAGCAGCTCCGGGTGATCCAGGAAGAGCTTGACGAGAGTTCGGGAACTCCCGGCGACATGGGCTACCGGGAACGGATCGGGCAGTCCGCGATGCCGGACGAGGTCAGGAAGAAGGCACTGGCAGAAGTAAAAAAGCTCGAGACCGGAGGCAGCCAGAACCATGAGAGCTCCGTGATCCGGAACTATCTCGATCTCATGCTCGACCTCCCGTGGACAACCGGAGAGAAGAAGAACATCGACATTGCGGAAGCCCGACGGGTGCTTGAGAGTAACCACAATGGCCTTGAGAAGGTCAAGGAGCGGATCATCCAGCACCTCGCGGTCATGAAACTCCGGCAGGAGAAACAGGGTTCGATCCTCCTCTTTGCCGGCCCGCCCGGCACCGGCAAGACCAGCCTGGGCAAAAGTATTGCCGAGGCGCTCGGCCGTAAGTATGTCAGGATCAGCCTTGGCGGTGTCCATGACGAGGCCGAGATCCGGGGGCACCGGAGAACCTATGTCGGCGCCCTTCCCGGGCGTATCATCCAGGGCATGCAGAAAGCCGGCACCAAGAACCCGGTCTTCATCCTCGACGAGATCGACAAGCTGGCCACTTCGTATGCCGGGGACCCGGCAAGCGCCCTCCTTGAGGTGCTCGACCCGGAACAGAACAACACGTTCTCGGACCACTACCTTGAGGTCCCTTATGACCTCTCCGATGTGCTCTTCATCGCCACCGCGAACTCCCTTGCAACCATCCCGGCCCCGCTGCTCGACCGGCTGGAACTGATCGAGATCTCGGGCTACACGAAGAACGAGAAGTTCGCGATAGCGAAAGATCACCTCATACCCGAGATCCTCAAAGAGCACGGGCTCGATTCTGACAAACTCCGGTTTGAGGACGAGGCACTGAAGGTGCTCATCGAGAAGTACACCCGCGAAGCCGGTGTCCGGTGGCTCAAGAAACAACTTGCCAAGACTGCACGCCACGTATCCGAGAAGATCGTCTCGGGAACTGCCGAACTTCCGTTTGTCGTGTCAACGAAAAATCTTCAGGACGTGCTCGGAAAGGAATTGATCCGACAGGAAGTGGTACGGAAGGAACCGGTTCCCGGCGTTGTTACCGGTCTTGCATGGACCCCGGTCGGGGGAGAGATCCTCTTTATCGAGGGGACATTCATGCCCGGGACCGGGAAACTCACGCTGACCGGCCAGCTTGGGGACGTGATGAAGGAGTCTGCAACGATCTCACTCTCTCTCATCCGGTCCCGGCTTGCAACCATGGAGAACGGGTTCAACTTCATGACAAGCGACATCCACGTTCATGTACCTTCCGGCGCAACTCCCAAGGACGGGCCTTCAGCAGGCGTGACTCTGTTCACCGCCCTTGCCTCCCTGATCACCGGGAAGACCGTTGCTTCGGACCTTGCGATGACCGGCGAGATCACCCTCAGTGGCGGCGTACTGCCGGTTGGCGGGATCAAGGAGAAGATCCTTGCCGCTCACCGGGCGGGAATCAGAATGATCATCCTGCCTAAAGAGAACGAGCGGGACCTGCAGGACGTGCCCCAGGATGTCAGGGATGAACTGGTGTTCATGCCGGTGGAGACCGTTGAGGAAGTCCTGAAAGAGGCACTCGGGATAGAGATGCCCCGCTCTGTTGTCATGCATACCGGGAATAGTTTTGTCCCGGTGCAGAATGCCTGAATACGGGGGGATATGAGCGGGAGGTTTATGACCCCGACAGGGCTTTCATTTTTTTGCTCTGTAGAAAACCTTTTTTGAAATAACAATCCTCACTCCCCCTGTTTGTACACCATGCGACCCCCCCCCTCCCCCATGGTGCCTGGACAATCCCTTCATTCATCCTATAAACCTGCACGAATCCGGCACGGAAATGGGAGGGCCTTGGGGGGGTCTGGCGGTGTACTTTGATACTTTGTCGTCCGTGACCAACAGATCCGGGGGAAAATTCCCGATAGTACTTACCTGAATTACATCGGTTTGTTCGCACTGGAAGTACACCGCCCGACCCCCGCCAATATATGCAACGTAAGCCCGGGAGCGTTAGCATTTCGAAATGATTTCTACAGAGCACATTTTTTCAACAGGTTACGAAGACATCAATCCGGTAGACACTTCTTATTTTCTACCAGTTTTTTGAGTTGATCCTGAGGCATTTTTGATAATACTATTATATCTGCCAAAATCAACAATTCATTACTAAAATGATAGATCCATCAGATATCATATTCACAGGAAAAAATAATACAATCGCATCGGCGTCATGGGGATAATAGATGTCCAAGTTCGTCCTGCTGCTGATAGGACTTCTCTTTCTCACAAATCCGGTATTGGCATACCAGGTGAACATTGATGCACCGGATTCGCTTGCCGTTGGAAAACCCCTTGTGGTCACCGGCACCACCACATTTGGAGTGGGAACGCCGATCGATGTCGTGCTCTACTTCCAGTTAACAACAACCCGGGAGATAACCCGCAAGATTGCCTACATCCAGTCCGACAAGACATTCAAGGCGGTTTTTGATACTACCGGGCTGGACCCGGGCACCTACAAGGTAGAAGTCCCGTCTCCCTCCAATGGCGAGTCCGTGACCATGCAGCTTGTCACCCTGTATGACCGTACTGAAGAGATTGAACTCACTTCTCCGATAAACCAGAGTTTCACCGGAAAGATCTATGTTGCCGGGAAGATCAATGGCGCTGAAAATTCCGGGGTCCAGATTGAAGTAATCGATCCAACGGGTCTTGTCATCTTCGGCCCACAGTATATCAATACCGATAATGCCGCACACTTTGCTGCAGATATCGTTATTCCGGCGCCAGGAACCTATGAAGTGAGTTTCACTGACGTGAATGGGTACCTTGGTTCACGCACCATCAATGCCCTTGGCCAGGGCGGGGCATCATTTGTGACAACAACCGTCGCCACGACAACAACAGCCCCGAAGGTAATCTCCGCCCATACTTCATCATCACGAGACAACCCGGCCTATTTTGTCGTTGAGACCGGTACCGGGCCGGTAACCCTGTACACCACGAAATCCATTGACTGGGTACTCGAATATGTCGATGAAACGGGAACCCTGCACATGCAGAATGATAAGGGCAGTTCCAGTGCCGAGAAGGCAGAATTCCAGGGCAGGGGAAAGACCGTATATGTCAAAGTATATCCCTACAAGTATGCGGTCTCGGGCGATGTCTTCCTCTATGGAGAGAATGTCAAATCCGTTGCGGTGAGCAAGACCATCCCGGCCGCATTTGCAGCAACTGCACCGGCCACCCCCACGGAAGAATCCCCGGTCATGCCGGTAATAGGATGTATTGCCGTGGGTATTGCCCTGCTCATGTTCAGCAAAAAGAGCGCCTGACACCCGTTCCTTCTTCATGCCGGTATCCTTCCGCGACATCCGGATCATACCTATCTTGCGGACCTGATTCACTCTACGGATAAGAAGCCTTTTTTATATCCCAGAGCCAACATATGGAGCACTGCCGGGGTAGTCTAGTCCGGGAAGGCGGTAGCCTTGAAAGCTACTGGTGCCCTGCACCTCAAGAGTTCAAATCTCTTCCCCGGCGTCAGTAAAAATGTTCATATCTCTTTTTCCATGTTAATCAGCTCCATAGACTCAGCACATTTCCATAACCGCGGGACTCCCGGTGATTGAAAATACCTGTTATCCCGGGGGATCAAGAAAAAGCCAGAGATATCCAGACAGAACATCCCCAAATAATGCCTCTGGTTTGCGATGGAGAACCCGGGGGTGCAACAGTACCGCATGTGTAGGATCCGGTTAACCGAAGAGGCGTGGAATTATCAGGAGAGATGGAAAAAAAGCCATAGCCGGTAATCCGGATTTTATGATCAATCTCCTGATGGACATCAAACGAGAGAGCAGAAGCACAACGGGAGAGATGAGATATTCCAAAAGTATATTGTCGTATACACGTATATACATCAGCATATGCCCCAAGTTACCTCCGTGAGGATGAGAACAGATACCAAGGCGCTCCTGGACGATCTGAAACTTAATCCGCGAGAAACCTATGATGACGTTGTCCGCCGTCTGGCCGAAGCCGCATATGATGATGAGCCCATGACTCAAGAAGAGATTGAAGCCATGGAAGAAGGGATAGCGGATCTCAAGGCAGGCCGGGCCCGATCGCTTCGCGAGGTTATGAAAGAACTTGGCGATGACAAAGTGATCGAGTCCGGGAATTTGTGATTCCGTGTATCAGATCAAGTTGTCACGAAAGGCAGAGAAAGACCTGATAAAGATCCCTCAAGAGCACCGGACACACATTGAGCTGGCGTTAGAAAAGTTTGCCGAACATCCGGATCAAAGGCACGATGTGGTAAAAGTCAGAGACAGCCCGAAGGTGGCACCACGGTACCGGATACGGATCGGGGAATACCGGGCGACGTTTTTCATCTATCACAACCTGCTCCTCATCGAGATTATCACCATTGGGAAAAAGAATAATTTTGATTATTGAAAGACAGGGTCATAAGAATGATGGTCATTCCAAATCATTCAGATTTTTTTGCTCTGTAGAAATCATTTGATTTTATACTATGACGCTCTTGGGGGCTCCGCCTTCGGCTTTGCCCCCGCCGCGTGGGCATCCCCCACGTTACGATGTCTCTGTATTGCCGCAATAACCGACGGTATCGAATCATTGTTTTTATGTGGTTGAAAGACCCATATGAGTTGACAGATATCTCAAGAGGATCATCGATGTGTGTTGCAGTTCCCGCAGAAGTCCTTGAAATCAAAGAGGGAAATATCGGTCTTGTGGATTATGGCGAGCTCAAGCAGGAAGTGAGGCTCGATCTCGTTGACGTAAAAGTCGGTGAGTTCGTGCTTGTCCACGTCGGGTTTGCCATCCAGCGGCTCTCCCGCGAAGAAGGGCTAGAGACCCGTGAGATCTTCAGGCAGGTCTACGCGCAGCTGGAGAACTGATGCACGAGTATTCCATTGCATATGACCTGTACGCTACGGCACGTACGGCAGCACACGAACACAAGGCAACAAAAGTCAAGAAGATCAGTGTCGATGTCGGGAAGATGGCGATGGTGAACCCGGAACAGGTGATCTTCCTGTTTGACACCATCAAGGAGGATGACCCCCTGTTCCGGCAGGCGGTACTGGATTGCCATGAAGTGACACCGGAGACCCGGTGTCCCTGCGGGTACACGGGCAGCGAGATCTATGTCTGCCCGCGATGCGGCGCTCTCCCGGAGCTGGTAAAAGGCCGGGAGATCGTTGTCACGAATGTAGAGATCGAGGTAGGTGACGAATCATGAAAGTCAACATGATGCATGGGGCCGGCGGCGAAGTGATGGGCGAACTGCTCCAGACGTTAACGAAGTTCAAGCACAACAATGCCGGGGGTATCGGGCTTGAGGCACTGGATGACGGGGCCGTTATCCCGTTCGGTGGCGAGAACCTGGTATTCACTACCGATTCCCATGTTGTCCGGCCGATCTTTTTCCCGGGCGGGGATATCGGACGGATCTCGGTCTGCGGAACGGTCAATGACATTGCCATGATGGGTGGCCGGCCCATTGCCCTCTCCTGCGGCATGATCATTGAAGAAGGATTCGAGATTGGCAATCTCGAACGGATTGTCGCTTCCATGGACGAGGCACTGGGTGAAGCGGGCGCAAGTATTGTGACCGGCGATACCAAAGTCGTGGAACGTGGTGCACTCGACGGGATCGCCATCAATACGGCCGGTATCGGCGTGGCAAAGAAGATTGTCCGGGACAACGGGCTTGTTCCCGGGGACGTTATCATTGTCTCGGGAACGCTTGGCGATCACGGTCTTGCGATCATGGCACACCGTGAAGGATTCGATCTCGGCGAACAGATCCTCTCCGATGTCTCCCCGCTCGCAAAGATGATGGAGAGAGTCCTTGATGCAGGTACCATCCATGCGATGAAAGACCCGACCAGGGGCGGATTTGCCAGCGCTATCAACGAGATGGCACGGAAAGCGAACGTCTGCGTGCGTATCCGCGAGGAGCAGATTCCCGTCAGGAAGAGCGTAAAGAGCGCAGCGGCCATGCTCGGCATCGATCCCCTTGAAGTGGCAAACGAGGGAAAGGTCGTCATGGGAGTGCCTGCTTCCGATGCAGAAGAGATCCTGGCCGCCCTCCGGTCCCACAAGTACGGAAAAGAAGCCACTATTGTCGGTACCGTCTCACAGGGGGCCCACGTGATCATGGAGACCGCGATTGGCGGCGAACGGTTCATCGAACCCCCGATGGGCGACCCGGTACCCCGCGTCTGTTGATACCTGCTAATCGGAAATCTCTTTTTTAGGTGATTACGTAAAGTCCACCACTAACCCATGGTTAGTATTGAGCCAATTCAGGTTTTTTAGATTTGCGCTCCTGAGAACACAAAAATACAGCCCCCCTCTTGCGCCGCCAGTCCCCCGAGGGGGACGGGGCGCTATTAGCGATGCCTCGGCATTACCTTACTTTGGGGCACACACAGGTACAGGTAATACGGCACTATCGCAACCGGGGGATGCCCGAGCGGCGGGGGCGGAGGCTTGCCGGAGCCCCCAAGAGCGGTAATGAAAATTTTGTTTCAGGTTTATCGCACGTTTAGTGGATGTTTTACACAATCACCCTTTTTTTTAAATGCTCTCCTGAATCGCAATCAGGATTTCACGAAGCCCTTATTCCTTAGTCCGCGATCGAACGGAAATGTTCCCGGGGCACACGGATGATAAAACGGGCACCTTTCCCGGGAGTTCCTGCTTCCGAGAGAGTGAGATTCGTGATCGCCAGGATCTCCCGTGAGAGGAAGAGACCAAAACCGGTATTCTTAAAATATTCCCTCCGGAAGATATGTTCCTTTTCGGCATCCGGGACTCCCACCCCGTTGTCTTCAATGATGATATCGAGATTATCCGCCCGTTCCACGGTCCGCACTGAAATCTCCGTTACATGTTGCCCATGGCGGATGGAGTTCTCGATCAGATTATAGAATACTTTCTCAAGAAGCGGATCGGCATAGATCTCAACCGGAGGGATATTGGCGCGGATAACGATCGAACGGAGATCAATACTGGCGGTGGCAAGGGTAACGGTCTCGGCAATATTATGCCACTGGGGCGAGTGGACACCAATGTTCTGGTAGTCCCGGGTGAAGAGGATCTGGCTCCGGATAGCGTTTGCAGCCGATTCCTCTTTTTCAATGTATTTTGTCATTGCCGGATCGCTGTTATCCTGTTTTGCGATCTCGATATACCCGAGCAGGGCAGTCAACTGGTTGAGGATATCGTGGCGGGTGATATTGTTGAGCAGGTTCAGTTTCTTATTGGCCTGCGTAAGAGCTTCCTGGGCTAACTTGCTGTCCGTGATGTCAACAACCGTACATATGACACCGGGCTCACCGGTCTCGGCAGCCGATACGAGTGCCCAGCGCATGCTGCCATCCCATGCCCGGAACCTGACCTCAATATCCCCGACCCGCTTCAGGTCGCGTATCTTGTCGATGAACTTTTTGCGTTCATCAGTATCGGGAATGAGATCCGGCAGGGACTTTTTCATCAGTTCATCACATTCGTACCGGATCATATGCGCAAATTTCCGGTTTGCATCGCGGATTTTGAGAGTATCCCGATCATAACTGAAGATACCCGCCTGGGAGTTGTAATAGACACCGCAGTTTTTGTCTCCTTCCTTCCGGTATACCTGCGAATACGTGGAGATGAGAACCCCGAGCGAGACGAAAATATAGAACCAGACCGTGGCAAGGGCATACAGTTTGAGATCCGGTACCCCGAGAAGGTAGACCAGTGCAAGGTACAGCCATCCTATAATGACCGTCCCGTATATGCTCAGCTTCGGGCGGGAGAAGGCGATCAGGATGATGGGGATGAGATAGAAATACGGGAATACATCATAGATATCCCGGCTGATACTGAAATACGTGACAAGAACCGCCGCAAGGATACTTACGAGAATACAGACATCAAAAAGCATCTGTTTTTTTCGGGAAAATGGTCGCATTGTCATAATAGTCCCAAAAATCAGCCGGAGCCGGAATCAGCAATCAGAAGTGGGGATCCATGTTATTTAAGTATTATTGGGTGCCCCGGCCGGGTATGCCGGAGGTACACCGGGGAATCCCCACAGGGTGAAAAACCGTCCCTGTCCGGAATAACCGTAATCAGGATTGCCCGATATAACCCATGAGGAGATCCATTGCTTCCAGCTCCCGGTTACCCCCGCACTTCCGGATTATTCCCGTATGGTATTCGATAAGTTCCTTAAGTTTCGGATCGCGGTTCTTCTGGTAACGTGTCGCATGGACCGTTGCATCGATAATACTGCCAAATCCCCGGTTGACAGGATAGATGACTGCCTCTTCAATGATCTCCTTCTGGAGGGACAGGGAAACAACCGTCACTTCAGGAGTGGTGCGCTCGATGGTTGTTGTGAAGGCTGCCCATGCATCGGCAGCGGCCAGGCGCTGCACCAGGGTATCCCCGACCGGTTCCCCGACAAACATCTCCCGGGGGAGATCTTCAAACGCAGTCCGGACATACAGGACCGGATCATGGATGAAATTTGCAACCAGCCAGCCGTCCCGCCGGATGTTCTCCACCGTATGGCTTCCCGAGAAAAGAACCATGGTGGCTTTCTTATCCCGGAGGTGAATGCCCATGGGGGCAGCATTGAAGGCGGTGGTTGCAATTATTTCATTGATACCGCCTTTTAAAAGTCCCATGACCAGCCTTCCCCAAGGGCAAGATAGATCGATGCAATCGTGATATCTGCAATAGAACCGGGATTGATATCCCGCCGGATGCATTCTTCATCAAGGTCTTCAGCGGTTCGCTTTCCCTCTAAGACATCGCGGGCCGCCATCATGGTCTCACGGGCAACATCGATCCCGTGCTTCTTGATGATAAGCGTGTCCGGTTCCGTGGCCAGGAGCGTTAGGAATGTCCGGACAATGGACTGCCTGCCCGGACCGTTTTCTTTCAGGAGATCCGCTCCGCGGCGGGAGAGCGGGAACCCGGTCACCCATTCCCGGGCAACCATATCGTTTGCCGCGGAATGCTGCATCACATCCAGCAATGACATATCCCTCTCCCGGATGAGCGTGAGGGTATGGGGATCGTTGACATCGAGTTCGTCATCTGCATTCATCTTCACGGAGGTCATGGCAAAGGCCTTGTAAAAAGCGATTGCATCCGAGGATTCCGTTTTTGCAATGGCCGCCATCGCGCCGGCGATATCCTTGCCATACACGAGAGGGATGAGGAGGATAAACGCCCCGAAATGCGTGTTTCCCCCGGAATGGCAGTTGGTGTCGCGAACCGCATGCTTGATGATCTCGCCGATACGGCCCTGGCCTTTTTCCGCTTCTTCGAGTGCGGGCCGGGCAAAGATCGTGGACGCAAGAAAATGCTCCAGCCGGGTCTCGGGATAATCATGACAGCGGTCAACGTTTCCCGGTTTGGGATACGCCGATACCTCGAGCATCATGGCCAGTTGCGCACGTTCAACTGCGCTTGTCCGAAGGCACGTCATGGAATATACAACCCATTATCGTATCAGAGAGATCGTGTTTCAGGCGCATATACTCTTTCTTTGAGAGCCGGGCCTGCTGGAGGGTCATATCCCGGAACATGCAGGGCGACGAGATCTTGCAGCACCAGGCAAGGCTGCCAAAACAGGTCTGTTTCCCGTCATCAAGGGGAGTTCCCTTGACAGCGTCCAGTTTCATAGTGATATAATCCTCGTGTGCCAGGTTGATCCGGGAAAGTGTCGGGATGAGCGGGCATTCCTTCACGGGCATGCAGCAGAACGCGAGGGAGCGGATATCGCCCCCGCGGCAGAGCTGCTTTGGGGCATTGTACCAGCCGTCTTCATCGGCAGACCGCGTGATCGCAGCATCAAGACCTGCAAGCGTCCGGATATCGGACTGCCGGGCGAGCGAGACCATGTCGGCCCCGTGGGAGAGCATGTCTTTCATACGCTCGAACGTATTGATCGTATTATTGGCTATCAGCATCAGCGGACAGCTGTTGCGGATCTGGCGGAGTTTGGCCGTACCGAAGTCCATGAGATCGATATGGAGAATATCTGCTCCGGCTTTCCAGAGATTCACTGCCAGTTCCCTGTCATCCCCTGCCACACCGGCGCGGAACTTGACCGAGACAGTGACCCCCTCTTTTTTCAGTGCCCGCACGATAGCAACGAGTTTTTCGGTATGTTTAAGGTAATATTCCCCGCAACCCGCATCCACCATTGCCGGCTGGCGGCAGTGCGCATCGATCTCGTAGACTACGCTGTCGCCGAATGCCTGTGCAATGGCAGTGAACGATTCCGGTGCGCTGCCCCGCAGGTTGATGCCCAGGATGACATCGCTCTTTTCCATTGCATCAATCTGCTCCTTAAGTGCAGGAACCGGATCATCATAGATGAACTCCCTGCGGTCTCCTCCTGCTGCAAGGGAACGGGCTGCTTCCAGGGCAGGCGCGTCAATGGAATAGCCCCCGATAAACGCAAGACCGACATGGTCAGCCCGTTCAAGCACGTACGCTGCATCAACAATGCCGGCCATGGACGCAATTGCCACGGGTGTCCGGACAACGCGATCGTTGATAAGCAGACCAAAGCGATCGAATGCATCCATCATGAGTTCATATTCGTTGACAATGCCGGGACAAATTCCTTTGGGTTTGATCCGGTTCATGCCAACGAAAACCAGCGGTTTTTGACGCGTGAAACCACCAGGGACGTGATTTACTTGAGAGACGGGCCGATATCTTCCAGCACGTACCCCGCTTTCGAGCGCGGGAGCGTAATACCGTCCCGGGCATCACCGATGGATATACCCTTGTTCTCCCGGAAGTGCGAGACTACCACGGTCCATGGGAGCAGGAAGGCTTCGCTGGTAGTTCCCGGCTCCTGACGAAATTCCAGTGCAAGATACCCTGCCCGGCCGGTTGCAGCAAGGAACTCTGCAACCGCGTCAACCTGGTGGAGATTATTTTTTGCAGCGGGAAAATGCTGCGAGAAGTAGAGTTTCTTATCAATGATCGATTTACATTCAATGGCAAGATTGTACTTCGGGTTGAGCGAATCCACGAGAATACCGATGGTCCGGCCCGCGGGTTTTTGCTGACGGGGCCGGTACGCAAAACCCTGCATATGCCGGGTTTTGAAGAACCGGTTCAGGCAGTTGACGATCTCCCGCTCGAAATCACTCATTGTATACAGGTACGACAATATACCATATATTTCTGAACAAAATCACCAGCCGTCCTGAGGGGGGGCTGAGTCCGGGCATGATATCATCAGATGGTCGGCACACCCGGTTCATCGATTCCCCTATAAGATCCCCCGGGTCTTCCGGATATCGTGCAAAAGTGGGGTGATGCAATCAAAACCCGAAAGTTATTACGATTACAGGTATATTTTCATACGTAGTGTTTTCTCATGCTGGGTTTTCAGCATACGAAAAAACAACAAACCAGGCGGATATCCCAGAAAAACCCCTGGAATTCATTACACCGGAGTTATTCACATGAGCAAGAAGGGAATGTTACTCGTAGGGCACGGGAGCACGATGCCCTACAACCAGGAGCTCGTTGAGAAGACCGCTGCCATGATCAAGGCTCACCATGCCGATTATATCGTCAAGTGCGGTTTCATGAATATGAACAAGCCATCGATCAAGGAATCCATGGAGGCATTCAAAAAAGAGCCTATCGATGCGCTCGTGGTCGTCCCCCTGTTCCTGGCAAAGGGCGTCCACATCGAGAAAGACATTCCCGGGGAGATTGGCCTGCCCGAAGGCGTAAAGAAGGGATCGTTCGTGCTCAATGGCACATCCATCCCGCTCGTCTATGCAGAGCCCATCGGCAGCGATCCCCTGCTTGCCGATCTCATGGTCAAGAACGCAGCAAAAGCGCTCTCTACCCTCTGACCTTTTTTATGCATATCCTGGTGCTGGACACGATTCATGGCGGGAAGCCGATCGGGGATGCATATACCTCCCGCGGCGAAACAGTGGATCCCGTTGATGTGTACCGGGGGAACAGCGATGTCGATGTGCCGACTGCCCTTTCCCGCACCTATGACCTGATTGTTGCCCCGGTCCATCTCGATCCCGGTCACCCGCTCCTGCACTATTCCGGCACGAAGGTGATAACCCACCATGAGGCAGTCCGGCACCTGCTCGGCAATGATATCCCGCAACCCATGATCGAAATAACGGGTGCACGGGGCAAGACAACGACTGCCCATGCCCTCGCGGCACTCCTGCCGGGACGCGGCATCCTGCACACCTCCACGGGCACGTTCCGGTTCCCGGAGAAGGAATGGATATCGCGTTCCAGCATCACCCCCGGCTCCGTTCTTGCAGCAGCAAGTCTTGCGCGGGCGATCAACGGCTGGCTGATTGCCGAGGAATCGCTTGGCGTGACCGGGGCCGGCACCCTTGCCATCATCACATCCGATGTTGACTACACCTTTGCAGCAGGAAAACGGCATGCTCTTGCAGCGAAGATCGCGTCCACGCAACATTCCCGTTGCGTGCTGCTCGCAGAAGGAATACCGGCAGAAGATCGCAAGGGGATTTTCCCTATTGAAGACATTGCCTCATGTGATGGAACAGAATGCACGCTCACCAGTGACGGGAAAACCTTCCGGTTCACCAACCCGCTCCTGGGGCTGCCGACCTACAGAAACGCCCTGGTGCTCGCGGCATCTGCGGCGGTCCTGCTGGGAATAGACCCCTCGCCGCTTTCATCATTTACCGCGCTCGAAGGCCGCATGTCGGCCCGTCGCGAGGGGAGCGTGCTGGTCGTGGACAATGCCAACAGCGGCACGAATCTCCTGACAACGCTCGAAGCCGTACAGTATGCACGGAACGTGTCGGGACTGAACGATATCACCCTGGTCATCGGCCAGCAGGAGGGAGATGGCAAGGTCTGCGAGGGATTCGCGCACGACCAGATCCTCGCGGCGATCGAATCCATCCACCCCCGGCACCTGATCTGGGTTGGCCGGTTCCCCGAACATGGAACCCCGGCATATGCACGGCTTGATCCACAAAAGACTGCCCATGCACGAACACTTGACGAAGGATATACCCTTGCACAGCAGAAAACTGATCACGGATCGATTGTCCTTGCGGTCAAGACCTGGAGATGAGAGAGAATGAAATACATGCACCCCCGCCCGAGTTCCATTGTTGCTGCCCTGTATACCGCCCGCGATCTCAATGTCGATGTGGCCATCCTGCACGGCCCGTCGGGCTGTTCGTTCAAACATGCCCGGCTGCTGGAGGAGGACGGCATGCGGGTCCTCACCACCTCGCTTGCCGACAACGAGTTCATCTTCGGGGGCCAGAAGCCGCTGGAGGATGTGCTGAAGTATGCTGAGGAGACGTTCCATCCCAAACGTATGGCGGTAGTCGGCACCTGCGTTGCCATGATCATTGGCGAAGATCTCCAGGCTGCAATCGAGGGCTCGGGCATAACAACCCCAACGATCGCGGTGGACATCCATGCCGGCTATATTGAGAATATTGCCGGTGTTATCTCAACGCTTGAAGCCGCGGCAGAGGCCGGTTGGATCACGGAAGAGGAACTGACCCGGCAGCGGTTCATGATGCAGAAGGCCAACGAGGTCGAGCGGCTCCGGGGCGCCGCGTCGCATCCGTACATCGAAGCATCCCGGGGCGATCTCAAGCACGTGGCTGCGCAGGAACTCATCCGGCTCGCCCGATCCGGGGCAAAAGGAGTCGCGATCCTGAATGCCAAGAAAGAGACCGCGTACATGTTTGCCGATGAACTGATCGCACTCAGGGAAGCCTGCCCTGATGCGGATATCACGTACATCGCCAACCTCGAACAGCGGGGACTGCCCAAGACCCGGGGCGATGCCGGGCGGATCGCCGCAGAGATGAAGGCCCGGGGAGTGCCAATTGAACTGCTCGGTGCGCTCGACGAATACGGTGCAAACGGGGATGCGCTCGGGAAGCGGATACAGGAGATTGCTCCCGCGTTTGCGCTCATCGCGGGCGTTCCCCATGCCATCGCCCCGGAATATACGCAGGGTGTCGAGTGCTTCTCCGTAACGAACGGCCCGCGACAGGTTGCACCGCTCCGCGAGATCGGGCACAGGCACGTGATGGTCGAGATCGACCTGCACCCCAAGACCCTCGGGGTCCGGGAGATTGTCGAGAGCGAGTTCGGGGCCGTGCTCCGGAGCATTGCATGAAGGCAATCCTTATCACCGGCGATCGATCAGGCAGCGGCAAGACCAGCATCACGCTCGCACTTTCTGCCCTGCTCGCCAGAGAGCAGCGCGTCCAGACCTTCAAGGTCGGGATGGACTACATCGATCCGTCCTATCTTGCTGCGGTCTCCCGCCGACCCTGCCGGAACCTTGACAGTTTCGCACTTGACAACGGGCAGATCCAGGACATCTTCCATTTCGGGTGCAACGGGGCAGACATTGCCCTTGTCGAAGGTGTGCGGGGGCTCTATGAAGGAGCTGAAGCCCTGACTGACACCGGAAGTACTGCGGCGATCGCCAAGCAGCTCGATCTCCCGGTCGTACTCGTGATCTCGGCACAGAGCATCACCCGGAGTGCGGCTGCGATGGTCAAAGGGTTCCAGGCATTCGACCCGTCCGTCCACATTGTCGGTGTCATCCTCAACAATATCAAGGGCGGTTCGCACAAGGCCAAGGCGGTTGCCGCAATCGAGCACTACTGCGGTATCCCGGTTATCGGGGCCATTCCCCGGATGGAGGAGATGCAGCTGGCCATGCGCCACCTGGGTCTTGTCCCGTACCGTGAAGGATCCGGCAACGGGGATTTCGATGCCCGCATCGGGACTATCACAACCCTCATCGGGCAGTACGTGGATCTCGACCGGTTCAAAGCGCTGATGAAGGACGTCTCATTTTCGACAACAACCCCGACCGTTTTCGATGACATCCCGGTTCCCGACCTGAAGATTGGTGTAGCAATGGACGAGGCGTTCAATTTCTATTATGCCGATCTCTTCGATATCCTGAAGACCTGCGGGGCGAAGACAATCCCCTTTAGTCCCGTCCACGACCGGCTCCCGGAAGCGGATGGCTACATTATCGGCGGAGGATACCCGGAACTCTTCACCCGCGAACTCGAAGCCAATGATCGCATGCGGGAAGCAGTCCTTGAAGTCTCACGGAACGGGACACCCATCTATGCGGAGTGCGGGGGACTGATGTACCTGACCGGACGCATGACCCTGAAAAAAGGGTGGCAGGGGAGCGATGAAGAGCACTCGTCTGATATGTGCGGGGTGTTTGGCGGGGAGACGCGGATGCCGGCCAGGCGGGTCGTCAGTTATGTGGAAGGCACCAGCAGCCCGGATTCCCCGGTTGGTAGCGCAAGGTTCCGCGGGCACGAGTTCCATTACTCGGAAGTTGTTCTTCCGGAGGAGACCCGGTTTGCCTATACGCTCTCCCGCGGCGTGGGGATCCGGGATAACCGCGACGGTGCTGTTGTGGGAAATACACTTGGGAGTTACACGCACCTGCACCCGGTAGCGAGCACCGGGATGTTCCGGCATTTTACGGATCTCTGCCGGAACCGGGTGTAACCCCGGAACCTCTGCATCCGCATCACAGGATGCAGGTATCTGCCCCGATCTTTTCAAAGTCCGTGATATGATCGACGAATGAACTCATCTGTGACAATATCACAGGATCAAGCCCTTTCTCGGCGCAGAGAAAGACCCCGGAGACATCCGTGAGCTTGAGTTTGGTGACCACAAAATGCAGGAACTTCGACGCGGTCACGGACGGGATATGGATGAGCAGCATGCTCACGGAGTCGAACATAATGCACTTCTTTCCCGCAGGCATCTTTTTTAAAAGTTCCGTGATGGCGATGCCGAGGTCCGTGAGGTTGGAAGGGTTGGTCACGTATTTTACCCGGGATCCGGGGATGCAGACCCCCCCGGAGTACTGGGTCACGGCATCGATCACATAATACGAATCGGGGCTGATCCCTTCCTTTTCATACATTTTTGCAAGAACCTTGCAGGGTTTGTTGACTGTGACAACCAGCGGCGTGCACCCGCTCTTCAGGATCTTCTTCATGACCAGCAGGTTCATCTCCGGGACATTCTCCGGCCGGGCAAGCAGAAGGCAGAGCAGACTCTCTGCCGCATCTTCCGTTGCTGTCTGTGCATCCATCCCGGCTCACGTCCTTTTAAAAAATTCCCTGAACTCCGGGGGGATCTCGTCAGATCGTCCCTCCAGTGCTTTCTTCTGGAGGTCTTCAATATTCGTCAGGATCTGGCGAAGGTTATTGGCATGCACCTGGAGCTGCATCCGGATCTCCTCGGCATCGTAGTCCCCGCTTTTGGCCTGGGCGGCAAGCTGCTCGAAATCCTGCTGCATGATCTCAAGGGGTTTTCTCGCACGCAGGATAGATTCAGACAGGAACGCGATAAGAGCCAGCTGGCGTTCTTCGGCTCTTTTACGGTCCGTGATATCGGTGAAGCTCTCGACCAGGTACTCCCTGCCGCCAATCTCTGCCTTTGCCACGGTCTTTAAGACAGGAACCCTTTTGCCGTTCGCATTGATGATCTCGCGCTCTGCATTCAGGGTGTCCCGGTGAAGATCGGTGACCGGACATTCGCCAAACCTGGCTGGACAGACAAAACCGTGGCAGGTGCTGCCGAGGAGCTGGTCCCGGCCAAAGCCGGTGAGGGATTCCATCAGGGGATTGACATCAACGATACGGTGGGCGGCGGGATCGATGACCAGGATCGCTGTCTGTATCCGCTCAAATACCGTTCTGAAGAGATCAACCGGACCGGCTTCCCCGACTGCACCTCCTTCAATCAACCCCTTCTTCTCCGGCATATCAGTACCCTGTTCCTGCACCCGTGCTGCTCATCGTATGTGTAATAATCCCCGGCAGGTATATCAATTTTAGTACCCCCGCCCCTCAACAAAAGAAAAAACTACAAAACCTCTGGCACCCCATACACCTTTTATGATAATTTATCTGGATGGGAAATACCTGACGGAGGATCAGGCAAAGATTTCAGTCTTCGACCACGGGTTCCTCTATGGTGACGGGGTGTTCGAGGGCATCCGTGCCTACAACGGGAAGATCTTCCGGTTACAGGAACATCTCGACCGGCTCTATGATTCGGCGAAAACGATCGATATCCAGCCGTCCATCACAAAAGAGGAGATGGCCGAGGCGATCTGCGAGGTGCTGCGCCGGAACAAGCTGAATGACGCCTATATCCGCCCGATCATCACCCGGGGCGTTGGGGATCTCGGGCTTGACCCGCGGAAATGCAAGAAGGCATCCGCGCTTGTCATTGCCGTGTCGTGGGGTGCAATGTACGGCGACCTGTACGAGAAAGGTCTCAAGGCCATCACGGTCTCGGTCCGCCGCAACCCGGCTGAATGCCTTCCCCCGAATATCAAGAGCCTAAACTATCTCAACAACATCCTTGCCAAGATCGAGGCGAACTACAAGGGTGGTGACGAGGCGATCTTCTTCGATACCAACGGGTACCTCTCGGAAGGTTCCGGAGACAACCTCTACATCATCAAGAACGGCGAGATCATCACGCCGCCAACGCTCAACAACCTCCGGGGTGTCACCCGCCTTGTCGTGCTCGAGATTGCAAAATCGCTGGGCATCACCGTTCGCGAGCAGAACCTCGGGTACTTCGACCTGTACACTGCCGATGAACTGATCTGCTCCGGCACCGCGGCCGAGATGGCCCCGATCACCTGGGTTGACGGGCGGACGGTTGGATCCGGGAAGCCCGGGCCGGTCTTCCGGCAGCTGGCAGCGGCATTCAAGGTTGTAACGAAGACGGAAGGATACCCGATCAATAAAAAATAATTTTTTCGTCCCTTTTTTAGAAACTATGGCTCCTGTTTGATCTCCTCATCGCTGAACAGGAGAGCCATGGTGCATTGCACTGAACGTAGTGTGAATGCTGAAATGATGGTGCACGTTTCGAGGCAGTCACAATTTTACTATCTTCATACAGAATTTTCTGGTGTGAATATGGCAATTCCATCGCGGATGGACGCATACATTCCCTTTATGCGGGTGGGGGGGTATGCGGTATACCCCCCTCCCACGTGGAATATACCGGGTCTTTTTTATGACCCGTGGGAGAGCAGCACGCGATCACTGACGTTGAATTCAGCACAAGGGGTTACCGGGTACTGATCCGGTTGCCGGAATTTCCTGCATGGGTGGGGGGGTATGATCCGGCCAGGTGCCGGCAGGGTGGGGGGGTATGATTGATTTGAAAAAATATTGGAGGGGGGGTATGCCGGATACCCCCCTTCTCAAAAATGGTATTGCACAGGTATTGCACAACAAAAGAGGCAATGGTTGTGCTGCTCTCCCGACGGAATGCAGGGCAAGAAGGCTACCCGAATCTGGTAAGGGGGGGTATGATCCGGCCAATGGGGGGGAGGGGTCTCGCGGATACCCCCCCACCCCCATGGCAGGGGGGTATGATCGGTTTGAAACGCAACAGGGTGGGGGGGTATGCCGGATACCCCCCCTCCATTCTGGAAAATGACGCGGGGGTTCTTCCGCGAGTTCCCCGCAATCATTCACCCCGTAATCATGAGCTCCGGAGGGACTGCCAGCCTTGCAGCCTCCATAATCTATTTATGACGTGCCGTGTAAGATTATAGGCACACGCTGCTATAGTGTAGTGGCCAATCATGTCGGCCTTTCACGCCGACGACTGGGGTTCGAATCCCCATAGCAGCATCCTTTTCTCAGGTTAGAACCCCTAAAGCTCAGGATACGTTTTTCCGTAAGACCGGGAACCCATGTGACGTGACACCGGCACGAAAACAGCAGGCACCGACCCGGCATATGCGTCCGTTTCATAATCCGAAAACTGTGTATGCCGATCACTCCATCACCAATGCCACCAACCGGGGAAAACTGACTGCTGACGATGCCCAGTTGATCCGGGATTTCATCGCGGAGATCAAGGCCACGAAAGGAATAGGGGTCGCACGGGCCAACAAAATCATTTTTACGCTTGGTACATGGAGAAATTTCCTTGGCCCGTTCCGGGCAAATACGATACCCGACCTGTACCGTTGCACCGAGAAATTGATCCTGAAATGTTAGTGTGTAGAATAGTGTCGGGGCCGGTCGCTTCCGTAAAAGAGCCGGTTCCCGAAGCGTCGTCAAAGACCCCGCAGCCCAATCCCTCTGTGGCAGATGCGGCGGCACCGGTTGTATCCGGCGATTCCATTCAGCAGGATGACATGACACTGACCGTGCGCAGGGTAAAAAGGGACGGGAAAGTGGTTATAGAAGTCTTTGAACCGGATGCAAGCCCTGTGAAAACAGCGGACACACCACCCGATTCCAAGCCCGAACCCAACCACACCACCACTGAACAGAGGAAACTTGAGCTCACGGGCTGTGATGGGAAGTATTGTCACATTTCCAAGTTCGGGGCATTCCGAAAGAAGAAACTTGCAAAGAATGACATTGAGGGAGGAAATGGAAAATAAATCATCTCTTCATTCAGTAGATTTTCCACAAAACATTGGGTTATTTTAATCGGTCGTTTTTCCCGTAGGGGGTCAATTCAATAATTTTAACGTCTTTTGTCTCAACAATACTCATATCAGATGTTGTGCAGGATAATGCCATGGGCAGTATTTTCAAAATGCATGAAAGAAACGGGCAGAATTGGATACGTTGTATGCCCGACTGTCTGGGTTGTCACGCGATGATCTGTGGGATTCTGGATCCTGCGGGAAGGCGTGTGAACCGGAGTTCCCAGGTGAGACATTCAGTATTCTAATGGAGACTGAAGTGAAGAAATTCAAGGAGTGCCGGATAATAAGGCTGATGCAGGACGCGTGGGATCGATTAACATGAAAGAGGATATTGTGATTAAAGGGAGATGGTGGATCCCCACCAAAGCAAGAAAAAAAATTATTGGGACACTGACAGTTTCACCTAGTGGGAGGGGTATTTTAGAATTAGTAGGGACATTCCATTATCCAACAGCTGAACATGATTTTGGATCAAATTTTGAAGTAATCCTTGGACAATCCACATTAGGAACAAAAGTTACTCTTCACAATTGTCAGGTTCAGAGTACTCAAGTTGGTGCAACAGGATTTGAAACACAAGTCTATGCTGTAGATACAACATTTATTGGATTACATGCCAAATCGGTTCAGAAATTGAAATTTAAACGGGTTAGAGTATATTTTAAACATCTTGATCATCTCATAAAAAATTCTAGTGTTCAAACTACCACAAATAAAAAAACACTAAAGCAAACGATCCGAATATCAAATCCGAAACCAGTTCATCTTCTCACGTTTAACGGTTTTAACATCAAGATACATCCCACTAACAGATTAATTGGATCATATGGAGCCTCTTCAAAGATTGAAGTAAATGAACTCACATTTATATCAATAGAATCGAAGAAAAAGGAGCAAGAATATCAAGCCTTTTTAGACATCATTTTTAAGCTCCAACAATTACTAACGTTTTGTCTTTCAAAGCCTACATATCCCACTGAATTATCAGGAGATTCTTCATCAAACATCATAAAAAATAATGCGACAGATTCGCCGATCTATGATTCAATTAGAATAATAACTCATTGGAATGATCTTATCGATCCTTCGGATACAGATTCAATTCATCCTTTTCAAATTGTGTTTACTTTCAACAATCCGCCTAAAAAAATGAACAAAATAATGATGGGTTGGTTTGAAAAGTCAAATGAAAATAAGGCGATTTTTGAATTATATTTTGCCACAATGTTTAATTCAAAAATGTACTTGAATAATATTTATCTTACTCTTGCCCAATGCCTTGAAAGTTATCATCGTAAATCACCACGCTACCATGATTATCTCATAAATCCTGATGCGTATCAGCAAAGGGTTGATACTGTAAAAAAAGTAATAAAAGAACATTCGATTCTCGGAAATTCACAAAGAAAATCCATAATTAGTTTATTAAAAAGTGGAAATAAACCCTCATTGGAGAAACGTATTGATCAATTATTAAACAATTATTCTTCAGTCTCACCGATTATCATAGGGTTTGAGTTACATTTTGCAAAGACAATTGCAGATAATCGCAACCATCTCACTCATTTAGATCCTAGAAGCGATGTGAGATATGCAACAAATGTAGAATTGTATTATTTGTCGCTTCGAATGCGGCTATTGATGATTACAATAATTCTGGATGAAATTGGATTCGGGCAAGAGGATATTAATGATATCATTCCGAGAATTAGTCAAGGTTTTAGATTGCCATCCATTAACGAGAACTCGGATTGAACGGAAAGTATGTTGAAGAGGTTGAGATGAAAAGCACCATTAATAGTCCGACGTTTATCCAACGAATTTCCCCTTTGACAATATCTTCGATTTCCTATCAATGGAGCCCCGTGAATTCATCTGAAAACATACCCTATTCTTTTCCTAATGAAATCACAGATTACATGAAATTGAAATATGGGTTCCCTGCATTGTACCGTTGGGTGATCAGAAGGAGTGATGGATCAGTTCTCTATTATTTAGGTGAAACAGAAGGACTTGTTCCAAAAAGGATCTATCAGTACCTCAAGCCAGACCCTACTCAAAAAACAAACCAACGATTGCATAAAGTGATGCATAGTGAAATCCAAGGGGGAAGTAAGATTCTATTGGAATACCTCTCGTTCTCGCCATTCAAACTCAATAATCATGAAATTATCCAGTCTTCATTAATGGATGCACATATTCGTCGGTTACTCGAAGAATTATTCACTGTTTTATTTCTAAAGAATGGTGAGCGGGTATTAAATAAGTAATGATACATAAATAAAATGATTAAATAATAATTCGAAATAAATTGGGGGGTGCAATCGTGAACTCCGCAAATCGCTGGATAAATTGTCAGAAACAGTATAATTGGAGCGTTGATCTCAATAAATTTGAAAGTCGTAAAAAATATCCATCACATTTTATTGATAGAATTACCCCTCAAAACATACGTGACTTCGAGAATAAATTTCGTAAATCCCTCAATGAGGGTTTTCCCATGGATGAATATTTGGTCTGCGGTGAAGTCTACTTTTGGAAAAATTTCCGAAGTCTGAATAAGAACTCGAAAACAACTGAAATTATTGAATACCTTTCGAATCCCGAACATAAACAAATTTTTATCGAATCACTCATAGAAATAATCCGAAATCCCACACATAGTGCCTTCGTAAAATTCCGAAAAGCATGTAATTTACCAAATGGTTTTGCAACACCGATCACATATCTGTCATTTTGTCAATCTGATGAATATCCGATGATTGATAAGATCATCGCGTTTTGGTGGAGAGATAATAAGGAAAGGTTTGGATTAGAAAATGCTCCACTATTCTCTCAACGGAGTGATGGGTGGATCCAGTCTACTACCGAACAGAGTAGTATTAGGAATTGGAATGCATATCTTGAATGGGTGAAATTCTGCAATTCTTATCGGGTAATTTTAACTAACATAACAAAGACCAAATGGAGAGCACGTGATGTTGAAATGGCAGTATGGGAATCTCAAAAATGTTGCTATCCTTTGGATCGATTGGATTGAACGATAATAAGAGAGAAAAAACTTTTGAATCGGAATATCACACCCTATCTGGAATTTTTTTAGAAGGTATCAATCCATCTGAATTATTTTCATAATTTAAAGCAAAATTTACTGGATAACGATTCGTCATACTCTCCCGAATTGAATCAACATTAGGACTGCTGTCTCCAGAGACAATCAGTGAAGGTGCTGGATGAATCCATTGCGGGTCCATAGGCTCGACTGATAGATCTGGAGTAAGCTCAATAACGAATCCAATAAAATTAGCAAGCATTTCAGGATGCGGGCGGAGGTATTTTACTTCACAGAAACTTATTAGGTCTTCGTTGTCAATTTTCTGAATATCTAGATTATCTGACGCTTTTGCAATTACAATATCAGGAATATAATCCCCATCATCATAGAACGATCTTACTCGCATGTTTGAACGAATATCATACTCAATTCTTTTATTGTCGTTTAAATTTGAAGGACGAGAAATCCTGAAAAAACTATACTTATTTGGGATACCAGATGTTGTAGCCTTAAATCGAAAAATGTTAGTTGGGGGGGGTGACCGGATAGAGATAGAAAAATTCTGCTGACGATAATATTGAAGAACTCTAGAATAACATGCCAATTCAAAAAAGTGACAGAGTCTTTTAGAATTGTTTGATATCCTTGTATGATTACGGTCGATGAATGTATACATCTCATTCTGAAATTGTGCTTTCTTCTGGAGGTATTCAGTTTCATTCATCTTTGTACCCCCAACATCGGTTTGAGATTATGAAGGAAATCATCCATTGATTTGTAAAATAACAGATTCGGCGGGATATCAAAAATTCTTAACAATGAATAAAAATCCTCTACGATCTCATGAAGTTCAGAGATATCAATGTCAATATCATTTATATTTGAACCGTGATTGATTTCCGTCACTCCAATTTTTATTTTCCTTGGTAGGAAATCAAAAAAAATTTGATTTTTTTCTTGGAACTCTGGATATAACGCTGAATCATTGATTAATTTATAGAATTTTTCCGTTTCATCCATGGGATGAATGACTCGCCTATAATAGACACTAAGTAGAATGAGATTGAGAATTAAATCGTTATCAGAAATCCATGAATAATCATCAGAATGATCTTCACGTAACTTCCAATACGATTTTATTTTCCGAGTATATTCTGACTTAATTTCCTTCGATAAGCTTTTATTCACGGTTGTTAAAAGATGTTTTTCTAGATCTAGTGCCATAAACCCCGCCTAACTCATATTACTCCATATCCTAGATTGATTGAATTCATATATTTCTATTCCAACTCAAACAAACCCATGAGTGTTACTTTCGATGGATCTGTCCCTATCAACTAATGAGGAACTTCACCCTCAAATAATTCATAGGAAATATGGATTCTAAACACACAATGTTCTGTTAATAATGTAATCTCTTAACCCCCATATATCTCCGTATATCTCACGACGACATATATTATTCGAAAAGTGATCCAAAATTTATCATTTTAGTTTATACATAGAGAAAATTCTGCATTTATGAGCATTGCTCAAGGATAATTAGGTTAGAAAATGTGACGAGTTCAAACCATACTCAGTCCATTCCACAAGATATGACGAGATACGGTGTTTTACCATCAACAATTCATCAGATTCACAATCCGGATCACACCGGAATTCAAAAGTCTTATCATGATATCGCGCATATTGAGATCTCATCCCAATTTGGGGTTGATTTCATGAAAAAAAGCTGGAATGAAGCGGATTCTAACCAGCCAAAAGGTAGCTCCATAGCAGCACTTTTAACACTGATGGTTCGATTCTCTAAATGTTTTTCAGAAGAGCGCGAGCCACAGACATTTTCTATAGCAGCACTCTTTAGCCGCGGTCTGAAACTTCCGGACAATTACTAGAAAAATAGTATCGGGTATTTTGCTGTTTGCGGATAGCGATCATCATATACCCGTACCTTGTCATGCATTTCGCGTTTATCCACACTTTTGCTGGCATGGTGTGAATACCTTCCACGTGCATAGGGGCGAATTGCCACCAGTATCTATTCTGCACTGGTGATACAAATCACGGCAATTATCAATGCAGGGATCTCCCGTATGATATACATCATTCTCCGGAATCTGCACATTTTTCTGTTGCGGGAGATCTACTGCGTACCAGTGTAATCCGGCTACAAATGTTCCGGCAATCGACAGGCAGGCAATAAACAATACGAGTCGGGTGAGTGGCGATTTTGTGAAGTGTGACACGAGAAAAACCTTCCTGATAATTAATCGTTAATCTTCGGTGGGGTTGAATGGTATAAAAGCCTGATGAAATTGGAAAAAAACCTGGGAAAATGTTCCAACACGATGTTCATGCCGGAAACCCCCATAGCAGCACTTTAAAACTGATGGTGCGATGTTCTATTCTTAAGCAGATTTAATTCAAGACGATTCTTCCACGCAATGAAAACGGCCATTTCAACATCACGCGGTCGCCAAATATAACCTGCGAAATCCGGGATCGTGAAAGATTTCAAGAAAGACTGCGAATAATAATTCACTAAAAAAGTGTGATCGGTATGTTGATGCAGGAAGTTACCCCTGAAATGGTCAGGGCATGGAAAATTACGTTTGATCAATACCGGCCACGGATGCGTCCCAATAAAAAAACGGGTTCGGAACTTATCGCCTTCGTTAAACAAAAATATCCCTTGACAGAACTCACAGATGATGCAATCAGACAGGTTATTGTCGACAATCTCACCCTGAACGAATGCCATGCCAAAAAACTGCCTGCGGGAAAAACACCGGTAGTAAAGGGTTTTTGTATAGAGGATACCGGTGCAGGAAAAACCCTGTATGAAAAACAGGATGATATTTTCAAAGGAAACAAAATCATTGTCGGTTTTGAACTTGAAACAGCCTTTTTTATGGTCGAGGGAAGCAGCCTGCTATGGGATGAGTTATTCGCATTCCGGGGTCTGGATGACGATGATTTAACCAATTGTTACCTGGTTGCGGAATATATTTCCTGTTTGAAGAAATCTGGTACGCTTGACCGTGTATTGGCGTAAGCAGCCTCTCGGTCAATGTATTCACGTACATGCAACAAAAACAAACAATTTTAATTAAGACGGGTCCAATTCCGCCTTGGACCGACAGAAAAAAATTTACTTCTTCTGGTGACCGCTCTGGATCTCCAGCTGGTGCGCAAGCAGCGGGAGGAATGTCCCGGCATCGGAGACAATGCCGATTGCCTGCGTGGTCCCCCGGTCCATCAGTTTTGTCAGGTGTGCCGGATTGATATCGACACAGACCGTCTTTACGCTTGACGGAAGGCAGTTGCCGACCGCAATCGAGTGGAGGAGGGTTGCTATCATCAGTACCATGCTGCACCCGGGGATATGTTTCCTCATCGTGTCCTGGGCTTCCATGGTATCCGAGATCACATCGGGAAGCGGGCCATCGTCACGGATCGATCCAGCAAGGACAAAGGGGACATCTTTCTTCACACATTCATACATGATCCCGCCCTTGATTACCCCCTGGTCGACCGCGTTCCGGATCGATCCCGCCCGCATGATCTCGCTGATCGCATACAGGTGGTGCTTGTGCCCGCCCGTTACCGGGTTGCCCGTGGAGATATCCATCCCCAGGGACGTGCCGTACAGGTTGTACTCGATATCGTGCGTTGCAAGCGCATTGCCGGCAAAGAGCACATCCACGTAGCCATTGTGGATCATGGAGGCCAGTGCCTTTGCTGCACCGGTATGAATGATGGCAGGGCCCCCGACAACGGCAATCTTCCCGCCATTTTTCCGCACTTCGAGGATCTCTTTTGCGATCTTGGCGATCAGGGTCTGGCTGGGGCGTTCTGATGAGACCGTGCCGTGCATGAACTCAAACGTGCTCTGCTCGCGGGGGCGTTCGGGGTAACTGACGCTGACGCCCTGCTCGCCAACCACAACAAGGTCGCCTTTCCTGATCTTCCCGAGGGGCATTGCGGTTGCAGATCTCTTTTTTGTGTCAACGACAATGAGGAAGTCCATCTCAATGGCGCCAACAGAGATCCATTCCCCTTCAAACTTCACCTGCGTGGGGTGGTGGGAGGTGGTATAGAATCCCTTGGGAACAACCTTGTCGGCTTCTGCCGGGACAAGGAACACATCCTTCACTTCAACCGGCCGGGCGCCGAGCCGGTGGAGATCCGACAGGATCGAGTGCAGTTTCTCCTTGCTGGAGGCAGTGATACGCAGGTGTGCATAACTCGGGTCGGTCTTTTTCTTGCCAATCTCAAAGACAAGGGTCTCGAAGTTTCCCCCCATGTCCATGACCCGGTCCATGAGCTGTGCCATATTGCCGGAGTCGATGATATGACCCCGCAGCTCGATCTCCTGCGCCTCGACCATAATGTAGCTATTTAGGGCGAGATCCTTAATATGCATTCCTGAAAAACAGGGCTGATTTATCCGTCTTTTGTGGGGATTGCCACGAATTGGGATGAATTCACCCATCCCGGAATATTATGTCCCGGAAATTCCGGTCTCCCGCTGCCGCATGAACGTTTCCGCTGCTGCACGGTCGGCCGGTGTATTGACGTTCAGGGCAAGGCAGGGATCATCCAAGAGGAGGGCGTATTCGTCCTGGACCTTGTCAATACGATCGGCACGGAGGATGTTGATACCGGCAGGGCAGGATTCAATGCCGTTGATACACTCGCGATAGGGCATACCGCCGCGGCAGGATTTCACCAGATTTGCCGGGATCCAGGTTGACAGGGCATCAGTTCCCGCGGAATGGTAGGATTCCATAACGGATCTGACAATATCGGATGTGACGCAGGGAATATCTGAGACCGAAACGAACAGGGGATCTTCTTCTTCCAGGAACTGCACAGCGTGAACCATGTCATCCACAAATCCCTTCCCTTCCGCCCGGCATACCGCGACACCATGAGCATGGCACCAGTTCACGGTCATTGGCGTCTTTGGGGATGCGGCAACCACGGGTTCACAGCCGGCCTTTTCGAAAGCCCGGATCACATACGCGATCATGGGTTGCCCGTGGATCAGGATGAGCGGTTTTTCTCCGCTGTTAAGCCGGCTTCCTGCTCCCCCGGCCATGATCAGTGCACGCATGCGGACAAAGCCCCGATAAGTTTCCGGTTCTCTTCACGGGTCCTCACGGCAATGCGGATGCATGTCGGCAGGCCAAAAGACGTGCAGTCACGGACCAGGATTCCCCGGGCTGCCAGTGCTTCGCAGAGTGATGCAATAGTCCTGCCGCACTCCACCAGCACATAATTTACTTGAGTGGGTGCGCAATGCAGTCCAAGATCCTGCAATTCCGCTATCAACAGGGTCCGTTCCTTTTCAATAGCAGAACGGGAAGCGGCAAGGTCATCCATGTGCCGGAGCGCTTCCATGGCATAGGCCTCGGCATAGGCATTCACGCTCCAGGGGGGGCGGACGGTTTCAATCTTTTCAATGAGATCCGGTTTGCCAAAACCGTACCCGAACCGGATACCCGGCACCGCAAAACACTTGGTGAGCGATCGCAGGACAAAGAGATCAGGATCGCGGATATCAATAACGCTTTCCTGCGGATCAGAGAGTTCGATGAAGGCTTCATCGCAAAAGAGGAAACTTCCATGTTCATGCACGGTATCGAGGCAGGTGAGAACATCCGCCTGAGGCAATAACCGTCCGGTCGGGTTATTGGGGTTGCAGAGAAAGGTGAGACCCGCATCACGCGTTTTATCGGTAGGGACTGCACCGGCAATGCGGGCGGACAGATCATATTCGCCAAAGGTCGGCGATTCACAAAAAAAAGTTTTTCTTCGTGCTCTGTCGCGGAACAGGACGGAACAGAATACCCGGATCAGTTCGATCGATCCGTTTCCCACGCAGATCTCTTCCGGACGGCGATGAAAGACTCCGGCAATCTGCTCTTTGAGGGCAGCGTAGGAGTCATCCGGGTAGTACTCCAGGCACTCCGGATCCAGCGCCCAGGTGAATTGCGGGGGGTAGGGATTCACGCTCGCGCTGAAATCCAGCACGGTTTTCCGGGTTTTTTCCTGCTGGCGCTTGCCGGTTCCCCCATGCACAACCCGCTCCGGAAAGTCAACAGCCATAGAAATCCGCTCTTTTTCTAAAATACTTGGATTATCTGTCATAAATGCATTGTGAAGCCATCGCAGGCACCAAAGAATAAAATTTAAATACATAAGCGTGTTAGTTAGATTCATCTGGTTAAGTCAGACACAAGAGTTCTCTTTGTCTGACATATGGACGACAGAAGCCAGACATATGTCAGAAATGTGAGATACGATGATGCAACGAATCACGCTCCGGTTACCTGAACAGCAGATCAATCTGCTCCAGCAGATGGTCGATTCCGGGGAATACCCGAACGTATCGGAAGCTGTTCGGGCAGCGGTCCGTGAACTTGTTGAAAAACGTGCAAACCGTGTCCTGAAGGAAAGTGACCAGGTTTCATTCAAGGTTTGAGAGGGTAGTAATATGCAAAGTATTATTAACGACGCACTAAAAAACGCCGAACTTGAAAAGGAAGTAAAACAGTCCGGCAGCTCAGGCGCAATGGAAGATGACTTCGTAGGACAGCCAAGGATCGTTATCATCGGCTGCGGTGGAGCAGGTAACAACACCGTGAACCGTATCCACCACATGGGCGTTTCCGGTGCAGAGACCATCGCGATCAACACCGACAAACAGCACCTGGACATGATCCAGGCCGACAAGCGCATCCTCATCGGGAAATCCCTGACAAAAGGCCTTGGCGCCGGCGGTTACCCGGATGTCGGTAAACGCGCAGCCGAGATGGCACGCCCGACGCTCGAAGCGGTTCTTGAGTCAGCAGATCTCGTCTTCATCACAGCAGGTATGGGAGGAGGTACCGGTACCGGTTCCGCACCTGTTGTAGCACAGATCGCCAAGGAACAGGGCGCAATCGTTGTCGGAATGGTCAGCTACCCGTTCCAGGTCGAAAAGGCACGCCTGATCCGTGCAGAAGAGGGTCTTGAGGCACTCGCAGCAGCAGCAGACTCCGTTATTGTCCTCGACAACAACCGGCTGAAGAACTTCGTCCCGAACCTCCCGCTCGGCCAGGCATTCTCTGTCATGGACCAGCTCATTGGTGAGACCGTCAAGGGTATCTCCGAGACCATCACCGAACCCTCGCTCATCAACATCGACTACGCAGATGTCCGCGCCATCATGTCCAAGGGCGGCGTTGCAGTCATGCTCGTAGGTGAGAGCAAGCAGCAGAACAAGGCAGAGAGCGTTGTCCGCGAATGCCTGTCCAACCCGATGCTCGACATCGACTACCGCGGCGCAACCGGCAGCCTGATCCACATCACCGGTGGCACGGACCTGACCCTTCAGGATGCAGAAGAAGTCGCAACCTCGCTCACGTACGAACTCGACCCCCACGCAGATGTCATCTGGGGCGCCCGCGTCAGGAGCGACATGGAAGGCAAGATCCGTGTCCTCGCTATCATGACCGGCGTCAAGAGCGCACAGATCCTCGGCACCCGCCAGTCCTACAAGACCATGGTCCAGGACATCGACAACAAGCGCTCCAGCCCCAAGGCAGTCGAGATGCCCGTCCAGCGGAGAACCAGTGGCGGCAGGGACCAGCCAAGTGGCGGCGGCGTCCTTGAATGGGTCGGTTAAACACCACGCACCAGAGATCAATCCCGACAATTCCAAAGCCAGAATCCCTGAACGTGTTTCAGGAATCGTTGGTCCAACCAACGACCAATATCCTTTTGTTCGTTTTTTCTGCACTCCCGAAACACCATGCCGGAACCCGGTTCCTGCCTGCACCCGGCGAAACGCTTAATAGTCCCCCACTCCTTTAAAATATAGTACATTCGAATTATCCTTCGCTGGGAGGATGGGGGCATGATCCTGGGATGATCGTGCACCGGTATCGGGAGTTGAACATCATGAACAGAGTGTTGAACAAAGGCTTCAGTCCGGAGTCTTATCTGAATTCTGCGCTAAGTATCTTTTCTGGTGTTTTTCATCCTGCATCCTGTATGCAGTGTTGCAGTAAGGGTGTATCAGGAAGCCGTAATCCAACGGCGAATCTGATCACTGAAACCTCATACGCAAGAGTGTGCGCCTCCAGTGAACGGAGAATCTGATGAGGAGTTGGTAACGCATGTTGAATGACCTGATGGAAAAGAGAAAAAAAACCCTTGCCGAGTCTGAAGAACACAAAAACCACCGCAACGAGCTCAACGCAAATGCGAGCAAGTTCGCCCGCGAGCGCAATACCTTAAACAACCAGACCCGCGAGTTTGTCGAAGAGGCGCAGAAGAACAAAGATCTCCGGGACAAATACAACCAGGAAGTCCTTGACATCAAGGCCCAACGCAACGAGATGAACGACAAGGCCAATGTCCTTTTTGAAGACATTGAATCGTTCAAGAAAGAGCACGGCACCCAGAAGAACCGCGGGGTCAAGGAACTCCAGAAGCAGATCGAGTACATGGAGTACCGCCAGCAGACCGAGGTCTTCACCACCGATAAGGAACGTGAGCTGATCGAGAAGATCAAGCAGATGAAAGGCCAGGTGCGGGAACAGGAATCCGAGCTCGAGCAGAACAAGGAGATGCGGACCAAGATCAGTGAAGCCCGCGATTTTAGGAAAGCCGCATCGGATCTCCATGCAAAGGTGACCGAGGTTGCCGAGCTGGCCCAGAAACACCACGATCTCATGGTCGAGTCCTACCGCAAGGCCGACAAGTCCCGGGAGGCAGCTGATGCAGCCCACAAGAGTTTTGTCGAGGCACAGGAAGCAGCCGATGCCGAGCACAAGTTCTTCATCACCTGCCAGAAAGAGCTCCGCGATTACGACAAGGTGATCTCCGGCCTGCGCAAGAAGACCAAGAAGGTCAAAGTCACAAAAGAGCAGAAAGCGGTCAGGAAAGAAGCCGAGACCCTGTTCAAGAATTTCCGGGCTGGCGAAAAACTAACCACCGACGATCTTCTGCTTCTCCAGCGCTCAAAACTCCTCTGATCCAGAATCATCCTTTTTTTCACGTCAGCAATGATTTAATAGATTTACGGCGTTTTTATAGATGTAATGACACAGGGGCGGACACTGGTCCTGAGTGTCGACCGTGACGATGACATCGGCTGGAAAGCCAAGGTTGAGAGCCCGTGCATCGGCCGTGCGGCATGTCTGAATGCGGCAAATACACTGGCACTTGCTGATCCTGAGGACTCAGATGTCAACGCAATATTTTCAGCAGTCAAGATCTTTGATGAACTGACTGCAAAAGGCGAAGATACGGCCATTGCCGTGGTTGCCGGAAACCACCTGCACATGATAGAAGGGGACCGGAAGATTGCCGCCACCCTCAAAGACGTTATTGAAGAGACAAAGGCAACGAACTGTATCCTGGTGACCGACGGGGCGGAGGACGAGTATGTCATCCCGATCATCCAGTCCAATATACCGGTCACCAGCATCCGCCGGGTCATTGTCAACCAGATGCCCAACCTTGAGGGTACGTACTATATTCTCAAGAAATTATTCGACGATCCAAAGATCTCACGCATGGTCTTCATACCGATAGGCCTTGCCATGCTGTTGTATGCCATTGCATTCCTGATCGGTGCACCGGGCCTTGCAACCATTGTCGTGGTGGGGGTTATTGGCTGTTTCCTGCTCTACAAGGGATTTGGCTTTGATGAGCTTGTCCACGGTATAACAGATGCCTTACGGGCATCCCTGTCACGGGGACGGTTCTCGTTTGTCACGTACACGACCACGATCCTCCTGGTCATCATCGGGTGCACATGGGGAGTCAATAATATCCTGAAATATTATTCAACGGACGGTGGCAGTCTGGGGATTGTCACCTACTTAATGACCTTCATCTATGGTTCCTTTGAGTGGCTTATCTTTGCGGGCTGGGTCCTGTCGGTCGGCGTCATCATCGATGTATACCAGAACGAGCGGGAGAACCTTGGAAAGGTCATCGTCTTCCCGTTCTTTGTCACCGCGATCGGGCTTATCCTCTATGCGGCAAGTATCTACCTCATATCATACCAGGGGGTTCAGGACTTCCCTCTCTCTTCAGATACCGTTACAAAATATATTCTCTGGTCAACGATCGCCGGAATCATCTCTGCGATTGCCGGGGTAATTACCCAGTATTACGTGAACAAGAAGATGGCGGAAGAGCGGAAGCAAGAGATTATTGAGGTCATCTGATCCCGTTTTTCTTTTCAGGTATTTTTCTTCCATGAATCCATGATCGTATCCGGTTCGAAAGAATGCGGGAATCCTCCGGGGATTTTCCCCCAGAATAATCCGGGGTAACGATCAGGAACACAGATAATTGCATCTCGTCTTTAAATCCACTACATCATCCGGAAAAAGAGCTGCCAATAATCTAAATAAAACCCATTGGAGCACCGGTTAAAAAAGAACGGCCAGAATTATTGATGGGTCGGTGTTGCCTGAGGGATTGCAGGAACGGACGATGACCCGTTCATAGCAAAATACCCGATACCGGCGGGGAACTCCTTGACCATCCGGAAATTCCGGGTCACCTGCGGAGATTTGACGGTAAGGTTGGGGATGACTACATTGAAGTGGTGGGCAGGATACCAGTAAATTCCGTCCCCATAGGAAACAGCCGCTTCTTCAACGGTGAATTCTGCACTGGACAGGTCAATCTGCTTCATCTTTGCATCATCATAATTGAGGATCTTCAGCAACTTGCTCTTGAGATCCTGTTTCCCAAAAAGGAAGAAGATAAAACGTGTTCCTTCGTCAACGCTGTAATTCACCTGGATCAGGGCAGTACCGTTATCGAGCTGGACATTCACATCGGATATGGTGAGGTACCCGTATCGTTCATCGTCTGCTGCTAAAACAGGAGCCACGAGAATTACAAATAACAGCAACATCACGGCGACAGCGCGGGCTCGCATAGCATAATAACTTCGTGAAGTCCCCTTAAATCGTTTTGGGTGAACATGAGCCGGCCGACGACAAATCCCCATAAATCATGCCATGCAGCCCGGGTGAAAAAATTATTTATTGCTGGCAAGGACGATCTCAATTGAAGAGACATTTGTCTTGCCGGTATCGGTATCGATAATTTCCGTGGAGATAACGATATCTTTCTTTGTTACACCATCAAGGAAGCGGTTGAGGGCAATCTCCGCTGTGTCCACGGCACGGGAGATCGCCTTTCCCCGGGCCTTGATTGCTACTTCCGGTGCACCATTGTTGAACTGGGTTACTACAGCAAGCACGTAGTTCATGACGGGCTTGTTTCCTACGAAAACGGTGTTCTCTCTGGGTTGCTGCATAGGACACACTCTTAGCGTTATCAGAGATACTTCTTTTTGACGATCAATTCGGCATTCAGTACACTGGCGCCGGCAGCGCCCCGGATCGTGTTGTGACCCATGGCAACGAACCGGACTCCCTCGCGGAGACGACCGACCGAGACCGTCATACCCCTTCCCCGCATGCGATCGAGCCGAGGCTGGGGCCGGTCCGGCTGGTCATCTTCAAAGAAGTGGACCGATTCGGCCGGCTGGGTCGGAAGACCCTTGATCGGGGGTTTGTAATCGCGGTATGCCTTCCGGATCGTCTCGAGCGGTTCCTTGATATCCGCCCAGACCGCCATGGTATGCCCGTCAATAACCGGTACGCGGTGGCAGCTGGCACTGACCCTGAAGGGTGCGTTCTGCACTTTTTTACCTTTCAGCGTGCCCATGATCTTGAGCGTCTCCGATTCCATCTTCTCTTCTTCCTTGCCGATATACGGGATCACATTGTCATAGATGGCCATTGCAGCAACCCCTTCAAATCCGGCACCGGAGATTGCCTGCATGGTCGCCACCCTGATATCGGTGAATTTGAACTTCCGGAGCGGGGCAAGGGCAGTCACCATCATGATAGTGGAGCAGTTCGGGTTGGTGACAATGAATCCTTCACAGCCGGTATCCCGCTGCACATCGATAAGCCCGAGGTGTTCCGGGTTGACTTCAGGGACAACCAGGGGTACAGTCGGCTCCATGCGGTGGGAGCTGGCGTTGCTGCAGACCCCGATACCGGCTTTGGCAAATTCAGTTTCAGTCGCGGTCGCGATCTCGGCCGGGAGGGCGGAGAAGACAAGGTCGACATTCTTCATCGCTTTTGGCGATGTCGGAACAACCTTGATCTTGCCGATATCCTCCGGAAATGGCGTATCAAGACGCCATTTGACAATACTTCCATAGGGCTTTCCCGCACTGCGATCGGAAGCGGCAAGCGTTGTAAGTTTGAACCAGGGATGATCCGCTAGAAGTTCAACAAATCGCTGACCAACCGCACCCGTAGCACCGAGCACTCCAACATTGATCATGGTGACAGTCCTGTATGTTCTTATTTCCCCGTTTCAGAATGATGGCGGGTTGTAAAATCCCATTTCACTTTGGATGATAAAAACATTGTTTTTTTATAATTGTTTTTAAGCGATACGATGCATCGTGATGGAGATGCGATGAGCAGAGGTGATGCCGGATTACCTGATCCTGCAAGCATCCTGGCAAACGTCTGTGAATAATTATCGGGACTGATATCCGTACAGAAATTTTTCAAAAAAACAGAACCGGGAAATACCGGTTTATTCCATCTGTATTGCTTCGGACGGGCAGACATCAACACAGGTCTGGCAGTCCACACACATATCCTTGTCAACCTTTGCCTTGTCATTCTCCATTGCAATGGCTGATGCGGGACATTCGCTTACGCAGGTTTCGCATCCGGTACACTTATCACTGTCAACGATTGCTACCAAGTCGTTCACTCCGTTCTATATGTTTCAGTGAAGACAAAAAAAGGGTTTCTATTATGATCTGTTCCCAAGGGTGTGTAAAAAGACTCCGGGAACGACGGCTGCGACGGGATCAGTTCTTCTTCAGCCCGAGCACATCGTTCATGCCATAGATGCCGGGCTTTTTCCCGGCAACCCAGCGGGCTGCAACAATGGCGCCGCTTGCAAAGACCGAGCGGTCGTATGCACGGTGAGAGAGTTCGATCGTCTCGAAATTCTTCGAGTACATTACCTTGTGGTCTCCCACGATATCGCCACCCCGGATTACATGGACGCCGATCTCGTTCTTCCGCTCAGTCATACCCTCGCGCCCGTACTGCTTCTCACGGGCACCGGCCTCCTCTTCGATAATCTGGATGATGGTCTTTGCCGTGCCGCTTGGCGCATCCTTCTTGTTCCGGTGGTGGGCTTCGATCACTTCGATATCATAGTCTTTCAGGAGCCGTGCCGATTCCCGTACAAGCTGCTGGAAGATGCTCACACCGATCGAGAAGTTGGTGGATATGACCGCCGGGACATGACCGTTGATCGCCTTCTCCATCTCTCCTCTCTGTTCCGGAGAGATACCGGTGGTGCCGACAATGAGGGCACAGTTATTCCTCGCGGCGGTCTGAACGTTCCCGACAACCGCACTGGCAACCGTGAAATCGATAACAACGTCTGCCTTTGTCTTCTTTAACAGGGCATCGGCATCTTTCGCCTCAACGATCTCTGCTCCAAAAAAAGAGCTGGGCTTGAGATTGATCCCGCCGACAAGTTCCATGTCGGGAGCGTCGTGCACCATCCTCCCGAGGGTCTGTCCCATTCTGCCGGAGGCTCCACAGATAACTACTTTGATCATGATCGGGTCACCTGCGGGAGCTGCGGATGGCGGTCTTCTTGGGGGACGCTGCCTTCTTTACAACCTTTTTTACCGCTGCCGGTTTTTTTGCAGGCTTTGCAGCGGGTTTTGCTTTGAGAAGTCCTTTTGAGGGAATCGTTGCAAGGACTTTTTTCAGCTGCTCGGTTTTCTTTGCATCAAGTTCATCGAGCGGGAGACGGACCGGCCCACCGGCAAAGCCGATGAGTTCCACCGCTTTTTTGACCGGGATCGGGTTGGTGTCGATGAACATGGAGCGGAAGAGAGGCGACATAGCGTAGTGGAGCACCAGCGCTTTCTGGTAATCCCCGGCTTTTACCGCGTCGTACATTGCTACCATACGAGCCGGATCAACATTTGCCGCCACGGAGATGACACCGGCCCCTCCCAGTGCAAGGATGGGGAGGGTGATGCCATCGTCACCGGAGATGACCATGAAATCCTCGTCCTGGGTCTCCTCAATGATGCGGGAGATCTGGCCGATATTGCCGCTTGCCTCCTTGACACCGACAATATTGGGGTGCTGGGCAAGTTCCGCGATAAGATCGGGCTCAAGGTTCTGGCCGGTACGACCGGGGACATTGTACATGATCACCGGAATATCGAGATCCGCCAGTTTCGTGTAGTGCTTGATAAGACCGGACCGGTTCGGCTTGTTGTAGTACGGACTGATGGCGAGCACGCCGTCCGCACCGATGTCCTTCGCCGCCTTAGTCAGGCGCACTGCCTCGGCAGTGTTGTTGGATCCCGTACCTGCAAGGACAGGGATCCTGCCATTAATCTTATCGACTGTGACCTCAATGACTTTCTCGTGTTCTTCGAACGTGAGAGTCGCAGACTCGCCAGTCGAACCGCAGGGCACAATCCCGTGAATACCGCGGGAAAGAAGGAACCCGATGTTGCGTTCAAGACCCGGTAAGTCCAGGCCCATAGCAGGGTTTCTTTTAAAAGGGGTAATGATTGCTGGAAGGACACCTTCAAACATAAAGAGGTTTATGAGTGTCTTTTGGTATTTATTTTTCTTGTAATGTATCCGGCGATACGATTCCGGACGCGTTTGCTGCCGATAACTGCTGAGCTGCCGAGCTGCACCTTGTTCTCATCAAAGCTGGGCGAGAAGTTGTCGCGCTGCTTGGTCAGGAGTTCTGTTCCGATTGTCTTGATATATGACGGCTTGATTCCCATGGACGATTCCTCAAGGATTCTATATTTTAAATGCGGTTTGAGCAGATAATAATATTGTTTGCAACGTCGGCCGGCTTTTCGCCTAAGAGGAGGAGCCAAGCATCCGTAATTCCGCTTCCGCGGGGGTATATCACGTCGGGGACCCCCTTTTTGCAGCAGGACGCGATCCCCCAGTCCATCGAGCTGATGCCCTGCGGGGCCACGCCACCATCATACGGCACGCATTCAAGGAAGAGATTTTCGTCGAGCACTTTCAGAGCGCGGTCGGAGAAACGGAGCAGTGCGGCACTTCTCCTGCGGGGATCGAATTTCATCACCGTGAGAAGGATACGGGAGATCTCCTCATCAGCCCCGAATGAACAGGGGCCGGAAGCCTGTACGTTTCCGCCACGAACGGAGATTCTTCCTTCAACCGCTGCAATTCCGCCGGCGTCCCGGGCACCCCGGATTGCATAACCGATCTGCGCTCCCTCCGGAGGAACAAGGTTCGCGTTCATTGACTGTTCCAGCAGAGTAACCGCGTCTTTTACGTGCGCAAGGACCGCACCGCGTTCAGAGACCGGATCCATGAGAGTATTCTTTGAGGGCGGGGGATTATTAACCGCTCTGTTGAAAGATTCCATGGGATTCTGGTTGGATTCAGTCTTTGCATTTTGAAAAAAGAAGTGAAACCTGCGTAATCTCCGGTTATTTCAGCCCCAGTTCCTCCCGGATCTCCATGAGCCCCGCAAGCCCGATGCCATAAAATTCCGGGCTGCCGATAACCGGATCAACCAGCGCAATCCGGTCCCGGTCGCAGCCGGCAGCAAATGATTTCTCTTTTGCTTTCTTTGTTATTGTCTTTACGGAAACATCGGAAAGGTTCCCGCCTTTCACCAGCCCGCAGGCGATGATGAGCCCCGAGAGACTGTCGGCAGCCTGGAGCACCACCTCAACCGGTTCTGTATACGTTCCCTTGTGGAGCAGGTGGTTATGCCGCCGGATGATCTCCGTCTCGTCCGCGCTGGTACCGTGCCGGAGAAGGATTTCTGCACCGGTGACGCCATGCCGCTGCATGTCCCCGCCGATCTGCTCGAAATCGATATCATGCAGGATCCCGATCCGCTCCCAGCGTGCCTCATTCTCGTGAAGATGCCGGGCTGCATGCTTCATGATGGCACCGGTGGCAAGGCAGTGCCGGACAAGATGTTCGTCATGGATGTACGTTGTTATGACAGAGATTGCCGCAGCCCGATCCATACCGGTGGATTTACCTTGTCAGGATATACGCGTTTTTATACCACCGAAGACCTGAATGTTGGATAAGCCTATATTCTCCGGTGTCGAAAAGAGTATGAATGGACGCGCGACTCCTTGATGTGGTCATCGGCCTCATCGCCTTCATCATCCTTATCGTACTCCTTGCGGTTCTCCCGATGGCATTGCCGGCAGCGATTGCCTATATTGCGGCAATTATCGGCTTTACGATCTTCCTGTCCGGTGCAGGATATCTCGTGAACGATAAAATCGTATAATAACATCACGCGGGCGATGCCGGGGGAGTCCCATCAGGGTTATTTTCCGCTTTTTTTGGGCCCTTCTTTGATGCATCCCGCTTTTTCACCTTATAGTAACTGAGCGGGTGGCTGACCTTTTCACAGAGCAGATCCCGGTGCACGCACAGCCCGGTTGTCCGCATGGCAGCACAGGCAGGTGCCGTGTATTCGGTGCCGGATCCGCCCCTCCCGGTGATATGCTCAACCTGGTACATCGTCATGTCAGGATTGAAATCCGGCGACCGGGCATAGAGCGCGGCAATCCCGTTCAGATCCATACCGATCGTATGAAGGAATGAGGTCAGGGAGAACCGGCCTGCATGGGTCAGGTTGGTGCCGGCCGTGAGTGCCGTGATCAATGCCTGCATGCAGGGCGGGAACGCACTCTCTTCGATTGAGCCGAACTGCTGGAGCATCTGTTCCTGGTATGCCTTCTTCAGCGCGGCAACCCGGGGCGAGAGTTGTTCGCAGAGCGCGGCAGGTACTTTGTGCGGGAGATCGCGCCGGAGGAGAAGCCGGACACGCTCCCGCACCAGTTCATACCGCTCATCCTTCCGGATCGCGACAAATCCTTTTTCAATCCTGCGGTTCACCAGGTGGAACCGGTCCTCGTGCAGGGGTGCCACGAGTTCAACATAATCGACCAGCGGCATCCGGTCCTGCGTGATCCGGATGCCGAGTTCGGCAGCCAGCGCAACGCAGAGCCGGGAATATTCACCATCTTCCTGCTGGTAATTTGAATTCCAGTCTTCTTCGCGGACAAGGAAATAATATGCCCGTTCCGCCTCGTACCGGGTCAGCCGGTCAATGAGCTGGCGATCGTTGACGCACGAGACAATTATCCGGGCCATGGCATACGCAGCGATCTCTTCTTCAGGAGTCCCGGTCACGTCCGGAGTAAATGTCTTCTTCGGCGTTATTGCATCCTGCAGCCGGTCAAGGGCGCGGTCAACAAGGGCCTGGCCCCGCGCATCAGAAAGCAGGGAATCAAGTGAACTAAAACGGCCCCGGGCATGATCCTGGGCTTTTTTTAAAAAGGGAAAATGGGAAAGTTCCTTAATCGACGGAGAATAATCCATCAATCAGCCTCGATACGGGGTGCGAGGAGGTACTCGACGTGCCCGTTGCCACCCGCGATATCGAATGCGAACCGGACCGGGTGATCGATGCCAAGGAAGATCTCGACTTCGGCTGCCTTGCTCATGACCTTGCCCATATCCTTCAGGTAGTCAAGCGAGAAGAGCGAGCGGGCTTCTGCCGGGGTGAGCGAGACGAGCTCGTCCTTGGTGAACTCGCGGCGGATATGATCGGTGTCGCCTTCGGCAACCAGGTAGAACGTCTGGTCCTTGGGGTTGATCCCAAGAGCAATCTTGTCAGAGATTACCGCTGCAGCCTTCATTGCGTTGTTGAGATCCTCTCCCTTGATCACGATCTTTCCCGGGAGGCTGATGGTGGGGGGATTGGGATCCTTCCGGATCGTGTTCGTGTCAAGGAGGGTGATCGAGTAGTGGTAGCCATGGACCGAGACCGACATCTTCTGGGCATTATCGGCCATCTCAATGCTGATCAGGTCGCCTTTGGTGGCCATGCCGAAAATATTCTTCATTTTCATGAGGTCAATGCCCAGCTGGCTGTCCGTTGCCTTATACGAATCGAACGCTTCCTTCCTGAGCGTGAGGGAGATCATTGCCACGTTTGCCGTGTCAACAGCCCGCGTGGAGAATCCGCTCTCGTCCGTATGCAGGCGGCACTCAGGGATGAGAGCCGAGATAGCTTCGATCGTTTCCCTGAACATGTCTGCATCAATAGTTGCTTTTAACATCGGGTACCCCTTAACAAACTCTAATCTACTATATCGGCATACGTTAATAATAGTGTTTTGGGTTTTACTCAGGATTACTGGTTTTGAGGGGGAACAATCTACACCATGGGTTCACAATGGGGATATGACAAGACGTACATGCGGGCAAAGCTTGAGGGATACCGATCCCGGGCCGCCTTCAAACTCATGGAGATCCAGAAAAAATTTGAGATCATCCGGCGCGATGACAACATTGTTGATCTCGGGGCAGCACCCGGCAGCTGGCTTCAGGTTGAGCGGACACTCACCGATGCACGGGTTGTCGGGATCGACCTCAACCAGATTGCCCATCTCGATGGAATAGAGACAATTGAAGGCGATCTCAATGATCCTGAAGTTCTGCAGCAGGTCCGGTCCATGATGCCGGTTGTCAATGTCGTCCTCTGCGATGCAGCCCCCAAGTTGTCCGGGCACAAAAGCTACGACCAGGCCCGGGTCATCGAGCTGAACGAACAGGCGCTCGCCTTTGCCTGCAAAGTCTTAAAACAGGGCGGCAATTTTGCGGTAAAATCATTCCAGGGAACCGATTTCCCCGAACTCTATGCCGCAACCAGGGAACACTTTTACTCTGTCAAGACCTGCCTTACGAAATCCACCCGTAAAGGCAGCACGGAACTCTACGTTGTTGCAAAGAATTTCAAAGGATGATCAATTCCCATGGTTCTCAAAGACGCATTCGACCGGCCGGTTACCAATATCCGCATCAGCATTACCAAGGAGTGTAACCTCTCCTGCATCTACTGCCACCGCGAAGGTGAGAAAGCACCCCATGACCCGCTCTCTGCACCGGAGATTGCCGAGATCCTCAGGGTCTCTGCAGGCTTTGGAATCCGGAGCGTCAAATTCACCGGCGGAGAGCCACTGCTTCGCAGGGATCTCCTGGACATCGTCCGGTCGGTTCCCCACGGTATGGAGTCCTCGCTGACAACGAACGGGACACTCCTTGGGAGTATTGCACAGGATCTCAAGGACGCCGGCATGAGACGGGTAAACGTCAGTCTCGACAGCCTGAACCATGAGACGTACAAGAAGATTGCCGGTATTGACCAGCTGGGCGATGTCTTTGAAGGGATCGATGCCGCGCTTGAAGCCGGACTCACCCCCATCAAGATCAATATGGTTGTTCTTGAAGGGATCAATGATCACGAGATCGATGATTTCCTCGCATATATCCGGGGCAACCGGAATCTTATTCTCCAGTTGATCGAGCTGATGGACTTCAACAGCTGCGAGCACCACAATGATCTCACCCGGCTTGAGGGGATCCTGGCGTCAAAATCAAAACAGATCCTGACAAGGAGAATGCACCACCGGAAAAAATACTGTCTTGACGGGGCGGAAGTGGAAGTGGTCCGCCCGGTCCACAACACGGAGTTCTGCGCATTCTGCAACCGGCTCCGGGTAACCTCGGACGGCAAACTCAAGCCCTGCCTCATGCGGACCGACAACCATATCGATATCCGGGGAAAGCAGGGAACAGAACTCGAAGACCTGTTCCGGAAAGCGGTTGCCGAACGCGTGCCCTATTACCGGTGATCGGTCATACACTATTCACTGTTTTTTCCATAATCTCGTAATTCTCCCATTACTGTCCCAGACGCGAATATATTTACCGTGCCTGAACGAACCAGTGGATATGCAGGATGATAATGAATACCTCACCGTCCTTGACTACCTGTACGGGAAGTCGCTGATGCTCCAGGACACGGGAGGGTTTAACAAAGTTCTCTACTTCTATCTCATCGATTCCCTCGCCCATATCGACTATACGGTCGGAATCTATTCCTATAATTTCGGGTCGCCCAAGAATATTATCGGCGCCGAGTACATGCGCTGGAGGATCGATGAGGAGAAGAAAGGCGACCGTGCAAAATTCCCTGCCTTCATCAACTGGCTCCGGGAGAACAAGCAGGAGAAGTTCAATGCACTGCCTTCTCTCTGGCAGATGATTTACGATACGGAAGACCCGGCCAGTTACCGGAGTTTCCGGATTGTCGTTGACCCGGACAGCAAGAGCCCGGTCCCCGCGAACTTCTTCTCCGCGATCATTGACGAGTTCTTTGAACCGGAATTCTTGAAAAGCCTGTACGAGGAGGCCTCACTTGGCACGCTCTTTGCCTCCTACTGCAAAGAGCACTAATACAACCAGGTTCACACCATGCATGTCAGCCGCATCTGTTCCGATCTGGTAAAGATCAAGAGCGAGAATCCCCCCAACAGGACAGAAGACGTTATCGCATATATCCGGGATTTCCTTGACGGTATCGGTATCAGATCATCGATCTCAGGAAACGGACAGGGAATGGATAACCTTGTGGCCCTGCAGAAGAACGCCCCGCTGATGTTCTGCGGCCATGTGGATGTTGTGCCTGCGCTTGCTGATGGCTGGAGCAGGCCGCCGTTTTCCGGCGCGATCGAAGACGGATATGTCTGGGGGAGAGGCGCAACGGACATGAAAGGCGGGTGCGCAGCAATCCTTGCCGCATGCCAGGATCGTGCCGACCGGGACTGCGGGATTCCCGCAACGCTTGCATTTGTCTGCGATGAGGAGACCGGGGGAATTAACGGAATCCGTTATCTCCTCTCCCATAATGCACTCCCCCCGTGTGACTGTATTATTGCCGAACCCACGCCCGTCCGCCATCCCAACATCGGACAGAAAGGGCTCTGCCGGGTGAGCCTTGCATTTGAAGGCGTCCCGGCCCATGGTTCGCTGTACCCTGCGGTGGGGGTGAGCGCCATCATGGAGACAATGCCCTTCCTTTCGTACATGAACGAGCTCCACAACACGGAGTATCCCGTGGACGAAACCCTCCGCGAGATCATCGATTCTTCTTCGGGGGTGCTCGAAAAGGAGTTCGGGATGAGCGGGGCGGGCAATATCCTGAAGAGGATGACCTTCAATCCCGGCGTGATTTCCGGGGGAGAGAAGTCCAATGTCGTTGCCCAGCACTGCGATCTCGAACTCGAGATGCGGATCCCGTGGGGATGCTCCATTTCCGATCTCCTGGCGGGCATTGCAGCCCATGCCCCTCATGCAACCATGACAACGCATGAATCCTTCACCCCGTCCATCACGGATCCTGCCTCACCGCTGGTCAGCATCACCTGCCGGGAAGTGGAGCGGGTCTATGGCGGCACGGTAGCCCCGATCGTCCAGTGGGCAGCAAGCGATGCCCGGCATTTACGAATGCAGGGCTTCTCCGTGATCGAGTACGGCCCGGGAGAGATGTCCTGCCTGCATGCCGTAAACGAGCGGACCTCTGTTGATTCGCTGGAGAAGGCAACGGCGATCTACAGCGGGATCATGCAGCACTATGCCGGGAACAAGCGTCAGGTGTCCTAATCATAACCTGCAATATCCGCTATTTTTTAACCCTTGCCCGGAAAACCCGGACGTTCCCCTCACGGGGAATCGACCATATCCAATGACGAGCCGGTAAAAAAGAGTGATTATTGTTTCCGGCTTTTTCGTACAACCGCTGCCAGGGCAGTAAGGGCAACGAGCGCGCCAATCGCAGTGAGTGGCGAGAGCGGGGCATAGGTTGTTTTTGTTGCGACCGGTAGTGTCGTAGTATGCGAGAGCGGAACGGTCTCTTCAGGAGTTGAGGTAACGGTCACGGTGGCGACCGGTGTTGCAGTTGTATAATATGTCCCAAGCCGGTTGATCGTTACAGTCACGGTTGGTGTTATACTGATATTGTATGACTGTAACTGACCACTCATGCTCTCCTTGTTCGTCTTTGCATCGGCAAAGTTCGGATCGATACCGAGTGCTTTGTTGAAGCACTGGAGCGCATCGGAGGGTTTTCCAAGCCCGATATAGGCCTTTCCCTTGTTGTTCCAGACCGAAGCATTCTTGATCGTGATGCCGGTAGCCTGATCGAACATAGTGAGCGCCTGTTGATAATTTTCCTTGTCCAGGTAGATGAGACCCAGGCTGTTCCAGGTCAGCGCATTCTGGGGATCAATCGTTGTGCATTTCGTGTACGAGACGATCGCATTATCGGGCTTGTTGAGCATCTCGTAGGCATATCCCTGGTTGCAGTAAGCATCCGGCGTATAGGTCTGGACAACGAACAATTTGTCATAGGCAGTTACCGATTCATTGTATCGCTTGAGCCGGAAGAGCGCCAGTGCTTTTGCATTGAGCGCTTTTGCATCCTGCGAGCGGATTGCCAGGGCCTTGTTGGCCGCGTCAAGTGCCTGGGTTGAATTCCCCATGGCATTAAGGGCAACTGCCTTGCCGGAGAGGGCAGATGCATAATTCGAGTCAAGCTCAATAGCATTATTGAAATAGGTAAGCGCAGTCGGATAGTTCTCGGCCTCAAGAGCGGCCAGTCCCCGGGTAGTCCATTCGAGTGCATCCTCAGCCTGGACTGCCGGGATCAGCAGAAGAAGCACGAGAAGAACCGGAATCAGCATTTTTGATTGCATATTCTCATGACGAATTTCCCGTTGATCGCAGATGAATCTATTGTTTTCTCTGGAAATTGGGGTGTATCTCCTTTACCACCCCGTTTCCGGAATTTTCTTTGTACGAACGATCGGAATGAATTTTTTAATCTGCTGGACCTGCAAGGATCTTCTGATATCCTTCCTTGATTATAACGTCCTGCTATCTGCGGAAACACCCAGATTCCGGGAATCTTTTAGACCTGGCAGGACGGGAGGGTTTAATGAAATCAGTTGTGGATCCATTGCGCAGGTGCGGTGTGCATTGTCAGCCCGGGGTATTAGAGACGGCAATAAATCTGCCGTCACTGCAAATCGGGAACCCTGAAACTGAGAAACCCATCACCCAAAATCGAGGCACTGACTCACTCACTACGAACCTACTCTTCCCATGAGATGCCAGCCTGGCGGAGAATTCTTATCTGGAGATCCACTCTTATCATAGCTCGATGGGGATTTGGTATAGTAAGAACGAGATCATTTTGGATCATGCAGGGGTGTTTTCCGCCATGGAACGGACCGTCAAAACCAAACATTTTTAGTTTTTTAACAAGTTCCGCCCACGTGACCAGAATAAACAAATACCCGGACACTCTGATCCAGTCTTACGATTTCCTCGAGGGTACAATTATTTATCGGGGAATGGGCAGACCCCGCCGCAGCCTCAGTACTTCACTAATGTTTAGCTCGGGCTGAGGAAAACAGTAAGATCTAAATAGGCAGCGGGCGCCGAATATGGTCAAACACCGGCAAATTGCCCGCCGAATAAAGAATGAGCTCCGAGC
>NZ_JAJRCG010000002.1 GCF_028679125.1 Methanoregula sp. | reverse complement strand
TTCCGGCTTGCCGATCTCTTAATTGTCTCCTTACATGACGACACATCAAAGTAAGGAGACGCTGTACTTTAGATCTTGCGGTCGTCGATACAATCTGTTTTAGTTTAGGTTTTCTACAGAGCATCAATTATTACATTAACATCACTTTTAAAACCATATTTAATGATAATTTCTTCAACAAGCAATGCTGCCAGCCAGTTGTACAATCCGGATGTATTTCTGAGATCGGGTTTCACCTCATCTTTTCGTAATAATGAATAAGCAAAATCATAATCCCCTTTTAAGATTTCTTTGATAACAATCTCCCGACATTCGTCGTGAAGATTCGAACTTTTAAGTTCATCGAATTTATACGATCCCCAGATCTTTCGTTTTGCCCTCATTACGTGTTTTTTACAGCATTTTTCGTCATTATGGTTTTTCACAATCACTGCACCGAACACAAAAAATTTCGATCCGTTCGGGTATCCCAGATCTCCCGATTCGTCAATGTATATGTTCACACCTAACGGCGATGGAATTGGATGTTTATCAGATACCGTATGGCGATGCTGTAGTGATGCCATGAAATCCAGTTAGTATAATCTTTTATTATTTATAAATAGTTGATAAATGATTCGAGATGGGACAGATAGTTACCTATACTGAGATGAACGTAGTAAATTCTCTCAATTCCCAGAAAAAATCAGATCTTCTTCTTCCTGCCGCTCGCGTCCCGCATGTAATGGCCGAACTCGCTCTTCAACAGGACATCCCCGGAAAAGACCGGGCCGTCACGGCAGACGCGGAGACCGGACGGGTCGATGCAGCACGATCCGCAGACCCCCACCCCGCATTTCATATACCGGTGGAGCGAGAACTCGGTCTTTGGCTCAAGGCCCTTCTCCACCACCTTGGCAAGCACGGCCCGCATCATCACTTCCGGCCCGCAGACAACGATCCGGTCGTATGCCCCGAGGTTGAGGTCGTCCATCAGCGCCGGCACAAAGCCGTGATGGCCGCAGGTCCCGTCATCGGTAGCGATCAGGACATCGGTGCATTCATCGAGCTGGTCGATGAAGAGCAGTTCGGCCTCGGTCCGCGCCCCAAGGAGCATGGTCATGACACAGTCGGCCCTGACGAGCGGGAGGAGCGGGGCAGCACCCACGCCGCCGGCGATCGCGAGGATCTTCTCGGCTTTGGAGAAACCATTGCCAAGCGGCCCCCGGATCCCGATCCTGTCCCCGATCTTCAGCGAGAAGAGCGCGGAGGTTGCATCGCCCACCTTCTGGACGGTGATGCTGTTTAACGATGACAAGGCCATCGGGATCTCGTCTACCCCGGGCACCCAGACCATGACAAACTGGCCGGGGGAGAATACCACGGGAGGCTCAAAGAAGAACGTCTGGATATTCGGGGTCTCGTTTTTGATCCGGGTGATCGTAGCCGTGATCGGCGTTCCTTCAGCCATGGGCGCACCCCACGATGTCCTTTGCGGGAATCCCGTCCTTTGCGTACAGGCTGTCACGGATAGTCCCAAAGACCTTCACATCGTCGAAAACCGCGCTGCCGATCTCCACGGCCTGCGCTCCCGACATCATCATCTCGACCACGTTGTCGGCAGTCGAGACACCGCCGCACCCGATGATCGGGATCTTCACGGCATCGTAGAGCTCGTACACGCACCGGACCGCGATGGGAAAGACAGCGCTTCCCGAGAGGCCGCCGTACCGGTTGCCGAGCATGGGGCGGCGGATGCCGGTGGAGATCCGCATCGCCTTCACCGTATTGATCGCGACAATCGCGCTCGCCCCGCCCTTCTCTGCGGCCTTCCCGATCGCGGTGATGTCCGTCACGTTCGGGGTCAGCTTCACCCAGGTGGGGATACCGCTTTTACTCACGGCCCGGGTGCAGGCCTCGACCAGCGCCGGGTCGGTGCCGATCGCCGAGCCGTAGCCTTCGGCATGCGGGCAGGAGAGATTGAGTTCAATTCCCGCAACCCTGCCGGCAAACCAGCCGGCCACTTCAGCAAACTCCTCCGGGTTCCCGCCAAAGATGCTGACAATCACCGGTTTTTTCGCCAGCGTTGCGATCTCATCCACGAACTCTTTTGACGGGTTGGGAAGTCCCATCGCGTTCAGGAGCCCGTCCTCGAGGACGACAAGGCAGGGCCCGCTGTGACCTTCTTTCGGGTGCGGGCCGATAGACTTGGTGACAACTCCCCCTGCGCCGAGATTCAGCATCCGCAAGAGCGATGCGCCGGTTGTGCCGAGAACCCCGGCTGCGAGCAGGAGATGATTCTCCAGCGCAACTCCGCCCACATGCACCGGGTCCGGTCTGATCGTAACCATCCATCAGGAAATGGTCGTTATTTATTATTAGCATAACCCATATTGGTACCAGATGGCGTGCCTTGCAGTTGTCGGAGTCGGGAGGATCGGCGGCGAGGTTGCGTACCTTGCTGCATCGCTTGGGATCGCCGACGAACTTATTCTCTATGACAATGTCCCCGCACTCCTCCGGGCGCAGGTGCTCGACCTTAAGCACACCGGTCTTGATATCACGATCAGGACCGACGTGAGGGAGATCCGGAATGCGGATCTCTGCGTCTTCTCTGCCGGGCTGCCACGGAACCCCTCGGTGAAGACCCGCGCCGACCTGCTCGATGCCAACATGCCGGCGACCCGCGACAGCGCCGGGCTGCTGAAGCATTTTTCCGGCGTCCTGATCACGGTCACGAACCCGATGGACGTCAACAACTATTACCTCTGCAAAACAACCGGTCTTCCCAGGGAACGATGCATCGGGTTTGGCGGCCAGCTCGACAGCGCACGATTCGGCCTCGCCCTCCGCGAGAGAGAGATCGGGGGGTTCCCGTCCGTTCTTGGCGAGCACGGGGAGCACCAGGTACCGCTCTTTTCCCGGCTGGATGCACCGATCGCAACGCCCCTCCGGGAAGAGATCCTCAGCGAACTCCGGGGCGCCAGCATGGAAGTCATCAAAGGCAAGGGCGGCACGGTCTTCGGGCCGGCGCTCCACCTTGCACGGCTCGCCCGTATGGTCCTTTCGAACACGCGGGAACCGGCCGTCTGCTCATCGGTGCTTGACGGCGAGTACGGCCTTACCGGCTGCTCGCTTGGTGTACCGGTCCGGATCGGGCGAGAGGGGATCCTGGAGATAACAGAATGGAACCTGGATCCCTGGGAAGCGGAGAAGATGAACGCGGCGGGAGCTTTCGTTTCCGGCCTCTGCAAAAAGGCGGTGCGGTAACATGGCCTCGCAGTCCGCCCGGACCGAGACCTGCATGAATGCACCCTGCACCCTTGATTCATTCGCCTCCGGCGTACGTATCGCGATCAACCAGGTAGAGTACAGCAACTCCCCTGACGGCCCGGTCATCCACATCTTCGGGCGGGATACGCAGGGAAAGGCGATCCGGCTGGATGTTACCGGGTTCAAACCGTATTTTTATGTCCCTGCCGACCAGGCAGAGACGGTTGCGCTCCCCCCACAGGCAACGCTCGAGACCGGGACCAGTTACCGCTCGATCCGCAACGAGCCCCTCCGCCGGCTCTACACCCAGCGGCCGGGCGATGTGCGCGATGTCCGTGAGCGCTACCGCCACTTCGAGGCGGACATCCCGTTTGCTACCCGGTTCATGATCGATACCGGCCTCACCGGGGGAGTCTCTGCCCCTTCGGAAAACGTGGACTACCGCGAGATCGCAGCCGTTGAAGTCGATGCACCGGCCCGCACCTGCATCATCGATATCGAGTGCGAGGACGAGCGGGGGTTCCCCGATCCCCAGCGGGACAAGATCACCTGCATCTGCTGCTATGATTCCTTTGACGAGGACTATACCACGTTCCTGTTGTCCGACGGGCTGCCGGCTGAAATTGCCGGCAAGGTGAGCGAAGGAGGTCTGAAGAACGGCTGCTTCCGGAAAGAGAACCACACGATCTGCCCGTACGCGGACGAGACCGAGATGCTCAGGGCATTTGCGGCCTACATTATCGCCCGCGACCCGGACGTGCTCTCGGGCTGGAACTTCGTTGACTTCGATATGCCGTACATCACCGGCAGGATGGAGCGGCTCGGCCTCCGTTCCGACACCCTTGCCCGGATCCCCGGCCAGACCGAGAGAAATGCCCTCCGGGGCCGGGCGCTCTTCGATCTCCTCACCGCGTACAAGAAGATGCACTTAAGCCTGAAGGAATCGTACCGGCTCGACGCGATCGCCATGGAGGAACTGGGCGAGCAGAAAGTGAGGTACACCGGGACCGTCTCCGATCTCTGGAAGAAGCAGCCGGCACTTTTCGTAGAGTACAACTTCAAGGACGTGGAGCTCTGCGTCGGAATCAACAGGAAGGACAATATCATCGGGTTCTACCGCGAGATCGCCCGGTACGTTGGCTGCCCGCTCGACAAGACCCTGAACTCATCGAGCGTGATCGATGTCTACGTGCTCAAGAAAGCGTTCGGGAAGTACGTGCTGCCCTCCAAGGGATTCGCCAATGCCGAAGAGTTCGAAGGCGCAACGGTCTTCGAGCCGAGCAGGGGCGTGCGGGAGAACGTGGTGGTGCTCGACTTAAAGTCGCTCTACCCGATGGCGATGATGACCATCAACGCCTCGATGGAGACCAAGGACCCGGACGGGGAACTCCGGGCTCCCAACGGGATCCGGTTCCGGAAAGAGCCGGACGGGCTGACACGGAGCATCATATCCGATCTTCTCAAGGAGCGGGACGATAAGAAACGCCTGCGCAACACCTTCGAGTTCGGCTCCCCGCAGTACCTGATGTACGACATGCAGCAGAACGTGATGAAAGTGATCATGAACACGTACTACGGTGTCTCGGGCTACACCCGGTTCCGCCTCTTCGACCGGGAGATCGGGTCGGCCGTCACCTCCGTGGGCCGGGCGATCATCGAACACACCCGGCGCGAGATCGAGAGGATGGGCTACAAGGTCATCTACGGGGACACGGATTCCTGCATGGTGCATCTCCCCGGGGTCATCGATCGCGAGGCTACCATCACGATTGCCCGGACGATCGAGAAGGCGCTCAACGGGAGTTATGCCACCTTTGCAAAGAACGAACTGGGCGCCGATGTCAATTTCTTCTCCATTAAGTTCGAGAAGATCTATGCCCGGTTCTTCCAGGCCGGCAAGAAGAAGCGGTATGCGGGATCGCTCGTCTGGAAAGAGGGGAAGGACGTGCACGAGACCGACATCGTGGGCTTCGAGATCAAGCGCAGCGACACGCCGCAGATCACGAAGATCGTGCAGAAGACCGTGATGGAACAGATCCTTGACGGCAAGGAATACCCGGAGATCAAGGCATTCCTGTCGGGCGTGATCACGAAATACCGGGCCGGGAAGTATACGCTGGACGAGATCGGCATCCCCGGCGGGATCGGCAAGGCGCTTGATGCATATGATACGGATGACGCACAGGTGAGAGGGGCGAAATACGCCAACGAGTACCTGCACACGGAGTTCGGGAAGGGCAGCAAACCCAAGCGGGTCTACATCAAGCAGGTGACGTCGAAATATCCCAAGACGGATGTGCTCTGTTTTGAGTATGCCGACCAGGTGCCACCGGAGTTCGTGGTTGACCGGGAGCTGATGCTCGACAAGACCATCAAGCAGCCGATCTCCCGGATCATCGAAGCGCTCGGCTGGAACTGGGACGATGTCGACCCGTCGCGGACAACGCTCGCCCAGTGGGGGCTCGGCTAGTCCCGCGGCTTCACGGAGGGAGCAGAGACCGGGTTCCCTGCCGCTGATTGCAGCCGGGATGACCGTACACCATCATTCCCGTTTCTGCCGTCAGGCTCAAATAAAAAATGTTAATAGCAGATCATTCCATTAAAAGCATGATATACGGTATGATCCGGTTCTTTACGGGCAGACGGCATACACTATCCGGGCAGTACGTTAATGATCAGTATACCTTTGTTCCTTAAACGGCAGACAGGCAACGCCAGCTTCTGGCTGGGTATGATCCTCATCACAACCCTCCTGGCGCTCCTGATCAACATCCTTTCCCTCCAGAATACCTACAACACGATTGCTCCCGATCTCTTCTATCTTCCGGTCGTCATCGCTGCCTACTGGTACCCGGATCGCGGTCCCCTGCTCTCCGTTCTCATCTCGGGTGCCTACCTGGGCATGGTCTCTTTCATGGGTGCCGTTGTCCAGGTCATGATTACAGCGACCATTGCCTGTTTCGTCCTCATCGGCGTCTCGATCGTGGTATCGAGCATCGCTACCCATATGCGGACAAACGAGACGAAATACCGGGGCCTCTTCAATCATTCCCAGGCCGGTGTCGGCGTGGTCGATCCAGCAACACAGAAGATCGTTGAAGTGAACCAGCACGCCTCCGCCATGCTGGGGTATTCAGAAGACGAGATCCTCAATATCCCGTTCAGCGCCCTGTTTGCCGATCCCGATAAAAAAGATCTCTTCTTCTGCCAGTTGAAGCAGAACCGCAGTGTTGAAAATTTCGAGGCACGGTTCCGGTCCAAAAACGGCGGGTACCGGTGGATCCTGATCTCCGCCGGGATGCTCGCGGACAGCCGGTTCGTTGCCACCATCATCGATATCACCGACCGGAAAAATACGGAGATCGCCCTCCGCATCAAGGATCATGCAATCAGCACATCCATCAACGCAATCGGGATCCTTGACCTCGATTTCAATACCACGTACGTGAACAAGGCATTCATCGCCCTCATGGGGTGCAGGGATGACACGGATCTTATTGGCAAAGGCATGAACCAAACGCTCATGAGCAACCAGCACTTTGAGAAGATCAGGAGCGCAGTCATGACCCGGGGCAGCTGGTTTGGCGAGATCGGGATGCTGAAATACGACCGGACACCTTTTTATGCCCTCCTCTGGATAAACCAGGTCCAAAACGACAAGGGCGAGCCGATCTGCATCATGGCATTCTTCATCGATATCACCGACCGTAAGCAGATGGAAGCCGACAAGCGCCAGGCACTCCAGCAGATCGAGAAGAACATCGAGCAGTTCGCGATCCTTGGCGACAACATCAGGAATCCCCTCGCGGTCATTGTCGGGCTCGCAAGCCTGTACGACGGTGATGTCAGCGACAGGATCCTCATGCAGGCAAAAGAGATCGACCTGATCGTCACCCGGCTGGACAAGGGCTGGATCGAGTCCGAGAATGTCCGGAACTTCATCCGGAAATACTACAATGTCGGGACCAGCGGGAAACCTGATCCAAAAAAGGGTATTGACCCGTCACGCCGCTGAAGGATGAGCCGGGCGGGGGAGGTGTCAGGACTTCTCTGCCAGCCGCTCGTTGAATTTTCTGATCTGGTCGCGCAGGGCAATTGCACGCTCGAAGTCAAGATTCTCTGCCGCGTCGTGCATCTGCGTCTCCAGCTCGATCACGACATTGGGGATCTCGTTCTTCGGCACGTGCTTTGTGTCCGTGACCTCGACTTCCTTCTCCTTGACCGGCTTGATGATCGTCATGGGGGTGATATGGTGTTTTTTATTGTACGCCAGCTGGAGATCGCGCCGGCGTTTCGTCTCGGCAATCGCGTGCTTCATGGAGTCGGTCATGGCATCGGCATAGAGTACGACCGTCGAGTTCACGTTCCGTGCGGCCCGCCCGATGATCTGGATCAGGCTCTTTGCATCGCGGAGGAAACCTTCCTTGTCTGCATCGAGGATGCCGATGAACCCGACCTCAGGAATGTCGAGGCCTTCTCTGAGGAGGTTGATGCCGACCAGGACATCGAACTTGCCGAGCCGGAGTTCGCGGATGATCTCGCTCCGCTCCAGTGTCTGGATCTCGGAGTGGAGGTACCGCGTCCGGATGCCCTGGTCGGATAAATATTCGGAGAGCTCCTCGGCGAGTTTCTTGGTCAGGGTCGTGATGAGCACGCGGTCGCCCCGGGCGATCGTCTTCTGCACTTCGATGATCACGTCATCGGTCTGGCCCGCGATGGGCCGGACCTCGACATGGGGATCCACAAGGCCGGTCGGGCGGATAATCTGCTCGACCAGCTGGGCCGAGATCTTCCGCTCGTAATCGCCGGGCGTTGCGGAGACGAAGATCACGTTTGCCATGTACTGCTCGAACTCGTGGAACTTCAGGGGCCGGTTGTCGTACGCGCTCGGCAGCCGGAAGCCGTAGTCGATGAGCGACTTCTTGCGGGACCGATCGCCGTTGTACATGCCGTGGAGCTGCGGGATCATCTGGTGGCTCTCATCAATGATCATCAGGAAATCATCGGGAAAATAGTCGAGCAGGCAGTAGGGTTTCTCGCCGGCACTCCGACCGTCGAAGTGCCGGGAATAGTTCTCGATGCCCTTGCAGGAGCCGGTCTCCTCGATCATCTCGATGTCGTACCGGGTCCGCTGTTCGAGCCGGTGGGCTTCGATCAGGCCAAGTGAGGGGAGGACTTCGTCGAGCTCTTTGAGAATAGACGCGATCGCTGCCTTGCGCGAACTCTCGGGCGTGACGAAGTGCCGGGCCGGGTACACGTAGAAATATTTCAGCGCCTCTTTCTTTGCACCGGTGTTCTTGTCCACTTCGCTGATGCGGTCGATCTCGTCGCCGAACAACTCGACCCGGATGATGTTGTTGAAATACCCGGGGATGAAGTCGATGGTGTCGCCCTTGACCCGGAACCGGCCCGGCATCAGTTCGAGATCGTTTCGCTGGAAGAGGATGTCCAGGAGCCGGCTCATGATCTCGTTCCGCCCGATCTTCTGGCCGACCGCGAGCTCGAACCCCATGTTCCGGAAGTTCTCCGGGTTGCCGAGGCCGTAGATGCAGGAGACCGAGGCGACCACGATCACGTCTTTCCGGAACGAGAGCGATGCGGTGGCGGAGAGCCGGAGCATCTCGATCTTGGGGTTGATCGCGGAGTCCTTCTCGATGTACTGGTCCTTTGACGGGATGTAGGACTCGGGCTGGTAGTAATCGTAATAGGAGACGAAGTACTCGACCCGGTTCTTGGGGAAGAAGTCGCAGAACTCAGAGTAGAGCTGGGCGGCGAGCGTCTTGTTGTGGGCGAGCACGAGCGTTGGCCGGTCCCCGGCTGCGATCACGTTTGCCATCGTGAACGTCTTGCCGGAACCGGTGACGCCAAGGAGGGTCTGGTACTGCTCGTTCCTTTCGAGGCCTTCGATCAGTTGTTTGATCGCGTCCGGCTGCGAGCCGGCAGGTTCGAAGGTGGAGACGAGCTGGAATTCTGACACGGTGCTGAGGTGTTTTTCATCCGGATATAATAAGGAATGGGGATGCGGCATGAAGGTGAATCACCCGCACGATCGCATGGCAGACGAATTGTTATATTCAACCACCACGCATGCTAATTTGTTTTTATTATGAAGACGGTCTGCTCGTTCTGCACTACGGTTATTATTCCCGGCACTTCACCGGATGACCTGGTGAACCATGGGGTCTGCAAATCCTGTTTTACGCAGATCATGACCGATCACGGATTCAATGCCAAAAAATTCCTCGACCTGTTTGATGCGCCGGTCCTCCTGGTGGATGACGATGTCAACGTCATTGCGGCAAACCATCTTGCCCTGTCGCTTGCGCAAAAACCCCTCAAGATGGTGAGGGGAAAACTCGGGGGAGAGGTGCTGGACTGCATCAATGCCTTCATCGATGGCGGTTGCGGTACAACACATTTCTGTTCCGATTGTGTCTTCAGGGCATCGGTCAACGAGACATTTGTAACCGGGCAGCCGATTACCAACCGCCCGGCAACCCTCTGCCGCAGGGACAAAGGAACCGAAGAGAAGATCAGTATGCTCGTCTCCACCCGTAAAGACGGCGAAATTGTCCTGCTCCAGCTCCGGCCTGCACCGCACCCTGATGAATGATTGTCCTTGCAATGGGGCCTGAACGTACCTCCTGCACCCATGTCACATTCCCGGCTCCACCGGTAACTCCCGGTTTTTTCGCGGTCAAATATAACCATAAATATCCCGGCAACAAATCTACGGACAGAGAAAAGATTCGGGAGTTGCATCATGCTCAACACACCTCCAGTCATCACGATCTGTATCGTCTTCCTGCTTGCCGCAGCAGTCGTATTCGCCGGCTGTACCGGGACAGGGAATTCCGTAAGCAAGACCACGCCGCCCACACCCACCGGGACAGCGGTCCAGGTAAGCCACATTGTCGTGACCGAGGCACAGGACAACGGCACCGTGTACGTGAAGCAGGGCAATTATATCATCGTTACGCTGCAGGAGAATCCCACCACAGGCTACCAGTGGAATCTTACCACAACGCCCGGGCTTCTCGTGACCAACGACACCTACGAGTCGTCGGACAAGACCGGGAAACTGATGGGCGCCGGAGGGACGCGGACCTGGGATATCACGGCCATTGCAACGGGAGTACAGAAGATCAATGCGGTGTATGGCCGATCATGGGAGCCGGTCACCGGCAACGAGACCGGGTTCTCGATGACGGTTGTTGTTGAGTGAGATATTTTTTATTTTTCAACATATCCAAGATTCGGTAGAGGAAACATTAGAGATGTACCGATGATAATAACTAAATTGATAGTATGCCCTCAAATCAACCTGCCAAACAATATCCTTTTATAAAAATTAGTGGGAGGTCATTTTCAGAGGGCATAGAATTCAAAACTCACGAAGCAATTTTTTCTAAAACAGAAGGTACCGTACGAATTGACTTAAATATTAATCCGGAATTCCGGAATGTTGATTTTAAAGATCATATTGAAATTTATTTTAATGAGAAAACGCGTTATATTGGAATTGTCAAAAATTATCAATTTAATGACAAAATTGGAATAATAAATTTTGAAGATGAGACATTAAGATTGGAAAATGAAACCTTTTCGGCTGAATTTCTTGATATGAAACCCGTTGAAAGAATGGATGTTATCGCTCAATCTTCGGGTTTTATTCTCAATCCAAATTCGCGATGTCAAATTGATGCTGAGAGAAATTTTTTTATAATTATTCCAATTCTAAATTTTGAGACTAAAGATTGTTTTAGAATAGGAAATGTAAAGTTTTATCAAAAATTTGACGATTTGGATGATTCGATAATCAAGGATAGCAATACTGGAAAGAAAAATCTTTTTTGGATTGATTGTTCTGTCAGGGCTAAAATAAAGATAAAGGCTATAAATTTTTTTGAGGCTATTTCAAAAGGATATGAAAAAATTTCACAAGCGATTGATATTATTGCCTTACGGACCGATCTTTCATTTCCTTCAATGACAATTAATTCACATTATCAAAATTTTCCATTTAACTATTACCATTTATTGTCGAAAGTTAAGATTCCTACAACAATTTATTGTCGTGAAATTAGTTCTCACGCCGCTCTTTTCTATGATGTGGAATCAATAAGTGAAAAGAGATTGTCTCTGGATGAAAAACCCATAAAATTTTTCGATGATTTGATTTTATTATGTAATGATCTGATAGTGAAAAAAGAACCGACTCAAGAAGAAGAAAATTTACTTCAAGTTTTACATTGGCTCAGGAAAGCAATGCAAGAAGGAGATAGGAAAGACAAATTTCTTGATCTATGGATTGCATTTGATTTTTTAATTTCTGGCGAATCTGCTGAAACACTTTTCACGGACGATGAAAAAGAAAAATTGAAAAAAATTATTCGGTTTGATGAATTTAATGAGAAGCAAAAGAGTACAATCGTATCTAAAATCAATATGCTCGATGATAGTATATTCACGGACGATGAGAGAGAAAAATTAAAAAAAATTGTTCTATCTGATGAATTTAGTGAGAGGCAAAAGAGTGCAATCGTATCTAAAATCAATATGCTCAATGATAGTCCATTAATGGAAAGATTTTCTCAATTAATTCAAAATCTGGAAATTTCTTTTTCAACTGATGAAATAAGTGCATTGCAAAAAATGAGACGTAAACGAACAGACATTATTCACGGAATAAGGGACATTTCAATCACTGATGGGGAATTGTCTAAAATGAGAACTATTCTAGAAAAAATGTTCATTGGAAAAATTTCCAAGTCATCAATAGGTGAATGAAAGCATATATTGCGCTTCTTCTGACGTGAACACAAAGAGACAGAGTGTAGCTACTTATCCTTTGAGTTTCTTCAAAAAAAATTTCCGGAAATTTCTCCGACATCGTGTATAAATTTTTTTCTTCAGAAGTCCGTCCCAAAAAAAATCCCGCACATTCCGCCAAACTTTTCCGGCCCCAAGCATTAGTCAGGATCGCACATGAGGGCCACCTCACCGCTATTGCAAAGGGAGGGGGAGATTTTCACCATCTCCAGAGAAAACCCCCATCTCTGCTGTTTCTCCCCGGATACCCACCGACCCGGACACTCTCCCCATAAGTACTGCTCCCCATGCATCTCACTCTCCTTCGGAGACCCCCCTTCGCCAGATGTCTGACAAACTTCATATGCCTGATTCTCCGACGTGAAACTAGTGATCCGGATCAGTTCCGGCAGCCAATCGCCACTTCCGGCACCCGATGGCACCCCCCGATTTGCCAACAGAATGCGAATACGTGCGTCTTTTTACTGGGTGATTTTCATATGTGCACGTGCAAAACGGGGGATGCCCGGGTTTGGGGGCGATTGGCCACTGGAACACTGCTAAATACTGTCATTGTCCGGGCGCAGTTTACCCGGATTTACGCCAATCAGAGGGGATTTTGAGCGAATCCCAAAACAATACTGTCGTTTTTCCGCGAAATACTGCCGGTCGGGTCTTTTAGAGGGGCAATCCGGGGCGGAAATGGCTTCTGTTTGGTCCAGGTCAAACAACCGTATCCAATAGAGATAAAATTAATGCAATCGCAACAGTTCCCGTACCCACTCCCGGTTCGCCCTGAGTGCACAGCCCCCGTGTGACTCCGTAAGCAGGCCGTGCTCGTCCCGGATCCGCGAGAGCACCCGGGAGCGGAGCGCTTCCCTGAGCGGCACGGCCGCAAGGTTCGCATCCGAGACCGGGGCCGCGGGGCAGGGTTCGAGATCCCCGGACGGGCTGATGTGCACGAAACCCCGGCCCGCCGCAAGGCACCCCCCATACGCATCCTCATCGCCGGGAAACCCGATGAAGAGGGCCGGGAATTTTTCATTGAACGCTGACATGACTGCCTGGAGCATCTTCTTCTGCTCGTGAGTCAGGACAAGATTCTCCGTTTCCGGCTCCATGGGCACGTACTCGACGAAGGTGAAGACCCGGGCACCGGCCTCGAGCATCCGGCGGATGAACGCCTCGTCCGTGACATGGGCAAAATTCGCCTGCGTTGTTGTCAGCGAGCAGCCGAAGAATATGTCCCGGGTTTCCAGAAGGGCGCAGGTTGCGAGCAGCCGATCATAGACCCCGCTCCCCCGCCGCGTATCGGTGTCCTGCCGGAATCCCTCGAAGCTGATGATGGGGACGATGTTCCGGCAATGCGCAATCGCTCCGGCAATCTCCGCATCAATCAGGAGTCCGTTGGTGAAGACCGGGAAGAGGATCGCGGGATGGGCGTGCGCGATACGGAGGATCTCATCCTTCCGGACAAGCGGTTCCCCACCAGCGATCACAATGACCGAGACCCCGAAACCGGCAGCCTGGTCGACTATCGACGTCAGCGTCTCCGGTGTCATCTCGGCCACATGCATCTCTTTTCGCCCGGCCATGTAGCAGCCGGCACAGGCAAGATTGCAGCGCGAGGTGATGCTCACGATCATCACGGGCGGGACTAGGAGACCATCCTGCTCATGTTTCTTCCGGACCGCTGCGGCTTTCCGCTGGTGGTGGAGGATGACGGTTGCGGGAATGACGAGCGCCGGGTTGGCCGCGATGATCCGGACTGCCTGCGAAAGGGTCTCTGCGATAACGCGGTCGAAGATATTCCGGTATTCCGTGCCTCTTGATTCCATCACTCTTTTTTCATCCATCCATACGTTATTGCGCCCTTCGGGCAGGCATCGGCGCAGCTCGCGCAGAGGATGCAGTCGGCGTTCTCCATATCTCCCTTACGGACCATGCCGTTCACGTCAAGACCCATCGGGCATTCCCTCGAACATTTTTTGCAGTCAATGCAGCAGGAGGCATCGGGCCTGAGCTGCAGCGCCGGCCAGCCGGCAAGGTTCCGGATCTTCCGGCCGGTGATCATGAGAGCGGCAACCGGGCAGAAGACATGGCAGAATCCGCGCCGGCCCATGAGGTAGGCTACGATGAACATGATCGCAAAGATGACCACGACCACCATGAGGGTTGCACTGGACGTAATCGAGAGGCCATTCTCCATGCCGAAGAAGGGGTCCACGGCCCGGATTCCCCCGGCGGAGAAGAAGAAATACGCGAGCACGGCAAGCCAGAGCACGGTGACGCCGTACTTGACGTAGTTGCGCCACCCTTCCTGCACGGTGTGCTTAAAGACCGGCGAACAAATCTCCTGCCATGCCCCCATCGGACAGAGCCAGCCGCACCAGAGCCGGGCGACAACGAGCGAGAGGATGAAGTTCGCGATGAAGAGGAGCATACTGCCGGTGGCAATGCCCTGGGCTGCCCCCATCATGATGACGAGGGGCGAGATGAGCATGAGCGTTACCGGGAGCAGGACAAAGGAGATGACGAGAAGCCATTTCCGGAGGTTCTGCCTGGACGATACGGTTTTGCTTTTTTCTGGTTCTGTCATGGTAATTCCCTTTTAAATAATTTCATTCTCACTATTATCGTGCCGTTTCAGATTCTCAGCAAACTCTTCCGCATGCCGGAGGTCTTTTTCATCGGGCCTGCCCTTGTTCAGTCCGCCGAAGAACCTGAGGAAACTGTTCGTGTTGAGACCTGCACAGGCAAATTCATCGACAACATGGTACCCCCGGGACTGTAGTTTTTCCCGGAGGGCCGCATGGTTGTCTTTGACAAATTCCCTGAGTCGTTCCCCCGTATACAAGCCGGCCGGGGCACCATAGGTCGAGAAGATGAAGGCATTCCTGTCATCCGCGAACGGCAGGTTACCGGCCAGGTCAAGAAGAGACCCGTGATTTTTTGCTCCATATATCCCGGAGCCAAAACCAACCAGGTCATACTCCGCAAGTCCTTCGGGACTCACCTGTCGAGGGGTTTTCACCGGTGCATCAAGAACCTGTGCGATCGCGTTAGCGATCTTTTCCGTATTCCTGTGATGGTAGGAGAACACGATCACGAGAGATTTCACAGGCATCCGGGTCCCGGCCTCCTTTTCATTCTGTCCGGCGTTTCCCTGTTCCGGATTTTTCATACCCTAGGATTCATCTCCCCGCTGGGCTTTCATGTCGGCGATCGTTATGTCCGGGTTCCGGTACCGTAACCGTTTCTCCGTATTCGATCCTGCCTGGATGGCCTGTACCGGGCAGAGATGGATACAGCCACAGCAAAGTTCGCAGTGGTGTCTCCAGACCGGTTTTCCCTGCACCAGTTCGATATTTTTTGCCGGGCATAGGGCAACGCAGGTCCCGCAGGACGTACATTTGCCGGTGACGGTAAATTTCCGGTCATCCGTATGGACGTGGGACGTGAACCATGGGTAGATCAGGGTATGCAGTAAGCGCGGGACAAACGAGGTGGGCAGATCGCATTTCTCACACCGGGATACCGGCCCGGTTATCCTTGCGATCTCGTTGTCTGCCTTTGTCAGGATCTCTTCTTGATCTTTTCCTGCGGGCGAGTCATACATCAGGATATAATTGCCGGGCATGGCTACACCAAATCCTGCATCGATTCCCCGTCCCTGCCGCTTCCGGAGGATACGGTCAAGCTGCCGGAGTGCGGCGGACTCTCCGCCCCCGCCGTGGGTGACAACTGCGAACACATACTTTGCTGCTGCAGGATCCAGGCGCCCCACAAATGATGCCACGATGAGCGGCAGGCCGGTAAAATAGACCGGGCACACGATGCCCACCCGGTCGGCCGGCGGAACGATGTCCCCACAGTTCTTCTCGAGCAATGCAATCGGTACCAGATCACAGTCGCCGAGAGCTGCGGCGATCTTTTTTGCTGCGGCAAGCGAGTTGCCGGTGCCGGTAAAGTAGTAGACGATCGTCTTCATGGACTGTTCCCCGTCTCCTGAATTTTCGCGATGAGCGCTGTCACCTGAGTGCCATCGTCGATCGCCTTCTTGTTCAGGGAGAACTGCCCGGCAACCGTCATCCCCTTTGCCGCCAGGTCTTTTACCAGTACCTCAAGGGTGCTGCCCGGTTTTTCCCCGCAGGTAGCAAAGATCACGACCGGTTTTCCCTCGCACCCGTGGAGTCCGGCTATGGCTTTCCGGATGGCCGGGACGGGTTTTCCGCCCCAGACCGGGGTCCCGATGACCACGAGGCTCGAACCGGTCACATCGATCCTTTCCGGCACGGTGCCACCATCCGTTACGTTCATGCCGGGAGAATGCCGGGCCATGAAGGTAACAAACCGGGACAGGAGATCGCGTGACTTCACATCGATGATCTCTCCTCCGCAGGTCTTCTGGATCTGTTCCGCGATTCCCCGGGTTGTCCCGGAATACGAAGCAACTACAATACTCGTTTTCATTGTTTTCCCTCCTTGATCTCACCCATTGTCTCTTCCCCGGCAATCCCGTCGTCCGCTATCCGCAACGGGTTTGCCGCAATGATCTGCCGGAGAATTTCCCCGCCCGCATCCGGGTTCTTCGTATCCTCCGCATCCAGGCTGATCTCTGCCATGACCGTGACCCCGCGTTCCTCCAGCGCTTTACTCAGGATCGGCAGGGCCTCCCCGGGATGGTTGGAACAGGTCGTGAAGATCACGGCCATCTTGCCTTCGCAACCTTGGAGCGCCTGGACCGCCGCGTTGATGGCAGGCGAGGGCTTCCATGCCCAGACCGGGGTGCCGATGATCAGGATGTCATACTGCGAGACATCGATCTCATCCGGAACGATGGGATCGCAGTCTCCTTTGCGTGAGCGGAGGACGCCGGTCGTGTACACAGTAAACGAGGAGTACGGGGTCTTTGTCCGGATCTCGATGATGTCGCACCCGCTCGCGTTCCGGATCCCTTCGGCAATGCCCCGCGTGATCCCGGAATACGAGTAGTAGATGACGCATGCCCGTACGCTGTGGCCGGTGTTTGCCTTCCGGATCATCTCGCGGCTGCACTGCTTCATGACGCTTGCGTACATCAGCTCGAAATGTTCCCGGAACTCCACCATCCGCTCGCGGTTGATCGTGTAATAGACATAGAACCCGTCCCGGCGCGACTCAACGAGCCCGTCAGTCTTCAGCGTCTTTAAGTGCTGGGAGACCGCAGGCTGGGAAATTTTCAGCCGGGCCGCAAGTTCGGAGACACCGAGCGTCCCGCTCGTGTCGGTTGAGAGGATGTAAATGATCTGGAGCCGGGTGAGATCACCGAGAGCCTTGAACGTCCCGGCCATTGAGGGGACGATCTCGCAGAGATGGTTGCACTCTTCGCACTTGTGGCAGGGCCCCATAATAATCCGTATAAGTGTTTGCTTATACACTTATATGAATTTCGCTGAATACCTTCCAAAGGATTTCCAGCAGGGAAGAACAGGAAAAAAATTTAAGACGATCGTGCGGGCATCATGATATCGACCGGTAAATCATTGACTGGATGTGAAGGATCGAACTTCGAGTGCCTGAAGTACCGTTATCGCACCGACAGGATTGTACTCCGGGGCGTGCCGGTTATTTTTGTGAGACGATCAGGTGTGCGTTCCGGTCAATTTTGTATTTCATGGGCCGGTCGATCAGGTCGAGCACATTGATCTTCATGTCAATGAGTTCCTGGAAGCTGAATGATTCGAACAGTGTCTTTCCATTCTCATCATAGGAGAGAAGAATGCCGTCACCCATCTTCTTGCTGGCTTTGATGTCGTACATACAATGCGATGGAACGGGGAGATTATGAACGTTCTGTTACTACCAATCGCCTTCTGGAAAAAGGGAGATCAATCATACACTTGGAACAGCACCATTCTGCCTGCGGATCCACCAGCGCCGGACGAGGCCCTCTCCGGCGTTTCGTCCCGGTCATACGATTTTACCCGGAATCAGGGGCAAACAGATCTGAAACCAGAGTCCGGATCTCGATCATCTTTTCCGGCCGTACGACACCGATGGTGTTGCAGATCAATGTTTTCTCAAGGGCATAGATCCCATCCACCTGTATAAAACTCGGATGATCCAGTGATCCTGCCAGAAGGTCATCGTTTGTCAGGCCCACCGCCATGATCTTTGGTTTCCGTGACGTGATCTTCATGACGATCACATCCCGGGAGCTCGTATTATACCGGGAATTGCTCATGACAAGTGCCGGGCGTACCTTGGACTGCACCTGGTTCGAATAGGTGAAATCCACAAGGACAACCGATCCCTGTGCCGGTTCATTCATGCGCTAACCTTCTCTTCGCATACTCCTTCCATGCATCATCCTGATTTTCATAATCGATCTCGATCTTTGCCTTCCGGAAGATGATCTGGTCGTTATCCGATGAAATGGTCAAGTAATCGCCGTCATGAATATCTAGGCGTGTGCGGATCTTTTTCGGGAGGGTGATCAACCCTTTTGAAGATACCTTGATCAGGGTCGTGTCGGACATATGCTCTCAACTTAGAATATAAGATTCTTAGATAATCAGCATTGCGGGAGAGCACAGGCCGGATGGAAAAGTATGGCGGGAAGAGAAGAACCCGCAGCAGGAACATCAAGAGATCTGCTGCACGGCCGTCTCCGCAGGTGCCGGGGCACGGACCTGATCTTCCGCGACTGAGGAATATTTTTCGGGAATGTAAAAAAATTTAAAAAAGACCGCAAAAAAATGTGCGATAACCGGGTCCGATCGAATCGACCTGCAAAAAATCCAGAAAAACGTGTATGACACCCGGATGAATCCTTCCGCTTCTCCCCAGTACCCTCCATTATTCACGTATCCGGTGGCACCGTCGTAAAACCTGTTCTCCGACGTGAAAATACCTATAATACATCCCCCGATTGCCAAACCGGGTAAAATCTGAGGTGCATATAATGCCCCCCGGAGCCTCATAGCAGCGTTTGGCTGGACTTTTTTTCCGACCCCCCACCCTTTTACCCAGCGAAAAAATTTATGCGAAAACTCGCCCAGATCTTAAAAACGCCAAAATTACCTTTATCTTTGATTCAAGACCCAAATTGTGCCCTGATGGCATCCGGACCCATTTCGGGCTTTTTGGATACAGGCCCGGATTGGAAAACCGGGCATTTTACGGGTTTTTCGGGGTTTCAGGTCAGGGTCTGGCATGAGGGGATGATACCGATCCCGGAGTGGATATCCGGTGAATGACAGGGCGTTGGGATGGACGGTCCGGCGCCAGTTCCCTCAAATGTTAACGGGCCTTGCATGAAATTTTCCTGGCGGCACTCAGGACTCACACAAAAATTTTTTTAGCGGACCCTGCGTGAAAATTTTCAGGCAACATCCAAACCCTGCTCAAAACCCGCGAGCCGATCAACCGGACCCTGCATGAAATTTTTCAACCGGACTTTGCATGAAAAATTTTTAGCAGACCCTGGCTACAAAAAGATAAACAGATCTGCCTGAACAAAAAATGAAATAATTGTCTCCGCCGAAGAATTTTTTTAAAAACAACCAGACCCTGCTCAAAATTCTTTGAGCAGACCTTGATTGAAAAATTTTCAGCAGACCCTGCATGAAATTTTTTTGCCGGACCTTGCTTGAAATTTTCCGGGCACCCCCACGGACCCTGTATGATCTGACTGAGCGGATCAACCAGACCCTGTTCAAAATTTTTTATGCAGGGTCTGGTCGTGAAATGGTAAACGGATCTGATTTGGTTCTCATGTGCACGATATACACAATCGATTGAATCTTTTTATCGCATAAAACACGATGGGGGCAAATGCACCCATACCCCCATAAACAGGCAACGCCCGCATCAGGGCCACTCCGAGACACGGCGGGGGACCGGCACAACCGTACAGGAACCTGCCCCAGCACAACCCGATGATGCGTCGCACCAACTCCCTGCCGAAAGGGAGGAGTGAATCATGATGGATTTACGAGCCGGTTCCGCTCAAAAAGTGTGGCTGAAAAAAGAGAAAAGAAAGTAACGCCCTGTAACCCTCACACCGGCTTATAGTGCCCCCACTTCCCGAGCGCTTCCTTCAGCGCCACCGCCGTCTTCGCCTTCTCTTCAAGCGTGACGCCTTCCTGCCATGCCTCGAGGGCCTGCATGGTTGCCTGAGCGCCGGCGCGGGTGCCCTTCGGGTGGCCGTGGATACCCCCCGATACGAGCAGGATCATCTCGGTGCCATAGATGTCCATCACGTCCGGCACAAGGCCGGGGTGCAGGCCACCGGACGAAACCGGGAAGGCGGTCTTGATCTTCCCCCAGTCCTGCTCCAGCAGCATGCCCTCGAGCGGTGCAGTCGTCTTTTCGCGCAGCAGGTTCGCCAGCGCAATGGATTCCCGCCGGGAACCGGTCAGCTTCCCGACCGCAGTACCGGTATGGATCTGCGAGACGCCGACAAGACGCATCAGTTTGGCGAGGAACTGCATGCTCACGCCGTGCTTCTTGTTCCGGTCGAACGCCGCGTGCATGGCCCGGTGAGCGTGGATAGCGAGGCCGAGATCCGAACAGTAGTCCCGCATGGTCATGACGCTTGCAGTTCCCGCGACAACCACATCGATCATTGCGTAGGTCCAGTTGTTTGCCGCCAGGATGTCGGCCCGCTTCTTCATGGTCTCGACATCGGCCGTGATGTTCAGGAACGCGGACTTCTTCTCGCCGGTCTCCTGCTCCGCCTTGTCGCGGAACTTAGTCATGTACTTCACCCGGTCCTCGAACCGGTTGAACGAGACAGAGGTCAGGTTCTCGTCGTCCTTGACGAAATCAAAGCCGCCCATCCAGGTCTCGTACCCGACCTCCGCATGCTCCTTTGCCGAGAACCCTATCTTGGGCTTGGGCACGGCACCGGTCAGCGGCCGGCCCCGGACATTCATCATCTTCCGGATCCCCTCGTTGCCAAAGTGCGGGCCTTTGAAGTGTTTCAGGTATGCCTGAGGCAGGGTTGCATCGATCAGCCGCAGGTTCTTCACGGCTTTCATACCGAAAATATTACCGGCGATCCCGCTCATCAGCTGGACGGCATTGCCTTCCTCCCAGAGATCGAGCGGATACGCGATCTTCACCACGTTGCCTTCGATATCGAACGCGGTTGCCTGGAGTGCCTTCATCCGCGGGGGCATCGTGTGCAGGGTTGTCCAGGTACCCGTAGAACTCTCGGACGCGATCCGTCCTGCGGCTTCCTTCCCGCTGACGCCGGCGGCGGGTTCGAAATAATAAAGACAGATGAGTTCGTCCTTTGCCGGCTCGTACTTCAGGTCGACAAATTCTTTGTACCAGTCAATTGCCATAGCTGTTCCTGTAATGAGTAAATGTTATCTTGGGTAAAAAAGGTGTACAATAGGTACCCGCGAACGGCATCATTCCCGTGCCCTGTACAGCAGAACGCACGGAGAACACCGGGTATGCCGTGACGATGCGCGGCCGTCAGTCACGTACGGATCATGACAGAAAACACTACCAACGACAGGATCCCGGCAGTTCTCGTGCACGGGTGGCACAGCCATCCCGGTATCTGGAACAAACTCACTCCCCTGCTGGAGAACGCATCGATACCGGTCTGGAAATTCGATCATACCGGCATGGCCGCGGAGTCAATCCCTGCCATTGCCGAAGCATTCGGGGAGTATATCGCTACCATGCGGGACCGGGAAGGATATTCCGGCACCGTTGACATTGTCTGCCATTCGATCGGCACCTGCGTTGCACGCTACTATCTTGAGGTCATGGACAAGGAATCCCGCCGGGAAAAAGTGCGGCAGCTCATCGGGCTTGGCCCGCCCAACAACGGGTCGGCGATGGCGGATCTCTTCTGCGATCCGGTCCGTGGCGAAGAGATCATCAACCGGTTGACCGGCGTCTTTGTCCCGCAGGGATTTGATCCCGCAAACGACCGGATCGTGCAGGACGTGCGGCCAAAGAGCCAGGTCATGCACGATCTCCGCACCGCAGGTATCCGGCCGGATATCACCTATCGCATCATTGTCACCGGAAATCCCGGCGAGATCCCGGATTTCTTCCCCCGTTTCGGGGGCCGGACCTGGGAGCAGACAACGGACGGGAAGTACCGGACAACATTCGATGGCGACGGGCTCGTGCCGCACGGGGAATCAGCCCTTCCCGGAATCACCCTTGACCGCATCAGGGCTGAAGAACAGGGGGAAGGGTTCCCGTTGCCGGGACAGTACTGCCACATCAACCTGCCCCGGAACCCCGTGATCATGGATCGCGTCCTCCGCTACCTCACCCAGCCGGCCCGGGAATCATCACCCGGTTCCCATCAGTCCTGAACAATACCCCTTCGGCAATGACAGGGGAAAAAAATCCCGGGATGTTCCACCCGTCATACCGGTCAGGTCCCGGGCAGACGGCGCCGGATTATTTGCTTACCCGGCCGAAAAGGGACATAATAACGGTAATAATCCGTGAGAAAAAACCTCCGGTACGGGGGGCTGCCTGCACAGGTGCATTTTCACAGACAGGATCCAGGGATCCGGAATGAGCTGCCGGTTGATGAGAGCGATGAACCGGATTTACCGCAACGGGTGTTTCCGGGACGGACTCCGGTTCAAAGAGGTGATCGAGCCCGGAAGAGTTTTGCAGGGTCATGGGACCTGCATAGGAGGGAATAGAGATACAACCCATACTGCCATGTTCATCGGGCGGCAGCTCAAGTGATTCCTGAACCATGGCCGGGGGGACAATCGTACTGGCGTCAGGTATACCGCCAGAGCATGCCGGTGCATCAACGGCTCTTGGCAGGTCACCCGTACGCACGTCTGGTTGATCCACCGGTTCTTCCGCTTTCCGATCCGGAGCATCGGAACCGGCACACGGTTGGTTCGGAAGGGGCGTTGGAATATCATCCGCAGTTCCCGTGCTTTGAGATGCGGGGGGTGTTACCGGGAGGGGGGAAACCGACTTTATCACTTCAGGCGTCCCTGCGGGTACCGCAACAGAATCCGGTACATCATGCAAGGCAGGGTCTCCAGGTGCAGGTTCACCGGTTTCGGGAACCATCGTCTCCGGAGGAAGGACGAGCCCGGTCTCGCGGAAGAATGCATCGATCGCAGCACGCCCGGCATCCACCCGGCCGCCGAGTAGTGCAACAGATGAGGTCAGGTCCTCATACCGTGCTGGCGGAACAACGAAGTGATCCACCTGCTTTTTCATAAGCGCCAGCAGGCTCACATCAACCTCAAGATTCGATGACAACATCAGGTATTCATCGATCTTCTCACGGGGGACCCCGGCCTTTGACCAGTGGTAAAGAACGGATTTATTCTGCAGCTCGTGTCTGAGGATCTTCTCAATAGCAGCGAGCAGTTCGCGGGGATTGACAGGTTTTATGAGAAAATCATCGATCCAGTCCCGGTGGGCCTCGGCCTCTTCGGGACTGATCTTTTTCGCTGAGAACATGATGACGGGGATATACTGTGTTGCAGGATTCTCCTTGATCCGTGCAAGGGTCTCCCAGCCGTCCATGGGCTCCATCAGGATGTCGAGGACGATGACATCGGGTTTCTCGGTCCTGAGGAGAGAAATACACTCATCGCCGCCGGAGCACGGGAGAACGCGGTAGCTCTTCCTGAAGAGAGCAGTAAGCCCTTCGACAATGAACGTACTGTCATCAACGATAAGAATTGTTGCTGTCACGTACCCACACACACCTGATTATCCGGACTCGACCCGAAATTGTGGAGTGCCCCGGGTGGAATACTCTGTGTATGATGTATTTCCCGATAATATTGCTCCTACAGTATTATTGTGCAAAAGGTGATTAAGGGTATTATGACCGGGGATCCTGGTGAAGGAATCAAAGCCCGGGAAAACCTGCATGGACAAACCTGTTTTCCGGGGCGATCCTCCGTTTCCGGTTACCGGACCATTCGCGGGTGCCCCATGTTAGTATCGTTTCACGACAGAGAAACGCTTCACCGCCGTTAGGGGATCATTCCAAATCTTAAAATATGATCATACCGTCTATAGACTTACTTGTAGTGCGGGAATAGTGTATGAACAGGGACAATCTTGAGCTGCGGAAATTCGTTGCACCGGAATTTATCATCGGCGCCGATGCACGCCTCCTTGCCGGCAGGTATGCGAAAAATTTCAGCTCACAGCATGTCCTTGTAGTAACCGACCCCAATATCGCCCGGAACAGCTGGTTCAGTGACGTAACCGGCAGCCTTGGCGACGCGGGGATAGCATCCACGATCTTTTCTTCGGTCACGCCAAACCCGCGGGATACAGAAGTCATGGAGGGGGCAAACATCTACGCAGAGGCGGCCTGCGATGCGATCGTTGCCATTGGCGGGGGCAGTGCAATTGACTGCGCCAAGGGGATCGGGATCGTCTCCTCAAACGGGAAACATATCTCTGATTACGAAGGCGTAGACAGGATTACCGTCCCCTCCCCTCCCCTTATCTGTATCCCGACCACCGCGGGAACGGGCGCCGAGGTCTCGCAGTTCGCCATCATCAACAACACGGATCGGAACGTGAAAATCACCATCATCAGTAAGAAGATCGTGCCGGACATTGCCCTGATCGATCCCCTGCCCCTCACCACCCTCACACCGGAACTGACCGCCCATACCGGCATGGATGCCCTCACGCACAGCGTGGAAGCATATGTCTCCAATGCCAGTTCCCCGGTAACGGATATCCACGCCATCGAATCCATCCGGCTGATACAGTCGAGTCTTCTTTCGGCATACCGGACACCCAAAAACATTGAGCTCCGGTACCAGACCATGCTCGGCAGCCTCTGTGCCGGTCTTGCCTTCTCCAATGCCAGCCTCGGAGCCGTCCATGCCATGGCGCACAGCCTTGGCGGGTTCTCGGATCTTCCGCACGGGGAATGCAACGCCCTGCTGCTCGAACATGTCATGGCCTTTAATTTCCCGGCATGCCCGGGCCGGTACGAGGCAATCGGGCAGGCCCTGGGAACTGACCTCTCCGCTCTTGGCCATACGGAGAAAAAGGAAAAGATCATTGACGGCATCAGGACCCTGCGGGAAACCCTGGGCATAACGGATTCGCTCGGGAACCTGGGAGTAACCCGGGAGGATATCCCGACCCTTGCACAGAATGCCCTGCGCGATCCCTGTATGGCAACCAACCCGCGACAGCCAAGCCAGAAAGACATCGAACGGATCTATGAAGAAGCACTCTGATGACATGCCGGACTGGCAGGAGCAGCGGAACAAGATCATCGGTCTTGGAGAGTCCTCGCTCCGCAAGAGTTACTATCCCGAACTGCGGGAGATGGTTGCCGAACTGGAGAAGAAGAACGACGAACTCCACGCTGCCTACGAACAACTGGCTTCCAGTGAAGAGGAACTGAGGGAGAATTACGATACCCTCAGCCGCCAGGAACAGGAGCTGAGGGAGAGCGAGGAGAAGTACCGGAACCTTGTCGAGAATACGTTCGACGGAGTTATGATCCACCAGGACAAGGTGATTGTCTTTGCGAACCGGACCGCTGCAAAGCTGATCGGTTGTGCCGATCCCGGCAGCCTGCTGGGGAGATCCATTCTTCAGGTGACTCACCCGGATTTCCGGCAGATCGTGACGGAACGATCTTCCCATGCACTCACCTCAATCCAGCTTCCCCGCCACGAGATCTTCCTTCACGAGGACGGGACTGCTTTCGATGTGGATATTGTTGCATCGCCGGCAACATGGAACGGGGCACCTGCAGTCCAGATCTCCTTCCGGGACATCACCGCACAAAAGACCGCAGAGACTGCCCTGCACGAGAGCGAAGAGCGGTACCGGACCCTGGTTGAGACCACGGACACCGGTTTTGTCATTGGGGACACAAACGGCAGGGTCGTGGATGCCAACCAGAAATATGTCCAGATCTCGGGACATACCGAACCTGCGGAGATCATCGGAAGGAGCGTCCTGGAATGGACTGCGGAATACGAGCGGGAGAAGAATGCCCTGGCTCTGGAGCAATGCATCCGCGAGGGGGTCCTCCGGAATTTTGAGATCGATTACATAAACTCCCTGGGCGCCATAACCCCCGTTGAGATCAATGCCACGGTCGTGCAGTACGGGAGTGCCGTACGGATACTCACCCTGTGCCGTGACATCTCGGAGCGGCGGAAGACAGAACAGGCACTGAGGGAATCCGAGATATTTTACCGGACGGTGTTCGATACCACCGGGTCAGGATCCGTCATTCTCGGGAAAGATACGACCATCATCCGGGCAAACGAGGGTTTTGCCCGGCTGTCAGGATTTTCAGTCGGGGAACTCGAAGGAAAACACCGCTGGACCGAGTTTGTTGTACCGGAAGATCTTGAACGCATGAAGAAATACCATGATGACCGACGGGAGAGTCAGAAACCTGCCCCTCAGGAGTACGAGTTCCGGTTCATTGACCGGTTCGGGACAAAAAAACACTGCCTCAACTATGTTGCGATGTTCCCCGGCACAACGCAGAGCATTGCCTCACTTGTCGATATATCCGAGCGGGTTGCTGTGGAGCGCGAACTGGAGAAGAAGAACCGGGAACTACAGGATAATTACGCGGAACTCAGCAACCGGGAGGAATCGCTCCGGAAGGTCTCGACCGAACTCCAGCTGATCCTAAAAAGCATGATCAACGCGTTCATCATCTGGGAATCGGTGTTTGACGAACAGGGGAATTATGTCAGTTTCCGGTTCGGGTACTTCAATGACAGCTATGCACATATAGCGGGAGTGAACCTGGAGGACGTGCAGGGCAGGGATGTCTTCGAAGTCTGGCCGACAACGGAGAAGAGCTGGCTGGACGTATTCCGGGAGGTTGCCCTGACCGGGGTACCACGAACCTTCGAGATGTACCACGACCCCACGAAAGGATTCTACCACTGCAACGCGTACCGCCCGCAGGAGACACCGGATCGGATCTGTGTTATCTTTGAGGACATTACCGAACGGAAACGGGCCGATGAAGAACTCCGGAGCGCCAAAAACCACCTTGAAGCGGTATACAGGGGATCGCCGGATCTCATCTTTGTCCACGCGGCGGATGGTCACATCATCGATGTGAACGAGAATGTCCTCACCGCGTTTGGCCTGACCCGGGAAGAGGCGATTGTCGTGAACCCCACGGTCACGAGTGGCACGGGATATACGCTTGAGATGGCGAGCGCTTACCTGAAATCTGCACTGGAGACGGGACAGGCTGAATTCGACTGGGAGTGCCGGAGGAAGAATGGCGGGGAGTTCCCGGTTAATATCCGGCTCCGCAGGATTGAAGCGGTCAATGAACGCGGGGAGATGGAACCCCGCATCCTTGCCATTGCCCGTGATATCACCGAACGCAGGATGGCAGAGAAGGCACTGGAGCAGGCCCGGAAAAAACTGGGGCTCCTGAACACGGTAATATTCCAGGATATCCAGAGCACCATCTTTGCCCTCTCTGCATACCTGCAGCTGGCAAACAACACGATTATGGATGAAAAATCCCGTACGTACGCCGAGAAAGAGGCATTCCTCATCCATAAGATCGTCAGTTCGCTGAACTTTGCCAGGAACTACCAGGACATGGGGATCAACCCCTCACGCTGGCAGGGAGTCAACCAGGTGTTCCTCTATGCCATCTCTCACCTGGACTCGCTGAAAGTAGCGCGGAACATTCAGGTCGGCGGCCTGGAGATCTATGCCGACCCGCTCCTGGAAAAAGTTTTCTTCAACATGGTCGAGAATGTCTTCCTCCACGGCCAGCATGTATCGGCAATCGCGATGGAGTATGAAGTAACCGGCGAAGGACTCATCCTTTCCCTGGAGGATAACGGGATCGGCATCCCGTCTGATGAGAAACTGAAGATCTTCGAACGGGGGTACGGGAAGAATACCGGCCTTGGCCTCTTCCTGGCACGGGAGATCCTGTCCATTACCGATATTACGATACGCGAGACCGGCGAACCCGGGAAAGGTGCCCGGTTCGAGATGGTTGTGCCAAAAGGCGCTTACCGGTTTGTCGAAGAGAAATAGTCGGGCTTGATACCGGCACTGCCGGACACGGGGAAAAAATCAGGTATTTTTCCCGCGTCTCTTTCCGGCTTTCTTTTTTTCGCCTGCCGCATCCCCGTTCTCCTTCTCCATCTCAGCTTTTGCCACGAGCAATGCCTCTTTCTGCTCTTTTGTGACCTTCGGGTACGCAAGATGGAGACGGTCGAGGGTTTCGTAGATGGCGGAGATGACTGCCAGCCGGGTGAACCACTTGTGATCAGCAGGGATGATATACCACGGGGCATACGGGGTGCTGGTATGGTTGAACATCTCCTCGTATGCATCCATGTACTGGTCCCAGCAGGCCCGCTCGCGGATGTCGGCTGCCGAGAACTTCCAGTTCTTGTCCGGCTCGTCCACCCGGCCGATGAACCGGCGCTTCTGTTCCTCTTTTGAGATGTTCAGGAACAATTTCAGGACAACGATGCCATTGTCAAAAAGGTAGCGCTCGAAGTTGTTGATCTCCCGGAACCGCCGGTCCCAGATGTCCCGGTCATTCAGGACAGGGGGCAGCTGCTGGCGCTCCAGGTATTCCGGGTGCACGCGGGGTACGAGGACTTCCTCGTAATAGGAGCGGTTGAAGATCCCGATATTGCCGCGCTTGGGAAGGACAGCGCTGCACCGCCAGAGATAGTCGTGATCGAGTTCCTCGATGCTCGGCACCTTGAAACTGGTCACCTGTACGCCCTGCGGGTTCACCCCCGACATGACGTGCTTGATGGTGCTGTCCTTGCCAGCGGCATCCATGGCCTGCAGGATCACGAGCAAAGCATACGTGTTCTGGGCGTAGAGTTTGTCCTGCTGCTGTGCGAGGAGCTGGATGCCGGCTGACAGGGCGTCCTGGGCATCCTGCTTTGACATGAACTGGCCGACCGAGCCGGGATCGTAATCGTTCCGGAGATCGATCTTCTTTCCCGGGGGGACCCTGACAGAATCCAGAAGCTGGTTCATTGTGGTTGTCATGCACTGCTCAGGGAGTGTGTTGTACGCTGAACGGAATCAAACCTTTGCTTTCCCGTCCTGAAGACATGATGCGGAGATCGGTCCTGGATCAGGGCATACTGTTCCGGCACGCCGGGCAATCCAGGGCATAGTCGCGGATCCCCTCGTTCCACGGGGTAAACCCGATGCAGACGGCCGGCTTGACCCGGTGGATCCGGCAGTATACCTTGCCGTCATCTGCCCGGAAGAAGAACGGGCAGTACGTGAGTTTTTTCCCTCGCGGATCGACCCAGTAATATATTCGGGTGACCCGGGGGAGATCGGCAGCAGCGAGGTTTTTGCCGGTCGTGCGTCGGCCATCCCGGAAGGTTATCGAAACGTGCTGAAGGATATCCGTACGATGACCGTTGATCCATGGGACGAGATCCTCCGGTATCCCTTTCTGGTCCCACCCCCATTTCTCGCAGCACTTCCCGCACTGCAAACAGTCCTGTTCTTCCGGCATTGACAATCCGGATACGTATACGACTGCGGATATTTTTAGGTATTGGGTTTTGGAAGAATGGAACCGGGAACCTGGAGTATAGAACAGCGAGGGGGCTCATAACCGGGATACCGGAGAAACCGGGATCTGCCCGTCACCCGTGACCTGAAAAATTCCGCAGGGCTCGCTGGTATCCGCAGAAAATTCCGGCCGTACGTCATAACCCGGTTCCGGTTTTTCCCTATCGCAAAATAATATTATACCCTTGAAACCCAACAAAAAGATGCCGGGAAACGATCGTGTGTTGTATGTCAGTATCCACATACTCCTGGAAAGGAACCTGAGTGATTCGTCCCCGTAACGGGAACCCACATGAGGGATTCACACAAATCAAGGAGTGACATGGCTGAATCTGATCATATGAGGGAGAATGACCCGCATGTATGACAACCGTTCCGGTCCGGACAGATACGGCAGCCTGTCTCACGTGACGTTCTCTGAACGCATGTGGATGACACTCATTATCGCCAGTACTGCAGCAGTTCTCATATGTTCGGTCTACTGCCTGTCACACGGCATCACGATCATCTTCATGCACCTGTTTTACTTCCCGATCGTCCTCATCGCGTACCACTACCGCTACAACGGGTTCCTTTTCGCAATGCTCCTTTCCCTTGCCTATGTCTGGCTGGTGTACCTTTTTTCAGGTGGCGAGGCGGATGTCGTCATCGGGGCATGGCTCAGGTTCTTTGTCTTTGCCGGGGTCGCAGCCGTGGTCGCATACCTTTCAGAGCACCTGTCGGCAGACAAAGTTGCCCTTCAGGAGAGCGAGAGGAAATACCGCACGCTCTTTGAGAATATGCTGGAGGGGTTTGCCTACTGCCGGATGATCTACGATAAGGATGGCAGGCCCGCGGACTGGGTGTACCTGGATGTGAATGCCGCGTTCGAACGGCTCACCGGCCTCTCCGGGATCAAGGGGAAGCGGGTGCTGGAGGTCATCCCCGATATCGGCACACTCACACCAAACCTCTTTGACACGTACGGGCATGTGGCAACGACCGGCAGGCCGGAAACCTTCGAGATCGATTTTTTACCGCTGAAGATGTTGCTGAAGGTCTCGGTCTTTTCCCCGGAGAAAGATTATTTCGTTGCGGTCTTTGAGGATATCACCGGGCAAAAACGGGCGGCCGAAGAACACCTCCGGCTTGCAGCCATCGTGGAGTTCTCCAATGATGCGATCATCGGAAAGACCCTTGACGGGATCATCACCTCATGGAATTCCGGTGCGGAGAAACTCTACGGGTACACTGCCGGAGAAATGATCGGTAAACCGATCTCCCTCCTTATTCCCGAGGGAGAACGTGACGAAACCCCCGGGGTACTGGAGAAGATCCGGGCCGGGGATCACATCAACTACCTGGAGACGAAACGGAGGGCAAAAGATGGCCGGATTATTGATGTATCCCTGACAATCTCCCCGATAAAGAATGAAGAGGGCCAGATCACCGGGGCATCGACCATCACCCATGACATCACCCATCGCAAACGGGGAGAGGTGGCGCTTTTTGAGAGCGAGAAGCGGTACCGTGACATGTTCGAACTCAACAATGCGGTCATGCTCATTGTCAATCCGGCAACCGGCAGGATCGTGGATGCAAACTCCGCAGCCAGCCGCTACTATGGATATTCGCATGAGGAATTCTCCCGGCTGCTGATCTCGGAGATCAATACCGCGGATCCGGTCACCATCAGGCAGAATATGTCCCGGGCTGCAGAAGACCAGGGGCTGGTATTTAACTTCCGGCACCGGAAAAAGAGCGGGGAGGTCCGGGATGTCGAGGTATTCAGTGCGCCGATAACGTCAGGGGGACAGAAACTTCTTCACTCGATCGTCCAGGACGTAACCGAACGCCGGCGGTCGGAAGAGGCACTGAAACAGGTCAACAAGAAGCTGAACCTGCTCTCAAGTATCACCCGCCATGACATCAACAACCAGCTCTTCTCCATACAGGCATTCCTTGAACTCTTAAAAGAGTCCCCGGGAGATGCCGAACAGACCTCCGGGTATCTCCTCAAGATCGAGCGGGCTGCAAACGCGATCGAACACCAGATTGCCTTCACCAAGGAGTACCAGGATCTTGGCGTCACGGCGCCGGTCTGGCAGCCGGTTGCGGCCTGTGTGACCCGGGCAACTGCCTCCCTGCCCATGCGGGATGTGCAAACCGGGATCCATTTACCGGATCTCGAGGTGTATGCCGACCCCCTCTTTGAGAAGGTGTTCTACAACCTGATCGATAATGCCCTCCGGTATGGCGGGGAGAGTATGACCATGATCCGGATCTTCTCGCAGGATTCCGGGAAGGGATTGCTGATTGTCGTCGAGGATGACGGGGCCGGCATTGCCACAGACGATAAGGGACGCCTCTTCTCGAAAGGTTTTGGTCATCACACCGGCCTCGGACTCTTCCTGTCCCGCGAGATCCTCGCGATCACCGGGATCACCATCGCCGAGAACGGTGAACCGGGGAAAGGGGCACGGTTCGAGATCGTGGTACCGAATGGGATGTACCGCTTCACCGATACCTCTTCCTAAAAAAACAGAGAGTATATCGCACATCCCGGTTCTCTGCACATTTTTATTATAGGCGACATATTTATTGCCAGCAACATACACTCATCATAAAACCAAGATTCCCTGAAGTTGGTTCGTTGGATCTCAGTTCTTTGTGTTGATGATGAATCAGCCTCGCTTGAACTCTGCAAACGGTACCGGGAGATTGCCAGAAGGATGAAGTATGGACACAACAACCACGTCACCGGATACTCTTGACCGGGACTTTAAAAACTGGAAAAAAGCCCAGGATTTATTACTGGCATCTGAGACCCGGTACCGCCGGCTCTTCGAGACGGCACAGGACGGCATTCTCATCCTTGATGCCGGGACCGGGCAGATCGTCGATGCAAATCCCTTTTTAATCGACCTGCTCGGGTTCTCGCACGAACAGTTCCTGGGAAAGAAAATATGGGAGATCGGGATTTTCAAGGATATCGTTGCCAACAAAGACAACTTCGGAGAACTGCAACGGAAAGAATATATCCGGTACGAAGATCTGCCGCTTGAAACCGCCGATAGACGGAACATCGCCGTTGAGTTCGTGAGTAATGTCTATCTGGTGGACAACAAGAAGGTCATCCAGTGCAATATCCGGGACATCACCGAGCGTAAGAAGATGGCCGAGCAGATCAAAGCCACTCTTGCAGAAAAAGAGACCCTGCTCAAGGAAGTCCATCACCGGGTCAAGAACAACCTCCAGATCATCACAAGCCTCCTCAACATGCAGATCCGGAAGACAACTGATACCAAAACGATTGAAGCCTTAAAAGACAGTCAGAACCGGGTGCGATCCATGGCGCTCGTCCATGAACACCTCTATAAGGGCAAAGATTCGGCCCATATCGACCTGGGAAATTATATCCATTCTCTGGGAACAGTGATTTTCAGTTCGTATGAAGAGGGAAACCGGGGTGTCCGGTTCGATCTCGACATCCATGATATTTATGTGGACACCAACACCGCCATTCCCCTCGGGCTCATCAGCAATGAACTGATCACGAACAGTTTAAAATATGCATTCGGGGAGAAGAAAGACGGGAAACTTTCCATCACTGCTGCCGAAGATCCCGCTGCCCTGACATTTGTAGTGGCAGACAATGGTATAGGAATGGCGCCAGAAATCACGCTTGAGAACCAGACAACGCTCGGGCTCCAGCTGGTAAGCACACTGACCAATCAGCTCAATGGCACGGTGGCGATCGACAGGACGGGAGGCACGAAGTTCACGTTCAGGTTCCCCAAACCGGTGGAACAGAAGCCAACGGAGAAGGCAGATCCATGACCGTAAAACCCCTAGATGATGTACCAATGAACGGACAGCAGCTGAGAACGATAGCGGATACGATTCCCGGTGTTCTCTTCCAGTTCTATGCACGGGGTTCCGGGGAGTGGGGGCCGGGCAGGATGCTGGCCGGGACAACCGGGACCGGCGATAATAGTATCGATACGGATGGCAGAGTGCCCTATACCAACCGGGAATATCATTGCCTGACCGGACATCATACAATAGAGAAAACATTTAGAGAGAGCATGGTTGAGGGGACCGTCGGTTACTGGGATGAGAAGAATGCCGGGGCTGTCTTTCCCCATGCCGGAATAATAATCCGGAAGCCAGAGGGGACATGGAACTGACGATCATCCAGTATTCGGTCACACTCTTTGAGATCATCTGCGTGATCATCGTCTTTGCATCCATCTTCATGAGAAGCCGTTTTTTCAATGAGGTTATCGAACACCACCCGGCATGGACCACACAGATACTCCTTGTGGTTTTTTTCGGCATATTGTCGATCTTCGGGACAATCAGCGGGCTCTCGATATATGGCGCTGTCGTGAATGTCCGGGATCTCGGCCCCATGGCCGCGGGCATGGTTTGTGGACCGTACATCGGGATTGGCGCCGGGATCATCGGGGGATTGTTCAGGTTTTTTCAGGGGGGACCTTATATGTGGACCGGGTTATCCGCCCCCCTCCTATCGGGCGTTCTTGGCGGCATTATATATCTTGCCAACAAAAGGCAGTTCGTCCCTACGTGGGTTGCGGTGCTCCTGATCGGTCTTTCTGAGACGCTTATCTCCTGTTACACCCTCATTCTCGTAACAAAACCGTCAGAGTTTTTCACGGTCGTCACAACGGTTGCGATCCCCATGGTGGTCTTTAACGTCATCGGTATGTTCATTTTTGCTACCGTTATCCACCATACCCTTGACGAAAGGAAGGCCATAAAGAAGATACAGGTACTCGAACGCGAAGTTGAATCCAAAAGGAACCTTTTTGCCATCATCAATACCCTCTCCTACCCGGTCTATGTCCTTGACCGCGACAACCGTTTCAACATTGTGAACGACAGCATGTGCTCTTTTATCGGACGTTCGCGGGAAGAGATTCTGGAAAGGACCCCCCGCGATTTTTTCCCTGATGACGATTCGGCGTTCCACGGGAATATGACCGGAAGGGTCTTCCGAAATCAGACAACCCGGGAAGACGAAGTAACGATTACCAAACCTGACGGGCAGAAATGCACCATCATCTCCACTTCTACCTTGTATACGGATGCATCCGGTCAGCGGTTTTTGGTCGGTGCTATCCAGGACATCACCGGACGCAAGATGGCGGAGGAATCACTGCATTTATTCAAGGACCTGGTTGAGCATTCCTCTGACGCTATCGGCATGTCAACCCCCGAAGGGAGACATTATTATCAGAATGAATCTTTCAATCGCCTGTTTGGCGATATAGGGGATAATCCGCCTGATAGTGTGTACGCAGACAAAGCGATCGGAAAAGAAGTGTTCGACACGATCATAGGCGGAGGGATCTGGCAGGGCGAAGTGAAGATGTTTGGGAAAGACCAGACAATCCTGGACATCTTCCTGAGAGCCTACACCATCAGGAACCAGGACGGCCGTGTCATCGGACTCGTTGGCCTGCACACCGACATCACCGAACGAAGGCAGGCAGAGGAGGCACTCAAAGAGAGCGAAGAGAAATTCCGGGTTGTGTTTGAGAACGCAAATGATTCAATCCTCCTCATAGCAATATCCCCCAACGGACTACCAGAAAAAATTGTCGAAGTGAACGAAACGGCATGCCGCAGGATGAAGTATACCCGTGAGGAATTCCTCCGGTTGTTGTTAAGGGAAATTGATGCCCCGGAGACCTGGGAGAAAATACACATCAATATGAAGAACCTGATGGAAAAAGGGCATGCGACATTTGAAGGGGTTCATGTTACCAAAGATGGTGAAAGGATCCATGTCGAGATCAGTGCACACACCTTCAACCTCCATGGTCAGGGTCTGGTACTTGCCCATGTCCGGGACATCACCGAGCGTAAACGGGTGGAGGAGGCTGTCAGGGCATCGGAGAACAGGTACCGGACCATACTGGAAAACACCGGGACCGCGATCAACCTCATCGAGGAAGATACCAGAATATCCGTTGCCAATGCCGAATTTACGCGACTGTCAGGATATTCAAAAGAGGAGATCGAGGGAAAAAAGAACTGGACGGAATTTATTGTCAAGGAGGATCTGGAGCGGATGCTTGCCCAGGATCTCCTGATGCAGATGAATAAGGACGCCGCTCTGAAGCATTACGAGTTCGGGTTCATTACAAAAACCGGAGAGATCCGCACTATATTCCTGACCGTTGAAAAAATTCCGGGCACGAAACAGGTGGTTGCCTCTTTAATGGATATCACCGAACGCAAGCAGGCAGAGAAAGATCTTCGTGAAAGCGAGGTGAAATACCGCACCATCCTGGATAATATCCAGGATGTCTTCTATCGTTCGGACCGGGACGGGAACCTCATCATGATGAGCCCCTCCGGAGCAAAGTTGCTGGGTGTTATCTCTGCTGATGAATTGCTGGGATTGAACATTGCGGAACAAATCTACGCAAACCCCGGTGAACGGACACAATTGCTCGACATGATGGAAAAAAACGGGTTTGTGGAAGATTATGAGGTAGGTCTCAAACGTAAAGATGGCTCTGTAGTATCCGTATCCACAGACAGTCATTATTATTTTGATGCATCGGGTAACCCCCTGGGAGTTGAAGGAATTTTCCGCGACATCTCTGAACGCAAACGGGCGGAGGATGCACTGAAGGTATCCGAGCGCACAATGAAGGACATCATCAGTTTCCTGCCGGATGCAACCCTCGTCATTGACAAAACCGGGGTGGTCCTTGCATGGAACCACGCAATGGAGGAGATGACGGGGGTTCCTGCAGAACAGATGATCGGCAAAGGGAATTATGAATATGCTCTCCCGTTATACCACGAACGACGTCCGATCACCATTGATCTCGTCCTTCACGATGACCCGGCAGTTGCTGCGAAATACCCGGTCATGAAAAAGGATGGCAACACCCGGTTCTCCGAGATCTTTATCCCGCACCTCAATAAGGGCAGGGGAGCACACCTCTGGTTTGCGGCCACCCCGCTCTATGATGCAGACAGGAATCTTACAGGCGCAATTGAATCCATCCGCGACATCACCGCATTAAAACAGGCTGATGAACAGCTCCACCTCCTGCTTCGGGAGAAAGAGATCCTCCTGCGCGAAATCCATCACCGGGTGGGAAACATCATGCAGATGGCAGTAAGCATGATGAAGATGGAAGCCCGGCGTGAAAACGACAAACGGGTCAGGGACCTGATCCTTGTTATCCGGTCCCGGCTTGATGCAATTGCATCCACGTTCGGCACGCTCTACCTTTCAGATAACATGAGCCTGGTGAACTTCCAGAATGTGATCAGATCCATTGTCAGTTCACTTCAATCTGCCTATGAATCGGGGGAACACCCCCTCCAGATCGACATTCACATGGATCTCCCGGAACTGGGTGTCGACCTTGCCCTACCACTTGCCCTCATCACCAACGAACTGGTGAATAACGCATTACGGCATGCGTTCCCGGAAAGACGGGACGGGACGGTGACCATCACGGGTACAGAAGACGGAAACGGATGGATTATCCTGACGGTAAGCGATAACGGTCAGGGGCTTGACGAAGGGATCAAACCGGCTGAATCCGACACAATCGGGTTCACTCTCGTCAACCTCCTTTTAGGGCAGGTCGGCGGTACAGCGGACTATACGAGCAGCAGAAACGGGACGACATTTACGATCAGGGTTCCGCGGGATGCAGAGCGGGATAAATCCGGAGTGAACGAAAGATGACCGGAACGATCAGGATCCTCACCCGGTTTCTCAATTAAAAAAAGGGGAAAATGGTATGATGAGTGTGCAGAAAAGGAAGTCAATCCTGATTGTTGAAGATGAGGCAATCTCAGCAATGAATCTGAAAACCACCCTCATCTCGCTCGGGTACCGGGTCACCGGAATTGCATCATCCGGTGAACGGGCAATTGAGATGGCGGATGAGGAGACCCCCGACCTGATCCTGATGGATATCCATCTGGCCGGCAGGCTTTCCGGGATCGAAGCTGCAGAGCAGATCCTCGTCCGCCATTCTGTTCCGGTCATTTATGTTACTGCGTATGCAGATCCCGGACTGGTAAACCGGGCTAAACTGACAAAACCATATGGTTACATCATCAAGCCCTATGATGAGCGGGAGATCCGGACCAGGATCGAGATTGCGCTCTATAAATCCGAGTGGGACAGGAACCTCCTGCGGGAGTACGAGAACCTTGAGCAGCGGGTGATAGAGCGGACAGAAGATCTCACACAGATGAATGCGGCCTTACAAAAAAGTGAAACACGCTACCGTCTTCTCTTCGAACGATCCGGAGAAGGAATTTTTATCTTTGAAGCCGAAGGGGAGGACCGGGGGAGAATTATCGAGGTGAACAATACCGGCGCTGCAATGCATGGCTATCTTCCGGAAGAACTGCTGAATCTGAAGATCACGGATCTTGATGTTGCAGAAGATCTCCCTGTCACACCAGCCCGCTTTGAGGATATTCTTCGCGGCAAATGGATTGGTGGTGAGATCAACCACATGAGAAAAGACGGGTCAGAGTTTCCTCTGGATTTCCAGGCCGGCCTTCTCGAACTCGACGGCCACAACTATGTCTTTTATGTCATGCGGGACATCAGCGAACGCAGGCGGATCCGGGATGCATTGGAAGCCTCCGAAACCCGGTACCGGCGGCTTTTTGAGACGACGCATGATGGAATTCTCATCCTTGATGCCGACACCGGGCAGATTGTCGAGGTAAATCCATTTTTAATCGATATGCTCGGGTTCTCGCACGAACAGTTTTTGGGAAAGAAAATATGGGAAATCGGTGTTTTCAGGGACATTGTTGCCAACAAGGACAACTTCAAAGAACTACAACGGCAGGAACATATACGGTACGAAAATCTGCCGCTCGAAACCTCTGATGGACGGAATATTGCCGTTGAGTTCGTCAGTAACATCTACACGGTGGAGAATAAGAAGATCATCCAGTGCAATATCCGGGATATCACCGCACGAAAATCGGCCGAAGAAGCGCTGCTCCAGGTGAACAGGAAACTCACCATGCTCAACAGTATTACCCGCCACGATATCCTCAACCAGCTCATGGGATTACAGACCTACCTTGAACTCTCAAAAGAAGGTGTGACAGATCCGGTAATCCTGACCTACATCGAGAAGGAAGAACAAGCTGCCAAAGCGATCCAATGGCAGATCGAGTTTGCCCGGAACTACCAGGATATCGGGGCACAGGCACCGAAATGGCAGATCGTATCCGGTATAATCAGTTCCGCGATCCGGCAGCTGAATCCCCCGGGGACAGATATCAACGTCAATGTTTCTGATGTCGAACTCTTTGCCGATCCCCTCATCGAGAAAGTCTTCTACAATCTCATGGAAAATTCCCTGCGTCATGGTGAACGGGTGACGAGGATGGATTTTTCTTCCCGGGAGTCAGAGAACGGACTTGTCCTTACCTTCTGCGACAATGGTGTGGGGATCTCTGACGCGGACAAGACGAGACTCTTCCAGAAAGGTTTCGGCAAGCACACCGGTCTCGGTCTCTTCCTCTCGCGGGAGATCCTTGCGATCACCGAAATCACGATCACCGAGAACGGTGAGCCGGGGAGAGGTGCACGGTTCGAAATTACCGTGCCGATTGGTGCGTGGCGTCATGCAGGACAGACCTGAACAGTAAAACCACCGGTACCGGGGATCCTTCTGATGAGATCCAAAGGATCTCCCTGCTACCCACCACTATTCCTCAAAAATCCCCGATCCGGACCCTGCCGGTCCGGTCTGTACCTCGTTTTCAGAGCCGATCGGCCGCTGTATCTCTGCCATACTATGTCTCTCTCTTCAGGAGTAAAAAAGGGCAGATCCGCTCATAACCCTACCTCTTTTTTAAGGAACCCTGTCTCTGGTACGGGAAATGATGCCAATCGGAGCCCGTAAAGGGCCCGGATTTCCTTATCCCCAAAACAAAGGGAGTCTCCGACGGGGAAGTGGGATCGGGATGAACTCATGGAATCCGCGGGAGATACGGATCGTGCCGGACCCGAGAACTGATAATTTCCCTGCACACTACTGCTGACCGGATCAATCCGGTATTTTTCCGGAGATCATACTTCAATTCCCGGAGAAAACATTCGGCAAAAAATCTCCGGAAAAATAAAAAAATATTCTCTTCCTTCAATCTTCAGCAGCCCGACGCGCTCTTCCCGGCAAGCGGAGTTCCGTTCCGGTCCAGCTCGATGAGCTGGTCAGATACAATGCGGAAGAACCGCCATGTCCCGTGCCGGGAGCGGAGCCAGAGCTCGCACGAGACTGCGGTGTCCCGGATCATGGTCCGGAACCGGAGAATATCTTCATGGAAATCCGCGGCAATCTCCCGGACCGGGGCAAGGATCCGCGGGGCCGTCTTTACGCTTACTAATGCAACCGGGACTGATGTGGCAATGGTGATATCAAACAAACGTTCGTGTAATGTCCCATTCACCTGGACCCTGCCGCGGAACTGGCCGATGGCTATCGCTTCATCGATTGCCTGGTAGGGAAGGGGTCCATGGCTCACGTTGCAAACCTCCACGGATCGGATACCGGCCCGGACTTATCCAAAGCAGGAAACGGGCCAGGGAACGGAAAGGTCATGTGCAGACAACAATCGGGAATCATGTGTGAATAAAAATCGATCGTGTTTTATAATATATTCTGTTGATACCGGCAGATCAATCCTGTAACCTTCAGGTTATGCGCATAGGATCCCTGAACGATAAAAAACGGGAGAGTGATCCGGCTCTCCCGGCAGGAGTCCGCGTTTCCCCCGCTCACATGATTATATAATCTCCCGGGATATATCCCCACTATCCGGTGATGCCACCATGGATGACAGGGGAAGACGATGACCACGACGAACAGGGAGGAACCGGGATGCATCGAGGCAGGCATCCTAGAGAATGCGCTGGTGATGATCACGGTGATGGAAAAGTCCGGGAAGATCCTTGTCTGGAACCAGGCAGCAGAGAATATCACCGGGTATTCCAAAGAAGAGGTGATCGGGAAGACAACGATCTGGAAGAAACTCTATCCCAAAAAAGAGTACCGTGACACGGTGACGCAGCAGATTGCCACCATCCTTACCGGAAAAAAATATTTCGAGAATTTTGAGACGATCATCACGACCCGTTCGGGAGCTTCCCGTATCATCCTCTGGAACACCAAGGAGTCGACCCATAAGTCCGGACCCATAATCGTTACAGCAGGGCAGGACATCACAAGACTCCGGGAACTCGATGCATTCCGCGACAGTGTCATTGAGAATGCCAATGTCCTGATCACGGTGATGGAATCCGGAGGAACGATTGCCGTGTGGAACAAAGCCGCAGAGGAGATTACCGGTTATTCCCGTGCTGAGGTTATCGGCAGCCGCGATATCTGGAAAAATCTGTATCCCGACCCTGAATACCGCAGAACCCTGACTCGCCAGATTACCGGGATCATCTCGACAAAGAGTTATTTCGCGAACTTTGAGACACGGATCCGGACAAAAACCGGGGAATCCCGCGTCATATCGTGGAACACCCGGCAGATCGGGGAGGACAGTCAGCAGTTCGCGATCGCCATCGGCCGCGACATCACGGAACAGAAGAAGGCCGAGGAGGCACTGCTCGCCTACATGACGGAGATGGCGATGCGGATCAAGCAACCGGTGGGGATCATCCGGGACAACCTCCTGGATATTACCCATCTGATCCACGACCGGAAGTTATCCCTGGATGAGATCGCCATGCTTCTCGATGCCCAGGTTCGCAATGCCGCACAGATCGCAACCAATGTCCAGGAGTTCCAGAAAGCAATTCTCGAAAAGAATAGTGAGATTCCCGAGGCGTACCGGAAATTCCTCGAGGGGTGATCAGGTGCCATTGATCGTCAACCCTGATGAGCTTGCCCGGAAACGGATCTTCCTCATCCTTGCAACCCCGGGGAATATCCGGCAGCGCAACATCGACCTGATCAAGGAGGTATCTGATCTCGGGTATCATACGGTCGTCATCACCACCAACTTCCCCTACAGTATCCTCACGAAGTTGTACGGCGAGCAGGGTGTCAACCTGTCAAAAGTCTCGTTCATCGATGCCGTGACACGCAATTCGATCGGTTCCGCGAAGGAGATTCCCGGGATTGTCAGGTTCATCAATAATCCTGCCAATCTTACGGACCTGGGCATTGCGGTGACGGAAATCTTAAAGGAGCGGTCCGAAGAGAAGGTCTGTATCCTCTTTGATTCCATCAGTACCCTGCTCATCTACCTCTCGTCTCCGAACATCTCAAAGTTCATCCACTTTGTGACGAACAAGCTCCGGCTCATGGATATCTCCGGCATATTTCTTGCCACGGAGAAGGGGCTCGACCCGATGCTGATGAACCAGCTGACCACGTTCGTGGATACGGTGATCGATACCGGGTAGGCTGTGACGGTGCCGGATACAGCCCGGTCAGTTACAATCGATCCGTATTTTCTGTACGGAATGCAGATTATAGCAATGAGCCAACGATCTTCACCACTTTGTTGTATTCTTTTTAAAAAACTCCTGTTTATTTTCGGCAATGTATATACCCCGTCCGTGATAAGGGAAGACAGTACCGCCATCGGGAGAAATACCGGATCTTCCGGTAGTAAACGTTGACCGTGTCCGGATCCGCGAGGTCATGATCAACCTGATCGAGACCGCAGTCAAGTTCATCAGTGACGAGCCCCATCCAAGTATCCGCAGCAACGCGGAAACCTGCGGGTAGATGCCTATCGTCTCGGTCCGGGACCGGTATCGGAGGGGCGGGGAAGGAAACCCCCATACGGTTCACGCTGCCGGCCGCTCATGGCGATGCTGATAACGATCGATCCTTTGGACGTGCCGGACTCTGGACCCGGGTATGTGAATCGAACATCGCTGGTGAGATCGCCATACTATCAGAAACGTTAACATGTTCATGGAATAAGTACGGATCACCGATTGATCTCAGGGACCGGCTATACATGACCCGCATCCTCATTGCCGATGACAACCCGCAGAACCTGTACCTGCTGGAATCGATCCTCAAGGGCCGCCATTTCGAAGTGGTCTCCGCTCATAATGGTGTTGAAGCACTGGATGCGGCACGAAAAAATCCGCCGGACCTGATCATAACCGACATCCTGATGCCGGTCATGGACGGTTTTGCACTCTGCCGGCAGTGGAAAGCGGATAAGCAGCTGAAGCAGATCCCCTTTATCTTTTATACCGCAACCTACACCGATCCGAAAGACGAGCGGTTCGCCATGAGCCTCGGGGCAGACCGGTTCATGGTCAAACCCCAGAAACCCGATGTTTTTATCAACGAGATTAGCGAGGTGCTTGAGGAAGTGAGCCAAAGGGCTGTAACACATCCGGCCCGGCCTTTCGGAAATGACCGTGAGATCCTGCAGGAATATAACGAAGTATTGTTCCGGAAGCTGGAAAAGAAAGTATTGCAGCTGGAGGCTGAAATTACCGGGCACCGTCAGACCGAAGAGGATCTGCTCCGGTCCGAGACCCGGTACCGGAAACTGTACGAGAGCATGATGGATGCGTTCATACGGGTCAATATGGCCGGGCAGATCCAGGAATATAATCATTCATTCAGGGAGATGCTCGGATATTCCGATGAGGAACTGGCCCGGTTGACCTACAGGGATCTGACCCCGGAAAAATGGCATGCATCTGACCAGTCCATCATTGAAACGCAAATCCTGCCACAGGGCTATTCTTCCGTGTACGAGAAAGAGCACCGGAAAAAAGACGGAACGGTCTTCCCCATAGAGTTACGGGTATCCCTGATCCGGGATGAGACCGGACAGCCATCAGGAATGTGGGCAATCGTACGGGACATTACGGAACGTAAACGGGCTGAAGAGAAGATCCAGCTCACGAACCGCAAACTCACCCTTATGAATGATGTGACCTACCAGGATATCCAGAATAAAGTGACCGGACTCCGGGGATATGTCGAACTGACTAAAAACTATGTACATGAACCAGACCAGCTGCAGGTTATTGAAAAAGAACGCTTGCTTCTGAAGTCGATCCATGACCTGATTAAAAACACGAAGGAATACCAGCAGATGGGAGTGGATCAGTCCTGCTGGATCCCCCTGGAACCGGTAATCCGGATGCAGTTGTCCCGCATAAGCCAGAAGCATGATGTATCCCTGGTAAGTGATTTAAACGGACTGGAGATCTATACCGATCCCCTTATTGAACGGGTTTTTTACAATCTCATTCACAATGCCATAAACCATGGCGGGAAGATCACCCGCATTTTCTTTGGCTGCCGGGAAACACCGGATGGAATCGTAGTATTCTGTGAGGATGATGGTATCGGCATTCCCTTCGACCAGAAATCCCGTATTTTTGACCGGTACGTAGCGGGTGAGGGTAAATTCGGATTGTTCTTTGTCCGGGAATTTCTCACCTTATCCGGCATGACCATTCAAGAGACGGGTACTCCTGGCAACGGTGCACGGTTTGAGATTACGATACCGTCAGGGACATACCGTTTTTAAAAGAAGAGCGATCCTTCCGGATAATTCCCGCGGCCAGAGGGCAGATACACTTATATCGGTTTAAAAGAATTCAGCAATACTTATGAAACTCCAGTCCCGGGTCATGATCCTGTACTCGTGCATTGCGGTACTGGTACTGGTGCTGATTGGCGGAGTTCTCCCTTCAACCCTCCAGAAACAGAACCTTGAATCCATTTCCGGAGATTCCATCACCCAGCTCAGACATATTGATTTTGCCCTCTCCAATTTTATCGGGGAAGCAAAATACGATGTCCTTGCCCTGTCACTGAACGATAATGTCCAGACACGGGACGATTCCCGGTTTACCAGTTTCCTGAACGCATCCCAGGAGACTTTCCGGTATGCTTACACGCCCCAGGAACAGGAGATCATCGATACCTTCCGGGATTATCAGACCACGCATCCCTATGTCAGCTCGGTCTATATGGGCCGGGAGAACGGGGCATCTGTCAGGTCATATCCCCGGGCTCGCCCAACGCAGTATGACCCCCGCGACCGCCCCTGGTATATCCTGGCAAAGGAACACCCCGGACAGGTCTCCGTTACCGATCCCTACCAGGCAGTCACTACAGACGATGTGAACATCGGGATTGTAACCCCAGTCCTTGACCGGAACGGCACCATGATCGGGGTAGTTGGTGCGGATATTACCCTTGTCAATCTGACCGGTTATATCACCTCGGTTGGCAGCGTGGATGGCGGGGAGATGATCCTTGTCGACCAGAAGGGCACGATTCTTGCATGCCGTAATTCTTCCCTTCACTTCAAAGATATCAGCATTATCCTCGGGGACCAGGCGCCTGCGTTTCTCACCACGAAAGAGGGTGTACTGGTCCTCAACGGGACCTACCTGATGTATTATACCTCGCCTGAGCTGGGGTGGAAGATCGGAACCTTTGTCCCGTTCAGTACCATCGAAAAGGAGATCAACAACTCTATCCTGCGGATCCTTCTCTTCGTCATCCTGGCCCTCGTACTGCTCAGCATAATTACCCTGATCGCCCTCAACTACACCGTCATCCGCCCGCTCTCAAACCTGACGGACGTGAGCCGGAAGATTGCCGAGACCGGCGATCTGGACCAGGCGATAGAGACCCGGGGCGCCGGGGAGATCGGGAGCCTTGCCTGTTCGTTCAAGGCGATGGTTGAAAAGATCCACACGGAAGAGCAGGGCCGGAAACAGGCCATGGTCGAACTGGAAGCCTACCGGGACCACCTGGAGGAGATCGTCGCCGAGCGCACCCGTGAACTCGCCCAGGCAAAAGAAGCTGCCGAATCGGCAGACCGGCTCAAATCCGCATTCCTTGCTACCATGTCGCATGAGCTTCGCACGCCACTCAACTCGATCATCGGGTTCTCGGGCATCCTGCTTCAGGAGATGGCCGGGCCATTAAACGAGGAACAGAAGAAGCAGCTGGGCATGGTATCCGACAGTTCCGAACACCTTCTTGCCCTCATCAACGATGTCCTGGACATCTCCAAGATCGAGGCCGGGCAACTGAAGATCGCCAGCGAAACGTTTGAACTCCGACCGGTGATCGAGAAGGTTTCGCGATCAGTCCGACCGATGGCCGAGGCAAAACATCTCGCGCTGGAACTGGAGATCGCACCGGATGTCGGGTCGGTCCGGGCGGACAGCCGCAGAGTGGAGCAGGTCCTCCTCAATCTTCTGAGCAATGCCATCAAATTCACCAATGAAGGGAAGATCAGGATCGCATGCGTTGTTTCCGGGGGTGAAATCCGGATCAGCGTCACGGACACCGGTATCGGGTTGCGAAAGGAAGATCTGGACAACCTGTTCCGGCCGTTCACGCAGATACAGTCCGGCTTGACCCGGCAGTATGAAGGTACCGGCCTTGGTCTCTCCATCTCCAAGAAGCTCGTCACCCTTATGGGCGGGACTGTTGGCGTGGAGAGCGAGCCGGGCCGGGGCAGCACGTTCTGGTTCACCTTAACGGAGGAGAAGAAGACATCATGACAATAAAAGTGCTTTATATCGAGGACAATGACCAGAACTTCTACCTGGTCAATTATATCATGAGTGCAAAAGGATATTCAACGGTCCGGGCGCATGACGGCAGGGAAGGAATTGATCTGGCAGCGCGGGAGATGCCCGACCTTATCCTTCTCGATATCCAGCTCCCGGTCATGGACGGGTACACGACCGCACAGGAGTTGAGGAAGATCGCAAAGGTGCGATCAATACCCATTGTCGCCCTCACTTCCTACGCGATGGCCGGTGACCGGGAGAAGGCACTTGCCGCCGGGTGCAACGGGTATATCGAGAAGCCCATCAACCCTAAAACGTTTACGGAAGAGATCAGTCAGTTCATTCCTGCGGATAGTCCACGGGGTGCTGATGGATGACCCGGATCCTCATCGTGGATGATCACCCGCCCAACCTCTACCTCCTGGAATCGATCCTGAAAGGAAACGGGTATGACGTGATATCTGCAGTCAACGGGGCTGACGCCCTCGCAGTTGCGGGAAAAACACCTCCGGACCTTCTCATCACCGACATCTTGATGCCGGTAATGGACGGGTTTGAACTCTGCCGTCAGTGGAAAGCAGATGAGCATCTGAAACAGATCCCGTTCATCTTTTATACCGCAACCTACATCGATGTCAAAGATGAGCAGTTTGCCTACAGTCTCGGGGCAGAGCGGTTCATCATCAAACCGCAGAAGCCGGAGATCCTTATTAAAGAGGTGCGTAACGTTCTTGAGGCATCATCCCGTGCACGTGACAAACCGATCTTCCCGATACATCCGCTCGGGGACGAGATGGAAGTACTGCGCCAGTATAACGAGGTATTGTTCCGCAAACTCGAGAAAAAAGTACTGCAACTCGAAGCGGAAATTGCCGAGCGGAAAACCGCAGAGAAACAGCGGGAGACCGTGATCCGGGAACTTGAACAGAAGAACGCTGAACTTGCCCGGTTCACCTACACGGTGTCCCATGAACTCCGGAGCCCGCTTGTTACCATCCAGGGTTTTTCCGGTATGATCGAGGATGAGATCTCTCAAGGGAGCAGTGACACTGCCGGACTCCTTAACCATGCGCATCGCATATCCACCGCAGTGGACAGACTCGATGAACTCCTGTCCGACCTGCTGAAACTCTCCCGTGCCGGACAGAATGTGGGCAAACCGGAACGCATCGGGTTTGGGATTATTGCTCACGAGGTAATGGATTATCTTGCCAGGCCTCTTGACGATCAAAGCATTCGTGTGGAGATTGCACCGGATCTTCCGGTCGTGAACGTTGATCATACCCGCATGAGGGAAGTCCTCCTCAACCTGATGGAGAATGCTATCAGGTTCCGGGGCGACCAGCCCGATCCGGTCATCCGGATCGGGGTGAATATGCAGGGGGGAGACCCGGTCTTCTTCGTGCAGGACAATGGCATGGGGATCGAACCGCAGTATCTCGAGCGGATCTTCAACCTCTTTGAGAAACTGGATGCCAGCACGCCAGGCACCGGGGTCGGCCTGGCCATTGTCCGGCGTATCATTGAAGTGCATGGCGGGAAGATCTGGGCGGAATCCGATGGGATCGGGAACGGCACCACGTTCCGGTTCACCCTGCCGGTTGTCGGGGTCACGGGAACCGATAACAATAATACCCGTTAAATATAAGAGAGACTTCTATGGCTGAACTGACCGGGGAGCCTCTCCATATCCTGCTCGTTGAGGACAATGAAGATCATGCCGAACTGGTCATCCGTGGTATGCGGGACCAGCAGGTGGCGAACACGATCCACCATGTATCTGATGGTGAGAAGGCCCTTGACTATCTTTTCAACCGGGGAGCATATGCGGATACAGGGAAAAATCCCCCTCCGAACCTCGTGCTCCTGGATCTCCGGCTCCCCCGTGTTGACGGGCTTGAAGTCTTAAAAACCATCAAGACTGCCCCGGATCTCCTCCGGATCCCGGTAGTCATCCTCACCAGTTCCGATGCTGAAAGCGACATTGCCCAGTCTTATGATTATCATGCAAACAGTTACGTTGTAAAACCTCTGGATTTCAAGACATTCACCCGGTTGATGAAGGATCTCGGGTTCTACTGGCTGGGCTGGAATGCAAAACCGATAAAGGATTAGTTTTGGGGGCATGCGGGTACGGCATCTCCAGAACCATCCGGAACACGGGCAACACCCATTCATATCCTGATCATTGAGGATGATCAGGATCACCGGGATCTCATTCTCCGGGCATTCAGGGACGATCGGGAAAAGTTCCGGATCTCGATCGCGGGATCGATAGCGCAGGCACGGGAGATCACCGGGCACGATCCTCCGGACCTTATCATCTCCGACTGGAATCTTCCGGATGGCAAAGGTATCGACATCCTTTCCCGCGTGAACGATGCAGTGACGATTCCCCTGATTGTCATGACCGGGTACGGTGATGAACGCCTCGCTGTTGAGATCATGAAGTCCGGGGCCGTTGATTACATTGTCAAGTCTGCGACCGTGTTTGAGGATCTGCCGAATATCTCCCGCAAGGCACTCCGTTTCTGGGAGAATCTCCAGGAGAGGATGCGGGCTGAAACAGCGGTGCGGGACTCCCAAAAACGTCTTGCCGACATTCTTGCATTCCTGCCGGACCCGGTACTTGCCATTGATAAGAACGGGACGGTGATCGCGTGGAACAACGCGATGGAAGGGCTGACCGGTGTCGCCGCTGCCGATATGCTGGGAAAAGGTGATCATGAGTACAGCCTCCCGTTTTACGGGATACAGAGGCCGATCCTTGTCGATCTCATCTTTAAAGACGATCAGGATGTCAGGGAAGACTATGTGTACGTGAACAGGGATGGCCAGAAAATTATAGCCGAGGTATTCAGTCCGATGCTGAACGGGGGCCGGGGTGCCCACCTCTGGGGGACGGCATCACCCCTCGTTGATGCTGCCGGGAACCTTTCCGGTGCCATCGAAGTGATCCGGGATATCACCGACAGGAAAAATGCCGAGTTGGCGCTTCAGGAGAATGAAATAAAATTCCGTACGCTGCTGGAGAGCGTTCCCGATCTCATCCTCGTTCATCGTGGCGGCATTATCCTTTACGTGAACCAGGTTGCCCAGAACATCACCGGATATACCCTGCACGAGATTCTTAACCAGCCTATAAGCAGGTTCATTGCGACGGAATACCAGGACCCGGTATCATCTGCCATCAGGAAACGTTCGCTTGGCGAACCGGTCGCACCGTACGAGATTGAGATCCTGACAAAATCCGGTGGGCGACTTACGGTCATGATCCGGGGGTGCGGAATTGAATTTGATGGTGCTCCTGCATCCCTGAATGTGCTGACTGATATTACCGACCGCAAACGGGCTGATGAAGCACTCCGCGAGAGCGAGATACGGTTCCGGGCCCTCATCCAGAACTCATCGGATATCATACGGATCCTCGATAAGGATGGCCGGATTGTCTATGAGTCCCCGTCAGCAGAGAGGATACTCGGCTATCCGGCGGGCTATCTGATTGGCCGGAATCCCATGGATGATATCCATCCTGATGATCTCGAACATGTGAACCATGATTTGAGGGAGGTCTTTGACAAGACCAATCCAGGGATACCAACGGAATTCCGGATCCGGAAGGCTGATGGCGATTACATCTGGGTCGATGCCCTGGCGGCCAACCTGCTCGATGAGCCCGGGATCAACGGGATCGTGGTGACAACCCGCCCAATCCAGCAGAGGAAAGAGGCTGAGGCTGCCCTGCAGGAGAGCGAGGAACGGCTCCGGCTGGCTCTTGAAGGTGCCGGTGCAGCCTTCTGGGAATGGTATCTTCCTACGGGAAAAGCGGTGTTCAGCGACCGGTTTTATACCATGCTCGGGTACACTCCCGGTGAATTTCCTGCCACTTTTGAAAGGTGGGCTGCGCTCATGCACCCGGATGAACGGAGTCATATCCTTGCGGATCTTGATGAACAGATCAAGAGAAAACGTCCACTCTGCGAGATCGAGTTCAGGATGAGGACAAAAGAGGGGGGCTGGATGTGGGTACTTGGCCGGGGAAAGATCGTTGAGTTCGATAGCCAGGGAGTTCCCGTCCGGCTGACGGGAGTAAACCTCGATATTACCAACCGCCGTCTGATGGAATCGGAGATCCGATCGCTGAACGCCGTTCTCGAACAACGGATCGCTGACCGGACCGAAGCGCTTTCAAAGGCAAACCAAGCGCTCGAGGAAGAGAACGCCCAGAGGCTCACGGTTGAAGACAAACTCCGTTCATCGCTTGATGAGAAGACCCTGCTCCTCAAGGAGATCCACCACCGGGTGAAAAACAACCTCCAGATCATTGCAAGTCTCCTCAATCTCCAGTCCCGGTATATCAGGGATGAACCCACGCTCGCCGCGCTCCGGGAGAGCCAGAACCGGGTCAGGGCAATGGCCCTTGTCCACGAAAAACTGTACCGGTCAGAAGATCTCGCCCATATCGATCTCAACGAATATATCACGTTCCTCGGGACCGGCCTCTTCCAGTTTTACGGTGCAAAGGGCCGGGGCATCCGGTTCAGGCTGGATATGCACGATGTGGATGTGGACATCAATACCGCTATCCCGCTCGGCCTGATCATCAACGAACTGATCTCGAATTCACTCAAGTATGCATTCCCCGGTGGGCGGGAAGGGGAAGTCTCTATCAGCATCAAAAAGGAGGAGCACATCCTGACCGTCAATTTCCATGACGATGGAATCGGGATTCCTGATAGTCTGGACTGGAAAAACACCCATTCACTGGGGCTCCAGCTGGTCAATACCCTCACCGACCAGATGGACGGGACGATCGAACTCGACCGGACGGCCGGGACAACGTTTATCCTGGTGTTGCATGAGAAACAATGAGCCGGTGGCCCTCCCGGAGATGATCCCGATGGATCGGTGACAGGGGAATGACGATGAAGATACCGGTGACCGAGGCCTGGTGGAATGCTGCTATTGTTTCATCTGCCGTTATCGTCATAGCCCTGACCGCAGGGTGTCTTTCTCAGGGCATTACAACGGTTTTCATGTACCTGTATTATATCCCCATTGTTCTCATCGCATACCATTACCGGAAAAAGGGTATGCTTCCCTGTATCCTGCTGGGCCTGGCGTATCTTGCTCTTGTCATTATGCATGATCCGGCCAATCCTGTCACCAGAGAAGGTGCGCTCATCCAGGTTATCGTCTTCATCGCCATCGCGGTTCTTGTCGCATATCTTGCACAAAACATTGTTACAACAGGGGACAACCTGAAGTCTGTTGCAGACATCCAGCAGGGCATTGTCCAGAATGCCAATGTCTGGCTGATGGTGCTTGATAAGGATGGCAGGATCCGCGAATGGAACCATGCGGCAGAAACGATCAGCGGTTATCCCGCTGATACGGTAATGGGGAAAAACACGATCTGGAAACTCCTCTACCCGGAGGAGAAATACCGAAAAGAGATCACCGGAAAGATTGCAGAGATCATTGCGCAGCGCAATTACCTGGTGAACCTCAGGACTACCATTACCCGTAACGACGGAACTCATAAGACTATCCTGTGGAACACCCGGGATCTGCCCGGGAACCCTGGAGAGTCGCCCCGGTATATCGCAATCGGTGTCGATATCACGGAACGCACGGATGCAGAAACGGCGTTAAAAGAGAGTGAGGCAAAATACCGTACGCTCTTTGAGAATCTGCTTGAGGGACTGGCTTATTGCCGTATGATCTATGACGACCATGGCAGGCCGGTGGACTGGATGTATCTCACCGTGAACCGCTCATTTGAACGGTTGACCGGGTTGAACGATGTCGAGGGGAAACGCGTTCTTGAAGTGATACCGGACATCCGTACACTGAATCCCGAACTCTTTGATACGTACGGGCGGGTAGCAGCAACGGGAATTCCCGAGACGTTCGAGATATACTTCAAGCCGCTCAACACATGGATGAAGATATCGGCATTCTCCCCGGAGAAGGGGTATTTCGTTGCGGTCTTTGATGATATTACCGAACACAAACATACTGAGGATACAGTAAGGGACGCCCGGGATTTTTATCTCCTGATCCTCAATGATTTTCCGAACCCGGTCTGGCGGGCGGATGTAAGCGGGAAATGCGATTACTTCAATAAAAACTGGCTCGCATTTACCGGGCGCACCATCGGCCAGGAGCTTGGGGACGGGTGGGCAGAGGGAGTTCACCCGGATGATCTCGATCGTTCTCTGAAGATCTATCTCGATCATTTCAATGCACGAACCCCGTTCGAGATGGAGTACCGCCTCCGGTACCATGACGGCACTTATCACTGGCTGCTCGACTTTGGGAAACCTCTCTTTACAAAGGATGGAACATTTTCCGGCTATATCGGCTCCTGCTACGATATCCATGATCGGAAAATGGCTGATGCTGCCCTGCGGGAGAGCGAGGAAAAGTACCGCACCTTAATCGAAAAAGCAAATGAAGCGGTTATCATTGCGCAGGACGGGAACTTTGCCTTTGCCAATCCGAGTATGTCCAGACTGCTGGGAGTGCCGGCTGATGAACTGACAGGAAAACCGTTTGTTGATTTTATCTGGCCTGATGACCGGGATCTTGTGACAACCCGCTACCGGAAGCGGATGGCAGGTGTGGATATCCCCGAGACCTATGATTTCCGGGTCATCGGTGCCGGGGGCAGGATGAAATGGGTATTCATTTCGGCTGCACAGATCCTCTGGCAGGGGAGGCCGGCAACCCTTAACCTGCTCACCGACGTCACCGAGCGTAAGCGGGCGGAGGAAGACCTTACTCTTGAGAAACAACGCATGGAGTCCCTGCTCTCGCTCTCCCAGAGGGGCCAGCGGGCAGAAAAGGAGATAATATCCACCGTGGTTGAGGATGCGATACGACTAACCGGAAGTACCATCGGGTACTTAGCCACCATGAATGATGATGAATCTGTCATGACCATGCAGTACTGGTCAAAAACTACCTACGAGTCCTGCCGGATCATCAATCAACCTATCGAGTATCCCTTGGAAAAGACCGGACTGTGGGGGGAAGCCGTCCGTCAGCGAAAACCGATCGTCACCAACGATTATGCAGCTGAAAGCCCGTTCAAGCGGGGCACTCCGGAGGGTCATGTTTCCCTAGTCCGGCATATGAACATACCGGTCTTTGAAGGCGATCATATCGTTGCCATTGCCGGCGTGGGCAACAAAGGAGCGGATTATAACGAAGGGGATGTCCGCCAGCTGCAGCTCCTGATGCAGGGCTGGTGGCAGATTGTGGTCCGCAGGCAGGCGGAGGCAGCGTTACAGGAGAGTGAGGAGCGGTTCAGACAGTTCTTCAACAACATCAACGATGCGCTGTACCTCCATGCCCTTGGAGAACAGGGATTGCCCGGGAAATTCATCGAGGTCAACGATGTAATGTGCAATCGGCTGGGGTATACCCGCGATGAACTCCTCCAGCGTGCCCCGCAGGACATTGTTTCGGATGCGGGCAGGGCAAAAATGCCGGCAATTGCAGAAGAGATGGCAGGAAAAGGACACGCCACGTTCGAAACGGAGCACCGCAGGAAAGATGGCAGTATAATTCCGGTTGAGGTCAGCACGGTCATTTTTTCCCTTGCAGGGACACGGGTTGCCATGGCAAGCGCCAGGGACATCACGGAACGGAAACGGGCAAAGGAGGCACTTACCCAAAGCGAAGAGCGGTATCGCACGCTTGCCGAAGCATCACCCGATCAGATCTTCATCAACGACAGGAACGGAACTATATTGTACGCCAATACAACGGCGCTGAAATTACTGGGCCTTCCGTACGATCAGGTTATCGGAAAGCAGAGAGGAGAATTCTTCCCGCCGGAAATAATCGGGGATCAGAATGCTGCCTTTGAAAACGTGTTCGATACGGGAGATTCTCTCCGCCAGGAAGCAAGAATCCATTTCGGCGAACGGGAAGAGTGGATTGATACAACCCTCGTGCCGCTCAAGGATGCAGCAGGCCATATCTACGCGGTTCTCGGAGTGGCCCGGGATATTACTGAGCGCAAACGGATGGAAGAATCTCTCCGGGAGTCCCGGCAGCTCTTCTCGGATATCATCAGTTTCCTGCCAGACCCCACGTGGGTCATCGATCACCGGGGAAACGTATTGGCATGGAACCGGGCGCTCGAACAGATCAGTGGGATTCCGGCAGAGGATATGCTGGGAAAGGGTGATTTCGAGTACAGTCTGTGGCAATATGGGAATCGGCGCCCCACGCTCATCAATCTCGTCCAGGATCCGGATCAGGATGCAGCCCGGATGAATTATCGCAATATCCGCCACGAGGGATCATCGGTGATGGCCGAGACGCAGGTGACCCTGCCGTCAGGAAAAAGTGCTGTGCTGTCCCTGGTAGCATCGCCACTTTATGACGCTAAAGGATCCATTACCGGTGCCATTGAATCCATGCGGGACATCACCCGGATTAAGGAGACCGAAGCGGAACTTGCCCGGCTCAATGAAAACCTTGAGAGTATCATCCTTGAACGGACCCGGGCCCTGCAGGAAGAGGTTGTCCAGCGCCAGCGGGCAGAGAAAGACGTGCAGGCAGCACTCGACTACACGCGATCCGTAATAGAAGCAAATCCCGACCTCATGGTGATCCTTGACTTTGAAGGGAAGATCCTTGACATCAATACTGCCGGTGAAACGCTGACCGGAATACCAAAGGATCAGCTCATAGGGACGCCGTATTTCAGGTATCTTGTCGATGACGGTACGCTCTATACTGCGTTCTCCCAACATCTGGAGACCGGATGGACCGAGAAGGTTATCCGGATCCGGAGAACCGACGGCCACACCACGCCGTTATCCGTACATGCCACGATGATTAAGGGAACCGGCACGACACCGGACCGGATCATCGTCTCCGCTCACGATATCACCCGCCAGAAGCAGGATGAGGCTGCGATCCAGGCATCGCTGGATGAGAAAGTGCTCCTCCTGCGGGAGATCCACCACCGGGTGAAGAACAATCTCCAGATCATCATCAGCCTGACCAATCTCCAGATGCGCACCATGGACGATCCCAAGATGAAACAGGCCATGGCAGAGACCAGGAACCGGGTCCGGGCAATGTCGCTGGTCCACGAAAAACTCTACCAGTCCGAGGATATCTCCTCAATCGATCTCGCCGAGTATACGCGATTCCTCGCCACCCAGCTCTTCTCCTTTTACGGGATCGATCACCGGAGAGTATCGCTGGAGACGGATATCGGGAAAATCCCGCTGGACATCAATATCGCCATCCCGCTGGGACTCATCATGAACGAGCTGATTTCCAACTCGCTCAAACATGCTTTCCCCGACAACATGAGCGGCACCCTCCGTATCACAGGTCGTTCTGACGGAGACACGTTTACCCTCAGTGTCAGGGATAACGGTACAGGACTGCCCCCGGATTTTGACTGGAAGAACACGGAATCGCTCGGACTGCGCCTTATCACCAGCCTTGTCGATCAACTGGGTGGGACTATTGAACGTAAAACGGGATCCGGTACTGAATTCCAGATTACTATCCCGTTGAAGGCGGAATAAGGTCTGGACATGACAAATGGGGAATTTTTGAAAAATCACGAAGACGTGGCAGGAACAATGTTTATCATCCCACTCCACCGAAAACCTACTGGAGAGGATGCCCCATGACCGGACCTGCAATATTTATCGTTGAAGATGAAGCAATCGTTGCAAACGATATCAGGGAGACCCTGATCAGCCTGGGGTATACCGCTGCAGGCACTGCAAAATCCGGAGAAATTGCCCTCGAAAAAATCAAAACTGCGCAACCGGATCTCGTGCTCATGGATATTCATCTTGCCGGGCAGATGGACGGGGTCGATGTCGCGGGGAAGGTCCACGCCCTCTATGATATACCGGTCATTTATCTCACGGCCTATGCCGACAAGACCCTCCTCGAACGGGCCAAGGTGACCGAGCCATACGGGTACGTGGTCAAGCCCTACGACGAGCGTGAACTCCATTCCGTGATCGAGATGGCGTTGTATAAGCACCATATCGAGCGTGAGATCAAAAAACGGGATGCAATCCTCTTTGCCGTGAGTTCCGCAGTGGAATGGCTGCTCCGGGTGTCCCGGAAAGAGTCCCCGGAACAAATCCGGGATTTCAATGCCAATGACATCCGGGACATCCTTGAGCCGGTCGGGCTTGCGCTTGATGCCGGGGCCATCGGGATATTCCGGATCCAGCCGGGGACCACGGGATCGAATACCGTCAGTATGGTCTATGAATGGGGCTGTCCGGAATACCACACCGCACGTTATAAACCGGAACTCAGCCGGTTTACCTGGGCTGCGATGGGACTGTCCCGGTGGGAAAACCTGCTGGTAAAAGGAGAAGATATCTCGGCTCTCATGTCAACCATTCCCAACGAGGAACGTCCCCTTCTGGACCTGCTTGGTGTGAAGTCCGGGGTCATTCTTCCTATCTTTATCCATGACAACCTCTTTGGCTTCATCGGGTTCTTTGATCTGACAGAACGGACACGATCTCCTGACGAGATCGAAGCACTGCGCATCACGGCAAACCTGCTTGGTGCCGCCCTGGGATACGGATAGTTTCCCAATATGCCGGTAACCGGGGGTAATCCTCTCCTCCGGCCACAGGGCCGTGAAGTGAGGTTCTGCTTCGAGCAGAAAGCATATAAAACAAAATGTTAAACTTAGATAACATATACCAGTGCGAAGTCGCACGGGTATTGCAGTAACGATGTGAGAACACCAGGAACACAATCAGCAAGAACACCTGTAAATGTCCACTGCGGGATGCACACCCGCACTCATCATGCCTCTGATCCCTCCATGGGAGGAGACACAATATTCTTTTTTAACCTCGTGGATTCATTCGGAATATCCCCGGTGACCAGTGTCCGGATATACGCGAAGGTGTGATTGTTCTCACGGAGCCGGGTATCCTTAAGAATTCAGTTATGATAAGGTATGTATGGTTATCCGCTAATAGAAGAGTAACCATGAATACCTCCGAACCGTACCGGATCGAGCGCGCCCTGCTGATCATCGCGCTCGTCTTTATCATCGTCCTCGCGGTGAAGGAAACGACCTATATCATCAGTCTCATCCTGATGGCAATCATCCTCACCATGCTCACCCTTCCCGCGGTAAACTGGCTGAAGTCCAAAGGGCTATCAGATTTTCTCGCAGTGATCGTTGTTACCATTACGGCATGTCTGGTGATCCTGGTAATCGTTTTCCTGGCTGTGATGTCGTTTCACTCACTTGCCATGGACATCCCGTTATACCAGAAAGAGCTCAATACCCGCCTGGCGGATATATCCGGAATCCTCTTCTCGCTGGGACTTTCCAGCAGCGCAACCAGTTTCCCTTCGATCGATATCGGCGATCTCATGAACTTCGCGGTCTCCGGCGTTCGGAGTTTTGCCGAAGGGATCATGTATCTCTTCTTCGTGGCCGTTACAACGTTCTTCCTGCTGCTGGAGACTCCGAAGATTATCAGCCGGATTGAGCGCTCATATGGTAAAGATACAAATGCCGTGGAGAAGTTCGGCCGCATGACCGGCTATGTCATTGATTTCATTGTGGTGAGAACCGAGACCAACGCCATCCACGGGTTCCTGTTTGGGGGTTTTCTCGGGATCATGGGAGTCCATGGGGCGATCCTGTGGGGAGTCCTGACATTCCTTCTCGGGTATATCCCGTACTTCGGGCTCATCCTCGCCGCAATACCTGCGATCTTCTTTGCGTGGCTCCAGTTCGGGATACCCGGGGCTCTCGCGGTCATTGCTGCGGTCTGTGTACTCAATATCATTGTAGAAAACCCGGTGTACTCGTTCCTTGCCGCAAAAAAATTCGAGATGCCGGCTCTCATCGTGATCCTCTCGGTGATTATCTGGGGCTGGCTGCTGGGCATTGTGGGTATGTTCTTTGCGATCCCGTTAACACTGTTCCTCCTGCTCATCTTCGAATCCTGCGAAGAGCTCCGCTGGATCAATGCGATGATGGGGGTCAGTCACCTGTTCGAAACAGGAAAAGAGCATAAAAGCGATACTAAACCCATCCCCTGATTTTTTTTCAGGTCAGGTTTTTCAGGTACGATTATTATGCCAGATCGAGGGGGGTATCCCGCATACCCCCCCTCCATTTTATTTTCAAATCGATCAGACCCCCCCACCCCCATGGGGGGGAGGTATCCGGCATACCCCTCCCCCCCTCCGGCCGGATCAGACCTCCCCCGATCAGATTTGAGTGGGCTGCTATACAGGACCTCTCGTCAGAGAGTCCAGGTAAAATCGTGATGGATCACGTGTGCAATACTGCGTACATCCCATTTTTGAGGAGGGGGGTATGCCGGAACCCCCCCAACCAGATTTTTTTTAGATGGGGATGACCCCCCCTCCCATTTTGTTTTTGGTCAGATCAGACCCCCATCATGCTGGGACGGATGATGCCGAAAAGCTGAAAATGGCCGGCCATTGAGCGAATATGCGGTCGGAGATAGGAGAGAGTGCCGTAGTAAATACCCGTGTTTCCTGTTGATTGGGGGGTGGGGGGTATCCGGCATACCCCCCATCGCTTTGATTTGAAAGAAGAGTTACCGGATATCCTGCACGGTCACGGCATAATCGCCATCCCATGCGAGGGTGACTATTGATGATCCCAGCAGGGCACCCGTTGCCGGATCTTCTGCCCTGGCAGTAATGACAACCGGTTCCACAGGGGATGCGGGTTTATCGATGAAGGTCCAGTAGAGCGTCCCACTGTATCCGGTAACCGTAGACTCACGCTGGTTCACGGTATAATCCGGAGGATTCCATGACAGGAACTTTCCGTAACTGGTATTCCACGTAATCGCTGCCAATGATACATTGAAGCCAGTGGCATGAGGAACGAGCAGGATTCCGGGTGTTGAGGACATCAGCGGAGAGTAGCGCTGTGGCGATGCTTCGAGCCGCAGGGACGTGTTACGGTCATTTGAAATCAGGGACGGGACAAAGGTGCAGACATCGGGTGCACATCCGGAGGTGGTTCCGTCTGCCGCCGGTACGGTGGTAACCACAGCAGATTCTGTCGGAATCGTCCGGGATACCGGAGTAACGGAGGCCGGGGCAGTACACCCTGCCGTGACCAGTGCCGCTATACAGATCGCAATCAGGGCGTATCTGAATGTCATAACATAACCATCGCTTCCGGCGATAATAAACCCGGCGAATTCTGATACAATGAGGGTCAGATGGATGATGGTGTCAGATGGGCGATATTACCAGGGATACAGAGCCGTGAGTAAAAGAAGAACAGTACCAGGCGTATCCTGTCACCTGTGACAGGATTAGTGGTTGCCCGGTCCTGACGATGATGGTTCTCTGGAATATGGGGCCTCTCCCTCTGCTGCCGAGGGGGTATTTTCCCGGATCTCTGCATACTTCACTGCCGATTCCGCCGGCATTGACATGCTGATGACACAGGCAATGATGAGTCCGAATGTAACGAAGGGATTTCTTTTCATAGTGTTCTCGTGGTTATGCGGATGATCGTTTACTGAATCTCTGCAACCATTAACGGGGAGTACATCAATCTCCGGGGGATTGTCAGCCATCTGATGACAGACATCACAACAGATTATTCAACCGAACCTGCTCCTCCAATTATGCAACCTCACGCTCCTTTCTCTGGATATATTCTATTCCTCTAATCAAATATATAAACATATCTTTTTCTTATTCGACTGATTTTTACAGGTTTAATTTAAAATAGTGAGAGAATTACTTTACAAACTTGTTTTTCCAGAGTAATTATTAATTCTCCCTCATACAAGGAAAAGCAGGTGAAAGAAACCGGAAGAGAAATCCCGCTGCCGGTATCCCGGCTGTAGTCATGCAGGCAAAAATAATTCCTGCAATGTCTATGAGCCCCTTGTCGTCGGTATCACTTTTTTTATCATCCTGCCGGAATCTCCTGCAGGTCCGGACACTAGTGCATTTATCGGACCGGTCCCGGATACCAGGCCTGTATTATAACGGAACCCATCAGCTCGCCAAACGAACAGCCCGGATCCGATCGGGATCGCCGGTGATGCAGGATCCTGATACCCGTGCCAGAACCCGGCAAAAAAAGTTAATTCCTGCGCCGCATCCATCCCGACAACAGGAGAAGCCCTGCCAGGAGCCCGCAGATCAACACAGGGTCGGGGCCCGGGGAATAGGTCTGCTTTTTTATCGGGGCTGATGTTGTAACCGTTGTCAGCGGCTCAAGGGTGATTTCAACAGGAACTTCTTCCATGGTTTCTACGGTCTCCTCAACAGCGGGTGCGGCAGTAGGTTCGGGGGTCGGGACCGTTACCTGTGCCACTTTCTTGGTCAGTGTCCCGGATACGGTCTTGGCATTCGGATCCATCTCCTGCAAGCGGAGAAGTGTGATTTCACGGGACTGGTTCAGGGCAGGTGCTTCCCCGGTCAACCGGACATTGACGGTGAACTGTTTACGCGAGAAACTGAGATCCCAGCCATCCAGCCGGACCTGTGCACTGCTCTTTGATGCCAGCGTTGAAGTGCGCGGGGCGTCCTCGTCAGCCGTCTCACTCATGGTCACCGTCCAGAGAGGATTTGATAGATCCGTGTACATCACCAGGGAGTTGTCCGAATCGAATGTTTTGCCGGTATCATACGAGCTGAAACTGAGAACGTAATTGATATCAACAGCCGTCCCGGGCGTAAGGGCAGACTGGCGGGTACTATCCGTCCAGCTTCCGAACGTCCATGCCGATACGCACGGAATAATGATCACTGCTGCCAGCACGAGGAGACATAGTTTTGAAAAAGCCCGGGGAACGGTCATTACCTGTTTCATCGATCAGGAAACCAATAAACGTAACGATCCGGATTCCATCCCGGGGAGACGGTAATCCCTTGCTGATGGTTTAATAAGTCCGGGGATGAAATGGAAGGTACCTGACCCTGCTCCAGTCCGACACCTGTCGATACCCCACCCGGTTGCAGGTACTTATCCCATCCGTGATTTCCCATGAGCCTTCGGTTTTCCCCGCTGCCCAATCTCAATGTCAGGGCTAAGATTCTCATCCTGTTCCTTGCCCTTGCCCTTGTCTCCCTGATTATCACCGGGTATGTCGCATTCTGGACGATTGGCGATATTTCGCGATCAGCAGAGACCAGCAGCCTTGTTCTGGGGACGGAAGCCCTTGATGAGTCCACGGCAGCTCTCGTGGAATCCGCTCAGGATAACCTCCTCCGGATTGCATCGGACCAGGCTGAGATCACCAATGTCCTGTTCGAAGATACGGACACTGAACTTGAGATTCTTGCAGTACAGGCATCCACCCTGCAGGCAAATCCACCCGTCCGCCCGATCATACATGCTTATGACAGCAACAATCCCCCTGGCGATCCGTTTGCGGCTACCCTGTATTACCTGGCTCCCGGGATCACGATCTCCCCGGATTCTGAAGAGTTCAGGAGACCTGCCGGCATGGACGATCTCCTCAAAGGTACCTTTGACGCTGACGGTAACCTGAGTTCCCTGTACATTGCCACGGACTCCGGTATTCTGCGCACCTATCCCTGGCAACCCCTGACAAATACCAGTTTTGATCCTCGCGAACGAGCCTGGTTTACCGGAGCCAAGAAAACCGATGGGGTGTACTGGTCCGATCCCTATGTGGATGTCACGGACAACGGTCTTGTCGTGACTTCATCGAAAGCCGTGACAACTCCCTCGGGCACATGGGTTATCGCAACCGATGTGACTGTCGATGAGATCAATTCCGCGTTCCTGAACAGATCGTTAAGCGGCAAAGGATATGCGGTTCTTCTCGATAGTAAAGGGAATATCATCAGTCGCCCGGGATTATCAGCAGGGAACATTTCATGGGATCAGCCATTCCCCAATGAAAATGTCTTTGAAAGCACGGATCCTGCCCTTCAGGCCCTGGGATACAACATGACCGCCGGCAAGACCGGGGTTGAGAGGATAACGTTTGGCAACAGGGAATCGTTTGTCGCATATGCCCCGGTCAAATCTCTGAACTGGAGTTTTGCCGTATCTATGCCCGTGGACGAGATCACGGCACCGGTTGAAAAGACCCAGAAAAAGATCCTGGTATCAACCAGGGATGCCGAGACCAGCATCAACCAGCGGACTGACCGTATCCTTATCATCTTCTCGGCACTCTTCTGCATCCTTATCCTGACAGTCATTGCCCTTGCCACGTACCTGTCACGGATCATCACCCGTCCGGTGGACACCCTCAAGAGCGCGACCCTTGCACTCGGCGAGGGGGATCTCTCGCACCGGGTTTCCCTCCATACCGGCGATGAATTCGAGGATCTGGGAAACTCCTTCAACCATATGGCCGCAGACCTGCAAAAGAATATCGATGACCTCAAACGCACGACGGCCGAGAAGGAGCGGTATACCAAGGAGATGGAGATCGCCAAGGAGATCCAGGTGACATTCCTGCCGGAATCCATGCCGGTCATCCCCGGGTTCGAGATCAGTGCCATCACCCTCCCGGCCATGGAGATCGGAGGCGATCTCTATGATTTCATACCGGTAACCGGAGGGAAGTGGGGTTTTGTTATCGCCGACGTGTCCGGCAAAGGGGTAAGTGCTGCGCTGTACATGGCACTCTGCCGGACCCTGCTCCATGCGAGCGGCGGCGGGCAGGAGAGTCCGCAGGCTGCCATCCGACAGGCCAACCGGCAGATCTACGAGGATGGCAGGTCAAGCATGTTCATCACGACATTCTATGCAGTCCTTGACCCGGAAAAGATGCTGCTCACGTACGTGAACGCCGGCCACAATCCCCCCCTGCTGATCCGGGGCAACCCGCCAGAAACAACTCTGCTTGAGGGGAAGAAGGGTATTGCCCTTGGCGTTGTCGAGGATGTCAACATTCCTGTCACCACCATCACGGTTGAACAGGGTGATCTCATCATTATGTATACGGACGGCGTGACCGAAGCGTTCAACGAGCACGATGAATATTTCGGAGAAGAGCGGCTGATTGCCTCGATGTACAGGAACCAGTCCCGCCCCATACAGGAGATCAGGGACCTGCTCCTTGAGGATATACGACAGTTCTGCGGCACCGCACCGCAGTCCGACGACATCACGTTCATCGTGATCAGGGTTCGCTGATCGACACGGATCGTTGTGTAGGTAGCTGAAAAATTTCGTTATTCCTGGTTCATGGTACGGGACTATTCCGGACCAATGGATCCGCTTTTTCTTCGTGTCGGGTGACCGTTCCCGCCAGGGTGAGCGTGGCAGTGACAGGTTCTCCATTCCGGCGTGGGTTCCGGAAGATCTTCCGGTGCGGAAACGAGAACGTCGGGATTGTTCTCATCCACCAGGGCGATAAGCGCATTGATGTCGGTGAGATCGTACTGATCCTGCAGTACCCCGCATAATTCCCCGATGAGATCGCGCCACAGGGGATCTCCGGAGGAACCCGGCCCGGTGTGGCCGAAGTGCCCGAGACAGACTGATGCATGGTATGCATGCACACACTGCCTGAGCTCCGAGAACAGGCGATCGCGGTACTCCCTCCCGGCATGGCTGGTAAATGACCCGAGATTCCCGACAATCCGGTCATATTCCCGCAGGAAGTATTCCTGATCGGAATCCGTTCCGCGGGATGAGGCAAGGGATTTCTGGACACGACACTTCTCGTAATACGGAGCGCTGGCGCACCAGGTGCCGGAGGTATCAGCATTGTTCATATGCCGGGCAGTAATCTCGATCGACTGTTCAAACACCTCAAGGAGGTGCGGTAAATTGTCAGCAGATGAGCAATCCATAATAGATCCCTTATGTGTCGTCGGGGTAGCCGGATACGGGAAAACCGGCTGAAGTAATACATTTTGGTGGTTTTTCCATAAATGCATTTCACCGCACCCTGGCAGGACTGATACGGCAGATACAAAACAGCGGTTTTTATCTGAAAATGCCGAGAATATACCACTCAATGTCTCATGCAGGTCCGGCAGACGATAGTTGCGGAGTATCCATTGCCACAAAGCAGCAGACGGTCCTCACCAGCCTGATCGTCGATTTTGTTCTCTGGATTCCCGATATCGCTGCGGCAATGCTCTCAGGGTCCATTGTTCTTTTCGCAGATGCACTGAAATGTGCCAACGAGATTCTGGCAACCTTCTTTGCATACCTCACGCTGCGCAAAATGGCAAAAGGAGGGTGCGGGGCCTATGATTACGGTCTGGGAAAATTCGAGACCATCACGTCCATCGTCACAGGTGGCGTGATGTTCATCTCCCTGGCACTGGTCTTTTTTGTTGCGATCAACAAGCTCGTCACTCCGGAGGAACTGGTTCTGGAGGGGGCATACCTCGGTGTCGTGCTCATGACGATCGGGGTCTGCATGAACAGCTGGCTGTGGAGGAAGAATTACCGGTTGTTCCAGAAATCGCCATCACCGATCATCGACTCCCAGTGGCGGCTCTTCCGGACCAAGGCATTCTCCGATCTCTCGGTCCTTCTTTCCCTGATAGCAACGCTTGCCTTCTCCCACTATGCCTGGTCCCTGTATATCGATCCGCTCGCATCCTTTGTCATCGCCGGTTTCCTGCTCACGTCGGGATACCGGGTCATCACCACATCCCTCCCGGATCTTCTCGATAAAACACTCGACGAGGAACTCCAGATGGTGATCGTCTGCCATCTTGCTGAGTTCTTTGATGATTATACTGCCCTCTACGGTGTGCGTTCACGCAGGTCCGGCGCCAACGTGTACATCGAGATCTTCCTCGAATTCGAGGGGAACCGGAAGATGTCTGAAGTCCAGGAGAGCATCAACCGGATCAAGGCATCCCTTGAGCAGACAATTCCCAAAAGTTCTGTCAGTATTGTCCCGACAGATCATCCTGTAAGGGGGGAAACTCCCCACACCCCTGCATCACCCGCAAAAGGGAATTGAGATCCTCTTTTCAGGGGCTGTGTCGCAATGTCAGCACAGCAGTGATCTCAATAAAACAAGAATTTTCTCGGCAGGCACGACACAGATTACAGGCGAGGCTGCTGCTGGGTGGCGCAGTGGAAGGTGCCATATCCCTCGACCAGTGCCCGGGCATTGATGCCGACAACCGTACGACCGGGGAAGAGCCCCTCCAGGATCTCCAGGGCAACACTATCGTTGGGATCGGAAAAGACCGGGACGATGACAATAGTATTGCCGATATAGAAGTTCGTGTAACTGGCCGGGTAGCGTTCCCCGTCATTATCCACGACTTTCCCGGGCATCGGCAGCTTCACCACCGTAAGGGGCTTCCCCTCCTGATCGGCTGACTGGCGGAGGATCTCGTAATTGTCATGAAGGGCGGAGTAATTGGCATCCGTAATATCGCTCTCGTAGCCACATACAACCGTCGAGGGGCCGACAAAACGGGCAATGTCATCGACATGCCCGTCGGTATCATCACCTACCACCCCGTCATTCAGCCATATGACCTTTTCAATCCCGAGATATTCACGAAGCCGTTCCTCAATCTCGTCAGCGGACAGGTCGGGGTTGCGGTTGGGATTGAGGAGGCAGGCCCGGGTCGTCAGCACCGTTCCCCTGCCATTGGTATCGATCGATCCGCCTTCCAGGACAATCCCCGGCTCGAACATCGGCATATTGAGCCGGCGGTTCATCATTGCGGGGATCTTCCCATCACGGAGCTGGTCTTCATACTTGTTGCCCCATGCATTGAAATTCCAGCGCACCATGGCAATCTTCTTGAGGGCACGACTGACTACGAACGTCGGGCCATAGTCCCTGATCCAGACATCGGAATACTCATTGGTGTGAAGCGTCACCCGTTCGAGATCAACGCCCATCTCCCGCAGTTTTGATCGCACCTTGCGGTGGATGACCGCACTGGGGACAAAGACCTCCACGTGTTCGGAGGTGTGAATGTGCTCTATGAACGCGTAATATGCCTGCTCAACCCCGGGAATATCCGGGAAGGTCCGGGCATTATTGGGCCATGAGATCCAGACGGCCTCGTGCGGCTCCCATTCCGCCGGCATGTGGAATCCCCGGTTGCGGGGGGTGTCACCCTGGCGGAGATCCGGAAAGATCCCATTGTTGCCCGGGAACGGAACGCCAATACGGGAATAGGTTTCCGGGCGACGGTTCCGGAAGAATCCCCAGAAGTCCTGCACGTCAGCGTTCATGGACAGGTCAACCTTGACAATCAGGGTCTCCTCGCCATCACCGGCCCGTGCCAGCACCTTGCCGAACGCATCCGCAACAAACGATCCCCCGAAGAAACGGGTAGTTCCCTCGGTTCCCGCCCGGTTCACCGCTGCGACATGGACACTGTTTGCAATGGCATGGCTCCGCTGGATCAGTTCCCATGCATCCTGCCAGTTGCCTTCTTCCGGTTCGACTGGTCCCGGGTGTCCGATGGCCGTAGGGTAGAAGAGGATCTCTGCGCCGTCAAGGGCTACGCACCGTGCGGCCTCTGGGAACCACTGGTCAAAGCAGATCAGGACCGCGATGCGCCCGTAGCGTGTGGAAAAGACCCTGTAACCATTTCCCGGATAGAAATAGCCCTTCTCAAAGAAACCCGGATCCTGCGGGATATGGACTTTCCGGTACGGCTCTGATATGCTTCCATCCGCGTCAATGACCACCGCCGCGTTGTAATACTTCCCGTCGGCTGCCCGTTCAAAGACCGGAACGATGATGACAACCTGGTGTTCACGGGCAAAGGCAGAGAAGATACCGGTCGACCGTCCCGGGATACTCTCGGCAAGCGGCGATGCATCCGTTCCCGGATGCTGCGGAAAATACCGGGTATAATAGAGTTCAGGAAGGCAGATGATCTGCGCACCATCGCGGGCAGCGGCCTCTGCATTACGGCATGCCTTTTTGATATTCTCGTCTGGATCGGGACCCATCGCCATCTGGATAAGCCCTACCGCTACGTCTCCCAGATCCATACACCTCGTGCTGTATGGATTTTTCCTGATCAGATATCAGGATATCTGTTCACCATCCTGTCGGGATGCAACCACCGGTCGCGTCCGATTGCGGGAAAAACGGGTACACATCCCTGTATTGCAGGTGCAGTCACCTTTATTACCGTCAATGGATAATTGCAATAACAAGAGGCGGCATGAAAAAAAATACCTTTTATCTCTTGTGCGGCTGTATCGCCGTTATCCTTCTGGCGATCTTCTGGTATTCTGTTGAGATCCACCGGCCTTTTTTCGTCGAGATCACCTTTATCATTGGCATTGCGGTTGCATATCTTGCCCGAAGACGCGTGACCGACCTCATTGACGATGAACGGAGCGCAAAGATCACCGAGCAGGCAGTCCTGCGGACATTTCAGGTTTTCCTGGTTGTGGTGTGTGCATTCTCAGTCGGGGCAGTCATGAAGATCCTCTATGTGCCACAATTCCCAAAGGATGTGGATCTCTCGCACGCCCCGGAAGGGTTCACCCCGAAGATGATGGGGTACTTCCAGCTCGGGCTCCTCTGTCTTATGATCTTCCTGTACGTTGGATTCAGGATATACTATGCCCGAAAATATGGGGATTGGGAGACCGATGAAGAATAAGATCAAGGTATTCCGTGCAATGTACGACATGACACAGGAGGATCTGGCGCAGGCCATCGGGGTCACGCGACAGACGATCCTTGCCATCGAGAAGGGCAAGTACGTCCCGTCCCTGGATCTTGCCTTCCGGATATCACAGTTCTTCAAGGTGAATATCGAAGAGGTGTTCACCTACGACAGCGAGACAAAAACGGTTGACGACAGATAATACCCTTCACCTCTTTTATCATACCTGTTTGCGCGTTCATGCATACATGCGAGGGTGCTCTGTATTCCATCTTATCCATGGTTTCCCCTCGGAACGGGTCTGGCAAAGATATAATATAACAAAATGTTAAACATATTTTACAATTTGTGAGCACGTAAAAGATAGTCCTGAACCGCAGTCATCCGATACCACGGATTCAGGAATCTTATACCTCATTCATGGAGTATTTATGAAGCGATTATCAGTCATGCTGGGCATCTTCCTGGTGCTCATAGGAATTACTTCTGTATATGCAGCGGGAAATACCGTTACTGCAACAAACGCACAGGATGCCGCCGCCCTCGTTTATGTATCAGGGTATGAAATAACTCCCGAAGTGTTCTATCCGTACGAGACCGGAACCATTACGGTTCACGTCACCAACGGGGCAAATGCGTCCGTGGTTGTCGCGACACCGGATCTGATCGATCCCAATGTCCATGTTGTTAACACGAATGTATTCAATACGCGGACAACAATCGGACCCGGAGCAACGACGGACTTTTCGTTTGTTGTCACCGTCGACCCTCCTGATGGCACCTATTTCCCCTTGTTCACGATCTCCCCCCAGGTTTATGGAAACAGCATCCATTCGACACTGACTCTGAAGGTTGATTCCGACGACGTGCAGGCCAGCATCTCAAAGGAGCCGGATACCTTCGCCCTCTCCAAAAAAGATACCGTCAATGTAAGTATTGTCAATCCACGAGATGGAGAGATCTCCAGGGTACGGGTCAGGGCATCGGGATCCAACATTGACATCTCCCCGGAGGAAAAATATGTCGGCACCATTCCTGCCGGCGGTTCTGTCGAAGTACCATTCCAGATAACTCCGTACCAAAAGACCGATGCTGTGTTCAATATCACGTACGAGAACGGGGATAACAAGCACAGTACCAGCCTTGTCCTTCCTCTGGATATCGGGACAGATAAGACCAAAGCAGAGATTGTTGTCAACAACATCGAGAGTTCCAGTTCCGGGATGACACGGACCCTGAAAGGGGATGTGACCAATAACGGGCTTGTCGATGCCAAGTCGGTCCTTGTCACGGTGGGGAGCCCGGCAACACCTGTCGATCCGAACCCCGTGTACGCAATTGGCAACCTTGAACCGGACGATTTCTCCAGTTTCGAAGTGACCTACACCACAACGGGTAATGGCGCAGTCCCCCTTATTGTTGAGTATAAGGATGAGAATGGAAACACGTTCACCGAAACAACCAGCATCGCTGCGGATAACAGTCTGGCCTTACCCGGCTCATCAGGGGGGAACGGTGCATCAGCGGGTGCAGCCGGCAGCCAGCGACGGGGAATGTTCGGGTCGTTCGGATCCGGCTTCAGCCAGATCCCGGTGACTGAGATCGTTATCATTCTCGTGGTAATTATCATCCTCCTGTATGCATGGAGAAAGGGCCTCTTCAGACGCCTGACAAACAAGTTCCGCAAGGACCCCCTGCCTGACGAGGATGACGACAGCGAACAGCAGGAGTAATGAACCGGTCTTCCGATGGCAGAACCATGACGACAGTACCGGTCATTGAAATGGCCGATGTGAGCAAGATCTATCCGCTCCCTTCAGGGGATGTGCTGGCGCTCGACCACCTCTCGATCAGGATCGAGCGAGGCGAGTTTGTCGCCATCATGGGGCCCTCAGGCTCCGGCAAGTCTACCCTCCTCAACCAGATCGGGGGGCTGGATGTCCCTACTTCGGGGATCCTGCGCATTACCGGCAGGAACATCAGGAAGATGTCTGATGATTCACTCACCGACCTCCGGCTCAATACCATCGGCTATATCTTCCAGAAGTTCAATTTAATCCCGCTCCTCTCCGCGTATGAAAACGTGGAGTATCCCTATATCCTCAAGCACCGGTGCAACGATACCACCGGCCGGGTCAGCAAGCTGCTCGCCGATGTGGGGATCAATAAACGCATGGCCAAACACAAGCCTGCCGAACTCTCCGGGGGACAGCAGCAGCGGGTCGCCATAGCGCGTGCCCTCATCAACGACCCCGATATTCTCCTCTGCGACGAACCTACCGGCAACCTGGACACGAAGACCGGCGCACAGATCATGGCGATGCTCACTGCCCTTCACGATCAGGGCAGGACGGTCATCATCGTCACCCACGACCCGTCCATCGGTGCACAGGCGGAACGGACGATACGGATCAAGGACGGGAAGGTGGAATCATGAAGAAAGATATCATCCTCCAGATCTCGGTGAGGAGTATCCGGCTTAATTTTCTCCGTTCGCTGCTCGCAGCCATCGGCATCGTCATTGGTGTTGTCGCCATCTCGTCCATGGGGATGATGGGGGCAAACATGACCATGTCGGTTACCGAGGAACTCTCCGCAATGGCCAACGTACTAGTCGTGAAACCAGACAGCGGGGGCGGCGGGGGGGGAATGATGGGGGGCGGCGGAAGCTCCAGTGATGACGATTATATCGACAAGGATCAGTTTGATGATATTGAACGGGCTGCCGGGAAGTATGGGAATGTCTACCCGCTCTACCAGGAGTCCGATACCATCAAGATCGGGGACGAGGAGCGCAGAGCAACTATCTACGGCATGCGGGATGAAGACATGGCAACTATCCTGACTGTTGCTAACGGAACACTCCCCCAGACATCAAATGCGGTTGTTGTCGGCCCGACCTTTGCCGAGAACAATGACCTCACAATTGGGAGCCGTATCACCATCGGTGACGAGGACGATGAAGAGGCAATCATCCAGAAGGTCCGGGTCGTTGGCATCCTTGAGGAGAAGGGTATGTCCATGGATCTCAACAGCGATAATGCGATCATCATGACAGAGAAGGCATATACCGGCCTCTATGGCGGGGAAGGCGAGTACGATCAGGTCAACGTTATCCTCTACGACATTGATGATGCAGACACGGCAACCGAGGCCATTGAGGACCAGCTGAACCGCAAGGAGGACGAGGTCCAGGTGCAGGACAGCAGCCGTATGATGGAGAGCATCACGTCAACGGTCAGCACCCTTACGACGTTTGTCATGGCAATTGCCGGCATATCCCTGCTTGTGGCTGCAACTTCGATCTTCAACGTGATGATGATGTCAGTTACCGAGCGGATCCGTGAGATCGGCATCCTGCGCAGCATCGGTACGCGGAAGAGCGAGGTGCTCCGGATGTTCATCTATGAAGCGGTGATCCTCGGCCTGGTCGGCGCCATCATCGGGGCGATCATGAGCGTTATTTTAGGCTGGCTCGTCGTACTTGCCATGGTTGGGACAACGAAGTATTTCTTTACCTTCGCGAGCCTGATCTATGTCCCGGTATCGATGGCTATCGGGATTGTCATCTGCATTGTCTCGGGTGTTTACCCCGCATGGAGGGCAGCAAATCTCGACCCCATCGAGGCACTGCGGAGTGATTAGAAGAACACATATCCTCGGCCCGACTCTCCCGGGGCAGGGCCGGTTATCAACCGGATCGCCGGAATGACAACCATCCGGCATAACCCCCCTTTTTTATCGCAATACTGCATACACAATTTCGTCCATAATCACGCCGTTCTTCGTGATGGCATTCCTGTGGACAGCTTCGCGGACAAATCCGCATTTCTCAAGAACCCGTATGGATGCAGGATTGTTTGAGAAGATACACGCCTGGAGCCGGACAATATCATACTGCCGGAACGCAACCGGCACAAGCGCCCGTACCGCATCGGTGATTATTCCCCGGCCCCAGAATGATCCAGAGAGCCAGTACCCGATCTCGGCAGAACCCCGGTGAACATCCTCCAGCGGGTTGATGCCGATACCCCCGCAGGCCTCGCCATCCACTTCAATGGCAAGGAAGAGCTGCCGGCCGGGTGCTGTTGCCATGGCGATGAACCGGTGTGCATCGCTGATAGTATAGGGGGAGGGGAAGCCATCCCGCATGGTTGCCGCAATCCGGGGATTGTCTGCATGACGTACAAGCGCAGGGGCGTCATGTTCTGTCCAGTCGCGGAGAACAGATGTCGGGGTGATGATCTGCATAATCCTGAACAACTCGTACAGAGATGTCTCTCCCGCCGGAGGATTAATGTTCGCGACGGATGGAATCGCGTTCCTCAGCGGTACCAGCAGACCCCCGAGTCAATTCAGGTAATTCCCCTTTTTTAATCATCACGCATAAACATCATGAAAAAGAAACGATACCAAAAAGAGAGCAACCATGCTGTTCCTGTCAGACGATGAAAAAACTGCATGGGCAGAATATGCCCACAAAATCACTCATAGTAACGCCACGCCGGCACAGTACGAGGACAGGATACGCCCGAACCTGATCCCGGCATTCGAGTATTTCATCGGAGTCCGGCTCGCGGCAGAGGGACAGAACCGGCGTGCTACAGAGTGGCTGGAGGCCGCGACAATGTGCGAGGAAGACGGGCTCTTCTCGGCGGCATTCCTCATGAGTTTCCTCCAGCGGCACAACGGGACACTGGTAAAACCGGCGGTGGCGTTCGAAGACCCCCGCCCGTACATCCACTTCGCCGGGGTCCCGATAATGAAAGAGGCCCGCAGCCACCTGGTCCGCCAGTTTGCCCACTCCCTGCCATCGTTCGACCACCCCCTCCGGTTCATGGACATCGGGTGCGGCGACGGATCCCTGACCGCGAAAGTCCTCTCCCAGGTTATCGAAACGGGCAAGGCAGACAGTATCGACGAGGTCCTTCTCGTTGATTCCTCCCCGGCCATGATCGAACTGGCGAAAAAGACAATCTCCGGGGCCCACCCGGGAATCACCATAACCGCGGAGAATGCACGGATCCAGGACTGCTCCGCATCCATCAGCCACCATTACGATATTGCGATGAGTTCGCTGGCCTACCACCACATGCCGGTCGAGGACAAACGCGTCCACCTCGCACGGCTCAAACCGTGGATCGACCACTTCCTCCTCTTCGAGATGGATGCGAACAACGATACGCCGGATATCCATTCACCGGAACTTGCGCTCTCCGTATACCAGTCCTATGGCAGGATCATGGACTTTGTCTATGCCCACGATGCACCGGTCGAGATCGTCACGGACTGCATCGACTCCTTTCTCATGACCGAAGTTGCCTCGCTCCTGACCCAGCCGAGAGGAGAACGCACGGAATACCACATGCTCCGGACCCAGTGGCACGATCTGTTCGAGTCCAGTCTTGCACCGGAGTTCTCCCTCCGCTCGGATTCATCCTGTTATGCCGACGAATACGTGACGCTCTTCACCATGCACTATGCAAGAAACCAATGAGCGATCGATAATCACCCTTTTTTGACCAGATCGAATGCCCAGCGTTTGATGCCCGGCGCCACGTTGCCGCAGGTATTCTGGAAGGTTATCTCAAATCCTCTCGTTGTGAACTCATCCACCAGCGCAGGGATCTCATTGGCTGCCCTGAACGTGTAAAAATGGATCATCCCGTCCCTGCCGGCATAGGGTGCGAGGGTATCGAGAATCCCGTCCATGCCATAGGGAGTGGGGATGATGATCCGGTCAAAGCGCTGCTGCGCAAGGTGTGATGTATCGCGTGCATCCCCGTTGATGGGAGTGATCGCATCCCGGACATGGTTCAGCGCGATGTTCTCCCTTAACCATGCATATGCCTCGGGGTTCTGTTCAATCGCAACAACCCGGGCGCCCCTTGCGGCGGCCGGGATGGCAAAGGGTCCGATCCCGCAGAAGGGGACAAGGACCCGTTCGCCCGGCTCGACCTGTTCGGTCACCCGCATCCGCTCGTAGGCAAGATGGCTGTTGAAGAACACCTTCGTGACGTCAAAGCGGTACTGGAATCCGAACTCCCGGTACCGGGTGATCGTGGTGTCGCCTACCAGGACCTCGTAACTGGCGGTCCGGGCATCCGATCTGACCTTCTGCACCTTGTTGAGCACCGTGTAGATATTCTTCCTGCCGGCCAGGATCGTTTCGGCGATGATCTTCTTGTAAGCCGTAAGTTCAGGAGGAATCGTGACGATGGCAATATCCCCGATCACATCGAAGTGGCCGGAGAAACGGCTGAGGGCATCATCCGGAACGGATCCTTTCAGAAGATCTTTGAGGCGCATGGTCCGGAGAAATATACGGCAGGATACCCTATAAAAAAAACACTGGCCCGGGATTAGGACGTTACCCGGGGGACAGGATCATCAGTCCTTCGGGCTATTCATGGGGTAATGACGCCGGCAGTCCAGAAAAGCTCGTACCCTGCAAGAGCTGCACAACAGACCGCTGAAAAGAAGAGAACAAGGGCGATATTGGTTGTCTTCTCCCTGGGGGTCATCTGCGACCATTGAGGCTTCTGGCGTTTTGCTGCATATCCGATGGTGAGGCCGGCAATCGTTCCGGCAAGGATACCCAGCGCGAGGATCATAAGGAGATCGAACGTGTTCATACTCTCTCCTAACCGGTTGCCTGTTCTCGGATATAAATCCCTGTCGCACCCGGTCCACGCAGGAGGGTATAACCGGGTGCTGATGATGAGACCGGGTTATCGGGACCGGGGCCTGATAGAGAGCAGGACTGCAGCCATCATAAGCCCGACAAGTGTTCCTGCCAGAAGGCCCGGGGCCTTCACCGGCAGGGTGGGGATGATCGAGACAGGGGTGAATTGGATCTCCAGCGGGCTGGTCGTGCCGGCAGTAACCGCAACCTGCTGCTCGAAGGGGACATACCCGTCAAGAGCAAGGGCGACCGTATGGTTGCCCGGCAGCACGTTCGGGAGGGTGACCGGGGATATACCGGCATCGGCACCATCGAGCGATACCCGTGCGCCGGCCGGGGTTGAGTTGACGATGATCGTCCCGCGCTCTGCGGGGAGCGTGGCACGGACCACTCCTTGTTCACCGGATCCAAGATTGATCGAGTCCGAATAGGGCGTATATCCGAATTTCGAGACCGCCACCTCATACGTTCCCGGTTTCAGGTTATCTACAACGAGCGGGGTTTTCCCCCGGTACTGGCCGTTGATGGAGACAGAAGACTCATTCGGCTCAGAACTGATGGCAAAAGAAGCCGGCGTTACCGGGGTTATGGTAACCCCGGAATTCACGGAAATGGTTGGCGATCCCAGCGTGACCGAGATGGTGGCATACTCGGCATTCTGCAGGTTTGACCGGTCACTCGGGCTGTTCACAACCCAGATCGTGTACGTCCCGTCATCGAGGTGCCCGTTGAGACTGTTCGTGTGCCATTTGTAACTCCAGCTGTCATCCTCGCCAGTCACCGAGACCGTGGTAAAACCTCCCTGATCAGCACGCTTGGTGATGTCGTTGAGGGCAACACCGTTCACCGGGAGGTTGGGGCCGGTGAGGAAGAGATACACGGTATTGCTTGTCGGGGAATATCCCGAGAGCGGGACGGTATCCCCGGAATATGCCTGGATACCCACTCCTGCTGCGGAAGTTCCGGCAAGGAACAGGCAGGCAGCCAGAACCAGGAGTCCTGCGGGAAATCTGCGGATGTGAGCCATAATATTACTTGTATTTTACTTCCTGTCGCATTAATCTTTACAATACCCGTACAATAAAACCAATACGGCTGGCATTTCCCCGGAATATCAGACTCATCAGTTCCAGAAAGGATTCAGGGATGTTATCGGAAAATCACCCCCTCGCAGCAGGGCCAAAGGATATACAGGTTTTTTCCGGTAGAGGGGGCCTGAACGGGTCCAGCATTTCTTAATACCCTCTGGCACCAACGGAGAGATAACAACCATGATCAGGACACGGGATATCGCACTCTTCATCGCACTCCTTGCCGGATTCCTGACACCATTCGACCTTTCAGCAGTCAATATTGCCCTCCCGAGCATTGGCGGGGAATATGCGATGGATGCCATCGAGATGAGCTGGATTGCCACCGCGTACCTGCTCGCGTCAGGAGTGTTTCTCCTCCCGTTCGGACGGCTCGCCGATATTTACGGCAGAAAAAAAATCTTCACCACCGGCCTTTTCATCTTCTCGCTTGCCTCCATCCTGATGATCTTCTCGGTTTCATCCCTGATGATCATCCTGGTGCGGGTACTCCAGGGATTCGGGGGGGCGATGATCTTCGGGACCGCAGTCGCCATCCTTTCATCGGTAACGCCGCCATGCGAACGGGGCAAGGTCCTGGGGATTTACACCACCGCCGTGTACCTGGGTCTCTCAACGGGGCCCTTCTTTGGCGGGATCCTGACGGAGTATTTCGGCTGGAGGAGCATCTTTCTCGTCAATATCCCGGTAGGCCTGTTTGCCGTTGCACTGATCCTGCTCTTCCTGAAGGACGAATGGGCGGATTCCCGGGGAGAGCCGTTCGATACGCAGGGGGCCATCCAGTATGGCCTTGCCCTGGTCTGCGTTATGTACGGTTTTTCCCTGCTGCCCGATATCACCGGGATCATACTTCTTATCGCCGGCAGCGCGATCCTCGCATGGTTCATCCTGCGCGAGCTCCGTATCCGGTACCCGCTGCTGGACGTCAGCCTGTTCACCGCCAACCGGGTCTTCGCCTTCTCGAACCTTGCTGCCCTGATCAATTACTGCGCAACCTTTGCGGTTACGTTCTTTCTGAGCCTGTACCTCCAGTACATCAAGGACTTTTCCCCGCAGCAGGCCGGGATGCTCCTCGTGGTCCAGCCCGTTGCCCAGGCATTATTCTCCCCGGTTGCAGGCCGGCTCTCCGACCGGATAGACCCGGGCAAGATCGCCTCGGCAGGGATGGGGCTGACCGCCCTCGGGCTTGTCTGTCTCCTGCTGGTCGATACCGCGACAACCATTCCCGAGCTCATCCTCATCCTCATCATCCTCGGCATAGGTCTTGGCCTCTTCTCATCGCCAAACACCAATGCCATCATGGGATCGGTTGATAAGAAAAGATACGGGGTTGCATCAGGAACGCTGGGGACCATGCGGATCGTAGGCCAGATGCTCTCGATGGGTATTGCCATGATGGTCCTTGCGATCTTCATCGGAGATGCGCAGATCACTCCCCTGCTCTACCCGGAGTTCCTGGACAGCATGCGGATCTGTTTTGGCATCTCTGCCGTGCTCTGCATTGCGGGGATCTTCTTCTCCCTGGTCCGGTATACTGTCATCGAAGGCCCCGGAGACCGCTGCGCGTGATGCACCGGTAATGTGGCAAGCCGGGGTGAAAGACAGTGCCTGACAATACCGGCCACGATCAACACACGGCAGATACCCCAAAGCACGTGCAATCCTCAATCATTCCAGGTTTCCGTGTTCGCGAACCAGGCCTATGTGTTTTAATTATCCCAGGATCCAATTCTCTCACAGGAATTTCCATGACCCTGGAAACAACAACCATCAGTGACACCTGTGTTGTCACGGTTCCGGAACGCTTTGATACCAACACTGCACCGGACGTGGAATCGGAACTCCGACAGATCCTCAAAAACACGGGACAGAATAAGGTTATCTTTGATTTCTCCCGGACCGGGTATATCGCCAGCGCAGGCTTAAAGGTACTGCTTCAGGTTACCCGGGACATGATGAAATCCGGGGGCCGAGTCGTGCTTGTGGAGGTCGGGCCACCGGTTTACAAGGTTTTCGACATGGCCGGGTTCACGAGTATCTTTACCATTTGTAAATCCCGGGAAGATGCACTACAGAAAATGACGTGAGCGGGTCAGGTCCTCTTTTCCCCGTCTGCCTGCCCGGTCTCACTCTTGAAGTAATCCACCCATCCCTGCCGGGTCTCTTTCTGGATCAGGCTGTTCTTCAGATGCTGCCAGAGTGCGACAATCACCAGGACGTAAGCGAGGGTTCGGATAATGATCAGGGGGAGTTCAAGGGAAGCAGCCAGCCCTGCAAGCGTTGCCGCATGGGAGATCCCGAACAGCCCGAATGCCGCCCCGATGAAAGCGGGCAGCATCTCGCCGCTCTTCCTGAAACAGAGGATACCTAAAATGACAATTATTATGCACAATACCAGGTTAACCAGGGGGATTGAAAGCGATTCCAGTATCATAGCCATACGTTATCACGATACTGGTGGGGATACAGGACATGAAAAGGTTTCTAAAAATGCCGGTTGAATGACGTAACAATCAGAGCGGCTGTTCCCACGTGTGACCGCAGTCAGAACAGACACAGACCACAATCGTCTTGTTATTGACGGTCTTGCAGTCAGTCCATTCCGTATTTTTTGATCCGCATTTCGGGCAGTTTGACATGGCTTTTCCGAATCCGTGAGTGCCACAATGCAGGCACCGGTATTATGATAATTCTGCTGACTGCCCCCGACTCCCGTTGGGATAGATCGGGAAGGAGACCAGTTACGGGGTAATGTCCAGACTCTTGCCGGGCAAAAGAACCCTCACACGGAGATCCGTTGTCCGTTCAATTCCTTTTTTCAGGGCATCCGTATCGGCAGCGATCCGGTCCCACGTATTGTAATGGATCGGGATGACCGTCTTTGCCCCGATGAAATTTGCCGCCATCATCGCCTCGGTGACACCCATCGTGTACCGTCCCCCGATCGGGAGGAGCGCGACATCCGGGTGGTAGAGATCGCCTATCAGTTTCATGTCGGAGAAGAGCCCGGTATCGCCGGCATGGTATACCCTGATCCCGTCAAGGCCAATAACAAAACCCGCCGGGGCACCTCCCGAAAAACCCATCCCCGCCTCTTCAATGGACGTGGAATGCATGGCCGGTGTCATGGTGAACGAGACCCCGTCGACAACCTGGGTGCCGCCGATATTCATGCTCTCCGCCGGGACACCGTTTGCCTTGAGATACCGTGCGATCTCGGTGATGGCAATGGTCTTCTTCCCCAGTGCCACGGCCTCTCCCATATGGTCGCTGTGCCCATGGGTGATGGCAACAAGATCGGGATTCGTAGCAGCGACACTCCCTCCTTCGATGAAGGGATCGATCAGGACTTTTTTCGAGCCTGACAGAAGTACGCAGGAATGGCCGAGCCAGGTGAGTTGCATATATGCAGATCGGATTACTCCCGAATGAATATTATCCTCTGCCCGTATGAAAAACTACAAAAAACGAGGCAGGAACGCGAGAGCACCACCACTAAAAAATATTTGGCCTTGCCGGGGAATAGCCCTTTTAGGTCACATCGATCAGTTCGGCTTCAGTGATATCGATAGAGTCCCCGAGGCTGTCAGCAGTGGCACTGCGGGTCATCTGCTCGGTGAGGTCACGGTCTTCCATAACATCGCGGATCCGGTCGATGTAGGGATCGATGGTAGGATCTTCCTGCTCCTCGATGACGTGCCGGTATTCGCGGAGGGTCGAGGGACTTACGCCAAGTTCCTCGGATACCTCTTTCATGGTCTTGCCGGATTCGACCAGTGCTTCCATCTGTGCCTTGTCAAAGGGCATCTTGAAGTCCAGTTCACGGAAGAGCTTGAGCCGGACCCGGGCGCGGGCAACGGTCTTACTCAGTTTCTCATCCCCGAGCTCGCGGGCAATCTCGGTGTCATTCTTGCTCATATAGAATGACGTGACAAGCTTGGCAAGCTGGATGGGCCGTAAAGAGGTCTTGAAGATCCCCTGTTCCGTGATCTCTCTCATGACGAGAGCGACCTCGCGTTCTATTGCATCACTGTCTCTTAACGTGCCATGGATATTCTTCATGGGCTCGACGATCTTGGTCTTGCCCGACATGGTACTGAAGAGCTTCAGAAGGTGTGCCTTGCGTTTGTCTTCGGTCATTGCATACCCCGTATTGGGATTAGGATATACAATACTTCACCAACTATTTAATGCTTCCTTTACACGTCGTTTGACCAAAAGACGTATAAATTGGTGTTAAATTGTTCCGGGCAGATAGTATCTTTTGTACTCATTCACCGGAAAAAACGCCGCTTTGTATACACACGGGTGCACTTCCGATCAATGCTGCCCGTGCACAACATGATGAAAATGGATCCGGGAGCGCATATTTTCCATCTTCCCTGTCACACACGCATCAGAGTCTTTTTGTCGCCAGTAGTGCAACAGTATGGGAACGAATGCGTGATCACCATGAGCGATGTATTTGAAAACGTGATGGAACTTGCCAAACGCCGGGGTTTCATCTGGCCAACGTCCGAATGTTACGGTGCCGTTGCGGGTTTTATCGACTACGGGCCGCTCGGCGCGATGATGAAGCGGCGGATCGAGGATATCTGGCGGGATTTTTATGTTATCCGCGAAGGATACTATGAGATCGAGTGCCCGACGATCGCGCAGGAAGCCGTCTTTATCGCATCCGGCCATGTTGCCGGGTTCGCTGACAAGATGTGCCAGTGCCCGCATTGCAAGGAATTCCTGCGGGCAGACCATGTGGCCGAAGGCGGCGGGGTCAAGAACGCCTCAACCATGAAGAACCAGGAACTCGCAGCTGCCCTTGCTACCTGCAAGTGCCTTGCCTGCGAAGAAGTGCTCGGGAATGTCGAGGTCTTCGGGTTCAACCTGATGTTCAAGACCTCGATTGGCCCGGACTCGCAACGGGTCGGCTACCTCCGCCCCGAGACCGCACAGGGTATGTTCGTTGACTTTACCCGGCTCCTCCGGTTCTACCGCGACAAGCTCCCGTTCGGCGCCGTCCAGATCGGCAAGTCCTACCGGAATGAGATCTCTCCCCGCCAGGGCATGATCCGGCTCCGCGAGTTCACGCAGGCGGAAGCAGAGATCTTCGTCCACCCGGACGAGAAGAACAAGCACCCCCGGTTCCACCGGTATGCCGATTACCGGATGCCGCTCCTCACCTGGGGTCAGCAGCAGAAGTGCGAAGAAGCGGTCACCCTCTCGATGCGGGAGGCCGTTGACAAGGGGGTTATCGCAAACGAATACCTCGCGTATTACGTGGCCCTGACCCACGAGATGCTCGTCACGATCGGGATCAAGCCCGACCGGCTCCGGTTCCGGCAGCACCTCCCCGATGAGCGTGCGCATTACGCAACGGACTGCTGGGATGCCGAGATCCACTCCGAGCGGTTCGGCTGGGTCGAAACCGTTGGTCTTGCGGACCGCACGAACTACGATCTCAATGCCCATGCAAAAGCGAGCGGAACCCCGATGACGGTCTTCATCCAGTACGCAGAGCCGAAGAAGGTCCAGCGCCGGCGGATCATCCCCAACATGGGGGTGCTCGGGAAACAGTACCGGAACAAGGCAAAAGCGATCTTCGATGCCCTTGCAGTCTCGACACCTACCGCCGATGGTGCCGATGTCGTGGTCGATGGCGAGAAGATCCACATTCCGGCAAACCTGTTCGAAGTCCGGGACGAGGTCATCGATGTGCGGGGCGAGGATATTGTCCCGCATGTGATTGAACCCTCGTATGGTATTGACCGGATGTGCTACGCGGTTCTCGAACAGGCGTATGACGAGGACACCGCAGATGGCGAAGCCCGTACCGTGATGCGGTTCTCCCCGAAGGTTGCACCGGTGCAGGTTGCGGTCTTTCCGCTGATGACCCGCGACGGGCTCGACACCATTGCTGACACCATCACCCGCACGCTCCACAAGCGGGGTATCCTCGCCGAGTACGATGACAGCGGGGCGATAGGCCGGCGCTACCGCAGGCAGGACGAGATCGGTACTCCCTTTGCCGTGACCGTGGATTACGATACGAAGGAGAACAATACCGTCACGCTCCGGGACCGGGACAGCATGAAGCAGGTGCGGATTGCTATCGATAAGCTGCCGGAGACGCTCGGTGCTCTCGTTGAAGGGAGCATTACGTTCGCATCGCTTGAGTGATATCTCAATACTTTTTTCCCATACGATTTTTCAGAGGCTAATGCTCTGAATGATAATGGGGGCTGATGCCCCCATACCCCCATTAGCGATGGACGCCGCCGCCCCCGAAGGGGCGCCCCCGCGGCGGATCAAACACCATTCAATTCACGGATCAACAATACTTTCACACCACGTATCCGACAAGGCTATGATACGACAATGAAAATGCGCTACTTATATGCCTCAATGTTCAGATGAATTCAAGATCGATGTGGTATTAGAGAGAATACGGCACCCAATGACAGCTAACGGTCACGGTTTCAGCCAACTAATTCTTTCAATATCAAACGAGGGAGAGACGATTAGTGCTTCAGAAGTAACAATGACACTAATGTTTCCGGGTCAAGTGGATAACTACATTTTACCTTTTCCAGAAGGAATTTTAACGCTAAAAAAAGGTCATCCGGTTGTCTTCGACTCGCTACCAACATCTCTGACGAGGGGTTCTAGAGCAGTGATCGTTCTCACGAGGAATACCGATGGCAAAGAGATAGCACGAGAAGATATCCGCGATATTCCGTAAAAAATCAATCGAACTAAGTGATTCAAATGCCGTTAATGGGACATCTTCCGAAGAATGAAGGTTTACACATTCATACAGAACGAGTTGAACGATGGTATAACCGAATATGTGAATTGGATTCCGGTGAACAAAAAGGACCAATTTCTCTTGAAATGAGCGTCGATGAATTTCTTGTTTTTTTCATCTTCTGTTATCACCTAATGGACTACATCATTAAGGAAACAGATATTCCCAGACGGGAGATTGAGGCATTTATTAATCAAACACCTTCACTCTCAATTTGCGCCGATATCGCTAACGGTACGAAGCATTTTGGAATCGATGATAAACGAAACCCGAGAAGTGGTGAAGATTTCAGAATGCGTGAATATGTGACAGTATCGGGAGAGAAAGTCGGACTGGGACTATTAATAACTTTAGAGAATGGAAATCAGATGAAAGTGATCGATTTGGCAAAAGAATGTATAGAGCAGTGGGTAGCGTTTCTATCATCACATCTTCCAAAATCTCTGTAACAAAAAAAGGGGTTCAAATATTTTTTGTCGCGGACTTTGGTAGACGTTGACAAAGTGACGCCATCAACTATCCCTTAATCCAAGAGGTAATTGCCCCGCTGTGCCTCGGAGAGGCCCTGAGGCGGGGAGCCCTCATTATTCCAGAGTGTGACAACCGTAAAGTCTTGAATTCTTTTCCCGCTCACAATTTCCTATATTACCCAAGCACACCAAATCTCTCACCAGTTACATGACCTTCATCAGCCACCCCATGGTGAAACCGGACTCGATTGAGAAGCGGGAGTACCAGCTCTCGGTCGCGATGAAGGCGCTCGACGGGAACACGATGGTTATTCTCCCGACCGGGCTTGGCAAGACCGCCGTTGCCCTGCTTGTAGCCGCGTCCCGGCTCTACAACGAAGGAGGCCGGGTGCTCATGCTCGCCCCGACAAAACCGCTCGTGGAGCAGCACCTACGCTATTTCGAGCGCTACCTGCTTGCCAAGAGCCCCGAAGGTTCAGAGGCCTCGCCGTTTGTCATGTTCACCGGCGAGGCCCCTCCGGATGAGCGGACTGCCGACTGGAACCGGGCTTCCGTTATCCTCGCCACCCCCCAGGTGATCAAGAACGATCTCATTGCCGGGCGCTACACCCTCGCGGATGTCTCCCTGCTCATCGTGGACGAGTGCCACCGGGCCGTGGGGAATTATGCCTATGTCTTCCTCGCCCAGCGCTACCTTGCAACTGCCGACAAACCACTCCTTCTCGCCATGACCGCATCCCCCGGGGGAGTGCAGGAGAAGGTGCAGGAGGTCTGCGCAAACCTCGGGATAGAACATGTCGAGACCCGCACCGAGAACGACCCGGATGTCAGGCCGTACGTCTTCGAACGCGATCTCGATTACATCCCGATCGATCTCCCGCCGGATCTCAAGGCTGCGATCCAGACCATCAACAGCCTCATCGAGGACCGCCTGGCCCTGCTCGCTTCGCTCCACTTCACCGTGCCGAAACGCGAGAAACTCAGCATGAAGGAGCTCAACGCGATCAATGCCCAGATCCAGCAGCGGATCGCAAACCGCGATCCTGCGGGATACTCCGCGGCATCCGTATACGCGGAGTGCATGAAACTGAAGCACGCGGTCACCCTTGCCGAATCGCAGGGGAGCGAGGTGCTCAAAGGATATCTTGCGAAGCTCGTTGCCGAAGGCACGGGTCCGGGGGGCAGCAAGGCAAGCCAGCGCCTTGCACAGGATGCATCGTTCCGCGAACTCTTCGCCCGATCCGTTGAGTGGACGCACGAGCTCCACCCGAAACCCGGGGTAGTTCTCGGCCTTGTTCGCGAACAGCTCGAAGCATCACCGGACAGCCGGATCATCCTCTTCGCCACGTACCGGGACACCGTGCAGCTCCTCGTGGATTTCCTTGCGAAACACGGGATCGTGAGCGAGCGTTTCGTCGGGCAGGCGACGAAGGATGCGGAGAAAGGGCTCTCCCAGAAGAAGCAGATCGCGGCCCTGACCCGGTTCCGCGAAGGGGAGTTCAAAGTGCTCGTCGCAACCTCTGTCGGAGAAGAAGGACTGGATGTCCCCTCAACCGATCTCGTGATCTTTTACGAAGCGGTCCCCTCCGAGATCCGCTCCATCCAGCGCAAGGGCCGGACGGGACGCTCGGGTGCGGGAAGAGTTGTCGTACTCGTAACCAGGGGAACCTCCGATGAGGTCTTCAGCCATGTCAGCGTGACAAAGGAGAAGATGATGCACAAGAGCATGCGGACGATTGGCAATTCGCTTGCATCCGTGCCAAAACCGCTTCCTTCTGAACAGGCCAGTATCGGGGAGTTCGCCGTGCCGGGGCCGAAGATCGTGATCGACGACCGCGAGACCTCGTCGAAAGTGGTCGAGGTCCTCTCTGGTATGGACATGATGATCCGGCTCGAACGCCTCCCCCATGGGGATTATGCTATCGGCGACCGGATCCTCATCGAGCGTAAGACCGCACGGGACTTTGTGGACACGCTCATCGAACGCGACCTCCTCGGGCAGCTCAAGGTGATGGCCGAGGCAGTGCCGCGACCGGTCCTGATCATCGAAGGTGGCGATCTCTTCACCCAGCGGGACATCCACCCGAATGCAATCCGCGGCGTGCTTGCCGCGATCACGGTTGACATGGGAATCTCCCTGATCTACACAAAGGACGAGCAGGACACCGCCCAGATGCTCTTCGTCCTGGCAAAACGTGAGGAGAGCGAACGGGGCGAGCGCAAGGTCCACCCGCACAAGTCCTACCGCTCCCAGAAGGAGGAGCAGGAATACATCATTTCCGCTTTCCCGGAGATCGGGATGAAGAATGCCCGGCTGCTGCTTTCGCACTTCGGTTCGGTGCAGGCGATTGTGAACGCATCGCAGGGGGAACTTGCTGCGGTGAAGGGGATTGGGGAGAAGACCGCGGAGAAGATATTCGAGATCTGCCGGAAGGAATACACCTGAATAAAAATGGAGGGGGGGTCTCCACCATACCCCCCTCCACTTTTTTTCAAAACACAGGAGACCTCCCCTGATCATTTCTGGGTAGCCCTTCCACAACCCTCTCGCACCGGAAGCATACTGAAATGGATGTGGAATTTGGTGTGCAATATTGCGTACATCCCACTTTTGGAGAGGGGGGTCTCCACCATACCCCCCCTCCATATTTTTTTAAAACACAAGAGACCCCCACCTGCATGGGGGTGGGAGGGTATCCGCGAGACCCCTCCCCCCTTTGGCTGGATCAGATCCCCCTGATCATTTCTGGGTAGTCCTTCCACAACCCACTCACACCGGAAACATACTGAAATGGATGCAGAATTTGGTGTGCAATACTGCGTACATCCCACGTTTGGAGAGGGGGGTCTGCGGCAGACCCCCCCCACCTTAACCGATAATTTTCCCGCTCCGGTCCTTCACTGACACCAAAAAGATCCCGGCTGCTGCCAGAGCAAGCACAAATCCTGCAAAGAAACCCGAGGAATAACCGGCAAGCGAAATGATGATACCGGTGACGAGCGGCCCGGCCGAATGCCCGATATCCATGATGGCCGAGAGGGCTCCCATCGAGGCGCCGATCTCCTCTTTTTTTGCAACATCGGCAATGTAGGCGCTGGTCGCCACGGTGGACAACGACATCCCGAGCCCGAACGCGGCACTCACGGCAAGAATCATCACAAAGCCCGTAACAACGGGGACCGCAGCAACCGAACCTCCCGTAACGAGGAGACCGACAATAATCTGGTAACGTTTGTCGACACGGTCCGCGATCCTGCCAAAGAATGGCTTTGTTGCGGCGATGATCAAAACCTGGACTGCAAAGATGACGCCGATCTGCCAGGCTTCGAAGTGAAGGGAGAAGAGATAGACCGGCAGGAAGGTCTCAAAGGCACCGAAGGCAAAGTAGGTCGCCATGTCAGCCATCGCGGTCGCCCTCAGGCTCCGGTTGGCAACGAATGTGACGAGGCTCTCTTTGAACACCGAAAAACCCGGGAGATCCAGCAAGCCGGGCTTCTCCTCGCGGTACCGGAGGATCAGGTACATTACGGGAACCGCAGCAAGAGCCGCGACAATGTATACCATCCGGTACGGGAAAAGGCCGGGCATGAACATGAAAACCGAGAGGATGATACCTCCCGCAAGAGGGGCGAGTGTCCGGCCGATGAGAGTTGCAGAAGAATACCTGCCGAGCATCTCGCCCTTTGTTGCCGGGAACCGTTCGGCAATGATGGCGGAGACAACGGGTCCGAGAATTGCAGTGGCCGTGCCGTGGAAAAACCGGATCGGGATCAGCCAGAGCGGGTCGGTGATGAGGAGATACAACAAGGGTGCTGTCAGGAAGACCAGGCCGGCAATGACCAGCAGGCGCCGTCTCCCGAGGCGATCCGATATTACACCTACAGGAAAAGAGAACAGGATGCCGGCGAGCGGGGAAACAGCAGCGATGAGACCAAGAAGCGTATCCCCGCCGCCAAGTGCCTGGACAAAGAGGGGGAGCACGGGATTTTTCGAGAGGGTGGTCGAGAAGATCGCAAAGAACCCGATCAGGGAGAGATAGAACACCAGGATACGATCAGGCCTTGATCGCACATCCGTCACGTTCTGATCCAGGGGCATGTACAAGTCAGTTCCGGGGGTCATGGATTAAAAACCAGCGATACCGGATGCAATCCGGGCCCTGCCGCAACCATCCCCGCTCTGGCGGTAGCCCGGACCGGGAATCCTGCGGGTGAAATCACCGACAACGGGGAACTTTAAAGAAACGGGAAAAAAGCAAAAGGGTACAGGGAATATCCCTATAACCTGCACAGAATCTCGAGCGACTCGGTCCCGGCCTTCACGGCTTGCATAAGGGCAAGGACATTCTCCGGATCCTTCTCATTGTGGATCCGCTCGCAGAGCGCGTGGATCGTCATTGCGATCTCTTCTGCAAGGAGCCCGCCCTCTTCGTCGCCGCAGGTGCAGGTATCCTCATCGTGATCCACGCCGCATCCACACTCATCGTCGTGTTCGTGGTGATGCGTCCCGTGCTCTTCCCCGCACCCGCAGCCGTGTTCATGGCCGGCATGTGCATGCGCAACGGGCGCCGCCGCTTTCTTTGCATTTTCATTCTCTGCACAGACGATACAGAGTGTCTTGCCCTTGACTTCAAAGAGCGGGCACCCGCAGGTCTTGCAGCTCTTTTCGAGCATTTTTCCTCCCTTGAGGAGGCATTCAGCCATAATTTCGTCTTCTTTTCGTGAAGTCATCAGGTCACCGTCTGATTGTTATTTAAACTATATATGCCGGTTCCGCATATTAACTACAGGTACAAGGTAGGCACTACCATGGCAAATGCAGAAAAAACAATGGAAAACTGTATCCTGATGCTGCAGCACATTCAGGAGGACAGTTCAATACCGAGAAATATCCGGCGGGTCGCCGATGAGACAAGGGTGCTGCTCCAAAACAACACCAAGGCAATGGGGCTGCGCGCCGCAGAAGCCATCTCGAAAATCGATGAAATTTCCAATGATCCCAATATGCCCATCCATGCGCGGACCCGGATCTGGGAGCTCGTGTCGCAGCTGGAGACCATCCCGCTGGACTAAAAAAGAATAGTATCCTCTTTTTCGCATATCTTCCTCCATTACCGGTTCGGGGATTCTGGACGCGTGCATGTACGGGGAGATCGCTCAATCGTTCTTCTTCAGGGTATCCTTGATCTCACGTATCGTTGTCAGCATCTCTTCGGAGTAGGGCGCGACACGGTAGTTCAGGTTATTCTCGATCTGCCAGAACCCGCTCTTCTCATCGAAGTGCCCGATGATATAACAGATGATGATGTAGCAGGGCACCGAGAGGACGATAACCTCGGGAAGGTTCAACCCGAAATGGATGAGGAAGAAGTCCTCAAAGAGTTTCGCGTTCGCGGTGATGATACCGAAGTTTAGCACGATCTGGGTCCAGGAAGATCCCCGGGCATAGCGCTGTTTGAAGAGGGCGAGGGTGTAAAGGAGCCCGCGTTTTTCAGTCATAGGTACATCTCTTGAATGGGGCAAGATATGCTTTCTCTGCTATTGACCAGCTCGGCTTCGCATGTTTTCGACCACGATTCCAGCGATGGTGAAGAGCAGCAGCAATATACGATCATTTCTGTTTTTTCGATGCCGGCTGCCCCGGCTCCTCGCTCTGGCGGGCCGGGCAGAAGTTGCAGATGGAATAGAAGATCTCTTTTTCCTTGTCCCGGATCAGGCAATAGTACTCACTGCCCCGCTGCTCCACCCTGAACCCGCCGGGGAACGGCATGCCCACCGGGTGACCCGGCTCCTCAAGGACGAACATGGTGAACGCGGCGATCAGGTAATAGAAGAGCCGGTTCTTCGGGTTCCGGAAATAGGGATTGCGCTCGCTGGTATCATCCCACGCGAGGCTGCCCTCCGGCAGCATACTGCAGAATTTATCGAACCGTTCCCGATCGTGGATGGGATCTGTCATACGGTCATATTCCCCTTTGTGATACAGGGAGAGCAGGCGGTGATGCTGCCCGAAGAGCTGGTTACGGAAATGGGGGGCAACGGCTTCCCGGTAGGGGGAGGGCAGGTTCTCGATCTCGGCATTGAGCCTTCCGCCGATGATCTGGAGATCAAAAAGGGAATAGACCTGCACCTCGCGGGAGAGAATGATACCCAGCTCGCCCCGGGTCCGGGCGGACTGGATCATCTCTGCGATCCGGCGAATCCCTCCGCCGACCTGTGCAGGATCGGCATCTCCATATCCGGCAATTATTTCTTCGCCTCCCATACGGTCCGGCCTCGTTGTATATCTCTTGCCCGGGCACCAGAAATAGGTTTAGGGTTTTACGACGGCCCTGGTATCCCCTTAAGGGACTGGAAGAGCACTGAAAATGTTAATGCCCGGGGACATACTATATGATCCTGATTCATGGACATCCTCTCCATCGTGCTGATCATAGGCGGCCTGTGCCTGTTCGAGACCATCACCAGCATAGACAATGCCATCATCAACGCGGAGGTGCTCTCCACGATGAGCGAGCGTGCAAAACGCTGGTTTCTCCTCTGGGGCCTGGTCTTTGCGGTCTTTGCGGTCCGCGGTCTTCTCCCATGGCTGATCGTCTGGCTCTCGGCTCCCTCCCTTGGCCCCATCGGTGCACTGACGGCAACGTTCTCCAGTGATCCGCTGGTGATTGCAGCCATCGAGCAGTCCGCACCCATTCTGCTGATGGGCGGGGGCACGTTCCTCATATTCCTCTTCTTCCACTGGCTCTTTTTAGAGGACAAAAACTTCGGGCTCAAGGGTGAGCGGTTCTTTTCATCCAAGGGTGTCTGGTTCTTTGCGGTTGTATCCATCATCCTTGCCGCTCTGGTCTGGGTTGCCCTTGACTATAACACGATGGTTGCATTCGGGGCGGTGGTCGGGTCCACTGCCTTCTTCATTGTCCACGGCTTCCGGCAGAATGCCGAGCAGGCCGAGAAGAAGATGCTCCATGGCAACATGACGGACTTGAGCAAGATCTTTTACCTCGAAGTGATCGATGCAACGTTCTCCATCGACGGGGTTGTCGGGGCATTTGCGTTCACGATGGCAGTCCCCCTGATCCTGATCGGAAACGGCCTGGGAGCGTTCGTAGTCAGGGAACTGACCATCAGGAATGTCGAGAACATCAAGAAGTACCTCTACCTCAAGAACGGCGCCATGTATTCCATCTTCTTCCTCGGGATCATCATGATCATGGACAGTTTCGGCATTGCCATCCCGTTCTGGGTATCCCCGATCATCACCTTTGGCATCGTCGGATTTTTCTTCGCAAAGTCCATACGGGCAATCCCGAAGAGTGCCTGAAAAGGACCATAAAAAAGGGTCGCACGGTTTATTTAAGAAGGGAACCCAGGAGGATTCCCGTTCCCCGCACTGCAGCGGGTCACCGGACGCCGGGGGATGATTCTGCGGTAATCCAGCCGTTGAGGATGATCCCGTCAATGACCGGGTTCCCGTACAGGTTGCTGATGATCCCTTCCATGCACGATGAGGTTCCATCCGGTTTCTTCATATGCAGCCGGATCGGTTTTACCATGCAGGGGTTCTCGAGGATCTCTTCAATGATCCTCTCCAGTGCCGGTACATCGCTCTCCATGACCAGGCTCGCGAACGGTTTTCCCGCAAGGGCCTCCGGGCCAAAGCCAAGGGTTCTGGTGATCGACGGACTCTCGTGCCGGATCGTCCCGTCCTTGTCCAGGATGGCAATAATGTCGGACGTATCCTCAATCAATGACCGGAAGAACTCCGCGTTCTGCCGCGACTGTTCCTCATTTTTCTTCTTTGCCGTCACGTTCCTGATCGAAACGGCAAAGAGCACTACGTCCCCCTCGGGATTGGTGACCGGGTAGATGGAGGTATCGAACCAGTTGTTCCTGAACTCTTCCTGGAAATGGACCGGTTTTCTCTGGGTCCGGTTCAGGTTCCACGCTGCCATGCGGGGCGACAGAACCCCGTGCACCACCAGATCCGAGATATCCGTCCCGATAAAATCGTGGACGCTCTTATTGGCCTGTTTTGCCAGCGAGGTGTTTGCCGCAAGAAACCTGCCGGTTGTGTCGATCAGGAACAGGAAATCCTCGGTTGCATTGAGCAGCACGCGGGTGGTCTCCTCACTGATGCGCAGCGCGTGTTCCATGGCGAATTTATAGAGCGCCATCTCGATGGTGGTCTTCAGTTCCAGTTCCCGGAACGGCTTGAGAATATACCCGAACGGCTCGGTGAGCTTGGCCTTTGCAAGGAAACTGTCGTCACTGTAGGCCGTAAGATAGACCACCGGGATCCGGAACTGTTTTTTTATCTCTTCGGCAGCCTCGATACCGTTCATCTTGCCGGCCAGCATGATATCCATCAGGATAAGGTCAGGGTGCAGTTCCCCGGCCTTGCGTACGGCCAGTTCACCCGTGGTTGCGATAGCGCAGACGGAATAGCCCATCTCGATCAGGCTCTTCCGGATATCCATGCTGGTAACGGCCTCGTCTTCAACAATCAGGATAGTTGCATCACTCATAATTGATCCCCCCCGGCGGGTTCCGTGGAAAACCCGATCCGGAATTCTGTTCCACCCGTCCGATCCAGTACGATCGAGCCAAGGATCTGCCCGACGAGCGAGTTCACAAGCTGAAGCCCCAGCGTCTCGATGTTATCAAGGTCGATCTCGCCGGGAAGCCCGACCCCGTTATCCCGGACAACCAGGGAATACTCAAGGCGGGTCTTTTTCAGTTCCACCGTGATCACCCCTTTCCGCTCTCCCGGAAACGCATATTTCAGGGAATTTGAGAGGAGCTCGTTGATGATCAGGCTGATGGGGATGGCCTTGCTGATGGGCAGGACAATATTGTCCGCATGGATCACGATCTGGATCTTTCCCCGGGGAACACCATACGACTGGAGCAGGTTCTCCGAGATCTTTTTGAGGTAATCGGAATAATCGATCTCGGAAAAACTCTTGGACTGGTAGAGTTTCTCGTGGACAAGGGCAATGGACATGACACGGGTCTGGCTCTCCAGAAGCGCATCCCGGCTCTTCTCATCCTTCATCAGCTTGACCTGGAGGTTGAGGAGGCTGGAGATCACCTGCATGTTGTTCTTGACCCGGTGATGGATCTCTTTTAAGAGGATCTCTTTCTCTTTTAAGGAGGCGTCCACCTTGTTCTGGAGGTTCTTGCGTTCGGTGATGTCCCGGGCGATCCCGGAATATCCGGAATAATCCCCGTGTTTATCGTACGTCGGGGTGGCGTTAATCTCGTAGATTGTGCCCTTGCCGGGTAGAGTCATGGGTAATTCGAGTTCAAACCCCGAGACCTGCCCGTGGGTGGGCAGCATCGGGTCAAGATAGTTCCTGATCGTTTCCAGGTAGGGGAGTGGCGCCAGGTCATAGACATTGATTTTTTGGAAATTATCCTGGTCAACCCCCATATCTGTCAGCACGTGCGGGCTGATATAGGTGAGATGGCCGTTCTGGTCGATATGGAAGACAATATCTCCCAGTTGTTCCACGAGGGAGCGGTATTTCTCCTCGCTTGCGGTAAGTGCCTCCATAACACGATTGCGTTCCGCGATCTCGGTCTGGAGACTGGCGGTGAGCGTGCTCAGTTCGCGGGTCCTGTCCTGAACCTTCTGCTCCATGTCGGTATAGGCCATCTGGAGAGCGTCCTCGGCCCGTTTCCGGTCCGTGATATCGACCACGAGAGTGATGACCGCATCCTTGCCGAAATAGGTGCCCTTGTACAGCCGCACATCGGCAAGGAAGATATCCCCGGTCTCCCGCTGTGCCCAGAACTCGAACTGCTGCGGGCCTTCAGTGAACGCCTTGTCCACGATCTCCCTGATATGTGCCAGGTCGTTTTTGCCCGGGGCGGAAATCCGGTCAAGGATATCCCCGGAAAAGAACTCATGGGGATAGCCAAACATCTCACCGGCTCCCGGGTTTGCGTCAAGGAACAATCCCTTTGCATCAAGAATCCAGATCCCATCCTTGACCGCGTTGAACAGCCCGTGATAACTGGTCTCGCTCTGCCGCAATGCTTCCTCTTTCTGTTTTCGTTCTGTCAGGTCGATGATCACGCCGCGGAACCCGGAAAAGATGCCGGTATTCGCATCAACGATGGCACTTGCCCGGATCATTGCCGGAAAACGGCTCCCGTCCTTCCGCATCAGGGTGTATTCCTGAGGACCACGCTCTTCGCCGGCAAAGAGTTTCAGCAGGCTCTCCTTTGCAGTCAGGCATTCCTCCGGGGCAACGAATGAAAACACGCTGATGCCTGCCTCGACATCGGACGGGTCAATACCGAACGTCGGGTAAGTGAGGCGGTTGGCAAACCTTACGTTTTCCTGGCGATCGGCCTCGAAAACCATGACCGGCAGGAAATCCGCAAGGGTCCGGTACTTCTCCTCGCTTGCGATGAGCGCCTTCTCGGCCCGGTGCCGGGTGACGGTTTGTTCGATCTTGTGGGTGAGATCGAGGAGCATGGCTTTCGGGTTGCCGCCCTTGGCCAGGTACGAGTCGGCACCGGCATTGTAGGCTTCGATCACCGCATCCTCCCGTCCTTTCCCGGTAAAGATGATGAACGGGATGGTGTTCCCGCTCTCCCGCAGGTGCTTTAAAAGGGCGATGCCATCCATTTCCGGCATCTGGTAGTCGGAGACAATGATATCATAGGAACGTTTTTTGAGTTTTTCCAGCGCCTCCTTTGCGCTTCCGGCTGTATCAACAGTAATGTGGCCCCGTTTCTCAAGAGATATTTTCGTAGGTTCGTGAAGGACGGGTTCGTCATCAACGTACAGGACAGCAATGGCAGGGCGATCATTTCCCTTTGCGGCAGTATACCGGTGACTGCCTATAGTTGTGGGAGTATATCCTTGCTCTCTCCTGCCATTGTTATCCATCAGACGATCCCCCAAGGTATATGAATAAAACAGCCGATATCCTTAAATAATTTATTTATTGCGCTAAAATACCGAAGATACCGGAACGGGGATTGACTGGGGTGACATGGCCACCGGATTGTAAAAAAGAAGATTATGCCGGCAGCATGCCCTCTTTCTGCGTAGGGATCGTAGATGGCCGCTGGTAGATCAGCACGTTCTGGTTTTTATCCGTGAGGCTCAACTGGGTTCCGTCCACGACATAAGCACTCGTCTGTGTCAGCATCCCGAGGTAGGTTGATTCCTGCTGCGAAGTAGTAGCACAACTCATCTTGGTAGATGTCAGAGGCCCGATGGTCAGCCCGCTTCCCTTGGCCGTGGTTGTGCCGGTCAGGATGTAGGGGCCGTTGTAATTGTTGCAGCCACCGTTGCCATAGACATTGCCGTCACTGCTGAACGTCAGGGTGATTGCGGTAGTCGGATGCGTGACGGCAGATCCGTCCTGGACTGCCATCGTGGTCAGCGTCCAGTCGCCGGCAAGTTCTGAGGGTAATGCCGGTGCGGCGCTGGTTGTCGAGGTCACTATCGGTGCGGGCGCGGCTGTGGTCGCGGTAACCACCGGTGTTGTTGATGCAGGGGACTGGGTGGTACACCCGGCAACCATGACCGCAAGAACAGCAAGAGCAGTTATTCCCAAGGTGAACAGTTTCATATCCGGAATTGTGGCTTGTTTGTATTTAATCACCACGAGCCGCTCTTCCCTTGTCAGGGCCCCGGGCTCTCATCGGCTCCCGTATGCCCGCACGTGTTTCGCTGCATGGGTATAGGGTGCGAAGCGATCGTCCCCTTCATCATACATCCCCTTATCCTCCCGGAGGTACACGGCCCGGTCATCGCCGACCGGGCAGACCTTGATGCAGATACCACACGGGGAGATGAACCGCTTGCTCAGGGCTTCCGACCGGGTAGCACAGGCCTTCTTGTCGGTCAGGCCAGCGGGGTAATCCTCCCGGCCAATGGCATGGACCGGACAGGAGTCCACGCACCGCATGCACCGGATGCAGAGCGGTTCGCTGATGACGGGGTCCGGGGGAAGGTCTGCTGCGGTAAATATCGTTGCAAACCTCACCCGTGGGCCATAGGCCGGGGTGAGGAGGGTGTTGTTGATGCCGAACGTACCAAGGCCGGCGAGATACGCGGCATGGCGGTGGGAGAAGAAGGCCACTGGTTTCTCCCTGAGGATCGCAATCGAGCCATAGCCGTCACGGGGAACGGCAACTGAGGGGAAACCCTGGCCGGTGAGGAAGCTCGCAATCCGGTACGCATTCTGGTCAAGCAGGGCATTGACCGTGCGGTACAGTTCATAGTACCAGATCGAGGGGGCGGTATCCACCACCGGCAGGCTGACCGGCATACCGATGACAATCGCAGACTTTGCTTCCGGGTAGATCGCACGTGGCCGGAACTCCTCCGGCACCCAGGGTTCAAACAGGGGCTGGTCCCACCGCTCCACCGGAGTACAACCCACGAGCGGGATGTCGAGTTCTGCGCACTTCCTGACAATCTCCTGCTTCAGGCTCGTACCGGACATGGTTATTCACCAGTGATCGTGCAGGTTACCGTTCTCGTGCGGCCTGCATTGGTGTCCAGCTCAAGGAGCACGACCTGCTGCCAGGTCCCGCAGAGCAGTTCTCCGTTGCCCACCGGTACCGTGAGGGATGGACCCACGAGCGCCGCCTTGACATGGGATCTCCCGTTCCCGTCACCCCACCGGGTATTATGCGCGTACGGGAGATCATCGGGAGCCAGAACCGACAGGGCACGCTGCATGTCTGCAAGAACGCCTTTTTCAAATTCAATGGTCGTGAGAGCAGCAGTCGAGTGCTGTACGAACAGGTGGACAAGACCGTCCCTGATCCCGCTCTCCCTGACCGCTTTCCTGACCTCTTCAGTCAGATCGATGATATCCCCTTCGCGGGCGGTGGTCACCCGCAATTCTTTCCGGTACATACGCTTCCTGTCAGGGATATCGGGCGCCGGAGGGATAAAGGATATGGGAAGGAATGGGGCGGGGGAACGGGAGAATGGGGATAGAATCTTCCATGAACAACCCGGATTATCTGATACAGGGATGCAAAAGAGAATTTATTGTAGCGGTTCGTGAAATAGTACCTGAACAGGAATCCTGAGGTTGTCAGACTGGATTATGTACATGGGTATGAGAGATGACGCATTACCTGATTGATATCCGGCTGATGGGATCGGTTAAGCGCCAGATTCACACATTGAGTAACCGGTTGGCGGAAAAATTCAGTCTCGGCAGCAAACTGGTGATCCCGCACATCACCCTTGCCGGGCCATTCGCAACAGAGAATGAAGAAAAACTTGCTGAGGATTTTGCAAGGATTTGTACGAACCAGACAACGATTCCACAATACCATGTGGGGAATTACGGGTTTTTCAATGATACGCGAGTTGTCTTTGTCACCATCACCCCTGATGAAACCTTAAAACAGTTCCGGTACCAGGTATCCCGGACAATTGCCCCGTATTGCACCTTACGGCGCTATGACCTGGATTCTGCCGAGGACTTCCGGTTCCATGCAACACTCGCCATGAAACTTGACTGGCTCACGTTCCAGAGGATAAAATGGTATTTCCGGAACCAGGACCCTGTCATCTACCGGCACCACCCGATCCGGGCTACCCTGCTCCGGAATTCGCGGATTGTGTGCGAGTATGATTTTATCCAAGGGAGGATGCTGACCCGGGCTCAGGCCATGAGCAAGGCGACACAGATGCGGGATTTTGATATTCTCAAGTCATGGGATGACGGGAGCTGGGAATGATGAGATCTCGTGCGGTTCCGGGAGTCCCCGGGTTTTTATTGTAAACGTAAACAGTGTATAATTTAAAAAAGGGTTATTCTTCCGGTTTTTCCGGTTCGCCGTTTGCGATTCCCGCGGACATCTCCTCCGGGACGATCGCAATACCCACGATCTTGTCCTTTTCGTCGAGCCGCATCACCCGGACCCCTTTGGTGCCCCGGCCGATGATCCGGAACTCGCTGACAGGAGTCCGGATGACGATACCGGATGCGGTCATGGCAATGATCTCGTCCGTGTCGGAGACCGCCCGTGACTCGATCACGACGGCATCGCGTTCGAGCAGCATGTTTCTGACACCCATCGTGCCCCGGCCATGCCCGCGGAACTCGTCAAACTCGCTCCTCTTGCCAAACCCGACATCCGAGATGGTGAGGAGGTGGTCTTTTGCCAGGAGCGTGACTGCAACGATCGTGTCATCGCCCTTGAGCTTCATACCCCGGACACCTTGAGCGTTCCGGCCGACTGTCCTCACCGTCTCCTCGTGGAACCGGAGGCTCTGGCCGAACCGGGTGGTCAGGATCAGTTCGTTGTTGCCATTCGTCAGGATTACATCAACAAGACGGTCGTTCTCCTTGAGTTTGATCGCGTTGGTCCCGGTGGAACGGGGATTGTTGAATTCGTCGAGGTGGACCTTGATCGCCTGGCCGAGTTTCGTAGCGAAGAGGAGGAACTGGTCTTCCCGGAATTCCCTGATCGGGAGAACCGTCGTGACGATCTCGTCCTTGAGGTTAAGGAGGTTGACAAGCGGTTTTCCCTTGGCAATCCGCGAGCTCTCGGGGATCTGGTACACCTTGAGCCAGTAGATCCGGCCGATATTGGTGAAACAGAGGAGGTAATCCTTCATGCTGGCCGTGAAAACCGAGTCCACAACGTCCTCCTCCTTGGTGGTCATACCGGTGATGCCATGGCCCCCGCGGCGCTGCTTGCGGTAGGTGTCGATGTCCATGCGCTTGATGTAATTCGCCGTGGTGATCGAGACCAGGACCGGCTTATCCTCGATGAGATCCTCGGTGGAGAGCTCGCTTGTGTCGAGCGCAATCTGGGTCCGGCGCTTGTCGCCGAACTTGCTCGCGATCTCATTCGTCTCGCGCCGGATCTCGTCCTTGATGTTTGCCTCGCTCTCAAGGATCTTCTCAAGGTGTTCGATCTCTGCCTGGAGCCCGGTCTTCTCGTCCGTGATCTTCTGCTGTTCGAGCGCTGCGAGACGGCGCAGCTGCATCTGGAGGATCGCGTTGGCCTGGGGCTCATCAAGCCCGAACCCTGCAATCAGGGCATTCCGGGCATTGTCAACGGTATCGGACGCACGGATGGCCTTGATGACCTCGTCAATCCGGTTAAGGGCGATTAAGAGACCGTTTAAGATGTGGACCTTATCCTGTGCTTTCTTCAGGTCGAACTCGGACCTGCGCCGGATCACCTCGATCCGGTGCTGGACGAAGTGCCCGAGCAGGGCATGCAGGTTGAGGATCTTCGGCTGACCGTCGACAATCGCAAGGTTGGATGTCCAGAAACTGGATTCGAGTGCCGTGTTCTTGTAGAGATTGTTGAGGATGACCGGCGCCATCGTGCCCTTGCGGAGTTCGAAGACGACACGTATACCCTCCTTGTCGGACTCGTCGCGGATGTCGGAGATCCCATCGATCCGCTTGTCCTTCACCATCTCCGCGATTCCGGTGATCCACTGCGCTTTGTTTACCTGGTACGGGAGTTCGGTAACGATGATCCGGTCGCCCCGGTTCCCTCCTTCCGACTCCTCGATCTCCGCGACACCGCGGACAATCACGCGGCCCTGGCCGGTGGAGTAGATGTTCTTGACACCTTCGACACCCATCAGGATACCACCGGTCGGGAAATCCGGGCCGGGCATGATCCGCAGAAGGTCTTCGACCGGGACCTCCGGGTTGTCGAGATAGGCCGAGACTGCTGTGCAGACCTCTTTTAAGTTGTGCGGGGGCATCTTCGTTGCCATACCGACCGCGATACCGTCCGTGCCGTTGACGAGCAGGTTCGGGATCTTGGCCGGGAGCACGGTGGGCTCCTGCAGTGACTCATCATAGTTCGGCTGGAACTTCACGGTGTCCTTGTCAAGATCTTCGAGAAGCGCTTCTGCGTACGGGAAGAGCCGCACTTCGGTGTACCTGCTCGCTGCCGCAGAATCACCGTCAATGGAGCCGAAGTTACCCTGCCCCTGCACCAGCATGTGGCGGTACGAGAACGGCTGGGCCATCTTGACAATGGTATCATAGATGGATGAATCGCCGTGCGGGTGGTACTTACCCATCACGTCACCGACCACCCTCGCGCTCTTTCTGGTGGGCTTATCACTCGTGTTGCCCATGTCCCACATGCCGTAGAGCGAGCGGCGGTGAACGGGCTTGAGACCATCGCGGACGTCTGGGATGGCACGGCTGATGATGACCGACATCGCGTAGTTGATGAACGAGGTCTTCATCTCGTGTTCGATACTGATAGGCTCGGTACGGTGGGTCACAACGGGCTCGGGGGCCGGCGTTTTCTTATCAGATGTCAAGGTTGGTCACCTCCTTGGCATGACGGATGATGAAATTCTTCCGTATCTCCACATCTCTTCCCATCAGGGTCTTGAAGATCTCGTTTGCTTCATAAGCATCCTCGATATTCACCTGCCGGAAGATCCGGTGGGCGGGGTCCATGGTCGTGTCCCAGAGCTGCTGGGCGTTCATTTCACCAAGACCCTTGTACCGCTGGACGGAGACTCCCTTATCTCCCATGGCAGCGGAGACCTGTTGCATCTCCTCCTCCTTGTACACGTACTTCTCCTCTTTTCCCTTTGCGATGCGGAAGAGAGGTGGCTGGGCGATGTAGATGTACCCGGCCTCGATGAGTTTGAGCATGTAACGGTAGAAGAACGTGAGGAGAAGCGTCCGGATATGGGCGCCATCCACATCGGCATCGGTCATGATCACGATGTGATGATACCGTGCCCGCTCGATATCGAACTTATCCCCGACTCCGGTCCCGATGGCAGAGAGAAGCGTCTGGATTTCGGCGTTCTTTAAGATCTGGTGTTCGCCAGCCTTCTCGACGTTGAGAATCTTACCTCTCAGGGGAAGGATAGCCTGGAACTTCCTGTCCCGGCCCTGTTTGGCAGAACCACCTGCAGAATCTCCCTCCACAATGTAAATCTCGGATTTGGCCGGGTCACGCTCGGAACAGTCGGCAAGTTTGCCGGGCAGGCCGGAACTCTCAAGGGTACTCTTGCGCCGGGCAAGATCGCGTGCGTTCCGGGCAGCCTCGCGGGCTTTTGCAGCGGAGAGCGCCTTCTCGATGATGGTCTTGAGCACAACCGGGTTCTCGTCAAAATATTCGCTGAGTGCCGCATACACGAGCGAATCGACTATTCCCTTAACACTGCTGTTGCCAAGGCGCATCTTGGTCTGCCCCTCGAACTGGGGGTTTGCCATCTTGACGGAGACCACGGAGGTGAGTCCTTCACGGACATCCTCGCCGCGGAGCACGATCGTGGAGTTCTCCTTGATGAGGCCGTTCCGTTTTGCAACGGTATTGATGGTCCGGGTGATTGCGCTTCGGAACCCTTCAAGATGCGTTCCGCCCTCGCGGGTATTGACCGAGTTGACGTAGCTGTAGATCTTCTCGTCATACGCGGTAGTATACTGCATCGCGACCTCGAGTTCGAGCTTGTTCTCGGGGTCCTTTTTGGTGATATCGATCGGTGTCGGGTGGAGGCATTCGGCACCATCGTTGAGGTACTTGACGAACTCGATGAGACCGCCGGCATAGCAGTAACTGGCCGACTCTCCGTTTCGCTCATCAGTGATGACGATGGTAAGACCCGCATTGAGGAACGCAAGTTCCCGCATGCGGTGGGAGAGGATATCGTAATCGAAGGCGGTGGTCTCGAAGATGGTGGCATCCGGGACAAAGTGGATCCGGGTACCGGTCATCTTTGCACCGTATTGCGAAAGGAAGACACGCCGGTTCTCTTCTTCACTTCTGGCGGGATCGATGAGGTATGCTGATGAGAGGGCGGTCTGTCCTGATTCAGGAGCCTCAACCGGGCTGTCAAGGGGAGTGAACTGCGCCGACGCATCATACCACTGTTTATATCGTGCGATCAGTTCTACAAGGGTCTCCTCGCGCTGCGAGAGTGCGGTGGTCATCTTGCCCTGCGCAAACCGCATCTCATAGATATTGCCATCCCGGTATACCCTGGCAGAGAGCCAGTTGGAGAGTGCATTGACAACGGAAACTCCCACCCCATGCAGGCCACCGGAGACCTGGTAGGACTCCTTGTCGAATTTCCCGCCGGCATGGAGGACCGTGAGAACCACCTCAAGGGCACTCTTGCCGGTCTTCTCCATACGGTCGACCGGGATGCCCCGCCCGTTATCCTCGACCATGAGGGACCCGTCCTTATTGATGACAACGGCTATGCGGGAACAGAATCCGGCCAGCGCCTCGTCAATGGAATTATCTACTACTTCGTAGACCAGGTGGTGCAGGCCGCGGGTGTCGGTGCTGCCAATGTACATCGCCGGGCGCTCGCGGACCGGAGTGAGTCCTTCAAGTACGGTGATGTGTGATGCATCGTATGAATCAGTCAAGCAAAACCTCCGTTAAAAAATGAATACAATTGCAAGGAAATTTTCACATGTTATATTAGGGGGCTGAACATATAAGCGTGGTGCTCTTTTTTCAGGCGTAAAAAGTAGGGATTTGCCCAGATCCGGGAGACCACCTTTTTTTATGATTATTTAAAAAATATAATTTTGAAAAATTTACCGGAAATACCTCCCGGAAAATCTGGTTCCGGGTATTTGGATAATAATTCTGTTGTTTAAAAACAACACTCCCGGGAGCATGAAGGCATGCCCCCGTAACCGGGGATCCCCCTATTGCGATAGTGACGTATTACTTGTACGGAATTTGTCAGTTGCCCGGTTTCCATGCAGAAAAAAGATGTTCAGGTACTGGTTTTAGTGCCTGCGTATGGCAATGAATGCAACTGCACCGAGACTGATTACGGCGATCAGTGCACCATATCCCGGCGACGTGACCGGGGCCGTTATGGGGACTGAAGGACTGGGGGTGGCTGTTGCAATTGTTGTCGCTATTGTAGTTGACGGGGTGGTAGTTGCTGATTCGAGGGCTTCCCAAGGGTGATTGAGACCGTACCGTACGCTGCGTCTGCAAGGTTTTCCTTGTCATAGGGCTGGCTTATTGCGTAGACGGAGTAGGTGCCTGCATCGAGCGTATAGTGTGCAGTCCCCCACTTCCAGGACCAGGTGTGGTCACTCTTGACACTTACCTGCTGGTAGGAGGCAGGGTTGTCGTTTTCGAGGAGCGAGTGCACCGGGTCCGGGTTGTTGATCTGTGCGCCATCTTCGGGCAGGCCGGGTCCGGTAATGAACGGGTAGGTCAAGTCAGTTATGTATTGTCGCCGGAGAACTCGATCGTCTCGCCGACGTAGTAGTTCGTGTCGTCGGTTGCCATGATTGTAATATGGGGCCTGTCGGCGGCCATGGCGGCGATCTGTTCCTGAGTCAGGTTAGATTCTGCCGATACCGGCATTACCGCCAGAAGGACAAACAGGGCAACCGCAACGAGTGCAAGCATCAATCGTTTCGTCATTTGTTCTTCACCTCCGCATAACGATGAATGCAATTGCGCCAAGGCCAATCAGCGTAATCAGGGCATCGAAGCCGGGCGACGTTGTGGGAGTCGGGGTCGCAACGGAAGATGTAGGGGATGCTGTTGCTGACACGAGCGGCTTCTTGATGACGATAGAGACTGTACCGTAGGGTGTTTTCTCAAGATTGTCTTTGTCATGGGGTCGGGCTGCTGCATAGATGGTGTAGGTCCCGGCATCGAGTGCACTATTCGAGGTTCCCCACGTCCAGGACCACGTATGGTCGCCATTGACGTCCATGACCTTGAAGGTTGATTCAACGCCATCCGCAACTGCGTTCTTGCCGGGGTTGGTACTCCTGATATCCGAACCCTTTGGATTCAGGTTCGGACCCGTAATGAACAGGTAGGTCTTGTAAGACCCGGTGTTGGTACCGGAAAACTGGATTTCATCGCCGGGGTGATAACTCTGGTTGCCGGTTGCAACGATAGTAACTACACCCGGGAGAACGGTCTCTTCGGTTCCAGAGGGGGTTGTAGCTGGCTTGGCTGCAACAGACGGGATTGTAGTAACGTGGATTGTAGCAAGTGGTGTTGTAGTTGACGGGGTGACAGTTCCTGATCCCGCTGAGTTTTTGAAAGCGACAACGGTGAAGCCGTATTCTATTGTTGGATCAAGGTGGTCATAATCCGTAGGCCGGGGCACTACGTAGATCTTGTAAGTACCGTCTTGAATTACATGACTGGTGGTATCCCACTTCCAGGACCATGTATGGTCACTCCTGACCGCTGTCTGCTGGAAGGTGGCAGGGTTGCCGTTTTCGAGCGGCGAGTGCGCCGGGTCCGGGTTGTTGATCTGTGCGCCGTTTGCGGGCAGGTCGGGCCCGGTGATGAACAGGTAGGTCATGTCGGACGCGGTGTTCTCGCCCAGGAGCTCGATCGTGTCGCCAGGGGTATGGACCATGACGAACATACCATTGGAGTCGATCGTGTCGGCAGGAGGGATGTAGTTCGGGTCAATGCGGTCCATGACCGTAATATATGGCCGGTCGGCGACCATGGCGGCGATCTGTTCTTGAGTCAGGTTAGATTCTGCCGATACCGGCATTACCGCCAGAAGGGCAAACAGGGCAACCGCAACGAGTGCAAGCGTTAATCGCGGAATCATTTTTCTTCATCTCAAATGCAATAGTATTATATTGTAAAGTTCTGTGACTTTACTAATTAAATGATTCTAATTATATACCACACAAAAGAAAATACGAAAAATTTTTAAAATCAACAGGTGTAAGACAGGAAATTATTTTTATCGTACACCTACCGGAACTCACCGATCTCCGCGTCAGCAATCCCGAGTTCCTGATCGATGGCAACAACCAGCCGCTGTAACGTGGACAGCACTTCACGGGCATCCTCGTTATCCATGTTTCCCGGCTGGTGCCAGATCACTTTCTTGCGCAGCAGGGTGGTGAGTTCCTCCACTTCCGTTCCCCGGAACTTCTCCGCAGAACAAGACCGGCAACATGATCTCCGGCACCGTGCCATGCCTGCTGCGGGGGCAGCGCAAAATGCATCGCGATCAGCGTGATGCTGGTCACGAACCCGCATCCGAACTGGTGCTCCATGCAGAGATGATGGGGGTACAAGGCCTAAAACATTCCGGCCGGGGATCAGAACATGTGGAACGAAGTCAGCCAGACCGCTACCGGGATAGCGATGATAAAGACGAGAGATATCGACAGGAAGGCCCATTCCCCGCCTTTGAGACCCTTCTTTGCCACGAAGAGGTAACTCTCACGACCATATCCCCGGCAGAGCATGCTGGTGTACACGCGCTCGCCCTGTTCGTAGGACCGGATGAACATCGTACCGATCATGTACCCTAACTGGCGGAGCCGGTACTGGTAGGAAAGGTGACGGTCAAACGCGTCAAAGCATTTCGTTTTCAGCGTTTCATTGATCTTGCGGAACATGTACCCGAAGACAAACAGATACCGGATCATCATCCCAAGGGCAAGGGCAAACTCGGCGGGAAGGCCCATCCGTGCCCCGCCTTCGAGCATATCCTGCATCTTGGTTGTTGATGAGAGCAGGATGATGAACGAGATACAGACCACGAACTTGACGAACAGGATGAATGCGAACTCGATGGACTGGGCATAGATGTTGATCCCGAAGGGAAGACTCATGACCACATCGTACGTGGTATAATACTTGTTTTTTAGGAAAATCTGGAAGAAGATGATGACCCCCCAGAGAGGGATGATCGCGAGTGCACGCTTGAGATAGATGACGGGGGACAACCGGGTACAGGCCCAGAGTACACAGAAGAAGGCAAAGAAGATCGCCCCGACCGTGTAGATCATGGGGGAATAAGGCACTGCGACAAGAGCAATGATCGCAGCAAAGGCTATGGCGATCTTGACCCGGGCATCCAGCCGGTGGATCGGGCTGTCCTTGAAAGCATCCCGCTCAATCTGGAAGAGTTCTTCGATCATGATCGCTTGCCGAATGCGCGGAGGAGGGACTCTTCCGCATCCGCATACGTATAGGCCATCGATACGTCCACACCGTTCTCTTTGAGCGAATTCAGGAGTTTTGGGATGACCGGCACATCAAGCCGTACGGATTTGAGCATGTCAGGTTGGACAAATATCTCGTCGATTGTTCCGCTTGCCACGATCCTCCCTTTGTCCATCACATAGATGTAATCCGCAATCTCAGGGACGAGCCCGACATCGTGGGTGGAGAAGATGACCGTCATTCCGTATTTTTTCGAGAGCGAATTGATGAACGTATTGAGATCGGCAACCCCTTTGGGATCGAGACCGGCAGTAGGCTCGTCCAGCACCAGCACCTCCGGTTCCATGGCAATCACCCCGGCAATTGCCACCCGTTTCTTCTCGCCGCCACTCAGGTGGTGGGGGACCCGGGGGGCAAGATCCTCGATCCCGACAATCTTAAGTGCCTCGTGGACCCGGTGATGGATGGTTTCCTCATCGAGACCGAGATTGGTCGGACCAAAGGCTACATCCAGTTCAACGGTCGGGGAGAAGATCTGGTCATCCGGATTCTGGAAGACAATACCTACGAACTTCCGGATCTCCCGCTGGTTCTGCTTGGTTATGGGCTCGCCACGGATGAGGACGGAACCGGACGTGGGTTTGAATATCCCGTTGAAATGTTTGAAGAGGGTGCTCTTTCCGGCACCGTTCGATCCGATCACCGCGATGCGGGCATTCCGGGGTGCGATAAAATTGATATTATTCAGGGCGGCAACTTTACCGGGATAGACATAACAGAGATCGCGGGTCTCGATCAGATGCATAAGTACACGATGTAGGTTGAAAAAAGGTAAAGTCCTGTTGGTTTTATTTCACGGGCTTGCTCGCCTTTTTAAGGCCATAGGCAAGACCAAAGACCACCAGGAATGCAAGGATCGTGCCGACAATGATCGCGACGAGTCCCCCTGTAGACCCCAGTGATTCACCGAGCGAGTAATCCGGCATTGGCGCAGAGTAAGCGAAACGGCCTGCTTCCTCTTCATGGATCTCTGCATCCAACGGGGTTGCGCCGGTCAGATCCTTCTGTCCCTGCACAACCAGTGCCGTGCTCTCAAGACCATCCGGATCGCCGGATGCCATGAACACCGCAACTCCTCCTATAAGGAGGGCGACGATGATACCGGCAATAAGGAACGTCTTGTTGTCCATCATGGTACCTGTGCCCCCGCGGGAGTTTTAACTCCGGTATCCACGAGATCCGGGCGGACACTGGTGATCAGATAGATTGCAGCAACAGTAACGAATCCTTCAATCACGCCGATGATGGCATGATAGATACCCATTGCGACAAGGCCTTCCGTGAGCGGGAACGTGCCGGCAAAGTACATCTCCACCGCGCAGGCAAGGGCCGGGATCAGACAGGCAAGCCATGCTGCAACGAATCCTGAGATCGGCATGCTCTTAGTAACCCCCATGAGTCCTTTGAAGGAATAGAACCCGACAAAACCGCCGATGACACCCATGTTGATGATGTTTGCACCCATGGTCGTGATGCCGCCATCTCCAAACAGGACCCCCTGAACGATGAGGACCAGGGAGAGAATGAAGACCGCTGCAAACGGCGATCCGAGGATGATAGCGGCAAGCGCTCCACCTACAAGGTGCCCGCTGGTTCCCATTGAAACCGGGAGGTTGAAGGACTGGAGGGCGAAGATTCCCGCCGCAAGCACCGCAACAAGGGGAAGTTTCTCTTCGTTCATCTCGTTTCTCGCCCACCGCAGGGCCAGCGCTACAAAGACAAGGGCAATGATCCAATAGATAGCTCCCTGCCATATCGGAATGAATGCGTCAGGAATATGCATGGTTTCATCTCAATAAATGTTACTAGTGTGAGAAATAGTAATACTTGGTAGATTAAAAATATTGCTCTTTGATAATTAGGTCTGAATTATTTCCGGAAAGTGACAGAAAATATAAAAAAAATTTCCTACAATACAAAACCAGTCGGGATAGAGAAAATACAGGGTATTTGTGGGGAGTGAATATCTCTTAAATATAAAAATAATAAATGAGAACCTTTTTTTCCATAGACAGAATGATACCTGTCACTAATGATCTCCCTTCTGTATGTCGACGATGAGCCGGAACTGCTCAAGATCGCCAAGATATTCCTGGAACGGGAGGGCGATATTTTCGTTACCACAACAACGTCTTCGATGGAATGTCTCGACATGCTGGCAGACCAGTCATTTGATGCCATCATATCCGATTACCAGATGCCCGGTATGGACGGCATCGAACTCCTCAAACAGGTGCGGGGCAGAGGGCTTTCCACGCCCTTTATTCTTTTCACCGGCAAAGGCAGGGAAGAAGTAGTGATCGAGGCCATCAACCATGGTGCTGATTTTTACCTCCAGAAAGGCGGTGCAGCCCGACCCCAGTTTGCCGAACTCCGCCATAAGATCCTCGTTGCCATGGAGCGCCGACAGGCAATCGATGCGCTCAGGGACTCCGAACAGAAACTTGCCGACATCATCAATTTCCTTCCCGACGCAACCTTTGCCATCAATACGAATGGGCAGGTGATCGCTTGGAACAAGGCAATCGAGGCCATGACCGGTATCCCTGCGTCATTGATGATGGGCCGGGGGGAGTACGAGTATGCGATCCCGTTCTACCGGACGCGCCGGCCCATCCTCATCGACCTCGTCCTTGCCCCGGATGATCCGTATGAACAGGCACATTACTATAATCACTGCCACGACGGCATAACCCTGACAGCCGGGACCACCATTGAAAATCCGGACTGTACCGGTGCCGTGCACATCTGGGCAAAGGCCAGCCGGCTCTATGACAAGAACGGGAAGATCACCGGGGCCATTGAATCCGTGCGGGATGTAACCGAGCAGATGAAGGTTGACCAGACCCTGCGCGAGAGCGAGACCAAATATCGGGAACTTGTCGAAAACGCCAACAGTATCATCATTAAGATGGACCCGAAAGGCACGATCACCTTTTTCAATGAATTTGCTCAGCGCCTCTTCGGGTTCACTACGGAAGAGATCATCGGGAAACCCGCTGTTGGCACCATTGTCCCGACACATGAATCCGGTTCCAACCGCGATCTCGCTGATATGATCGAGAACATCATCGCCCATCCTGATGATTACACAAACAACGAGAACGAGAATATCACCAAAACCGGTGATCGGGTCTGGATCCACTGGTGGAACAAGCCCCTATATGACAAGAAAGGTGTCATTGAGGGGGTGTTGTGCGTTGGCACGGACATTACCGCTCGCAAGCACTTTGAGGATGATCTCCGCGCCGAGAACGAGAAGAACCGGGGGCTCATGGACAATGCCAGCGATGCCATCTTCATTATGGATGCCGCAACCGGCATGTTCACCGATGCCAACCGACGGGCACTCGAACTTGTCGGCAGATCCCTTCCCGAACTCCGAGACATGCACCTGACCGGTATTTTTCCAGACGGATTTCATGAGACCTACATGAACTATTTCTCCCACGCAGCACACGAAGGTTCAGGATCCCACTCCCTTGGAATCGTTGACCGCAAAGGCAGGGTTATTCCGGCGATAGCAAGTTTCACTTCCATCACTCTTGAAGATCGGCTGCACGTCATGGGGATCTTCCATGACATATCTGATATCCAGATGGCGCAGGATGCCCTGAAACTGGCGAACCGGAAACTCAACCTGCTCTCCGATATCACCCGTCACGATATACGGAACAAGCTTACCGTGCTTGGAGGATATCTTGAACTCTCCCGGGGACTCACCCGGGATCCGGATTACAGCATGTACATCCGGAAGATCCAGGACATTGTCAGGACAATTGGCGAGAACATCGAGTTCACCGGACTCTACCAGAACCTCGGTGTGACTGCTCCTGACTGGCAGAACGTCCACGACATCTTCTTCCACGCATGCGCCAGCATCGATATCCGGACAATTTCAGTCCAGTCGGATACCGGGGCGCTGGAGATCTTTGCCGATCCCCTCCTTGAGCGGGCGTTTTACAATATCGCGGAAAATGCCGTTACCCATGGGGGAAAGGTGAGCCTGATCCGGATCTCCGCCCATGAAACACCTGATGGTGCAATGATTGTGATAGAGGACAATGGGACAGGGGTTCTGCCATCAGAGAAGGAGCAGATCTTCACGAAAGGGTACGGGAAGAACACCGGCCTTGGCCTCTTCCTTGTCCGCGAGATCCTCTCCATCACCGGCATTACCATCCGTGAAACCGGTGAATACCACAAGGGAGCACGGTTCGAACTGGGTATTCCCTATGCAGCATGCAGGTTCCCGCAAAACCAGGGGGCTGACCGATGCCACATCCATCTCGTTGATCCCGACGCAAAAGAGCTCCCTCACCCAGAGGTCCGTTTTTTTAATTAACCCCCATGGAAAATTTTCCAGCATTTCTTTCGGGCACGGGCATTCCCACGCATCAGTTACGGTGGGGCAGGAATACACCGGTTAAACCAGAACAAACCAGGATATGTGATATCCGGTTCAACAGGAATTCCAGTACTGCATGAAATTAGAGCCCGAATTAATAAAAAGCGTAAGATCTCAACAGGCAACGAGCGCCGGATATAGTCACTAGGGAAAAAAACGCCAGCCGGATACCAAGACATCTTCCAGAAACAGTGCAATCCGGTACCTGCTGGCCATCATCTCGTTCCCGCGCAAGAATATCCGGGTGTCTATTCAAGGGATTATCCTGGCCCGTGTTCTCCGTGGTCCCTGAACGATTGACGAAGATTTGTTCCGGTTCGATCACTTCCGGCTTTTCGTCCGGGGAAGAAATCTGGAAAAAACCCAAATCCATTACTTTTATTACGGTTCTTCGTAGTTCCAGATGATTGGGATGTGATACGGGTTGCCGACTATCCACAATTCACATGGAAAATTTCAGAGACATAAAGGGTTCCTGTAATTTGTCTGGATTCAGGTATTCCAGAGCATATTTTTCAGCCAGACTCTGCTGAAAAAATTTCAATCGCGATCATGAGGTGTCAGTTGATGAGACGATTATCGGATAATTATCCGACAATATGTATGTACATGCGACAAAATTTTTGATTTTCCGACGTGAGATGGTTTGCCGATCAACCGGACCCTGCCTGAAAAATTTTGAGTGGGGGGTGAGGGGATGGTTGAAAATTTTTTGCCGGAGATCGATTGCGATGCTGATACTGGTGTAACGCACTCAGGTTATGGCAGGTAGTGTACATACCAGGATTCACGAAGAAAGTATGAGAGAAGTACTGAATTCATTAACAGCGCGTGCAACGGGATATCCATTGTCTCCCGAAAATTCAGGACCTGCAGATAAATAAGGGATCCCGATCGGCGGACAGGGTTTTGAGGGTACGACTAAAAATGCCCGCGTTTTTTAATATACCTCAAAATTTTGATTGTTTTCAAATATATTGCTATTTTGAGCCCGAATAAAATACGGAAGAAATATATAGTAATTAAATAAGAACAAGAAATCGGAACATTGGAACCGTGTATCGAATTCTCTATGTTGATGACGAACCCGCCCTGCTTGAGGTCGGCAAACTTTTCCTTGAGCAGCGTGGGAAGTTCACCGTTGACACCATCACTTCTGCCCAGGGCGCTCTTACCCTCCTGGACACAACGAGTTACGACGCCATTATTTCTGATTACCAGATGCCCGGGATGGATGGCCTTGCACTGTTAAAGGAGGTCAGATCATCGGGAAACAAGATCCCGTTTATCCTTTTTACCGGGCGGGGACGCGAAGAGGTTGTCATCCAGGCACTGAATGCCGGTGCCGATTTCTATCTCCAGAAAGGTGGCGAGCCCAAAAGCCAGTTTGCCGAACTTTCAAACAAGATTCAGTATGCCGTCATAAACAGATCTGCTGAGGTGGCACTCCGGAACAGCCAGCGTATGCTCGAAGAAGCAATGGACCTGGCAAACCTGGTGAACTGGGAGTGTGATATCGACACGGGTATGTTAACGTTCGATGACCGGTTCTCCACGCTGTATGGTACTCCCGCAAAGCGTAAGGGCATCAACCATATGACCGCAGAAGCATATCTCAGCGAAGTGGTTCACCCGGATGATCTTCATGTCCTTCTCGATGAAGATGAGAAAACCAGGAACATGACTGACCCGCACTACAAATCCCGACGGGAATACCGGATTATCCGCGGGGATGGCGAGATCCGGTACATTGATATGTGTGTCGGGATCACAAAGAATGCCGAAGGCAGAACCATCAAGACCCATGGTGTGAACCAGGATATCACCGAACGCAAAACAGCAGAGATGGATCTACGGAGGGCATACGAACAGATCACCGTACAGGAAGAAGAACTCCGTGTACAGTATGACAGTATGGTTACCATGCAGCAGCGGACTGCCGAATCACAGCAGATGCTTACTGCAGTTCTCAACACGGTTCCGGCCCGGGTATTCTGGAAGGATACAACCCTCCGGTTTCTGGGATGCAACGAATCCTTTATCGATGACGCCGGGTTATCCGATCCCTCTGACCTTATCGGCAAGAGCGATCTCGATATGGTCTGGAAGGAGCAGGCTCTCCAGTACCGTGCTGATGATCAGCAGATTATCGATACCGGTATACCAAAAATCGGGTACGAGGAGACTCAGTCCTCATCGGGAGGGTGCCAGATCCATGTGCGGACCAGCAAAGTTCCGCTGAGGAATCCGGATGGACATATTATCGGCATCCTGGGAACCTACGAGGACATCACCGAACAAAAACGGGCCGATGAAGCACTTCGGGAGAGCGAGAAGAAGTTCCGGACACTTGTCGAGCACTCGCTTGATGGCATCCTGATCACCGACTTTACCGGGAAGATTCTCTTTGTCAACCGGGCTGCCGGCCGTGTCATGGATGTTGAGGATTATGAAACCCTGACAGGGAAGAGGAATGTCCTTGAATTTATCGCCCCGGAATTCCGTGATGAGGTAATCCGGGATTTATACCAGGTTTCGCAGGGTATCGATGCCTACCTTGTCCATTACCGGCTCATCACCGAAACAAAACGGGAACGCAGGGTCGAGTGCATCGGGAAGAAGATCGCATTCGGAAACTCTCCGGCAATGCTGGTATCCGTCAGGGATGTATCTGAACGTGAACAGGCCGAAGCGGAACTGTTGGAATCGGAGAACAAATTTGCCACGGTTTTCCGGTGCAGCCCGGTCCCGCTCACGCTTGTCTCTCTGACCGATGGAAAATTCGTTGATGTCAATGACGCATTTGTGAGAAGTACCGGGTATTCCCGCGAAGAGGTAATCGGCATATCAGCACAAACATTGGGGATCTTTACTGACAGGAATGAAAATGAACATTTCGTCTCCATGCTCAGGGACAAGCGACGCGTCCAGGGCCTTGAGATGAAGTGCCGGACAAAAGCCGGGGCCCTCAGGACATGCCGGATTTCATGCAGTATTATCCTGATACGCGGGAAACCCTACCTTCTCTCAAGCATTGAAGATATTACCGAACGCAAGGACACCGATACTGCATACCAGGCAATGATCAAGAGCGTGGTCGGCACAACCGGGCTCGATTCTCTCCAGAAAATAACAGAAATCGTCAGCACGTGGCTGGGGGCCGAATGCGTCATGATCGGCGAGATCCAGCCTGACAACCTGACGGTGGACGCCGCAGCCATGATCCTTGACGGAAAGGTGGTTCCGGATTTTTCCTATACCCTCAAAGGAACTCCCTGTGAGAATGTCCGGGAAAAGGGGCTCTGCCTGTACCCGGATAACGTGAGACAGCTCTTCCCGGAGAGCAGGGATCTCGCTGAACTCAATATCTGTGGTTACCTCGGGATTCCCCTGCGGAACTCCGGGGGGCAGGTTTTTGGGATTTTCTGTGTTCTTTCCCGGAGCCCGCTCCAGGTAGCGTTGTCAGTGCAGGAGATCATGGAGGTGATTGCTGTAAAAGCTTCTGCGGAACTCGAGCGGGCCCGGATTGAGCGTGCACTTACAGAGAGCGAGGAGAAGTTCCGGACCATTTTTAAGAACAGCCCCTCTCCCATCTGCATCAACAGTATCCCCGATGGCAAATTCCTGGCCGTCAATGAAGCATTCATAACAATCAGCGGGTATGCGGAATCAGAAGTGCTGGGAAAGAACCCGCTGGACCTGGGTGTGCTATCCTTCGGGGATTATGACAGGTTAAGTTCACACCTGCTGGGCCCGGGCTGCCTTGACAATATGTCTATGGCCATCGGTGGTAAAGGAGGGAAACGGGTTCACATCCAGGCTTCTACAATTCCGGTCACCATTAACGGCAGGTCTGCCATTATCAGCACGGCCGCGGAGATTACCAAACTTAAACAGGCTGAGGAAGAACTCCTCCAGAAGAATGATGAACTCAGGAGAACCGAACAGGTGCTCCGTGAGAGCGAGGCACGGTTCCGCACGATCCTTGAATCAATGCAGTCCTGTATTGTCATTATCGATGCACGTACCTACAGGATCCTGGACACAAATCCCAAAGCGCTCGAAATGATCGGGGAAACGAGAGAATCGGTTATCGGCTCGGACTGTCACCGCTTTCTCTGTCCAGCCGATGAAGGGAAATGCCCGGTAACGGACCTGGGGCAGACCGTTGATTCCTCTGAACGTATCCTTCTCACTCATGGGGGAAAAAAGATCCCGATTCTCAAGAGTGTGGTAAAAACAATGCTTGAGGGAAGGGAGGTACTGGTGGAATCCTTCGTTGACATTTCAGAACGTAAAAAAGTCGAAGAAGCCCTCCGCCGGGCGAACGGCCAGCTCAGCCTGCTCACCGGCATCACCCGCCATGACATCACCAACCAGCTTATGGTGCTGAACGGGAATATCGAACTCCTGCACAGGAATGCACCCGATCCCTCATTGAATCATCACTTCGCCAGGATCGCGAAGGCCAGTAACCAGATCAGTGCCATGATCAGGTTCACCAAAGAATATGAAAAAATCGGCGCCAATGATCCTGCCTGGCAGGAGTGCCGTGCCCTTGTCGACTCGGCAGCAGCGGGTACTACGCTCGGAAATGTGGTGATGATAAACGATCTATCCTCCGAATCAGAGATATTCGCAGATACCCTGATTGTCAAGGTCTTTTACAACCTGATCGACAATGCGATCCGGTATGGCGGAAAGATCACGACCATCAGGTTCTCTACTGACCTGCAAAACGGCAACCGGGTCATGGTATGCGAAGACGATGGGGAGGGTATCCCGGCTGAGGAGAAGGAGCGGATCTTTGACCGTGGGTATGGGAGAAATACCGGGCTCGGGTTAGCCATTTCCCGCGAGATTCTTGATATCACGGGAATCACGATCCATGAGACTGGGACGCCCGGCAGAGGTGCACGGTTCGAAATGGTTATACCGAATGACGCATACCGGCCAGCCAATTCCCAACCGGGGGATTAACGGGAGTACCGTTATTCCCGGGAGACCGGGTTTTTAAAACAGCGTCTTTATCCCGGCCTGCATGAGCGGGCCGAGGAGCCGGAGCATCCGGGGTTTCAGCATCAGTTTCCGGGCAACCACGGACGGCCGGTCCATATCGCCGTACTCCTCGATGACCCGGAGGATCTCCGGGTCATCGAGCGCACGGATCAGGTCGTCGATATCCTGCCCGGAGAGATGCTGCCGTATCTGAAACAGTCTGAACCCGAGGGCAAGTTCGTTCCCGAAATCCGCCTTCCACCGCTGTTCATAGCCGGCAAGGATCGCGTCATCAGACCGGCCGGCTGCGCAGGCTTCCGCTGCAACCGCTGCAGCGTGCAGGGCCGAGCGGATGCCGGTGTAGACCCCGCCCCCGGAGGTGGGTTTTGCAAACCCTGCAGCATCCCCGGTAAAGAGGGTCCGGTGGCCGTACGTCCGTGGCATGATCCCCAGCGGGATGGTGCCGGTGACAAGATGGACCGTGGAATCCCCGAACTGTTTCCGGAACGCTGCGAACAGCGCCGGCACATTGTCCTGCGCACAGAGGCCGATCCGTGTCCGCTCGGGGCCGGTAGGAATCGACCACCCGAAAAATCCCGGCGACGCATCCGGGTAGACCTCCACGAACCGGGAATCGTTTTTATGGAGTATATCTGCCTGGATACCGGCAAGAAAGACCGGCGCACGCTGCATACCGAGCATCCGGGCCAGGGTGCTCCGGGGGCCGTCTGCGGCGATCAGGACATTGAAGGAGATCTCCTGGTGCCCGTCAACCCCCCGGGTCTCAAGCATTTTATCCCGGATCCCGCAGGCAGCGGTATGAAGGAGAAACTCGGCACCGTCATCCGCCGCATGTTCCGCCATCTCATGGTCAAGGATTCCCCGGTCAACAACGAATGCCTTGGTCTTTTTTGCATCGATAAGGATATCCGAACCCTGTGCGGAGATGACGCGGGCACCGGACACCCTGTTGAGGACGGATCTCTCTGACACCCGGCATTCGGCAAATGCTGCATTCGATAGGAGGCCGGAACACTGGACCGGGTAGCCGATGGTGCCGTGCTCCTCGATGCAGAGGGTCTTGAGCCCCAGCCTTGCACATTCACCCGCTGCTGCGCTCCCTGCCGGTCCGGCACCGACAACAACGACATCATAGGAATCGGATTGTGGGGTCATAGGTGCGGGGGCTCTGCTGCCCGGAAAAGAATTAAAAAATTATTTTTTCCCGTCGGATTTGTGGCGGATGTACGCGGTTTTCTGGGGGGGGACCTCTCCCGAACCCTCGTCGCCCTCGGGATTGTAGAAACCAAGCATGATGGCAAACAGGCCGAATACCAGGGCAAACGTACCGACAATCGAGAGTACCAGGTTCTTCTCAAAACCCGGGAAGTAATAGAAAAGGGCACCGAGAAGTGCCAGCCCGGCCAGGATCATGGCGGGGATGAGGATATATTTTGTCTTCGGGTGTGTAAGGGCGAGCGTGATATCGGTGAACCCGTTATAGGCGGCGACGATTGCAATGAGCAGGATGAGCAGGATGGCAACAAAACTGGCAAAGATGATCGAGAGCACCCCGGTAACCAGCAATGCAGCCGAGAGACCGAACCAGAGGATCGAGTCATCGCCCCTGCCCGTGATGGCAAGGAAGACGAAGACCGCGATCCCGAGGATTATCAGTACCCAGAAGAATCCATAAAATGTCCCCAGCGTAAGCTCCGGAAGCAGCAGGGCCAGAATACCGAAAATAACCCCGACAAAACCCCTTATAAGGCACGTTGTTTTCTTATCGAACATATATATCACCCGGGCAGTCCCGCAGTCTGTCCATTTTCCTACAGATTGATTGGCAATACAACTACAAAATGCATACTGTCAGGACAGCACGGCAGGGAATACCTGTGATGGATAGTATTGGGGGATCTGGATATAAGCCTGCCTCCGGTATCCCGACGAAAAGCGATGTGTACTTATTACCGGAACTCAATAATCTGTTGAGAGCGGGCATTTCCCCAAGGAATGCCTGCATTCCCCGGTGTCCTTGCGTGTCTCCTGTTCCCCAGCCCATGGATAAAACGGTAAAACCGGATAGGACAATCCCTCTTGAACAGATCGTTGCCGGAGAGATTGCAACGGCAGAGTGCGAGCGGCAGGCATTCCGTCTCCACAGGGAACCGGCTGCCATCGAAGCAGCAATCCTGCTCCTCTGTATCCTGGTAAATGTCGGCTATTCCGGGATACGCAACGATTACCTCCTCCTCTTTGTTGCCGCCAGCCTCTACCTCAACATGTTCTATTTCATCACCCTCCTTGTCCCGACCAGCCCCGGTGCCATTGCTCTCCGTAAACCGGAGATCGCAAAATTCCATGCTTGGCTGGCAGAGAACGGCATCACCTCCGGCACCCGGCAGTTCACCAGGATCTTCGTAAACACGATCTTCATGAACAGCCGGACGCTCACCCGGGGGTTCTGCATGATCTTTGCCGTGGACATCGTCTTCACCATCATCGCGTATTTCTATGGGCTCCCTTCGGATATCGCCCTCTTTGTCATCACCCAGTCCGCGGTCATCCTCCTGTTTTATGGCCTTGTCTGGAAGATCGAGCCGTTCACCGCTGAATTCGCCCGGAACATTGATCTCGTACGGGACCGGCTCTCCCGCGATCTTCCCCCGGCGATCATCTCGCTGCTGTTCCTGACCGGGTTTCTCACGATCGTCTTCCTGTTCATCACCACGATCATTCTCCTGCCGGGGATCACCCTGAACGCGTTTCTGACCGGATCGGGGCTCTCGGAACTCGCTCACATGTTCCTGCTGCTGGGCGTCCTCGTTGTCAGCCAGTACTTCATCATCCGGTACATTCACGGGAAGACCAGCCGGGTAATGGCGGAGCGCCTGCTCGACTACCGGGAGGAACTGCTCCGGAGTCTGGAGCGGGATCTTGAACAGGGTTCCACATCAGGTCACGATACCGATGTGAAGAGCCGGTACGAGATGACGACGCGCCTCATGGAATCCCGGATTTACCGGATCCAGCGGAATTCCCTGCTCGGGACCTTCCCGGTCTACGTAGTGGACCTCGATTTTTCCGTGATCATGGACACCACCACGCTGACTGCGATCAAGGGATACATCACCGAGAAACAGTAAGTTCTGTCCTGTAAGGACCAGGAAAAAAGTCGCGGGGGTTTTTAAGAAAACCCCTTCTGTCATCAGGAACCATTCATCTTTTTCAGTTCTCCTGAGATCTCTTCCAGGATCGGGCTGTTCGCCGGTGTTACGTAGACAATGTGCTGTCCAACAACGAGCAGACTGCCCACCGGTTTTCCCCTGCCCACCGGATGGGCATTGTACAGCCGGATGGCCGCATCACGCGATTCAGCGCTGTCAAACGCCTGCGTTGACATCGTTACCGTATTGCCGGAAGAATCGGTGAGGACATACGTCTTCCCACCGGTTGCCCCGGTCAGGTTCCAGGTGGTATCCTTAACGCTGGTGATGGTGATTCCCGCTGCCAGTGCAGCATCCTTCACCGGCTCACCGGGAACCACCCGGTATGGAACTTCCGTGGAGACGAAGATGATCATCGCGCAGGGTATCAGGAACATCAGGACGAGGAACAGTACCAGCCCGTGCTCCATTCTTGGCGTCATGTTCATGAGAATCCTCCTGTGGTACTATCTGGATAGAGCGAGTTCATCATACATTCCTCCCGGGCACCGCTGGTTTTTTCCAGCTCGCTTTTTTGAGTTTCAGGAATACCAGGGGCGGTACGGCCAGAAGGAACGTGCCGAGCAGGACGGACAACACGTAGGCGAGCCCGTTTGATGCGAAGAACGACGGGGGCATGAGCCCGACCACGAATGCAAGGGTTGTTCCGAACAGCCCGAGCCCCCCGACAATCCAGACACCGGTCTTCCCACCCGGGATGGTGAAAGGACGAGGCTTGTCCGGCTGGCTGTACCGCAACTTGATCACGGATGCAAAGACCAGGATGTACACAATACAGAGCAGCTCGACCGTCATCGCTGACAGGATCCAGTACGCCTGGTTGACCGAGGGCAGGAACACGTACAGGAGCGCGATGAGCGAGCCTATCAGCGCCTGGATGACCAGGACCGCAACCGGTGCTCCGTACTTGTTGGTACGGTCAAAGAGCGGGGGCATGTTGCCTTCCTCGGCAACGATGCCGAGCCCTTTGGCCGGCCCGATCAGCCAGGCCGCGAGCGAGACGACCCCGCCAAGGGTGATCAGCACGGCCATGGGTGCCACGAGCCAGGGAACATGGGCAGCATTGAAGAAGTACTGGATCGCCTGCATGACTCCGGAGGCGAGATTGAGCTGGTCTGCCGGGATGACGATGGCGATCGCGAGCGTTGCAAGAACGGTGCAGACCACGATGATAAGGGCCGAAAGGGCCATGGCCCGCGGGAAATCCTTCTGGGGATCCCGGGTCTCAAGGGCATGGAACCCTGCCATCTCCATACCGGCGAAGAGCAGGATGATGGTGGCAAAGAACGGGAGCGTGGAGAAGTTGATGGTCGGGACCATTGCCTCCAGGGTCAGGTGCGGGAGCACGAGCGACTGGCCTGAACTGAGCCACCAGACCCCGAGCAGGATGATCAGGATCGCCGGGATTATGCTCCCGAGTATCACACCCACATTGCCGAATTTCGTGGATGCCTCTTCCCCGAAATACGCGATGGCGGTCGTGCCCCAGAACGCGATCATCATGACAGTGAACATGTAATACGGGCTGGTTGCCAGCGCCGGGGTAAGGGCAAAGGCGAGCGTAGACGCTATAAACGAAAGGACCGTCGGGAACCAGACAAGGTTGTTGGACCATTCGCAGAAGAGCGCGGTGAACCCGCCTTTCTCGCCGAACGCCTGTTTGACCCACGCATAGACCCCGCCACCTTCCGGCCACCCGGTCGCCAGCTCGGCACCGGCAAGGGAGATCGGGATAAGGAAGAGGATGGCGCCGATAATATACCACCCGATACATGACCACCCGTAGATCGCCATCGAGGGGAAATTCCTGATACTCAGCACAGCGGCCACGTTGATCATGGCCAGCGCAAACAGTCCCAGCACTTTCTTTGACGGAAGACTGCCCGTATTGGTTGCATCTGCACTCATCGCTTCTTCTCCACAACGCAGTTCATCATGTACTCGCCATTGACATTCTCGATGCCATGGGTGTCGTGCTCAAAGCCGGGGAACCGCTTGTCGAACTCCTGCATGACCAGAAGGTACTGGAGCAGGGGCCCCTTTTGTCCCCCGGTCCGTTCACCCGGGGCAAGGAGAGGGATGCCCGGGGGATACGGCACAATACCGGTTGCCACGATCCGGTTGCCGGCTTTCGCAACCGGGATCTGCTCCACGTTGTTCCGCACCAGGTTCCGGTACGCATCAGCATAGGTGATGGCCGGTTCCGGCAGGAGCGAGAACGCCTGCTGAAGCAGCCCGCACATGGTGTGATCCTTCTTGAAGGCGTGCATCTCTGTAACCAGGTCCTGCAGCGTCATGCCGCCGTACCGGGCAGGCCAGGTATTCGTAAGGTCGGGAAAGACCTCCTCAAGCGGGGCATTCTCATCGTAGAGTCGTTTGAACTCGAAGAGTTCGGTGATCAGCGTGCCCCACTTCCCTTTCGTGATCCCCATCGAGAAGAGGAAGAGGATTGAATAATCCCCGGACTTCTCGTTAATGATGCCCCGCGTATCGAGGAACTTCACTACGACTGCCGCCGGGATTCCCCAGCGTGCGAGCGTGCCGTCATCATTGACGCCGGGCATAAGGACCGTGACCTTGATCGGGTCGAGCATACAGTAGTTGTCCGGCAGGCCGTCGAACCCGTGCCATTTCTCGCCCGGGTGCAGCACCCAGCAGGAGGGATTGTCCCGGAGGGTATCGAGCGATGCCCCGGCAAACGGGATTTTCCGTTTTGTCTTCGGGTCGGTGACCATTGCCGGCTGCCACATCGGGAACCACCAGTCAGTTTTTGTCTTTCCGGTCGCGATCTCTTTCTCGATCCGGGCCATGGTCCGGCGGAATCGTATCGCTTCTTCGATGGACTCATTGGTGAGCACCCGGCCGGAAGCCCCGTCCATCATCTTCGAGGAGACATCGAGCGACGCGATGATCGTATACAGGGGCGATGTGGAGCTGTGCATCATGAACCCCTCGTTGAACCGGGAGTGTTCGACCGGGGTACGGCCGTTCCGGATATGGATCATGGAGGCCTGTGAGAGGGCGGCCAGCAGCTTGTGGGTGGACTGGGTGGCAAAGACCGTGGGGCCGTTCTTGTCCTTTGCCCCGTCCCGCATCGCGAACCGGTCCTTATAGAGCGGGTTGAACCGGGCATAGGCGTACCACGCCTCGTCGAAGTGGATGCTGTCCACGCTCTTCCCAAGCAGCGCTTCCACGTCCGCTGCATGGTAACAGAGGCCGTCGTAGGTCGAGTTCGTGATCACGGCGTGCACGGGTTTTTTATCAGGAATATTTTTTGTGAGCGGGCAGGCTGCGATCTTGGCCTTGATCGCTTTTGATGTCATCTCTTCCGGCGGGATCGGGCCGATGATCCCGTACCGGTTCCGCGTGGGGATCATGTACACTGCAACAGAATGGGTCATCGTGAGGGCGTGCTCGGCCGACTTGTGGCAGTTCCGGTCTACCATGACGATGTCGTCCTTGGTGACCCGGCCGAAGTACACGATCTTGTTGGCCGTGGATGTCCCGTTCGTGACAAAGTAGGTCATGTCAGCGCCAAAGACCTTGGCCGCGTACCGCTCGGCCTCACCGACCGGTCCCGAGTGATCGAGCAGCGACCCGAGTTCGCCGACCGAGATAGAGAGATCGGAGCGGAAGAGCTGTTCTCCGAAGAACTCGTGGAATATCCTCCCTGCCGGCGATTTCCGGAACGCGGTGCCTCCGGCATGGCCTGGCGTGTGCCACGAGTACTCGAAATCTTCCGAGAACTTCACCAGTGCACCGAAGAACGGGGGCAGCAGGCGATCCTCGTAGCGCTTTGATGCGGCCATGATGCGACCGGCGATAAATTCCGGCGTGTCCTCCATCACGTAGATGTACTCGTTGACCTCCCGGATCAGGCCGACCGTCAGGGCCACGGGGGTCTCGCTCGTGGGCTCGGCCATCAGGAAGATCGGGATATCCTCGTTGCGGCTGCGGATCTCGTGAATGAGCTCCACGGTCTCTTTCTGTTTCTTTGCCGTGTCGCCGCCAAGGTTCCAGTTGATGAGAATGCAGTCAACTTCCGGGAGGCTGGAATAGGCAGCCCGGGCATCCTCCGGCGATGAAACATCCGCAACCCGGATGCCGAACTCTTCGATGCCCTTGACGATCCGCTTGATTGCCCGCCCGTGGGGGGTATCAGTGTGGATCGCGTCATCGATGACGGCGACCAGCAGATGCTTCTCCGGGTTCATCGCATTCCCTCCGTCCGTGCATGGCGGCACAGAAGGCGATCATGAATGGTCCTGCTCATGATGAGCGCTTGGATATACTTGCATTTAAATAGTGGGGTAATGATGCAGGGGGATTCTGCAGGGAGAGGCGCCCGAAACGGTCCCTGACGTGAACGTTGTAACGATCGGGTGCATGGTCATCCTGCGGCAGAACAGAATGATAGATATACTACCGTGAGGAATTTTACACCGGTAATACCATGACAGAAAACGAAACAATAGCTGACCAGGGCATCGAAGGACTCAGGCTCTTCCCCTGGTGGCTCCTCCTCCTCTGGGGGATCCTTGCATTACTTCTCGGGGTCGCATTCCTCCTCACTCCCGGCATGACCACAATTCTTCTCATCACCTTCATGGGAGCTTACTGGCTCGTGGGAGGAATCTTTGCCATTGCGAGTCTTGCGGTTGACAAGAGCAACATGGGCTGGAAGATCTTCCTTGCGATCATCAACATTGTCGCCGGCATCGTGATCCTGCTCTACCCGATGTACAGCACGATCTTTGTCCTGTCGTTCTTCATCATCTTCATCGGGTTCTGGGCCTGTTTCGTGGGAGGCGCCCACCTGTTCCAGGCATTCTCGAAGAAGGACTGGGGTAATGCAGTGCTCGGTATCATCAGCCTGATCTTTGGTATCATCCTGCTCATCAACCCCTTCATCGCAGCAGCGCTCCTGCCTTTCGTTGCCGGCGGGTTTGCAATCGTCATGGGGATCGTCTCGATCTACGTCTCGTTCGCTGCAAAGAAGTGCGGCGAAGCGGTCACGGCGTGAGCGGGTTCTCCTGAATTTTTCTTTTTTAAAATTAAATTTCCAACGCGACCTGATGGAAAAAATCTGACGTTTAGGTCAAAATCCCTTTTCCAAGGCTCACCAGTTACAACACAAAGCACAACCGGGAGTGTGGCACAGCCATTCTTGGCACTGCCACAGATTCTACAGAGCAGAAATCATTGTTGAACGAATACGAGAGAAACCAGAAACTTGATTCGCAATCCTGAAAAAGTTATTTTTTTGGTTTGGAAACTGGTTTTGTCGCAGTCTTTGTCGCCATGGTCTTTTTTGGTTCGGCTTTCTTTGTCACAGGTTTCTTTTTGGTTTCAACCATCTGGTGTTCAACTCCGATCAAAATGATTTGTGATGCATTACCAGAGGATGATCATCTGTGGAGCGGCAAGTCCGGAATTCGGGTATCTGGTTAGATTTCCGGAGAGCCAGGCAAATATCATCACCCCGAAATTATAGTATGCCCCCGCGAGTAATAAACTTTTTTGATTTAGTATGAATTTGTTTGAATTATAAAAAAGAGTACACTTTTTTTTAAATTGGGGGATTTAAAAGAAAATGGATCTTAGGAAACATGCATTGATGAATAATGAGGCTGATACATGGCAATGCTTTTCTCCATTCATCACCAAATGAAAATTGGTTCCCGTAGTATAAGAATTTTTCATTTTGTATTACGATATATGATTTTTTTAAAATTGAGTCAGGTGGATTTCCCTAAAATCATGCACAACTGGTTATTCCCAGCATAGTCATGTCTTCTCCATGCCACAGGTTATGTCCGGATTACAAACTCACGGGGAACTCGGTTGATTTCCTTGCCAGGGACAAACGCCCACATTGAATATTTTTTAAGTCGGGAAGTCAGCAAGTACCAGATCATGCAATCGAACCCGCGCTCATAACGAATTCTCACGATTTTTTGTTCATGATGACAACGGAGGCACGGTCAAGTGTATTTACACCAAAATAACAATTTTAATATTAATGTAAAACAAATATTTATTTTATATAATCAACACAGGCTTTGCATCGATACATGGGACACTCAAGGAGTATACAACGGAATATGCTGCACCCACACAAAATCCAGCGCCGGTATTTCAACACCCGGACCCGGGATACGATCGCTCAAGAGAGAAACTGCAATGCAACCGGTATTGGCCAGACAGGACATGGAAATGAAGGAATGTGAACTGCCATGACAAAAGGACACCCGGCAACAACAGGTGTTGACAATGCAATCCGGATTGCACAGGGCAGGGTTGCGCGATGAAAATCTGTTACGGCCTTGAGAGCGTGTGCGACTTTTTGATCCGGACACCGGTCAACGTTATCTTTGTTAAAGTACGGCGTACAGAAAAAATTATTTCCACGATCCGGGAATTCGAACACGAGTACCGCGATATGATCGAAGAACTCCAGCTGTTTCCGGAATCAACCCAGATCCTCCTCGAGCTCTGGATTTATTCCAAGAACGGAACCTACCGGTACTTCCGGGTCGGGAGGGCCGGCCTTTCCGAGATCGAGCGTGACGGGACCTCTGGTTTACCAGTCAGTCCGGGAGATTCTTAAATACCCGTACCTGGAAGGAACCAGGGGCAGAGGGAATGGGGGACAGTACACCTCATAACCGGAGTGTGCCCGATTCCCTCTTTCAGGGCATCCAGGGGTGAGACCCGAGATCCCCTCATTGACCTGCATCCCCCCACACCTGGAAGACATTTCTCTGACGGAGAAAAACCAAATGCCCGGGACCCGGGCCGTAATACCCGGTTTTTGAGGGACTAAATCGTGAAAATGAAGGACTAAGTATTTCGATTCCTTTGTAATGGGCCCGGATCGGGTGATCCGGAGCATTTGCATGGCTCGACAAATCTGTAAATAGCGCTAATTCCAGCGCGGATCGCCATGCAGGACGACCTGGTGACTGAGGCAGTGGGGGAACCGTGGGTTTTCCGGCCCCACGATCCGGGGGAGCGTGGAGATGATTCCCCATAATGGCTGGTGAATCCCTGTTGGCAATACCGGTGAATTTTTTTATTTTTTGTTGCAGCCTCTCAATAATTATTCAATTCTTGCTATCCACTCACATTAAATTACAAAAACGAATTCTTTTATATAATCAAGTGCTACGAATTCGATAGGATGTATGAAATTTGTACCTACATCTTTTTAAAAATGACAAAGGTGTTATGATGTGTTCTTACGAAAAATCCAGAGACGCTGGCGTCTCTCCGGTCGTCGGCGTTATGCTGATGCTGGTTGTGACGATTATTATTGCAGCAGTGGTGAGCGCATTCGCCGGGGGACTTGGCGGCAGCCAGCAGAAAACGCCGCAGGCCAGTCTCCAGATTAAGACCGGCTGGGTTGTTGGTGATGATGGGACTATCAGCACGTCGAATTATGATATCTCATTCGAGCATATGGGAGGCGATGCAATTATGACCAAGGATACGCAGCTGATTACGTACCTGACACTCCCGAACGGGACCGTAGTCAGGCACGTACAGTCGCCGACTTCTTCATATAATTGCATGAATCTGTATGGTAGCGTATCCTGCACACGGGCTCCACACGTCTACGACAACCAGAAATACGGTTTTCCCTGCGGAAATGCGGTAACAGGATTCCAGAGTTCCGCATGGTTCGGGAATGCAACCTGGATGTCGGGGGATATCGCCCGGACATACCAGATGGCATATACTGCCGAACTCCTGGGGTTGGTTCCGGATGCCAGTATGTATCCCACCCCAGATAATATCGCAATAACCGCCGGGATTGATGTATTGAAAGAATGTATCAGCAATCACTCGCAGATTGAAGTGAAACTGCTGCATGTGCCCAGCGGTAAGTACATTATCGACAAGAAGGTGAACCTGCAATGATGACAAAACATTACCATAAGCAGGATTCAGCAGTCTCCCCGGTAGTAGGCGTGATGCTGATGCTGGTTGTGACGATCATCATCGCTGCAGTCGTTTCGGCCTTTGCCGGAGGAGTGAGCGGGGCGCAGACCAAGACCCCGGTGGCAACCATCACGGCTTCGGAGTTCTATGTCGGGGGATCCTATGATCTGACCAACCAAACAACGGGCTTTGGAAAAGGGGTTCCGGCACCGATCAGTGATCCGGCCGATCCTGCCGCTGATGTTTACATCATCTTTGAGCATAAAGGCGGCGATTCGGTCAACCTCGCCAACATCGAGATGAAATTCTCATCTCTTCAGAAACCTGCGGAGAAATCCACGGTATCCAATGCCAACACCCCCCTGACAAATACCAATGCCTCCGGACTTGGTGGCCAGGCCACGGGCGTCGGAGATAAATCATTGATCACCGGCTTCTCCAATAACTGGTCGAAGTATATGGAACGGATGCCGGATCATGGCACAATTGTCAAACCGGGTGATAAGTTCGTTGTCCACGCGGATTATGTAGCTAAGTATAAGGGATATGTCTCCGTTAACTGGCTCAAGAACGACGGGACGTACCCATTCTTTGTCAATGCCGGTGATGTGCTTACCTATCAGATCATCGACAAATCCAGCAATAAGATGATCACGTCCGGGCAGATCGCGGTGCCGGAGATTACCGGATAAGGAGGGGAAAACATGATCAGGACTTTCAACAACCATGAAAATGCAGTCTCCCCGATTGTGGGTGTGATGCTGATGCTGGTCGTCACGATCATCATTGCAGCCGTGGTCTCTGCTTTTGCCGGGGGTATATCCGCCGGAACCGAGAAAGCACCGGTGGCATCGTTCGAATGCCATATCTCGAACAGCGGCAGCTGGGGTACCAGCGGATTCGATCTCGCGGTCATAAGCACGGACAACGCGATCCCGACAAAGGATCTCAAACTGGTAACAACCTGGACAAACAACAGCGGGTACCCGATTGTCACCACGATCACCGGGCAGTCGGTAATACCGAACACGTATTATAAATGTGGTTCAGTAACGGATCCAATAAAGTGTGAAAATAATTACACGTCGCCTCTCGGGTTCGGACCAGGTGTGAACCGTACGGTGGTAAGCGGTAGTTATTACACAGACCAGCACTGGGGCAACTACAGTCTGCTGTCCGGTACGCATCTTCACAACTCTGCCGCCGGGTTTAGTAAGACCATCGGGGGATATGGTTCCACTCCAGACTCCAGATACCAGTACACTACTGGATCTTACACGCTGGGCCCTGGTGAATTCGGCACTGATGCAATGCAGGCAATCCTCGGCAAGGGATGGGAGGAACTCAGGCCCGGTAAGGTCGTTAACGTCCAACTGATCCACATCCCAAGTTCGAAGGTAATCTTTGACAAGGATGTCACCGTGGAGGATGCATAACCATGACACGAATGGACAACCAAGCAGTCTCACCGGTAGTCGGTGTGATGCTGATGCTTGTCGTGACAATCATTATCGCGGCGATAGTATCGGCATTTGCAGGTGGCTTGAGTGAGAGTAACGATAAGGCGCCCGATGTCCAGATCACTGGAGGTTACAGCCAGTCCCATGGATTCTGGATCGAAAACGAAGGCCCGGAGGATATCAGCACGGCAAGTACGACTGTCCTTGTGCGCTTATCGGACTCGTTCGGCAATGCCGAGCATATGGTCTGGTCGGTAAACAAGACCTCGATCACGAATTCAACAAAAGATGCCGATGCTAACCGCTGGTTGAAAGCCGGAGGCTATACCGGAATCAAATCATTCACTGTGGGTGACCGGGCATACGTTCTTCCGCCATACCATAACCACTCATTCCTTCAACCGAACATGGATAGTAAATCAAGCGTATATTATCTTGATAACCCGGACAACATTGGCAGATCTTTCTGGGTGGAACTGACCGACAAGAGCGGGAAGATCTTTGCGAAGACGAAGATAAAAATCGAACCCTGATCTCATCTTTTTTATCCTTTTTTTCGATAATTGGAAGATTCAATCCTGATTTTGGAGAGTTATTGCATACATTTATTGAAAGTTATAGCACAAAATCAAAAAGTTGTATTTAAGTATCATTTTTAGTAATAATATTAGTATGAAATCCGCATCATCCATGGCAGACGAACACTGCCACTTGTTCAATATCACCAAGAATTACACGGCCCAGGACCTCGCGGCCTTCCACGGGCACCTTGGGCCATTCATCGTTCTCGGCTACCGCATGGGACGATATGCCCGCGACCATTTCTGCGATGACCCTTTCTCCTTAAAAGCCGCGGTGCACTGTTCGGGCACTCCCCCGGAGTCCTGCGTGGTCGATGGAGTCCAGCTGGGATCCGGCTGCACCCTTGGCAAGCGCAACATCGAGATTGTCATGAGCCCGTCCGTCCAGTGCGTGTTTACAGGCAATGGCAAAACGCTTGTCCTGACACCGAAACCTTATACCCCGCCAAAGGATGATGGGCACCACTATGAGGCAGCGATTGAGCATTTCGCTCTCGATCTTTTCAATAAGACCGACAACAATCTCTTCACCATCCGACTGGCATGAGCATTCACGGACAAAAGGATAATGCCGTGGTTGTCCTTGACCATGTATTCACGGCATACGAAGGCGCCGAACATCCCACTATCCGCGATCTTTCTCTCACGATAAAACAGGGCGAGTACGTCATCATCGGAGGCCCGAATGGTGCGGGCAAGACCACGCTGCTTGAGACCATCAACGGCATGCTCCCGATTACCCACGGGAAGGCAACAATCTGTGGAATGGCCCTGGCGGGGGATGGTGTCCATGTACGGCAGAAGGTCGGGTACCTCATCCAGAACTTTGCGTTCAGTCCCCTGACGCCGTTTACCGTACGGGATGTTGTCATGATGGGCAGGTATGGAGGTCTTGGATTATTTACCCGGCCGGGGGATGCCGATTATCGTGCAGCTGAAGAAGCGATGAAGAGCCTGGGCGTTGAAGATATGGCGGATATCCCGATTGGTCAGCTCTCGGGTGGCCAGCAGCAGAAAGTCCTGATTGCTCATAATCTCGCAAAAAATCCCAGGGTGCTGCTCCTTGACGAGCCATTCAGTAACCTCGACCTGTTCGCCCGGGAGCGTATATCGCATTTGCTGGAATCACTGGCAAAAAAAGGCGTGACCATTATTATTGTTTCACATGCGTTTGACGACCTCCCTGATCGCCCGATCCATATCCTGGTGATGAAAAACGGTACGCTGATCCATGATACCACCTGTGCACCGGGCGATGTGGAAGCCCAGGTCCGAAAATCCAGTGCGTGAATATCATGCTTGAATTTCTCATCCAGAATAATATTGTCTGCCATGCCGTGGAAGCGATGCTCTTTGCATCCATTGCCTGCAGCGTTCTCGCCGTTGTCATCACCCAGATCAATATATCATCGATTGGATTCACGATGGCACATGCAGCGTTTGCCGGAGCTGCGGTCGGCATCTTTTTTTCAATCAATGCCACCCTTGCCGCTATCCTTGCCGGCCTGATCGTTGCAGTTCTGCTCGGACCGCTCTCCGAGCGTGCGAAGATCTCCCCCGACACAGCACTGGGCGTCATGTTTGGCATGACCATGGCAATCGCAATTTTCTTTATTGCCTACATGCAGTCCCTTGGCCGGGGATTTGATGCCAGCGGGCTCATGTTCGGCGATGTTGTCTCCCTGTTCCGCGAGGAGATCTACGGCCTCGCAGTAATTTCAATTGTCACAATCCTGTTTATCATAATTTTTTACAAAGAGATCACCGCAATTATTTTTAACCAGAAAATTGCCGAGGCTGCCGGTATCCGGGTCCGTCCGGTCTACTACGCGATGCTCTTCATGATCGCACTTACCGTTGCACTCTGTATCAATATTATCGGAGGTCTGCTGCTCTATGTCTGGCTGGTCACTCCCGCTGCAATCGCGGTCCAGTTCTGCAACAGTATCAAACAGATGTTTATTGTTGCACCAATTATCGGAGCCATCGTCAGCGTGAGCGGGGCTCTAACCGGCCTGGAATACGGACTCCCGGTCTCACCCCTGACAGCAGTTCTTTTCAGCATCCTGTTTGCTGCGGCCATCATACTTTCCCCCCGCCGGAGGATCTCAATGAGAAAAGAATAAACGATTTGTTGATCTTGTATTACTTATGAGAAAATATATCACACTTGCTCTTATTCTTGTAATTCTTTGTATCCCGGGTGTCGCTGCACTGAATGTCGTATCAACGACAACCGTCCTGTCTGACCCAATCAGTTATATCGGCGGAGATCGTGTTCGGGTGATCGCCATTGCCGATCCCACCATCTGCCCGCACATGCAAGGCGAGATCATTCCCAACCGCATCCAGATGGACATGGACTTCCTTGCAAGCGCAGATCTCTTTGTCGCAATCAACGGGTCGGTGGACAAGGAATACGTGATGCCCTATGTCAACAAGTTCATGGCAGCAAACCATAACACGAATATTTCCTGGAAGACCCTGAAGGATCCCTCAATGGTCTGGAATACACCGGAAGGAGCCCATACGCTTGCGCAGGAATCCGCTTCATGGCTCATCGGTGCCGATCCGAAGAACCAGACCTACTATGAGGAACGGCTTGCCTCATACAATGCACAGATCGATGCAACCGATCCATCACGAGAGGAGCGATCCCGGATTGCCGGACAGGATGTCATCGTCATGCTCTGGCAGAAAGAAGCTGCTGAAGAATGGCTCGGGCTTAACGTGGTCTCGGTTTTTGCACCGGATTTCTATAACAACGGGCAGTCCACCCCGCGGGCAGTCATCAATGATATCTTTGATCATCCGGAGAAATACCGGAATGTAAAATACGTGATCGAGAACATGCAGTCAGGGGATATGGCTAAAGGTATCACGGAGGCACTTCACGATAATGGAATTCCGGCGGAGCGTGTGATCTTTACCAATTTCCCCGGCTCGGTTGCCGGTGCCGACACGCTTCCCGGTGTTCTCCGGTACAATAAAGGGCTCGTGACTCCTTCCGCCGCATCTGCTGCCGCCAGGGGAACTTCAGCGCTTCCCTCACCGCTGGGTGTTGAAACTGCCCTGATCGGGATGGGTATCCTTTTTGTGGGTCTCCACTACCGCAGGAAAGAAGATCAATAAAAAAAGGTTACTCAGGAGAAAACCACAATCACATCACGGGAACACCATCATCGTCCCGTTCGTCCCGGAAACATACCTGTCCGCATATGCATTCAGCATTGCCCGCGGGTGCAGGTCTCGGAATTCAGAGGGGTGGAGAAGCTGCGCCTTGTAGACCAGCCCGATATATGCCCGGGGTCCGTACTCAACATCATTGGCAAAGAGATACACCCGGTCGTTCTTTACCGCAGGGACCGTGTTCCACCCGGTCCGGTTCCGGAGGGTCGCCGCTATCTCAGGGAATGGTTTCTGGTTACTGGACGAAATAACCTTGAAAATAAAATCCGGTTGGCGTGCAATAACCCATTCCGTGCTGATCTTGGCAGATGAAGTCGAAACATCCGATGCAATATTCCTTCCACCGGCAAGGGTAAGTTGCTCATCAGCACCGGAACCAGAACCGGAGACCGTATAATCGGTGTAGGACTCTGAATAGACAGATGGATATTCTTCTGCAGGAATGTCCCTGACTCTCCCGGTAATCTCCGCAACGGTATCTTCCACCATCCGGGCATACACTTCCGCCTCATTCGATTTGCCGGTCAGAGCGCCCAGAGACCGGGCATCCCGGGCAAGAGTAGACAGACGGAAACAGTCGAGATAGATGACCGTGATATTGGCAGCTGCGAACTGGTCCAGGTTCTTGGGTTTTGAACTTGCATACGCAATCACGATATCCGGGTGGAGAGCCAGTATCCGTTCGACATTGGGCACCTGCCAGTCACCAACATTTTCTGCCTGCGGGATCTTATCCATGATATACGAGACATTGGTCGTGGACTGGGTCACGCCAACAACCATATCCTGTGCCCCGATTGCGATCATCATCTCAGCGGCATTGCCATTCGCTACGATAATTCGCTTCGGATGACAGGGCAGGGTCACCAGTGACCCGTCAGTCTGCATGATGGTGACCGGTGTACAGTTCCCGCTGGAGATTCCTGACACCTCATTGGTGATGCCGGTCATTGCAGGGGCTGGCGTACCCGATGGTGCGAGCGGGCTTTTTTCAGAAGAATCCACGCAGCCCGCACCCAGGACCATGCAGAGAACAAGGATGAGGGAAATACTGATCCGCATCATCTGTGTAGTCATACGGTTACCCTCCTGAAAACGTGCGTGCAGATTGCAAGCACACACCCGGTCAGCACAAGCAGGACAAGAAGTGGCAGGACGGGGAATCCACCAGCCGTTACATCCCGCACCGCATCGATCGCATAACTGAGCGGGTTGAAATGTGCAATGGTTGCAAGCCAGGCCGGCATGACGCTATACGGCATCAGGGCGCTGGACGTGAAGAAGAGCGGCATCGAGATCATGGTGTTGAATGCTGAGTAGGAATCGTGATCGTCAAGGTACAGCGCAATCGTTGTGGCAAACGCCGAGATCAGGACCCCGAAGAGGAAGAGAATAAAATACGTGAGGGCATACTGCACGGGATTGAGCAGGGTAGCTCCGATGAGAAGCGCGATAATCAGGATGATCGTTGTCTGGATCAGGCCGCGTCCGGTGATGAAAAGGATCTTGCCAACAAGGATGCTGCTCCGGGGGGTGGGAAGGGCAAGGAATTTATTGAGAAAGCCAAGGATCTTATCAAACATCAGGAGCGCTCCGCCACTCAGCCCGGCAGAGAGCATGGTCATGACAAGGATACCCGGCGTGATGAAGTCCAGGTAGTTGCCAGTGAACTGGACCGGCAGGGCAAGGCCGACAAAGATCAGCCAGGCTGCTGGCATGACCAGCGATGAGATCACCGCTACCCGCCCACGGAACCACTTGGTAAAATCCCGTTTCATGTAGGGGACAATACCGTTCATCTTCTCCTCCGCAGCATAATCCTGAATTTATTATATTCAAACCCTTGAGGCTCCTCCTGCTGGCCAACTGCATGCAGGAACACATCATCCAGGGTAGGTTCACGCAGGGACATTGCACGGACAAGACAACCGGATTTCCCGAGGGCATCTGCAAGCGCCGGCAGCGCTTCCCGCCCGTTCTCTGCAGTAAACGAGACCTCGTCACCATTACTCCCGACAAAGACCACCCCGTCCACCTCCGGTGGAACAAACGACCCGTCAATCTTTACCGTGATCACATCTTTCATCAGACGGGCCTTGAGTTCCATCGGGGTGCCAAGCGCGGCAATCCGTCCTTTGCTGATGATTCCGACCCGGTCGCAGAACTGGTCTGCCTCGTCCATGTAGTGGGTAGTGACAAAGATCGTCATGCCTTTCTTTCTCAGGGCCCGGATATGTTCCCAGATCTTCTTGCGTGCTGCAACATCGAGACCGATTGTCGGTTCGTCCAGGAAGAGCACGGACGGTTCGTGGACAAGGGCCTGCGCGAGTTCGAGCCGCCGTCGCATCCCGCCCGAGTAAGTCTTAATAAGATCGTCGGCCCGGTCGGTCAGGTCCATCACTGCAAGCACATCATCGACACGGTCGCTGGCTTGCGGCACCCCGTACAGGTCTGCAAAGAATCGGACGTTCTCCCGGCCGGTCAGTTTGATATCCACCGCCATGTCCTGAGGGACATAACTGAGTTTCTTTCTCACACCTTCTCCATCACCAGAAATATCGTGTCCGCAGACGGTTGCGCTTCCTTTTGTTGGTCTGAGAAGGGTAGTCAGCATCAGCACTGTGGTGGTCTTGCCGGACCCGTTCGGGCCCAGCAGGGCAAAGATCTCGTTGTTCACGGACAGAGTCAGGTTATCCACAGCGCAGAGCGCATCATAGTATTTCGTGAGATTCGTTGTCTCGATTGCATTCATTGTCTTGTTCCATCCTGTTTTCCCTGGCGTTTCAGTGCCGGTGTTTTGTATGGATTTTTGCCATGATCTCGTTCATCGAATCGCCCCAGGCAGCGACATCATCCTTGGTTATGATGTCAACACTGCCCCCCTGGTATTCGCCCTCTCCCACCAGGTCTTCCATCCAGGACTCGATCTCAAGGTAGTTGTTCTTGAGATCGTTGAGCACATCCTCGTCCGCATTCCAGAGACCGCGCTGTTCTGCTTCGAGCAGCCTTCGGGAGATCTCTTCCAGTGCATAGGGATTATTCTTCTCAAAGAACTCCCTCATCTCTTCATTATTCACGAATGTTTGGGCGATATCATCGAAGATCCAGTCATCAACTTCCTGTGTTGATGCCTCCCAGCCGTACACCCGGGTCACCCGTTTCATAATATCGGACGCCCCTTTGTACCCGTGCTCCTTCATGCCGTCGATCCACTTCGGGTTCAGGAGTTTTGTGCGGACAACGCGGCGGATTTCATCGGCAAGATCCCGGACCTCGATATGTCCGGGCTCGCGTGTATCGCCATAGTACGGCTTTACCTCATTGCCGGAATAATGGCGGGCAGCTGCGGTCATTCCCCCGTGCGCCCCGAAGTAACAGCAGCACCCGAGCAGATCATACTCATCAGACTGCACCTTGTTGAACGTCACCGATACCGTAGAAAGGCTGGACGCAAGCTGCTCATGGGCGTTCCTGCCGGTGATCTCCTTACCATAGGCATAGCCGTTCACAGCAACGAAGATATCTGCAAGATCTTTCTCATCTTTCCAGGCACTCGCAAGCACAGCAAGGTTCACGCCGCTCGAATAAGTGCCAGGCTGAGATGAAAAGATCCGGAGAGTTGCATCACGGATGGACATCCCCTCCTGTCCGATGGCAGCAAGAGTATGCTTTCGGACGTAGTTCTGTTCCACCGGTTCGTCGAGCGCTGCAACAGCCATGACAGCCTCATCGAGCAGTTCGTAACAATTGGAAAAGTTATCCCGCAGGATACCGGAGGTACGGACCGTGATATCGATCCGGGGCCGGCCGAGTGTCACCAGCGGTATAATAGTAAATGTTTTCACCTGTCCGTTGGGGGACCATACCGGCTCAACACCCAGCATGGCAAACATCTCGGCAAACATCTCTCCGTCCGAAGACATGATGTCGCCTGCCATCCAGTAGAATGCCACATTCTCCGGAAGGTTTCCCTCTTCGCCATGGTATTTGGCGATAAGCGATTCAGAAAGCCGTTGGCCGACACGCCATGCAGCCCGGGTCGGGACCCGGTGCGGATCAAGGGAATAGAAGTTCCTGCCGGTGGGCAGAACATCCTCGTGGCCGCGTGAGATGAGACCGGAGGGGCCAGCCGGGATATATCCCGCGTTAAAACCGTTGAAGAGCGATTCGATCTCCCTTGAGTCATCAATACGGCGGTCGATGTCAGCGATCCGATCGCGGATGCCATCCAGTTCACAGGCCTGTTCCTGGGATATCGTGCGCAGGAAGAGTGTCTCATAGGACAATGCGGGATCTTCCAGCACGGACCAGATAAATTGCCGGAGAATCCCGTCCAGCTGTTCCAGAAGTGCACCATACGATGCCTTGTGGATATCAGAGTACTTTTGCTGGTTTGCAAGCAGATCGGTGAGGTCAAGCCCAAGTATCTGTGCCATGATACGGCGGGGCGAGCGATCGCTCGTATCATACCGGATGATCGAACTGATGAAATCCACCCGCTTCTCACCCTGCGGAAGCTCCCCGAAGATATGCATACCGGCATCGATCTGGGTATTGCGGATCTTCGAGAGCACCTCATGTGCCCGGCCAACCACTTCCGCAAGGGGAAGATCGTGGGTCATGTGCATATCCTTATCGAGATTATTTTCCGCCAGCGTATCAAGAATCAGGTGCTGGAGGGCGTGGGCCCGCGCCGGGTCGATCTTTGCGGTCTCGTACTGGGTGAGCAGGTTCTCCAGTTCCTCAAGTCCCTCGTAGAGGCCGCTCCCCGTCATGACGGTCTGCATGTGATCGACAAGAGTGGCATAACTCCGCCGTTTCGCAAGCGTGCCTTCCGGAGGATTGTCCGAATTGTAGATGTACAGGTAGGGAACCGACCCGGCGACAATATCCGGGAAACACTCCTCTGAAAGTCCGAGACCCTTTCCGGGCAGGAACTCAAGGTTTCCATGCGTACCGACATGGACAACGACATCTGCCTTGAAAATTTCCCGGATATACTGGTACGTAGCCAGGTATTGGTGTGGCGGCGGGCAGTCAGGATCATGAAGGATCTTACAGACCTGCCCGTCGCACCGTGCGCCGAAACAACCGCGCTTGGGCTGGACGTGAACCGTTGCATTGCCAAACGAGAGACCGGTAATAAGAATCCTGTCCTGGTACACCATTCCCAGGCCGGGTGGTTCCCCCCACGTTGCAATCACGCGTTTCTGCGCCGCGGGTGGCAGCGAGGTGAAGTGCGGCAGGTAGGTCTCCATATCCATCTGCAGGAGGGCGCCGCCCTTTGCTACTATGTCCTCGACGGTTGTCCAGCGAAACTCGGAGAGTGCTTTTTTCCCCATGATGGTCTCGATGAGTTCCCTGCCATTGGACGGAGGATCGACGGCATAGCCGGCTTCCTTCATCCTTGTGAGGATCCGCGCGACACTTTCCAGTGAATCCAGATGCGATGCCGAGCCCACATTTGCATCAGCATTTGCACAGGGATTGTTGTTGAAGATGAACGATACCCTCCGTTCATGGACCGGTTTTCCTGCAAGCATGACCCACTGTTTTACCCGGGCCGCAATCTTGTCGCAGCGGTCCGGAACCGGTTCCCGGGGTTTTTCCCCGTCAGCACTGCTCCTGCTTGCGCCGAGAAAGACCGGCTCGATCACACCTTCAAACTCCGGCATTGCAACTGCCCATCCGGTGTCAAGGGTCAGGCCGGTGGAATCCCTCCACTGCCCGATCGATTGATAATTTGAGATGATGGGGTGAAAGATCGGGATATTTAACTGCTTGAGCAGTCTGACACCGCTTTCTGCGGTCGTTTTTTCCTGGTAATTATCTCCCCGCGAGGTTCCCAGCAGGAATGGCACCAGTTTGATGATCGCGTCAACACGGGGCACACCCCCGTGTGTCAGGTATTCGGAGATGATATACATCATTCCTTTGGCACCGATACTCGCGTCCCGTATTGCATACGTGAAAACCGGTATGACATTGAGGCCTTTTTCTTCAAGGCTGCGGATAAGGGCATCTTCAATAGCAGTATTCGATGATGCCCACGTCACCCGGGAAAAGATGATACCGATAAACGGATCGGTCCCTTTCCTGCGTGGGGAATACCAGGCCAGATACGAGTCAATACCCGTGTACACGGTCGGGGCATCCGGGTGGTAGATCCCCTCCCACGGGACATCAAGGGGAGGAAGAGCGGGAACACCTTCACCGAACAGTTCTTTTTGGATGAACCGGAGCATATTCCGGTAATTCTCATCGCCACTGTTGACGAGGTATGCCTGGCAGGTTGTGACAATCGCCGGGGATACGGAAGAATATGCAAAAAAGGATGGTTCATATCCCAGAGAGATTACGGGAATTGTTTTTCCGATACGTTTGATCTCTTTGTCAATTTGTTCCCAGAACATGTCTGAAGTATGATATAAGAGCACGACATCGGACATTTTCATGGACTCAAGTGCTTCCTCCACTTTTTCCGGAGAATCGTCCAGTACCCGGTTAGGATAAATAGTGAGGTCAACACCGGTTGTTTCTGCCGCTCGTTTCAGAATCGGGGAATACGAACCCCACATAATTGCAGTCAGTTTCATGACATGTCTTCCCAAAAATAATTTCCAGATTGAATTCCCGGTGTTGCCGGGGTTTGCTGAGAGACAAACTCATCCGGTTTAATGTCTGTTGCATCAACGGCGCATTCCCGTTTCCGGAAGAATCGGATCGCAACCCGGCTTGAGGGTAATTCTTTTCATGAAGTAATAAATATCTTACGAAATTTCATACTGAATAGTAAGAAAAATTACAAATAAAATAATTTATAAGATCAATGAAAACAATATGATGAAGTAGAATTACGAATTTTAAAAATAATAGCCGGAGCCCAGCGATGCACCATTTCGACGACATTTACCCGTTTTCCGCTATTGTCGGCCAGGAACAGATGAAAATGGCGTTACTCCTCAACGCGATCAATCCCCGCATCGGCGGCGTACTTATCAAAGGCGAGAAAGGCACGGCAAAATCAACCGCTGCCCGGGCACTCGCCTTCCTGCTCCCGAAACGACAGGTTGTCGAGGGATGCACATTCGGATGTGATCCAAATGACCGAAAAGGCCTCTGTCTTGATTGCCAGAAAAAATATCCAAACCTTCCCGTGACAGATGTAAAGATGCGGGTCATTGAGCTGCCAATCAGCGCCACCGAAGACAAAGTGGTTGGCAGCCTCGATATCGAACATGCACTCAAGAAAGGAGAGAAGAAGTTTGAGCCGGGCATCCTTGCACAGGCACACCGGAATATTTTGTACGTGGATGAGGTCAACCTCCTGAATGACCACATCGTGGATGTTCTCCTGGATGCTGCGGCCATGGGGATGAACTACATCGAGCGTGAAGGGGTCTCGTACGTCCACCCTTCGGCATTCATTCTTATCGGCACGATGAATCCCGAAGAGGGAGAACTGCGCCCCCAGCTCCTCGACCGCTTCGGGCTCTGCGTGGACATTGAGGGCATCCATGATGCCGACACCCGGGTCGAGGTGATCCGGAGGCGGCAGAAGTATGACGATTCACCGGAAGAGTTCCTCCCCACCTGGGATTCTGCTGAACAGGAACTCCGTGAGCGGATTGTCCGGGCACAACAACTCCTGCCGCAGGTCGTAGTCTCCGATGAGATGCTCCGGATGATCGCCCAGATATGCATCGACATGGCAGTCGATGGCCACCGTGCCGATATTACCATGATGAAGACGGCAGCAACCATCGCGGCATACAACTGCCGTACGGAGGTAACCGGGGACGATGTCCGTGAAGCGGCAACGCTCGTGCTCTCCCACCGGATGCGTCGCCGGCCGTTTTCCGAACAACAGATGGATACGCAGAAGATAGAACAGTCCATCCGGAAATCGCAAGACGAGCGCCAGCAGCCGGAGCACAACCACGAACATCCGGAAAACCAGAAACCAAAAGAGAACGCAATGCCTGACGGTTCGGCCACTACGCAGTCTGCTGAAGGGGCGCCGTTTAAGGTAAACCAGCAGCAGTTTTCAGCGCCGCGCCGAATTGACGCATTCTGTCGGGAGGGAAACGGGAGGAGGAGCACAACTGAATCCCGTGACGGGAGATACGTCAGAGACCGGATCCCAAAGGCCCTGGGGCCGGACATTGCCCTTGACGCAACGATCCGGGCGGCAGCTCCTCACCAGCGGGACCGAGCCGGGGAACTTGCCGTTGTGATTGAGACCTCGGACATTCGTGAAAAAGTCAGGGAGCGCAAAATGGGTAGCACGGTCCTGTTTGTTGTTGATGCCAGCGGGAGCATGGGCGCACAGCAGCGGATGACAGCAGTCAAGGGTGCAATTTTCTCGCTCCTGATCGATGCCTACCAGAAACGTGACCGCGTAGGTCTTGTGATCTTCCGGGGCAAGGGCGCTGAAGTTCTTCTCCCGCCAACATCGAGTGTGGAGCTTGCCCGGAACTACATGCAGTCGCTTCCGGTAGGTGGCAAAACACCACTTGCCCATGGACTCTCCAAGGGATTCGAAGTCCTGAAACGGGAACTGATGATCAACCACCACACCATCCCACGAATGATCCTGATCTCTGATGGAAAAGGAAATGTGAGCATGGGATCCGGTTCCCCCATGGAGGATGCCAGGGAAATGGCAGCCCACATCCGCGATGCCGGCATATCCTCGTTTGTGATCGATTCCGAGAATGGGTTTCTCTCCTTTGGGCTTGCCCAGTCCCTCTCTGAGGAACTGGGTGCAAAATATCTCAAACTCGAGGATCTCCAGGCAGAACAACTCGCAGATCTTGTGAAAGGAATCGGGATGTAAATCCAGACCTCCCCTCACCTTTTCAGCAGGAATCCCGTATCGCTCCTGTCTCCCGGGGTCCATTCATGGAAGAGATCCATAAACCGTTAACTCCCAAAAAAGTGACCGTACATTCCCTGTACAAAGAGGGCAGCACCCGGCGTATAGCGCTGATCATTGGCCTCTCCCTCCTGGTCATCATGGCGGCTGTCATTTCCGCAGGTATCGGTACGGTCCCGATCTCACCCATGGACACCATCCTTGCCATCGGGCATTCCTGCGCAGTAATGCTCCAGAACTTCCTGCACACGTACCTGCCCTCCATCGGGGCGTGGTACGATACGATCCCGGTCTCCATCCCCGCACCATCCAATCCGCAGGCCGAACTGATCGTGGTCGGGTTCCGGCTCCCCCGGATCTTCCTTGCCATCCTCACCGGGATCAGTCTCGCTGTTGCCGGTGCGGTGATGCAGGGGCTGCTCAGGAATCCGCTCGTCAGCCCGTTCACGCTGGGACTCTCATCGGCCGCATCCTTTGGCGCCGCGCTCGCGATTGTCCTTGGGCCGGGTATCCTCGTCTCGTACTTCCTGCTCAGTTATGACATGTGGATCGTTGTCTTCGCGTTCCTCTTCGGCTGGCTCTCCATGCTCCTTGTCTACTGGATCTCCCGTTCGCGGGGGACCACGCAGTCCACGCTTATCCTTGCCGGTGTGGTGATCGGCTACCTCTTTACGGCCGGCGTAATGGCACTCAAGTATACCACCAACAACGAGAAACTCCGGGAACTGATGGTCTGGCTGATGGGCGGGATGTGGGGGGCAAGCTGGAGTGCCGTCCTGCTTCTTATCCCGCTCGTGGTTATCTGTTTCTACCTTTTGGAGCGAAAGGCATGGGACTTAAATGCCCTCTCCGCGGGCGACGATGTGGCAAAAAACCTCGGGATCAATGTCGAGCGCCTGCGCCTGTCCGGCCTGATGATCTCAACCTTTGCGGCATCGTGCTGCCTGGCCTTCACCGGCATCATCGGGTTCATCGGCCTCATGGGGCCGCATATCTGTCGCATGTTCATCGGGAGCGATCACCGCTACCTGATCCCGTGCGCCGGCCTGATGGGTGCGGCAATCCTCTTGATCTCCGATACGGTGGCCAGGACGATCATGAGCCCGGTGGAGATCCCGGTTGGCATCATCATGTATGCCATTGGCGGCGTATTCTTCCTTTTCCTGATCATGAGGGGCAGAGGACGGGGATTGTATTAGGAGGTATCCGTATGGAACTGGTGATTGACGCTGTCGGCAAGGATTATGACCAGAAACGGGTACTGGACGATATATCATTCTCCCTCGGAAACGCAGAGATTGTTGCCCTTGTTGGCCCAAACGGCTCCGGCAAATCAACGCTCATCAAGACGATTGCCGGGGTTCATACCCAGAGTACGGGTACCATCCGGATTGACGGGAACGATATCCGTACAGTGGATCCCATCGATCTTGCGAAGGTGATCGGGTACGTTCCCCAGCATTTCACCTATACGCTCTATTCCACGGTCTTTGAGACCGTTCTCCTTGGCCGTCGCCAGCACATCAAGTGGTCGGTGTCGGATGAGGAACTCTCAAGAGTCCAGCACTCGCTCGATGCACTGGAGATGGGGCACATGGCAGGGAATTACATGGACCAGCTCTCGGGGGGCGAGCGCCAGAAGGTCTTCATTGCGAGGGCGCTTGCCCAGGACCCGGAACTCTTCCTCTTCGACGAACCGACCAGTGCCCTGGATATCCGGTACCAGATCGAGGTGATGGAGACAATGCGGGAGATCACGTGGGAGCGGGGTGCCGGCATGATCATCGCGGTGCACGACCTCAACCTCGCGTACCGGTACGCGGATACCGTGGTTGTGCTCAACGGGGGAAAGATGGCAGGGTATGGCAAACCGCAGGAGATCCTGACACCGACCTGTATCAGCAAGGTGTATGGCGTGGATTCATTTGTTATCGAAAACGAGTTCGGGAAATTCCTGGTGCCGTTCCGGGCAAACGCAGCACCATAATCCTGACGGACGCATGATTCGTTGTATCCCGGTATTGTAAAGGGTTTTCCGGACAGCGAAAAAAAGCAAAACGGTTGTCCGGGGATTGTTTACTTTTTCCGGACCCGGGGTCTGCCTGGTGCGTCATGCAGCCAGCGCATCATAGACCCGGTATGTCCTACCCTCGGACATCAGTGCAATGATCTCCACACGGTCGGCCTCTTTCGATCCATCGAGGACAATCTCAGTCACGCCATTCAAGGGCAGGATGATGCCAGTTGACACCGATCCGTTCGGGCGGGTAACCGTGACATCCGCACTCTGGATGCTGCCATGCCCTGCACTTCCGGCAAGCGTGATTAGTATTCTTGAAGTGATGGGACTTTTCTCGACATGGAAGTAGGACTTCTGGACCGAGGGCACAGAAGCCGTCGGCAGAAGCACGAGTGGAGGGGGTGGATGTCGCTGTCGGCGTGTTCGGTATCATCAGCCTGATCTTTGGTATCATCCTGCTCATCAACCCTTCATCGCAGCAGCGCTCCTGCCTTTCGTGGCCGGCGGGTTTGCAATCGTCATGGGGATCGTCTCGATCTACGTCTCGTTCGCTGCAAAAAAGTGCGGCGAAGCGGTCACGGCGTGAGCGGGTTCTCCTGAATTTTTCTTTTTTAAAAAAACTCCCAGGGTTAGTGAACCTTATCAGAGCAGGATTTACCGGATATCCTGATGATGCGCTTCACTGACAGGGTAACTGTTATAAAAATACAAGGACCGGATTCGTCCCAATTTTTATAAGAATGAACCTGTATATGTGTACAGTCAAAGTATAACGTGAAGTGACAAACACATGAATTTTGGAAGTCTTGGTGGAATGGGCGGGGCAGTTGCAGGGTATATTGCAACACCCGAAGGTCAGGAAGCAGTGAAACAGTTCCTTGCATCGCCCGAGGGAATTACCCTGCTGAAGAATTTTGCCGGATCTGCGGAAGGAAAGAAGGCCATGGCAAGCGTGCTCCCCAGTGTTCTCTCGGGGCTCAACCTTCCCGCGGGCGCATCCGAGATGATCACGGCTGCCCTCAACAAACAGTAAATCTCTCTTTTTTTAGATTGTGAAAACAATTCTTCCCGTAATACCGGAAAATTTTCGGAGTTTTCTAGGTGTTTCCTTCCATCCTGCGCACAGCATACAGCCGCTTTGTATCCTCCGACGGGATATTCCCTGAAATAATACACGGACCCGTTCACCGAATGCCGGACCGTGATCGGTTTTTCGAACGGAATCTAGACCTCTCTCATACTTTCTTCGTGAATCCTGGTAGTGTACACTACCTGCCAAAAACCTGAATGAGTTACACCAGTATCAGCATCGCAATCGATCTCCGGCAAAAATTTTCAACCACCCCCTCACCCCCTCACCCCCTGCTTGAAAATTTTCAGGCATGGTCTGGTTGATCATCCCCTCACAGCACGCCGGAAACTGTAAAAAAATGTCGGTTATTCAATTGAATTATCGGTTAATTAACCGGTAACCGGCTCGTTAACTTACACCCTGTGATCGCGATTGAAATTTTTTCTGGCAGGGTCTGTTTGAAAAAATATGCTCTGGAGAATACCTTAATCCAGACAAATTGCAGGAATCCCGTACGTGCCTGAAATATACTCTATGGATAGTCAACAACCCGTATCACATCCCAATTGCCTGAAACTACGAAGACCCGTACCAAAAGGAACGGATTTGGGTTTTTTCCCAATCCCTTCCCGGACGAAGAGCCGGAAGTGATCGAACCAGAACAAATCGAAGTCAAGCGTTCCGGGACCACGGAGAACCTGTGCCAGGAAAATCCCTTGAATAGACACCCGGCTATTCTTGTACAGGAACATGAAAACTGCAAGGACTTTTTCCTGTGTCTCCCGTGCTATCTGTTTTTCAATGAGACCCTGCTGACTATTTTATTATTCAATAAATGTTCAGCGGATCCCAACCGGATTTTTCTCTTCGTATATCTCCGGTTCCGTTCGGATCTCAATACCCGGTTGCATAATAATATCCATCCACCGTGATCACTTTCATGGGTACGCCAAAGAGCCGGCCGATGTGATCATCGGTAAGCAGGTCCTCTTTCCTGCCGTCCGCTTCGAACCGCCCGTTCTTCATGAGGATGACGCGATCGATCTCCGGGATGATGTCCTGGAGGTTATGGGTGACAAGGATGATCCCCGTGCCGGCCCGGGCGATCTTCCGAATCGTCTGCCGGAACGTGTGGAGGGCGTTCAGGTCAAGACTGTTGGTGGGCTCATCAAGGATCAGGACACCGGGATCATTTACCATTGCCCTGCCGATCAGGAACCTCCGGGATTCGCCGGAGGACATCTCCGTCATGGTCCGGTCGCTGATCCCGCTGACGCCGAGGAACGCACAGATCTCGTCGGCCTTCCGGTCCATCTCCGGCGTGATCTCCCGGTTGAAGAGCCCGATGCTCGAAAAGAACCCGGAGAGGACGACCTCCCTGCCGGTGATCTGCCGCGTAAAGGTGTACTGGAGATCATTGGAGACAACCCCGAAGGCTGACCGCAGTGCGAAGACATCCCAGACATCCTTCCCGCAGATCCGGAACATGACCGGGCCGGCATCGAGCCGGGGGTAGAACTCCCGCGTGATGGTTTTGATGAACGAGGATTTCCCCGCACCGTTCGGCCCGAGGATCGCCACGTTCCCGCCCCGGCGGAGGGTGACGGATAACCCGTCAAGGACTTTCTTGTCCCCGTGGAAAACGGTGACGTTGTCAAATTCAAGGAATGGGGCGGTATCCTGCCCTGACAGTGAATGGTTATCCATAAAATCTCCTGGTACCGACGGGTAGAACGGGAACCCCGGGCTGCCGTCTCATACTACGTTGGCGATCGCGATCGTATACCGGCACAGACCTTCCGTCTCGCGGGAGCAGGTGAGGCTGCCCCCGGCCCGTTCGCAGAGCCCGGATAAGAACCGTGTCGTCTTCCGCTTCTCCTTTGTTCCATGGGGAGAGACATTGCCGGATACGGTTACCTGTACTCCCGAATCGCTCTTTTCGATACCGACCCTGATATGATCCGAGCCGGTCCCGACCAGGTCCTCGAGGATGTATGTGAGGAGATCGGTGAAGTGATCGCGGTCGATGGCAACCGGTACCGGGCCCGCGGGTTCGTTCATGGCGAAATCAACCTCGTCAAGGAGGGGCCTGGTACCCAGGCGGGCGAGCAGGATCCGGGCAAATGCATCCTCGTCATCCGCTGACGAGAGAACATCATCGTCGGAACATGAGGAGACGGAGTGCCCCTCGGCCACCGCCTCGATGAGCCCGTTGATGTCGGTGACGGTGATCTCCCGGGGCGGCGTGAAGCCGCGGAACATGGTGATATAATCCGAGAGAAGCCGTTCCGCACGGTGCACCATGCTCCGGTCGATGATATCTGCCAGCTCATCCTTGTTGAAGATACGCTGCATCTTCCCGATGACCTGGCCGGCCTTGAGGGCAAGGTGGATCGAGAGGCCCCCGGCCCGGTGGTGCTCATCGGCAAACGTCCTGAACGCATCCAGGAGTTCATCCATGGCCTCGCCGTGGATGAGGGCACGGGTCTCGTCAGCGATCTCGGACTCGCCCAGTTCTTCGAGAACATACCCTACATAATAAAGGCGGCCCGCCATGATCGTGAAGAGCTCGTTCACCTCTTCCATACACTCCTCGGCATATGCGGCGGCATCGGCAGCACGGTCCGGGCTGAGCTCGGCGATATCGGTGAGGGCGAGGGTGTCGCGCTTCACCATCGCAAGGGTCTTGGCTGCGTCCCCGGCCATGATCAGGCGGCCGTGGCCAGGGCAGAGGACCGAGATCCCGCCCCCGCTGACAAGCGCCCCGATCCCCTCAAGCGAACGGATGAGTTGCTCCTGCGACCACCCGACAAGGCCGGCAACCCCGGGATTTGCGGCAAAGAGAAGATCGCCGATGAAGAGGACGCTTCCGATCCGGATACAGATGCTGTCCACGCTGTGCCCGGGCGTATGATAGAACTCGACAACTGGCCCGGATGCTCCGAATTGGATCTCCTCGCGGTCCGGGAGCGGCGACGCAGCATGAGGCAGGAACCGGGTGACCGTGAGACGGCCGCCGTTTGCAACGCAGAGTTCTGCCGGAATGCCGGGATGCTCCCTGCTGCCCGGGGCCAGGAGGTGGATGCCGACTCTCATCGGCCGGAGGGTGAGGCTGAACAGGTCTGCCAGGGTATACCTCTTATCACCCCGTTCGAGGGCGGCAGCGCCATTCTCCTGGGCCATCAGCGTTACCGTCTCGGTAAATGCAAAGGCCGGGACATTCTGGATACCGTAGAAATGGTCGGTGTGGATATGGGTGAGGATGATAAAGACCGGGCGGTCCTTCTCATGGCGGCACTCCGTTACCACCTGCATCAGGTTTTCTGCCTGCTCGGGGAGGCCGCCCGGATCGATCAGGAGGATGGCATCCGGCGTCTGGATAAGATAAGAGTTGGAAGAAACGGTATCGATCTTCCGGATAAGTGGGTACACCTGCGCCCCTGTCGCTCCCGGCAGGGGCTGCCATTGGAGAGGAACCAGCTGGCCGTTACCAGCCGGCAAGCGCCTCTCCCTCGGAAGGATAGATCGAGAAAATCGAGGTGAACCCGGCAAGCTTGAGGATCTTCAGGACTTCGGGTGAGAGCCCGCAGATGCTGAATTTGTCGTCTGCGCCTTTGAGTTTCTTTGCGGTTGCAAGAAGCACCCGCAGGCCGCCGCTGCTGATATAGGATACGGCTGAAAAGTTCAGCAGGACCCTGCGGTGGCCTGCCTCGATCTCCTTGTTGATCGCCTGTTCGAGCACCGGTGCGGTGGCGGTATCGACTCTTCCTGCAATAGAAAGGATAGTTGCATTGTCCTTGTTGTTGGTAGTAATATCCACTGAAGTCCCCCACACAAATCTGGTTTTTTGGTAGTGCAATGTCGGTGCTTAAAAAAGATAATCCTATCCCTCTTGAGAATGGTGAATATTAAGTGGAACGGGGGTCAATGCGTACAGGATTGGCATGGCAACAACAATACTCTCCTCTTTGATCCTGCTCCTCCAGATAATGTGCGTGATCATCGTGGTTGCCTACCTGCTCACCCGGAGCAGGTTCTTCATCGATGTTCTTGAAGGTCATCTGACCTGGAAATCACAAGCAGTCCTGATCCTTATCTTTGGAGCGCTCTCGGTCTACGGCACCATGGCCGGTGTGGAGGTCAACGGCGCGATCGTCAATGTCCGCGATCTCGGGCCAATGCTCGCCGGCCTGCTGGGCGGACCGGTGGTCGGTATCAGCGCCGGTCTCATCGGGGCCGCGTACCGTTTCAGCCTCGGCGGGTTTACGATGTATTCCTGCTCGCTCTCCACGGTCCTTGCCGGGCTCTTCGGCGGCCTGATCTGGTATGCCTGCAAGAAGAAGTTCGCCGGGATCACCATTGCCGTTCTCTTCGGTATTCTCATGGAAGCGCTTCACATGCTGCTCACCCTTGCCATATGCAGCCCGTTCGACAAGGCGATGGCAGTTGTGCAGCAGGTCTCCATCCCCATGATCGCGGCAAACGCGGCGGGGATGTTCGTCTTCGCGTTCATTGTGGAAAATCTCCAGACGGAACGCAGGCTCCAGGCAGAACGCGACGGCCTGATGAAGGAGATGGAGCGCAAGAACACGGAGCTTGCCATTGCTGCCGATATCCAGCAGAGTTTCCTCCCGGAAAAGATCTCCCAGATCAAGGGGTTCGATATCTCTGCACACAGTATGATGGCCAAGGAAGTGGGCGGCGACTTCTTCGATGTCATCCCGCTGGAAGTGATCCCGCTCTCCAATGACCGGCTCGGCGTAATGATCGCGGACGTGTCCGGCAAGGGAATTCCCGCGGCACTTTTCATGGCCTTGTCCCGTATCGTTGTCCGGGTCAATGCAACCTGGTACCCGGACCGGCCTGCCGAGGTCATCAAATCCTCCAACGCGATCATTGCTCCCGATTCGAAATCCGGGATGTTCGTCACCCTGTTCTATGGTATTATCGAGGTGAAGAACCGGAACCTGACGTACGTCAACGCCGGCCACAACCCGCCGATCATCTGCCACGCCGCTGATGGCTCGTTCGAGATCCTGGAGGCAACCGGGATGGCGGTCGCTGCCATGGCAGAGGCCGAGTACACCCAGGGCACAAAAGAGCTCACGCAGGGCGATGTCCTGGTCCTCTACACGGACGGGATCACCGAAGCCGAGAACTGCCAGCTGAAGCAGTTCGGCGAGGATCGGCTGAGGGCCGCGATCAGCCAGTCCCGGGGCATGGATTCAAAAGCAATCATGTCCAAGATCCTCCATGAGGTAAAGGAATTTACCGGGGATCAGCCCCAGTCGGATGATATCACGCTGATGATCATCAAGGTGGAATAACAAGACAGGTGGACGAACCGATGCCTGAGCAGTCGCAGTCACTCACAATCCCGTCGGATCTCGAAGAGATCGCAAAAGTGTCCGACGCGCTCGAGTCCCTCATGCTGGACCAGGAATTTCCCGGGGAGGATATCCTGGATACCCAGCTTGCCGTTGAGGAGGCAGTCACCAATATCATTGTCCACGGGTACGAGAATACCGTGGGGGATATTGTCATCACCTGCCGTGCAGGCCCTGACGAGATCTCGATCCAGCTCGAAGACCGCGCAGTCCCGTTCAATCCACTCCTGATGCCCGAGCCGGACCTGGAGCAGAATATCGAGGAGCGGGAGATCGGCGGCCTCGGGATCTTCCTGGCCCGGCAGATCATGAGCGATATCCAGTACCGTTTCGAGGACGGGAAGAACATCTTGACGATGATAAAAAAGAAGTCCGTTCCTGAAAAAAACGAGTAGAGGTCAGGGCTCTTTTACAATATCCTGGATATAGGCAATACCGATCTTTGCCTTGCGCAGCCTCGTGGTATCAAGGAGGTGGCGCATGTCCACGAACTCCCCGTCGGTTACGATCTTCTTCACCTGCGTGTTCAGGTCAAGGGTTGCGTCATAGGGAATATTCCTGAAGACCACGCCATGGTTGTGGAGGTACATCTCTTTTCCCGCGCCGGTGTTTAAGGGGTTGGCATAGTACAGGGACGAAAGGGTCTCGGGCCGGAACGCGGACAGGTCTCCGCCCAGATCGATGCCGATGCCGAAACTCACGAGCGTGTCGCCCTGGTACGAGGAACCTTTGTCGCCTGCCATCCATTCGTGGACATGGGACGGGTCCATGATAGACTCTCCGGGGTTGATTGACCCGGCCACCGGGGCCTTCTTCAGGCCGGAGCTGGCAAAGCCCGAGAGGATGCCCCACATGGTCACGGCCACCACGCCGCGGTAGGTCTTGACCCGCTCGCGGCCTGATGAGAAGATGACGCGGTAGATATCAGCGATGCTCACGCCCCTGGGATCGGCCGAGTCCAGTGTCAGGTACTCGTTGAACGGGCCGTCGAGCGTGATGTTGAACCCGGTGTAGACCGGCAGGTCTCCGTCCGAGGTATCCGAGGGAGTCATGAAATCCGGCGTGCTGTTGCCATCGGTCGGGAGCCAGACCATGGAACCGTACAGCGTGATCATCTCGCCCATGAGACCAAGGGAATCTTTGAGATCCGCTCCCATGGCACCGAGGCCGAGGGAGTACGTGATCTCGGAGAACTTCTTGGCCCGGACATCTGCTTCGGTGATCGTTGCGTGGAGCACCCGGTCCACCTGGCCGGTGACACGAATGACCGGGCTCTTTGTCATCCACCCCGGCTCAATGGTAAGGCTGACATCGCCATCGATGATCTTCTTGTAGAAGATCTCGTTGAAGAGCGAGGGGTTTTTCCGCTTTTTATTGATATCCGACACCGCCTCTTCTGCGGTCGGGTACATGGTGAAAACCGAGGTGAAGCCGGCCATGTCGAGCACTTTTGCCGGGTACTCCCCGACCGCGGCAAGGGCGAACTTGCCGTTCCTGCGCTTCAGTTCTTTCTTCAGGCCATTGAAGACCCGGATGCCGCCGCTACTCAGGTACGTGGCCCCGGCCAGATCGACAACCAGGTCCTTATCATCGTCGTGGAGTTCCCCGCGTGCCCAGTCATTGAGCTGCTGGGCGCCGAATGCGTCGAGCCTGCCGTTGACAGAAAAAATGAGGACACCATCTTTCCGTTCGCTTCTGGCTTCCATAGTGTATGTCTCCTGAATGAACTATTGCATGCGTCCTTTTTATAAGGGTGGGATTCCCACGGGCCGGCTGTTCTTCTTTTGGGGAATTTTATATTCCCGGACCCCGGATCTGATCCATGGATCTTACATCGGTCAAACGCATCATCACCATCATACTCGTCCTGCTGTGCGCGATCCTCATCGCGAACGGGGCCTCCAATATCCTGATGCAGTTCAGCGGCCTCACGGGTATCCCCGGGTTCATTGTCGGTTTCCTGATCTATGCGGCGATCTTCTTTGGCATCCTGTATCTCTTCGAGCGGTTCTGTGGGATCAATATCTTTCATTTCTCGTTCTCGTGAGACCCGGCCTGCCGTGTCCTGCCAGTACTCCGGGTGACAGCCCGGATTTTTCCCCAACGCGGTTACATTGCCGGGCATCGTACTGCTCTATCTCACACTCAAGCTCCGGATCCAAGCAGGATCATTTTGTTGGTGCCAACAAAATGATCTACCACCAGGTTGTCTGCATTTTTTTACAGGATTCACAGGATTATCCATCAGTCCCTGTTTTTCCCCTCTGACGGAAAAACCGGCCTTCATATTCGCGTTCTGCCAGCCTTTTTTGGGTCTGGATGAGTGAACCTGAAGGTGGAAACCCGGCACGATTCAATCGCTGATAAAAGCCATTATACGAGGGGGAAAACGGGAGTATTTTGACAAACAGGGCTGGAAATACGTTTATTTTCCACAGGAAATGAAAAGGACGGGTTTCCGGGCCTTTCCAATAGAGCCACTTACAGGAAAATGGGAAATGGGGCCCGAAATGGGCTTATTTTTATCTGATGATCATATGACCCGGATCCTGACCTCTATCACGGGAAACAGTACCGGTCGGCATCCCCTTTTTTCGTCAAGCAGGTCAATGCGGATCTATCCGGTTCTCACGACAAATACCATTCCGGATAATCCCCACCCGGCGTTTTTCACACTAAGGGGGTCCTGTAATCCACCCGGTCATCAATACATCTCTTCAACATGTCAGCCAGCATGTATAACAGTATACGTAGTTGGTTGAATGAGTGGTTTTCACAGAAAAGATGATACAGGCGCAGCAGATCCAAACGCAGTGAATCCAGACGGCACGCCCGTCTGCCGCGTACGGTTGCCCAAGAAATGGAACAAGGAACAGTTCGCCATTGCCGAATCCATGCTCGGGGCAAATCACATCCGCGTCCAGTGCATTGACGGGGTCATCCGCATGGGAAGGATCAAGGGAAAGATGAAGAAACGCCAGTGGATACGTGAGGGAGATACCGTTCTTGTCGTTCCCTGGAGTTTCCAGGATGAAAAATGCGATATTATTTACCGGTATCTCAAACCGCAGACTGACTGGCTCAGGAGAAACCAGTACATCTAACCGGTTCTTTTTTACCACAACCTATATTCGCCCAGACATCCTCCGTCCCCTTATCCAGGTGGGATCTCACCTGGGCAACAAAAAAGAGGAGGTTGAGAAATGGTACGACGTTTTCGCCGATCTATCTATGATGAACTCGATGAACTCAGAGCATCCATGGACTACCTGTACCAGCTTGCTCTTGAACCTGCGGACAACCCGCTGTTGCCGCCAGAAAAAAATCCTGAGATCATTTGCCAGTACCTGCATAACCTGGACGCGGAAGTCACGGTACATGATGACGAAGTAACGGTGACGATGGATACGATCCCGGGGACAAATGCAAAAATATCCGTTGATCTCATCAATCGGGATATGCTGAAGATCACCTGTGACTGCGAGGGAAACGAGTGCGGGGACACTGGCAGGAATGCCGGGCCGGAACGGGTATCGATCGCCTTACAAAGGGTTGTCACGCTTCCCGGACCGGTCACGAATCAGGGGGCCCGACTGAGCATGAGAAATGGCGTGTTCGATCTCCACCTGAAGAAAGCACAGACCTGACAATCCGGAAATCCCTATCCATCTTTTTAAAAAAGAGCGGAAATGTGGAAAAATGACAGAAATTTTCCCGTTTCCTGTCCATTTTAACCCGGAGAGTCAACAGTATGATCAGACTGTGCTGACGGTCTAATAATGATCAAACGATATTTTCAGGATCCGGTTCAGATCTCCTGCGGGACGGCAACGAGCGACCGGATCATCCTCTGCGTCTCGGCCGGCGTACCGATCGTATTGACCTCGTACACGGTTGTCCGCCCGAGCAGCTCGCTCATGTACCGCTTCCGTATCGCCGCTTTGTAGGGGCTGCTGACAAGGAGGTGGGGGTTGAAGAAATTGTTCTTCTCGAAGAGCGCGAGCGCCGCCTCCGGGTTCAGGGACTGCACGGTATTCCGGTCAGCCGGGTCGCGCCTGAGCATGATGACCGTCCGCAGAGTGGTCAGGGGGAGGAGTCTCCCTTTCCCGATCACCCACCGGAGATCCGCGACAGCACGCCCGTTCCGGTCATATTCATCCGCTTTGACAAGCCCGCTGTATTCTTTCCAGACCGTGGCCAGGTCCTGCCGGATATAGAAGTTCTTCTCGGAGCCATAGGCAAGAATCTCCGGGCCGAACATCCGGGAGAAGAACCAGTCATCCGAGACGATGCGGGTCGCGGGATGCTTCAGAAGCCCATAGGTCTGCGTTGTCTTGCCAGCGCCGGAGATCCCGATCAGGCAGAGGCCGTTGCCCGCGATGTCAATGCAGGCCCCGTGCACCGAAAAGATTCCGTGTTCATCTTCCAGGATATCGCCGGTGAGACTGAGCGCCAGGGACTTGATCCACCCGTAATACCCGATGTTGAAGAGGAACGCGGTCCGGGCCTGCGGCTCGTAGAGGACGGTGTCGGGAGGATACGCCGGGTCTTTGAAAACGAACATTCGTCCGTGCGAGCGGATGCTCTGCGACATGGCGTAAAAATTCTCCTGCCAGGTATCCCGGAGCACGGGATCATCGGACAGGAGCTTGATGCAGCAGCCATAGATCTCGGATTTGATCTCGTACCGGACGGCCGGCATGAGGCGGGCAGCCAGCCGGTCTTTCTCTTCCGGGGGGATGAGGGTAATCGTATACATAAGGGTGCCACCGCCGATATGGGGCAATGATCAGCTATCCGCAGGAGTCTGTTAATAATCTCTCGGTAGGGGAAGACACGATCCGATCGCTTTTCTGGTTGCGGGGACAACACTCAGCTACCTGATACGATGAACCATGCAGCAGCATTTTCGGCAGCATTCCTCCCGACACGGTACCCGGAACCGGACCGGATGCCGGGCAATGCCGGGTGGGTGATCGTACGCGGGAACGGCGTGTACATTGCGGCCGGCACTCCCCCGACCATTCTCTTCTCCGGCAACCCGGAAAAGACCTGCACGATCCTGCGGAGCCAGTATCTCGGGCACCGGAACGATGTCCCCCTCTATGCGGTAGAGACCGGGCCGGACTCCCCGGTTGCCGGGTGCACCTTCCATGCCAATATCCGGGAGCTGCACGGGATCCTGCCTGACGATGAACTGGCCCTTGCCGCATTTGCCGTGCGCATCATCGACTTCGACCGGACAACCAGGTTCTGCGGGCAGTGCGGCGCCCCGACACGGCAGTCCGGCATTGAACGCGCGAAGTGCTGCGATGCCTGCGGCATGATCACGTACCCGCGCACGTCCCCGGCGATCATTGTCCTGATCCGGAAGGGAGACAAAGTCCTCCTTGCCCGTTCCCCCCGGTTTCCTCCCGATATGTACAGCATCATCGCCGGGTTCGTGGAAGCGTGCGAGACCCTTGAGGAGGCCGTCCGCCGCGAGGTCCGGGAAGAGGTCGGCCTTGAGGTCACCAACATCCGCTACCTGGCCAGCGAGCCGTGGCCGTTCCCGAACTCCCTGATGCTCGGGTTTGTCGCCGATTACGCAGGCGGCGGGATCACCATCGACAACAACGAGATTGTTGCGGCGGGATGGTTTGGCCGGGAGGATCTCCCCACGCTCCCGTCGCCCCTGAGCATCTCCCGTGCTCTCATAGACCGGTGGATTGCGGACAAATGAACGAAAATACCGGCCGTATTTGTATGATAGTCCCCCATTCCGGCATATCTGTGGCAGGCAAATGACGTTTTCGACCAGAAATGCTATAATCCTGTATATAAAATTATATCAATAGGTATCCAGCCGGATCCCTGTCACATGTGAGAGATTGTAATGAATGACGACCAGTCAGACGGGAACGGGAATATCGTAGATATTTTCGTTCTGAGTACCGATGCAGCCGATTCTCCCATCGAGGCCGGTTACCTTGAGAAGCGGGGTTACCAGCTCACCTTTTTTTCCAACGCACAACAGCTGTTAGACGCCCTCCGGGCAGGAAAACCGAACCTCCTGATCTGCGATTCGGTGACCTTCCCGGAAGAGGCCTATGATATCTGCCACCATATCAAGGACGATTTCGATCTCTGGGTCATCCCCGTCCTGATCGTCACCGGTGCATCGAACCTCTCCGATCTTCTCAATGTTCTTGACAGTAATGCTGACAACTTCATCTCACAACCCTATGATCCGGCCTACCTCTCCTCCCTGATCGAAGGCATGCTCGCCACGCCGGTTGAGCGGCCCACATCCGAGCAGATCAAGACCCAGTTCAAGATCCAGCACGACGACCGCATGTTCGTTGTCACCGCCGACCGCCGCCGGCTGCTGGAATTCCTCCTCTCCTCGTTTGAGATCGGGGTCAACCGCTCGATCACGATCTCCCGGATTGCCGCGGAGAACGAAACACTCTCCACATCCCTGCACAATGCCGAAGGTCGGATCCAGGATCAGGGGCACTCCATCGAATCCCTGAGCGGGACACTCCAGGAACGGGATGCAACCATCAGCACGCTGACAGCGGATGGTGCAGAGAAGGACCGGCTGATCCAGAAGAATGAGACGGAGATCCGGCAGCTCAACGATGATCTCGCATCCCTGAAAGACCAGAGTGCGGCAGACAGGGAAGAGATCCAGCGGCTTACCCGTGAGGCTGAAGAGGCTGCTGATCGCGCTGCAAAGGAATCCGGGGCCCTCAGCCAGCAGGTCTCATGCCTCTCGGAACGCCTTGCGGCTGCCAGTGCAGAACTAAAAGAGACGGAAGCCTCCCTTTCCCGCGAGACCGGGCAACGAAAGGAGACCGAGACCCGGATCATGGGGATCACCACCGAGAAAGAGCTGGTGGAGAAGACGGTAAAGGAGCTCACGCTGGAGACGGAACAGATGCGGGCATCCCTGGCAACGGAAAAGAACCATGCCAAATCCGTGGAATACGATCTCAACGCCCTGGTCCAGGCAAAAAATGAATCCGAACAGAACCTGACCCGCATCATCGACGAACTCAAGGAGACTGCACGACAGCAGGGGACGGAACTCGCCAGCAGGGCGGATGAACTCGATACCGGGAAGACCCGGATCGAGCGCCTTGAGAACCAGATCCTGGACCTGACTGCCGATAAAGGACGGGCAGAGACTGAACTGGACACCCGTACCGCGGCACACGCAGCGGAGATCCAGGATCTCCGGGCCCTGCTCGATGAGACCCGGGCCACGCTGGGTGAAAAAGAGCGGGAAACCGAATCGCTGAAGGCCGTTGTAAAGGAGACTGAAGAGATCCGGGACAAGACCGGCCTGGACATGAAGACACTCTCTGATGAACTCAGCGCAACGCGGGCCACCCTGAACGAAGAGCGGGAACGATTCCGCGTTGCGGAAGAGCGGCTGGCAGGCGAGATCCGTGAGAGGGATACCGCGTTACAGGAACTCCACGGAGTGCACCAGTCTGCCCAGAGCGATCTGGACGAGCACCGGAGCAGCCTGAGCCAGGTGAGAAACGATCTCGAAGCTGCTCTCGCCACGCGAGCGGATATCGAGAGCAGCCTTGATGCTGCAACTGCACGGATCCGTGACCTGGAATCCAGACTTACCGCAACTTCAGAAGACAGCCGGGAGAGCAGTCGTCAGATCCAGGCACTCACCGGAGAACTGGAACAGGTAAAAGCCGAACTCGAAACCAGCAGGAGTGCCTCCCGCAGCACGGAGGAGTCGCTGGCCGGTGAGAAGCAGGAACGGGAGAAGGTCTCCCGCGATCTCGAAACCGCGCTTGCAACAAGGGAGGACCTGGAGCGCAACCTTACCGAGTCACGGGTAATGATCCAGGAACTCGAATCGGAGCTGAAGGCCGCGACAAGCGCCGGAGCCGATACCGGTAAACAGGCAAGCGCCCTTGCCAGCGAACTGGAACAGGTGAGGGCCGGGCTGGCGGAGGCGAGGAGTCTTTCCACCAGCACAGGGAACGCTCTTGCCAGTGAGAAACAGGCACGGGAACAGGTATCCCGCGATCTCGAAGAGGCACGGGCAACGATCCAGGAACTTGAAGCGGGACTGAAGACCGCGACAAGCGCCGGCGCTCATACCGGTAAGCAGGCAAGCGCTCTTGCCGATGAACTGGAACAGGTAAAAGCCGAACTCGAAACCAGCAGGAGGCAGCGGCGCGAGGCCGGGGACCAGCTGGCTGGCCAGAACCAGGAGAAGGACCGGCTCGAAAAACTCCTTGCAGCTGCTGAATCCGAAAGTAAACTCCAGGAATCCTATAAACTCACTGCGATCCGGAAGCTCAGCACAGAACTTGAGGCCTCGCAGTCCCACCTGCGGGATCTCGAAGAACAGGTTGCTGTGCTCTCCCGCGAAAAACAGCGGGCAGAAGAGACTGCGGAAAGCCTTGCAGCAGAGATCGACCAGGCACGGACTGCCCTTGCCGATGAATGGGAAAACCACATGGATGCAAAAGAGCGCCTGGATACGGTTGTCCATGAGAAACAGCAGGTAGAAGGAACTGCAGAAAATCTCGCAGCAGAGATCGACCAGGCACGGACTGCCCTTGCCGACGAATGGGAAAACCACATGGATGCAAAAGAGCGCCTGGAAGCAGCCGTCCGCCAAAAACAGCAGATGGAGGCATCCCTGCACCCGCCCGGAGAACTGGAATCCGAGAAGGCAAAGAAACGCTCGCTCATCATCAAAGGGCCGGATCTTCCCATGAACGCCGGGATACACCCGCATTCCCTCAGTGCGGTGCAGCCTGCCGGTGTACCCGCCATGGTTTCACCGGTACCGCGAATCACGAACATCGACGATCTCTTTGAAGATGATGAGCCTGAGGAAGAGGGCGAAGAGATACCTTCGGTCTCCATCATCCACGAACCCGCATCGGACGATGAGGATTCACCGGTACAGGACTACCTTGCAGGCACTGCATCCGTTGAACCGGTTGAGACAGGTATAACCCGGCCGGAAACCGGAGCCACAGTGCCTGAAGAAGAGGACGGAGTGGTTTCCACGGATATGCCGGAGGAGACGGACGATGATGCTGTGTTCGAAGATGACCCGGCCCCGGCTCCAGGAGAATCCACCCAGAGCACTTCCTGGGGACTCGCGATTAACCGTGCCCAGTGGTACGATCTCCTGAAATGGGCACATCATTCCGGGACACTCACGCAGGATCAGCGGATGCAGATCCTGCGGATGGGCCGGCTGATGCAGAGGGGCAGGAAGCTTACCCAGAAACAGGAAGAGCAGGTCAGGGAACTGCTCAGTCTTGCACAGGCACAGGGCTACCGGCTGGTCTGAACGAGAGCTGTTTCTCCCATACCCGGATATAAATCCGGCAACCCTTTTTTTGTAAACGGAAAAACTAATTGATGGGAGGAAGATTCCCGGTTCGGGGATCTGAAAAAGAACACGTCTTACGACTGCGTATTGGTCTTTTCAATCAGGGAATTGACGCTCACCCCCAGGGAATCGCCCGAGACCCTCCAGTTGTGTTCCGGTATGAAAAACTCGAACCGTGCACCTTTGCCCGGTATCCCGGTCTCGGTTATCGTGATCCCGGTACCGGACACGATCTCCCGGCAGAGGAAGAGCCCCAGACCGGTATTCGTACCAAATCCCTCTTCGAATATCCGCTCCTTGAGATCCGCGGCGATCCCGACACCATTGTCCTCCCAGATAACGGTCATACCCGCACCGGACCTCCGGCACGAGACGCGGATTTCCGTGACATGAACGCCGTGACGCACCGTGTTCTCCAGGAGATTTGCAAAAACCCGGTCCAGCAGCGGATCGGCACAGACTTCGAGCCCCCCCAGCATCAGGGAGAGGGTGGGGGAAGGCATTGCCATCCGTTTCCATTCGGTTGTAATGATCTCATGTACGTTCTGCCACTGGGGAGTGATGACACCGATCTCCTGGTAAATACGGGCGGTTTCCAGGAGATTGTAGATGTCCTTTCCCGCATCGTCAACTTTTTCCAGTTGCTTCCGGAGGACAGGATCGGCACAGTGCTTCTTTACCGTCATGAGCCTTGCACGGAGCACCGTGAGCCGGTTGGCAATATCATGCCGGGTCAGCGTGTTGAGAAGCTGGATCTTCCGGTTGGCGAGGATCAGGTCCCGGTCGACCTTACGGAACCCGGTCATCTCCATGAGCGTCCCGACAACAATGGGCTGGCCATGGAATACCGCCCGGGTCCCGGCTACCTCCACATCAATGCTTCCCCCGTCCCGGTGCCTGCCCCTGAATGCATAGTGCACGCTCTTCTGTTCCCCGGAGAAGCGCATCTGGAGGTTTGATGCCACCAGGTCCCGGTCTTCCATTGCAACGAGATCGCTCACGCGAAGATCATGGATGATCTCATCCGGTGTATACCCGAACAGTGCCGCAAGCCGGTCATTGACATGGAGAAACCGGTCATCCTTGATGATATACACGCCGACAAGCGATTCTTCAATAAGAATGCGGAATTTTTCATCCGCCTCCCTCCTGCTGACCGCCTGGAGGATCTTGTGGTACAACTCAGTGAACTGGGATTTGGGATCGCCACCCTTCTGCAGGTAAAAATCGGCACCCTGGTTCAGCGCCTCAATCACGATCTCCTCTCTCCCTCTTCCGGTAAAAAGAATAAACGGGAGATCGCCCTGGTCTTTTCGTATCCGGACCAGAAGTGCAATCCCATCCATCCCGGGCATCTGGAAATCCGAGACCAGCGCATCATAGGATACGAGTCCCAGCATCTCCAGGGCCTGTTGTGCTGATGTGGCCGTATCAACAGCGATGGTACCTGGCAGCTCAAGGAATGCCTTTGTTATCGCCAGCAGATCCGGCTCATCGTCCACACACAGCACGTGGATCATCCAATCCGCCTCACTCACCGTCAGAGGGTGGAGTCAATGTTGCTGAGCAGCTGCTTGATATCAACCCAGATGATCAGTTCGTTGATCTCCTTGTCCTTGACCTTGATCTTCCGCTTGATGATCCCGATGATGGAGGTCTCTTCCTTGCTCACGGAAGCGGAGGTATAATCCACCTGGTTGTTCTCGAATGTCGATACGGAGGTTACGTCGTCGACGAGAATACCGATCTTCGACTTTGCAATCTTGTCATCGAGGACAATGATCCGCGATGCGTCGACAGAGGTCATGCTCGCTTCAGTGATGTTCAGGCGCCCCTTCAGGTCGACGATCATGGTGATCTCGCCCCGCAGGTCGATGATGCCCCTCACGTAGGTGGGGACATTGGGAAGCTTGGTGATGGTGGTGTACTCCACCACCTCCTTCACGTCGAACAGGTCGACTGCGAAGTGCTCGCTCCCGAGTACGAACTCCACAACCTGGATCGTGTCAGCCATTTTCTCGGTAGTAACGGAAGTTTTTGCCGTTGCAACAGGTTCGCTTACCTTTGCTGTCATGGGCAATTTCCTCCCGCTCATTCCACCTTGAATTTCTTGTTGGCTTCCATTGCCTCGACGGCGACATCGTTGACGGTCTGGATCATCCGCGTGATCTCATCGATGGCTGCAGCGGACTCTTCTGTTGCCGCGGCCGTGTCCCCGGACTCCTTGGCGGTCCGCTCGATCAGGCTTGCCACTTCGTGCACGCTTGCGGTGATCTCTTCCGTGGTTGCTGCCTGTTCCTCGGTTGCCGCAGCGACTTCCGAAGCGCTGTTCGCAACGGCCTCGGCCGCTTTCTGGATGGTCTTGAATGCTTCAAGGGCCTGCTTAGACTCCTCGACACCTTTCTTGACCAGGACCTGGGCTCCTTCCATCCCATCCGCTGCCTTCTTGGTGGCAATGTTGAGCTGTGTGATCATCTCCTCGATCTTCTCTGCGCTTGACCGGGACTCCTGGGCCAGCGACTTGACTTCCGATGCCACTACGGCAAAGCCCCGGCCGTGCTCTCCCGCACGGGCTGCCTCGATCGCCGCATTAAGGGCGAGCAGGTTGGTCTGGCTGGCGAGGTCACGGATCAGGACGATGATCTTGCCGATATCGGTCATCTGCTTCTCGATCTCCTTGATGACCTCGTAGGTCACGCCGGATTGAGTGGTGATGTCCATCATGTCCTTGTTGACGTTCTCCGCAAGGACTGCGCCGGTCCTTGCCGAATCTTTAGCCGTGTTTGCCTGGGACGAGACGCTCTCCATGCTGGAGGTAATTTCCTCGACTGCTGCGCTCATGTCCTGCATGGCCTTTGACATCTGCTCGATGCCTTCCGAGGATTTCTGTGCATTCTCGGAGACAACACCGGCATTCTTGGCAATCTGGTTGACGCTCTTGGATGCATCCTCAACGCTCTTCGAAGCATTATCTGCAGTCGAAGTCAGGTTCAGCATCTGTTTGTTGACATCACCGATGTTCTTCTCAAGGCTGATGACGATGCCACGGACAGCATCCCGGAGCTTGATGATCTGGGTATTCACATCTTTTGTATCTTCATCAGGTTCCTGGAGCTGGAGACGGATCGTCAGGTCGCCTGCGGCCATCTTGGCATAACCCTGTGAAAGCGCATCAACCTGTTTTTCCATAAACTGCTGGGACTTTACAATCTTTGTGATTTCGTTGTACGTAACATAGACGTACTTCACATTCCCCTTTTCATCCATGAGGGGGATGTTTGCCCTGACAATGACGTGCATCCCGGAGGGGGTATCAATGGTGCTCTCGCCATGAGATACCCGTTTTGTGGTAATTGCATCCTGGATGGTCTGTCCTGAATCCTTCAGGTACTTGATCATGTTCTGTGACCGGAGATCACTTATCCGGATCGCGAGCAGTCGGTCCTTGCTGAACCCGACCAGTTTTGTAAAGGCCTCATTCACCAACTGGATCTTCAGGTCGGCATCGATAAGTACCTGGGCGAGCGGGTTCCTTTCAAACATCTCATTGAATTCGTTTACATCTACCATCGTAATCACCCGAGTTTGACAATTTTCTCTTTGTATACTTCATTCATGACTTCACCAAGACCCGTGTACAGGGCTGTTGCTCCGCAGATGATTCCCTCTATTCCAGCGAACGTCAGGATCAGCTGGCTGCCCAGGAAATTTCCTATGGCGAGCATGAAGAACAGGATCACAACCGATCCGAATACTACCTGGAGGGCTTTCGAGAGCCGCAGGGTGATGACGAACATCACGAGCGAGAAGATGCCCCAGAGGGTCAGGAATGCAACGAACGACATCTTGTCGAACGCAGGGGTCCATCCAAGCGTTGGCATCAGGAGTATCATCACCAGTATGATCCAGAAGAATCCGTATGATACGAACGCGGCCATACCGAACGTGTTGCTCTTCTTCCATTCCAGGATTCCCACAATTACCTGTGCAAGACCGCCATAGAATATACCCATGGCAAAGATGACGGAACCCATCCCGAAGAGCCCTGCATTGTGCAGGTTCAGGATGATCGTTGTCATCCCGAATGCCATCAGGCCCAGTGCGCCCGCGTTCGCCGTTCGGTCAGTAATTTTAATCTCGTTTAAGAATACTTCATCAACTGCTTCTGTCATTCTACAATCACCATTCCCTTGATCTCATTCATCTCATCCATTCCCGTAGAGCGCAACCAGCCATACAGGAGCTGGGCGCGATTTGCATCCGATGACGAAGACCCGATCACGATTGGCACGTCACGCCAGAATCCCGCGGGACTCCTCATCTTCATGTCGGTTGATATCATGGTTTTTCACTCCATTATTTCGGACTGCCCATCGTCCGCAGGGCAAAGTACTCATCCAGGGCGGTCGATAACCGGGATAATGTCTGCATATGTTCCTGTAATCCGTCGTGAAGACCATAGGCGGGGGAGATCCCTCCTGTGGGGGCAATTTGTGTCATGTCATCGGTCATTTTCGTCACCAGAAGTTTGCAGCACAATTTTTATCTGCCATGCGTTTCATTGCAGCAAACATATTTGTGAGTGATTTTGTTTATAATAGAACTTATTTGCCATGCAGATATGCTTGGCAAAATCGATGCGTTTATACTCCCGCGAAACATACACTGTGATACGGTAAGAATATGGAAAAGTACCAGGCTGAAATTCTCCGGATCAAGGAACTGCTTTCAGCCAACCGGGAGGGTCTGAGCATAACCGAGATCACAGGTATGCTCAATATGAACCGGAACACGGTTGCCAAGTACATGGACATTCTCCAGATCCAGGGTTCTGTTGACGGGCGCAGGAAAGGAACCTCCAAGGTTTTTTTCCTCTCCGAACGGCTTCCGGTCGCATCCCTGAGGAAATTCTGTACCCGCCCGTTCTTTGTTACCAACCAGGACGGGAAGGTAACAGACCACAACCAGGAGTTCGGCACTCTTGTTGGTATGGCCAGAGATCAGCTCACGGGACTCCCCATCGAGAACCTGCCGGTCCGGTTCCTTGACGCGACCTCTCCGGGCGCTGCAATCAAAGCGGTGCTGAAAGGTACCGAGCAGCGGATCCGGGCACAGGTGCGGCAGGGAGAGAAGATCCTGCCGGTTACGCTTCTTATGATCCCGGGCGTATTTGAGACCGGCAGACCCGGGGTCTCTGTTATCATCGAAATGGACAATCCCCTCGCAGATTCAAACCGGAGAGAAGCTGCATCCTTTGACGTCACGGGCCTTCTTGATGACGGATTTGAGTATGTTATCCGGAGGACCGCGGAGGGAATCACACAGTACGTGAACGAGCCTTACTGTCGCGCCGCGGGAAAGAGCCGGGAAGAACTTGTCGGCCGTCCCTTCAAGCCCCTCATCTCACCGGAGGATACGGACAGGATCCGGACCCACATCGCGGGCCTGAACGTGCAGTACCCGGTCGGCACCATCGAGTACGGGGTTGTCATGGCAAACGGGGAACTTCATCACCTGCGATGGCAGGACCGGGCCGTATTCAACTCGCGGGGAGAACTTGACACCATCAACTCGTTTGGCATCGATATCACCGAACAGGTTCTTGCCACCCGGAAACTGAAGAACGCACAGGAGACCCTTGAGGATTCCATTGTCCACCGCACGGACGAGTTGCGCGGGATCAACCGGCAGCTGTACCAGGAGATTGCCCAGCGGGAACAGATGGAAGAGCAGCTCCTCCTTGCCCAGTTTGCCATGGACAGGTCTACCGACATGGTCTTCTGGATCACCCAGAATGCACGGATCCGGTATGCCAATGATGTTGCGGCAGATGCACTCCAGTACGGAAAAACTGAACTGCTGGACTGCACGCTTGGCGATATTGTTCCCGGCTACACCATTACCGACTGGGATCAGGTCTGGCAGAAACTCAAACAGGGCGGGCAGGTATCCTATGAGACCCCGCTGGTAAAAAAGGACGGAACCCGGTTCCCTGCCGAGGTCCACCTGACCTACCTTGAGTACCGGGGCAAGGAATTTGTGTACGGTTCCTCGCGCGACCTGACAGAACGGATACGCCTGGACCGGGCACTCAAGGAAGCCAATAAAAAGATCAATATCTACACCAGCATTGCCCGTCACGACATCCAGAACAAGATCACGATCCTGCTTGCCTATCTCAGCAGGACAAAGAGATCGATCACCGATCCCCGCCTTCTTGACTATCTCAATCACCAGGAACTGGCCGCAAAGGCCATCAGGACCGAGATCAACCTGACCCGCGAGTTCAAGGACCTGGGAAGCCATCCCCCGGTATGGCAGAATATCCCGGCCCTCGTTGCCGGGGTAGTGCACCGGTATGAGCAGGCAGTCCGGATCAGCACCGATCTTCCGGATGCGGATATATTTGCCGACGGCCAGCTGGCCCTTGTCTTTGACCGGCTCATCGGGAGATCGCAGGAGCACAGGGCGGATAGCCCGGAGATCCGGATCAGCCATCACGTGAAGGACAACACGCTGTTCATCGTCATTGAGAACAACGGGCCGGGTTTTTCACCGGAAGAGAAGGAACAGATCTTCGACGTGCAGAATAACGGATCCGGGGATCACGGGCTGCTCATTGCACGCGAGATCCTCTCCCTGACAGGCATCGACCTCACGGAGAACGGGATTCCGGGAGCCGGCGCCCGGTTCGAGATCCGGGTACCGGAAACCTACTACCGGTTTACCGCGATGACCCCGTGAAGGGGCGTTATTACACAAGAACCGATCCTTCCCGGCACAATCCGGAATAAAAGAACAATTTATAAATACCTCCGTCCTGTAACAGAAGATACGAATATCTGCCGGGAACAAAAATGCCACACATCCTTCTCGTTGACGATGATCCTGATATACTGGATATTATCCGTCTCGATCTCGAGGACGATCCGGCCATTGCAGTGGATATCTCCGGTACTGCCGCAAAAGCGATCGAGAAGACGCAGGGGCGCCGGTACGATGTTATCATAACCGACTGGCGCATGCCCGGCATGACCGGCATCGATCTTGTCAGGAAACTGCGCAAGGACGGGTGCACATCGTTAATTATCCTGTACTCCGGGTATAACATGAGTACCGATATCCGTACCGCTCTCGATTGCGGGGCTGACCATTACCTGCACCGGGGCGGCGATCCGGAGAAGGAATTTGCCGAGATCCATCGCCTGATCAATACCGTGGGAAAGAAGACCATCTGAAGAGTCCTCCGGCGACCGGGATTCCCCCGGTGTATCTATCGGATCGTCAGACCTGTACTCTTTTGTTTTTCTCGCAGATTGCTGAATATTTTCCAGAAGAGACGTAGTGCGCTGTACCGATATTTTATCCTTCAGACCCCGATTTTCCTGCCCTCAGTCGGCATCATGCAATTAATTGTGTAACGTTCCAGGGGTTTCTCCCGGTTGCGAGGGTACTGCCTTACCTCTATACACGAGTGAAAAATCTGTACTTTACTGATACCAGTGCATCACGATGTGCTCCGTCCCGTCGGCAGACTGTGGGACAAAAGGGGGTGATCATATACCATACAACGGGTTTTCGCCAGAGTAAAAAAAATGCAGGCCCGAAGCTCACGCTGGCGCAGAACTCTTTCCTGCCATGTATCCGTGGTATGCAACCCTGAGCACGAACCCGACAACAAGGATGAATGCTGTCGCAAGGATGATCGTCACCCACTGGAGTGCCGAGAGCGGGACCGTATTGAAGATCGCACAGCCGTACTGCACCAGCACAATCTGGAGGACGACCACGAGACCCATGATGACAAAGAACATCGGGTTTCCTTTGAAGAATGCCGGCATCTTCCCGTCAAGGGCCCGGCAGTTGATACCGTTCCAGACCGCGGCGATGATGAACGCGGAGAAGAAGACTGTGCGGATCTCTTCCGGTGTTGAGCCGCCGAGGAACCCGGTTGCCAGCTGGAGGAGCCCGCCGATGATCAGTACGGCACCGGTCACGATGATCGAGAGCCACATGAACGGCGTGATGATGGTCGCGTTCTGCGGGATCGGCTGGCGCTTGAGCAGCCCTGCATGAGGGGCTTCAGAGCAGAGGGCGAACGCCGCAAGCGTGTCCATGATGATGTTTATCCAGAGGATCTGGATGATGGAAAACGGCTCCTGGTAGCCAAGGAGCGGCGCGAGGAAGACCAGGAGACATGCGCAGAAGTTGATGGTCAGCTGGAAGAGGAGGAAGCGCTGGATGTTCTCGTACAGCGACCTGCCCCACCAGACTGCCTGCGTGATGGAGGCAAAGGAATCGTCGAGCAGGATAATATCGCTTGCCTCGCGGGCCACCTCGGTTCCCGCAATGCCCATGGCAAATCCGACGTTGGCATGCTTGAGTGCGGGGGCATCGTTGGTGCCGTCGCCGGTCACCGCGACAACATCCCCGGACTTCTGGAGCGCCTGGACGAGGAGCAGCTTGTCCATCGGCTCGGCGCGGGCCATGATATCGAGGTTCTGTGCAGCGGTCACCTGCTCATCGGGGCTCATTGCCCGGAAGACCGGGCCGGGAACAACGGTCCCGCCCTTGTGGATCCCCGATTCCTGCGCAATGGCACGGGCAGTCTCCGGGTTATCGCCGGTCACCATCCGCACGCGGATACCGGCCTGCTGGCAGGTGGCAACCGCGTCGCCGATATTGTCCCGGAGCTGGTCGCGGATACCGACAAAACCATCCCAGACAAGGTTCGTCTCGCTCTCGTCGCTGCCGGTGATCTCCCGGTGGGCGAACGCGAGCGTCCGCATCGCACGCCGGGCCAGTACCGAGACGCCTTCGAGATCAGGCTTCTCGGTACAAAGCGCAGCGAGAATTTCCGGCGCACCTTTCACGAGAATGAATGACCTGCCCTCAATCCGGACAATGGTAGACATCCGTTTCCGGTTCCCGTCAAAGAGGAACTGTTTGGTCTCGTGCTGCTCGGCCCGGATCTGCGCATAGTCCAGGTTGTATTCGGCAAGCCACCGGAGGAGGGCACCTTCCGTGGAGTTCCCGATGACAACGGTCCTGCCATCATGCGTGTCAAGGTAGGCAGTACCGTTCACCGCTGCGTTGAGGGTGATCCATTCTATGGGTGTTTCCGGGATCGAATCCGCTATGACCGGATTGCCGGCAGACGAAGACGCCACGAGCATCTGGTTCTTTGTCAGCGTTCCGGTCTTATCCGTGCAGATAGTAGTGGCAGACCCGATCGTCTCGCAGGCGATGAGCCGGCGGACAAGGCAGTTCGCCCGGGTCATCTTCCGCATGGCAAGGGAGAGCGAGAGGGCAACGCTCATCGGCAGGCCCTCGGGCACTGCTGCAACCACGATCACGACCGCGAGCATGAAGTAATGCAGGACATTGTTGACCGTATCGATGTTGAGGCCGGTCACTTCCCCGGTCACGAGACCGCGGATGAGGAGCGTGCTGCAGATCAGGATGGCCATTGCGTACCCGAATTTGCTGATCACGCCGGCCAGTTCTTCGAGTTTCTTCTCAAGAGGAGTCTGGGTCGCATGATCAATACCCAGCGCTGCGGCAATCTGGCCCATCTGTGCCGAATCGCCCACGGCACTGGAGAGCATCCTGCCTTTGCCGGCAGTGACATACGTCCCCTTTAAGAGACGCTCCTCTTCCTTCTTCCTGACCGGCTCGCTCTCGCCGGTAAAGGCGGATTCGTCAGCAACAAGCTCGTCCGAAGAGAGGATCCACCCGTCGGCGGGAACGGCATCTCCTGCTTCAAGGAGGATGAGATCGCCGACAACAATGTCCCGCGAAGCCACGTTGGTGGGGTGGCCGTCCCGGACAACCTTGATCGCGGTATCATCCCGGTGCGCATTCAGGACATCGAACTCCTTGCTGCTCCGGTACTCGTTGAAGAATGCAATCCCGGTGGAGAGGAGGATAGCCGCAATGATTCCCACCGTATCCAGAAGACCGCTGCCTTTCACGACAGCAACGACCGTGGATACGGCAACCGCAAAGAGCAGGATCTTGATGATGGGGTCGTCGAATTTCTCGAGGTACTGTCTCCAGAGAGGATCGCGTACCGGGGGCGTCATGACATTGGCGCCATACTGCGTACGCATTGCTTCGACACGGTCGGATGCCAGACCTGACGTGCCGGCAATCTCCTGTAATTTTTCAAGCGGGATCTGTGGTTCTTCCTTCATGGGCCATGCTCTTCTGTGCTGGGGATATTATTGGGGCGGGCCGTGTAAAAGGGTATAGGTTTTTTAAATGACCCTGGAACGGAATTCCGGGGGATCTGTTGATCAACCGGGTCCGGCACAGAGAGATGAATCTACGTCACCACTGCCTTCCGGAACCGCCACCAGGCGAGAACGAACATGATAACCGAGAAGACGACAAGCCCGAGGAACGAGAGCGCGATATCCATCTGCGTGAAGGCGTAGTGGTGTCCGAGGGCATAGAAGTCAGGGCCGATCGCGAAGTACCGGATGCCGTTGATGAGCATCGTCATGGGATTGTACAGGGAGATCACCCGGAGGATCTCCGGGAAGCTGTCGATCGGGTACAAGGCATTGCTCGCAAAGAAGATCGGCATGGTCAGGAGCGTCATCACACCCTGGAGCCCTTCGGGGCTCTCCATCGAGATCGCGATCGCTGCGGAGAGGAACAGAAAACCCAGCGCGAACAGGGCAACGAACGCGAGGATGCCGAGGATCCCAATCACGATCTGGAGCGGCGCATACCCGGCAAAGAACGCAGCACCGATCAAAACGCCAAAGCCCATGATGATGAGGGCCTGGATGAAGGACTTTGTTACCCCGGAGAGCGCAATACCGACAATGATGTGATTCCGGCCTACCGGGCTTGCAAGGATCTCCCGCATCAGCCCCCAGTTCTTGTCGAACAGGATCACGATCCCGCCAAACAGGCTGGTAAAAAGCGTTGTCATCGCGATGATACCGGCGGCCATGAACGTGAGGTACCCGACAGAGTGTATACCAGCAGGAACCGGCATGCCCGCCATCATCGCGTCGAAGTTGCTCGCCATGGCAATGCCGAAGAACGCGAGCCAGAGCGCCGGCTGGAGGAGCGATGAGATGAGCAGGGTCTTGAACCGGACAAACCGGATCATGTCCCTCCAGTAGATGGTCACAAAACCGTACTGCATGTTACTTCCCTCCGGCCCGCAGGAAATGCGGGCGGGCAGGCCCCTGTCCTTCATCGCGGATATCCTTGCCCGTGTAAAAGACAAAGACATCGTCCATGCTGGGTTTCTTCAGGTTGATGGAACTGATCTCGATCCCCGCATCCCGCAGGGTGTCGATGATACCGGGCAGCACCCGGGTCCCGTCCTCGTTCACCATCAGCACGATCAGGGTGTCCCGGACCGTGATCTCCCGGACGGACGGAAGATGTTCGAGCAGGGTGATCGCCTTTTCGTTGTTGTCTGTTTCCAGGTGGATCAGATCCCGGCCGAGAGTGTTTTTCAGTTCACCGGAGGTTCCCGAGATGATGATCTTCCCGTGGTCGATGATACTGATCCGGTCCGAGAGCTGGTCGGCCTCATCCATGTAGTGGGTGGTGAGGAAGATGGTGGTGCCCTCGCGGTTCACCCCCTTGATGTACTCCCACATCCGCATCCGGGTCTGCGGGTCGAGACCAATGGTCGGCTCGTCAAGGAAGAGAACGGTTGGCCGGGTCATCAGCCCGCGGGCTATCTCGAGCCGTCGTTTCATGCCCCCGCTCAGTCGTTTCGTGAGCTCGTTGCGTTTTGCTTCGAGCTGGACGAGTTTCAGCAGCTCCTCGATCCGGTCCCGCCGATCCTTCACCGGCATGTCGTACAACCTGCCGTGGAACTCCAGCTGTTCCCACACGGTCATGTCCCGGTCGAGCGTAATGTCCTGGAAGACGATCCCGATCGATTCCCGGACCCGCTGCGGCTCGGTGGCTACATCATATCCGGCCACGACAGCCCGCCCTTTCTGAATGGTGAGAAGCGTGATCAGGATATTGATAGCCGTGCTCTTGCCGGCGCCATTCGGGCCGAGAAACGAGAAGATCTCCCCTCTCTTCACTGCAAAACTGATCCCGTCAACCGCTTTGAAATTCCCATAGGTATGTTCGAGATTCTCCACGAGAATGATGGGATCGTCGCCAGCGGGACCCGGTTGTACCATACAAGAAGTATTCTGGGTCCATGTACATGAATCCGACGATCGTTCCATCAGGCAGCCCGGAGATCAGGGCTGTTTCTGCCCGGTCATGAGAAAGACCGTGAATGCCCGTGTTTCACCGGAAGGAAATTGTTTTACCCTGATTGCAGCGGTCCGGTTCCGGACCGACCCGAATCCTGCTGCCCTGAAATGGTTCATCATGATACAGCGGTCGAACCCGAAATGGAACACACCCTCGTTCGAATCATGGAACCTCCCCTCATCGCAGTCAAGGTCAGCGACAGCGAGCCGGCCTCCGGGTTTGAGAACGCGGGCAACCTGGTCGAGCAGCAGCTGCACATCCTTAAGGTGGTGGAAGGTCATGCTGCTGACCACCAGGTCATACTGCCCGTCAAGCCGGTCGCCATGGTCCAGGTCGATGAGCCGGGTCCTGACGGTGGCCAGTCCCTGCTTTTTGATCTTCGCGTCAAGGATATCGAGCATGCCCTGCGAGCTGTCGGCACCCGTGATGGTGCGGACCTGCGGCTGGAGGGCGAGGGTTAAAAGTCCGGTCCCGCAGCCGAAGTCCAGCACATCCATGTCAGGACTCAGCTTCACGGTCTCGCGGATCGCCCGTGCCACATCGTGCGCCATCTTTACCCGGCCCGGGTCCTCATCCCAGGTTGCCGCAGCCGCGTTAAAATCCCGTTTTTCACCGGTCATTGCAGTCACCGGTCTGTTTGCCGGGCAGGCTGAAAAAGGAGGTGGATTCCGGGGTGGATCGGCCAGGTTTTTCCAGCTATACTTATTTGACGTGCGGCAACCAAGTATACGCCAATGGTTCCCGAGCCCGAGTTCAGATACAAACAATGCATCATCATCCGTAACGATGTCAAGATGAGCTGCGGCAAGCGCTGTGCCCAGGCCGGCCACGCCGCCATCGGCGCCTACAATGGTGCCGACAAGTCCCTGCAGAAGGCCTGGATGACCGAAGGGCAGAAGAAGGTCGTGCTGAAGGCAAACGACGAACGGACTCTGTTTGAACTCAAGGTCCTTGCCGAGCGGGCCGGCATCTCACATTCCCTCATCCAGGATGCGGGCATGACCGAGATCCCGCCGGGCACGATCACGGCCCTCGGCCTTGGCCCGGCAAAGAGCGAGGATCTCGACAAGATTACCGGATCGCTCACCCTCCTATGAGACAGAGCACCTATCCTCTCGAACGCGACCTCGGCATGCGGTATTACGCCAGCGATGCCGACGGGATCGGCGGCAGGCTCCGGGCGGCCCCCACCGATTTCATTGTCGAGGAGATCCCGATCGAGAACAAGGGCGGGACAACCGGTCCTTTCCTCATCTGCCGGCTGACAAAGACGAACTGGGAACTCCAGCACGCGGTAAAAGAGATCGCAAAACGGCTCGGTATCAGCCACCGCCGGATCGGGTGGGCCGGCACCAAGGATCGGAATGCGATCACAACCCAATGGATCTCCCTGTACAACATCACGCCCGAGCAGGTGAACGCCGTCCAGATGAAGGACATCGTGCTGGAGCCGCTCCGGAGCTCAAACGAGGCGCTCTCCCTTGGCGACCTGCTGGGGAACCGGTTCGATCTCGTGATCCGGGACTGCGAAGTGCCTGACCTTGCAGCGCGGGTCGATACGATCACCGGGACCGTCCGCGAAGGCGTGCCCAATTATTTCGGCCTCCAGCGGTTCGGTGCGATCCGGCCGGTTACTCACACCGTGGGCGAGTGGATCCTTAAGGGGGACTACGAGCAGGCAGTCATGACCTACATCGGCCTCCCCTTCCCGTCTGAAAATGAAACAACCAGGACAACCCGCCAGGCATTCCTCGACAGCCGCGATCCCGGCCCGGCCCTGAAGGAATTCCCTGTCCAGATGAACTACGAACGGGCAATGCTCCAGCACATCTACAACAACCCGGGCGACTACGCGGGTGCCCTCCGTGAGCTGCCCCCCAAGCTGCTCTCCATGTTCGTATCCGCGTTCCAGTCCTATCTCTTCAACTGCGCCCTGAGCCAGCGGTTTGACGACGGGCACCAGCTCACGGAACCGGTGCCGGGCGATCACCTGGTCTTTGCAAACGGGCGGACCGACACGGTGACTGCCGTGAACGCCGGTGCTGCGGCAATGCACATCAAGCGGGGACGGTGCAGTATCGCCCTCTTCATGCCCGGAAAAGAGATGGCCGCCGGGAAAGGCGGGACAGCGGGACCGGTCATAGACGCCCTGCTTGCAGAGCACGGCATAACCCGGGAAGACTTCGGCCGGGCAGCACGGTTCGTTGAGACAAAATTCGAGGGCGCCTACCGCCCGATCTCCCTCAGGGCGGACATCGAATCAGCGCCTGAAGGGAATGCCGTGCGCCTGAAGTTCACCCTGCCCCCCGGCCACTACGCGACAACCGTATGCAGGGAATATATGAAAGCCGACCCGGTCAGGATGATCTAGACCGGGACGCTGCCAGCTTTTTTGCGCCTTCAATGGCGTCGTTGAGATTCCCGAGCTCGTCAACGATATTCAGTTTGAGCGCATCGGCGCCGCGGATGACCCTGCCATCCTCGACATCGGAGCGGGCGATCGCACGCTCGGTGGTCACATCGGTGATGAATGCCTCAAAACTCTCATCCACGAGATTCTGGGCATACGTTTCCTCGTCACCGGTCATGGGACGGGAGGTCGAGCCCATGTCCTTCTTGCTGCCGGACTTCACCACGCTGACATTGTAACCCTCGTTCCGCATCCAGCTGCTGATATCCGAGAATTTCCAGATGACCCCGACACTGCCGGTGATCGTATCGGGATTCGCGTAGATCCGGTCTGCATGAGCGCTCACGTAGTATGCCGCGGAGGTTGCCATATCTCCCATCGACACCACAACCGGCTTTTTGCTCTTGGCATACTCGAGATCCCCGATAATCTCCTGCGCTGCCGCAGGAGTACCGCCGGGACTGTTCACCCGGAGCACGATTGCCTCGACAAGAGGGTCATCCGCAGCGTCACGGAGCTGGTTCCCGACCGCCTCGCTGCCAACCGTTGTACCGTCGTCGATATTCCCGGTGGCCATTTCACCCTCCATCCGGATAACCGTAACCCCGCGGGTATCCATGTTCTTCAGGTCATAAACAACAATGAGAAGGCCGGCAAGGATGATCAGCACGGCAACAATTCCCAGGGCAAGTTTGAGGTTTGAATGGGATTTTTTATGGGAAACAGTGGCTTGTTCTTCGAATATATCCATGGTACCTCACTGTGTGTACAGAACATCGAATTCTGATACGAGGTTACTGCCGCACATATAGTATTTTTTCAGGTTGAGACGGATCATCTCGTTCTCGTTATCGATATGCATCCCGCCGACCAGTGACGGGGTGTCGGAACCCCCGACAATGAAGGGGAGGTGGATGAGCCGTATCTCGTCCACGAGCCGGTCGTGGAGCATGTGCCAGTTCAGCGTGGGCCCGCCCTCGATCATAAGGTTCTTCACGCCGAATTGTTCCCGGAGGATCTTCATGAGCAGGGGCAGCTCGACATGGTTCTTCCCGGCAACGATCACATGTGCGCCTTTCTTTTTTATTGCCTCGATACGCTCTTCCGGGGCGACTTCAGCTACCGCGATGGCTGTCGGCGCATCGGGACCCAGCACATTGGCATCGAGCGGGATGTCCGCCATGCTGCAGGGGATCACCCGGAGAGGACTTTTTCCGGGTACATACCGTACCGTCAGGAACGAGTTGTCGATCCGTATGGTGTTGGCCCCGACCATGATCGCATCGTACTCCGCCCGGGTATTATGGAGGAGGAGTTCGGTCTCGTGAGCCATGTATTTCATCAGGATCTTCGAGGATGCCCCTTTCTTGAGCGTGAGTTTGCCGTCAGCAGTGATCTCCGACATCATCAGCACGTGCGGGCGGTCTGCAGGAATTGTCATGAGGTCTCGTCTCTCAGGAATAATAGGGCGGCGGATATAAATAACGTGGCGATTGCGGCCATACTCCTCCCCGTAATGCACCGGATTAACGCCGGATGGGCAACTATTAATGGTTCATCTGCGAAAGAATTGAGTCATGAATATTACTGCACTCCGGCCAAGGTTCATCGGATACCTTGAGCCGGTAGCAGATCTCTTTGTGCGGCTCCGGATCACGCCCAACCAGATATCCCTGCTCTCGCTCGCCGCCGGTATCCTGTGCGCCGCCCTGTTCTTCCAGCGACAGTTCCTTCTCGGATCCCTGGCACTGCTGCTCTCGGCAATATTCGATCTCATTGATGGCAGCGTTGCCCGGAAGACCGGTGCTCACACCAACTTCGGGGCAGTCTTTGACTGGATTGTCGACAAGTACGTCGATGCCCTGGCCATGCTCGGCATCGGGCTCTCCGGGATCCAGATCATCAGCCAGTTCATAGCCGTCTCCCCGATCGCCGATTTCGGGGTCGTGGCACTCGCCATCATCGGGTCGCTGATGAACACGTTCATCAAGCCCGTAGTCTACGCGGAGATTGGTTACCGGGAAAAAGTCGAGGGCAAGATCGATGACCCCCTCGAAGGCGTCGGCTTTTTCGGGCGTCCTGAAACCTTCCTCATCCTGATTATCGGGGGAGTGACCGGGTTTATCTGGGCCTCAATCATCATCATTGCCATCTGCACCAACCTCTCGGCACTGCAGAGGATCATCTACCTTTACCGGACGCTTTCCTGATCTCACCGACATAGTGCGGGAAGAGATCATCAGTATTTTATAATTTTTTTAGGTGATTGCGTAACATCCACCAAACGTGCGATAAACCTGAAACAAAATTTTCATTACCGCTCCTGGGGGCTCCGGCAAGCCTCCGCCCCCACCGATCGGGCATCCCCCGGTTGCGATAGTGCCGTATTACCTGTACCTGTGTGTGCCCCCAATTAAGGTAATGCCGAGGCATCGCTAATAGCGCCCCGTCCCCCACGGGGGAATGGTGGCGCAAGAGAGAGAGATCATTATGGGATCCTGAACACCGGCAGTCCGGGAATAACCGTGTACGCCCGGAAAAAACACCGGAAGCCCGGTTCGCCGATACCGGAAACATCCGGTTCATCAGGCATTGCCACCGGCACCCGCCTCAGCTTTGTTACGCGGATTACTTCCCTTTGCCGAACGCTTTCCTGATCTCCCCGGTATAGAGCTGGTAGAGATCGTCGGCAAATTTCCCGAGACGGGGGATGAGGGTAAAGAGCCAGTAGGCGATTATGACCAGGATCACAAGGGCGAGCATCTCGGCAATGACATTATGCGCCCAGAAGAAACTCTCGTATCCCAGTTCGCCGTTGCCGGCAATATCCGGGTAATACGGGAACCACTGGTCCGTATACGCCATGATAACAAAGACATTGCGCAGGAGGTTAAGGATATAGATCGTCGGCGCGATGATCAGGAATGCATAAATCTTCTGACGGAGCGTTGTGGGGACTGCCGCCGCAACGCCCAGTAAGATCGCGATACTCTGGATACCGGTGCACCCGAGAATGATCTGGACGCTGAACCCGTTGCGGGTGATGGTGTCGCGGAGCAGGTCGCCACATGCGGCCGGATCGATAACCCGCTCGGTCAGGGGATTCATGCAGGTGAGCGAGACGGCAAAGTTGAGGGCATCAAGAATCCACATCACCTGCCCGACAACAAGAGAGATGAGCTGGTTCCCGAGCCATGCAAAGAGGGGGACCTGCGTGAACCCGAACGGTGCATAAATGAGGAATGCCACCGCTGCTGCCCGGGAAAGGCAGATCGCCCGTTCATCGCCGGCGAGCAGGTACTTGACGGTGATTACAAGAAACGGCACGGAAAGGGCTGCAATAAGGGGATACAGGAAGTTATTTTCAGCAAAATATTCCGGCAGAAGGGCAAAGAGGGTCAGGACAATTAATATCCAGCCTGCTATGGCTGCATAGTTCCGATGACGACCGGGTATGAGGAATGCCAGGAATCCGGCACAGGACAGCAGAACCAGATACTCGATCATTATAGAATTATCCACCCGATACCAAAAAAAGGATTCTGCACTCCCGTCACATGTACGGGCAGGAATTGAATGGTTGAAGGGTTCCGCAATTCGGGTGTGAATTACCGGAATCTGCATTCATCCCCGAACGCGAGGCTTAATCTTCTATCATCACGCATACTATACCGATGTTTTGCCCTGAATGTAAGTCTCTTATGATATCATCTGGCGGGCAGCTCAAATGCCGCAAGTGCGGGTATATCAGGAAGATTGAGAGTTCCGACCAGATGAAAGTTGAGAAGAAGCGCACGGAGAACGAGATCACGATCGTTGACGATGAGGATGAAGATCTCAAGACCATGCCCACGATCCAGATCAAGTGTCCCAAGTGCGGGAACAACCTTGCGATCTGGTGGCTGCGCCAGCTCCGGGCTGCGGATGAGAGTGAAGTGCGGTTCTTCCGGTGCACGGAATGCGACCACACATGGCGCCAGTACGACTGAATATCAGCCATACGTCCTTTTTTAACAGGGTTTACCGGTTCCATCCTGCTGCAATGAGCGGGTACCATTCATTAAGGTATTAAGAACGGGTGAGAAATAGGTGATACATGAGATCCTTGTTCCCTGATCGGCATGCAGCCGTCCGGTATTGTTCTGTTGCAGCAGCACTTCTCCTCCTGATTATTTCAGCGGGATGCACCCAGAGTTCAACAGGCAGTACCTGGACCGCGAACGGAATACAGGTCACGCACCCGGACGATTCGCACATCACCGTTGCCTTTGTCGGTGCAGAGGGCATGGATTCCCTTGTTGAGATGGAGATCACGTTTACTGACAGCAATGGAAAAAGCATCACCCGTTCAAAAGGATCCAGGCTTGGCACAACACCCATCCCCATCCACGCAACCGAGTCCATGACCGGATCCTATGGCGGGAAAAACCATGTCCTCGTGATCGGGTATTTCAGTGACGGGAGCGAGCGGGTACTTGTGGACCGGGACATCTGATCGCACCGTGATTCCCCAAAAGCCGTCCCGCTCATCATCACCAAGGGGATGGAAAACGAGCGTACGCCGGGATGCTCACTTTTTTTCAGGAGTGTTTTTCCAGGGCGGCAGGTGTGCATGCCGGACAATAATCCGGATTGCCGCACCCGGTTCCGGGTGGCCGGATACCGTGTCCCCGGCCGGTATCAGGTGTCCTTCTTCCGGGACTTTTTCGGCTTCGTTTCCGGGATCACCGCTTTTTTCCGGAGCTGGCGGTTATACGTGATGGCAAACCGGTGCGCCTCATCGCGGATCTCCTGGATGAAGTGCAGGGCCATGCCTTTCTTGTCCAGCTGCCGGGGAAGCATCTCCCCGGGGAGGTACACATCCTCCTCCTGTTTTGCGATGGCGATGACGGGGACGGTGACATCAAGATCGCGGAGAGATTCCCCGGCAGCAGAGAGCTGCCCCTTCCCCCCATCGATGATGATCAGGTCGGGCAGTTCCGCATCCTCCCGGATGAGACGGTCATACCGCCGTTTCACGATCTCGGCAATGGAAGCAAAATCATCGACACCCTCCACGGTCTTGATCTTAAACCGGCGGTAATTCTTCTTGTCCGGGATGCCGCCCCGGAACTGCACCATCGATCCCACCATGGCAGTACCCGAGAGGTGCGAGATATCGAAACATTCGATGACATCCGGGGCATCCGCAAGACCGAGACTTGCCTGGAGATCCCGGATCTTCAGGTCATTTCTCAGGAACGCGTGTTCGAGATTCTTCTCCACGAGATCGAGCAGTTTCTTCTTTTCCCCGATCCGGGGAACCGTCACCTGCACGGCCTTTCCCTTCCGCTCTGACAGGTACCCTGCCATTGCTTCGTCAACCTCGTGCGGCACGATCAGCTCGGACGGGGGAACGCGATCCGCATAATACTGGACGAGAAATTCATCAAGGAAATCCTCGCGGTTGTCAAACGAGTATTCCTGTTTGCCGGAGAGCAGCCCTTTCTCGACCGAGAAGACCATGAGGTAGACGGTATCGTCCGAGATCGCGTACCCGATCACGTCCTGGTCGGTCTCTTTCGGCCGCTCGACATGCTGGCGTTCTGCCAGGTGCGTAACCGCGATGATCTGGTTGCGCAGAGTAAGCGCCTTCTCGTATTCCTCATGTGCCGAATAACCGGCCATCTCCTCCCGCAGCGAGAGGAGGAGTTCGGCACTCTTCCCTTTCAGCAGTTCTGCTGCACGATTCACGTCACGGCGATACTCTTCCTCGCTGATCGCGCCGATGCAGGGGGCGCTGCAGGTATGCATATGGTACCGGAGGCACGCCCGTTTCGGCAGTCTCCGGCAGGACCGGAGGTGGAAGATCTTCCGGATGATGTGGATCAGGGCATCGCGTTCCGCAGCCGAGACGAACGGCCCGAACTGCGTGGAACCGTCAGTCCCGGTGCGCCGGGCAATCCCAATCCGGGGGAATGGTTCGTTACTGAGTTCGATGTAGGCATACCGTTTGGCATCCTTGAGATCGATATTGTATTTCGGCTGGTTCTTCTTGATCAGGTTGTTTTCCAGCAGGAAAGCCTCGGTCTCGGTGTTGGTCACCATGACGCTGACACGGGCAATGGCCGCGACAAGGCTCCTTGTCTTCGGGTCGTGGTCTTTCTTCTGGAAGTAACTGCTCACCCGCTTTTTCAGGTTCTTTGCCTTGCCGACATAGATGATCGTCCCCTCTTTGTCAAGAAACAGGTAACAGCCGGGGTTGCCGGGGAGGGTGGCAGTGTCGAACATTTCTGTAACTAGCGTCTCTCCGCCCGGATTATTAATGAATGGGGAGAAACCATCAGGATAAAAAAATCATGAGGGGGCCGGCGATTTGCGGCCGAGCATCTCCTTCAGGAACTGCCCGGTATAACTTCCGGGAACGGATGCGACTTTCTCCGGTGTCCCGCACGCCACGATCTTCCCGCCCGCATCCCCGCCTTCAGGACCGATATCGATGATATAATCCGCCGACTTGATCACATCGAGATTGTGTTCGATGACGATGACGGTGTTGCCTTTTTCCACGAGATCGTCGAGCACCTTGATCAGTTTTTTGGTGTCGTCGAAGTGAAGGCCGGTGGTCGGTTCATCGAGCAGGTAGAGCGTCCTGCCGGTGGCCCTTTTCGCCAGTTCGCGGGTGAGCTTGATCCGCTGGGCTTCGCCACCGGAGAGCGTCGTGGAGCTCTGGCCGAGCTTGATGTAATCCAGGCCCACGCGGGAGAGCATCTCCAGCTTGGAACGGATCGAAGGGATGTTCTCGAACAGGTTCAGCGCTTCCTCAACGCTCATGTCCAGCACATCGGCAATGGACTTGCCCTTGTACTGCACTTCGAGGGTCTCGCGGTTGTACCGCTTCCCCTTGCATTCCTCGCATTCGATATACACATCGGGCAGGAAGTTCATCTCGATGCGGATCAGGCCGTCGCCTTCGCAGGCCTCGCACCGGCCGCCCCGGATATTGAACGAGAACCGTCCCGGGGTGTAGCCCCGCATCTTTGCCTCCTTGGTCCCGGCAAAGACGGTACGGATCTCATCGAAGAGTTTGGTGTATGTTGCCGGGTTGCTCCGGGGGGTCCTGCCGATCGGGGACTGGTCGATGACGATCACCTTGTCGATATCCGCATCGAAAACAATCTTGTCGTGCTTGCCCACCTGCTCACGGGACCTGTTGATGATCTGCATCATGCCCTTGTACAGGGTCTCGTACACGAGCGTGGATTTCCCACTCCCTGATACCCCGGTGACAACGGTCAGCAGGCCAATCGGGAACTTTGCATCGATCTTCTTGAGATTGTTCTCACGGCAGCCCTTTACCGTGATGAACTTCCCGGCTTTCCGCCGCGTGGCCGGAACCGCGATCGATTTAGTGCCGGCGAGGTACTGGCCGGTCAGCGACTTTTTGTTCTTCTCGATCTGTTTCGGGTTGCCCTCCGCAATGACCTCCCCGCCATGCATCCCCGCCCCGGGGCCTATATCGATCACGTGGTCGGCAGACCGGATCATGTCCTCATCGTGCTCCACGACAATCACGGTATTGCCGAGGTCACGGAGGGTCTGTAAGCTCTCGATGAGTTTCCGGTTGTCGCGCTGGTGCAGGCCGATGGAGGGCTCGTCCAGCACGTAGAGCACGCCCATCAGGTTGGTGCCGATCTGGGTGGCGAGCCGGATCCGCTGGGCCTCTCCGCCGGAGAGGGTGCCGGCATTGCGGGAGAGCGTGAGGTAGCTGAGACCGACTTTTTCAAGGAATGCGAGCCGGCCCCGGATCTCCTTGATGATCTGCCGGGAGATCTCCGCTTCCTTGTCGGTAAGCTTAAGGCCGTCGAAGAATGCGAGACCGCCGGATACGGAGAGGTCCGTGACATCTATGATGGACTTGCCGTTGATCCGGACCGCGAGGATCTTGTCCTTGAGCCGCTTCCCCTTGCAGGCCGGGCAGTCAAAGACCCGCATGTAGCCTTCCATCTCGCGCTTCCTCCACTCGGACTTGGTCTGGGAATACAGCCGGGCGGTCTGCGGGAGGAGACCTTCCCACTCGCCGTTGTGGGACCACTGGGCATCGCCATTCCGCGTGCTCATCGAGAAATGCATCTTCTCGTTCGAGCCGTACATCAGGGCATTGTATTGTTCTTCGGTGAGATCCTTGATCGGCGTCATCACAGAAAAGCCGAAGTGCTTTGCAACGGTTGCAAGGTACTGGCCCCGGAACCCGTCCATGGGATTGCGGTACGGGGCTACGGCACCGTCAGCAATGCAGCGGGTTTTGTCCGGGATGATCAGGTCCGGGTCGAACTCCATCTTGACGCCCAGCCCGTGACATTAATCGCAGGCGCCGAACGGGCTGTTGAACGAGAACATCCGTGGCTGGAGCTCCTCGAACGACATCCCGCAGACCGGGCAGGCCATCAGCGAGGAGTACGTTGTCTCATTCTCCTGCTCGTCCACGGCGATGATGAGTCCTTCCGACTTTTTGAGGGCGTTCTCCACGGCTTCCGCGAGACGCGAGCGGTCGCTTGTTTCGAGCCGGTCGATCACGATCTCGATGTCGTGCTTCTTGTACCGGTCGAGGCTGATCTCCTCATCGGTCCGGATGATCTTCCTGTTGACCCGGACCCGGGCGTATCCTTCCTTGTTCAGGTCGCGGAGGAGCTGCTGGTACGTTCCCTTCTTCTGCCGCACGATCGGTGCGAGGATAGTGACCATGCCGGGATGTTCCGCGGTGATCTGGTCCGCCATCCGGTCCGGGGTCTGGGCGGTGATGGGAATATTGTGCTCGGGGCAGAACGGTGTCCCGATCCTGGCGTAGAGGAGACGGAGGTAATCGTAGATCTCGGTTGTCGTCCCGACCGTGCTCCGGGGATTCTTGGACGTGGTCTTCTGCTCGATGGCGATGGCAGGGGAAAGTCCCTCGATATGGTCCACATCGGGCTTGTGCATGATGCCGAGGAACTGCCGGGCATAGGAAGAGAGGGACTCGACGTACCGGCGCTGGCCTTCTGCATAGAGCGTATCGAATGCGAGCGTTGATTTGCCGGACCCGGAGACTCCCGTGATCACCACGAGTTTGTCGCGGGGGATTTCGACGCTGATGTTTTTCAGGTTGTGCTGGCGGGCACCTTTGATGATGATATTTTTCATGCTAGGTGCTCAGACTGTTTGGCACCGGCATATAAAGGAGTTCAGTTCGGGGCATGAAAGTGAAGAGAGTAAGTGTTGTTTTTTATCACATCCAGAGGAAAAAAAATTCACCTTCAGGGGCGTCATCCTGCCAACACGACACTCCGGAAAACAATGGGAGTTACGTGAAACGACTCGGATTGAAGTGAGCAAGAAGCGAGTGATACGTTGACCACAATTTTATAATATGCAAACGAACTTAGTTACCATTATAACGAAGGTGGACAACCGTGGCAAAACCAATTGAACTGGGTCTCATCCTTGATCGGGAAGAGTCTGTCAGGTTCCAGAAATATATTGATAATCCGACCTACACCGAGGAAGGACGTAAACTTATCAGGGAAGCAGCCGATCTGGCTGAACGATCGCGTTTCTAAATGAGTATCAGCCTCGATGATCTTGAATTTGTAGTTTTAACTGCCGATCACGATCAACAGATTTCAACATTCAGCTGCAGGAATCCCGAGCTGAAAGATTTTTTATCGGAAGATGCTTACCAGAACCAGCTGGACCGGATTTCCGTTACCCGGCTGGTTTTCTGGCAGGGTCGTCTTGTCGGGTATTTCACGCTTGTCACGGATGTTATCAAGAAGGATGAGCTTGCAGAAGACGATGGCGATCCTGGTTATCAGTACAAAACATATTCGGCTCTGAAAATTGCCCGGCTCGCAACCCACAAGGATTTTGAACACCAGGGTGTAGGCCGCGCGATGTTGCTGAAGATTTTTTCCATCTGGATACGATTCTCGCGGTATATCGGGTGCAGGATCATTACGGTCGATGCAAAACCCGATGCCGTGGGATTCTACGTAAAATTCTCTTTTCATGAAGCTATTTTCGATCCAGGAAAGCTGAAGGGCAGGGACACTATTCCCCTGTATATCGACATCCACAAGGAACTTGAGAGGATCGGGAAGAATGCGCCGTTAAGCGATTATGATGAACGTTAATCCTCCCTGTGAAAATAATTCTGCCCGGGAAAATAATCTGTTTTCGTTTTTATCATGCACTGACCCGATGAAGTCCACGTCGGACTTCTGCATCAGCATGAGGAACTGACGGGCAATTGGAGAGCGATTCCCTGTACCGGCGCTGGCCTTCCGCATAGAGCGTATCGATTAGCGAGCGTGGATTTTCCGGAACCGATTTGTTCGAAATCTAAAAACTCTTTTCCACAATAAGGACAATGAATTTGAATTTTTTCGTTAATGCTGATAGATTCAGTGTCCTTTGACATCGTGATAGTTAATCTCAAACCTTTACCTGATTAATTTTACTTCATCGCCCAATTAAAGGCACGGAAGATTGTAATGTTTGAAAATAGAGCAATTATAATAAGGGCGCAAGGGACATGACCGATAAAGAAAAAAATCTGATTAATCCCGCTTCTTCAGGATCCTTAGGGGCATTTTTTGAAACACGGGTCCAGGCTGCATTTGTAGTCTTCATGTTAACGAGCAGAATTTCACCTTGTTTACCCCAATGGCCTATTCAAAAAATAAAACTACAAGGACGTTATGCCGGGTTCAATATTGATGATTTCATTGTCTTTACAAAAGACGAATCAACAGGCCAAGAAGCAAAACTTTTAGCTCAAATTAAACGTTCAATAACAATAACGGAAGAAAATGAAACTTTTAAAGAGGTAATTCAAGCAGCTTGGACGGATTTTAATAATCCTGATATTTTTAATAAAGAAACGGATGTATTTGCCCTTATCACCGTTATCTCCGATACTAACCTTAGAACAATTCTGGATTGGGCACGACATTCTGAAGATGAAAACGAATTTCTCTATAAGGTTAGTAAAGGGAAATTCAGCAGCGAAAAGAAACAAAATCTTCTCAAAGCATTCAGGACACAATTACAAAATGCAAATGAGGGGATTGCCCTTTCGGATCATCAACTTTGGGATTTTTTAAAACACTTCTATCAATTGGGATATGATCTGGATTCGGATTCCAGCAGCATTCTCCAGTTAGTACTATCACTGATTTCCAAAAGTTCCAATAATGATCCGTCGTCAATTTGGGAAAAGATCCTCGGAGAAGTACAATCATTCAATCCAGATGCAGGAACACTTTCGCCACTTACAATTTCGAAAGAAATCCGTGATTCTCTCGATACTAAGAAAAATCCGCACTTCGCTCACGACCTCAAAAAATTGAATGAAAGAAGTAAATACATCGTTGAGGGGATAAGGTCGGAAATTGGTGGGTTTCATGTCAAGCGTCCAGAACTACTTGCTCAGCTTATTGAAAACAGTGCAGAAAATAAATTTGTCATCCTTTTAGGGGAGAGGGGTTGTGGAAAGTCCAGTCTCGTTCGAGAATTTACTGGCGACTTGATCGGAAAAGAGCCTATATTTTGCCTTCGAACAGAGGATCTTGACAAACCTCACCTGGATAACGTTTTTTCAGCAATAGGTCTGACAAGTTCTCTCGGAGATCTAGAAGAAGGTCTCGCCTTAATGCCGAAAAAATACCTTCTCATTGAGTCTTTGGAAAAATTACTCGAACTTCAGAACAAAACCGCGTTTAACGATCTGATTCAATTTATTCAACGACATCCCGAATGGACAATAATTGCGAGCTGTCGAGAGTATGCTTTTCAACCAATATCTTTTACGTTTCTTCAGCCATCCGGTGTTAATTATGAAACAATACCGATCAGTGGATTTAGGGATGATGATATCACACAATTGTGCGAAAAATTTCAAATTCTGAAACCTTTTGCAGAAAATCCCCTTCTCAAACCTTTATTGAAAAACCCGTTCCTAGCGGACCTTGCTTACCTAGTTATCAATAATGGCAAGAAGTTTTCAAACAGCGAGGGCGAACGGGAATTTCGGGAAGCCGTCTGGAATGATATAATCTCAAAAGAATCTGAGAGATCGGACGGTATGCCAATAAGGCGACGGCGAGCGTTTATCGCTGTCGCAGTAAAACGGGCAAAACAAATGGTTTACGAAGTCACTAGTACTGAATTCGATGCTAATGCATTACTTAAACTTGAAGCCGATAATTTGATTCATCGGAATCCATCAAATTCTCGCGTCCGGCCAGATCATGATGTTTTTGAAGATTGGGCAATTGTTGAATATATTGAAGAGAAATTTCAGTCATCTATCGGGGAAACCAAAGGATTCTTAGACTCAATAGGTCACGAACCGGCAATGAATCGAGCTTTTCGTTTGTGGCTTAATCAAAAATTAAAAGATGGGGCGGATATCAAGCCCCTGATTCTGTCAATATTAAACGACGAGAAGATTGAAAGAATCTGGCAAGATGAAACAATAACTGCTGTACTCCAGGGCCAAAACCCACTTGGGTTTCTCTGCGAATTAAAAGATCAGTTATTTACGAACGATAGCGAACTTCTCAAACGATTCTGTTTTATTCTAAGAACTGCATGTAAAATTCCCAATCAGGAGTTATTGAGTCAGCTGGCAATTAAAAAAGAAATGGCAGGATATCTGTCCCATACTATTTTCTTAAAACCCTATGGCCCGGGCTGGTATGCAATAATTCATTTCATATTTACTGAAAAACAAAATATTTCAAAAAACCTTTTACCTCATATTTCTTCGGTTCTCGATGAATGGTCCTCGCAAATTAACATAAATGACGATCTGCCCCCCAATTCCCGTGAAGTTGGCCTTCTTGCGCTGCATTTGCTAAGTGATATCAAGGATTCGCATAGAGAGGATGAAGAAAGAAAAAAAATACTAAATGTCATCGTCCGTGTCGTTCCGGCGATTCAGGACGAATTCCACAAACTTCTGGAAACTGACTTGTTTCAAGAAGATACTAAAAAGCGTCGACCGCGCTATATTGATGATCTTGTCGCCATCGCTCTACGTAAGCAAGAATCTAAGTTCTTGTGCAAATACGTACCAGACACAGTCATCAATATTGCATGGCATGAATGGATCAAAGTACCATCTGACAACGATATTGATAGTGGGTACGGATATAGAGATGCAGACGAGTGTTTTGGATTAGATAAATACAAGACGGATATGAAATTTTTTCCGCCTAGTGGAGAAAAAGGGCCATTTTCTTCCCTACTTCGTTTTCCTTCGGTAAACGGATTGGATTTTATCTTAGGATTCCTTAACACAACTGCGGATAGTTACGCCCATTCTGAATTCGATGATCCTGAAAGATTCCCGAATTTGCCAGACGATATGAAATCTTCGGGGGTTCAGGAAGTTGAAATCACCCTGAACGACGGATCGAAAATCAAACAATATTGTTCGAAACGTTTGTGGGTCGGATATCGGGGTCATGAAGTAATTCCGTATATTTTACAATGTGCCCTGATGGCACTAGAGAACTGGATGATCGATCTTGTGACTATTTTTGATCGTCCTGAAATTTTTGAAGCTCTTTTCAGTAAAGTTTTACGGCGAAGCAATTCTGTCATGCCAACCGCTATCCTGGCATCGATCGCGACTGGTTTTCCGGAGAAAATAGGAAAAGCCGCTTTTCCAATTCTAAGAACACCTGAATTTTATGGTTTGGATTTGGACAGGATGTTACACGAACGTGGTGGAAATGAAGTTAATTTGTTTGTACCAAAAATCGATCCTTTAGCAGATATCTACATAGAAGAAAGACGTAAAGCTGCATTACGACCCTGGAGGAAAAAAGATCTTGAATGGCTGATCGGATATCTCCAGTTTAAAGATTCTAGGGATGAGATTTTAAAAATCCTTGACGATTTGCGGTCAAAGACCGGAAAAGATGAGAACTGGAGATTCCGGTTCCATAGAATTGATAGTCGTGAGTGGAAGCCAGAAGTTGATAAAGAGAACAGTAGGATTGTATTCACTCCACAAAATATGGAGCCCGATCTAATTGAAATCCAAAAGAAAACCGAATCTGAACAGACATTAAATAATCGATTTTATTCACTGTGTCTGTGGTCGGACAAACTTCTGAAAAATGAGAAACTGGATAGAGAATATTATTCTACATGGCGTGATGCATATGAAGAAATTGAAAGTTTATCAACGATCATCCAAAGCAATACAAAAGGTGATGTTTCAGACATACTATCGTCGGGACTTTTTTTATTCTCTAGGTGTCTCGTAAATGGAGCAGCAGTGTTGTTACGAGACCACCATGACGAAATTACTAGTGAGAATTTTTCTTTAGGTTTCGATTTAATCCTCAATACAATCATTGTTCATGCAGATTCCGGAAATCCAGCCGTAGCTATGGATGTAACAGATTCAAGTGGTGCTGCGGCTGCGGCTTCCGTTCTCCCAATTAGTTTAGATTTTACCTCAAACGACGATGAGAAGATTATTGTCAAGACGATCATAGCCATCGCACTAACACATGTAAATAAAAATGTGCGAATCGAAGCCGCTAACGGTGTGAGAAACAATCTCTGGCAACGAGATCCTGATTTTGCTCATAAATGTATTCTTGGAATTATAGAGTACTCCCGATTAGAGGCTTTGGAACAAAAGAATTTCAAGAAAATAGAAGATCTGAATGAATGGCTTTTTGCTTTCTGTGAAAAAATTGCACGTGGGGAAATAACAACAGATATTACAAATATAACTTTTGAATCTCATAGCCCCGAACATTTATTGACATCTTGTTTGATGATTCCTAACGGTTCAACTGACCCAGAGCATATCTTCCTTATCTCACGAATGTTGGAACTCTTCGGAAAAGCGGAGCAAGATGAAGAGTCCCACGATAGTCATGTTAGAGAGGGATATAGAGAAAGAATGGATTATAAACTTCCCACAGAATTTGGAAAATTATTGTCGGACCATTTGTTCAACATTTCAAAAGGTGAAGTCAAACAAAAATATGAGGAACAATTACAGTTACTCTGCGACACAGCTCCAGATCTTGTAAAATGGGTTTTAATGTGGACTTTCGTATCGGCCGATAAGACAAAAAAACGAGATCGCTATTGGGAACTATGGAGTGCGTTATCAGGACCAATGCAAAAAATTGCCATAAAAAATGCTGAAAACCAATCTCGATCGAATAGATATGAAGATGACCTGGTAAAAAATCAGCATAAATTAATTCGTGATATGTTATTTTCAGATCTTCAACCGCACCAAGTCGAATATGAACGCGATAATCTCATTCAAGGAAAAAGACTAATCATCGATTTCATAGACACTGCCGGGGTAAACCGGGTAGTTTTTGAGTCCGCTACCAAGTTGATATTTCAATATTCAGATGTATTTCTTGATTCAGGAATGAAAATTCTTGCAAAACATCAGAAGGCTATTGGTGGAACACAATTATTCACTCAAAACACAGCATTTTATCTCGAAATGTGCATCAACCGTTTTTTAGTTGAAAATAGCACATCGATCCCGAGAATACAATATCAATCGTGTAAGATTTTGCTGGATGCACTCGTAGATACAGGATCTTCCGGGGCATATTATCTCAGGGAACAAATGGTCCGTTCAAGAAAGATCGCCAATTAGGACGCCAACCCGAACTCGCCGAATCGCTCACTTTTCTCAGTGCCCTCGGTTCCGGAGAAGCAAGACGGGTCGGGACCAACCGGTCCCGGGTCCGCCCAATCAGTTCCAGCCCGGCCCCCCTGCATGCGGCCGACTTGATTGATCACATCGGGTTGCTCCGGCAAAAAAAACCGGCAAAACCGGTTCGTATAAAAAAAATTCCGGGCCGGTCACGTTCCCACAAAATTTTTTCCGGAAAAATCCGGCGCAATCAATTTTTGTCCTGGCCTTGTTCGCAGACTCCCGCCCCCCCTCATCCGCATCCCCTGGCACTGCCCTCAGGATACCAGCGACTGACGATGGGCACCTCCCTCCCCGGTGACCTTGCCAGACGACACCTCCGCCGGTGACCCCTCACACAGAAGGCTGGGAGGCACCTGTGGGAATTCAGGTACAACGGAGCCCTTAACGGGGACGGTTGTACCTCTTTTCCCCCTACCCCCAAAAAGGGGAGGTCATAATTCGTAAAAATGCGGAACCGGGCCCGGAATTTACTGTGAGTTGTCGACGGGAATAATTGAGGTCGGATTTAGCAACGTTTTGATGGCAAAAGTCAGGGCCGGATTGTGGAGTCTTGGTTTTCCCGGGTGCCGGATCTGATGTCTGGATTTCGTACCGGCATTTGACGACGGTCCCCCTCCGACCTGATGGATCTGTCCGACGTTAATGCGTCAAACAGGGAACCCGGATAATTCCCCCTCCAGTACGCAAATGTTAACATAAATGATAACATTAGTGTATCTAAGGGGGAACTCCGGGGAATGACCATTGAGATCCTGAAGTCCATGGCAAAAGAGAACCAGGTCTTCTCGTTTGACCAGCTCTACCAGAAGACGCACATCAGTAAAGGAACGCTCAGGGTCATCCTCTTCCGGCTGGAGGAAAAAGGGTTCATCGAACGGATTGACAAGGGCAAGTACCTCATCATTCCGCTCGGGAGCGAGAAAGGAAAATACACGCTCCACGAATTTGTCATCGCGTCGTACCTTGTCGAACCGTACGCGATCTCCTACTGGAGCGCTCTCCACCACTACGGTCTCACCGAGCAGATCCCTGCCACCGTATTTATCCAGACACCTGCACGCAAAAGCAAAAGCGCGATGGAGATTTTCGGAGTGAACTATCAGATCGTGCGGGTGAAGGAGGAGAAGATCTTCGGAATCCGTAAGGAATGGATCGAGGAGACTCCGGTCAGCATCACAGACAAGGAAAAGACGATCATCGACTGCCTCGACAAGCCACAGTACGCCGGGGGAATCATCGAAGTCGCAAAAGCGCTCAAAAGCGGTTCGCTGGATCGCGACCGGCTCACGGAATACGCCATCCGGATCGATAACTTTGCCGTGGTCCGGAGGCTCGGGTACCTGTGCGAGAAACTGGGCGTGCAAATCGATCTCCCGCCGCCGCGTTCGAAAAAATACCTGCTGCTGGATCCCACCATGCCGGCAGAAGGAAAGAACGATCCGAAATGGCGGCTCGTGATCAATCACGATGCTGTGCTGTCGGAGTCGCTTGAATGATTACGACCCTTGAGATCAAGGAACGCGCCCGGGAATCCGGCGTTCCCACCTCCACCATTGAGCGGGATTATGCGCAGAACTGGCTCCTGTCCGCACTTCGCCCAATCAACATGGCATTCAAGGGAGGGACCGGCATCCGGAAAGTGTTCATCGAGAACTACCGGTTCTCCGATGACCTCGATTTTACCCTTCTTGAACCGGTCGATGCTGGTGCATTGCAGGCAGCGGTGAGCGATGCAGTACTCCGGGTTCGTGAGGAGAGTGGCATCCTGTTCGAAGACGATCCCGGCTTCCGGGAAACTAAAACCGGTTATAAGGCAACGGCCCGGTTCCGGATCCTGAACCGGGGTTCATCATCCCCGGTGAAAATCGATCTTGACCTGACCGGCCCGGGCCAGGAGGATGTCCTGCTTCCGGTCAGCGAACGCCCGGTCTTCCACCCGTATTCCGACGGGCTCTCTGTATCCGTGGCTTCGTATGCGCTCGAAGAGATCATGGCAGAGAAGATACGGTCGCTCTTCCAGCGGAGCCGTTCACGCGATCTCTATGATATCGTGCAACTGGCGAACCGGGTGGACCACCGGGTTGTGAAGTCGATTCTCCTTCGTAAATGCGATGCGAAAGGTGTTGTTGTCGATATGGCGGTACTCAATGGAAAGCGGGAGCACTTCAAAGATCTGTGGCAGGTTTCTTTGGGCCACCAGATGAGCGGGGTTCCGGATTTTGATGAGTCGTTTGAGACAATGCTGGAGGTAATTGAGGGATATTCGAAGAAAAAATCCCATTCTTGAGTGAAAAATCTGGATTTTTCTGGTTTGTTATTTCTGTTATAGTTATGATTTTTCCTGCTGATTGCCAGCGTTCCTCAGTACCCCCGGTTCCAACAATTGACGACGGGTCCGGTACTAAATACGGTCCCGGGTCCGCCCGATCAGCGAGAGCCCGACCCCGCCCCACTGCACACGGGCGGGAGATCGTGTCGGGTTGCTCCGGCAAAAAAAATTCCCGGCAGAACCGGTTCGTGTAAAAAAATTCCGGGCCGTTTACGTTTGCACCAAAAATTTTTCCGGAAAAATCCAGCGCAATCAAAAATATTTTTACCGGGCCCTGTCCGCAATAATTTTTTTTGTCCGGGCCCTGTTCGCAAACTCCCACCCCCCTCCACCGCATCCCCTGGCACTGCCCTCAGGATACCAGCGACTGACGATGGGCACCTCCATCCCCGGTGACCTTGCCAGACGACACCTCCCCGGTGACCTCCCTCACAGAAGGCTGGGAGGCACCCGTGGGAATTCTGGTACAACGGAGCCTGCTGCGAGCCCGGTTGTACCTCTTTTCCCAAAAGCACCAAAAACAGAGGTCATAATTCGCAAAAACTAGGGAACCGGGTACGGAATTTACCCCTCATTATCGACGGGAATAATTGAGGTCGGATTTAGCCGTGTTCCAGCACACGAAGACCAGACCGATCAGGGTACCGTGGGCCGGATCAGCCGGCGGGGGATCTCCCGGGACCCGTTCCGGCAGAAGTTCCCTCCTGTACACCACATGCGGTTCCCATTTTTGCGCCCGCCAATATCAGCGTATCGGGCCCCGTTGGCGCTCAATCGCGAGCAAAACCTCTGGATTTTGTGTTTCCGGATTTATTCATACAAGCGCTTATATACCCCGAGCTAATCCTGTTCTGTCAAAGGGCCCCGCGACATCACAACAAAAGGAGGTAACAACACATGAGAAAAACCAAAACCCCGCCGGTACAAAATCCGGCAACCACCTTAAAAACCACCGGGAGGTGCTTCCGGTGAGCCGCGGACCGCGTCCGCACCGGGCGCTCGCTGCGGCGATGCCCATCGCCCAACTGCGCGGCGTCTTCCAGATGTCGGGTCTCGGCCCTGAACGGATCTATGACATATCCATCATCTCGAAGATCCCGGTCACGTTCGCACGGGTTATGTTTGCGCCGCAGATCCTCGTGGCGATCGAACAGATTGCCGGGGATTTCAAAGACGAGATCGACAAGCTCCGGATCATCGCCCGGGACGCTGCCATCTCGGCCGAACTCTGGCTCCGGTCGAAACACGGGACATGGCGGTTCTTCCTGGTCACCGGCACCGGACTGATCGAGATCGACCGGGACGGGAAGCCGCTCGCGGCCGGTGGAATGCCTGCATGATTGCCGGGAAAAATTTCCCGGAACTATTTTTTCCGCACTGTATTTTGCTGCCGTATTTTTCCGGTACCTTTTCTAAAAAAGAGTTCCCCTCTCCACCCGGGGAACCCCGATGTTCCGGCACCTGACAACGGGTCCGGTACTACACCGGCCTCAGGTCCGCCCAACCACCATAAGCCCGACCCCCAACACACGCAGAAAACCAGCCAAAAATATTCATACTTACAATGTTTACAATCTGATCATGTCTGCGGTAAAACGGATACCGGTAACGGAGCCGGTATGGAAGGACCTTGCCGAGATGCGGGCGGCCGGCCAGACCTATACGGATCTCCTGGCAGAGATGATCGAGGACCGCAAGAGGCGCAGGCTTGAGGAAGATGTCAGGACGTGGAGCGGCCGTAAGAAAGAAGGGTACGTTTCACTTTCGGAGATTAAGGATTGACATTTTCCCTTGTGCTCTGGCACGAGTTAGCTGATGAGATCAATCGCCTGCCGGAGAAGTCACGAAGGATCATCAAAACTGCCCTGAAACGGCTCGAAGAAGATCCATTCCCGGGAAGCAAAGGGGATAAAGAGAAACTGGTTTTACGAGGCGGGGTTGTAATTTACCGGCTTCACATTTCCCGCAGTTACACCGCATTTTACGATATCGATAAAGAGGAAAAACTGGTGATTGTCCAGGAGATACTGCCAATCGAGCAGGCTCATAAAAAATACGGATTTTATTAATTTTTTCTCGCTGGTTTTTGGTATCTCATTTTTTTGTCCCGGCCCGCCATTACCGGCGCTCCTCAGTGCCCCCGTTTCCGGAGATTGACGACGGCCTCGATACTAACCGGTCCCGGGTCCGCCCAGTCACCACAAGCCCGGCCCCGCCCCACCGCACGCGACCGACAGGAAATAGATCCGGGAATGAACGCACGTACCGGATTATCTCAAGCAGATGAAGTAACCGGCACAATGATTCCTTTCCGGATTGTGCCGGCAATAAGCGATGCCGGATCCTGGTATTCTTCCGGCGTCAGGGTGAGCACATCGAGGGCCACACGGTATTTCCTGACGGTCTGGATCTCCGCGTCTTTCGTCATGAGAGCCCGGTCAAAAATATCCTTACCGGCAAAATCGCTCGAAATAATCGCGATGTCGATGTCGCTTTTCGGAATAGCAATTCCGGTGCCTGATGACCCAAAGAGGATAAGATCGTGGATGTGAACACCCTTTTCCCTCACGATGGCGCTGAAAAAAAGGACCACTTCGAGGACTTGTGCGTCAACCATGAGGTTCACTCCTCTTTCTGCGTCTGCTGGATCTCTCCACAGATTTCATCAAGATCGTTGCTGAGCCACTGCCTGCGCTCTTCGGTGTAATCGTCGCTTACCCGGATCCGAAGGACGGTGAATTCATCTTCAACCGGGATCTCGCGGTTATCTTCCCTAAGACAAGAGATGATCAGCTCGGCAGCTTCCTTCGTATTTGCGATCGTCTCCTCTACCGTCTCCCCTTGCGAAAGACAGCCGGGCAAGGCTGGCACTTCAGACCAGAACCCGCCTTCCTCAGCCTTGTGGATCAGGACGGAATATTCCATACATTCCCCTAACATTGCCGGAGTAGTTCTTTCACCGCAGTTGCAAGAGGTAACAGATCGTGGTGGATTGTTTCCCACATAATCATGGGACTTATCGAGAAATACCCGTGGACCATCTTGTCCCGCATCCCCGCAAATTCTTTCCAGGGGACGTCGGGGTACCTTTCGATAATCTCCGACGGAATTTTCTTTATCGCTTCACCGATAACCACAAAATTGAGAATGATTGCCTCGCGGGTTTTCCGGTCGCCGAGCAGTTGTTCATACGTTATCCCATCGGTATAGGACAGAATCGTGGAGATTGAATCATCGATGTCCGTGAGGTAGAGTTTCACCTCGCGTTTAGACATAGATGACCTCAGCGAGAACATCCTGGCGGATCACTGGCTTTAAGGAATCCGAAGTCACGAGATCAACCCTCTCCCCGAGTTGCTCTGAAAGAAAATTTTCAAGCCGTATGAATGTTACAAAACCAACCGGCTTTGAGAACTCCACCAAGAGATCGATATCGCTCTGTTCGGTCCCTTCGCTCCGGGAGATTGAGCCGAACAGGCCTATTTTTTTGACAGAATATTCCCGTGCCACTTCCCCTTTAAGTTTTTTCAGTGAGGAAAGGATATCCTGCCGGGTGGATCTCATAATAGTACCTATGGTAAAATGGGCGACGAACTATTAATAAATATTTTAGAACTATTGCGGAATCTTTTGTGAGTTGCCAGAACCTTACCCTCTCCATCATCGTTCCTCAGTGTCCCCGGTTCCGGGCAATTGCACGAATCCAGTCCCGGGTCCGCCGCTCATGTCAAGGTAAAAAATAATCCCCCCATTTATTCAAAATAGTATATTCTTATATACCCTCATTGATAAATGAAGACTTATACGGAAGGTTCTCCCCATGTCTGCGTCAATGTCTCCCGATGCCATAAAAAAACTTGTAACGTTCATGATCGCCCTCGCCCTCATCGCCACCATCATCGCACTTGTGATGTATTTCGTGGTAATCGCTCCTGATCAGGTGGCCGGTCAGATAGCTCCGTTAAACTCCGGCTGTCACGATGCTTATTGCCACCATACATAACTGATGGGCCCTGACCGGTGCCGGGACACAACCGCCCCTGATCCAACTACCTGGCACTTCGGCGAAATGTCTTAGGGGACCAACCCCTCCGCCGACCCGTACACTGAGGTTTACCGAGGCGTACGAGAAGAAGTTCGGGCAAACGGACCGCAGATTATTTGGAGATTCACGCTCTATATCAGGTATGCAGTTTTAATACCCTGAACCAACGGGAGACCGGAGTTCCATAACCGGAATATCTCCCTGATGTTCATGCCCGGAGAAAGCAGCATGCCCTCACGTTCACGTGAAGGCAGAATGGTGTAACCAGTAATGCTGTAATCTTCCGGCGGGTTTTTATTAACAGGACCGGTTTACGTCAGCGTGCGTACCGGTTCCCCGCACCTCCCCTCCATGTTTCGGATGCTACGTGAGGTCATTCGTGACCGGCCCGCATCCCTCATCACGAAAAATACCCTCCATTGTGATCAGGTGCTGACGGCGCCGGAAAAACGGGTAATCGCCAGTGCCGGAAGCCTGATCCGTCCCGGGCTCATGAACATCCATGAATCGCTCATGAGAATAATTCCAGACCAAACGAGATTCAGAAATGCAACCAACAATAAACCCCGGTTCATCCGGGGAAGAAACCAGTCCGGTCAAATCCTCAACCGGAATGCCATCTCAGACTGAAATGCGAAACGTGAAAAATCCCGGTATCCCCGGTTGTATCCGGAAGATGTCCCGGTGCGAACGGCTCTTCTTCATGGGCCCGTTATTTACCATCATCATGGCAGCCCGGATCACCGGCGCTGTTGATACGATTCGGCTCCGGCAGGCGCTCGATGCTGCCTCCCGGAAACACCCGTTGCTCCGCGCAAAAGTCGTGTTCGATGAGCGGCACGAGGCATGGTTCTCATCAGAAGGTGTTCCGCCGGTCCCGATGAGGATTGCCGAGAGAGAGTCAGAACACCAGTGGCTTGACGAACTGAAAGAAGAGGCTCGGGTTCCCTTCGATATCGGAAGGGGACCGCTCATCAGGTTCGTGCTCCTCCAGTCACCGGAGGTGTCCGATCTCCTCATTTTGTGCAACCACAGCATCTGCGACGGCATGGCGCTTGCGAACCTTGTCCGGGACATCTTTTGCCTGTATGAGGATCCTGCCCAGGAAGTCCGCGTGCTGGATCCACCGGATGTCCTTGATCTTGTGAAGCCCGGCATATCCCTGCAGGGGCTCATTGCCCGGTTCTTTGTCAGCCTTGGTAACCGGAAGTGGCAAAAGAACCCGTACCATTTCGGGGCGGAAGAGTATGCTGCCCTGTACCGTGGTTACTGGGAGAACCGGAAACCCGGTCTTGTCCTCCTGGAGTTCGATCCGGAGGAATCCGCTCACCTTCTTGCAACCTGCAGGAGCCAGGGGATTACCGTGGGATCGGCAGTCTCTGCGGCATGCCTGGCAGCCCATACTGATATCACCGGAGGTTTTCCAGAAAAAAAGCAGACGGTGATGGTTCCCTTTGACTTAAGGAGGCGGTTGAACCCGCCAATCGGGAATGTCTTCTGTTTCTGCGATGGCGGGGTAAAGTTCCCGTTTGCTTATTCCGTGAAAAAAACATTCTGGGATAACGCAAAGGACCTGCACAAAAAAATCCACTCACGGATCGAGGTTCTGGACCCGTCCTGTCTCGACATACCGGAATTTGAACCATCCTTTATCGATGCCCTCTCAGCGTTCAGCCTGTTCGTCGATAAAGTCCCGGATGCATATACCCGCACAGATACCCTGCAACGGTTCATCAGGGATACCGGAAATGTTGCCTTCGCGTTTACCCGCAATTATGAGGCGGGCCTTCCCGGCTTTGTCCCTTCGAATGTGGGAAGGATCGATGTCCCGGAATCCCCGGGCGGTATCCGGCTGGACCGACTCATCTTCCTGCCAGGGATAAGCGATCTCAATCCGCTGGTCCTGGGCGGGGCCGGTGCCGGGGGCCGTATGGTATTTTCACTGCCGTTTGTCGATCCTTCGGCAAAGAACGGGATCTCTGTGGAAGAACATCTGATCCGGATCCGGAATCGGGCACTGGAATATCTCGGCTTTGCGGAGAAGGTGCATGACGGGGCAATGGAGTGAGCGAGGAGAGACCCGCACATCTCTCCATTATAAATGGACCTGCGAGGGGGATTGACGTTGCCCGGCTGATCCATACCGACGGGGACCATCGGATTGCCCGGATGCATCCAAAACAGCTGGTGACACCGGTGATGGAATTTCTCGCTGGCACAGATAACCAGAAAATGCAGCAATCCCGCCTTCCACGTTAACGTTTAGTTGTATACGATCCGGGGTTATCCTTTAACCACGAGTAATCACGGTGAAGCGAGACTGCCTCCGGGAAAAAACCTGGAGGCTACTTCATTTTCCTGAATTCAACGATATCGAAGTAATCTTCCAGAACCGATCTGAGTTTTTAATCAGAATATCCCCTTCCTCCGTGCAGGGAACCATTCCTGGACACAGCATAATCTGAAATATCTGCACCACCGTTCCGGTTGAAACAGGTCAGGCCAAAATACCCCTCCGGTTTCAGGAGGTCTGGTATGATTTCCAGAATAAATTTCAGGTTCAATCAATCGGGGATTAACAGAGTATTACTGTTTCATTTCTTTCAGGTTCTGATTACCGTTTTGGCAATGCACTAACAGAGTATCTGTCTTACTTTTATGGCTCTTTCTTCATTGATACTTTTAGTTACAAAGTAACCGATAGTTATAATTTAACCAAAGGTTAGTACTGAGTTGTGAGAAAAAATGACGTTTATACATCCTGATTCAGGCAGAACCCCGGAACCGCTGGATATCCCCCATGAACGCCAGCTCCGGCTCCGGGGGATCCTCTTTGGACTTTTCCCCATAATCATCATGGGCGCCGTCCTCTTCATTTCCGCAGGAACAATTTTCTGGCCTGCTGCATGGCTGATTCTCCTTCCGGTCTTTATAGCAGTAGTTGTAGTCTCCCTTACCTGCAGTACGGATCTCGTTATGGAGCGTACTAAAAAGCAGGCAGGGGCAAAAGACTGGGATGCGCAGCTGGTCCGGCTCCTGAACCTTGTCGGGCTTCTGCCATTCCTTGTTGCCGGTCTCGATTTCCGGTTTGGCTGGACTGATCAGATCACGTTACCGGTTCAGGCCGGGGCATTTGTCCTGTTCATCCTCGGGTACTGCCTCTTCTCCTGGGCAATGATCACCAACCGCTTCTTCTCGCTCGTTGTCCGGGTCCAGGAGGAGAAGGGGCACACGGTTATTACCGGTGGACCGTACCGGTTCGTCCGGCACCCCGGGTATGCCGGTTTTTTCATCATCGTGCTTGCCCAGCCGGTCATCCTGGGATCAATCCTCGCGATCATTCCTGCCATCATCACGGCCGGGATCATCGTCATCCGCACCTCCCGGGAGGATGCAACACTCCAGGCAGAACTCCCCGGATACCGGGAATTCACCCGGCAGGTCCGGTACCGGCTGGTGCCCGGGATCTGGTAAGATGAGGATCCAAAACAGGAGCATAACCATGACAACAAAAAACCATACAACAGAACCGGCAATCGCATTCACGAACGGAAAAATCCTGACCATGGACCCCGAAAAACCAACCGCAAAGACGGATGTCATCCAGGGGGGCAGAATCGTCGGGGCGGGGGAGGAGTCCCTCCTCCGGGATTTTCCGGGAATTAAAGTACATGACCTTGCAGACCGGACCTTGATCCCGGCGTTCATCGATTCCCATAACCACCTCTCCTCCTTTGCCTGCTTCTTCCCGGAATGGGCAAACCTCATCGCCCTCACAACACAGGATGCAGTCTTTGCAGCACTGGATGAGCACGCGAAAAAAAATCCCGGCACTGGCTGGCTTGTCGGGTTTGGCTGGTATGATGCGCAGACCGATGGTATTGACCTCACACGAGAAGACCTCGACGTCCGCTACCCGGATCGCCCGGTAGTCCTCATCCAGACCACGTTCCACAAGAGCGTGGTAAACACTCGGGCACTGGACCACCTCGGCATCGGGCCGTCAACACCGGACCCCCGCTGCGGGATCATCCGGCGCAACCCGGAGGGAGTTCCCAACGGCATCCTGATCGAGCAGGCCCAGGCCCCGGTCTTCAAAGAGATCATGGCAGTAGATACAAGGCGACATGCCGATCTCATCGAGGCCCGGGCACGGGAACTGCTGCCGCTGGGGATCACTGCGATCCAAGACCCCGGTGTCACCCCGTCAGCAGAGGCCGCGTACCACCTTCTCTCTGCTGAGGGGAGGCTGCCCGTCTCGATCCTGATGATGCCGCACGGCAGCAGCGTGCTCGACAACGATGTCGGGGCACGACTCTCCGGTCCGGTGACCGGCACGGGTGACGAGCAGCTCCGTACCGGCCCGGTGAAACTCTTTGCGGATGGTGCAACCGCAGAGACCGTCGCGTTTGCCATGAAGATGCGGGGCCAGGTATTCCGCAGCGGGAACTACCGGGATGATTTCACCGATGCATTATGCACGGCAACCCGGCTCGGGTTCCAGACCTGTGTCCACTCGTTCGGGAACGTGACAACGGATGCCGTACTCGATGCCTATGAACAGGCAGCGAAAGGAGTTCCCGCTGGCGTAATCCTCCGGCCCCGGCTTGAACACGTCACCCTCCTGTCAGACAGCCAGATCCAGCGGCTTGCAGACCTGAAAGGGTGTGTCTCGATCCAGCCCCAGTTTCTCATACGGGGGGAGAAGATGAAGCGTGCCCCGGTTGAAGAAGCGAAATGGTTTGCCTACGGAGACCTTTCCCGTGCCGGCGTTGTGGTTTCAGCGAGCAGCGATGATCCGGGCGGATTCATGGATGCCCGTGATCCGATCAAATGCTCGGTGATGGGCGCGACCATGAGCGCCGGTGATGGCAGAACCATCTTCCCCGAACAGGTTCTCCCGTTTGAAGAGTGGCTCCGGATATACACGGCAGGCGGGGCCTGGGCCGGCGGGCAGGAGAACGAACGGGGCATGCTCAAAGAAGGGCTCGTTGCCGATCTTGTGATCCTTGAAGGAGAACTCGATCCGGCTCATCCGCCCCGGGTGGCTGAAACATGGCGGAACGGCAAGCAGGTCTACCGGGCCTGAAACCGTACCGTGCAGGCAGGGCCCGGCATGAACCGTCAACAGAGAATTGAATTACGATTATAACCGGTATAAAATCTAGAGATCCAAGGAGAAAAGCCGATGAAAATTCAGTCACTGAAACTCGTTTATTTTTCACCAACGGGAACAACAAAAGCAGTTGTTCAGGGGATTGCACGCGGAATCAATCACAGCAATGGGGAATGTATCGATATCACCCGGCCCGATGCGAGAAAGCAGCCATTACAGGCATCGGAACGTGACCTGCTTGTTGTTGCAGTGCCCGTGTATATGGGAAGAGTGCCGGCACTTTTGATGGAATGGCTGCAGGCGATACACGCGCATAATACACCTGCAGTCTGCGTTGTCGTGTATGGCAATCGGATGTTTGACGATGCCCTGCTCGAGCTGAAAGATATTTTGAAATCGTGTGGATGTAAACCGATCGCCGGTGCAGCATATATCGGGGAACACTCCTTCTCGAACGCTGAGACACCCACAGCCGAAGGCCGTCCGGATGCAAGGGATCTGGAACACGCAGAATTGTTCGGGCAAAAAATTCAGGAAAAACTCCGGTCCGTTTCATCATCCGACAAGATCCCTGATGTAACAATACCCGGCTGCCATCCCTACCGGGGTGACTCGAAACTGTGGACGGTTGATTTTATTGCGGTGGGTAATGAGTGCGTGCAATGTGGGATTTGCGCAGAAGGGTGTCCAGTCGGAGCCATCGATCCGGAAAACAGCAGGGCAATCGACACGGAAACATGCATTACCTGTTGTGCCTGCATCAGGCACTGTCCCCACCATGCGAGAACCATGAAACCCGGCCTGGTCAGGGATGCCGCAGTGCGTCTGAGTACCCTGTATAAAGAGCGAAAGGAGCCGGTATTCTTTTTGTAATGAAGTGCAAAGAGGGGGTGCATTTCCAGAAAATCATCGGCATTGTCGGTATCCTGTGGAACAATCATCAACGGATATAAGGAATATGCAATGAAGCAACCAGATAAAACCATGGAGTATTACGAATCGTCCATAAAAAAGCGCAGTGCCGGCAGCGTGACCGCCGAAGGCGTGGCCCTGATCCGGGCAACAGAATCCGCAAAGCCCAAGGATGAGCGGATCTGTTATGATCCGTACGCGGTCCGGTTTATCCGGCCGGAAATCCTCGCACATTTCAGGGACATACCACCTGAGCAACGGGAAGCGGACCGGGCTGCCTACGACCAGGAATTTCCCGGGCAGCGGAACTCGATTGCATCGCGGGTCCGATTCTTTGACGATACTGTCAGAAAAGAGATTGCAGGGGGAATCCGGCAGGTTATCATCCTCGGAGCCGGTTACGACTCGCGGGCGTACCGCATCGAAGGGATCCGGCAGGCCCGGGTTTTTGAAATCGATCGGGCGGAACTCCAGGACGTAAAAAAGGCAATGGTTGTACAGATCTTCGGTTCGCTGCCCTCCCATGTCACATATCTCCCGCTCGATCTTTCGACCAGCAGCATTTTTACCGCTCTTATTGGTGCCGGATTTGATCGCACGCAAAGGGCGGTGGTTATCATGGAAGGGCTCCTCTACTACCTCCCCCCGCCTCGGGTCCGGGACCTGCTTTGGGAGAACGCATGCAAGGCAGAGCCCGGAAGCAGTATCTTGTTCGATTACCTCGACCAGTCCGTAGTGGACGGGATCCATCCTTCCGCGATCGCACAGAATATCCGGCGCCACGTTGCAGCAGTTGGGGAACCGTTCCTGTTCGGGATGCCAAAGGAAGGGGCCGAGGCATTCCTTTCAGAGTTCGGGTACCGGATCATCAGAAACGTCTCGAACCGGGAATATCTCCGCGAGCTGTTCCCGGAAAATGCCAGGGGGATGGAGACAACGGGGCTGCTCAGGTTCTGCCATGCGGAAACATACGAGAGAAAACCGGGCTGTGCCGGCCAAATCCTTTAATTGTTCAACTCCCGGTTATAGTATAAACAGAGGTTAGCAGGAGGGCATGATGGGAATCTCTGAAAGAAAAATACGGGAAAAGGAGCAGCGGAAGAAAGAGATCCTCGATGCAGCCGAACGGCTCTTTTTCTCCCGGGGGTACGAGGATGTTTCCATGGATGAGATCGCCTGCGAGGTCGAGCTGAACAAGGCCACCCTCTATCTCTATTTTAAAAATAAGGAAACACTTTTCGCGGCTATTGTGCTCCGGGGCATCTGGATCCTGCAGAAAAAATACATGGAATGTATGGAGACACAGGTCCCGGGCGTTGTCAAGGTAGCCCTGCTGGGCCAGGCATATTACCGGTTTTCGCAGGAACACCCGGATTACCAGCGACTGATCCACTTTTACGGGACGGAACGTTTTTCCAAAGAGAACCCGTGCACGGCAGAGATCGGAAAAGGGTATGGCACGTGCCGGATGATCCTGCGGGATGCTGTCCAGGAGGGCATCGATGATGGCACGATCCGGGCCGATCTCGACCCGTTCCTGATCTCGATGTACCTGATGATATCCTTCATGGGCATCCTGTCCATGGAAGACAAGTGGAAACAGGTGATCGAGGCGGAGGGGTTCAGTTACGAGCAGTTCTCGAAGGAATTCTTCCGGTTCATCACGCCGGCGATCTCGACCGGTGAGAAACCCCAGCTCTTCCGGTATGACGGTGGGTTAAACCCGTTTGCGTCGCTCTTTTTCTGCATGGACCCGGTGACGATCGAGTCTCCAAAAAAGAAACGATCTGCTGAAAATCCCCGCAAAAAATGATATTGGGCCAGGTGTACGTCTGGAAAGAAACGATCAATGGGGGTTCAGAGCAATCCTGTCACCAGGTACTGAAGATGAAGAGTCCTGGATTCCGGAAAACAGGAATCATCAGGTCCGGGTTTGCGGTAAGGCTCGGTCCATAAAAAGGTCCGGCCCCACAACACGCGTCCGACCCGGAAGCTGCGAGACAGATCCAACGATCAGATCAGAGAGAAAAAATCCGGGCCAACAATGATCGCACCGGAAATTTTTCCGATCATCACGGCCACGAATAAAAAAATGCCGGCGCCGGGCCCTGTTCGCATACCACCCGGCACCGCCATCCCCCATGCACCGCCCCATCAGCACAAAAACTCCTTTTTCCTCCGACGTGGCCCGGCGCCTCTCCGACGTAAACCCGATCCGGAAAACAGGGGTTCTTTTCATTTTCCACCCTCCTGGAGCGATCTTAAACCTATCGGCCGCTGTAACTCTGCTGTTTACTGCTTTTTCGGGCACGGTTTATAGGGATTTCCCCCAATCAGAGCACAAAATCAGCGTTTCGTAAAACAATAGTGTCGTTTTTCACAAAACTATGTCGGTCCGTAGGGGCCGGCAGCCATACTTCCCGGGGTTCTCCGAAGGAGAGTGATCATGTGTAAAGGGTATGTCCTGTACGACTCCGGGCCACGGTGTTCTCCGACGGAGACACGATCCGAGGTACATCCTGTCCATGAAACCCCATCAGGCATCTCCGGGATCCATGGTCTCCGGTCACCGGTAACCGGGGTTTTCTGAACCCCCACGACCGGCGTACGATTATGCATTTCACATCTGGCACCGGACTTGTTCATGCGCAAAAGATTTTCCGGACCATTCGTGATCGTGCCGTAAATTTTCTTACGCGAAAGAGAATGAGAAAATAATTTTGGATTTGCAAAACGAAAACCGGAAAATATTTTTTGAGGAGAAGGGTCTCAGGATTTTTTTGCTGAAAGATACCTGTCGTGTTTCCGGAAAGCACGGATTAGAAAGGGTAGTGCACGGGACCACAAGAACCGCAAAGTCGTTACCTGCATCCGGCCCAATATCCGGACAAGGTATTACCATGCCCGTCATTATCCTGAAAAGCAAAAAAGGCCTCTCGACCGAACAGAAACGCCGGATCGCAAAGGAATTTACCGAGACGCTGGTCAGCGTAGCCGGCTTCAAAAAAGAGCTCGTCACGATCTTTTTTGAAGAAAAGGAACTCGAGGATATCGCCAAGGGCGGAAGACTCCGCTGTGACGAATAATCTCCCCTTTTTTACCGGTCCCTGCCGCCCCGCCGTTCATCGTATGGGATCTCAGCGCTCCGGCCCTGGGAGAGTTTCTTGCGATCGCTGCGGGCATTCTCAAACCGTTCTTCGAGCGGGATCTCGACACTCTTCCCCCGGGAGAGTGGTTCGCGGTCGGCATGTGCCTCGCCAAACCGTTCCTCAAGAGGGATCTCAACACTTTTACCCCGGGAGAGGGGCTCACGTTCCCCCCGGGCGTGTTCAAAGCGTTCCTGGATCGGGATCTCAACGCTTTTCCCTTTCGACAACTCGCCCCGCCCGCTGCGGGCTCGTTCGAAGCGATCCTGGAGATCGATCTCGGCGCTTCTCACATTCGTGTACCGGTCCTGGACGTCACGGTCACGCTGCTGCCGGCGTTCCTCAACAGGGATACTGGCACTCCGTCTTGACATGGGGCCCGCTGGAGCAGCCTGTGCCGGTGCATCGGCATCCTGGATGAAATCAATGCTCCCGTTATCCGTATCATTCCGGGACGCACGGGCTGGCATGCGGGGTGCCTGCCCGCCGGCATTCTGCGACGCGGAACGATTGCCGGTATACGCATACGGGCTTCCGCCGGAAGATGCCGGTTTCCCGCCACGGATCTTTGCCACTTCCTCGTTGATATGTGCCTCGCGGTCACTCTCGCTCCATTCCGTGAACATCAGGAACTGGAGAAATGACTCGGGCTCGCGGAAGACCGAGGCATTGATCCGCTCAAAGACAATGACCCGCTCCACATCCCCGAACCACCCCCCGGCCCGCTCCGTGATCGTGTCATTACCCCTCTCAAAAACAAAAACCCGTTCGATCTCGCCGTTGCGACCCCAGCCGGTCTCCGATACCCCGTTCTCCTCAAACGTGAAGAGTTTCCCGACTGCGCCGTAATCCCCGCCTTCCCGGACGGCGATCCGGTTCCCGCCATCCTCGTACCGGAAGGTCCGGGGCGGCTGGCCGAATGCGAAGACCTCCTCTACCATGCCATAATTGTCAAAGACAAATCGCCGGAGGATACGGCCCGGATTAGCCGGGTCGCATTCCGTCATCATGTCCGATGAGGGGTCGAAGAGATACTGCCGCCGGATAACCTTTTTTGCATCAAGCACACGAACTCCGCCGTTACCATACTGGTAAGAGCGTACAACGGGCCCGTGACGGGATCCGGTATGTTCGGTAATAACGGGATCGGTCATATCAGGTGTTCACTCCGCTCACGCATTGATAGCTTCTGTTTCTAACGTTATTGAGCCGAGGAGAAATAGTTTATCGGGCGTTCCCGGAATCCAGAACTCCGGCAAACGGGAGCAGAACCGGCAGCTGTCCGGCGCAGACTTCAGGCCATAATGCCGTCGGGCATAACCGGGCTCATACGATAAAGAGTAAACTTCATTCATACCAACGGCCAACAGATATACCGAAATGGCTGACGAATCACCAGTCCCAGGACCTGTTGCAGAGCAGGCAGGCGACCTGGTAACACCACCAGTCCCCGCCCCGGTGGCATCAACGGAACCCGACGCGGTAAAGGATGAGCGGGGCCGGACGCTGTATCTTGCCAAGTGGACCACACGGTTCTGGGCATGGATCATCGATTTCTGCATGGTCATCCTCTTCCTCAACATTGTCCGCGGCATCTTTGCCTCGACCGGGTGGGAGATCCCCCTGTATATCGATTTCCGGTACTGGGAGCCGTTCGAATTCGGATTCCAGAGCCTGATCTTCTTCGCGTACTGGACGATCATGGAAGGATTCCAGGGAAGAGGCCAGTCTATCGGCAAGATGGTGATGAACTTAAAAGTCGTCAACCGCGACGGCACAAAGATCCGGTATACGTCCGCCGCGCTCGAAAGTTTTGGCAAGGCATTCGTCCTTCTCCTCCCGCTGGACTGCCTCATCGGCTGGCTCGCGATGCCCGGAACCAAGCTCAGGATGTTCAACCGGTTATCCAATACCATCGTTATCAAGACCGATTACAAGGAACCCGCCGGGATCCAGTACGTGAAAGACAAGGAATGAACCCGGACCCGGGTTTTCCGGTTCCCTTTTTCTTTTTTATCTTCTGCATCAATGAGCGGGGTTTATAGGCAATCAGGAGAGTAATGGATCTCAAAGGCAACACATGGCCGAGATCGAATCCCTGTACCGGAAAGTTGACGGGAAGGTTCTGATAGAGATCGATCTCTCTTCTGTCAAGCAGATCTTCAACACCTTCGACCACGCCCCGTTCCACGAGAAGGAACTCGATGCGAACGCGGAACACTATATCGTTGATATTGTCGATGATTTTCCCCTGAAAACCCCGTTCCTGCTCAACATCTACATGCATGGCGAGAGTGCCTTCGATTACGATGCAAAGACCCTCCCCCAGGCGATCCGGTCCCATTTCCAGTACCGTGTGATGGAGCAGGACCAGATATTCCGCGCACGGTTCCGGTACGGGAGATGGGCACTCCTCATCGGTCTCGTCTTTGTCGCCATCGCCATGATCCTCCGGCAGCTCGTCTCAGCCATCCTGGGCAGCAGCCACCTCGTCTCCCAGATTATTGCCGATTCACTCCTCATCATCGGATGGGCTGCGATGTGGGAACCGGTCACGGTCCTCCTGTACGAACTCTGGCCTATCATCAAAAAAAAGAAGATCTACGAGAAGATCAGCCATATGGAGATCATTGTGATCCCATCTGAATAACCCGTTGTTACCGGATAGGCACAGGTATTTTTCCATTTGCCGGGTGATCTCCCGCGGGATTTCAGGCGTCCGATCCCCCGTACCAGGGAGCACCGGAAGCCAGGTACGGGATTATTGCTGTTCCCGGAACAGGTACAAAAGAGTGACTGCGGGTAAAAAGAGCGCCGGTTACTGCGCGGGAGTGATCCCGTCAAGCTGTGCCTCGCATGCCGGGCAGAGCATCTTCTTCTTGCGATCGAGTTCATCCAGTGTATTAGGCCTGAACATGATGCATTCCGGATTCTCGCAGTGACCCAGGCCCAGCAGGTGCCCGATCTCGTGGGCTCCCTCCTTGGTGATCCGGTCGATCAGGTCGTCGTCACTGCCATACCGGCCGTAATACTCGTTGCTGAGCCGGGCAGACGAGACCACTGCTGCACCCACCTGCTCCCGGGCGAGACCGAAGACAAAACTGTTCCCGTTCCTGAAGAGATCCTGCTGGACAACGAGGAGCACGGGATCATCAATCCCATGCCGGTACTTATAGGCCTGGATTCCATCCAGCAGCGCCTGTGCATCGATCTGTTTCCGCTCCGGGACATATCCCATCATGCGGACATGATTCTCCGACACCGTGGTCGGAACGCGAAGAATTGATGAGATTAAACGGGAGACCGGCATCTGGAGACCGACGGGAGATGAGGCATCCCAAAAAATATGGACATGCATCGCTATATTCTGTTGGAATGGAATCCTATAAACATATTGAGACGAGCGTCGGCAGGTATATTGCCGGCCATTACGCGAGTCCCGTCGAAGTTGGCGTTGGGAGAAACCCGGGCGCGGCGGCGATCCTCCATGCTGCCGGGATTCCTGTCCGGTGTACGGATATCAGGCCACTCGACATACCCGGGGGAATTGTTTTTACAGTCGATGATATCTTTGAACCGGACCTGTCGCTCTATACTGGGGCAGATGTGATCTATTCCATCCGGCCGGCCATCGAGATGATCCCGCCGCTCATGGATCTGGCCCGGCGCATCGGGTGCGATCTCGTGGTGTACCACCTGGGATTCGAGATCTACGGCAATGGGGGGGAGAGTATCGACTGCGGGGTGCGTCTCCACCGGTACGTGCGGGGATCAGAAACCGTCAAACAGGGTTGACTGGGACTGCGACGGCGTCTTTTTGGTCTCGGGGGTTTCCGGCGGGGGTGATTCGGGAACTGCCTGCGGAATTACCGTCTGCGATTCGTCAGGAACTTTTGCAGGGGGCTCATCCACGGGGACCTCTTTCTTTGATTCCTTAGGTTCCTTCCGGGTTTTTTTCTGCTGCGCTGCCTCCTTCTTCTGCTCTTTCTCCCGGTCCTTCTCTTCCTGCACGAGAGCCCGGATGATCTCTGCTGACCGTGCCCGGTCATTGAGGAAGAAGTTGAGCTGGTCTGCATCGAACAAGAGATCGCGGGCATACCCGGCGGGATCCTGTTCAACGAGCAGGGTGATGGTGCCAAGATAGGATTCGCGCAGGGTATTCTGCGGGATGTGCATCATGCCGGAGACCTTGTTCAGCGTGGCAAGGCGGATCGCCTTCTGCTTCTTTGCCGTTGACATCTTCTGCCAGCGCTCCGGGGGCATGATCCGCGTATGAATGCCTTTTCCCCCGGCAGCGTCTGCAACGCCAAGCAGCATCACGGCGGTTGCGTAACGCCAGAGCGTGTGGTACTGGCGTCGGTAGGTATAGCCAAGGTACTCGTCCGCCCGCGCAAGGTGGCGGTATGCCTGGCCAACGGCGGGAGGATCTGCAATCAGGTGGACGCTGCCCTCAACCCACTGCTCGACGGTCTCGGGGGTGTCATCCACATCGTACGAGAGCCGCATCAGTTCATCGTCGCCCGTCCTGCCGAACAGGGCAGAGACCAGGGAGAAGATGGAGACGCGCTCATCCTTCTGGGACGTGTGGACCTGCGCATCGTCAAGGCTGTCCCTCCCGAGAGCCGATGCATAGAGCATGTTGACCGCGGAACGGATGTCGCCTTCCGCACTCTCGGCGATTGCATGAATCGCAGCATCGCTGCACGTGATCTTCTCGGCAGAGCAGAGATACCTGAGGCGCGGGGCAATCGAGCGGGCAGGAACCGCCTTGAACTGGACCGGTTCGCAGCGTGCCCGTATCTCCGGGGAGAGGCCGTACAGGTCGTTTGCGATCAGGACCATCGGCTGTTGGGCATTGCGGATGCATTCAAGGATCGCCTTTGCCCCGCCACGGTCGGAATTGCCCTGGAGGTTGTCAGCCTCATCGAGCACAACCAGCTTGCGCACGGCCCCGGTCAGGCTTGCGGTCACGCTGCCCGCGCCGGCAATCCGTTCGATGACGGCAGCCGTCCGCTGGTCGCTCGCGTTGAGCTCGATGACCTCCCAGTTCATGTCATTTGCGAGCGCGTATGCCGTGGAGGTCTTTCCGATACCGGGCTTACCGTAGATCAGGAGGGGGCGGGACTTGTTGGTCCAGTTCCTCGCCCAGTCCGCGATCTGCCGCACAGCGGTCGTGTTCCCGACGAGGTCCGCAAGGTGTGCGGGGCGGTATTTCTCTGCCCAGTCCATACTAGACACGTTGGTCGGATATCAAATAAATTATCTCTGATGAGTCTCTAAAGTAGGAGTACACAAGAACCCATGTGCAAACAGGGTGTTGTTTTTTCAGGTGATGTCGTGGTCCACAACTGCTCCACAGAATCTATCGCAAAAGTGGTCAGGGAATATGAGGGCGTCAGGAGGAAACGGGCCATCGGAGATATGGTCAAAGCGCTTATGATCGACGCCCCGCAGGTTGTGGCCGCCTTTGGGGAAGATGCAGCGGTGATCGAGCATAACGGTGAGGCTCTCCTCCTTGCCGCTGACGGTATCTGGTCAAAACTCATGGAAGCGGATCCCTACTGGGCAGGATACTGCTCGGTGCTCGTCAACATCCACGACATCGCGGCCATGGGAGGGCGACCCATTGCCATGGTGGATGTCTTCTCCATGTCGAAAAGCATGATCCAGGAGCAGGTGGTGAAGGGGATGCACGATGCCTCGGCACAGTTCGGTGTCCCGATCGTTGGCGGGCACCTGCACCCGGACGCGCCCTACAGCGTCATCGACGTCTCCATTCTCGGATCGGCGCAGCTCGACTCCATCATCTACAGCCACAAAGCACAGGACGGCGACTGCATTGTTGCCGCAATCGACCTGAACGGGCGGGTCCACCCGTCCTGCGCCCTCAACTGGGACTCGGTCACCATGAAATCCGCGGCCGAAGTCCGGGCCCAGATCGCCGTGCTGGAAGAGATCGGGAAGAAGCATCTCGCAACTGCGGGAAAAGACATCAGTAATCCCGGGATCATCGGAACGCTGGGGATGCTGCTGGAGATCAGCGGTAAGGGGGCAGAGATCGATCTCGGGCTGATCCCGAAACCGGACCTTGCAAAGAACAACATGAGCTTCGAGCAGTGGGTCAAGATGTACCCGGGCATGGGATTTATCCTGACGTCAAGGAAAGAGCACGTGGAGGAACTCATCAGTATCTTTGCCAGGGTCGGGATGACCGCAAAAATGATCGGCACGGTTGACAACGAGAAGACCCTGCGGATACGGTACGACGGGAACGAGACGCAGGTCTTTGACTTCATGCAGAACGGGATCATGCACCTGACCGAAGAGGATGTTGCATGCCGCCAGCGCTGAAACGGATCGGGATCGGGATTTGTGAGGATCCCGAAAAGGTTCTCGAAAGTGCCACACAAGTAAGTGCCACCTGCCAGATTTTCTGTTATTGTCATCCTGGCATTGTGAAGATAAAACCGGCAGCCGAATCCATCCATATCCGGGAATCTGCCAATCCCGAACAAGCCATGATCGATGATCTCATGGCAGGCACGATCGATGCCGCTGTCCGGGGCACGCTTCCTTCGAACTCCACCTTAAAGGCTCTGAAGATCGCCGAAGGGGTCGATCATCTTGAACGTATTGCCCTGCTGGAGACCTCAGGCGGGAAAAAATTCCTCCTGACTCCGGTGGGAGTCGATGAGGGCTGGACCGTTCCGGAAAAGATCGAACTGATAAAAAAAGGGAAGATCATTGCAAAAAAATTCGGCCTGCCGGAGAAGACGGGAGTACTCTCCGGGGGAAGGCTGGGGGACATTGGCCGGCATCCGCAGGTGGATGCCAGCATGGCAGAGGCGGAGCTCGTGGCCCGGCTCTCCGGCTCGGTGCACTGCGAGATCCTGATCGAAGATGCCATTCAGTCATGCGGGCTGATCATTGCACCGGACGGGATTTCCGGCAATCTCATCTTCCGTACACTTACGTTCCTGGGCAACGGGTACGGCCATGGCGCACCAGTGGTAAATATCCGCAGAATTTTCGTGGATACTTCGCGCGCCTCTCCAAATTATGCCAATGCGCTATTGCTGGCTGTATCTTTGTCGGAATAATTTTAAACCTCATTTCTCCTTTATTTTCCTCCCAAAAAAGCAAATAATGCAATAAAAAAATATTCTGCGAAATTACTAACCCCGATTCTCACTTCCTGCACAGTATGCCATCTGATAGCATAATGCTGGGTAATTTGCAATAATTTCCCAAAAAGTATTTAAATATCTCAAGATGATTTCTTTTGAGGTAAGAAACATGGCAGATTTACCAATCGCCGCAGTTGTAAGGATTGCAAAGAAGAACGGAGCCGAACGCGTAGGAAGCGATGCAGCAGAGGCACTTGTTGCAAAGGCAGAGAAGTACATCGCCCAGCTGACCAAGGAAGCCAACAAGCTTGCCGAGCACGCGGGAAGAAAGACCATCAAGAAAGAAGACGTTGACCTGGCGGCAAAGTCCAACTGATCAACTCTTTTTTTCTCTTACATTCCCATCAGGCCAGGGTTTTTACGCTGGCGCTCTTTATCAGAAGGCATCTTATTCTATCCGGATCATAAATTCGTATAGATGCTAAATATTTCCGGGTCTGACATAACCGCAGAAGCATGCATGGACCAGTTTGTGCGACTCCTCAGCAAGGCTGCCCTGATCGAGCGGGAGCCGGTGGATACCGGGGACGGCATACTGCTCTACACATCGGAGATCCACTTACTTGACATGGCCGGGCGTTTTCCCGGTGACAGTATGTCCCAGGTTGCCTCGCGGCTGGGTGTCACCAAGGGTGCCATATCCCAAACCGCAAAGAAACTTGAGCAGAAAGGGTACCTTGAACGAATCAGTCCTGAGGGCGACAATAAAACCATTCTAATCAGGCTTACGGATACCGGGATGCAGGCATTCAGCTGGCACAGGGCGTACCATGCAGTGGTGAATGACAGGATTGCCCGGGAATTCGCCGGGCTTGCCGGGAAAGACCGGGAGAATATCCGGCAGTTCCTCGTGCAGATGGAAGCGATATTTGACGACTGCCAAGAGACCCGGAACCGGATCACCCGGGAGATGGTACAGAATAAAACGGCAGGACCTTGACGGGAGCAGGCCGGGGCTCGCCCATAAATAGTTTAGATACTAAACTATTTTCTGCACATCGTACAATCATGAGGTAATATCCATGAAACCAGATCCGCAGGAATACAGATTCGACCCGATTACGGAAGAGAACAGAACGGAGATCATCGATCTCTTCAATTATTATATCGAGAACAGCTTTGCGGCCTACCCGGAACAGAAATTTCCTTATGATTTTTTTTCACTGTTTCTGGATTCATGCCGGAACTATCCCTCTGTTGTGGCTAAACTTCCCACGGGAACGATTGCGGGATTCGGCATGCTCCGCGCCCATAACCCGATGCCGGCATTCCGGCATACTGCCGAGATCACGTATTTCATCCGGCCTGACTGGACGGGAAAAGGACTGGGGACAGAGATGCTCGGATATCTTGAAACCGCAGGAAAAACACAGGGTATCACCACGATCCTTGCCAGTATATCATCGCTGAACGAGGGCAGTATCCGGTTCCATGCCCGTCACGGTTTTTCCGAGTGTGGCAGGTTTGTAAAAGTCGGGATGAAAAAAGGAGTTACGTTCGATACCGTCTGGATGCAGAAGTTCATCTGAAACGATCAGAACTTCCCCTTCGTGCTCCGGACAGCCAGCTTGTCCCCGCTGATTGCCAGGGCTTCTCCCAGGGCGATACCGAACGCCTTGAACGCTGCCTCGCACTGGTGGTGATCGTTCTTCCCGGTAAAGGTGATGTGTGCCGTGATCCCGGCATGGGTACAGAGCGAGTAGAAGAAGTGCTCGAAGATGTCCGACGGAATAGACCCTACCACCTTGTTGCCGAAGGTACCGTGCCAGACCAGGTATCCCCGGCCCCCGCAGTCCAGCGCAACCTGGCCAAGCGATTCGTCCATGGGAATGATGGCATGGGCAAAACGTCTGATGCCCCGACCGTCGCCAATCGCCTGCTTGATCGCCTCTCCGAGCACGATGCCGATATCTTCAATCGTATGGTGGCAGTCCACCTCCAGATCGCCTTTGGCCGTGCAGGTGAGATCGAATCCCCCGTGCCGGGCCAGTGCGGTCAGCATGTGGTCAAAGAACGGCACGCCGCTGTTGACCGATACCTTCCCGGTCCCGTCCGGGTTGAGGTTGATCGCGATCTTCGTCTCCCTGGTTTCCCGCTTGACTTCCACAATTCTCAAAGACATTCCTCCAGTGCATCCTTCAGTCTGATCTTCCCGCTGTACAGGGCCGAACCCAGTACTGCCCCGGCCGCCCCGGCTTCCCGCAGCCCGGCCACATCGGCACGGGCCGACACGCCACCGGCCACGACAACCGGGATACCGACCGCATCGATCAGCCGCTTCACCGGTTCGAACCGGACGCCCTGCTGCAGGCCCTCGACATCAACGTTGGTATACAGGAGCGAGCCGGCACCCAGCTCCTCGAACCGTTTGGCCCAGCCGATATAGTCGCCCGCGGTCTCCTGCCAGCCATGAACTGCGATCTGCCCGCCTTTTGCATCCACGCCGGGCATCACGCGTTCACGCCCGAATTCCTGAGCAAGGGTCCGGATACAGTCCGGATCCTGGGTGGCAAGGGTAGAGATGATGACACGATCCACTCCGGTCTCCAGCCAGCGCCGGGCATCCTCGACTGACCGGATACCCCCGCCGAGTTCGATCTCGACACCGGTCTTTTTGATGACCTCGGCAATAAGTTCAGCGTTTTTCGATGAGGTCCCGAATGCCCCGTCGAGATTGACGACGTGGAGCGCTTCTGCTCCTTCGTTCAGCCACCGGGTTGCACAGGAAAGGGGATCGCCATACGCCGTTGCACTCTCCCGCCGGCCCTGCACCAGCTGAACGCACCGGCCCCCGAGGATATCAACAGCGGGAAAAATTTTCATAGGCGATCCTAGCGGATCATCCGCTGGATGGCCATGACGAGGATGTCCTTTGCCCCGGCACGCCTCAGCGCATTGATCAGGGTGTAGACACGTTCCTCGTTGACAACCGCATGGACGGCAACAAGATCCTCGCTCGATGCCACATCCATCACCGTAGGTCCGGAAAGCCCGGGAAGGACACGTTTCACGGTTTCCAGGCAGTTACGCTTGACGTTCATCATGAGGTAACACTGGCCCTTTGCCCTGATAACGCTCTCCAGCGCGAGGTGGATCTCGTCGATCTTGTCCTTCTTCGCTTTCAGGGATTCCCGGTTTGCAATAAGGTGCGTGGAGGTCACGAGCACCTCATCGATCACCCGGAGCCGGTTGGTCTTCAGGGTAGTCCCTGAACTGGAGAGGTCGATGATCGCATCGGCAATCCCGAGGTGCGGCGTTGCCTCGCAGGCTCCTCCGACAATGACGATCTCGACATTGACCTTGTGCTGCCTGAAATAGGACCGGGTGATCACGGGGAACTCGGTGGCGACCTTCAGGCCCTCAAGATCCTTTACCGTCGTGATATCGGAATCCTCACTCACGGCAAGAACGAGTCTGGCCTTGCCGAACTGGAGGTCGAGGAGTTCCTCCACATCGGATTCCCGTTCAATAACCATATCGTGCCCGGTAATACCGAGATCCGCTGCACCGGTGGCAACGTACTCCGGGATATCTACCGGGCGGGCGAACAGGATCTCGACATGCGGGTCGAGAGTCTGGGTGATCAGGCGCCGGTCAGTGCCGCTCTCCGCCAGGTGGAGCCCGCTCTTCTCGACCAGGTCCATGATAGGAACTGCAATTCTTCCCTTATTGGGTATGGCAAGCCGTACCCGGTCTGAAAAAGAGGGGATGTCACGGGTTTTTTTGGTGACTTTTGCTGGTTTTGCCATTGTCGTATCAGAAGGTCTTGAGCTTGCCTTCGATGACCTTTTCGGTGATCTGGGTGACATTGGCCAGCCGGTCGTCCACGATCTCCATGATATCCGCGTTGATGTCCTTGAGCTTCACGCCGCATGCGGGAAGCACCTGGACACTGGCCACGAGAGGCTGGTCAATCGGATTCCCTATCTGGGAGAGCAGCCGGACGTACATCTCCTCGATACCGTCAACCTTCTTCACGCACTCCTGCGCCACCTGGGTGGAGAGGAGGTTGTAGATCTTGCCGATGTGGTTGATCGGGTTCTTGCCGCTCGTTGCCTCCATGGACATGGGGCGGTTGGGGGTGATGAGCCCGTTGCACCGGTTGCCGCGGCCGACCGAGCCATCATCGCCCATCTCTGCCGAGGTTCCTGTCACGGTGAGGAAAACACTCTTCTTCTTGATGTCGTCTGCCGTGTTGACATGGACTACGACCTTGCGCTTGGTATTCTTCTTCGCAATCGCCGTGATCTCCTCGTTGAGGAGGCTCATGTATTCCGAGTATTCCCTGATGTCCTTGCAGTACCGGTCGACGATAGCACAGGCAATTGTGAGGGTGATGGTGTTCCCGTCACGCAGGCCCATGATCTTGATGTCCTGGCCGATTGCCGGGTATTTCTTCCGGAGCTTGGTGTCGATGTACTCGGAGCTGTTCCGGATGATGTTCTCCACATCGGAGAAGGGGGCATGGCCGACACCGAACGAGGTATCATTCGCACGGGGCACCTTGCCCTGGCTGGGCTTGAAGACATCCCGCAGATCGGTGGAACCGGTCCCGAGCCGGCAGTCTATCATGACCTCGCGGTTGAGATCGAGCTCGGGAAGGATCTTATGAATATACTTGTGGGCAGCTTCAACAGCCACTGCATCCGTGGGGATGGTGACACCGTTCCACTGCTTCGTTGCCCGTCCATCGAGAAGGACATAGATCGGGCGAATCATCCGGCCGCCGCCGAATTTGGGTGCGGACTCACCGGCAACCACTTCGCCCTGATCGGTGTTGTGGTGGAGGACTACCCCGAATTCCTCGAGATAGGTCTTGCAGAGTGCCTGGCTGATGGACTCGGCAATACCATCAGCAAGGCTGTCCGGGTGACCGAGGCACTTGCGTTCGGCAAGTTCGATACGCTGTTTCTCAAGGGGAATCTGGTCCAAAGCTTCAATCTGGATATTTCTCTTCATGAATTTCCTCGTGACGTTACGTACTAGTACAAAGGACTGGAGTTCATATAACCATTTCCAATTATACAATTCTCAGAGAATTTTTATTACCGAGGGTAATTGATTTCGCAGTTCTTCCGGGGAGATCCTAGAGATAAAAGATACATCCGGCTGGTATTGCATTCACGGGAGGAATGAACCGGGAAAAACATGATCTGCCGGAAAAGAGTGATAGAATCCCAAAAAGGATGGTATATCCTTGCGTTATCTTCGCAGGAATTTGTGCAGGATGGTCATCTCGCTGCCTTTGGGCGCCTTCTTGACCGGGGGCCGTGTCGGCACGGGTTTCTCTCCTTCGGCCTCCTCATCTTCGGCATCCTGCGGGACCGGACGGTGTTCGTGCCCCGGGGGATCCGTCCGGGTTGCTTTCCGGCCGGTGAGCGTGGGACTGGTGCGGGAGTGCGGGAGTGTCCGGCCCATGCTCAGTTTCGTTCCGCAGCCGGGACAGAAATTGGCAGAGTGCGGCAGTTTCTTCCCGCAGTTGTGGCAGAACTGGGGCGAATCCGCAACTTCCGCATGAGCGACAGGTGCCTCAGGGATGTTTTCCTGGACCACCGGGCGGCGGGACGGGGGGAATTCCACCTCGGGTTCTGGTTCCGGTTCCTGAACGGGACGCCTCGGGGATTCGACAACCGCCCTTCTTATTGGCTGTTGTGAGGGGGAGGTCTGTTTTAAGGCGCCTTTCATGGCAACCCGCATGGCAGTCTGCACCTCCGGTTTCCGCACCGGAGGCACATCGGACTCGTAGGCAGGTGGAATCTCCCGATCATAGCTTGATGCCACAACCTGCCGGACCTGCGCCCTGCGCGGGGGAGTTATGATCTCCGGTTCAGGTTCCTGCTCGGGTTCCGGCTCTGGTTCGGACTCTTCCTCCGGAATCTTGTAGGGGACGAGGCGTTTCACCGGAGGCTGCCGCTCGTGATCCTTCTTAAGGGGTCTCTTCGCCGGTTGCAGTTCCTGCCGCTGACGGGGTTTTTCCGGGACTCGGATCGGCGCAGATTCCTCGTCTTCTGGTTCTCCAGACTCTTCTTGTTCATGTGCGGGCGCCGGTTTACGGGAGGATTTCTTCGGGGCCTCCGCTTCCTGGAGAAGGGCTATCCACTCATCGATCTCGCTGGCCCGGTCGGTGCCGCTCTGGACAAAGACCAGTTTCATGGTCTTGGTCTCGTCATCACCGGATTTGATGGAGAGGACGAGCACGGGATCGGAGTTCTCGGAGAACTCCACGATGCTCCCCACAATCGTGTCCCGCGCCACATCTTTTGCCGTGACCTTGAGTTTCTTCTCCTGCGTGTCGATCAAAAAGATACGCTGGTTGGTCAGGTAGGCATGAAAGGAAAATTTTTTGACGGCTACGTTGAGCGACCCGATGAGCACCTGCTCCCCGGGCTGGAGGATTGCCGAGAGACCTCCTCCCTCCTCCTCATCGGTTTCGGGTTCATCTGAAGGTTTCTGGGCGCGCTGTGCCTCTTTCTGCACTGCACCTCCCCGGGATGCAGCAAACCTGCCTGCACCAGCTGACGCTTTCTCTGCGCCGCGGCCGACTTTGCCGCCGCAATAGCCGCACTCAGTGGTGTCATCCCGTATATTCATCCCGCAATGAGGGCACTTCATCCGTGAACTCCGTTTCCCGATATCCGGACTGGTTAACTATAATGTTCTCATCAGATATGAAAAATTCTCTGATCCTGTAATTGCCCGCTGCTCCGGTTGTTCAGGATTCTCCGGGATGCAGGAGGGTTTCAATGGCATGCAGGAGCATGAGCCGCTCATCTTCCCGGTCCGCGGAGTGGAAATAGAGCCCGGCTTCTTTCCGGTTGTTGCAGAGGAGGGCATTGACCCGGCACCGGGCCGGATCGCCCGTGAGGAGACAGTCATCCGCCCCAACCCTCCCGAAGTGGTTGCTGATAGCGGCGCCGACAGGACCGGGGGACTCCACGACCATGTAGAGCCCCCGTTTCACGACAACGATCATGACACCTGTTTTTTCCGTTTCCCCGGAACGCTCGGCCATGAACGACCCGTATTTATCATCCCCGTAGGAGTTGAGGAACTCCCGGTAGAACGGGTCGAACCGTTCCTTGAGCTGGGAGAGGAAGAGTCCGACCGGCATGGTGAGATACCGGGAATATTTTGCATTGACCGGATCTTTCAGGTGCACATAGGCCGGATCTGCAAGGAGTTCGGCCAGGGTCTTCTGGACCCGGGAGAACGCATCTTCCCGGAGCCCGCCGGTAAACTTCACACCGATCGGGCGGAAATACTGGGTCTTTCCCGCTATGGGAACCGCAAATGACCCATCAGACAACGGGGTGAGCATGACCGATGCGGCAGGCAGTGCCTGAGGTACATGGGGGGTTTTCAGCGCCGGGCCACCGGATCTCTTTTCAACCGGGCGCCGTTCCGTGATACGACTTGAACCGGTACCACGCGCAATAGTGGCCCAGGTCTCCGGAGGATAGGTCTTGTCAAGATGTTTCTTCCAGAGCGGGTCGCGGATCGTGGCAATGGATACCAGCCGGAATGCTGTGCCAACCGGAATGAATTTTGCACCGCAGCTGGTGCAGGCCATATAGAAATCCGTGTGAGGAATGCCAAAGAGTTGTTTTCCGACAACCCGTTCCAGGATGCCGGTCCGGCATACCGGGCATGTATCGAGCCATGACAGCGAAGAACCATCGCCGGATTCCCCGAGCCTTACCGAAGGCGCCATGGTTGACGCGATATGCCAGATCCACGGGGGAACCAGGCGGATCGCTTTCCGGGGTTTGTGCAGGTGCCGGTCAATGATCTCGGTCATTTCGGCGATGCCTGCACTGCATAATACGTCGGCAATGATGTCAACAACCGGCTTTCCCGGGACACCAAGGCGCTGTTCAAGACACCGGTCGAGCCCGGGGTCAACTTCTGCCGGGGCATCGCGCGGGGTGGTGAGGGCGAGGGTATGGGTGGGTTCGGCATTGAGGCATTCCATGGTTACCCCGACCAGTTCTCCGGTGACATTGACACCTCCCCGGAGAAACGGCAGCTGCGATACGCGTTTGGTGACGGTATCGCAGGCATGGGCAAACAACTCCGGGAGGATGGGGAAATACTGGGTGGCGGACATGGGTAACAGTGCACAGCATTACGCCGGCGATCCGTATAACCATTCCCGTAACGAACACCGCGGGTTATGGAACAGGGTTCTTCCGGCCGGAAGATTCCGGTAATTTTGAAGGGTTATATAAAATAAGAGGATGGTAAACGTGAAAATTATCACCTGAGCCGATCAGTATTCACTCCAATATATACACTCATTCTATATAGGTCACGGGCTCTCTGGTGAACATACTCCGGAAAAATATCAGCGGGGCGATCAGCTATGAAAATTACCAAATCCATCCGAAAATACATCGCAACTGGCCTCGTGACAGCAGGAATGGTTTATCCGGCCTGCGCCGCAGTCTGCCCCAAGGGTATCGGGGGCTGCACATCTCCCGGCAGGTGTTTCCTTTTCACCGATGCAGACGGGAACTCTCTCTGCGACTATACCGCAGGATCCGGGTCATCAGCAGCGGGACCGAGCGGGAGCGGACAATCGCCCCCGACAAACGCAGTGGATACAACAACTGCCACTACAACTCCAACCACCGTACAGAATTCAACGGGGTTTGGTCTTTTTGACTCGCTCAGTACCCCGGTCATGATAGCAGGAGCGATCCTCTTTGCCCTGATCAGTGCTGTGCTCTACTTCAGTATCAGGAAAGGGATCGGGGGGATAAAGATCGATAAAACCGCCCCGGCTCTTGCCCTTTCCGCCCTCTTTGCACTCGGGATATCGCTGATGGCCACCTGTATCCTGAGCGGGAGCGAAGCTGCCGGCATGATCTTTGCCCTCATCTACCTGGTGGCAGGCACGCTGCTCGCGGCATATCTCTGGCACGCCGGCGTGATGACCCGGCGCATCATCCTGGTGCTGGCAGCAGAGAGCACGCTCACCGGTTTTGTCTTCCTGGCGCCGATCATGCCCCTGGAGTTTATCGGCATTATCAACACGATAACCGGAGCAACGGCCCTCTCGCCTGCAATCATCATCCTCTGTGCGGTCATCGTTATCACGCTCATCGTAGGCCGGACATTTTGCGGCCATATCTGCCCGGTCGGATCGATCCAGGAACTCGCATATGCCGTGCCAGCGAAGAAGATCGAACTTGCCAGTACCAGGAGCATGGAAATGATCCGGCTCGCGGTCCTTGCAGCGACAATCCTTGCAGCAGTATGTCTCGTGGATCTGATGGCGTATACCGGGCTGTACGAGCTCTTCTCCCTCACGGTCTCCGCGGCACTCGTGGTTGCGGCAGCGCTCATCCTGCTCTCCGTCTTCGTATACCGCCCGGTCTGCCGGATGATCTGTCCCTTTGGGGCACTCTTCTCCCTGATGGCAGGGTTCAGCTTCCTGAAGCTGCGGCGTACTGAAACCTGCGTTCTCTGCAAGAAGTGCGAGACGGTATGCCCGGCTCACGCAGCCGGCAGGGATGATACAAAACGGGAATGCTATCTCTGCGGACGATGCACAGATGCATGCCACGTACGCGGTGCGATCCGTTACCGTCACTGAATGAGGCTGGCGGTTCCGCCGCCCCCAAGACTTTTTTTGTCCCCGCACGCATGAACATCTATGGAGACGTGCGGGTGGGACAGAATTCTTGACGCATTCGTATCTTCCTACACCGGGGAATCGTCCGCTATCGACACGCCCCATATCCTGCCCGGAATCACCACGTTCCTCATCACGTCTTTTGATCGCGAAGCTCTCCAGTTCAGTTTCCCCCTTCTCATCCGGAGGGATCTGCTCGCGGAGACTGCGCTTGATCCGGTCGGGGCGGATGGTGGGGCCTGCATCCTGATCGAGAGGATCAAGGAGTCGGCAGAGCGCGTGCCGGAGCTCGGGCCTCTTTACGGGAAAGGGACGCAGTTCTCCCCGCGCTGCCGGGATACCATCGAGCCGTATACCATTATCCATGCAGATGATGCAGTTGCATCGCATCTCTGGAAAGCGGACAGCAGGAACTATTGCGACCATGAGGGAGTCCACCTTGTCATCCGCGGTGCACTTCCCTGCCCGGACAACCGTACCGGGCTTGAGGCACCGCAGATCGTACAGATGCTGTCTGATCTCGCAGATGCGATCAGCACCAGTGTCCAAAAGACCCCGCTCCCGCTGCTCAAATCCGCGTGGCTCACCTCCCTTGACCAGAAGATGCTGCGCGGGATGCTCCGTAACCGGGGGCTCGTCTCCTTTGTCGGCGACGGTTCGCGGCTTGCCCGGACGCTGACGCACCACCGCTGTTTCTTCCGGGTTGCCGGGCCAAAAACCGGAGTAAACATCCCCTTCAACTGCCCGCAGGAACTCGATCCGGTGGAAATTGTCCTGCCGGCCAGCAACCGGACGGTGACGGGTCTGGGGATCCGGCAGAAGGAAGTCCTTGCCATCGCCGGGTCGAATGCGCAGGGCAAGAGCACGTTCCTTGAAGGGATCCTTGCCGGTATGGACGACCATGCACCACAGGATGGCCGGGAACGTGTCGTCACGGAGAGAGGAGCCTGCATTGCTGAATCAACCAACATGGGACTTGCCGGTGCCGACATCAGCATGTTCTTCCACTCCCTGCCACCGGGCGTGAGCGGGACCGTCCGGTCTGTACATGGCATGGGGAGCGGGTCGATGACCATGGCACACCAGGTCCAGAGCGCGATCACCCGTCATGCTCCCCTGCTCATCATTGATGAGGACCGGGCTGCTCCCAACCTGCTCGTGAAGAGCTGTCTCCAGAAGGAGGAGATCACGCCGCTGTGCGAGGTCCTGGGGCAGGCCCGGGACAAGATGGGGGATACCGCGCTGGTCTTTGCTGCCTGTGCCATGGACACGCTGATTGCACAGGCCGACCGGATCATGGTCTTTGACCGGCACGAGGCGTCTGCAATAGAGCCTGCGGCATTCCGGAAGATGGTGGCCGCATTATTGAGGAAGACTGCTGAGGAACTGGACTAAAAGCCGCAGGGGTTTATTCCGAATACTACCCTATATCCTGATAATGAAAATTCTCAAAACCCTTACACGGGTCTATACCAACACCCTTGACGAGACACTCCGGTTTTACGAAGACATTACCGGTACACACGCAGGCATACGGTTTGCAATGCCGGCGATCGGGCTGGAACTTGCGCAGGTCCAGAACATCCTCATCATTGCCGGTACGGATGAGTCACTCCGTCCGTTCCGGTCAACATCCGCAACGTTCCTTGTCGATTCCATTGAAGAGTACTACCGGTTCCTGACGGGACACGGGGCAACCGTTATACGTCCACCGCAACAGGTGCCAACCGGGATGAACATGACCGTGCGCCACCCTGAGGGTACGGTGATCGAATATGTCGAGTACCGGAAAAATACCTGAATATTTTAAAAAAAAAGAGAGCCTGAATTAACACCTGCACCGGAACAGTTCCCGCACCATCTCCGGAATCTCGGAGACACGGGACGCTACCGGTATGCCGTGCTTTTTGAGCCGGGCAATCTTGGAGCGGGCATCCCCTTCGCCGCCCTCGACAATGGCACCCGCGTGACCCATCCGCTTGTCCGGAGGGGCGGATACACCGGCAATATACGAGACGATAGGGAGGTTCGTGGATTTTGCTCCTTCCTCTTCGAGGTTGCCACCGACTTCGCCAACCAGGACAACAGCTTTGGTCTGGGGATCGTTCTCGAAGCGCTCAAGGACATCTGCAAAGGTCTGGCCGATAACCGGGTCGCCGCCGATACCGACCACCGTGCTCTGGCCGATACCGGCCCGGGTGAGCTCGTCCACGACCTCATAGGTGAGGGTTCCCGACCGTGAGATGACACCCACGTTCCCCCGCATGAACAGGCCGGAGGGCATGATCCCCATCTTCACCTCGCCGGGCGAGAGGAGCCCGGGGCAGTTGGGGCCGATCACGCTTGCGCCTTCCATCCGGGCATACGCGATCGCCCGCATGGTATCCTGTACGGGGATGTGCTCGGTGATGCAGCTGATGACCGTGATCCCGGCATTCGCCTCTTCCATGATTGCATCAGCTGCTGCCCCGGCCGGGACAAAGATGACCGCGGCACCGATATCGTGGTGCTTCATCGCTTCCTTTACGGTGTTGTACACCGGGACACCGTGCACCTGCTGGCCGCCCTTGCCGGGCGTAACACCGGCAACGACGCCTTTTCCGCCCACCTGTTTTGCATACGCGTTCATCAGGCCGATATGGAACTCGCCCTGCCTGCCGGTTGCACCCTGCACCAGAATCCCCGTGTTCTTGTCGCCGTAGATCATGCGGTCACCTGCACAGCCTTCCTGACAACGAGATCCATCGTGTCGAGCATCTCGTAGCCCTTCTCGGAGAGGAGTCTTCGCCCTTCCGCCTCGTTCGTACCGGCAAGCCGGACGATCACTTTCTGGGAAATCCCCGCAGCGATGATGCCCTTTGCCACCTCATCGCATTTCGTAATCCCGCCCAGCAGGTTCACAACGATGACCTTCACCGTGGGAACACTGGCAACGAGCCGGACCGCGTTCATCACACGCTCACTCTCAGCCCCGCCACCGACATCGAGGAAGTTGGCTGCCTTCCCGCCATAATACTCGATAAGGTCGAGGGTTGCCATCGTGAGCCCGGCACCGTTGCCGATCACGCCTATGGCACCGTCAAGTTCGACATAGGAGAAGCCGTGCTTCTCGGCTTCCCGCTCGCGTTCCGAGAGGTCGCGGTTGACCGTGATCCCCTGCCGGCCAAGCGCGTTGTCGTCGACAATGATCTTCGCATCGGCAGCAAAGACGCCGCCCGGGGTTGTCACCAGCGGGTTGATCTCGGCAAGGAGTGCGTCTTTCTCGATGAAGATCCGGTAGAGCTTGTTGATGACAGGACCGATCTCTTTGGGAGCCGTTCCGATAAGTTCCCGGATCATGAAGGGCGGGAGATCCTTCATGAGGGGATTCGCAACCACGTTCCTGATCAGTTCCGGGTGCTCCTTTGCAGTGATCTCGATCTCGACCCCGCCGGCCTCGGTGAAGAGGATGAGCGGCTGCTTGCTCGACCGGTCCACCGTGATCGAGAGGTAATACTCGTGCCGGATATCGAGCCGCTGCTCAGCGAGGACTTCCTTCACGGGCAGGCCCTTGATCTGTTTGCCGAAGAGTTCCGTTGCCACCTTCGTGCCATCGGCCTTTCCTGCCATCAGGATACCACCGGCCTTGCCCCTTCCGCCGACGTCCACCTGTGCCTTCAGGACAAACGCATCCCCCAGTGCGCCGAGATGGGGAGTGAGTTCGTCAGCCGATCGGATCAGGAATCCTGCCGGGACGGGGATCCCGGCCTCCCGTAATACGTTCTTTGCCTCGTATTCGCGTAACTTCATGGTTGTTTCCCCAGCTGCAGGCCGAGCTGCATGGCTTTCAGGTTAAGGTCCTCTGTTCCCTTTGGCACGGAATCGAGGATCGCCTTCTTCAGCGACTCCTCGCTTACGATATGCGTTGCGGCAACAAGGGCCCCGAGCATCACGATGTTTGCGACAATATCTTTTTTCAGGGTCTGCTTGGCCTCCTGCGTTGCCGGGATCCCGATGCACCGGCACTTCGGGCGGGAGTGGACGAGCGATGAGTCGACGAGCATCACCGCGGACTCCGGTGCGCCAACCCCGTACTTCTCAAACCCTTCCTGCGACATGATGACGTAGATATCCGGGTTGGCCACCTTGGGATAGAGGATCTCTGCATCGTCAATGACGACCTGGCTCATCGAGGCACCGCCCCGGGCCTCCGGCCCGTACACCTGCGTCTGGACGGCAAACTTGTTGTCGTACATCACAGCGGCACGGCCAAGAATGACAGCCGAGAGGATGATCCCCTGCCCGCCGAAACCGGAGAACCGGATCTCGTTCCTCATGGTTTCACCCCCATCGCAGGCCGGCTCCTTTTCGTGAGTTCCCCGACAACATACATATCCTCGGGGATCTTCTCACCCGCTTCAAGCATCCGGTCGCGCTTTGCCTTGAGCAGGGAATGAACCTTCAGGTACTCGACATGATCGGTCACCTGCCGGAACTTGTTCCTGCGCCCGAACGCGGTGGGGCACTGGACAAGGGCCTCGATGAACGAGAAGCCGGGGGTCTCAAGCCCCACCTTGACCGCCTTCTCGAGTTCCTTGACGTGGTACGAGGTCCAGCGGGAGACATAGTTCGCCCCCGCAGCAGTGGCAAGCTCGCAGAGATCGAACGGTATCTCGGTGCACCCGTAGGGGGTGGTTGACGAGAGGCATCCTTTAGGAGTGGTCGGGCTGCCCTGCCCGCCGGTCATACCATAGATCTGGTTGTTCATGCAGACCACCGTGAGATCGATGTTGCGCCGGCAGGCATGGATGAAATGGTTGCCGCCAATGGCCGCAAGGTCGCCGTCCCCGGTGAACACGACCACGTGGAGATCCGGGTTTGCCATCTTGACACCGGTAGCAAACGCCAGGGCCCTCCCGTGGGTCGTGTGGAGCGAGTCGGTGAGGATGTACCCGGGCGCCCGCGACGAACAGCCGATACCGGAGACAAAGATCGTCTCCTCCTTCTTCCAGCCCATCTCGTCAACAGCGGCAAGGGTACAGTTGATGATCGTCCCGTTCCCGCAGCCCGCACAGTAAATATGCGGAAGCCGGTCCTGCCGGAACCAGTCCTCGTAACTCATCGCTTTGCCTCCAGTGCTGCGATCAGTTCTGCGGGCGTGTGCAACTCTCCGCCCAGCTTGGGGATGCTGACAACCGGCACCTTCACGTGCCGCTCGATCTCGCGGGCCATCTGGCCAAGGTTCAGCTCCGGGACAAAGAAGGCCTGGGCATTTTTGAATGCCGCAAGTGCCTTCTCCGGGAACGGCCATACGGTACGGATCCGGAGGAACCCGATGTCCTTGTCCTTCCTGTCATGCATCACCTGCTGGACCGTCCGGACCGGACCGCCATAGGCAACGAAGACCTTGTGGGCATCGGGATTGATGATGTCGTAGTCCGCCATATCATAGCGGGCATTCTCGATCTTGTCGACGAGCCGTTTGACGAGATCTGCGTGCAGCTTCGGGTTGGTTGTTGCCGGGTAGCCACGCTCGTCATGGGTGAGGCCGGTGACGTGGACGTGGTGCCCGGTGCCGAACTGCCCGAAGCCCGGGATCAGGTCTGCATCCGCTTTGAACGGAAGGGCATCGGCAGCAAGAGGTTTTCTGTCCACTCGCTCGACCTTGTCGGGGACGAGGATCTTCTCCCGCATATGGCCGACCGTCTCGTCCGCCATCAGGAAGACCGGGACGCGGTACTTGTCCGCGAGGTTGAAGGCCTTCGCGGTCAGCTCGTACATCTCCTGCACGCTTGCCGGGCAGAGAGCGATGATCGCGTAATCGCCATGCGAACCGAATCGCACCTGCATCATATCGCCCTGTGCCGACATCGTCGGCTGCCCGGTGGAGGGACCCCCCCGCTGGACGTTCACGACCACGCAGGGAGTCTCGGTCATCGCGGCAAACCCGATGTTCTCCATCATGAGGGAGAAACCGGGGCCGCTGGTCGCGGTCATTGCCCGGGCGCCGGTCCACGAGGCACCGATGATCGAGGCCATGGAGGCGATCTCGTCCTCCATCTGGATGAAGACCCCGCCTTTCTTCGGCAGCTTTGCCGCCATGTGCTCGGCTACTTCCGTTGAGGGGGTGATCGGATAGCCGCCGAAGAAATTACATCCGGCTGCAAGCGCCCCTTCCGCACACGCCGTGTTGCCCTGCCAGAATTCAAGTCTCGACGTCAATATTCAATCGCCACCTTGTGGAGTTCGTAGGGTTCTTCCTCGGTCCAGTGGATTGCCTGGTCCGGGCAGGTGAGCTGGCAGACCCCGCAGAGCTGCCGTCCGTAGAGGTTCCGAAGCCGGCAGTTGGTGCAGCGCTCGGGCCGGTCCAGTTCCGGGACAACGGTTCCCTTCCGGTTGGGCTTCTTCCCCTCTTTGAAGATCTTATACGGGCAGATCTTTGTACAGAGGTTGCAACCCTTGCACCGGGTCTCATCAATGGCGAGTTTCATGAGTCGGTAATCCTGTCGTAGTATATATTCAGTAAGCTTTACAAAAAACCTATTCTTTGGACACTACCGGCCATGGGGGGGTTTGCCGGGATAGGATCGGAATGCCGCGTCTGCATGATCCCGGGCGGCATCGAAGATATCGTTCCCGTGCGCATCGATCCCGACTACGAGCGGAAGCCGGTCGAGCTCAATGGCCCAGACCGCCTCGGCCATCCCGAGGTCTTCAAAGAAGACATCCATCAAGGTCATGTGGGAGGAGGCAAGAGCTGCACATCCCCCGGTGAATGCGAAGTTCACGCCCCGGCCCTTCAGCTGTTCCCGTACCGTTGCGCCCATGCCGCCTTTCCCGATCAATCCCCGCACGCCTTTTTCGAACAGGAACCCGGAGAGCTCATTCATCCGGGCCGAAGTAGTCGGGCCGGCTGCGATGACCCGTTTGTCCTGGATCACGGGGCCGCAGTGGTAGATGACCGCCCCTTTGGGATCGAACGGGATGCCTTCTTTTTGCATCCGCAGGTGCGCCTCGTCCCGGGCTGTGAAGACCAGGCCTGATAGTTCCACGCGATCGCCAGCATGGAGCTCGAGCACCTCCGGACCGAGCGGTGTACGAAGCTGGATAACCTTCCCGCTCATCGCTTCACCTCAACGGTTGCGTGCCGGTTTGCCCAGCACTGGATGTTCACCGCAACCGGCAGCGAGGCCGTGTGGCATCCGGCCGTCTTCACCTTCACGGCAAGGGCCGTGAAATCCCCGCCAAGACCCATCGGCCCGATCCCGAGCCGGTTCACCGCGGCGAGCAGCTCCTCTTCGTACGCGGTCATTTCATCAACCGGTTCCAGGAGGGCTTCCTTTGCGAGCGCGGCAGCGCCATCGAACGTGCCGCCGATGCCAACCCCGATGATGACCGGGGGGCAGGGCCGGGAGCCGGCAAGGTACATGGTCTCGACCACGAACTTCTCGATCTGGTCCACCTGCGAGGGAAGCAACATCGCGATCCGCGACATGTTCTCAGCACCCGCCCCTTTGGGGAGGACCGTGACGGTGAATTGTTCCCCGGGCTTCACGTGGATCGCCGGCATCCCTTCGCCCGTGTTGTCCCCGCTATTGTGCCGGGTCAGGGGATCGACCACGTTCGGGCGGAGGGGGACTTCTTTTGTTGCCCTGCGGACACCGTCGGCAACGGCATCATACAGATCCTGCGTGAGCGGAACATCCGGAGGTATGGTGAGATAGATGACCGGCACACCGGTATCCTGGCACATCGGTACACCGAGCTCCCCGGCGGCCCTGATATTCTGCAGGATATTGGAAAACTCGCCGCGGGCAACCGGGTTCGTCTCGGCACGTGCGGCATTCCCGATCACTTTCAGCACGTCAACCGGAAGGCGGACAGCCGCTTCGCGGTAGGCCCGGAACGTGGCGTCGGCAAGCGCCGTGCGGATACGGGAAGGGTCCGGTGTCTGCATACAAATATACTGGGGGGCATGGGGTAGATATAGCGATTGGAACCGGGTTGTAGGGGGTGGAATGTCTCCGATCGATCCCGTGTCCTGACAGAGATCGATACAAAGCAGTCTGATTTCATTGCGAAGAGTTACAAGAATGTTTCCGAGACCCTGAAGAACGATCTGGAGAGTAAGTATGCCGATTACCTGCTGCTCGACAATTTTGGTGCACCGCTTGCGATTGTTGAGGCAAAGAGGTGGAGCGGATTCGTGAGCAGCAGGTGGCATCAGGTAAGGAGATCGAGGGGTTGGGCGAGGGGCTGATGCAGAGGGCGTTTGCCGGGGAACTGACCGTGTGATCTCCGCCCTACGTACCAACAACTTTAATAGCTCGCACATGAGAGTAACGGGTATATAAAAAAATATAAAATTTCGAGTCGTATAGTGTTAAGGCATTTAACCAGAAGTCAGTGGGTTGGGTTGTGATGACAATGTTGAAAACTCCGGACGTGTGGGACCGGGAATTACGGGAGATCCGGATTGACCGTAATGAATTGATAAAAAATTCCGACCGCTATCGCATCGGAAGTGTCCGGCTTGCAATGGGAAGGGTCTGCACACAGGAAGAATTTGACGAAGAAAAGCAGAGAATTCTCAGTAAACCCCTCCCGTAACCTTTTTTGATACAATGAACTCTTTTTCCGATACTGAATTACAGAGACTCAAAGAGATCACTGAACTCTATTCTTACACGAAAGATATGATTCTCTATTCGGAAGAACTCAATAACCTCTCCACCTTCATGCCTCCAATCAACGAGATCAAGGACGCATTCGATCATTTCATGCGTATCACCTCGGTAAAATTCGGACTGCATGAAGGGAACGATGAGTATGCCCGGAATAATCTGGACAAAGTATTCTCCCATATATACCGGGCAACTTTCGAGCTCTTCGATTATATCCGGATATATCAGAAAGAATCTATCGATAAGAAACTCAACGGGATCTCAAACGATGCCCTGATACATGTCTTCCCGGAATACTACCGACAGATCAAGCCCGCAATGGAAGATCTTATCACAAAGATTCCGGCCTACAAAAAAGACAAGGATATCGGGGATCCGGATATCGGCGTCGTCAAATTATATTACCATTCAATCCAGGAAATGCGGGAACACCTCAAGAAAATTGATGCAATGTTGCCTTCGTTGATCGAATACGAAGAGAAGCGAAAAACTGAACAGGCCGCAAAAGAGCAGAAAGAGCAGGATGATAGAAAAAAGGACTGGCTCGTTCAAGCGGGTATCGCAATTATCGGTACAGTTATAGGATTAGTAATTGGATATTTAATCCCGAAATAATTCATGATTTAATTTCCCTTATAAAATCGTCAATAGAATCGTATATCTTCCCTTTTCCGGCAGTAATATCCACCTCAGCTTTCTTCACCATTCGGATAAACTCCGGTTTGATTGCAGATTCGGGAGGATTAAAAAAAACCTCATCTCGCTCCGGTCCCGTTCCGGCAATTGCTTTATCGGTCATTTTTCTGTTCAGATCATGACCTGATGAGTTCAATACCTTTTTGTCCCGATTGTTTCCTCCGCAAAAAAACGGTACCTCTTAGTCTCTCTCAAGCACAACTACTAACAGGAAAAATCCATGTGCCTCGCACCCGAACTCAAATCCAGGATCGACTCCCCCTGGGACAAGTTCTGGAGCGGAGGCATGAGTAACCCGCTCCAGTCCATCGAGCAGATGTCTTACCTCATCTTCACCAAAGGCGGGTCCACTGAGAAAGTCTGGTTCTATGACATGGACGCGGACGGGTACTCGCTCGATGACAAGCGGACATTCATCGATGGGAATGGAGATATTCCGGATATCATCCAGCACTACCGCAACCGTAAGAAAGAGAATCCCACAGACCGGAAGGGAAAATGTTTCTTTGTACCGATCAGCGAGATCAAGGAGAATGGATTTGATCTCTCCATCTCGCGATACAAAGAGATCGAGTACGAAGAAGTCCAGTATGAAAAACCGGAAATAATTATTGAAAAGATCGAGATGCTCGAAAAAGAAATTCAAACCGGACTCAGGGATCTGAAATCGCTTTTGAAATAATTTTTGGTGATTAGGTAAAGTCCACCACTAACCCATGGTTAGTATTGAGCCAATTCAGGTTTTTTTAGATTTGCGCACCGGAGAACACAAAAATACAGCCCCCCTCTTGCGCCGTCAGTCCCCCGAGGGGGGACGGGGCGCATTGCGATGCCTCGGCATTACCTTAATTGGGGGCACACACGGTACAGGTAATACGGCACTATCGCAACCGGGGGATGCCCGAGCGGCGGGGGCGGAGGCTTGCCGGAGCCCCCAAGAGAGGTAATGAAAATTTTGTTTCAGGTTTATCGCACTTTTGGTGGATGTTACACAATCACCTTTTTTTATTTCCGGGTTTTGCCCGGTAAGGTGATCGTCCCCATCCCACACGGTACCTGATCGTCAGTCACCCCATATCACCATCGAGAAAACCCTCTCGTTATCCGGCCCTGTATCCTCAAATCTCCCGGCGCGTTCTTTGCCCCCGGTCCACAAAAATACCGCTTTAAAATCGTTTAAATTCCTTCACAGGGACAAAGCGTATATCCCGGCACCAAGAGAACATGAATAAGTGGCAAAAACCACAATGATCGAAAAATAACTGAAAAGGAAGTGATAACCACGTCAAACAAGGAAAAGAAGGTAGTTGCTCCCGCATCAAAGACTGCACCCGTCGCAGCAAAGACTGATGCCAAGAAATCCAGCGGAAAGAGAGCATAATTCCAGTTTCATTTCTCATATTTTTCGTAGTATTCTTTTTTCAATAAAGATCGTTTTCACCCGGGCCGATAGGTTGCCGGATCGGGTTGTCAGTACCTGAAAAAAGCACAGAGCCTCTTTTCAGTAACCGGGCGAACCTGGTACAGATACGCAAAAATATTGGGATGTGACGTGCGACCACAATAATCGCATCGGGAAGCGGCACATCGGTGCCGGGCAAACCCACGCGGCCGAGGCATCAGCCTCTCTTGAGCGTCACACCCCTTAACTCTCCCCCGAGTCCATCGGCTGAGGTCCCGGATGCCGCCACCCCCCCACAACCTGAAACACGTTTCACTTCCCGATCACGCGCTATAACTGTCCCATATTGTCCCATGAAATGAGGGGCAGGCTACGACGTGAAAACTGGATAAACACAGGGAAAATCAGAGAAACACTCCTGCATTTTTGCGAAACTATCCTGCCGGAACCACCAAAACAGGGAATCGAAGCCCGAAACGGGACCGGATTCGGCCATCCCTGAAAGGGCGTATTTCACCGTCGGACCAGGAAGTCAGGTACTCCCTGTCTCCCCCTTCCGCTTAAGGAGGTGTGCATTCACGGTACCCGCCAGTTCTCCGATCGGTTTCCCGTCACGGTCAATCTCTACAAGCCCGGCACGCTCGACCCGGAAGAACCGGATGGTCCGGTAATAATTGCAGGCCCATATCTCGCAGACCCGGCCGGGATCCGGAGGAACTGTGCGAAGACCGTCCGCTGTACCGGACAACTCCGCTGTCATCTCGGCTAACGATCCGTGGAGATTCTTGGTCCGCGCCATGGTAACAAGCGTTGTTCTGCCCGGGCTTAAGATCATCAGATCGCAGACACTCCCACGTGTTCTCCGGCAGCAGATCAGAAAACCCCGGGTACGTGCAAACGGTATTGCAAGCTCGATCGCTTTCTCCGGCAGCGGCCCCCGCTTCATAGCGCCATCCCACAACTTTGAACCCGGACCCGCAGCCCGCACCGGTCCGGCCAGGGTTGGATACGCACGTTGTAACATTGCCGGTCTCCGTCTTGCGCAACAATCCGGTGAATCTTCGCCTTGAACCGGGAGCAGGAAGTTCGGGACAACATCAATATATAATATTTTAAAAATTGAGAATATATACTAATCGGTTGATGAGAAAAATCTGTTAACAATCTGCCTCCGCAATTAAAAATCAGAACACATCCTGCGTTCAGGTTCATACATCCCGGAGATTCATTGATTGGACCGCCGGGATTTTTTCACATCATTGCCCAAAAAAACTGAGTCCTCCTGGGAAGCTTCATTATTGAACTCCCCTGTCCTCAATGCAGGCGCGATCCCGGCCCAGACCTTGCCGGGCAGATTCCCTTAGAGCGAGTTGGACATGCTCACGGACGATGCCGGTTCTGCCAGGGGCACGCAAAAGGATTTTATCTCTTATTATAAGATCAGTCTATGCCGGCTTATTATTTCGCCATGGAGGGACATCACGCCGGGGAAAAACCCGATCCCGCGACGGATACCCTCATCACCATCCAATACCAGAAGATCGATCTGGCCTCTGGGGAACCGCTGGAGAAGTTAACGATTCTCAAAGCATGGGAGAGTTCCGAAAAAAGTATCGTGACTACCTTTTACAACCAGTTTTTCCGGCCGGAAGTGTCGCCCACGCATTTTATTCCGGTGGGAATTGATCTCAATTATGCATACGAGATGATCATCGCAAAATGCAAACAATACCATCTGCCGGAGATCTCCAGTCACCGGCTGTATTACGAGCGACCCCGCCTGGATCTTGGGCCGGTCCTCGTTCTTCTGAATGATGGCCGGTTTGCCGGAGCCCGACTCGATGCATTCTCATCAAAAAAATCGGATGCCGGTCGTATCAACAAGTGGTATGAAAACAAGGAATTCACACCGATCGAGCGCACGCTCCACGATGAGGCAGAGGCATTTCTCAAACTGTTCCAGTATGTAAGTAAATATAAAACCCGGCTCGGGATTGAAAGAAAAGGAAAAAATGCCCGCGATATACCTGCAGAGACGACAGTCCCAAAGAATCCGGAAACAATACTTCCCTCGCAGCCAGGATCCCCGACACCGTCAAGGGTGACACCCACAAAACGGGAAGAGAGAAGAACTCCCACCCCCCGTAAAAGCTCGGCCCACCTTGCAAAAGCGCACCCCCGGATCTCACCTGAGGAAACATCATCCCCGGAACAGCGAAAACCTGCACATCTCAACCCGCTCCGCAAACATACGCCCAAGACAAAAAATGACGGGAAACAGTACAGGTAGGAATGTTCGTTTCACTTTTTTTTGCATTGGGATTCGGTTTAGACAGATCCAACAAGTTCCCCACGAAATGCCCGCGACACGAATCCCGCGATCGCATTTCCCGACATTGTTTGTGTATTACCGAGGGGCAACATCCAGGTACATAAAACCCGTGTTGAGTGCCCGAATCTGACGGTCCGGACCTTACGGTCTTAAAAAAACTCCGCGAAAACCCCGAGAACAAAAAAAAGAATCGTTAAAAAAATATTACTTCTTTCCGCCCTTTGCGTGGGCGCCGCCTTTCTTGTCGTCAGCCTTTGCGGGTGCTGCTTCCTTGCCACCCTTTGCTGCCGGTGCTGCTGCTTCCTTGCCACCCTTTGCCGGTGCTGCTCCCTTGGCTTCCTTGCCGCCCTTTGCGGGCTCAGCTGCAGCTTCTGTTGCTGTCTCTTCGGCAACGACCGGTGCTGCAACAACCTTCTCACCAACAAGCTTCGGTGCCGCGACGATCCTGCCGCTGACCTTGATCGTGCTGACGTTCAGGTGCGCCGGGGACGGGAGCTTGTGGGCGCCGTTGCGCATCGCTTCCTTGATCTTCTCAAGGTACTGGGCCGTGGAATAGACGGTCATCAGTTTCTGGCCCGGGACAACGCGTGCTGCGGTACCGACGGCCTTGCCGAATGCAAGGCGCATCCCTTCTGAAACACGGTCTGCACCAGCGCCGGTTGCCTGCTTGTTCTCACGCAGGACGTGGTGGGGGAAGACACGTACCTTGAAGTGGAAGTTGGACCGGCCAACATCCTTCAGGAGACGGCGGTTGATGCTGATACGGCATGCCTCAAGCGAGCTGTGCCGGACCTGGCATGCCTCTTCAACAATCAGGTCAACTTCGGTCGGGAATTCCTGTGACAGGTTACCCATCTCGAACTGTACAATCTTGCTCCCAGGAACACCGCCCATATATTCGCGCCGTGTATAGGCTTTCTTGGCAACGTTCCTGTACATCTTTGCCGGTTTTCTAACCATCGCGTCCTACTCCTGTTGATTATTTGAAAAAGCGGGCATAAATATCAGATATTTTTCCAGATATCGGTGCCGGTACGCTTCGCAAACTGCTTGTATAAAATGGATACGGGCCATATTAAACCTTACTGGACAGAACTGTTCTGGTTTATAAGGTCGAGGACATCACGCCGGACCTGCGCGAACTCCACGCTGGTCCGGTCGCGGGGTCGCGGAAGATCGACCGTAAAATTCCGGCAGATCCGGCCCGGGCGGGGTGTCATGACAATGATCCGGTCCGACAGGTAGACCGCTTCATCCACGCTGTGCGTGATGAACACGATCATCTTTTTTGTCTTCTCCCAGATCTGGAGCAGTTCCTTCTGGAGCATATTCCGGGTCTGGGCGTCAAGGGCCCCGAACGGCTCGTCCATGAGGAGCAGGACCGGGTCGAGCGTGAGCGCCCGGGCAACGGCCACCCGCTGGCGCATCCCGCCCGAAAGTTCAGACGGGTAACTGTCCTTAAACTGCGTGAGGTTGATGAGGTCGAGATACCATTCGGCCACCATATAGCGATCTTCCTTTGACACCCCCCGCATCTCAAGACCGAAGGCGATGTTGTCGATCACCGTCCGCCACGGGAAGAGGGAGTACTCCTGGAAGACAAAACCCACCTTCGGGCTGGTTCCCGTGATCTCCTCGCCGTCGAGGATGATCGATCCGCTCCGGGCCGTGTCGAGACCGGCTATCAGGCGCAGCAGGGTCGTCTTGCCGCAGCCGGATGCACCGAGGATACAGACAAACTCCTTATCCTTCACATCGAACGAGACATGATCGAGCACGGTTAAGGTCGATCCGTCATCGCGGGGGAAGGACTGGTTGAGATCGCGGATTTCCAGATTTGCCATTCTTTATGCCACCTCACCGGTACGCCACTTCAGGAAGTGCCGGTCAACATAATACCGGAACACCATGTCGAACACCAGGCCGATCAGGCCAAGGAGGATCATGTACACGACAACGCTGTCCATCTGGTGGAGAGAATAATAGAACCATAACTTCTGGCCAAGTCCGTAGTTCGAGACCCCGAAGAGTTCCGCGGCAACAAGGCACATCCATCCGACACCGGTCGCGATCCGTATCCCCGATGCTACGGAGGGGAGGGCCGCGGGAAATGCGATATACCGGATCAGGTCCCGGTCCTTCGTGCACCCGAGCATCTTTCCGGCCTCGACAAAGACGCGGGGGACGCCACGGAAACCGCTGTAGGTGTTGATAATGATGGGAAAGACTGCCCCGGCAAAGATGATGAAACCCGCCGAGAATGAGGTCAGGCCGAACCAGATGATGGCAAACGGGATCCAGGCAAGGGGCGGGATCGGGCGGAGAAGTTCGATGAGAGGGTCCATGAACGACTCGATCCGGCGGTTCCAGCCCATGATAATCCCGATCGGAATCCCGACAAGGAGAGCCAACACCATACCTATGGCGAAGTGAATGAGACTCGCCTCGAAATCAAGGAAAATATCGCCCCCCTGGACCAGGCTGACAAATGCGGCGAAAACATCCGTAGGTGCGGGGAGGATGAAGGGGTACCGGATGATCACTGCCGCAATGAACTGCCAGATGACCAGTGCCAGCAGGACCGCAACCGCACCGAGCCGCCAGTCTTTGCCATCCTTCCCTGCAAGTCTGCCCATGGTGGTTATTCCTCACGTGTCTTCCAGCCGGATTTCCCGGAAAGGGAAGTTCACAAATGTACTGTATAGTAAAGATCCTTAAAGAAAAAAAAGGTTGGTCGGGGATTTTAATTCTTGGTGTAGAACGTGAGATCGAAGATCTCGTCCTTGGTGAGCGGCTTCTTGATGTACCCGAGATTGTACTCCATTGTTGCGTAATCAAGGACAGGGGCGACAATGATGTTGGGGTCTGATGCCCAGCTGCCGTCCCACTCTTTTAACGATGCGGTAACATCCGCCAGTTTGGCGCCGGTCTTGGTCGAATAGATCACTGCCGCATCGTCAAGGTTTGCCGCGTTCCAGGCAACCGCCTTGTCATTGGTCGCAATGATCTGCCGGACAATCTCCGGGTGCTCGCGGATCAGCTTACCGCTGACAACGAGGACACAGCAGGTGTGGTTCGGGTACATCTCACCGGACCGGACGACGATCTTGCCTTTACCCTGGTTTGTGATCGTGCTCGGCGAGGGGGTTGGCAGGAACACCGCGTCGACCTTACCGGCCGTGATAGCCGTGACGGCATCGCCCGGGCTCATGCCCTTGATGAAGACATCCTTGTCCGGAGTGAGATTATTCTTCTGGAGCCAGTCACGCAGGATAGTGTCCTGGATGCTGCCGGGCAGGAAGGTAGCGATAGTCAGCCCGGATAAACTCTGCGGACCTTTGTAATCGAGATCATTTCTTACCACAAGGTCTGAACCCTGGGTGTTGACCCCTGCAATGATCTTGGCGTCAAGCCCGGTTGCGAGCGCGGTCAGGACCGGGGCTGCACCAACGTAGGCAACATCGAGTTCGCCAGCCATCATGGCCTGCATCTCGGGCGGGCCGCTCGTAAAGACCTTGTCAGAGACATTCACGACACCGAGAGGCGCGAGGTCATCCTTGAACCAGCCTTTATCGATGGCAGTAATTGCCGCCATCTGGTGGGTACTGGGCTGGTAGCCGATCCGGAGTTCCTTGAGAGGTGCTGCCGAAGTCGACGTATTCGTAGTGCCTGACGGCTGCGTGCAGCCGGCAGTGATCAGGAGAAGGGTAATCGCGAGAAGAGCGATTGCCGAAATTGTACGGGATCTCATGGGAAAATGTTACTTTGTCAATATTAAAAAAGTGCTCCATTAGAGCAAAAATAATCTCCTAATGTACTTATTTTATAGATAAATGAGACAAAACAATAATGAAAACTGCATTATTGTCATATAATCATGATCACGATTTTTTAAAAAATGGACAATAATAGAGAAAAACTTAATAACTCGCCCGAATGTAGTAAATATATGAGACAATTGGACCCAATAGACCAATTAGTCCGCGCCGCACTGGTCTCGGACGAGGAATTCGTCACATCCCTTGACGATCTCCTCAAACACGATCTGCGGATCAGCGTACGGGAACTCTCTGAGAAGAGCGGGATCGCCCAGAGCTCGCTGTACAAGATCCTGCACGGGAAGCGATCGCCCAACCTCTCCACACTCCGGGATATCATCCGTGCCCTGAGGACATTCTACTCTCCCAGCGAGGGGGAGTTCATAGGATTAATTGCTGCACGATCGGTTCTTGATACCATTGAGGAACGGACCATGGAGATCGGCGGCAAGAAGATCAGGGTACGGGAATATCCCGTCCATGCCTGGGAAGATGCGATCGTGGCGGCAGTCCAGGCAGAGCGGGAAAATGCCGTGGCAATTGTCTGCGCCCCCATTATATCCAGTGTCATCGAAAAGCTGGTCACGATCCCGGTGGCGACCATCATCCCGAAGGAATCCGTCCAGAGGGCGATCGAACTCGCGGCACGTAAGGCGCGGCTTTAATCCCATGACCACTAAGGTATTAGCAGGTGACAGGATGCGAAAGGACGTTGTACGGCAGGGGCGTCTTTCCGGCACACGGTCAGCGGAAATGGTCCGTTTTCTCTCTTCAATGCAGGCGGACCGGCATATCGCACGCGCTGACCTGCTCGTGGATATTGCCCATGTGCTGATGCTGGATACGCAGAAGATCAACGAACGGGCAGTCACAAAACCCATAATTACAACGCTGCTCGGGTACTACGATGACGGGATCCCGGACGATGTATTCGATGAGCGGTTCGAGGATGTACACGCAGGGATCGAATCACTCCTGATAGAATCGATCGGATCAGAGGCCGGCGGCAGGATGCATGTCGGGAGATCACGGAACGACGAGGTGGCGACCTGCCTCCGGATCCGGCTCCGCGAGGACCTGCTGGCCCAGATGGCAGCACTCATTCACGTCCGGGCAACCCTGCTCGCAATTGCAGAGAAACACACCACGAGCGCAATGCCCGGGTTCACACATCTCCAGCACGCCCAGCCGACAACGCTCGCCCACCATCTCCTTGCCTACGAGCAGGCATTCTCCCGGGACTTCGACCGGCTCCTCTCGGCGTATACCCGGGTCAACCGCTCCCCCCTCGGCGCTGCCGCGTTCGCCTCCACGGGATACCCCATCGACCGAAATCTCACGGCAGGACTCCTTGGCTTTGACGGCCTTGTTACCAACACCATGGATGCGGTTGCCACCCGGGATTTCGCGCTCGAAACCCTCGCCAACTTAAGCATCATGATGGCGAATGTGAGCCGGCTCTGCGAGGAACTGGTCATCTGGAGTTCAGCATTTGTCCGGTTCGTAACCCTCGACGATGCAGTCTGTTCCACATCCTCCATCATGCCGCAGAAGAAGAACCCGGATATCGCCGAGATCATGCGGGCAAAGTCCGGCGCGGTCTTCGGGGCGTTTTCCAGTGCGTTTGTCACGGTCAAGGGGCTCCCGATGAGTTACAACCGCGACCTGCAGGACCTCACCCCCCACCTCTGGCGCGGGGTGCAGGATTCCCACGACAGCATCGTCATTCTCTCCGACATGCTGGCCGGGGCCACGTTCGAGACGGAACGGATGGCAGAAGAGGCCGGGAAAGGCAATTCAACTGCCACCGAACTTGCCGACTCGCTGGTCCGGTCGTACGGGCTTCCCTTCAGGACCGCCCACAATATTGTCGGGAGGGCAGTCCAGAAGGGCGACCTCTCCCTTGCCACGCTGGAAACCGCAGCGCAGGAAGTTGATACAAAGATCTCCCTGAAGAACCTGGGCCTGACCCAGAAGGAGATCGACCGGATGCTCGATGTGCAGCACTCCCTTGCCCTCCGCACGGCACCGGGCGGGCCGGCACCGGCGGCAACCAAAAAAGCCATTGCCCTGCGGAAGCGGCAGCTGAACGCAGATACTGCAGACGTAAAGAAGATACAGGCATCCATTAACCTGGCAGAAAAGATTCTCATTACAACAGCACGGAGGCTGGTAGCATAACATCAGAGTTCAGTTCAGGCGATCTCGTCCAGTGCAGGTATGGCGGGAAGAGCAGGAAGGGCATTTACATTACCGAACGCGATGGCATGGCCGTTGTGAAACTCACATCGGGATACAACATCGGTGTTCCCTCCGGGGCCTGTACCTTTGTTGAACGCCCGGTACCTCCTGCGGGAAAACCCCTCGAGATCCATCAGAACAAGAACCTGCCCAACCTCTCCATCGTCTCGACCGGGGGGACCATTGCAAGCAGGATCGATTACCGGACCGGATCGGTGACAAGCCAGTTCAATGCCAGCGATATCCTCGTTGCCATACCGGAACTGGCGCAGATCGCCAATTACCGCACCATCCCGCTTGCCACTATCCTCTCGGAGAACATGACACCCGCTATCTGGCAGGACCTTGCCCGGGCAGTGTATGACGAGGTCAACGGCGGTGCAAAGGGCATCATCGTCACGCACGGGACCGACACGATGGCTTACAGCGCGGCAGCGATCAGTTTCATGATCGATACCCCGGTCCCAATCGTCTTCGTCGGCTCCCAGCGATCCGCGGATCGCCCCTCCAGCGACAATGCGATGAATGCCGCATGTTCTGCGGCTGCGGCAACAAGCGATCTCGGGGAAGTCGTGGTTGTCATGCATGCGACAACAAACGACGACACCTGCGCCATCCACCGGGGTACCCGGGTGCGCAAGATGCATACATCCAGGCGCGACGCATTCCGGAGCATGGGCATCCCGCCCATCGGTGAGATCGAATATCCCTCGCGGAAGGTAACCCTGGCACCGGATGCAGTCCGGCGCGGGACCCATAAGCTGGCACTCCACGACAAGCTCGATCCGCACTGCGCTCTCATCCAGTTCTTCCCGGGCATGTCCCCGGACATCCTGAAGGCTTACGAAGGCTACCACGGGCTCGTCATCGCAGGGACCGGGCTCGGGCATACCAGCACAACGCTCATCCCCCCGTTGAAACACCTTGCCGAAAACGGGACGCTGGTTGTCATGACCTCGCAGTGCATGAACGGCAGGGTCTGCGACCGGGTGTACGATACCGGCCGCGACCTGCTCGATGCCGGTGTCATTGAGGGCGGCGACATGCTGCCGGAAGCTGCACTCGTCAAGATGATGTGGGTGCTCGGCAATGAGAAGGATACAAAAAAGGCAGCAGCACTGATGCAGACCGATCTCAAAGGCGAGTACAACAGGAGGAGCGGCCATGGATTATAAGAAGGCCGGCCTTGTTGCCGGGATCGAGATCCACCAGCAGCTGGACACCGCGGAGAAACTCTTCTGCCACTGCCCGACAACCCTTCGCGAAACATCCGAGCATCATGGCGAGTTCTCGCGGTTCCTGCGGGCAACGGTCAGCGAGATGGGAGAGATCGACCGGGCTGCAAAGGAAGAGATGAAGAGCGACCGGAAGTTCCAGTATTATGCCTACGACACGACATGTCTTGTCGAGAACGACGAGGAACCCCCGGCACCGATGAACGATGAGGCGCTCGCGGTCTGCCTCACCATCGGGAAGATGTTTGGCATGACCCCGGTGCCGCAGGTACACACGATGCGCAAGCTCGTGATCGACGGCTCGAACACGAGCGGGTTCCAGCGCACGGCTCTTGTAGCCCTGAACGGAACGCTGCCGAACGGCGGGGAGATCGAGACGATCTGCCTGGAGGAAGAGGCGGCGCAGCGGGTCAGGGACGACATCTTCTCGCTCGACCGGCTCGGCATCCCCTTAATCGAGATCACGACATCGCCGTGCATGCACACGCCGGAAGATGTCCAGAAGATTGCGGAATACATCGGCATGGTGCTCCGATCCACCGGCAAGGTGAAGCGCGGGATAGGTACGATCCGGCAGGATGTCAATATCTCGATTGCAGACGGTGCCCGCGTGGAGATCAAGGGAGTGCAGGAACTGGACCTGATCGCCGAGGTGGTCCGGCGCGAGGTGCAGCGGCAGCAGAGCCTCCTTGCCATACGCGACGAGCTGAAGAGTCGCGGGGCGCACATTGGCGTGACAACCGGGACGGATGTTACTGCCCTTTTAAAGGATACGAAGTCCACGGTCCTGAAGAAAGCGAAAAAGATCCACGCGATCGTCCTTCCGGGGTTTGCCGGTCTTGTCGGCCGCGAGATCCAGCCGGAGCGCCGGCTCGGCAGCGAGATGTCGGACTATGCAAAGAAGTGCGGGGTTGGCGGGATCTTCCACACGGACGAACTTCCGGCATACGGGGTTACCGCAGACGAAGTAACCACCCTCAGGACGCACATGAAGGCCGGAGAGAAGGACTGCGTGATCCTTGTTGCGGGCGCCAGCGAGAAGCAGGCATCGTGTGCGATCGGACAGGTGATCACCCGCGCAACGATCGCCCTCTCGGAAAAACCGGTTCCCGAAGAGACGCGGAAGATGCTGGAAAGCGGGAGCTCCGCCTATATGCGCCCCCTGCCCGGAGCAGCCCGCATGTATCCCGAGACCGATGTCCTGCCGGTCATTATTGATGATGCCCGGTGGAATGCTGTCACGATTCCTGAACTGCTCACCGCACGGGCCGAACGATTCGCAAAGGAGTACGGAATCGAACACAACTATGCCATGCAGCTGGCCGGTTCCGACAAACTCCCGCTCTTTGAACGCGCAGTAAAGGACGGGATCAAACCCAAGCTCGCCGCGTTCACGATCCTCGCCACCCTTACGGAACTCCGGAGAGAGGGAGTGGACACAAAAAAGATCTCTGATAACGTATACCTTGCCACGTTACAGGCCGTGGAAAAAGGACAGGCAGCAAAAGAGGCAATTCCGGATCTCTTCCGGAGCATTGCCGGGGGGAGTTCCCTTGAGGAGTCCCTGAAGAAACTGGCACCCTGCGTCTCCCGCGGGGAACTGGAGACCCTCGTCAGAAAGATCCTTGCTGACCGTGCAGAATTTATCGCGCAGAAAGGAAAAACTGCCCTTGGCCCACTCATGGGCGTCGTGATGGCAGAAGTACGGGGTTCGGTTGACGGAAAACTGGTCAACGAAGTCCTGCGGACTGAACTCGATAAGGTAGTCGGCGGGAAGTGAGGAACTCACCCCGCCCCAACATTTATCACCAGCACAGCCGAATTAAGTAAGGAGTTTGATTATGGGCAAGACAGGCACAACCCTCTGGGCTCAGGTAAAAGGCGTGAAAGGCAAGATCCGGCTCGTCCCTAAGAAGGAAGGCGAAGCAAAGACACCGGGTCCGAACCAGCGCTTCAAGGCAGGAGCCAAAGTACAGCAGCTCGACCAGATTGCAGAAGCACAGGGTGGCCGCGGCGGTTCACGCGGTGGCCGTGGCGGCAGGCGCGGTGGCGACCGCTCGGGTGGATCCGGTATGAACGAGTCCACGGCAAACCCCATGATCCGCCGGCACATGAAGCGGCCAAAAGTCTCCGCGCTCGGCTCAAAGGCCAAATCATCCCGGTAAACTATTCCTATAAAAAAAGGGCCCAGGATGGGTTGAGGTCCCTTAAAACCTCTTTTTTCGCACAGTTATACAACGAGGCCCTGTCGATTCAATCCGTCAAGGATAACTATCTTTTATCTCAACATCTATGGTGACTATGGATATTCCAACTGCGGTAAAGAGTTACCAGTTCGGGGAACGGGCAAAATCCGAACTGATCATGATCTCCCAGCTCAGCATGGCACTTCCGGGATTTCAGGAGAATGAGCGTGCCGGTGGCCGCCGCATGCTGATCATGATGATGGAGCTGACCAGAAGCGAACTCCAGTTTGCTGCACAGAGTACCGGCCGGTCTGAATTCCAGAACGCGATCAATGCACTCAACGAGGCCATCTCCCTGATCGAGAGCAGCCACCCGGAAGAGGCAACGCGGAAGATTGCCGCGGCAATCAGTGCATCCACTACGCCGGCACAGGAAGCCTGGCAGGGACTTTCTGAACATGGAATCCTCTGATTTCCTCGCGTTCGTGACCGGGCGATCCTCGGTCCGGGAATACGAGAATGAACCGGTCGGGCAGGATGATATCGACTATATCCTGAAATGCGCCAGCAGGGCACCGAGCGCCGGCAACCTTGAGGCTTGGGACGTTGTCATCGTTACCGAGGAAGATACCCGGGCGGCACTTGCCGAGGTCGCGTTCGCGCAGGCGCATATCGAACAGGCACCGGTCATCTTTGTCGTCTGTTCCAATTACGTCCGTTCCATGTCCCGGTATGGCGAGCGGGGGATCCTCTTTGGACTCTAGGATGCAACCATTGCCTGTACCTATATGATGCTCGCTGCACATGCACGGAACCTCCAGAGCTGCTGGACGGGGGCGTTTGAAGACGACGGCGTGCGCGAAGTCCTTGGCCTCCCCGCACACCTGCGTCCCGTTGCCCTGCTCGCAGTCGGAAAAGGCCACCTGCCCGGCCAGATCACCGGGCGTATTGATGTGGGAGAACACGTGCACCGCGAAACCTGGTGAAGGGGAGAATATGCCTGACTATACCGTAACAATGGAAGCCGCATGGCTCGTCCGCGATGTGAAAACATTAGACGATGCCATCGGGATTGCTATCAGCGAAGCCGGAAAGCGGCTGAACCCTTCGGCAAAATATGTTGAAGTCGAAGAAGGATTCCTTACCTGCCCGTACTGCGAGGAGACCCTGTCGAGCGCGATCGTTGTCGCGGATACCGCACTGGTCGGGCTTGTCCTTGAGATGAAAGTGTTCCGGGCAGAGTCCGCGGAGCACGCAGAGCGGATCGCAAAGTCGGTGATCGGCAAAGCGCTCCGCGATGTCCCGTTAAAACTCGTGGAAGTGCAGGAACAATGATCCATGTCGTAGGACATACAGCGGTCGACCATATCTCCAAGGTCTCCCGCCTGCCGGAGAAGAACTGCTCGACACACATCACGGACCGGCAGATCTATTTCGGCGGCGGGGCAGCAAATATTGCTGCCGGCATCGCCATGCTGGGAGAAACGGTCACGCTGCATTCCTGCGTTGGCAGCGATTTTAAAGGAAGCGAGTACGATCACTGGATGACAAAACTTGGCGTTCACCAGCAGTTCGTTGTCGTGCCGGATGCACACACCCCGACAGCATTCATGTTCACGGACGAGGCCGGTACCCAGATGACCTTTTTTGAATGGGGAGCATCCCGTGCGTTTCGGGATGCAGAAGCTCCTGCCCTTCCGCTGGTCCATATGGCAACCGCCGACCCGGAGTTCAACTGCCGGGTGGCTGAGAAGAGCGAGTTCGTCTCCTTCGATCCCGGTCAGGATGTGTTCCTGTACAACAAGGAATTGCTGGAATCGATCATTTCCAACACCGATATCCTCTTTGCAAACCAGCACGAGGTGAAGCAGATGTGCGCAACCCTCGAGATCACCCGCGAGGAACTCATCGGCCGGGTCAACATGGCGATCTTCACGATGAGCGGTGACGGAAGCACGCTCTACACCAGCGGTCACGAGCATTTCATCCCGGCGGTACCGGTTACCCTGGCCGATCCCACCGGCGCCGGGGATTCCTACCGGGCCGGGTTCCTCTCTGCTTATGTCCGCGGATATTCACCGCTGACCTGCTGCAGGATCGGCACGGTAACGGCATCGTTCGTGGTGGAACATGTGGGATGCCAGACCCATCTTCCGGACTGGCAGGCCATGCAGTCCAGGTACCTCAAACCGTTCGGGACTCTTGAGAACCTGAAAAAAGGAGCGGGTGCATGAGCTGGGCTGCGCTCACCTCCGGTGGAAAAGACTCAATCCTCTCGTGCCAGAAGGCCATCGACAGCGGGAAAGATGTTGAATACTTGGTCACCGCACGGCCGAAAAACCGGGACTCCTACATGTTTCATTCGGCAAACCTCGATGTGGTTCCCGTTATTGCAAAGGTTGCGGGCAAAAAATACGTGGAGATCCCTACCGAAGGGAACAAGGAGGAGGAACTTGCCGATCTTGAGGCGGGACTTGCCGCACTGGATATCGAAGGCGTGATTGCCGGTGCCGTGGCCTCGGAATACCAGGCAGAGCGCGTCAGGAAGATCACCGACAACCTGGGGCTGGAACTCTTCACCCCGCTCTGGCATATGGACACCGGACTTCTCCTTGAGGAAGTGGCGCTGCGGCTGGATGCCCGCATTATCGTTACTGCCGCGGAAGGTCTTGACGCGAGTTTCCTGGGCGCACGATTTGATGAGGCACTCATTCACCGGCTCAAACGCGTTGCCGCAACACGGCGGATCAACCTTGCCGGAGAAGGGGGAGAGTACGAGAGCATCACCCTGAATGCACCGTTCTACTCGCGCCCGATCACCTATGTATCGGCACAGGTCCATTCCACGCATGACCGCCATGAACTCGTCCTCGGGGGGTTCGCATAATGGCACAGGGAGGGGATGTGAAACTCGGGCAACTAACAAAATATATTTTCACGGCACCCACCTGGCAGCGTTCACTCTTCCTCATGATCCTGCTGGGCCTGGTCATTGACGGGGCAAATGCCCGTGCATGGCTGAGCCTCCCCTCTTCAGGAATCATAGCATTTCCCCTCCCTACGGTCATCAGCGATTACCTTTCCCTGCCGGCAACGTTCCTGTTCTCCGGAACAATTGCCTTCACCATTCCCGCTATTGCTGCACTGGTCCTGACCAAGCCTGTCATCGAATACAGCGGCAAGACCATGACCTGGAACCGCTCCGCGCTGCTCGCCCTTGCCTGCACGGTGTTCGGCGTTATTATCACGCTGGCTGCGATGGCGGTCTCGATCACGCTGGTCCCCCTCTGCTATGCAATCTCGCTGGGCTTTATTTTCGGGCTGCGGTTGTTTGTGCTGACGGCGATAGCGGATTACCGCGTGCCAAGAATGATCATCCCGGCGCTTACCCAGAGCGGGGTGGGTGTCCTTGCCGGCATGTTCCTGTTCACCCCGGCCTTCGCGGTCTTTGCCCTGGTTCTCCACATCGTCTTCGGGCTGGGTTTTGCCATCCTCATCTGGATGATCGAGCGCCCGCTCCGGAAGGCATTCAAGATCCGGGGACTGGCATTCGTCAATGCGTTCATTGCCCACATGACCGATGGCTCCAAGGGAATGGAAGACTTCTTCAGGGAAATTGGTGAAGAGGTCTTTGTCCCGCAGGTCAGCTTTTTCTTCCGGAGAACGGGCGCAAAACCGGTCATGTTCACGATACCGAACCTCCACCCGGGACCCATGGGAGAGATCGGCGGGGGCAACCTGCCCAAGATCCTGCATGACAGTTTCGATGATGAGACCCTGGTCGCCCACGGGTGCGCAACGCATGACTTCAACCTGGTGTCGGAATCGGAAAGCCTGAAGGTGATCGATGCCCTGAAAAAATCCCGGCAGGATCTGACCTATGCCGCAGGGGCTGGAAGATCAACTCTCGTAACCACGGGCACGGTCCAGGTTCTCTGCCAGCGGTTCGGGGATTCCGTGCTTCTTGTCACAACGCGTTCCCCCCACCGGACAGAGGATGTTGACTTCTCGATCGGATCAACCATCATGGCCGAGGGGCACCGGTTGTTCCCGCATGTCGCAGTTGTGGATGCCCATAACTGCATGACCGATCTCTCATCACCGGTGCTCATTGCGACCCAGACCGCAACGGAATACCAGCAGGCATCCATTGAAGCTATGGAGAAATGCCGGGCAGCTCCCGTTCACCCGTTCCGCATCGGGGCTTCCCATATCACCGTTCCCTATAGTCGCGAACAGGGATTCGGGGATCTGGGAATTCTGGTCATGATGGTGGAGGTTGACGGCCAGCGAACTGCCTACATCCTCATCGATGGGAACAACATGGCCGCAGGAGTGCGGGAGATCATTCTCGAACAGGTTCATAAGCTTGCCGAGCATGCAGAGGTAATGACTACCGATTCCCATGTTGTGAACACCATTACCGGGAAGAACCCGGTGGGCCTGAATGTGCCGGTCGCAGAATTTCTTCCCTATGTCATGCAGGCGGTCCGTGCGGCCGCTGATGATCTGGCTCCCTCCGAGACCGCAGCTGCAACAGCACATTGCGAGCATGTGGTAGTTTTTGGCTCGAACCGGATCTCCCAGCTTGCGAGCACAGTGAATGCGATGCTGGTGTTTGTCGCCCCGCTCTCACTTGCCATGCTGCTCCTGGCATTCCTGCTCTCGCTCGTGGCCTATGCCGTGATGCTAAAATAAAATTCAATGATTTTTTATTCTTTTTTTAATCCGGCTGTCCTCTGACCACAAGATATATTCGTGAACAGGAGGGTATTCTCCTTTAACAGAAAGGAGGCTTGCAGACAAGGACGTGCTCCTGAACTCATGGTTGTTTTGTACAGCGGTTGAATTCCCGACAAGGATATACCAGGTGATCAGATTTCATCCGTCCACAATCCTGACAACCCGCTGGATCGGCGTTGACTTAAACACAACCGGCCATGTGGCCGTTGTTGCCGACCCGGAAAGCGGAAAAGTACTGAAACTGGGAAAGAACATCCACCATCTTCACGCACATTCGATCAAGAACTGCACGAAATTATTCAAAGAAGGCAAACTCTGGAAACTGAAAAAGACCAAGACCCGTGAACAAAAAGAGTTCAGGTCCGCCCTGCACGCGATCTGCCGGCAGATCGTATCCTTTGCAGAACATATGGGTACCGGCATCAAATTCGAACGTCTCTTCTCGACCCGGTATTCGCGTCCCAAAAATGCTTCTGACCCGTTCACGTTCTCATTCGGGAACGGATCGTTCTTCTCATTGCAACGGCTCGTAGAGAAGAAGGCGCATGACCGCGGGATCGATGTGATCTACGTGAACCCGGCCTACACCTCGAAGCGGTGCAGCCGTTGCGGGCACTTCGGCCGGCGGTCGCAGAAACATTTTGAGTGCCCGCACTGCGGATATGTTGCGCATGCCGATGTGAACGCAGCGTTCAACATTGCAGCGACCCCGCTGTACTATTCGGTGCCGGATTCTATGACCGAACTGACTGCAGAAGAGATGCGGTTTACCAAAAAGCAGCTCCGGAGAATGAACCGGGCGATGAAGACCCGGACTCCGACACCGGCGCCCGCAATCACGAGCGGGATGATGAATGAGAACATGCTGGCGGTGCTGTTGTAATTTTTTTCAAGGGGGGGGGTTATTCTCTGCGGACGAGTCCGTCGTATGATGTCTAAAGCATGGCCTGCTCTTGGGGGTGACACTCCGGTAATACGGATAGAAGAGAGATCGGTTTTAAAAAATCATTCTACAACAAAATAAATATGCATTTTTTTAATTTTAGGATATTTTATGATTTGACAAAGTATATCCGAATGCTGATTAGAATCAATTTTAGAGAATATGTCAACACCAAAGATCGAATCAAATGTTAATGAAAATTCAAATGTGTGGTATACACAAGGACTTGAACTTCTCAAATCTGAAAAATATGAAGAAGCTCTTCAGTGCTTCGATAAAGTATTAGAGATTAATCCGAAGGATGGATTCGCATGGATCAAGAGAGCATTTGCTCTTTCATTTTTAAAAAAATATGATGCGGCAATTCTAAGTTATGACAAAGCAATAGAGAATAAAATTAATTTTCCAAAAATATGGTACCTTCGCGGATTTTTACTCGGAGAGGTAAAAAAGTATAACGAGGCTCTTCAGAGTTTCGATAAAGCATTAGAAATTGATCCAAATGATTCCGATGCTTGGAGTTCTCGTGGAGTTGCACTTGCAAGTTTAAAAAAATACGAAACGGCTATTCAAAATTTTGATAAAGCATTGGAAATTGACCCAAATGATTCAGTGATTTGGAATAACCGAGGGAATGTACTTGCACATATGGAAAGATATGAAGACGCTCTTCAGAATCTCAATAAAGCGGTAAAAATTAATCCAAAATATGCATTAGCCTGGGAAACTCGTGGAACTGTACTTCAAGATTTAAAAAAGAATGAAGAAGCACTTCAAAGTTACGATAAGGCATTAGAGATAAATCCGAAGATAGCATCGGTGTGGTATAATCGTGGAACGGTTCTTGGTGAATTAAAAAAATATGAAGAGGCAATTCAAAGTTACGATAAAGCATTAGAAATCGATCCGAAGATAGCATCGGTGTGGTATAATCGTGGAACGGTTCTTGGCGAATTAAAAAAATATGAAGAGGCAATCCAAAGTTTTGAAAAAGTACTGGATATTGATAGTAAGGATATCAATGCTTTGACCAACAAGGCATTTTTACTAGTTGAATTAGATCGGGTGGATGAAGCGGAATCATGTTTTGATTCGATTCTGACTCTCGATTCAAAAAATGTCGCTGCGATTTGGGGAAAGGGTTTCCTTCAAGGAAAAAAGGAATTTTCAAAAAGCCAATTTGAATACAAAAAACAGATAAAGGACAATCAAACGCGGTTATCTAAACTTGCAATGGAGGGTGTTGAAGAAGCATTAAAAGAAAATTCAAACTTGATTGAAAATTTAAAACATGGACTTGACCGTGTAAAATTATTGTATCATATCAATTTCGTAATCGGAGTGATGTTATTACTTATAGCCATATATGCTGGTTTTTTTGCTCAAAACGTCACACTAGCCGCAATATTTGGAAGTGGCGGAATTATCACAACAGTATTGGCATTTCTTATTTTTACTCCCCAACAATTACAGAAAAATGCGGTTGGATTTTCACAATGGATGATAGCTTATTCCAATTGGTCAAATACATTTTTTGCAGCAAGTATGATTTTCACTCAAGAAGCTCTTGAAGAAAGATCAATGGAATGGACAGAAGTTGTTGAAATTCATGAGTATCTAAAACGTATGTCAATCGAGACAATTACATTAATGGAAAATTGTTGTAAGGATAATGGAGGGCGATATTATGATTTTTTACGGAAAAAGTTTCCCTGAACATGATTACCTAAATCGGAAAAATTTTTCCGGACGTTTGGATTTGGGAAAAAAATTTCGGGTCAGAAAAATATTTTTCCCAAACATTTTGCTCGCTCTTGCGATGCCTCCAGAAAATCTGATCAACATCATGTCGTGGAATTATTCCGGTAATTCGGAGACATCGCAACCGGGGGTGCCCACGCGGCGGGGGCAGAGTCCGAATGGTCCATCAGGACCATGAGGATGTGTCCCCCGAGAGCGTCAGAAATCCATCCTATTCGACAGTATCCGGGGTGTTCTCCAGCCCCGTATTCTCCGACGTGAGATACCGATTCTCCCAAGTAAAACGACAGGGCCAAAACAGGGGTTCTTTTCACTTGGCAGGTATATTGGTCGATCCATCATGAGATCGGCCTCCCAATAGCGTACATTAAGGTTTTTTTTCAAGGCACTACCTTGTGATTCAGGCCAAACGGGGACCATTTTGAGGAGCCACGGAAACCATGAGCTGAAATTACCCTATTTTTACAGATAATTGGTCGTGGGTACGGGTTGGGACACATCAGTCTCCGACGGAGAATGGGATCGAGGGGAGTGATGTTCCCGGGGGGGGTTAGGGGATGATCCTGGGAGATGGGGGGAATGGTTACGTAGGGTGATACCATAATAAAAAAATCCAGCAGAATTTTCAGGGCAGTAATTTTTCAAAAATAAAAATTAAAAAAATCCGGCCCAACCACTCTCCGGAAAAAATTCTCCAATCCCCCCATCACCGCCCAATGGGCGAGGCCTTGGCATCGAACGGGTTGGTCCGCATGGCAAGCGAGAAGAGGTACAGGTAATGTGTTTTGAGATATAGCATGTAGCTTAACCATTCGCGGACGAGCAGCCCGTACACCCGGTTCATATCCCCTGATAGGTGCGCATAATCCGTATCCGGAAGATTCTCTAACGTTTCCCGGACCCGGAGTTCCTCGGTTGCATGGAAGAGCGCCTGCATCAGTTCCGTAAACGTGTCATACTCGATCAGGTACGGGTTCTCCAGCAGGGTGAGCATGAGGGGCTTGTTCTGCGATAAGAACCGGTTGAGGTCCGGCAGATCGAGGTCCCGACTCCGGATTGCCGGGGTGTACTGCGCAAGGATCGCGCCGGCTTTTACAAAATCCTGATCTGTCCATGAACCGGAAACGACCAGCGCATCGCAGATCCGATCGCACGCAGGGTCGGGTGCGGAGAATTTCCGGAGCAGGGCTGTGCCGACCTCGGACCCCGATCAGCATATTGATCTTGCGCAGGCGCTCGATACGTTCGCGCTTTTCGATAAAGTTTCAACAATCGTTGCCGCAACCGCAATAAAACACCCGATACCGGCCAGATGATGATCGTGGTTTTTTCCCGGCAATCGTGTGGGGGGAGATGTCGCCAAATCCCACGGTCGCAATCGTCACGATAACAAAACAGAACGCATCGAACGGGTGGAGATCTTCGGTAAGGATCAGCCCGAGGGTCCCGCAGATCACAACAATTGCGAGAATTGCGAAATATACCCGGACACGAAACCCGATCCCTTCCGCTATACACTGAATCTCTCTTCCGGTGCTATAAATAGACCGTGAATGCGGTACGGATACCCCCGACCAGATTCGAACTGGTGTCGCCGGCTCCAAAGGCCGGCATGATTGACCGCTACACTACGGGGGTTTTCATGAACTGTTCTTCCTTCACCCGCTGGGAAAGGTCATATATGGTTGGCAGTCGGGGACTATAAGCATACCTTCCCGGCTAACGATTTATTCTTTCACCCGTCTTGAGAGTACACAGCGATTTAATAAAAAATATTCAGAACTGCCGCATCAGGATCCAATCATGATATCTGTTGGTTTTTCATGACCGGGTTGCTTTACCGGTTCTTTGGATTCTTTCAATTTTGTCTCCGCATGTTTAATGGCTGGGAGAACGGGTTCTTCGTATTTCTGGATCTGTTTTGGAAGTCTTGCCAGGATCTCTTTGCTGACTTTGAGTTGTTCTTTCATGACACCCGATAATTCCACAAGAATCTTGTTCTGCTCACCGACAAGATTTTCCAGTTCGGGATTCCGGGAACTACCCGGTTCAGAATCCTGAATGGCACCGGGTTGCTTTTTTATGAATTCTCCTCGGCGTTTCCAGATTTTACTAATGCTGTCAATTCCTTTCTTTCGCGTGGGAAATGCTTCCCGGTACCGCTCATAGAATTCATGACTGTCAGTACATTTGATGACCAGTTCGATCTCTGCTTCATCAATTTTTTCATATTTTCGTTTCTGGACCCGCGGCATAAATTCTCCATACTATGTCGGTAAGGAGGCAAAAAAGAATTGCGGTATGAATCCAATCCAATTTATCATTGGATGCGATACTAAATAAGAGTACCAACGTCATAATAAGAATTTTTTTTATAATAAACAGGGCAAATTTACGATTCCAAATTGGAAATGCAATTCCAGTATTTTTAAAAACCAATTATGAAATTTTTATACGAATAAGATTGGATTTCCAGTTTTCCTTACTGTGAAAACACTGAATAAATATCCCACCATTTGGAATATTTGGATATATTTCTGTTATCAACGTAAGATTCATAATCGCTATAATTAAAATGTGCAAAGAATGAATCAATTAAGGAAAAGAATTGAAAGTCAGACAAATTTACTGATGAGAGTAGATTTCAAAATATTTTGACAATATGAATTTTAGAAGGAAAATTAATACATTGGAAATATATGAAATTTTCACATACGCACCCCACACACCAGAGGATAACAAGGGAATTTGAAAAATTGGAATGGTATCATTAATTGAAAATCATTCTAATTTTTCCAAAGTATAAGAGATTCCAGAGATCTCCCGAACATTCAAATTGAAAAACAACAAAGTAAACCAAGTCAAAAGGATGCAGAAAGAAAGTTCTCCAGACTTTGGAATTAAATTAAAATTTATAATTAGAACTGATGAGATTAGAATCTAAAAATTTGGATTTCAAAAAAGTATCTTCATAATAATCCCACAATGGAAAAAATTGGAAAAGACAAAATTACACCAGATAAATGAATTGAAATTAAAATCCAATTTTTCAGGTTAACCACTCAAATATTAATTGGAGATTGAAGATTTATACTGTAAAAAGATCCAATGTTCTGTTTTTCAGTCGCCAGATTAGAGAAAATATCTTGAGACCTATGTACACGATTCGGAAGATTTCCACGGATAATTTTCAAAATATATTCCCCCGAAAAGATACCCATAAGCATCACAGATTCTCTTCAATTTCCCAATACAACCAATACACAAAACCATTCCTTGCCAGTGATTCCCATCATCGCACTATGTAATTACCTCAACACGAGGGAATTCCATACCACCTCGAGAAGACAAATCGATTTTATGTCAATGCGACATCTCCAGGATGTAACCACGGATCAAATCATGAGAGGCCGATAACACAAACCGGAAAAATTTCATTACAATTTGATGTGCAAAAAAGAATGATTTTTGTATAGCAATATATGGTTTATATCAAGGAAAATAAAAAAAATCAGGCCTTTTCATTGGATCCGGAGAGCGGGAAATACTGCAGGTAAACCTGGCGCCGCTCATCGATATCAGTGTGCAGATAAATTTCAGTTGTCTTGATGGATGAATGACCAAGATTTTCCTGAACAACCTTCAGATTTTTCGAGCGTTTGTACAACTCGCTGGCATAGCTGTGCCGTATCTTATGGGGCGTTATCCCTGCAGGGGCATAGTGCTTGAAAATGTGCTGGATAGCCCTGGAGGAGATATGTTTTCCCTGCTGTCCGATGAATAAAGGCCCCATAATACGATTCCCGATAAACTTCAGGATATCGGCAAGCGAGTCCTCGTCAATAAAAACAAGACGGATCTTGTCCCCTTTTCCCCGGATCCGGATTGTGTGTTCATCAAAATCGATATCTTCGACATTCATGTTACAGAGTTCAGATACACGCACACCCGTTGCATAAATTGTCCTTACGATGAGTTTGTCACGGGGATCTTCGATGGAATCTATCAGACGGAGCACCTGGTTATGTTTCAGATATTTTATTTCCTGCTGTTTTATCCGGGGGCGATCTATACCAGTTATCGGGTTTGTATTGACAATCTCCTGGGAATACAGGTAGCGGTAAAAGGAACTCAGTGTTGAAATCATCCGGTGAAATGTTTTGGGCTTATATGTTTGCATTGACGAGACAAAGGAGAGAAAATCATTGATCATGACCGGAGTTACTTCGACAGAGGTATCAAGTCGGGCTTTTTCAAAATCCTTCCAGAAAAAAACGAGTTTTGTCGGATCGGCATTCCGGCGGAGCCAGACATAGTACCCGAAATGCTTGATAACCTGCTCATAGCTATCAAGCGTTCGGGGAGAATAATTTCTCATGCGGAGGTAGTTCCGGTAGCTTTTGAGCCACTCGGAAAAATAACCGCGTTCCATGCTCTATTCTATCATATCTCTAATAAATAAAGGTTTGCGCAGAATAACTATTCTGCGAAGTCTCCAAATTGCGATATCTCCACAAATATTTGAGAGATTTTGCAGAGCACGGCAAACGGTCGTTTTGAATATTGAATAGAATTTAATTATCCATTCACTACCAGTCTTACCAATCAATGAAGAAAAATCAAGAACTGATGAATCTGAAAGAAATTATATTACCTCAAAAAGGGGGGTTCTTTTCATCACGGAGGTCCAACAACCCATCAGTCTTGAAAAACTCCGTTGGATGCACGATATGAACGTTTCAGGGGATCTGGAAATGGTTACTATGCAGATCAAGAGAGAAAACGTGAGATATTTATAAAATAAATTCGATTAAAAACCTGTTTTAGCAGGTATGATCGCTCCCTACTTGTACCGCCAGTCCGCGATAGATATGGGCCGCATCGCAATGCCTTCGAAAGAGACGGTCAATCCACAGATCATGGAATTCTTCGAGTAACAGTGAGGAATTGCAATCAGATGAGGTCCACGCGGGGGAATGAAACCCTCACAATCGACCTGCAAAAAAAACAATATCAAATCTGTAGAAAAAAGAAATTATAAACGTAAAAATGTAACCAAATAATCCACATTACAATACTTCCCATTTTCCATCGTGAATTATGAGAGTGTAGAAATTAAAGATGTAAATTTTTTTCACGTGATCTGATATCCATTTGTGCCATCCGGTTTTGACGAGGACAGGGAATTACAATGCTTAAGAATTAATTCCAAGAATATATCGTCATCACAACAGGATTACCCGTGAGGTGGGAAAGGCACTCCGGATCGCGTCTGTTTTTCTTATGAAATATGCATAAATGAGATAAAATCGGGTTAATTTATTGAAAAATACCTTATATTGGCAGCGGGCTCCAGAATGGGTCCTATTTAATTAAAAAACTCAAAAATTTATGCACCTGCTAATGACCCTGCTTGTTCTGAAAATTTAATGTTGCCGGACATAACAAATCAACAAAGATTTTGACTTACGTTAAATAATATTAAACTCATCACAGCCAGGGTCCAGGTTATGACCATTGAGATTATACTCCTATAGTCCAGTTCAGAGGGGAATTTTGTAGTTGAATTTGACGTGAATATTCTTATTAACTGCTTTATGATGAACATAATCCCCTGACGAGAGGAGATAATTGGCAAATCGCGATCAAGTTCTTCCAATTCACATACCATATAACGATCATCATAACGAACGCATACGGTGAGAACTACGTTCCTAAAAACAACAATATCCACTATGAATAGAAGATTCGTTATCACCGATTTAAGAACGCTCATTATCGAGTCGTAGTACACCTTACCACAAAGGGAAACACAGAGTATCAGTAACCCGACAGTCAGACCTGAAGCTTCCGAAAGAGAAACGATTGAACTGGAAGTATCGGTTATTATCCTCACTTTTCAATCCTTGAGATAGAAAACAAAGGCAGTAAATGCGATTTTCATGGGGAGATTAAATGGACCCAAATTATTCCCATATGGAATCGTTGGATAGAATTCACTATCATGAACAGAAGTTCGAGGAAGTCACGCACGGGTATGAAAAAACGAGTCCAGATCACAGAGATCCCCCACAGAATTGTAATAACCACAACCATTTGGGGTTATAACGGTTCTCATTTTTTTATGAATGCCGGTGAGTGGTTGCCAGAGAATTACCAGGTATTCAGCATTTTTCCCGAATTCGCGCTTTAAACAAGTTTTCAGACAAAAAGATCAGTTGTGTCACCGTGACTAATCGGTATACCTATTCTACATCCCTGAAGGGATGTACAATTAGCAGATTCGGGATATGTTGGTATTTCGGGTTAAATTTCAAAAAGGGGCATAAATTGACAGTATTTAAAAATTATATTCCATTTGTCTCTCTTTAAATAAACCATATGATGCTATACATAACAAAACGAAAAAAGTAATACAACGCTTTCTCAAACAGATCGCGTCACACTTTATTCAATAACTTGGCACAAGACCATTTTTCTCTACAGGATATGGTGTATTGAAAATGATACAGTAGTTAAAAGAACTGTAAAAATGCTGCTCAACTGGTAGGATGTACGATCGCGTTTTCACTAGATGAAAGATTATAAGCAAAGGGAATCATTGGTAATATTAGACAATGGATGAAAATACCCAGTTGCTGAACCCCAAACAGGTTGCAGAAATTCTTGGTGTTCACCAAAAGACCGTCCATCTCTGGCTTCGATCCGGAAAATTAGAGGGAACAAAAATATCCTATCGTGCCTGGAGAATACCAAAAGCGGCGCTTGATTCATTTATTACAAGGAATACCAATATCCGATCATTGCAACATACCAGATTACCCATGGGGAATAATCAAGAATTAACCACTACTATAAAGTCCCCCAATCAGCAAAATGAAACGCACAGTGCAGAAAAGGAAAATAATGATGCCTCACCACAGGTAAGAATGAAGCATTATATCCAAGATATCATGGGGGAACAACCCCCAAAAAAATAATTGTGAATTCTCAGTCTCCCTTTTTTATTTCAAATATTTTTTATGAACGGTTCTTGACTATTGTATTGGCACTTATAGGACTCACTAATCATCCGGCTTCGTTATGTGTTAATTCTAGACAGATTAATCCGAGTTATCCAAAAAATTTCTGAACAGTCACGAGATGAAACGGAGTCTCATGCCAAATGATATAATTTCATTTTGACTACCAACCATTTTCTCATACAATCCGGTGGGAGATTCACCGATATTGTGACTAATCCTCGATAAAAAAAGGAAAACCCATACTTATTTTATAAATAATAAACCAAATAATGCTATACAGAAAACAGAAAAATGTCCATTAAAAAATGATGACATCAATCAATGGGTGTTCAAACGTGGATGATTCAGGAATACAACAAGAGATCAACAAGTATAAAAAATTCAAAAAGGTCGATGGTGCCACCTACCATAAAGTGAACCAGTTTCTGCGTAAGAGAACGTACATTACCGCTCGTGAATGGGCCCTGGCCAGATTGTGTACAGACTTCCGTACCTCCGGAGGGGCAGAGATGACATTTATTGGAAAGCATCTGCCAGAACTTGTTCCGTTCATGGAAGACACATACACCCCCCAGGCAGTCAATCAGGCACGGAATTCATTCAAACGAAAAGTCCGTAAAGCCAGTGCTACATTCTTCTATGGCGCCATGTGTGGATTTTTTACTACAGATGAACTTGACGACCTCCTTTTTGAAGCCAGTGAAGTTTCCCGTTTCCTCCTGGAAGTCGAAGGGACCACCCTCGACATAGATGAGGAGATTGATATTGAAGATCGTATCACCTGCGTAATGAGAAGTGTCGGCGAGGCAGCAAAAACCATGCTTAAGACTCGTAATGAGGACAGTAACAAAACCGATGAATCGCAGGATGCCATACCAAATTCTCCTGAAAAACTTCAGGAAAAATCCCTCATCCTCCCTTCAATTCCATCCACGGATCAAAAGATAGACCTCACACCATTGATTGGGAAGGAGTTGCCGGATAATTCGGAAAATAATTCACCATTACAGAGGGGTGTCCCGCGTCCTCCCGAAGAAAAAACCAGCGAAACCAATCATCAGGATTTTCTCATCCGGGAAGAACATAGTGATAGGAAGACATCATTATGAAAATTATTCAGGTCGCAGGCAGGTCAAACTCAGGAAAAACAACATTCATCCGAAAACTGGTTCCTGAACTGAAAAAAATTGGATCTGTAGGCGTAATAAAACATCTGGGGGATCACGAGTATCATCTTGAAGATGAGAAAGATACCACCCATTTTTTTAATGCCGGTGCAGACATCACAACCGGGATTGATGCAAAAAAAACCGTATCGGTAATTGACAGTACGGAGCTTGATGATACCCTGCGGTTCTATGCTGACAAGGGGATCGGGTTTGCCATCATTGAAGGATATAAAAAACGATCCTTTGCGAAAATTGTGATTGGAAACCTCGAGATAGATCGGTGCGTATTATCCAATCCTACGACTGATGACGTAATACAATCGCTCCATCTTTTTGACGATTTTAAATAACTGTAATACAACAAGTGGTAGTGCATATGACCGTAAAAAAAATGCAGAAACGATTATTCGGAACAAACGGTGTGAGAGGAGTTGTTGGAAAAGAACTCACACCGGAACTGGTGCTTGCAATTGGTAAATCCCTCGGTTCAATGCGAAAGGGTAGGATCGCCGTTGGCAGAGATACTCGTACTTCCGGCGATATGTTTGTAAGAGCCTTGAAAGCAGGGCTTCTTTCTACCGGCTGTGATGTTGTTGATTGTGGGATTCTGCCCACACCAGCACTACAGTATACTGTCAAGGGAAAATTTGACGGAGGAGCAATGATCACCGCATCGCACAATCCTCCGGAATATAATGGCGTGAAGATCATCGAACCGGATGGCACAGAGATGGGAGATGAGGAGACCATCAAACTTGAGCAGATACTATTTAACCGGTCATTCACAACGGTTCCCTGGGATAAAGTCGGGACAGAAACCGCAGCCCCGGAACATATTGAACACTATATCAAAGCAATCACCGGTTATTTTTCTGGCAAGCCAGGCAAAGGAATGACCGTAGTCGTTGATCCAGGATCCGGCCCGGCATGTCTGACCACATCACGAATACTTACGGAAATGGGATGCAAGGTAATCACCATCAATGGAATAATGGATGGAACATTCCCTGGCAGGCTGCCGGAACCATCAGTAGAGGGCCTGAAGAACTGTGCTGCCCTTGTCACAAGCAGCGGCGCTGCATTCGGGGTTGCTCATGACGGGGATGCAGATCGTGCGGTGTTTATCGACGAACAGGGAAGGTTTGTCGAGGAAAACCAGCAATTTGCGCTGATAGCACAACATATCTGCCATAATAAGAAGGGAATTATTGTTACCCCGGTCAGCACGGGGCAGATTCTGGAATCCGTTGCCAAATCGGAACAATGTTCGGTAGAATATACTGCCGTGGGAAGCATTTACGTTGCCAGGACCATGCGTTCATTGCTGGAACAGGGGAAACCAGTGATTTTCGGAGGTGAGGGGAATGGTGGATTGATCTTCCCCGATCATCAGTTCTGCCGGGATGGGGGCATGACTGCAGCAATGATGGTGTTTCTTCTCTCATCAACCGGGAAAACGCTTTCCGAGCATGTTGACCAACTCCCAAAACGGGTGATTATCAAGGAAAAAATTGCCACTAACAAGGGAGCCGAGATACTAGAATTATTAAAAACGGTTTATTCGCATGAGATAATTGATGAAACTGATGGTATAAAAATACACAAAAAAACAGACTGGGTTCTCGTAAGATCATCCGGCACCGAACCCATCATCCGCATTTTCGTTGATGCTGACACCAGTGTCACAGCAGCGGCATTCTATAATGAAGTAAAAAACCACATACGGCAGATCCTTGCGATCTAGTGGATTTTTCCATATAATTGATACAATTTCTTCAAATGCCTATTCAGGGATATTTCATACGTTTTTACACAAATAAGAGCCAAATAATGATTTATATAAAAAAATGACAGACATTACTCTTCCATTTAACAAAAAAAGAAAAAATTGAGCGCATTATGCTCAAATAAAAAAAAATTGCACGAATACAGTTTAGAAAATTTTATTAGATACCTCAGTCAAATTCAGTTTATTCATCAACCCTCTGTGATACATAATGGTCCGATCCATTGAGATATTCCACGATATACAAAACATGCTTTCTCCAGAAGACTGGAAATCTCTGGAATCCGTTGTCACGGGAATCGAGAACATTCAGGGAAGACGCGCCAGAAAAAACATCGTAGCCGGTCTCAACAAAATTATCCTGGATACCGCACTGAAAAACAATAAACCTTCACTTCTTCTTGCCCTTCAGGAAATACAGAGCGGGGAGATTGAAGAATTATTCTCACGGATTGTCAGACAATATATCACCACAAAGGATAACCGTTGGCTGGAATCAGTTTTTTCATTATCTGAAAAGATCGGGAAGAAAAGCAACCAGTCCCGAGTCTATGCGATGGTCGCCCGGGATCTCATTGATGCTGGTGTATCTGAAGCAGCCCCGAAACTGATCGATCAGGGGATGACAATGTTGGATCGTATCAGTTTCCGAAAATACCGGTCAGATATCATGATCGATATCATCCCCCTTCTTATCGTCTGGGCAATAACAACACGCAATAAAAAAATACTGTTTACTTCGCTTGTTCTCATCGAAGAGATTGGGGACATTTCCAAGCGGGCTGTTCTGCATGCAGAACTTGCAAAAGCACTGGCAACCGTAGCAGTGCTGGAAAAAGACAGAGATCTATTTTTTGATAGTCTCCAAAATGCAACTACAATTCACCAGAAGATACGCCGCCAGGATTGTATTTCGGAAATCATCAGTAGAGGCGCAAAAGCAGAGTTTAGTAAAGAGATGGCAGATATCTCGCAGTTTTTGGAGAATTTTACCGCCGATTCCCATGAGGCTTTCCTGGAAATCATCAGTGCATTGACCGAACAATTACTCGAAAGGGTAAAGGATAAACAACAAATCATTGCCGTTCTCGGACATTTATGTCGTGATAAACCGAAAGTAACAGGCACCATTGTTATAGATTTGTTGAGAAAAGCGGAACGATCGGGGGACCCGTGGTTTTTCTCCACGGCATTAAATCTCCAGCAGCATATTTCAGATGCAGAGGAATTCCCCACAAGAGAGATGGTCCGTGCAGGGATCTCCGTTGCTGGTCATTTAAATGACATGCAGGTTCTTAATGAACTAATTCCTGTTATTGACCGTCATTGCAGCACCGAGATCCTCTCACGGATTTATCTCCAATTTTCACAGATTATGCTTTCATCAGGGAATTTTAGTTCAGCACTGGGCATATTCGGAAAAATCAACCATGAATCAGAAAACAATGCTCTTTACTCAGAATGCCTGATCCAGTTGCTCAAAGAAGGAATTCTTAATGACAGTATTCCCTTGATTCATAATAACATCCTTGTAAAACTCAACAAGGAGGTAGTAAACAATACCATCTATCGTGCTGTTATTGAGGTGAACAAGGGCAGCACATTCAAAGAACTGATCCCCCACCTCCTCTCAATCCGAAATCTCATTCTCATCCACCCAAAACATGATCATCTTGTTCTGGAGTGCATCACCATAATGGTGGATCGTGGTTTTCTTGATTCCAATGATCCCAGTATCCTGATCCGTTTTGCAGGATCCATTAAAGAACAACCGCTTCGCGAACGGGCGATATCAAATATAGTAATTAAAATCGCAAAAATTGGCGTAAACTCGAAAAATCGCGATTTTCTCCAGAGAGCCGTGGGCCTTACCTGTGAAATCGAGGGGCAAAATACCCGTTCTGCAGCTTTGAGTACCATCATTGATGAGGCATCTATTCTTGCCGCACAACAGGGAGATCTTGACCTACTGCTTCGTATGAAAGTCTGGAGCAACTCCCTGCTTGAAAAAGACCTCATATCCTATGCAATGGCGAACATCATTGACGGGGTGATAAAATTTGCTCTTGACCGTCAATCCTGCGAAGCCCTTGAAGAGGCGTACCTCATTGCCAATGAAATCGGCGATACATCACTGAAAGTGCAGTTATTCGAAAGGATTGCTGAGTGTTTTGTGAAAATCGGTTGCATTATCTTAAAAAATACCCCCACTCCACCAGATGGAGAAGATCCTGCAATAATATTTTTGCCATTTGAGCGTGGACTTGAGATTATCAAAGAACAGGTAAAATCACCGCAGGTCTCCCTTAAAATTGCAGGAATTATCGATATTATCCTATCATATTCCCGTTCCTGTAACACTCTGGATTACATTATACCACTCGCAATGTTCGCAACAGAGATCAAGAACCCCTATGAACGCGATGCAATGATGTCGCGCATCATTTCGAACCTGAATGAAGATATCACTCATCCGAATTCTACAGATCCCTATGAAACCATGGCATTTCTGATTCGGAAAAACGACCTGTCAAATTCAAGCCAGCGCATTATCGAGTTGATACACCGCATTCTTCTCATGATCAATGATCCCTATGTCAGACTCACAGGATTATGTGATCTCGCTGACCTTCTTACACATTTGAGAAGACCCGATCATGCAAAGCAGGTTCTTGCGGATGTGGTTAATAATTTGGATATCCTTTCTGTTAGCTATCAGAAAGTACTTGTCCTCTCATACCTATCTTCATCATACAGCCAGATAGATCCTATTGCATCTGAACAGTTTCTCCTGCGGGGTATTGAGCAACTGGATGACATCGAATTCGACAAAGCCGCGACAACCTGCCGTCAGGTTGTGTTTACCATTGTCAGATTGAACACCCTTCATCCGGATCCACAATGGTATTCAATTGCACTCCAGATCGCCCAGAGGATTACTGATCCCGTGGAGTATGTCAACTCACTTGTCTCCATTTACACTATGACTCGGGAAAACCAATCTCGTTGCAGAGAACTTATAAAAACCATGGAAGGGGCTATTGACAGGATCTCATCGCCGTATGAAAAATCTTCTATGTTACTTACCATCATTCCACTGACCATTTCTAATTCCGATGAGGAACTCCCCCTCAAACTGCTTAAGAAAACAGAAGCCCTGACAAAAAAGATCAATATCCAGTCAATTGCAGACATTATCCGGAACCAGATCGCTGAAGTGTATATTTCACTAAATCAGGAAAAACCTGATAAAAAAATGCTTTCGCATGCAATCCAGATCACAAAAACCATTGATGATGATGAAGTCCGTCTCTATCGCCTTGAACAGATGGGATATACAGAGATGTATGAGATAACACCCCAATTTGTAAAAATCAAATCCCTCTCAGAGAAAATGATCAAAGAAGGTATTCATTCGAACAATGTTACTGCTCTGGAACGACTTGTCAGAACTGTAGCTGACCGGGGGAAGGAAGCAGTTTTTTTTAGTTACCTTTCAATTTATTTTAAAAAGACAGGGCAAGAGAAACTCTCCCGTAAAATGCTCCAGAATTCCATTAAGGAGGCACGGATCATCAGACCGCTTTCCCGCAGGGCGTATGTCATGTGCGATATTGCCCTTAAAACATTTTCAGCGGGATGCGAGAAAACGGCCCAGGAGATCCTTGATTATGCCATTGACGCTGCAACCAATATCAGACAGTCTTCACTGAGGGATGAAGTGTTCGATGAATTGGGTCTTGCCATCAAGATTATGCAGAGAATGTGATACAATGAAAACCGTTGATATCATCATTAGTGGAAGAGTCCAGAAGGTGGGATTCAGAGCATGTATCCGCAGGATCGCTCAGGAGTTGAATGTCGGGGGGACCGTTGCCAACCTTCCTGATGGCAAGGTCAGGATCTATGCGACCGGTGAGTCGATGATCCTTGAAAAATTTGTATCCATGGTGTACAGCTGTCCCCGGGCCGTGGTCAGGGATGTACAGATCAATGAGACCTCCATCAGGACATTCAATGGGTTTTCGATTGTGAAAAATGAAGAACGGATCAGTACAGAATTTTGAGATCCCCGTAATTTTTCAGGGATTTGGAAAAATTATTCACTTGTTCGTTCACTTTTTCTGTAGTAACCGTTGAATAGAATGACTTCATAAGTGCAGTGATAACGGCATCGGAGAGCATACACCGGTCTTTTGTCAACTCATAATCCGAAGCGATCAGGGATTTTCCTGCCATCTGGAAGACAATCGGATCGATCATACCTGCCTTCAGGGGATCGATAAGATCCTGCACAAGGCCACCTTTTCCGGCATACAGCATTCCCATATCGGGATTAAGACGGGCGCCGATAACGGCAATAGAACAGTTTCCGTATAACATCGCATAACCAAACGAGAGCATTGCGTTGACGGGATCTACCTGGGGTTTGATCGTCCGCCTTCGGAATCCCAGATCTGAAGGGAGACTCCGGGCCATGATCTCATAATACATGTCCGAAACCAGTTTGTGCAATCTCCGTATCTCGTCAAGTTTGATGAGATATTCCAGTTCTTCCAAGGATTTCTGAAGAACATCAAATTCTCCTTCATAAAACAGGTGAACATTCTGCGATTCCTGAATACGCTCTATGGCAAACAGACGGGATTTTATCGATGCCTGCGCAATGGCGATAGCAAACCGCTGGCGTGGGGCTGCCTGCTGTTCATGAAAGAGATCTTTCTGGTCTGCATCTGCAAAAGGCCGGATTGTACCGGTTGGGGTTCCATCAGGATCAAAAAACGAGATATATGTTCCATTCCGGGCAAGCTGTGAGATGGTTGACGATTGTATCGTATGCCCACCAACGACAAGGAGATTTGCAACCTCCCCGATGGGGTACTGTTCGGTACGGGTCTTCTTCTGGATAATAAGGTGTTTTTGGGTTGATTTGATGATTGCACCAAAACCGCTTACCGAAACCCAAGGATATTCCATTGCGATCAACACCGAAGCACACGTGCCGGACTCTGTTCAGTACTACCACAGGGGCACGGATTAATTCATCGTTTTGGGTTATTGTATCGCCATGATGATACATCAACCGCGCAAACAAATATGAGACGGAGAAACCACGTTTCGGTGGATATAAACTCTAGCAAACGATATATGTACTTTCGTCATGTTATAGCATAACAGGGCATGGTGCTACAAATGTTCTGGGACAAGAAAATAGAGACACTCAAGCCGGTTGAGCTGAGAGAACTTCAGTTCAAACGTCTGAAAAAAACATTTAATCAGGTCCAAAACGTTCCTTTTTACCGGAACCTTCTTGCTGAAGCGGGCATAAAAAAAACGTCGATAAAAACCCTCGAGGACATCCGCAAAATACCTTTTACCAAAAAGCAGGACCTCAGGGACGGTTACCCATTCGGGTTCTTTGCAGTCCCGCTCCGGGATATAGTCAGGATCCATACAACTTCAGGGACCACCGGTAAACCAACAGTTGTCGGATATACCCGTAATGATCTGGATACCTGGTCCGACCTCATTGCCAGGAACATGACCATGGTTGGAATTACCAAAGACGATATCTTCCAGAACATGGTCAACTACGGTATGTTCACCGGAGGTCTCGGGTTTCATTACGGGGCCGAGAAGATCGGAATGACGGTCATTCCCAGTGCGACAGGAAATACCAAACGCCAGATCGATATGATCAATGACTTCGGTGTCACGACAATCCACTGCACTCCCAGTTATGCCATGCATCTCTCCGAAGTAGCCGAAGAGATGGGGACTGGGCTTGACAGCCTCAAAACGGGACTCTTTGGTGCAGAGCCCTGGTCAGAGAGTACAAGAAAAACCCTTGAAGAACGTCTCGGGGTGACCGCATATGATTCCTATGGTATGAGTGAACTATTCGGACCCGGCGTTGCGTTCGAATGCCAAGAGAGGGATGGCCTGCATATCTGGCACGACAGTTACCTTGTTGAGATCATCGATCCAAGAACTGGAGAGACGGTGGCAGATGGCGAACGCGGCGAACTGGTCGTGACTCCACTCGTCAAAGAGGCCATGCCGTTACTCAGGTACCGGACCGGCGATGTCACCATGCTTATGGAGGACGGATGCCTGTGCAAAAGAGGCAAAAAAATTGCCAGGCTTACCGGAAGAAGCGATGACATGCTGGTCATACGGGGTATCAACGTCTTCCCTTCGCAGATCGAGCACGTGCTCCTGAAAATCCCCGAAGTAGGCAATCAGTTTATGGTCTATATTGACAGAATCAATCATCTGGATGAGATGACTGTCGATGTTGAGATTAACAGGGAGTTCTTCAGCGGCGAACTTGAAGACCTTGCCCGGCTCCAGAAGAAAGTGGTCAAGGAACTCCGGGATGCACTGGAACTGAGAACCACGGTAAAACTTGTTGAACCCGGATCACTGCCGAGGTTCGAAGGAAAGGCAAAGAGAGTAATTGATCGAAGAGAGGCAATATAATGGCATTATGGGATCCCAGGATTGAAGAGATGCCGAAAGCGGACCTCCAGAGAATGCAGTATAAACTGCTCAAGAGTCTTGTATACCGGCTGTACAGTTTTTCCCCGTTCTATCACGACCGCATGAAGGAGCAGAATGTCCATCCCGATGATATTCGCGAACTTTCCGATGTCAGGAAACTCCCGTTTATGTTCAAACGCGATCTGCGTGACAATTATCCTGATAAAATTTTTACCGCAAGCAGGGATGAACTGGTCCGGTACCATGTCTCGAGCGGGACAACGGGAAAGCCGACCGTCGTCGGCTACACCCAGAATGATCTTGACCTCTGGTCAACCTCCCTTGCCCGTGGGATGACCGCCATTGGTCTGGGACGAGGAGACGTCATCCAGGTGAGTTACGGGTACGGTCTTTTTACCGGGGGACTTGGCCTGCACTATGGTGCTGAACGTATTGGCGCAACGGTTCTTCCTACAAGTGTTGGGAACACCGAACGCCAGATTGAACTTATGCAGGATCTCGGTACTACTGCGATCTGCTGCACACCCTCATACCTCCTTCATATTGGTGAAGTTGCCGAAAAGATGGGTGTGAATCTCGGCAAGGACACACAACTCCGTACAGGAATCCTTGGCGCCGAACCTTGGACCGAGAAGATGCGGGTCAGAATCGAAGACTGGCTGGGCATTAAGGCCTACGATGTCTATGGCACCAGCGAATTATCAGGCCCAATGTTCACAGAATGTGCTGAACAAAACGGGTTCCATGTCTGGTCGGATATTGCACTTACTGAGATCATCGATCCCAAGACCGAAGAGCCGCTGGAGCCGGGCGAGAAGGGGGAAGTGACTATTACCATACTCCAGAAAGAAGCCCTGCCCATGATACGGTACCGTATCGGAGATATTGCCACCATGGATGACGAGGTCTGTACCTGCGGCAGGACCTCCCCAAGAATCCACCGGATCGAGGGACGTGTCGATGATATGCTGATCATCCGGGGGATCAATGTTTTCCCATCGCAGGTTGAGCATACACTGATGGCCATCCCGGAAGTTGGGCAGCACTTCCAGATTGTTGTTGAGCGGAAAGGCGCTCTTGACGATATGCTTGTCCGTGTTGAACTGAACAAGGAATCATTCAGTGACAAGATTAATGATCTCATGAATATACGGCAGAATGTTGAACACCGGCTCAGGAATTCCCTGAACGTAAACGTTGATGTCGAACTTGTCGAACCTGGATCACTCCCAAGGTTCGAGGGAAAGTCGAAGAAAGTCATTGATAAGAGGTCGATGTAAATGGACACGAAAAAATTTGTGATCAAGCAGATCTCGGTATTCTCAGAAAACCGGCCCGGCCGCCTTGCTGCAATTGCCCATGCGCTGGGAGAGGAGAAGGTTAACATCCTCGCATTCAGTATCGCGGAAGCAAATGGTTTTGGTGTTGTCAGGGCACTGGTGGATCACCCGCAGAAAGCCCATGACAAACTCCAGTCCATGGGGTTCAACATAGCATTTACGGATGTAATCGCGGTCAAGATGAAAGACCAGCCAGGCGGGCTGTACGAGGTTGCAAAGATCCTCGGGGATGCAGGCATCAACATCGAATATTCTTATGCATATTCCGGAAAAGAGGGCGCAGTCCTTATCCTCCGCGTCGATCAGGTTGAAGACGCAATAAAGAAGATCCAGAAATCAGGTGCAACCCTGATCGAGAGATCCGTCTTCCACTGAAAAAACCGATTTATCCCTTTTAATTATTTCTTCTCCCACTTCTCCAGGTACCCGACTTTTGCCAGCGTGCTTCCCCGCTGGATCTCTTCCCGGATACGCTCCTCGGTCTTCCGGATCTCAAGCGCCCGTCGGGCAATCTCATACGCCCGTTCCGCCGGAATGACCACTACACCGCTCTCGTCCCCTATAATCCAGTCACCTGGCCGCACATATTGTCCGCAGCACTGGATCTCTGCATTAATCTCCCCCATTCCTTTGGGTTCCCCGGCGTTGGGCACCGTTGCCTTTGCAAAAAGAGGATATTTTAATGCACGAATATCATCAACATCCCGGACCGCGCCATCGATAACAACCCCTTCAACCCCGTTCTTCACGCAGCTTAACGTGGCCAGTTCACCCCATGGGGCAACATGAACGCCACCGGCATTGTTGATGACAATAACATCGCCCTTGACGGCCACATCAATTGCCTCAACAGGTTTTGCCCAGTCCCCGGCAAAGGTCTGGACCGTGACTGCCCTGCCCACCAGTTTCACGTTGCCGCATATCGAGACAATGCCGGTCATTGCCCCTTTGCGGTGCATTGCATCGGTAACATTAGGTGCCGATACCTGGAGGAGGATTTCCCGGGTCTCCTCGTCCACGGTTTTTTTCCGCGATGACTTCCGTGAGCGCGAGTTCATGCCGGAACGGATCTTTTTCGTTGATCCGGTTACATCTCCTGAACGGACAATATTTCCACCAACAATCACAATTTCGGCACCGCACCGGACAGCTTCTCCGGCACCCGAAGCATCGATTCCACCGGCGACTGCAATGGGGATACGGATCTGACCCGACAGAGTTGTCAGGAGGTCCATTGAATCTTTTCCGGTCATCTGTTGATCGATGCCCACGTGGGCACAGATGATGTGGACACCGAACGATTCCAGTTCTTTCGCACGGGTGAGCGGATCCGGGACATTGATCAGGTCAGCCATGATACGTACACCGTAGAGTTGTGCAGCCCGGACAGATTCAGATATGACCGCATCGTCTGCATCAGCAAGGATACAAATGACATTGGCACCGGCTTTTGCTGCCATCTCCACTTCCAGCGCACCGGTATCGGCCACCTTCATGTCTGCAACGATGACAGATTTCGGGAAATGCTGGCGCAGTGACCGGATAGCATGCATCCCTTCGCTCTTGATGAGAGGAGTGCCGGCTTCAATCCAGTCGGCACCGCCATCAACAGATTCACGTGCGATCTGTAATGCACGATCCAGATCAAGGAGATCCAGAGCCACCTGGAGGATCGCATGTTTCATGATCATTGATCTGATTTGCCGAATGCTTAATAATTCCCAGAGCCGGTAAAACCGGGAGACACGGATTATTAAGTCACCATAAAATATGAAAAGAGGTACTACCAGTATCGGAATTACTTACACAAATCCAGTTCAGATAATGCCACCTTGAGAAGGACCCCACAGACTCGTCCAATTAAAGGGGGAACTGCCCAATGAGGATGAGATGAATAAGGGGGTTCCTCTCAAGGTCCTGTGTGGGGTACCATCCCCCGGGAATTCCTGAAAAAAATATCTTTTGATGGGTCGCAGTACTTCTCTCATAATATCTTTGTGAATCTTGGCTGTGTACATTACCTGCCAAAAACCTGAACGAATATTTACACCATTATCAGCATCGCGATCGATCTCCGGCAAACAATTTTCAACCACCCCCTCACCCCCTGCTCAAAATTTTTCAGGCAGGGTCTGATTGATCGGCAAACCATCTCACGCCGGCAAATTAAAAATTTTATCGCTTGTACATGCATTTTGTCGGATAATTATCCGATAATCGCCTCATCAACTGACACCTCATGATCGCGATTGAAATTTTTTGCTCTGTAGAAATGATTTCAACGAGGGAGAAGAAGAAAGAGATCGACCGAAAGATCTAAAGTATATTGTCTCCTTACTCTGATGTGTCGTCAAGTTGTAAGGGGACAAATAAGAGATCGTCTGGACGGTTTATCAGGTTTATTGAATATGCCATCTCATTGGTACGCTCGACTCATCTGCCACGGTATTCCAGTAAATATTCGAGGAGAGATTATACCCAGCATCAACTTCTGACAATCCTGTTGTTCAAAGAATCCCGGAAGGAAGATTACCGGACGGTTGTTAGTAACCTCGAAGAGATGGATCGAATCCGAGACGCTTTAGGACTCAAAACCATCCCTCACTTCACAACACTCCAGAAATTTTTCAGCCGGATCAAACCCATCTACTTCAATCTTCTCCTGAAGAGCACCCTGAAAATATTCTATTTCCCTGACGATAGAATCTCGATTACTGCCATCGATTCATCCAGGTTTACCAGCGGATACTGCAGCCATTATTACTCTGAAAGAACCGGTAAGATCCGAAAACATTTCCTGAAAACCACAATTTCTATCGATGTTGATCAGCAGGTTATCACTGGATTAAGGATCTCAAAAAGCAGGGTTCATGATTCACGACACGCATTCTCCCTTCTCAAAGAATGCCATAGACTCCTTAAATCTGAATGCTATCTCATGGACCGGGGTTACGACTCAGAGAAAATGCACCGGTTTATCCGTGAAACTCTAAAGGCAAATTCGATCATTCCCGCTCGTTCCCATCAGTATTCCAAGAATGTATGGGGGAAATATCGAAAGAAGATGACGGATAATTTCGATGTTGAGCGGTATCGAAAACGTTTCCTGGTTGAAACTAAGTTCTCTATTCTGAAGCGTAGGTTCGGAGCCGATCTGAAATCCAGGATATTCCAAATCCAGAAGAAGGAAATCTCGTGCAAGATCATCCTCGCTAACCTTGACAGATTCATACAATTTGTTTGGATTAAGGTTTTCTACAGAGCAAAAAAATTTCAGCAGACTCTGCCTGAAAAAATGGCTCTGGAGAATACCTTAATATCCGGCTGGAGTTTTTACCCTATAGTAACCATATCCGGCATCCACTGCCTGTTGAGATCTTTCGCTTTTCTTTAGCCCGGGCTCAAATTCAGTGAAGTACTGGGGTCTGGAAAACAGACCCGCATTTGCCAGTTCTGGTACCCTCTCTTCGGGAGTCTATAATACTTCCGGAAGGAGAATGGAATTATTATAAAGAACGGTACCGCGCGCGATACCCGAAAAAAGGTATTTACCTGAAGATTACCGATTATTCTTTTTCATACGTTTCGAAGAACTGGATCTTTTTCTGAACCTTCTTGGGGGCAATGGTGATCTCTGCGGGAGTTCCCGCCGCAACCAGAGAAACGAGGGTATACTTATCAGGCACATTCAGCAGGATTCGAACCGGTTCCGCATAGTCTTTCTTATCGCCAGCCACCCAGCATGATGAAACACCGTATGCCTGAAGCGCCAGAATCAGGTTCTCTGTTGCCGCACAGCAGTCTTCAAGATAATAGGTCTCTTTCTTCTCGCCAAAGACCGCAAAACAGAGGGTACAGTCAGCGATGAACCTTCCGTTATCAGCAAGTTCTGCTATCTTTTCCAGAACCTGCTTCTCTTTTATCACACCGAAAAGCCATGGCTGAACGTTTCTGGCCGTGGGTGCCAAGGCTGCACATTCGATAGCATCCCGGATGGCCAGTTCATCAACAGAATCCGGTTTAAATTTCCTGACACTGTGGCGGGATTTGATCACGGTGGTTACAACATTCATGCACCGTAATGGGAGATCCTGATAATAAAATGTTGCGAAGTGAAAAAATTATTTTCTCTTCGGGTAGAGAACCAGTCCGAAGATTGCGGCTGCAATTGCAAGGCCCGCTTCAAAACCCGGGACATGGGTGGTTGGTACAACGGTTGATTCCACTATTGCTGGTGATGGAGGAAGTGTTTCAACAGTTGACGGGATCTCCGGTACAAGAGTGGTTGTTGCGGGAAGCGTTGTCGGCAGCGGGGTTGTTTCTTTCGTTGTCACAATCGCAGGGATTCTGGTAGTAGCGGTGGTGATTGCTGTGGTCGGATTTGTCACATATGATTTATCAGTAATCAATGGGTTTCTGTCCTGATTGAGGACGGTCACTTTACTACTGATGGTCTTACCGCTCTGCCCGTAATTATCGTTCATCTGATTGACATTGCATTCCACCCAGACGGTATAGGTTCCCGGGAGATATGTATCACGGTTGCTTGTACCCCAGATCGAACCGGTATACTGGGGAGTGGAGATAAGGTTATAATTGACAAGGGAGGTCGTACCTCCGGAGTTACTAGTGAGTGATGAGAGGATCGCTCCATCAGGAGTCCGCACCTTGATAGTAACGGGAACCCCAGTCACAAGGGATCTCTGGGTCATCTGGACAAGATTGGAGTCTATTCTGAACCGGAGTTCATCATCAGTAGGCACCCACTTGTTGGTCACATCAACACCAACTGTCGTATCTTCCACTATAAGATCAAGATAGGGATCTGCAACCATGAATGCAATTGTCTTTGCCGGGAGGACATACCATGACCCGGTCCGGCTCGCAAAATCGCTTTGTGTCACGTAAAAGTTCGATGCATCCGACACAGATACAATAGAGTCCGGGGAGCTCCCCGCAATCGATGCTCCTGATGCCCACCATCCGATCTGATCACCGGAAGAGAGGATCGAACTAACGTCGAGACCCTGTTCCCCGATAAATACGGTATTCCCTGCCGAGATTTTATTAATATCGGCTGCTGCAGGGCATATCAGAATAAGAAACCCGGTAAGAAGCGCAATACCTGTAATAATTTTATCTGCCATAATCATCCCCAATTGCTGTGCTTGATAATGAAAAAGGTAGACTGACAAGAATAAAGTGTTTATGGGTTATCAAGGATAATCCGGTGAAAATTTTCAAAAACGCGTTTTCCCTCAAAGGTATGACTGACTTCCGGATGCCACTGGAGGCCGTAAATATGCTTATCGGGAAGTGCAATCGCTTCATTGTTGCATATCGATGATTGGGCCAGAAGGGTAAAACCCTCGGGAATCCGAGAGACCTCATCCGCATGGGATGCCCAGACGTTCATTTTTTCCGGGTATCCTTCGAGGATAGCATCGTTTTCGCAGATCTCGATATCCACCGGCCCATACCCCCCACTCTGGCCCGTATGCACATCTCCGCCAAAGTGCCTGGCGATTATATGCAGACCAAGGCAGATCCCAAGAACCGGCAATCCAAGATCGAGGTACTGGCTGCAGTTTCCGGCCCGCTCGATTGCAGGTCCGCCACCAAGAATGATCCCACGGCAACCATTCCGAACCTCTTCTGGAGCTGTCGTGTTCGGGATAAGTGTTGCATCGATATCAATATCCCGCAGTGCCCGGTTTATGAGATGATTGAATTGCCCGAAATTGTTCACAACGTAGATCGGAAGCATTGCAGTACCCGTTTCTCTTGGAATCCTATAAGACTGTTCAGCTGCAGGCTTTTGCGGTGGAAAGGATCCGCTCACGGATTGTTTCTTCGGAATATCCCATGAGGTACGCAAGACACATTGCACCCCCGGCTCCAAATCCTTCCTTGACCTCGCCGATACAGTACCGTGCCAGACCCGTATGACCGAGCGTCCCGAATCCAGGGTCCACATAATACATAGGTACGCCAATCCGGCTGGCAATATGATCGATATTGGCGGTGGGATCATCCCGAACATATGTGGTGGTTACGACCGCGGGAGGTGTCATTCCCATCGCCTTTGCCAGGGCTGCAACCGAGAGCATCTGGGTACCCCCGGCAAGAAGGATATTGCCGGTATACGATTTGATCATCCCTGCTGCCACTGGCATCATTGGATCACCGGTGTAACGGACAATATCGAGCGGTTCAGAGACCTTGTCAGCAGTGATTCGTGCGAGTGTTTTTGAGCAGATCTCTTCTTTTATCGATACCGGGTTCTCGATGAAACTGCTGCTTACGGATGCTTCATATCCTAATGCACGCAAGACGCAGAGTGCGGTAGTGGTTCCGCCCGGCACACATTCGCCGATGACAAGGAGATCGCTGGCATGGGTGAGGAATTTCCCCAGTGATTCACCCTGATTAAAAAGGATACGTGCATGGGGGACTGCATCCCGTAACCGCGGGTCTTCGCCAACCGATCCGTAGAGATCGTAGCAGGGAACCGTTGGCGTCTGGTGTAAACCGGCATTCACGAACAGCGGTTCAATGCCCATGAGGGCGATCATTGCCCGGGTGATGGATGATGGAGTGGGACAACCTGTTGGGGTATTTGGCTTGAACGGGTGGCTGGTAACATTGCCAGTTGCGATCAGTTCCGCATCGAGTATCGGAGTAAGCAGGGTTTTTTCAGGTGTCGGGCCGGCGCCGGATATCCCGGGGACTGTAGACAACAGGGTATTGGCAAGAATACCGCAAAAAACCGGATTTTTTACGTTAAATGGGGGCTTTTCCGAGAGGAATGCCATAACAATCAGTCTATAAATTCGTGGTGTAAATGATTGAATCTATCGATGCGAAAAATCCACAACGATATAATACACCCGCTCCTACTACTCCTAAGGTATGTTTGAGATAGAACAACGGCTGCTGGATCATGGCATTACCCTTGACGATATGGTTACTGCCGCCATGGGACTGTATGTCTCCCATGGCATGCCGGATGAACAGGCGGCAACTGAGATTCGGAAAAAGATGCAAAAATTCCTGGGAGATCCCAACGTGGCATCCCTTCTGCTCGGGGCCATCCTGCTCGAAGATGAATTGTATACAAAACGAAAAAACTCTGAGATCGCTGATGATCCCATTTTTCTCTTAAGCGATGAGATCCTTGGGATGGCGATTGCAGAGTGTATCGGGGGGACCTATGCCCGGTTCGAATTTACCCGGTATGACCAGAAAAAGCCCGGCATCCTTGCAAAACTCGGACCATTTCTCGATGATGCGGTGGCCGGACTGATTGCCGGCTGCACGTCACGTCTCTATAGCGAATCATTATGAAGACCATCAAGTCACTGCTCCAGTTCACAACAGTTCTACCCTTGGGGAAACCTCAGGATCTCGAACCGTTTGCCCGGCGTTCCTACATTTACCCGCTTGCAGGTTATGTAATCGGGGTATTCGTTGCGCTACCGGTATACTTTATCGCAAACCCAACTATTGCAGCTGCGGTTGCGGTGGCACTTCTTCTCCTTATTACCGGGGCTCACCATTTCGATGGCCTGCTGGATCTGGGTGACGGGTTGATGGCGCACGGCGATCAAGAAAAACGTATTCGGGCACTCACGGACAGGAATGTCGGTGCCGGAGCCATCGCACTAGGGATCGCAGTGACACTCCTCCTGTTTGCTGGACTGCAGGAAGCCACGTCAATCGCATGCGCATTGATCATTGGTGAGGTCTGTGCAAAATTTTCTATGGCATTTCTCACCGTATATGGCAAACCATTCCATGAAGGAATGCACAGTTATCTCCACCAGTTCGCGCAACCCGTTTTCCCAGCAGTTTCGTTCCTGCTATGCCTGCCGCTTTTTCTCTTACCGATTGCACCGGTAAAAATAATTACCGCAATGCTCCTCATGCTTCTCTGCCCGATAGTACTTCTCGGGATCTCCCAACGAATCTTCGGAGGGATTAATGGGGATGTTGCCGGTGCCTCAAATGAGATCACCCGGGCGTTGGTAATCGTAAGCATTGCGCTGATCTAACATCGGATCAGGTAAAAGTATCAGTAAACCTGCCAATGGATAGATAATTATCCAACTCTTGGATATACACCGGCATTAATCGATTTTTTCTCCCGTAGTGGCTCGGAGATATAAACAAACTACTCGATTTATGCAGGCTATTGGAGTGAGAAAATTTGTCTACAGGTGTAATAGAACACGGATTGAAATTACTATAAAAAAACGAAAAAAATGACAGAAAAACGGGAATTTGTTACTTCGGTTTTCGCTATCAACCGGGAAAAATGTATACCCTTGTACAGGCGTTTTTTTAGTAAAGACCCTGATATCCCTTGTTTGCGTCGTCGTCACATTCAATAGCGGATCCATCCCGTATGAGCGAATTGAACATCATAGCCGCGTTCATCAGGTTCTCATCTGCTGCAACTCCCCTTTTGAGATCATTGAGCGCCGACTTCTGAGGAGTCGCCATAACCCGGCTTCCAGTCCGTACACCTGTGCAATGCATGCAATACGCGCAGTGACTATATACTGACACATCCCCATCTGCACAGCCGACCGTGACCCGGTTTTTTTTCTCATCACGCTGGAAGGGCAAAGATTTCATATGCATTGATATTTTAGGGATCCAATATGAGTATACCGATGTGTGGGTTCTCACCGGAAAAAGAAGCCCGTCAATCGAAATATTTTAAATAGTTGGGTCTCATATAAGTAATACTCGCATAAACTGACTGTAAGCGGACAGTCTCAATGTTTTGGAGGATTACATAAATGGCATCTGACAAGCCCCACATGAATCTGGCCGTAATCGGCCACATCGACCACGGAAAGTCAACTACCGTCGGACGAATGATGTTCGAGACCGGCGCTGTACCGGCCCACATCATTGAAGGGTACCGCAAGGAGGCTGAATCCAAGGGTAAGGCCACCTTTGAATTTGCATGGGT
>NZ_JAJRCG010000001.1 GCF_028679125.1 Methanoregula sp. | reverse complement strand
CGTGCAAGTTCCATGGTACGGGCCAGCTGCTCCTGGCTCTCCTTTGAAAGCCGGTGGTGGGCCGGTGTTTCCACGTAGATTGCCGTGAACCGGGCCCCCCCCATCCGGTCGGCCTGCCGGCGTCCTGTCCTCACCAGCCGTTCCGAGAGCGGTCCCGGGCCGACAAGGACGAGCAGGTGTTCCCCGGCAGCCCACGGCCCCGGGATTGCCCGGGTCTGCATGTAGGCGAGCATCTGCTCGTCGACCCGCTCTGCCGCCCGCCGGAGGGCGAGTTCGCGGAGGGCATACAGGTTGCCTTCATTGAAGAATTTCTCGATCGCCCGGGCGGCCATATCAGGCACATAGACTTTTCCCTCCCGCAGCCGCTGGAGCAGCTCGGGAGGTGCGAGATCGACCACCTCGATCTCGTCCGCCTCGTCGATGACGCGGTCCGGGACCGTCTCCCGCACAATGACGCCCGTAATCTGGGCCACGACATCATTGAGACTCTCGATATGCTGGACATTCAGGGTCGTATAGACATCGATACCGGCATCCAGCAGTTCCTCGACATCCTGGTACCGCTTCAGGTGCCGGGAGCCCGTCACGTTCGTATGGGCCAGCTCATCGACAAGGACAAGCGCGGGCCTGCACTGGAGGGTAACATCGAGATCGAATTCCGGGAGCGTGACCCCCCGGTACTCGATCATCTTACGCGGGATGACCGTGAGACCTTCGAGCAGCGCTTCCGTCTCTTTCCTGCCATGGATCTCGACATAGCCGGCCCGGACATCGACACCTTCGGCCAGCCGGAGATGGGCTGCCTTGAGCATCTCGTACGTCTTGCCGACGCCCGCGATGTACCCGAGGAAGATCTTCAGCTTGCCCCGGTGTTTCTTTCGCTCCTCACCCGTGATCCGGGCAAGCAGCGCATCGGGGTCCGGGCGGTATTCAGGTACAGGCATCATCCTACACCCAGCAGTACGAGCAGGATATCGATAATCTTTATGCCGATAAAGGGAGTGATGAGCCCGCCGATCCCGTAGAGGAGGATATTATTGCGGAGCGCCTCTTCCGCCGACATCGCACGGTACTGGACGCCCCGGAGGGCGAGCGGGATTAACGCGACGATGATGAGGGCGTTGAAGATCACGGCTGCAAGGATCCCGTTGTGAAGGCCAAGGACATTGAGTGCGGCAAGCGCCGGGTACGTTGACGCAAACGCGATCGGGATGATGGCGAAATACTTGGCAATATCGTTTGCAATGGAGAACGTGGTGAGCGCCCCCCGGGTCATGAGGAGCTGCTTTCCGATCTCCACGATCTCGATCAGTTTTGTCGGGTTGGAGTCGAGATCGATCATGTTCGCCGCCTCCCGGGCCGGCTGGGTGCCGGTGTTCATGGCGACCGCAACATCGGCCTGGGCGAGCGCCGGGGCATCGTTGGTCCCGTCGCCGGTCATCGCGACCATGCGCCCGCCGGCCTGGTACTCCCGGATCAGTCTGAGCTTGCTCTCGGGCGTTGCCTCGGCAAGGAAATCGTCGACACCGGCCTCTGCGGCAATAGTTGCAGCAGTAAGCCGGTTGTCCCCGGTGATCATGACCGTCTTGATGCCCATCCTGCGCAGCTGGACAAAGCGCTCCCGGATCCCGCCTTTGACGATATCTTTTAAGTGGAAGACCCCGAGCGCCTTCCCGTTCTGTGCAACGACCAGCGGGGTGCCGCCGGCCCGGGAGATATCATCGACAGCCTGCCGGAGTTCATCCGATACGGAGTTGCCGTTCGTTTCAATATACCGGAACAGCGCATCGGCTGCGCCTTTCCGGATATGGAGCTGTCCCTGGTCCACCCCGCTCATCCGGGTCTGGCTGGAGAACGGGATGAACTGCATCTCAATGCTCGTTTCGGATGCTCCAACGGTCCTGCCACGAAGTTCGTACTTCTCTTTTGCAAGGACCACGATGCTGCGGCCCTCGGGGGTTTCATCGGCAAGCGAGGCCAGTTGTGCAGTCTCTGCAAGGTCCTGGATCGTGGTCCCGTCAACGGGAATGAACTCGACAGCCTGCCGGTTCCCGAGCGTGATGGTCCCGGTCTTGTCGAGCAGGAGGACATCCACGTCTCCCGCCGCTTCGATGGCCCGGCCCGAGGTCGTGATCACGTTTCTCTGGATCAGCCGGTCCATGCCCGCAATGCCGATGGCGGAGAGAAGCCCGCCGATGGTGGTCGGGGCGAGGCAGACGAAGAGCGCGACGAGCACGGTGATCGTGACGGTGGTTCCGGCCCCGGCAGCCTGGACGCTGTACGCGGAGAAGGCGTAGAGTGCTGCTGCGACGGCAATAAAGATTACCGTCAGGCCGAGCAGCAGGATGTTGAGCGCGATCTCATTAGGGGTCTTCTGCCGTTTTGCCCCTTCGATGAGGCTGATCATGTGGTCGAGGAACCCTTCGCCGGGATTCGCGCTGACCCGGATGATGAGCCAGTCAGACAGGATACCCGTCCCTCCGGTGACCGCGCTCCGGTCCCCGCCGGATTCACGGATCACCGGTGCGCTCTCACCGGTGATCGCACTCTCGTTGACCGATGCAACCCCATCGATCACTTCCCCATCCACCGGGATCGTATCCCCGGCCTTGACATAGATGAGATCGTTCTTCCGCAGGGCAGAGGAGGATACCACCGCAATATATTTTTCTTTGGGTTCCCTGCCCCTGATGAGCGTGTAATCGGGATCGAGTTTTTTTGCCGAGGTATCCTGCCGCATCTTTCGTAATGAATCTGCCTGCGCCTTGCCCCGGCCTTCAGCTAAGGCTTCGGCAAAGTTTGCAAAGAGCACCGTGAACCAGAGCCATGCGGAGATGGCGCCGATGAATCCTGCCGGTGCTTCCCCGGCCCCGGTGAGGGCCTGGAGGTACAGCAGGGTGGTCAGCGCACTCCCGGCTTCCACGGTGAACATGACCGGGTTCGCAATGAGGGTCCGGGGATCGAGTTTCAGGACCGCATCGACCGCTGCACGCCGGTAGAGCCCCGGGATGGCCGGGGCGGTGCGGGTCTCTCCATCAGACATGGATCATCCCCCCCGCGATCATGCCCATATACTCAGCAATCGGCCCGAGCGAGAGCGCCGGGAGGAAACTGAGCGCCCCGACAACGATGATGACAAAGACCAGCCAGACAATAAAGAGCAGCCGGTAATCGCGCAGGGTTCCCTCGCCCGCAGGAACGATCTTCTTTGTGACAAGCGACCCTGCAAGCGCAAGCGTCAGGACGATCGTGGCATAGCGGCCCACGAACATGCAGAAGGCGGTTGCAAGATTGTAGAACAGGCTGTTTGCCGATAGCCCGGCAAAAGCGCTGCCGTTATTCTGCGATGCCGATGTGAACGCGTACAGGATCTCGGAGAAACCGTGCGGGCCCGGGTTGAAAACGCCGGCCTGGCCTGCCGGGGTGAGGACGGCAAGCGAGGTGAAGGCAAGGATCAGGAGGATCGGGATGAGTATGACGATCGTCGCCATCTTCATCTCGAACTGCTCGATCTTCTTGCCATAGAGCTCCGGTGTCCGCCCGACCATGAGGCCGGCAATGAACATGGCGATGATGGCAAAGATGAGCATGCCGTACAGGCCCGAGCCGACGCCGCCGAATACCACTTCGCCGAGCTGCATGTCAAAGAGCATGATCCCCCCGGCAAGGGGCATGAAGGAATCGTGCATGGCATCGACCGCACCGCAGGATGTCACGGTCGTGACCACGGCAAAGAGGACCGTGGGAACAATCCCGAACCGGACCTCCTTTCCTTCCATGTTCCCGCCGGACTGGAGGTCCGAGGGGGCCTGGTCGACCCCCAGCGGGGAAAGCGCCGGGTTGCCGGCCCCTTCCGACCAGATGGCAAGACCCACGAGCGGCAGGAAGATGAGGGACATGGCGATCAGGAGGGCAGCCCCTTTTCTCCGCGATCCGATCATGGCCCCGAACGTCATGCAGAGCGCTGCGGGGATGATGATGATTGCAAAGGTCTCGACAAAGTTCGCAAACGGGGTGGGGTTTTCAAGCGGATGGGCCGAGTTGGCATTATAGAACCCGCCGCCGTTTGTCCCGAGATGCTTGATGGCAACCTGCGAGGCAACGGGCCCGAGCGGGATCGTCTGGGTGGTGACGAGCGTCCCGGCACTGTCGTTCACCGGGTCAAGGAGCGGGACCGTGACCGCACCGGAGAACGTCTGGGGCGTTCCCTGCGAGACGAGCAGAAGGGAGATGACAAGACAGATGGGGAGGAGGATCATGACGCTTCTTGTCAGCAGCACCCAGAAGTTGCCGATGGTTGTACCGGACTTCCGCGTGAAGGCGAGTATGAGCGCGACGAGCACGGACATCCCGACCGCAGCCGAGAGGAAATTCTGGACGGCGAGACCCGCCATCTGGGTGAAGTAACTCATCGTGACTTCGGGCACATAGGCCTGCCAGTTGGTGTTGGTGGCAAAGCTGACCGCCGTGTTGAGCGCGAGATCCGGGGGAACGGCCGAAAGGCCGGCCGGGTTGAGCGGCAGGACCTGCTGAACGAGCTGGAGGAAGAAGACGACCGCGATGCAGGGAACCGAGAAGACCATGACGGCGACGGCAAACTGCTTCCAGTCCATCTCCTCCCCGGGATCAACACCGGCAATGAGGAAGATCTTCTGTTCGATCCGTTCGAGGAACGGGGAGAAGAAGTTCGGTTTCCCGGTATAGATCTTTGCCATCCATGCACCCAGCGGCACAACGATGAACATGACGAGCAGGATGAAGAGGAGCAGCTGGAACCAGTCGGCGATCCTCATGCCGAAGAGACTGGCCGGGGGGTCGGTGGGATCAGCACCGGACCCGGCCGATTGCGGCACGGAGATTTTTTCGGCGCTGATATCATCGAGTGCGAGGTTCAGGGAGAGGACATTCACCCGGGGCTCGCCGAAGATCACGAACTGGCGCTGCTGGACCTGTGAGTTTACGAGCGCTGATACCTCCGGCTCGGAGAGGTTACGTTCCCGGGCCACGCGGGGCACCTGGTAATACGCGGCAGCGACCGAGATGTCCGGGTCAAGCCCGCTTCCTGAAGCGGTGACGAGATCGACTGGTATCTCCTGCGTATTTTTGGGATCGGCTGCATGCAGGGCACCGACCCGGGTTTTTACCGCATCGGCGAGTGCGGGATTATCCGGCCCGAGATTGGATCCGGAGGAGGCGCCGGCATTATAGGGCACGGGCGAGGTTGCAGAAGGACGGCCCCAGAAGTACTGCGGGGACGAGAACGGCTGCCCGACCTGGGACGAGCCGGCGATCTTGCCGTTATGGATGAGGAGATCCCCGTTTGACTGGACCGGGAAGAGTACCTGGGCAATGCCTGTGACAATAAACGGGTAAAGAATGCCCACGATAAGCGTGAGCAGGAAAAAGATCAGTACCGCAGGTTTTGCCTGTTTTCTGATGATCGACTGGACGGGTTCGGTAGCCATACATGACCGCCATTGAGTGTCCGTACTCCGGGTTTTCCGGAACAGGTTCACATTACAATCGTGAAGAGTCCAAGTATAAATGCTTGCAGAAAAAAACCGGGAAAAACCCTGCAAATATATATTTTAAGGAAATAAAGGAAGAAAAAAACTCCGGCCGCGCCATTCTTCACACGCTCATCACCAGGCCTGTAACCAGGCCTGCGATCCGGACCGCGACCCGCCGTGCCATTGCCGCATGTCCCATCTCCATGCGATCGCAGATTTACTTCGGCCGGCAAACCAGGATCGTGACGCCCGGGGGCCCGGAACTTCTTGGTACGATCTCAATGGTTATCTGATACGGTGAGCATCGTATCAGCATGGCATACATGATGGATGGCATGTGGGGTGGGAATTCCAGCTACGGGTTTCCCTTCTTCGGCATGGGGATGATGCTGATCTTGCTTGTACTGTTCCTCATCATCGCGTACCTGGTGTACCTGGACGCGAACACGAGGGGGATGAACGGGCTGCTCTGGGGAATCCTGATCCTCATCCCGATGATCGGGATCCTCTTCCTTATCCTGTACATCGTTATCCGGGAAAGCAACCAGCAGAAAACCGTACCTGCGGGGGAGAGTGCGATGGAGATTCTCAAAACGCGGTATGCAAAAGGGGAGATCACGGACGAGCAGTTCAGGACAATGCGTGAAGAACTGAAAAAATAATCCTGTTTTTCACCTGCCCGTGCCTGCGATAATCCCCGGTTCCTGCCGGGCGGGTGCGGGGCCCGGGCCGGAACAAGGCCGGCCCTTGCAGCATACAGGGCCCGGACCTTTTTTGCCTGCCGGTTCTTCCCGGACGTTTCGCTGATCGCACCGGCGGACATGGGAAGGAAACTATCCGGGAGGTACCGTCTCACCGGTGAACCGGTATGCCCCTTTCGGTACAACCAGTTCGAACCGGGCCCCGTTATCCGGCCCGCTGGTCTCCGCGATGGTGATTCCGGTGATCGCGAGGATCTCGCGGGTGAGGAAGAGGCCGAGGCCGGTATGTTTCCCAAAGCCCCGCTCGAACAGGCGGGCTTTATCCCCGACCGCGATCCCGGCCCCGTCATCCTCGCAGGTAATCACGAGCCCCGCGCCGGTTTCTTCAGAGGTGATGCGGATGGTCGTCATCGCTTCACCGCCATACTTCAGGGCATTGTCGATCAGGTTATAGAAGACCTTCTCGAACAACGGGTCCGCGTACACCGACACGTCCGTCCGGTCGACATCCACCCGTACCTCTCTCATAGGAAGTGCCGCAACCGCCCGCCGGATACCGGCATTGACGTTCTGCCAGGCGGGAGCGGTTGTTCCCATATCCTCGTAGACCTTGGTGAAATCGAGCTGGTGCCCCATGGTCTCGACAATCTTCATCTCGCTCGTGAGATATTCTGAGGCCGTAGGACTGGTGCCGAGTTCTTCTTTCGAGAGCTCGAGATAGGCCGCGAGGGCCGTGAGCTGGTTCTTGATGTCGTGCCGGGTGATCGATGAGAGGATGGTGAGTTTTTTATTTGCCCGGGAGAGTGCATCCTCTGCTGCCTTCCGCTCGGTGATATCGGTGATGACCGATAAGCCTGAAGGGAGCCCGGCATCTTCGATCCGGACGGTCTTGATCAGGCAGTGGCGGATCGTGCCGTCCCGGAGCTGGATATCGATCTCGCTGAGATGGTCCGGGAACTCATCCCTGCGGATGGCATCGATGATCTCCCGTGCAGCCTCAGCACTCGCGGGTGTCAGGATGGAATAGATCGATTGCCCGGCAAGGGTTCCTTCTGCGGGTCCCAGGAGCCGGGTTGCTGCCGGGTTGGCGTAGTGGATGAACTCACGGTCGTGGATGAGAACATAATCCGGGAGGTTGTCTGCAAGGTTCCGGTACCGCTCCTCGCTTTGTTTGAGTTCCCCCTGGGACCGGGCCATGTTGAGCATCAGGAAGGATGCCGTGAGGACGATATCCATGAGGATCGTGACGATAAAGAAGATTGTGTTAATGGGATCCGGGCCCCCAAGTGAGTGATCCCCCGGGGTGATGAGCGCATGAACGGTCATCATGGTCCAGAGGAGGGCCGTGACCAGGAGAGCCGCGCTGAAGCTGTACCTGAGCGACCGGGTCTCTGGTTCCCTGGACCGGATCGCGATGAGGGCGGTCGCAACAAAGCAGGGGACGATGAACAATCCGATAATCACGCCACGCATGATTTGCGAATCGTCTATGATCATAAACCAGAATAACAGGAGAATTCCCGGTACCAGGATGCTGTATGTGATCCTGGGGAGCGCCCGTGACTGGAAATACATCCTGGTACTGTCAAGCCGCATCATGACCGACAGCATGATCAGAAGACCTGCCACCGTTGAGCAGAGGAAAGCGGGCACGGCTCCTTCGAGCATGTACAGGAAATACCCGCAGGATGTGACGAGGAGGGAGAGCATCCACAGCCGAAAGCCGTCATGGGTCTTCTGGGATCTCCAGAAAGTGAAGAGCATCAGTGTGAGGACCGTGTTCACGAGAAAGAGGGTCAGGAAAAGGGTACGGATATCGGGCATCCACATGGTTTTAACTCCATCCGGTGTTACCCGCCGGATATATATTTTGGAACAGGTGGGAGATATTTTTCCTTCTCACCTAATGAATATTCGTAATGCGGATACCTGAGTCAATCCCCTGCGGGTGAATGGCGGATGATCGCTTCTTTTCCCGGCCATGACAGGCCGCGGGCAGTGCCCGCCGGATAAATAATTTTATACATTAGTAATGTAAATAAATCGCATAAAGCATACATTGGTAATGCATATGATCACCGCATCGCAGCTCGAAGAACTGGTACACACCCAGAAGGAGACATTTCTCGCAAAGGATCCCGGGATACCCCGGGAGATCGCGACCGGGCAGATTACCCGGACAAATGCGATCGTCGTGATTACCGGAATCCGGCGGTGCGGCAAGTCCACGCTCCTGCGCCAGTTGTCAGCACAGTATGCAGATTTCCACTACATCAATTTCGACGATGACCGGCTCATGGACTTCACGGTAGCGGATTTTTCCTCCCTGATGCTCGTGTTCGAAAAGATCTCGCCCGATGTAAAAATCCTCTTCATCGATGAGGTCCAGAATGTCGCGGGCTGGGAACGGTTCATCCGCCGCATCCATGATGAGGGATACAAAATCTTCCTCACCGGGTCCAATGCAAATCTCCTCTCGCAGGAACCCGGTACCCGGCTTACCGGGCGTTACACGACGATCACCCTCTTCCCGTTCTCGTTCCGTGAATACCTGCAGTTCACATCGATCGGGACCGACCGGATCTCATCGAAGAAGAAGGCACAGATCCTCGCGGGGTTCGACCGGTACCTCGCAGGTGGCGGGTTCCCCGACTACCTGAAGTCCGGTGACCCGGAGTACCTCAAGCGGATCTATGACGACATCCTCTTCCGTGACATCATCAGCCGGTTCGGGATCCGTGAGGTGAAAGGGTTCCGAAAGCTCGCCCATTATCTCGTCACCAATACGGCAAATTCAGCAACCTACAATGCGCTCCGGAACACGCTCGGGTTCAAAAGCGTTGCATCGGTCCGGGATTATGTCGGGTTCCTTGAAGAAGCATACCTCATCTTCGAGATCTTCCGGTACGATTTTTCTTTGAAGAAACAGTACGTCAACGAGAAGAAACTCTACTGCATCGACACCGGCCTGCGCAATGCAGTCGCATTCCGGTTCCCGGATGACAAGGGCAGGCTCCTTGAGAACCTCGTCCTCATCGAGCTGTTGCGCCGGAACAAGTCCGTCTTTTTTTTCAAAAATCCCAAAGAGTGCGATTTCATCACGGAAGAGCGGGGGAAGATCACCGGCGCGATCCAGGTCTGCTTTGAACTCACCAGGGAGAACCGGGAGCGCGAACTTGCCGGGCTCTCCGGGGCTATGGCCGTGCATGGCCTGGACGAGGGGATCGTTCTCACGTACCTCCAGGAGGAGACCATCAACGACGGGGATACCGTTATCCGGGTTGTACCGGCATGGAAATGGCTTATCGATGCCGGGGCGGACAAAAAAACGGGAGCATGATCTGACACCGGGTGGTGCAGTACGGATGCTCGTTCCGGAAAATAATCCAATTAATTGCTGAGAGAAAAACGATGGGCCGCTGGCCCGGATCTCTCCGGACAAAGACCCGGGAGCGGGGATCCGTTCATACCCCCGTTCCCGCAATAATCCCGACAATCTGTTGCGCCGCCACCGGGTCCAGCACCTCCGCGAGCACGATGCCGGCAAGGCAGGAAAAGAGGGCCCAGAACACCTTCTTCACGTGCTCGTTCTTCCCGAACGTTTCGATGATCGATACAGTGTCGGCCTTCATCGCGGTCTGCAGTATTCTGGGCAGGAAGACGAAGAGCGGCAGGAAGCAGATCGCAGCGCCGATAAACGCCAGGGTGATCCCGGCACGAGCCAGAAGGAAGCACCCGGACGGGATGGCGAAGATGCCGGCAAGGACTGCCGCGAGCCCGACCTCGCCGAACCAGAAGTAATGCCGTTTCTCTGCGTAGTTTCGTTTCTCTTCGTCCGTGAGCAGGGTGCAATCAAATATCCCGAGCACGTTCAGCATCCCGTACCAGACCGCGTGGGTCTCTTCCGGGTCGGCAACGATGCCGAGAAAGAAGATCGCGACCGGTATAACGAGAAGAATATACGGGAGGCTGGCGAAGAGAAAAATGATCGCGAGCAGGAGCCCTGCACCACAGATGGCGGCCCGGGTCTGCACGACATTTTCAAACAGGGTACCACGTCCTATGCGATCGGATGACTGGTGTGTTCATGGTCCATCCCCCTCATCGTTCCCGGACATCCTTCACGTCCGCCGTGATGGTAAACTCGAAGACCGGGCTCATGTACCCGCCGTTCTCCGGGCTGAAGTCCCGGGCAAGTCCCAGTTTTCTCCGGCCTGTGCGGAACCTGACGGTGTGAATGCCCGGTGCACGCGGGTAGACCCGGCGGCCGGTACGGTCACGCATCTCCCGGTAGGGCGGGATCTCGAACCAGTCCGGCCAGAAGCGGACGCCCCGGGGGATATCTGTTCCCCGGAACAGGTCCTGCTGGTGCCGGGGTACCATGTTGTCGTAGATCACATCGATGATCAGGTTCTCGTTCTCCCTTTTTGGCTGGAGGTCCAGTTCGTAGAAGATAGGGTTGCGCCGGACTTCGTCCAGAGTCAGCGGGGTATCCTTTGTCAGCGGTTCGAGACCGGAGAAGGTTCCCCGGTACAGGCCGGTAATAGTTGCGACCGGTACGGTTTCAGCTTCCATAATGCGCCTCCTTCAGGTGCTCGTGCTCGTCCCGGAGTTTTTTGAACTCCTCGACCACTTCATCGTACCTGCCGATCTTCTGGTAGATGACGAAGAGCAGGGGATAAATCGGGAGGACGGCCCCGAGTAGTATGCCAAGAATTTCTGTTTCCATAGTGAATGTCTCCAAAAACCTGTGGGGGAAGGGACGTTTCGTGTCCCCGCCCCGGGTTCTCCTCAGGCCAGTGCCGCAACGGTGTCGGCCCAGGTCTCGACCTTGGTCCGGATCCCATCGTCCGAGTACGAGGTGAGGCTGATGCTGGTGCGCCCGAAGGTGACCATATAGATCTCCCCGTTCGGGTCGCGGCATTTCAGCGTTGCCGAGAAGGCCTCGTTCGTGGTATCGCGGACCGGGGTGCCCCCGTGGGCTGCGGTCAGGGCCGAATCGGCGAGTATCGCTGTAGCACCAGCATTGAATCCGGCGATCGTGTTGAACTTGTCGGAATGACTGCCAACACTTTTTGCGTCAGCATCCTGGTACACGATCTTTACCGTATAGGCCTCCTTTGTCTTCTCTACCGGCGGGTGACTGACGCCGGCGCTCTCATAGGCAACACAGGCAAACGGGTTGCCGGTGATGACTGACTAGACGATGGTGTCGAATGCCGATACATCTGCGATCAGGGTCGCGAGTTCGCGTACCGCGGTCTTGACGGTTGTTTTCTGTACGAAATCTCCCATTTTTATTCCTCCATCTTTTTTTCTGCGTCTCGGGGGCCCCTTTGACATATCACTATACGACGCAGGGAGGGATGGGTCTGGCTGAATAAATTTTCAGGAGGCAAAACGCCGTGTTTTGCTCGCGTTTGGGGACAATCCGGGGAAGGATATTAGCCGGAAGATTTCGCAAAAATGGGATCGGAATTGAGGGTTCTTTTCACTGCCCCGGGAAGTCCAGGCTAAAACCAGATCCACTCCCATTTTTGCCTCCCAAATGCACCCAAACAACGTCCCTGGGTTACCGACGTGAAAATGAGCAAATATTAGTGAGATAATGTCTCTTTTTACCGAAATACCTCCCCGGGATCCGGGAAAATGATCATTCGAAGCCCGTATATGGCATATTTCGGAGGTACTCCAGACATGGATCGCGATCCACTATCCCGGTTTACATCCTATCGCGGTCCGTGCTGAAACCTGATCGTTCTCCCTTTTCGCCTCCCGGATGCACCCAAATAGCGTCCCTGGGTTACCGGCGTGAAAACAAGTGAATTTTGACGGAATAATGTCCCTTTTTCCCGAAATACCTCCCCGGGATCCGGGAAAATGGCCAATCGGAGCCCGTATAAGGCGTATTTCGGAGGTACTCCAGGAAAGAGGGATCTATATATCCCATCATGGGAGAGAGAAAACAGGAAATCCCCTGTTTCTCACTTCCTGGTATTTAAGAGGGAATCTGCTTGGCCTGTTTCCGTTCACCCGAGAGGCACGCCGTTACGGGAGAGCTCGACAAGACCGGTTTTCATCACCCGGAAGAACCGCCAGGTCCCGTGCCGGGAACGCAGCCAGAGTTCACGCGAGATATTCTCTGTTGATATGATGGAACGGAGGCCGATGATCACTCCCCGGTAGCACTCTTCTGCCTCTGCAAGCGTCAGGAGGATCCGGTCCGCATACATCACGCGGACAAATGCAACCGGGACCGCGGTCGGGATCACGAGATCGTACAGGCCCCCGCGGGCCTGCCTGACCAAATGGACGGTCCCCCGTATCGCTGCGATGGGAAGGGCACCGGCAAGCGTCCGTCCCGGGTACGGTCCCCGGCTCATGCCCCACAACCCTGGAGGTGAACGTGTACCATCGGCGGATAATCCGGTTCTCTTTCACCAGGTGCCGTGGGCCTCATGACCCGGCACGATACAAGTTCCTTTGGCAGGGACTTTGTCCTGACCGAGATGTTGTAGTGATGCCAGTGAGTCCGCTTCACACTGATGCGGTATACCGGGGCCCCGATCCGATTGATGTGGTGGGCAAGTTTCCCTGGCAGGAGATACAGGGGCACTCCCGATTCCGTCACGGATTTACTCTTTGTCATCCTGTGCCCGCCTCCGCCACACGGGCTCTCGATCCGCATGCCGGTTTTTTCCTGCAGGATAACCGGATGCCAGTGCCAGGTATCTCCATCTTCCGAAGTACATCCCAATTAGGGGAAAATGGCCGTTCTTCTTCGCTGACAAGGACTGCATCCTGCCGGATACCGTCAGTTCCGTTTTGCTTTTTGTATGTTGATTCTATGCTAACACTTCCCTTGTTATCAGCCCGTGCACGGGAAAATTTTTCATAAAAATTTACGATAATTATCACATGCATCAGGCAGACCGGGTCCAGCGAAGTTCGTCTCTTCATGAACCCATCATTTCTTTTCGGGACAACCCCCGGCTGTCCACGACTGGGGGTTTCGTCACGCGATATATAACGGTTCTAACGCGGCTGTCTACTGGAGGGGATACCTGCCGGGAAGAATGGTGTCAAAACAATCCTCAATGGAAGCGCATGCCATGTGAACTGATAGCGAGGAAGACCTTCACAGGCATGAGGAAGAACTGTTTACAGGTGACCCGGGGTGCCCTGACATCCCGAATCCCGGAAGGCAGGACACGAAATAATACCGGCCGTCATGCACGAAAAGATCGGGGGATTTCTTCGGGGCTGATGCACATTCTTCTTCAGAAAGATTCCGGCAGGAAAGATTCAGGAATGCATGGAACCGGCCCCCGCAATCGATGAAATCGCCAACGGTCCGGGCATCATTGTACCAGGAGACTGAGCCAGTTGAGCAGTTCATCCACCGCGTAAATTCCGGGAAGGCGCGGAAATCCTTCTCCACCAGGGGAATCAGGTTTGCACGTGCCGCTCGTGTCTCACCGTATTCCATGATAATACAGTAATCAGGGCCGGATGCGGTATTGGTGCTGCACGGAACTGCAGTACCAGGGTCCGGATCGCGTAGAGGGCTTGCAGAGTACATCCCTGAAAGGTACACTCCTGCGATAATTCCCCCGATGACCAGCACGAGGAGGATCACTCCCCGTCCAGCCCGGGACAGGTTCCCATTCCAGGTTATTTTAGCGACCATGATTTTTCTCCTCAACGAATTCCGCTGAAAAAAATTCCCGTCCACGCGAGTGCAAGAAGCAACGAGATCGAGAGAGATCCTACAGATTTCTTTGAAGCAAAATAACCTTCCAGGCCGCCAGCCAGGCTCAATAATACGATATAAAACACCGAATAGATCAGGTAATCCGTACCGGGCGGACGGTTACCGGAGATTATCCTTGAGATTCCGGTCACCAGGAGGAATGGTAAAACTCCGATGAGCACCGCACCGGTTCGATCGGGTGAATACCATCCGTATAACATCGGGGCAATGATGGTAGACGTGAGTGCAATGATGGAGACACCACCCATTACACCAGTGCCAAGGGGTCCGTCGTGCCCCCCCGAAGCGAATGCCGGAACCAGCCAGAGGATGGCAATTGAGGCGGTGATCAACAGCGATGAATAAATATTGAGAGATTTTTGAGGGGTCAGGGCTTCCGGGGACATGGTCTGTTACCAGTATGTTGGGTACTTCGGGGAGCATTCTTTGAAATTATCCGTGGTTCAGTGTGTTTCGATCCATCGTTTAACTGAGGGGATGATCAGGATTGCAATGATTATGATAACAGCAGTAACGATTCCCAACAGGAACTGCAAGGTCAGGAATGCGTAGAGTACAAACGCTATACCTATAACAAGTAAAAGGATCTGGTAATTCTGTTCCATTTTTCCTCACATAAAAAAATAGGTTTAATATTATTAAGAACATGCGTCCCCGTTGCCCGAGGACCAGGAATTCGTGAATCCTCCGTCATTGGCATTCAGCCATGCATCGCAGCTGACCCACATATCCATCGTGTCGCGGACGTACGGTGCGCCGAATTTCAGGTGTGTCTTATGCTGGGCGGATGTGGATCCGATTCCCAGGTTTTGCGTACTGTATTCGCATGCCTGCCAGAAGGGGAGGGATGTTACCCAGTAGGTACTGTAATCACCGATTGAAGAGATACTGCTGCCGTAGTTTACGTAGAACCAGCCTTCCGTATGGAGACTGGCAATGTCCACGAGCCCGGACCTGTACACATCAGTACGGCTTTTTTTCACAATGTATGTCGTCAGGACGGCTCCTGGAGATAAACGGGTCAGGTCCTCATCAGGCAGTTGCAGGGTAACGGAATACAACTGGGTTACAGTTTCCGTAGTGAGGGTATAGTCACTCCCGACCGTGCTGTCGGTTACTATTTTTTCGGGAGTGCCGGACTCCTTCTTTTCTCCCAGCAACCTGGGGACAAGAGCATTGGTCCCCACGGTCTTCCCATCGTACACGGCTTCGAGGATGGTATCCTCCCGGCCGATGAGCATGACCTGGTAGTTCCCGAGATCATATGTTCCGATAACAGAACCGGATCCCGCCGGGATTTCCAGTGCGGATAAAATCCTGTCGGCGCTCTCTTTGGACTCAGCATAAGTCCTGAACGGCACATTTGTGTCCTGTTCTGCCGGCTTCCGGAGACCGAATTCATCAAAGAGATTAATGCTCTCCCCGGGGTGAATGACTTCAGCATTGCCGCTTGTCACGGCACTGTTGTCCTGGCATCCGCCGGCACTCACCACCGGTGTTATCGCCATCGCTGCCAGCAGGAACGCCAGCAGGATGACGCCAAGTTTCATTGGTTTCATGGTTTTTCCTCCATTCATACTTCACCCGGGAGGCATGATCCGGAATTTCATAGGTGTGCAAAAGGAATCCGGATCATCCCCTGCGGGCGGGACCGGGCCTGGCAAAGTTCGTCACGTAAGCGAGCCCGTCCTTACATTTGTGGAACAACCCCCGGCTGTCCACGTTTCTGGGATTTTATTACGGGGAATATAACGATTCTAACGCGGGGGTCTACCGGACGGGGGATCAAGAGGGGATGAAATCAATCCATTCTGTGGTGAACATGACTCTCTGTTTTTTTGAAAATGCGATTGCATTTCCCTTCAGTGACTACGTTCAGACCGGGAGGGTGATCCGTTCAATACTCTCCGGATCAAAAAACGGCTTCATGAGCTCAGGTACGGCACTTGTTGGCTGAGGTTCCCCGACTTCACGGTACCGTAATACAGAATAAAGAAATCAGGGCTTTTACTCTCCGGGTATTGTATTGTCGTGAAATATCCCGCCGTGACATTATTTTCTAAGCCGGTTACGTTTATGATGGCGGTTCAGTGCCGGGGATTTCCTGAATTTCCCGGCTCATCATAGTAAAGGTAAGATTTGTTATTGACACGTTGCCATAACGCTCCAGGTAAAAGGAATCAAGAACGCCCTTTCTGTCAAGAAAGGTTTCCCGGTCGGTGAAATACCAGACAATTGTCAGGATAGGTCGTTCGAACCTTCCCGCGTTTGGAATACAGAACTCGTATGCGGGGAAAGGTCCGGGAAGAGGGGAGGTTTGCCGCTCATCACGTTACCGGTTTTCCGGAACACCGTCCTGTGGATCCCGTCATCAGAAATACGGTCGTCCGAATTCAGGTAACCCAGTGTCCATATTTCGACCGGGACCGGACCGCCGATGGGATGAAAAGCTATCGGAAAGATGACGATGACGATACCTGCAAGACAACAGCAAAAAACTGCTGCCAGAATTATCTGTTTTTTCTGATGAGGGGTCACAAAAAAACGGTATGGTTTTCACTTTTTCCGGAAAATTATCATCCCGAGTGCATTCCCCGCCAGCGCAAGAATGGTGATGACCGGATCTACTGGTGCTTTCATCGACGTTTGCGGAACGGTGGCATTTACCGGAATTGTTATAACCGGCGTACCTGCCGACATTTCTGCCTCCTCCACAGGTTTGTTCTGAGAGAGGAAGACGAGGCTGCGATCTGTCCCGGCAACGACCATCCTAAAATCCCGGGCCGGTTCGACCACCAGTATTTGTCCATCGGTCAGGTAATCCCCGATCTGGTTCCCCCGGCAGTCAAACAGGGCAACAGACCGTCCATTCCCGATAATAATATTGTTATCATCACCGGAGATCGCGATTCCCCGGGAACCGGAGTCTGCGGTTATCGTCCAGAGGGTAGTGCCGGTTCGATCAAGGCCGTAAACGGTACCTCCCTGCGTTTCCGCAATGATAAGGTTTCCGTCATGTGACAGGGCAAGTGCCGAAGATACCCCGCCAAGCGATCTAACCGCAACCCTGCTACCCGACCGGTTAAATACCAGCACGTTGCCGGAACGCTCTTCAATAACGGCGATTACCGACCCGTCGTCACTCACGGCAGCCGCATTCAGGCCACCGGTCTGGTAGTCCCAGAGCAGGGTGCCGTTCCGGTCAAGGACAAACATATCCGCAGGATTCAGCGGCTCGTCATACAGGTTGTGATAGTAATAATTGCTCTCACCGGTGGCGACGATGGTGTTACCGTCGCGGGAGATTGCAAAGGAAGTCACGGGCGCTTCCATCGGAGTAGTCCAGCGAACAGTCCCATTATGGTCCAGGCTGAGTATGCGACCGTCATCTGTCCCGATAAAAAAATCCTGGCCGCTTGAGGAAATACCGGAGGAGAGGGGTGGGTTCATGGTCGGGTATTCCCAGGCTTCCGTACCGGTCCTGTCGATGAGAATAACCTTATTGGAAGATGTATTGGTTACGCTGCCATGGCAGCAGGCGGGGACCAGCTGGGTGACGATGAGATCCTGCGCACCAGGTGCAATACTCACTGACGAAATCCACGGCTGTTGTTCGGCAGAAAGTGTCTTGCTCCAGAGGAATGATCCGTTGCTGTCAAAGGCGAACAAACCCGGCCCGTTCCGGCTGTTAAGGGTTACCAGCTGCCCATTATCTGCAACGTGAAGGGCATATGAAGTATTTTCACCGGGACCGGTAAATGGCAGCAGGGTAACTCCCACGGCCCGGAACGATTCAGGTGACTGCGCAGCTGCCAGCGGTGAACAGACTGCAATAAAAAAGATCAAAAAAAGGAATATTCCGGAAATTTTCCTGGTTATCATGGTTATCCCGGAATATTAGTTCCTCACATAAAGAATTGCGTGGACCGGATTTGGCGCTCCCGAGAAAACATTCCAGTTTTCCCAGTAGACCGCACCTGATGTGGTTGGCCACGGATCATAGATGTACAGGTATTGCGAAACCGGTGCAGTCGTTGTGTAAGAGTACCCGGTGATTGCCCGGGCATGGTAGGATAATGACTCGTACCGGTCTGTGTGAATGGGACGGTTAACCGCAATCTCGTTGACGAGATCGGTATACGTGAACATGTTGATGTAGCTGATCGCGGTTCCGGTTTTTCCAAGACCACCGCTTGCTGTCGGGACAACATAATAGTTCGATCGTGTAAGTTCTATTGATGCACCGTCATCCGGATTTACCCCCATTGTCGAGGCAATACCTGATTGTGTCCGTGAATAACCGTAGTACGCTGAGATCATCTGTGCTGTTGCAAAAGCACACCAGTTTGCGCCCTGTTGAGGGTACAGAGAGAAACCGCTGATTGTCTTCGTAACAGTTGCCATCGGAGATGCGATTGCGTAATTCTCAGCCTTGAAATAGTCCTGATCGGCATTGTAGCGGTCAATGCGGCCTGCAACGTCCGACGAAGTAATTCCATTGTAAAACGATACCTGATCAGATTCCGGTACGACTGAATAATCATAGGCATCTATGACAATCGTTTGTTTTCCGGAATCCGGTGTGGTGAATGCGACCGATGCCCCGATCTGCGGGTAATTATAGCATACCAGGCTGATCGAGTCGATGGTTGCATCCTTATAATCCCGGCCGATGATCGTTGCGGCCTGCATTTCAATGGCCGCCATGTCGACCGGTTCTGCTCCCGTGCCGATTGTCACGATGGAACCGCCGACCACTTTATTGGCAGCTGCTTTGATCTCCCCGATTCGTTTCCCGTTTTTTTCTACGGTGAAGAGATAGAACAACTGCCTGCCATTAGCATCATATATGATCTCAGGTTCCGGATTGATCGCAGCACCATTCCAGTTCTCGTCGAGTGCATTCCTGCTGATGAAATCATTCATCGCCCCCACAGCTGACTGCAGCGCCGTTCCGGAAGACACGTCATTGCTCCCGATTATGGTTGCAGCATCCAAAGCGGGTTTTTGATTATCTGCTGCTGTAACCATCGGCACCATAGCCATCGCTGCCAGCAGGAACGCCAGCAGGATGACGCCAGGTTTTATTGGTTTCATGGTTTTTTCCTCCATTCATACTTCGCCCGGGATGCATGATCCGGAATTTCATGGGTGTGTGCAAAAGGAATCCGGGTCATGCCTCTTGGGCGGGACCGGGCCCGGCAAAGTTCGTCACGTAAGCGAGCCCGGCCTTTCTTTTGTGGGACAACCCCCGGCTGTCCACGGTTTTGGATTTTATTACGGGGGTTATAACGATTCTAACGCAACCGTCTACGGGACGGGAGGATCGAACGGGAAAAATGAGAGATGGAAAGTAGCGGCGAGGGCAAAGACAGGATTGGCGCAGTCCCCAAGAGCGCCAGAGAGTTACCGATGATTTCCCCAGGGCAAAAAAATGATATTACCGGGGAGTGACTGAAGAGTTCACCGGAACAACGGGATTACGATTGTACATTGCAGATGTTTCATTCACTTCACCTTTTTTCAGGTCGACATACACGATGAGAAAAACGTCAGGGGTATTAAACTCAACTCCGGTGAAACACGATTTGTAGATCTTTCGATCACTCAAGGAACGTTCATAGCAAAGTGGCCCGACATTTCCGATGGTATAACCATTCCTGAGGTAATCCTGAACGTCACGGTCATTCAAGGCAATCGCAACTGCATCAGCACGTTCAACGCTGGCTGACGATTGAGTATCCGGAGGGGTTTGCAGATGATCAGATCTCACATCAAGGCCTACCCGGATACTTGGTTCAGATGTTGCCCATTGATGGTATTGTTTTACGCTCCGGGAATCCTCATCAAGAGAAATGTACGGTTGTGGAATCCAGAGTAGCATGAGTTCATGAACACCTTCATCCTGAGGGATAAGGACATTTGCAGGAACCGCTAATTTTTTTCCGGCACCGAGATCAAAAAATGCCACATTCTCTTTCATATTATTTGCAAGGGGGACCTGGTAATAATCAAGGAGGGGGATAACCGCGACAGAGACCGGGTATTTATCATCCGCTGCGATATTGATGGAATAATCATATATCTCATTCGGGGTCACATTCGCCGAAAGTAACGCCTTGGTGTCGCAGGGCTTTGTTGTGAGAAGCAACCCGTCATTGAGAACATAATCGGAACCGCAGGATTGTGTCGGGCCTTCGTAATTTTTCCTGTGGGGCGCGGAAAATCCCGTAGTGTTTCCCGCAATAATATTCACCCGCCGGCTCCCGAGAAGTGCCTGGTCTGTGCTGAGCCTGAATGAATTATTCAGGGAGTGCACATCCGGCTTCATGACCAGGAACAGTTCAAAATCATGGCTCCCGTCATTCATTGGCGGGATCCTGAAGTGATAAAACGATTCCTCGAATGGAGCCATGTGAATTACGTGGTGAACATGTGTACCTGAATTATTGAATTCAAACGGTATCTGCTGGTAATCCAGGAGTCCGAAAATGAGAAAATCATTACCCGTTGTCATCTGGTTGTTTACCCAGAGATAACCTTCAAATGACTCATTTGACGCAATTGTCCTTAACGCCGTCTGGGTAGTTTTATTTTGTTTTACCGGACCCGGAAAAATACCAACACCGAAACTTTCCGATACCTGATTCTCGTTATATGCTGTCGAATAAGTTGTATTATTCCCGGAAGAATTCAACATCATCACCCACAGGGGGGAGTTTTCCGCAGGTGGGATGCTCATAATACCGACAGTCACAATAATGATACATAAACTAAAAAATGCCAGAGAGATTAAAAATTCATTTTTTTTCATGTGTCCACACCTGTTATTAAAAAATAAGTTAAGTTAAGGTATCGGTTGTAACCGGATACCAGGACGAATATCCTGAAAGTTCAAAGGTATGATCGGATTGTGCGGTCCATGTTCCGCCGGTGTATACAGATGAGTACTGATAATTCACCTGTGCATCAGCGGAATTATAATTCGTCTGAGTCTGGTCATTGTAGAGTGAACCATCCCTCCAGACACGTTCCCGCAGGGCGATTTTGTCGATATCATATGCTGAACCTGAACTGGTCCTTGAACGGGAATATGCATCACAGTACACGGGACTTGCAGACCACCAGTTTCTCCAGAGATCTGTGTAAGCACTCCATTGAGGCGCTTCAGTTGTTGCAAATGCTGCAGAACCGGAGACGACAGCGGTCTTTGTTTTCAGCATACCGCCAACCCCGATGTCGTTTAAAGGATCGGCCCCGGTAAATTTTGCCCCTTCTTCCGGGGACAGGTATTTCGTAGTTACGCCATGATCGCTGCTTTCAGCACTGGCGAGCGGCACCATAGCCATCGCTGCCAGCAGGAACGCCAGCAGGATGACGCCAAGTTTCATTGGTTTCATGGTTTTTCCTCCATTCATACTTCGCCCGGGAGGCATGATCCGGAATTTCATAGGTGTGCAAAAGGAATCCGGATCATCCCTGCGGGCGGGACCGGGCCCGGCAAAGTTCGTCACGTAAGCGAGCCCGTCCTTTCATTTGTGGGACAACCCCCGGCTGCCCACGTTTCTGGGATTTCAAAAAGGGAGATATAACGATTCTAACGCGGCCATCTACCGGATTCCTGACCGGTAGACAATTGCGTTAGAAGAGTTAAGAGCCGGATACCAAAACCCGCTCACCGGTATACGATGAAAGTATCCGGAATCAGCTTGGCAATCCTGGTCTGCGCCATCATGCTCGTACCGGGAGTTTCTGCACAGAATGTTGACAACAGCGCCGGGTTTTCAATTACCCCGGCGGGAGATCTGAACCTGCCCGGTACTGCATCTCCCAGGACCGTTGGTACGATCACACAGGGACAGACTGACTGGTATTCAACAGTAGTCACTTCGGGAACGTCATCCCTGACCATGGACCTGAACTGGGGATATGCACCGGATTCACTCACCCTCACGATCCTGTCTCCCGACGCTACGTATGGTCCTTACAATGACCTTTCGGATGGGACAACGAACGGGAGGATCACGCTGATGGCATCCCAGACCGGTGGGCTTTCTCCGGGAACGTGGAAATTCAAAGTTTATGGGGAGACGGTGCTGGGATCCCAGAGTTATAATTTTGTTACGTATTAAAACAAAATCATAGATCTAATTAACTTGCGTGAGAAAGATAAATTGATGAGAGCCGGTTTAGTGCGGTCAGCCGCACTATTGATCTTCATTTTTATGGGCATGATCCCTGTCGCGGTTACTGGCCTTGGCAGTTGTTCCATTACACCGGTCACTCCTGCAGAGCTCGGAGGGATCTCCCATGATCCCGTGCTGATATCCTTCTGGGATCTCACGCTGCGGGAAATGGCGATCGCCATCGCCCTCTCCTTCTGCCCGATCCTGGTATATCCCCTGGACATTATCTTCTTCCTGAAGCTGCTCACGTTCCTCGGGTACCGGAAGGTTGAGCAGTATGCCGTCCGGTATAACGAGAAACGCCAGAAAATCTTCGATTGTATAAATGCAAACCCGGGCGTGAAGTTCACTGCGCTGGAACGGCTGACCGGCGTAAAGGAAGGACCCCTGAAGTACCATCTCCTCATCCTCGGGGCGAAGAGGAGGATCATTTCCTTTGGCACCGGCAGGTCCGTACGGTATTTTGAGAACAACGGCCGGTACAGCGAACTGGAAAAGAGGGTGTTTTTGCACCTCCAGGACCCGACGACGCGCAGGATCCTCGAGATCCTCACCACATCCCCGGAAGTCTCCCGGAAGGATATCGCTGGGATCATGGGCATTGCCGGCCCATCGATCTCCTGGCACACGAAGCGGTTGTCCGGCGACGGGATTATCACCACCACAAAAAACGGGAGGGCAGTCCGGTACACGCTCTGCCCGGCGGGGATGAATATCTTCAAACGCTGTTTCGGGCAGGAGGCCGGGAAGGCGTGCGGGAATGCGGAGACCGGGGAGGTGGCGGGGAAGTGAGATTGTACAGACAGAGTCTGCCGAATAGGCGTTCTCTCTGGAATAGGAATTTTCTACGGAATGGGAATTCTCCCCGTAATGGGTGTCGCAGAATGCCCAGACAGTGTCTGGGTAATCTGAAGTAAGGTCTCAAATCGAGGATGGGTGCGGTTGTGAAAATAACTGTTGGGGATTAGATACTATGTACGAACCATCGTGTCTGGATGTCGCTACCTTCGCGTGGGCTAACCCCCATGAACGGAACAATCTATCATGCACCGGATTCTATTCCCTGTTACTGTGAGCGGAGACCGTCAGGGATTCCTGCATAAGTACGGGTACTGGGTCTGCCTGTTCATGTCGGTTGCCCTGATCCTCGTGATTGTCTTTACCATCTTATTCCGGTGCGGGGAGATCTTTGCGATGGGGCCGGAGTATGATTGTGCGGTGGGGAAAGGGTGGTTTGTGTTCATTGGTGCGCTTCTGGTTACCGGGGGAATCTCGGTCTTCCAGCTGTGGCGGGGGAAGAGGAGGGAGTGACGCTCAGGTGCCGCGTGGGCTAACCCCTTGACATACGTTCACCCCGCGCACTCCAAACATATAATATAGGTATAAAAGGAAAATTTGTATCATGGCTCATAGCCCGAAGTTAAATTATATCGATTTATTTTCAGGGTGTGGCGGGCTCTCCCTGGGGTTATATAATGCAGGTTGGAATGGCCTCTTCGCAATAGAGAAAAACCCCATGGCATTTGCAACCCTCAAACATAACTTGATTGATAATAAGAAGCATTTCCACTGGCCAAGTTGGCTAGAGGAAAAAGCATACGATATTAATGATGTCCTTAAGGATCACCGGGCGGATCTCCAAGCATTGGAAGGGAAAGTTGATCTCATTGCAGGAGGGCCACCTTGCCAAGGTTTCTCATTTGCGGGAAAGCGGGATGAGCAAGATCATCGCAACCAGCTGGTTAACTCATACCTTGAATTCGTGAAAATCGTTAAGCCTAAAATGATTTTCTTCGAGAATGTACGTGGGTTTACATCAAAATTCGTGAAAAAATCATCCCATGGGAAAATATTCTCGGAATTTGTCAAGGCTGAACTTGATTCCATGGGTTATAACGTAAAAAGTGAGATAATCAATTTCTCTGAATACGGGGTACCCCAGAGACGGCAACGGTTTATTCTCGTTGGGGTATTGAGAGGGGACGCGAGTATCCCTGTTAAGGACGCGAGTATCTTCTTTAGGAAACTCAAGGAAAACAAGGAATCATTCCTTAAGAATAAGGGATTGCCCCAAACCGTCACTGCAAAAGAGGCGATATCCGACCTTGAACGGCATCACGGTGAGAAAATATCACCGGATACAAAAAGTTTTAAGGCCGGCCTGTATGGGCCAACGATTGGCAAATACCAAGAAGTGATGAAAGGGGACTACCGGAAAGATCCTGATAGCCACAGGTTTGTCAACCACAGGAATGATACAATGGAGCGATTCCAACATTATTTGGATACGTATCCTCGGAATAAGAACATAGGTAACCTTGCAAAAGAGAATCTCAACCTATTGAAACAAAGTATCACAATTATGGACCCGGGCCAACCTAGCCCGACTCTTACAACGTTAACTGACGACTATATCCATTATTCAGAGCCGAGGGTCCTTACGGTCAGGGAATTTGCCCGTCTCCAATCATTCAATGACTGGTTTGAATTCAAGGATAAATACACAACTGGGGGAAAATTAAGAACTTCTGAGGTTCCTCGGTACACTCAGGTTGGCAATGCCATACCACCTTTGTTCGTTGAACAAGCTGGAAGAGTATTAAAGGCGATGAGATAATGGATCGGGAACTGGATTTCAAAATCAGCTCTGGTTTAAAGAATATCATCGGACGTGAACTGATAACCAACGACTTAATGGCGATATTCGAGCTTGTCAAAAATTCATATGATGCAAATGCAAAAAAAGTAAGAATAATTTTCGAGAACATTAAGGATGAAAATAAATTAAATGAATCTAGAATTCTTGTTATTGACGACGGTTCAGGGATGTCGTATGACGACTTGCTCAATAAATGGCTTTTCGTCGGTTACTCTGATAAAAAAGATTTTGAAAAATCATTAGATCTGGAAAATCCAAATTATCGTGAAAAAATTATTGGGAATCGGATATTTGCGGGCCAAAAAGGCATCGGCCGATTTTCTTGCGATCGTTTGGGAAGCGAACTCATTTTATTAACGAAAACAGAAGGGGAAAAAGAATATCACCAAATTCATTTAAATTGGAAAAAATTTGAGGAAGACCCAAAAAAAGAATTCCACACAATAAAGGTGAATTATGAAAAAGTCAGTAGAACCATAATCAAAGATTACAATATCCAAGAGGATTTTAATAACGGTACGATTCTAATTATCTCATCGCTGAATGATAACTGGGATGATAAAAAATTATTAAATTTAAAGCGGTACCTCCAGAGATTAATAAATCCTTCAGAAATTGGTGAAATAGCCGAGATTGAGATTTCTCTAGAAGCTAAAGAATTCATTGAAGACGATAAGAAAAACATTGAAGACTCAAAGAAAAGGGATAAAGAATGGGATATCAAAGTCATTAATGGAATAATAAAAAATATTGTTTTTGAAAAACTTGGAATAAAAACGACCCAAATTAGTTGTCAAGTAGATGAGACGGGTGAGAAAATTGTCACGAAAATTCATGATAAAAATGAATTCATCTTCAGTCTCGAAGAGAAAAATGATTATCGACTTCTAAAAAATATCAATATTAAGATTTTTTTTCTAAATAAAGAAGCAAAACAAGCATTCTCGAGGTTAATGGGATTACAACCCTTCCGGTATGGCTCAATTTTCTTGTATAAAAACCGATTCAGGGTTCACCCATACGGGGATGAGGGTGATGATTGGTTAGGGCTCGAAGGGAGGAAAGGGCAAGGATATAAAAGATATCTTTCGAATCGGGAATTAATGGGACGCATCGAGGTTAACGGTTACCAGCCCGGGTTCAAAGAAGTATCAAGCAGAGATGGAGGAGTCATCAAGACAGATGCCTTTAACCAGCTGAACGATTTTTTCCATAAAAAAGTGCTTAGGAGACTGGAAAGATATGTCGTCGAAGGCATAGAGTGGGATTCCGATGCGAAAACACCGGAAGAAATTAAAGAGGACAGCTTAAAACTTATCAATAAACTCGTGGGTATGGTCAATGATCCCGAAAAAGATTTGGAAATAAACCCTAACCTTTTCCAGATTGCGAAGGAGAAACAAGTTGAAAAACTTTCAGAAGTAATGAAAAACATTGAATCCCTGAAAGTTCACGTAAAATCTACACCTGCAAGAAAATATATTGAAAGCCAATTGAAAGCAGCTCGCATTGGAATAAAAATTTTAGAGGAGGAAAAAGCTGAGATTGTAGAAGATCTAGAGGCGACCAAAAAGACCTCACTTTTTCTCGATCAAGCAGTATCTGCAGACAAAGATGTCTTGATGAGCTTGAATCATACAATAAAAATTACAACTTTTACTATTGAGAGAATTCTTAAAAGACTTAATCAGCTTATCAAAGAGGGAAAGGACTCAAGTGAGATGATACCTTTAGTTGATGATATCAAAATTGAAAATGATAAAATCCGGGTATTATCAAGTTATGTCAGTTTGGCATCGTTCGATACCAAAGTTGAATCTATTAAACGTGATCTAGTCCAATTCACAAAAGAGTATCTTGATCGGATTCTACTTGGAAATAAACAGGATTTAAAGATAAAATATGAAAATGAGAGCCTTATTTTTCCATATAAGTTTAAACCGCTGGAAATTTCAATAATTTTCGAAAATTTGGTTGACAATTCGAGAAAAGCTGGGGCATCATGGATACGAATCAAGTATGAAATACAAAACGACGAACTGCATATTTTTATTTCTGACAACGGGAGCGGTATCCCCGACACAAAACTAAAACACATATTTGACAGAGGATATACAACGACGAATGGATCGGGCCTCGGATTATTTTATGTCAATAAACTTATTGGCCAGAACAAAGGTGAAATTAGATTTATTGGGAATAATATTCCGAGGATGGAAATAGGGGCATGTTTTGAGGTAATTTTTAGATGACCGACGATTTTACAATTGTGTGGGTGGAAGATAAAGAATCAGTAGTTGATGACCAAATTGATGATATTAGGCAACATCTCAAAGAATTAGGTTACAATTTAATCCTTCTTTACGATGAATATGGTGATAAGGTAGAAGAATTCGTCCAGCAAAATCCTAATATTGAAATTATTGTTACAGACTATAATATTTTTGAGGGATTTACGGGAATTGATGTAATTAAACTAGTTCGTAAAAAGGAAAAACTCATCGATATTCTTCTCTATTCTGTCGTTCCTGAAATTTCTAATGATGTAGAACTCTTGAAACAAGTCAGTCGTTTTGGCTTCATCGAATTTATGGAAGGAAAAGATGTAGCTGAAAGATTGAAATTAATTATTGATAAAAATATTAGACGGAGTCAAAATATTATTTTCTTGCGCGGATTCGTCATTTCCAAAGTCATAGATCTTGAATTAAAATTGAATGAATTTTTCGCTGAGTATTTCAAAATCCAAGTGGTTCTCAGGGATGATTTCCACGATTATGTATTAGAAGGATCATATCTCCCATTAGAAGGGAAAAAGAAAGTCTTGGCAAAAATCCTAGACAAATATGATATTAAAACAGATCCAAAATTTTCTGGAATGGTAGGTAAATTGATGCAGGTGGCTGATTTAAGGAATAAATTAGCCCATTGTAAGATTGATCCAACTAACCCTACAGTACTCATATCATCAGGCGAACCCTGCCCATTTAATAGATCAGACTTGAGAGATTTACTCAACAAAATTGACACTGTAGCATTGCAAATTGATGAACTAACGAAATTCATTCGGAGTCTTGAAACTCCAAAAGAATAAGTTTTCACCGCGTTATTCTTGTAATTGTATTGTTCTTTGGATTTTGGAAATGCATCCCTCCAAATTTTTTTGGATATCACTTTCCCAAAAATGTAAAACGATCCATTCTTCTTTTAATAGGCGAGTATCATTTTTCTCGTCACGTTCAATATTTTTTTGGATTTTCTCTATCCAGTACGGATTCAACCGATTCTTCAATTCATCAAAATCCTTACCATGCCAAAAATCACCATCGCAAAAAATTGCAATTTTACATTTCGGAAAAACAATATCCGGCTTACCCGGAAGCTTAACATTGAGGCGATAACCTCGGATACCTTCATTCCAAAGTGCCTTTCGAAGCATGAGCTCGATCTTGGTATCCTTCCCCTTTATCGAGGCCATGATCTTGCTACGCTTCTCTGGAGTGAATATGTCAACCATTATTAGGAGTATCAATAGGAATACCGGAATATTTCAACCGAAACCCTATAATCCTTCACTTGTCTTCAGTGGTAGTTAAGAAAGATTAATCGTCCCATTTCCTATAACAATAACTTAATAATTTTTGGAGTGGAAAATGGGGGAACTTGAAAACGGCAAACAAAAGATCGGGGAAATTGACCTCACCCCGAATCCACGAGTCCTGCGGATGCTCGGGCAAATTGAGTTTGATACTTGGCAATGCCTTGCCGAGTTAATAGATAACTCAATTGATGCCCTCGAAGAGACCGGGGGTGGGAATATTTGGATCACACTCCCAAGTTCCACCCAATTCGAAAACGATCCCGAGGTCTCAATAAAAATCCGTGATAACGGACCGGGAATGACACCGAAACAACTCCAAAATGCCCTGAAGGCGGGGTACTCCGGGAACGATCCCCTTTCTAAGCTAGGTTTGTTTGGCATGGGTTTTAATATTGCAACCGCCCGACTCGGTAGGAGAACCAATGTCATGACAACCCGTATGGGTGATAAGAAATGGACAGCGGTCACTATCGATTTCAACGAAATGGAAAAATCTGGTAGTTATTCCCGGTCGCTTTATGCAATTAATAAGAAAAATAAGAACGATTCTGGAACCATTGTAACAATAACAAACCTTGCCGATCGTGTTAAAACAATTAGGAAACAGAAAATCATCAAGAAGCGGTTATCAAGGACATATAGTCCCATTCTCCAAAAAGGCAAGATCAATATCATTATCGATGAAGATCCCTTGGCCAGCTGGGGTCATTGCATCTGGGGAAAGAACAGGTACGTCGAACGCGAGAATGATGAGATCATTCATGCCTGGATGCCGATCGACAAGAAATTTGGCGAGCAGTATTACTGTAAGAATTGCTGGGATTGGATCGACACCGTTTCAGCGCAAAAAGATCTCCCGAAAGTTGTTTGTCCCCAATGCGGCGAATCGAATGGCGTCGTAGTGAAAGAGAGAAAAGTCACTGGCTGGTTAGGAGTTTTGCGTTATTTCGATATGGAAGGATTTGGTGTTGACCTGATCCGCAATGGTAGAGTTATCGAACCGGAATCAAAAGAATTTTTTAGCTGGATAAATCCCCAGACTGAAGATAAGGAGTTAGAGTACCCTATCGACACAACATTCTGGGGTGGGCGCATTGTCGGGGAGCTCGATATCGATTTTGTCCCGGTCACTTATACTAAAGATTCATTCGAGAAAAAAGACAAGCGGTGGAAGGTACTCGAACGATATATTCGGGGTGATGGCCCACTAAGGCCAGAAATATCTAAGAAAATGGGATATGGTGAAAATAAGAGCCCAATGGGAATAATGTTCAAAGGTTTCAGATCAGGAAAGGATCCAGGAAAATATTGGCTTGTCCCCGGTAAATGGAATGAGGCAGACCGGAAAGTCAAAGGATGGAATGACTCTACCATCAGGCAGTGGGTGGAGAAATTTGAACAGGGGGATCCTGAATACCAAGATGATACGAAATGGTGGGAAGCGGTTGAGTACGCCGAGATGAATAAACGGACATCCGGAGGCCAAGAACCTACATTGGCAATCCCAGCAGGTAAGAAACCAAAAACCAGCCAACAACCTCTTTCGCAAACCCAACCAGAAGGTGTCCATGAAAACGGGACAGGCACACAATCACAAAGTGATTCGATATCATCGAAGAGCGACCTCAAATTTGAGCCGGATATTTTCCTATCCCAAGAGTACAAAATCGATGAACTTGGCGAGGTCCCAATTTCTTTAGCGGCCAATAAGATTACTCATGGCTCAATCGAAGGTAGCCCATTAAAAATCGAGAAGAATTCAACCCAAAAATTTGTAGCATATTTCGATCCGAACCATCCCATATTCAAAACGTATAACCTTGAGCCAATGGACTTGGTACTCATAGAATTGGCACAAGTCCTGAACCAAAGGAAAGACGATCCGAAGGACTGGCCAACTTCCAAGATTTTCTATTACCTCAAGAAAAAATATTCCCCAGAAAAACGACTTTCACCACGAGATCTTGGTGGGAAAGCAAGCGACATGATCATAAGCTTGAAAAAATTCATTGCTTCAAAAAATTTCACAATAATGGAAGAGCTGATCGATGACCGAACAATGGACCTGATCCGGAAAAATTTCCTTTCTAAAATGGGAAAAGGCGAAATAGAAGTCAAGAAACTAGTGAAGACAAGTAAATATATTTCATACGCTCCCGACGAGGAAATACTGAACATTTTTAACCATTCACCTGGAATTTTCCTTGACGGGGGATTCTGGAACCGGCCGTACAGTTCCCTAGTAACACCGGAGTTACAAGATGAGATCAAGCGGACGTTTTCAGGCTTCATCAGTGACATAATTTGGCTAAACCACGAAGCCAAGGATTACGATCCTGAAATAATGGCGGACGATATTGAGTTCCGTCTCCAACGGGGAGCTTACAGCTTGCGATTGCTCGAACGGTACCGTGAGTGAAATGGGTGATACGGGTTTTTTGTCTTCATACCGGATTGAAAAAGGTCCATGGCAAGCTCTTGAGAGAGCGGTCGCGAGATTATACCAACACATCGGATGGCCTCATGTCGCTCTTGTTGGGGGATCAGGAGATCATGGCGCAGACATAATCGTTTCCGATGAAAACGAAGATTTTGTCATTCAGGTAAAGTTCAAGAAAGAAAGCTCTACGCTTGTCAATAAAGGTGCAGTCACCGAATTGAAAACTGCGATGGATTTTTACTCAATCAATAAGGGTTACCTTGCAACCAATACCCGGCTTTCATCGACAGCCAATGACTACATTCAGGAATTGAATAAGACCGGATATTCAATAGAAAAACTTGAGGGAAATTCACTTTTTTCTTTTTATTCCCAATTACCAAGAATTCCTGATGTAGAATATACCCCATATCCTTACCAAGTTCAGGTTATCGATTCGCTGTGGGGGGTGTACCATCGGGGAACAACTAAGACGATGGTTATCCTCGCGACGGGTTTAGGGAAAACTTTTGTCGCGGGTACATTCATAAAGAGGGTGTTGCACGATAAGCCAAATGCCCGGATCCTAATATTAGCAAACCAAAAAGCACTCTTAAGCCAATTCGAAAGAGCTCTCTGGAAACATCTCCCGAAGGAGGTTAGTACACACATTTGGGATAGTGGCGAAAAGCCGGCTTACGACGACGGGATCACCCTATCAACATTCCAGACGATGCGAAATGCAATCATACGGGATAATTTTGAAGGGGATTACGAAGTTGTGATCGTCGATGAGGCGCATCACGCACCCTCGGATACTTACTTGGAAGTGATTGAAAAATTAAACAAGAAATTCTTGCTCGGCATGACAGCAACCCCTTGGAGAACAGATGAGAAAGAACTATACGATGTCTTCGGGAACCCATGCAATAATTGTGTTATCGACATCGTCAAAGCTCTCCAAAACGGGTACCTCTCCAAAGTCGATTACCGGTTATTATGCGACAACCTTGATTGGAATTTCATCCAAGGAAAATCTAAGAAAAAATACTCCATCAAGGATTTGAATAAGCGGCTTTTCTTGCCGGAAAGAGACGAGAAAGTAATCGAACAAATACAGAAATTGTGGGCTGAATTATCACCAAAACGTGCGATCATCTATTGTGCGAGCATCAGTCACGCGAAGAAAATGGAGACTGTTTTACGGGAGTACAATTTTTCGGCAAGATGCCTCCATAGCGATCTTGATTTCCGCGAATCCGAAAGAAGGCTCCGGGAATTCAGGAGAGGGAAAATCCAAATCCTTACTTCCATGAACATGTTGAATGAAGGGATTGATGTCCCAGAAGTCGACTTGATAATTTTCCTTCGGGTAACCCATAGCCGGATAATTTTCCTCCAACAACTTGGGAGAGGGCTGAGACTATCAGAAGGAAAAGAAAAAGTTGTCGTGCTAGATTTTGTCGCGGATATCAAACGGATTGCGGAAACAATAGATATTGATGCAAAGGTGTATGGCGAGAAGGATCAGGAAGTTATGAAAGACCAGTTCAACGTCCAATTTTCGGTACAGAATGCTAAGACATTTTTTGAGGAATATTTACGCGATAAAGCTGCAATTCAGGAATATTCTGACGATGATACAATCGTGTTCCCCGCTTGAAAAGAAAGTTTATCTTTTACAAAACTAAAAAAATCTAAGATAAAAAAATAATGTTATTTCGGTTCTTCGGAATCTTTTGCCTTTTTGAATAGGTTCTTATGCTTATCATTGACTTTTTGGGCATATTTCTCATTCCTACAAGGAATAACCGCGTCAGATTCTTTTGATAATTTTTCAAATCGTGCCTTGAATTTGCAAAATTTTTCATGATCCAATTTCAAGAAAGAGAAACGCATGCTATAATTCATTCCCTCCTGCTGAACATGTGTGACCGTACTTTGTTTCACATTTGGCTTGGAGATTTTACAGACTTCTTTCCCTTTAACTGCTTTTGTAATTTTTAATGTCTTACATTCATCATGAATTTTATTGATATATTTCTCATCTTCTGCTCTCTGAGAAAAAACGACTTCAAAACAATTGAGAACTTGTAAAAAATTTAAGTTATCAACATCAGATTCAACCGAAATATAGATAGTGGAATCTGGGTTTGATTGAATCTTATACGGTTCTGCATCAACCAATAATAGAGCAATTGTGTCACACAACGGACAAATAATTTGTAAACCTGGAGAGAGAAAACCAATCATACTCAGATTACCTAGTTTGATAATGTTGTTCAATACTATCGGAGAATCACTAGCGATGAAAGGTTTTGACGTTTTGTTGATGAGAAGAAAAGGTTTCAAGTCTGATATTCCTTCTGCATTTTTGCATGCGATTACCAATAGAGTTTTATAAAATTCTGGATTCTTGGCCACATCCAATAATTCGAGCAATTCTGGGGGATATTTTTTTAATTTTTCATGACCCTTAATCATCGGTAAGATAAAATTCTCTGCGAAAAAATCGTATATATTCTCTGCACTATTTTTTGCGTCTCTTGTTCGCGTAAGTTGGAGCATAATAAAAATTAACAAATTAGAAAATTCCTTCGATGATAACCCTTTGACACTCCCATTTTTTAGGATTTTTTTAATGACTTTTGCTTGCGATGTTTCCATTTCGGAAAGAACTTTTTCAAATTCGCCATCATTCCCATAAAAATATTTTTCTTGGCAGGTTGAACTGATCGGACCGGGATTCGATTTTTCAGATGCTAAATGGTAGATGAAAAGTCTTTTCTTATCTTGTGAAAAATTTTTTAGATAAAATTGGGGAACATAGTGTTGTTTCTTGTTTTCAGACATTTTCTCTCACACTGTGATGAATCCGAAGATCCAACTCCTATCTACCAATCTCATCTCATAAAATTTTATTTTATCCATCCCAACGGTCAGGATATAGCAGAACGGAAGGCCAAATAGTCATTTTCAAATGGTACGATTGACACCCCAAATCGTGGGCCAAGCCCACGCGGCTGGGGCGGAGCCCCATTGAACGTCAAATCCTCAGGAAAACTCACTCCTCTTTCCCCTCAATAATTGCAAGAATCTTCTTCCCGAGATCAGTTGTCCGGTAATACCGGCCCATCCGCTCATCCGGCGTCAGGCATTCCACGAGTCCTTTTTCTGTAAGTTCATTAATTGCCCGGCTAATTGTTGAGCGTTCGATATCCAGTTCTTTGGCAAGTTCTGTAGGAGAATTAAGCTTGATGAGAGCTTTGAGTACTTTTTTCCTTACTCTCCCCCGGCCAACAAAACTCACCAGGTCAAACATCTAGTGACAATAGGGAAAATTATGTGATGAATTTACGTAGTAAATACATATTAAATACGTAGTAAATTTTATCCGCCTTACCCCCCAACATATTCTTTGGTGCACTGGTGAACCATCTTCGTCAACTCCCGGACCTAAAATAAAAATCCCGAGTGGCCACCCCCGGCTGTAAACCAATATTCTGACATGGCACTCGCGGCCGTTCCGGAAAATATCACCAGTCACCGGTAGATTTTTCCGGGAACGGTAGATGAACACGCGAGAAATTACATAACGTAAAAAAATGATTATAGAAAGTGATACCATTTGCCGGACCTTTTGAACATCCCGGATTTTACTAAAAAACGCCTTACCGGTGCCTGCATTGCCGGGCCAGTCCTCGGCCTCATGCTCTATGCCGTACTCCGGGTATGCGACGGGTGGCGTTATACGCCGGTCGTGTTTGTAGCGGTATTTCTTCTCGGGATTGGATCGTTCAGCGTGTGGGCATTCTGGTTCAGCGATGAATAAACACAAAGACGGGGCAACGTCTGCCTGAACCCGGAGGAGAACCTGCCAGGGCCGGACCCGGGTGAACGACAACCAGCGGGCCCAAAAAAATCCTTCCGGGCAATCAAAAAGTTATTGGGCCGGACCGGTAAGATATAGTTAGCAGTGAACGCACAGGGGAAGGTATCAGATGCACAATTTCCGTTTTTCCGTAGTAATCGAAAAAGATGATGATGGCTATACTGCGTTCTGCCCTGAACTCCAGGGATGTTATGCACAGGGCGAAACCTATGAGGAAGTCCTCGCCAATATCAAAGACGCTATCCACCTCCATCTCGATGATCGGATTGAATCCGGGGAGAAAATTCCCCAGGCACAGCTCATCAACCTGACGACCGTGGACGTCTCGGTATGAGTGAAAAACTTCCGAGAGTCCCGGCCCACCGGATCATTACGGTGCTGCAAAAAAAGGGATTCACCTGTGTCAGACAGAGCGGGAGTCACAAGATATTCAAGAACGATGCCGGAATCAGGGTAACCGTGCCGGATCACGCCGGAAAAATCCTGCATCCTAAAATTTTAAAGCAGATCTGTAAAGATGCCGGGATCGATCCCGACGAATTCATGTAACAGGCCGGTCCACGGCCTCATGCGTACAACGTTATCCGCATCCCTGGCGGGTGGCAGTATACGCCGGTTGTATTCGCATCGGTATTCCTCCTTAGGACAGGATTGTTCAGCACGTAGGCATGGAATTTCAGCGATGAATAAATCACAGAGGCACCCTGGGTGAACGGTGAGCAGGAACCGGCATGGACCCGCATGATTTTGTAACGCAGAGAGGCTCATTTACCAGCCCCCGGAAAATCCTCTTGATCGGGACGCTGGGATCCGGAAAGACAACCCTTGCGGAATACCTGGCACGGGATACCGGATTCCCATACGCATCGATCGATGACTGCCGGGTCCGGTATAGTAACAGCACAGTCGAAGGAGAAGATTGTGCCTGGGACCATTTTCTTGAGATATGTGGCAGGCCCGCACCGGGAATCCTGGAATTTTCCGGGATGGGTCCCCATGTCGGGGAAGTCCGGGAGAACCTTCTTTGCTCCACCATTCCTGTATCGGTGATCTGGCTTGTGCTTCCGCTGGATACCTGTATAACCCGGGCTTTGCAGAGGCAGAAAGATATTCCCTCGCCGTTTCCCTGGGGACCGGTCGGCTATTCTGTACCGGCTATCCACGACTCAATCGAATGTGCCTGGAATTGTATCTGGAACAGGGAACCCGGTTTTCATGCAATCCGGCAGGAATTCTCCGGTACAACGTCCGCTGCCCGGATGTATTCAGTAATCGGAAGATCTGTTCGTCCCCGCAATGATTTTAAAAAAACAGTTCCAGCAATAGTATTACCTTTCGCCCGTTACTTCACCCTTATGAAGGTAAAACAGATATTATAAACGCATATAATTCCACCTGGCCGGAATTACCGGGAAATCGTAACAGCGACTCTGAAAAATTAATCACAAAGACTTCTGCAGTTCAAGGATCTCCTTGCCGATCTGCTTTGCCGTCTTTTTCCCAAACGTTTTCTTCCGCTCTTTGGTATAATCGCCTCTCCCGGGATCAAAACTCCGGATGAACCGGACAGCATCCTCCGGTCCAAGGGCATCTGCCAGGGCATCGTACCCTTCGCTCTGGATTTGGGCAATGGTATTTTGTTCACGGGATTTTCCCCGGTAACGGTTCATGCGTTGATCTCCTTTGTTCCGGATTATCCTTTTTCCCTGTTCATAAGAATGTGGATCTGATTCTTTAGTACCGGTAATTCTTCATGGATACTGATCCAGAGCAGATTCCAGTCCACGCGGAAATACCGGTGCGTAACAATATCCCGTTCCCCCGCGAGAGGGTCAGATCTCTGCCGTCTCCACCACGAAACAAGCTCATTTATACTTTCCAACATATACATTGAAGTGAGACAGGCATGACCGCAATACCCCGGAAATACATCACGGATGCCAGGAACCAGAAGCAGGCAGTGATTGTTGACCTTGCAACCTTCAACCGGATGGAATCCATTATCGAAGATCACGGGCTGGGAAAATTCATGGAGGACGCAGAGGATGATCCGGTTCTCTCGGTTCATGAAGCCAGAAAATTCTATAAATCTTTGAAAAAGGATTAAAATGCCTGCCTGTGGCTACAAGAAAATTTTCTTAAAGGATCTTTTTGCCATCCCTGCACGTCACCGGTCCCGTATTGAGCGTCTGGTATTTGACCAGATCCCCGCAGCAGAAACTATTTTTTCGGGATTTGATATACGCCGGATGAAAGGGTATGAACACTATTATCGTATTCGCCTGGGACAATACCGGATCGGGTGCAGGATCACCGGGGACAATACAGTCATATTCTACCGGGTAAAAAGTCGTGAAGAAATTTACCGGGTCTTTCCCTGACCTTTTTATAATCACGGTCAGGTAGTTATCTCAGGCAATTGCCGGGACCGGCCCACGCAGGCCGTCAGTCAACACCCGGCTGAAGCGCCAGACCGCACTCATCAGCCAGCAATACGATCCACTTTACTTTTTCAGCCAACAATACCGTTCAACCCCCCATTCCGGACCTGTTTTCTTTTTGCGATCGCGATCCGGATCGCGATGAACAACCGTTACCACCGGAAATGACCCCGCCATTGTCCGGCAATACGCTCCGGTACTCAGGCACATTCATCCTCTGGTCGAATACACCCGTTCGTACTCCAGGACCAGGGAGTCCTTCTGCTCTTTCACCACGAGCCGGAAGATATCGCCGGGATTGATCTTCCTGGACTGTGCTACTCCAGCTGGGATGGTAAGATCGAGAGAATGGGAACCGTGATGGAGCCGGGACTTCACGATATTTTCCTTGTCAGGCATACCTCCTCATGGGAACGATGCACATTTAGCGTTTAATGCACATTATGTGCATAAGTTTATCTGTCCCCGCCCCCCACCATCAGTGTGAGGTGCAGAGTGAAACCCGATCGCATGGCAATGGATGGCGAGAGGAACACGAAAGAGCTGCCGGGATCTCCCGACCCCCGGTCAGACCTGCTGCTCTACCGCCCCCCTCCGGACATCCCGGGTTCCGGCAGCATGCCCGACGATGACACCGAGATCTTCGTACACGCAGTACCGGGAGAGACGGGCATCTACTATATCCACTATCCCTCTGAACCAGCGGGCAGGTACTCGATCGTACCCTTCGAATCGCGGCTCGAGGCCGCAGCATACATTCTCGGAAAAGAACATATACAGCTTGAGCGACTGCCCGAACCGGATCGCAACCGTATCCGGTCCCATTTCCCGGAATTTTTTCGGGATGATGAATGACCGGAATACGCCACGGATACCGGATCAAAAATATACAAATTCCGGAACCGGGCCACGCTGCCGGGAATTAATCATCGCAACAGCGAAGGAAGCATTATAGCGCTCTTCTCATCTTCCTTCATCACACCGGGGATTGAGGGGAGACGGACGGACGTCTTCCAAGATCGGTTATCAGGTAATCTCCGATCCCTGAAAAATTACGTACCGTGAAATCTGGGGAGACGGAGAATTCAACAGGATCCTTTGACTGCGGAGCCCCGGCAGGAGCGCCAGCCCCCCTCATCACTATCAGATGCCCCCGCGATCCACAAAAAACCTGTCAAAAGAAAAATAAGAATGAAATCCTTCATAGTACTGGATAACCCGGGACACTGTATGAAGCACGATGCGGTAATCATTCTTTCAGGAGGACTGGACAGCACCACCCTGCTCTACGACCTCCGCGAACAGGGCTATGCCCTCACGGCGGTGACGTTCGATTACGGTCAGCGGCATAAGAGGGAGATCGCGTATGCAACAAGAACCTGCGAACGCCTGGATATCCCCCAGAAGATCATCGACGCCAGGGTCCTGCACGATCTCGCACCCTCTGCCCTTACCCGATCGGACCTGGCCGTTCCTGAAGGAAATTATGACGATGAGACCATGAAGCAGACGGTAGTCCCGAACAGGAATATGGTCCTGCTCAGCCTCGCGGCAGCATATGCAATCGGCATTCATGCCGGCCATCTGTTCTATGGAGCGCATGCCGGGGACCACGCCATCTACCCGGATTGCCGTCCGGCATTTGTCGATGCAATGACTGCCGCGTTCCATCTCTGTGACTGGAACGACCTGGTCCTGTCCGCTCCGTATCTTCACCTGTCAAAGGGAGACATCGTCAAACGCGGATTATCTCTCGGTGTAGATTATTCCCTGACATGGACGTGTTACAAGGGTGGAGAAAAGGCGTGCGGGAAATGCGGGTCGTGCGATGAACGACTGGCTGCTTTCCGGGATGCCGGGGTTGCCGATCCGCTGGAATATGAGTGAATGCAATTCAGCTATTTTTGCATACTGAATACGGTCTGGTGAAAGAATCCCACATGGATGTAAGGATTTTGCCGGGGAACGTACACAAAGATCGCCTCCTGTTCTTTTAGCACGAGAAAAATTGTGGGAAAAAACCCGCACCGGATTTCACGGTAATACCGGGCCGGAAAAAAAGAAAATCCCCGCGTCTCTACGGGGTTTTATGCCGGCCGGAATTTCTTTTAATCTTCGCAGATGCAAGTTTGCGGATGGCGGCCTCGTCAATACCCGCACTCGTGGTGAGGGCATGGTCCCGCACTGCGCTGTCGACAAATCCCTTGCCCGCGGGAGTCCGGACCACAAGGGTGGTTGAACCGGCAGGGCTGCCGATGGCTCCGGCAGAGATATCGGCATACACGGCCGTCAGATCGGTGCAGTAATGGCAGCCCTTCCGGATACAGTCATCCAGTTCCGCGAGCGGGACGATGGTCGTGCTGCCATCCTGTTTTGCGATCTCGAGTTTTCCCTTCACGTCCAGTTTGCGGATCTCGTTTGGTTCAATCCTGTACCGGGCTTTGAGTTTTCCCTGGACCAGCGCCGCATAATCGAACGACTCCGTACAGAACAGGCCGACCACGAGGCGGATCGCACGGGCATAGGGTTTGAGGAGATCATTGTCGCCTGAACGAATCCGTGCAAGGGCCTGGACAACGCAGGGGACGCCGACCACCGCGATCTTGGTGCATTTCCGTCCTACCACCGCAGTCTTGAGCGCAGCAAGCAGCGGCACCCACCAGTTGTACCGGCTGCCCGCCTGGCCGATCAGGACATCGGATTTCGTGATGACAACAGATGACGGCCGGAGGGTCCAGCGGTCTTCTGTCACCGTCACTACCGCATCGATGAGGCCGGTATCCAGCGCATGGGCGAGGATTGCCGTAACGGCACCGCCGCTCTGCCGGTGGGGTACGTCGATGGCCGCTTTTGCCGCGACCATCTCAAGATAGTCGCCGAGTTCTTCGTTTGGCTGTTCTGTTGTCCGGGGACATACCGCGTAACATGCCCCGCACGGGACGCTGTCGGTCGCCTGCTTGCAGTAACCGTTGCTGACCGGGCTTGTCACCATCTCCCCTTCCTTAAAGGAGATCGCATCGGCCGGGCAGACCGCCACGCAGGCACCGCAGCCCGAACATATGCCGGTATCCCATACCTCGCTTTTCAGATCGAGATAACTTTTCTGTGCCATCGCTCTCACTCCAACGTATACTTGTTCGCAAACGGCCGTGCGCTGACTGCGGCGATCCGCGTGTATTCAGCTGCGAGCAGGGGGGTAGAATCGATCCCGAACGATTGCGCGAAGTCTTCGATAATCGGGCGGATCATGGCCCTCTCTTCCTCCGTGACCGGTGCCTGTTTCGTCCCGTTCCCGAGACAGAGGTTGTCGACCGGTCCCCGTACGAAGATCTCGCCGCCATGGATGCCGCTCCCCACCCCCTGCTCCGCGATCGGGGGAACGCCCCCGAGGCCCAGCACGATCACGAGCCCGCCTGCCATGGATTCCCCGAGGAACGCCCGAGCGCTGCCGCCGACCACGAGAATGGGGCGTTTCTCCAGGTACTTCTTCATGTGGATGCCGCCCCGGTACCCGATATTGTCCCGGACATACACCCTGCCGCCCCGCATGCTGTGGGCTACGGCATCGCCGGCGCTGCCATGGATGATCACCCTGCCCTTGTCCATGGTATTGCCGGGCGCATGGTCCGCGTTGCCATGGACGATGAGGGTGGGGCCGCTCATGAACATCCCGAGATCCCCGCCCGGCACGCCGTTCACGGTGATCGTGACATCGTCGCCCCGCAGGCCGTCCCCGATGAACCGCTGGCCGAGGACATTGTTGAGGGTGATCTCCTTTGCCCCGTCAGCAATGGCCGCACGGATCTGCTGGTTCAGCGGCGTATAATGGATGTCTTTTGCATCGATCGTGAGCGTCTTCATTTCAAGCCCCCACGGTCTTGACATCGAGCACATTCAGCAGTCCCTCGTCCAGCATGTAGCCCCGGAGCCGGTCGCGGTTGCCCCGCAGGCTCTCGATGCTGTTGATACCGGCCGCTCCCATCAGTTCGCCCAGTTCGAGGGTCCAGCCATGGATCAGGTTCTCGACCTGCACGGCATTGGTCTCGGGATCCAGCCTCTTCGTCAGTTCGGGTTTCTGGGTGGCAATGCCCCAGGCACACATGCCCCGGTTGCAGGTCCCGCAGACCCGGCATCCCATAGCCACGAGCGCCGACGTCCCGATATAGACGGCATCGGCGCCGAGGCAGATGATCTTTGCCACGTCCGCACTCTGCCGGATGCCGCCGCTCGCGATGATGGAGACTTCGTTGCGGATTCCCTGTGACCGGAGTTTCGCATCGACACTTGCAACAGCTGCCTCTATCGGGATCCCGACATGATCGCGGAAGACCACGGGTGCCGAACCGGTTCCGCCCCGGAAACCGTCGATGACCACGGCGTCTGCCCCCGAGCGGGCAATTCCTGCGGCAATGGCGGCGGTGTTATGGACCGCAGCGATCTTGACAAAGACCGGCTTCTTCCATTCCGTTGCCTCTTTAAGTCCGTGGACCAGCTGTTTGAGATCCTCGATGCTGTAGATATCGTGGTGGGGCGCCGGGCTGATCGCGTCGCTGCCCTCCGGGATCATGCGGGTGCAGGCAACATCGGCGCAGACTTTCTCGCCGGGGAGATGGCCACCGATACCCGGTTTTGCACCCTGGCCGATCTTGATCTCGATCGCGGCCCCGCGTTCGAGATAGTCGATGTCGACGCCGAACCGTCCCGAGGCAACCTGGACGATCATGTTCTTCTGGTACGGGTAGAGCGACTGGTGAAGCCCGCCCTCTCCCGTGCCCATGAACGTGCCGATGCGGTGGACCGCCCGGGCCATGGCCTGCTGGGCCGGCAGGCTGATCGCCCCGTAGCTCATGTGCCCGATCATGATCGGGGTCTCGATCTGGAGGTTGGGCGTGAGTTTTGTTAAGAGTTCGACATCCTTGCCGGGCCGTTCCCGGATCGAGAGCGATGACGGCTTCTTGCCGATATAGGTGCGGAGCTCCATGGGCTCGCGCAGGGGATCGATGCTCGGGTTCGTCACCTGGCAGGCATCGAGCACGAGCCGGTCGAAGATGATCGGCCAGGGCAGGGCATTGCCCATGCCCCCGGAGATGATCCTGCCGGTCTTTGCCTGGTTGAAGACCGCCTCGCGGATCTCGCGGGTCCAGACCGGGTGGCTCCGGTAATCGCCCGGTTTCTCTTCGATCTCGATTGCATCCCGCGGGCAGAACGCGAGACAGCGGTGGCAGGCGACACAGTTCCGCGAGTTGATGCGGATAGAATCCCCCTCCTTCCGGTACACGCCGTACGAGCAGTTCTCGATACAGCGCCCGCAGTTCATGCACCGGTCCGGGTCGATCGTGACCCGGAATCTCAGGGGGGTGCTGCCGATGCTCATGCGATCACCCTCCCGATCACCGGTTCGCCGGCTTTGGGCATCGTGATATTTTCCACATCCGGATCGATCCTCCGGATGGCAGCCTCTTCGCTGGAGATGAAGAGCCGGTCCCCGCTCTCCCCGCTGACAAGGGGGCGGAGCTTGATTCTGTCGGTGAAACCAACGAGCGAGTTCTCGTTCGCTACGCAGATGGCAAAGGGGCCGTTCATGAGGGCGGGACCATAGGTCAGGCGTATCGCCCGGTTGAGTTCCTGCTCTTTTGCCGGCATCCGGTCGATCTCGTCCCAGAACGGGGGCGCAAGGGCCCGGACCGCCATCTTCTCGGAAAGCCCGTGTTTTCGTACGAGCAGGTCAACGAGGTACGCGACGACTTCCGTGTCGGTGTACATCGTGCACTTGTACCCGTAACTCTCGATGTAGCGCCGGTTGGTGCCGTAGGAGGTGATCTCACCATTGTGGACAACGCTCCAGTTGAGGAGGTTGAAGGGATGCGCCCCGCCCCACCAGCCGGCCGTGTTCGTGGGGTACCGGTTGTGGGCGAGCCAGAGGTAGCCCTGGTAGTCCTGGATCCGGTAGAAGTTCGCGACATCCTCCGGCCAGCCGGCTGCCTTGAAGACACCGAGATTCTTTCCGGAGGAGAAGATGAGGGCGCCGTTCCGCTCACTGTTCACTTTCATGACAATATGGGTGACAATATCCTCGTCGGGTGTGGTACTCTTGGGCATCATGCCCCGGTCCGGCCGGAAGAAATAGCGCCAGGGGGTGTGGACCTTGCGAAGGCCGGGCTGCTCGTAGGTTTTTATCTGCTCGTCGTGGATGATCGTTCCCCATTTTTCAAGCAGGTTGTCGAGCGGGGCCTTGTTCTCCCGGATGTTATCAAAGAAGACATGCAGCGCGTAGTAGTCCTTGTAGTCCGGATAGATGCCGTACGCTACATATCCTGCACCCTCTCCGCTCCCGCGCTCGTCCATGGAAGCGAGCGCTTCTTTTATCTTGGTGCCATCCATACACTGGCGGCGCCGGTCAATTACACCTATAATACCACACATATTATCACAGAGAACGTTGATCCACTAGAGTAACCATTTCCTGAAAGTGAATATGAGCATTCGCTCAATAATGTACGTAAAATAAATATAAATACGATTGGGTGGAACCATTCTTCCATTATGTCAGCAGACGTAACGAAGATGCTCAAGAGGATTGAGGCGGACGGGGTAAAATTCATCCGCCTTCAGTTCACGGATATCCAGGGGATGCCCAAAAACGTCTCGATCCCTGCCATCCAGGCGGAAAAAGCGCTCACGGAAGGGATCTGGTTTGACGGGTCTTCCATTGAAGGATTTGCCAGGATCGAAGAATCCGACATGATCCTGAAGCCCGATCAGAGTACGTATGCAGTTCTCCCGTGGAGACCCCAGGAAGGAAAGGTTGCCCGGTTCATCTGCGATGTCCAGACGTACGGCAACAAGCCGTTCGAAGGAGATCCCCGTTACATCCTGAAGAAGACCATGGCCGAAGCCGCCAAGCTGGGCTACACGTTCAATACCGGCCCCGAACTTGAATTCTTCCTGTTCAAGATGTACGACGGCGTTCCTACCACGGAGTTCGAAGACCATGGTGCCTACTTCGATCTCGCGCCAACCGACTCTGCTGAAGATGTCCGGAGGGACGTGGTCCTCGCCCTGAGCGAGATGGGCTTTGAGATCGAAGCCTCCCACCACGAAGTCGCCGACAGCCAGCACGAGATCGACTTCAAGTACGGCGATGCCCTGACCACCGCGGACCGGGTCATCACGTTCAAGTTTGCGACCAAGTCGATTGCCCTGCAGTACGGCCTCCATGCCTCTTTCATGGCAAAGCCGATTGCCGGCATCAACGGCAGCGGCATGCACACCCACGGCTCGCTCTCCAAGAACGGCAAGAATGCGTTCTATGATGCAAACGCCGACCTGCAGCTCTCAGAGACCTGCCTTTACTATATCGGCGGTATCCTGAAGCATGCACGGGCCATCACGCGTGTGGCGAACCCGACGATCAACTCGTACAAGCGCCTCGTCCCCGGCTACGAAGCACCCTGCTACCTTGCCTGGAGTGCGGCCAACCGCTCTGCCCTTGTCCGCGTTCCCGCAGCCCGTGGCAACAGCACCCGTGCCGAGTTCCGCAGCCCGGACCCGATGTGCAACCCGTACCTCACGTTTGCCTGCATGCTCGCAGCGGGTATGGACGGCGTCAAGAACAAGATCATGCCGCCGGAATCGACCAACACCAACATCTACCACCTCAATGCAAAGGACCGCAAGCGGCTGAAGGTCGAGATGCTGCCGGCGAGCCTTGCCGAAGCGAATGCTGCGCTCCTCAAGGATGAGGTCATCTGCAACACGCTCGGCGAACATGTGGTGACGAACCTCACCCGCATTGCAGATATGGAAACCGATGCCTTCCGGCTCGCGGTTCACCCGTGGGAACTGGACAGGTACCTGGCAACCTATTAAATTTTTCAAAAATTTTTATTGAATAGTCGGCGATCTTCGGACTTGTAATCCCGGAATAATCGGCCGATCGTTCTGTACCAGTCGTAAGGCTCACCCGTGGGCGCAGGCATAGTGGATACGTGTACGTGCCCGGTGCAGCTCCGCGGAATACTTCCTGCGACCGGTACCGATCGATCGCTGCCGCAACAACAATACGGAGATTACGATGGCGATGGATACAGGCGTTACATGCTGGCTGATGGTCTCGGCAGTGCTGGTCATGCTGATGACCCCGGGAGTCGGTCTTTTTTATGGCGGACTGGTACGGAAGAAGAACTTTATCTCGATGATTGCGCTCTCCTTTGTGTGCCTGGCGCTTGCGAGCATCCAGTGGATCCTGATCGGGTACTCGCTTGCGTTCGGGCCTGACGTGGGGGGGTTCATCGGGAACCTGAGTTACCTGGGCCTGGCCGGGGTGAGTGCAGAGGCCGGTGCCGGGACCTATCCCCCGCTCCTCTTCATGATCTTCCAGCTCTTCTTTGCGGCGGTGACCATTACCATCGTCACGTCCGCGGTGGCGGAACGAATCAAACTCTCCTCGTTTATTGTCTTCTGCCTGGTATGGCTGACGGTCGTGTACTGCCCGATCGCGCACTGGGCATGGGGAGGCGGCTGGGCACAGCAGATGGGCCTCATCGATTTTGCCGGGGGAACGGTTGTTGAGATATGTTCGGGTTTTGCCGCCCTGTCGCTCGCGCTCGTCATCGGGCGGCGTGCCGGGTTCGGGGAGCATGCCCTTGAACCGCATAATATCCCGATCGCGCTGCTCGGTGCTGCGCTCCTCTGGTTCGGCTGGTTCGGGTTCAACGCGGGCAGTGCCCTCGCGCTCAACAGCAGCGCCGTGATCGCGTTTGTCAACACGAACTCGGCAGCAGCGGCCGGGGCGCTCGCGTGGATGGTTGCGAGCTGGTACCGGGGCAAGCCCAGTTCGCTCGGAATGGTCAGCGGTGCCATTGCCGGGATGGTTGCGATCACGCCGGCCGCCGGTTTCGTCCCCCCGCTTGTTGCCGTGCTCATCGGGGCAGTCGCCGGGGTGCTCTGCTATTCCATGATGCTTGTACGGATCTCCCGGAAGATGGATGAGAGCCTCGATGCGTGGGCGATCCACGGGATGGGGGGGCTGTGGGGAACCCTTGCCACCGGTATCTTTGCCGCCGCGGCAATCGGGGGATTTGCCGGGTGGATGGAAGGCAACTCCTCCCAGTTCTTTGCAAACGCGGTGGCCGCATTTGCTGCACTCGCCTATACCTTCGTTGTCACGTATCTTATCGCGACGGCGATCGATCGTACGATCGGGCTCCGCGTAACCGAAGATGAAGAATATGTGGGGCTGGATATCTGCCAGCATGGTGAACGGGCATAGCGGGGATCCCTATATCCCCCGTCCCATCCACTCAAGGGATACCGAAAAACAAGGAAGCCTGCTATGGATCCAAAGATCGCCATCTTCCAGCATGTCAAAAACGAACCGTCAGGGTATCTTGAAACGATCTTCCGTGAGCGGAATATCCCGTTCGAATATTTCCGGCTGTACGATATCAATGAGGTTCCCCGCACCCTGAATGCCACCCATCTTGTCTTCATGGGCGGTTTTATGAGCGTCAATGATGAAGACGAATTCCCGTGGCTGAAAGAGGAGAAGGAACTCATCCGGCGATCCGTAAAAACCGGTCAGAACGTACTGGGTATCTGTCTGGGGGCGCAGCTGATCGCCTCTGCTCACGGGGCACGGGTATACCCGTTCGTCCGGGAAACCGGGTGGCATGTGCTGAACCGGGCAGCCGATGCATCCGGCATCTTTTCAAAATTCCCGGAACAGTTCCCTGTTTTCCAGCTCCACGGGGAGACCTTCGGGATTCCTTACCGGGGCCGGCTGCTCGCGTACGGGAAGAATGTCAGGAACCAGGCCTTCTCGTACCGGAACGCACTCGGTCTCCAGTTCCACATGGAAATGACCGGCGCGATCATCAAAGAGTGGTCAAACGATCTCCGGAAGCACCAGCAGGCCGTAATCGCACGGGACACTCCCCGTTTCCTTGCAGAGAGCAACCGGCTCTGCCGGATGGTGGCAGAGGATTTCATCCGCCCGGCGTGAATACACCAGGGCGCGGGGTATCACCGGATTCTTTTTCACACGCCGTATCCATGGACATGCATCTCCGTAAGGTACTGTCCAGGAAAGGGGCCCGGCATCGGGACTGTTCGTCACCGGCCTAAAAAAGACCCGTAGCCAACGCGTCCCTGGCAATCCGTTCCCGGGACAAACGATCCTGCCGGGGAATGCTCACGGTCAGCACATGTTCCGGTACCTGAAACCGGATACAACGGAACATACATTCTTCCGTTTGAATAGAAAATCCCGTGGCGATATGAACGCCGGAGTACCCGGTCCCGCAAAGGAAACTCCCCGGGACAGGCTGGCCGTGCTCTTCCCGTGAATTTTGTATTTTTTTGTCAATACGGTTTTATCCGGGGCAACCATTATTATTTTTTTATTCAACGGCATTATAGATACCACGTACACAATATTTATAAGGGTAGGAATACAACTTCCTTCTGTCAATTACACAATCTTACAAACTTGAAAAACCGGAAACAGGAATGAGAATTACCATCCCGGATACACCGGACTTCTCATCCGGCAGTGGTACGCTGGTTCCAGCTCATTCCTTCCGGGCTCTGGAAAATGATTAAGAACCAAAAAAGTAATGAGAAACAGATTACAGGTGAATTGAATGCCAATTGATTCGGGAGCAACTGCATGGATCCTTGCCTCAACGGCGCTTGTCATGATCATGACGCCGGCGGTAGGATTCTTCTATGGCGGGCTCGTGCGCAGGAAAAATCTGATCTCCATGATCACCCTGTCGTTCGTTGCCTTTGCACTGGTGAGCATCCAGTGGGTATTGATCGGGTATTCGCTTGCGTTCGGTTCAGATGTCGGGGGTTTCATCGGCAACCTTGAATATCTCGGTCTGAACAACGTGGGCATGGAACCCGGAGCGTTCAGCAGTGCGATTCCCGGGCTGTTATACATGGTATTCCAGCTGGTCTTTGCAACCGTGACCATGGCAATCGTAACTTCCGGTATCGCTGAACGTGTCAAGTTCAGTGCATACCTCATCTTCGCCCTCCTCTGGACAACGATCGTCTATGATCCGCTCGCACACTGGGTGTGGGGTGGCGGCTGGGCAGCCCAGTTCGGCGCCCTGGATTTCGCCGGCGGTACGGTTGTCCATATCAGTTCCGGGTTTGCCGCACTGGCTCTTGCCCTGGTCATCGGGAAACGGGTCGGCTTTGGCAAGTATGCCATGGAACCCAACAACATTCCCCTGACCATCCTTGGTGCAGCGCTCCTCTGGTTCGGCTGGTTCGGGTTCAATGCCGGCAGCGCAGTCGCAGCCAACGGACTGGCGGCAAGTGCATTTGTCACCACCAACGTTGCCGCAGCGGCCGGTGCACTGGCATGGATGGTAGTGAGCTGGATCAACGGCAAACCCAGTTCCCTCGGGTTCGTGAGCGGGGCTGTTGCAGGTCTCGTTGCGATTACGCCGGGAGCCGGGTTTGTGACGCCGATGACAGCGATCCTTATCGGTGCGATTGGCGGTATGTTCTGCTACGCGGTCATGCTCTGGCGCATCCGGAAAGGCTATGATGAGAGTCTCGATGCCTGGGCAATCCACGGCATGGGCGGACTCTGGGGTGCACTCGCAACCGGTATCTTCGCGGTCGCAGCAGTCAATGGTGCGTCCGGCCTGATCGAGGGGAACGTGCACCAGTTCGTTGCCAATGCAGCGGGTGCCTTCGCGGCGGTTATTTATGCATTCGTCGTGACGTATATCCTTGCAGTAGTGATCGACAAGACCATCGGCCTGCGTGTCACCGAAGAGGAAGAGTATGTCGGCCTTGACATCTCGCAGCACGGGGAACGGTGCTGACGGGAGGAAACAGCATGAAACTGGTAAAGGCAATCATCAAACCGGAACGGTTTGAATTCGTGAAGACTGCACTCGAACAGAACGGGTTCAGCGGTATGACCGTTACGGAAGTCAGGGGACACGGCGAACAGAACGGGATTGCACTCCAGTATCGCGGAGGTCTGGTGAGGATAGATCTCCTCCCCAAGCTTCAGATCGAGATGGTGACCAGCCAGGATAAGGCTGATCACCTGGTCAGGACGATCGCAGAATCTGCCCGGATCGGAAAGATCGGCGATGGCAGGATCTTTGTCATGCCGGTCGAGAAGGTCATCCGGATCCGGACCGGTGAATCACTGGGTGAGACACCGGCTGCAGGAACATCCGGCAACGCGACCGGTGAAAAATCATATGTCTGGCTCAATCTCGCACAGCCTGTTGCAGCGCAGCAAAAAGGAGAGTGAATCCATGAAACTGGTAAAAGCAATCATCAAACCGGAACGGTTGGAATTCGTCAAGAAAGCACTGGAGGAGAAAGGCTTCAAAGGTATGACCATTACCGAAGTCCAGGGTCGCGGTGAGCAGAAGGGAATTGCCCTCGAATATCGTGGCGGCCTGATGGTAGTCGATCTCCTTCCCAAGATCCAGATCGAGATTGTCGTCAAATCTAGCGAAACAGAATCGCTTATCAGCACCATCTCCGAAGCAGCGAAAACGGGAAAGATCGGCGATGGCAGGATCTTTGTCATTCCTGTTGAGAAATCGATCCGGATCCGTACCGGAGAGACCGACGAGTGAGAATCCCGTCACCTCTCTTTTTTCTTTGGTGATTAGGTAAATTTCACCACTAACCCATGGTTAGTATTTAGCCAATTCAGTTTTTTTAGATTTGCACACCGGAGAACACAAAAATTCAGCCCCCCTCTTGCGCCGCCAGTCCCCCGAGGGGGACAGGAAGCATTGCGATGCCCCGACATTACCTTAATTGAGGGCACACAAGTACAGGTAATACGGCACTATCGCAATCGGGGGATGCCCGAGCGGCGGGGGCGGAGGCTTGCCGGAGCCCCCAAGAGCGGTAATGAAAATTTTGTTTCAGGTTTATCGCACTTTTAGTGAATGTTACACAATCACCTTTTCTTTTTTTATTTCGTACCCGGACGGGATGCCCGGTCACGATCTTGCGACAGATTGCATCGTACCGGGGAATAATCCCGCAACTGCCCGATCAACCCGTGTTCACTGCCGCTGGCGCTCGTGAATGGTAAACGCGTCGAGAACCTGGAGCGTGACCCGTGACCCGAGTGTCGGCTGGATCGATTCCAGCCAGAGGAAAAACCCGACCTTGGGCGGCGTCGGGCGTTCGAATTTGAAATGCCCGTCCTTCATCTGGATCATCTTGTGATATTCTTTCTTCTGCTTTGAACGCAGGTAGATGATCAGTTCATAGCCGGGCAGGTCGGTGGCGAGGATCGCCTTCGAGTAATACTTCGGGAACTCTTCCGGCGTAATCTGCTTTCCTTTCACGGTCATGCCATAGGTATCGCAGACCGCCTTGATCGCAGGGGGAAACAGGCCGCCATAGAGCACCTTCTTCACCAGTTGCCCGGTCTGGTCCGCAATCTCGGGACGGATGCGCCCCGGTGCCCGGTTGATCTCCGTGAAAATATGGTTTTTTACCTCGTCGTGATAGCGCTTGTAGTCAAACGGGTGTTTCATGGGGATATCGGTTGCCCGTATCAGCTTGGGATGGTTCTCGGGCAGGTTGTAGATGATCCGCGGGCGGTAATGCTTGACCAGCCCTTTGATCTCCTCGCAGGTACTGGTGTGGATGATCGCGTTGGTTTTGTCTTTTGCAAGGCGCTTGACAACAACATAATTCGAGAGGTCGATGGAGGAGACAAGGATGAATGGCGTGATCTTCTGCCCGTAGAGGTACCCGAGCAGCCGTTTCTTGTACGCAATCTCCACTTCGAATTCCTTTAAGTCCGACGGGGATGTGATCACTTCGCCGAACGCCACATGGTTTTGTGCATCGACCAGCAGAAAATCGAACTCGGCAAGATCCTGCCCGTTGCCGCGTACAGTGATGTCGCCGTACTTTGAATAGAATAATCCGTTCTGCCCGATCTTCGCATTCTCGCGCTGGTTGGGGGCATCAGCGCCTTTCATGGCAACGTACCTGATTGCATCGGTTTTTTTGGCAATATCCAGGAACATCTCGTAGACAATTGCCTCGAACCATCTCCCCTCGGCGGTCCGCATGGGTTCGAGGTCCGGGGAGAATAATTTCTTCCGCTCGATCTTGTTCATGTGCCGCGTGGCATTGATCGCGATTGCCGCGGTCGGTTTGAAATGCCGGAAATTGGAATTGAGCCACGGGATCATGATTGGTGTAAAGAGTCTCTGCCGTTATAGTAAATAACAATCTGCCTTGGCAAACGGATATTTAAAAAAAATTTGGGAAACGCCGACTCTTCTGGCATCCGGGGAAACACGCTCATTTTTTCGTACAATTCCCTGCACGGCACGCCGCCACTCATCAACGATTGTCAGGAACCAGATGCCCGGCTTCCTTCTCGTGGCGCACGAGCGGGGAACAGCGGTGGAAAAACCCGGCAATGAATGCGGAGAATGCCGGGTTCCAGCACTCCCTGCCCTCGTGCACCTGCCAGCCGCTGGCAAGGGATTGCCGGACATGTTTGCCGAGGCTCACCTGCAGCATTCCTTCGGACCGGAGCAGGTCACCGGCATGCCGGAATTCCCGGGGCACTTCCGTTTCGTACCTGCCATTCTCAATATACGGACCGGGAAGCGGCGAATTAAGATACTTGGCCCTGAATTTTTCCGCATTGAGCCGGTTCCAGACCGGCGGGCCGATATGGCTCCGGATCGCCGGCAGTTCGGAGACGAGCAGTTCGATCAAGATCATACATTCCCCGCTCCCCATCTGGTACTGTGCATGATGGACGGCAAAGCCGTTCCGGACAAGATGTTCGCTGATCGCCGACGCACTGCGCTTCAGCTGCGGAACCACGATCTCTTCGATATAGGGTGGGGTTGCAAAGGTGATCGCGTAGAGCGTGGTGCCCCGGGCTTCAAGAAGTGCGGCAAGCTCGTCAGAGGTGATCGGAGACTCCGCAGGAAGCCCGAAGAACGAGGCTGACGGAGATTCGATATAGCCCCGGGCAAGCTCCACGAACTCCGCCATGCGATCGATCGAGACCGCGGCGGCAACGTTCCGTTTGGAATCCACCGGGTCGATCATCACCAGCGGTTCGTCGAATTCCTTTGCCCCGTGGGCTTCGATATCGATGATGGTCTGCGGCTTCCATTCCGCGGCAGCTAAAAGAAGCGGTGCAAAGCCGCCATAGTGGAGGGTGAGCAGCTCGCAGAGATACCCGGAAAATCCCTCCGTCATCTGGTCGGAGCCATAGATGCCGCCCGCCTTGGCGAACCGCTTGAGGAGCAGCACGTCATCGATCAGGCCGTTGATCTTCTCCGTGATGTAGCGGGTATGGAACGGTGTCCGGTCAACCGCACTCTGGATCCGTTCTGCACTGTCGACATGGTAACAGGGAACGAGATCAACGTCGACATCCTCAATCGTGGCATTGATGTACGGGTGCTCGGCATATTTTTCATGGTAGTTGTCCGTGAACGCCGCGGCAATGCTCCGGGCAAGGCCAAGCCCCTGCTTTTCGAGTTCCTCCCGGGGCAGGGCCGGGTCAAAGAGCATGAAGACGTCGAGGTCCCGGTCCCCGCTCACCCACGTGTGCCGGGCAATGGATCCCACGACCATGCCCTCCGCCTTTCCGCTCTGCCGGATCTGTTCGAGCAGGCGCTGGGCAATACCGCATACGTGATCCTTCTCCTCCCGGGAGGGCCGGAGCGTTGCAAGTACCGTTTCCTCTAAGGGAGGGCGTGTCACCATGGCACCTCCAGCAGGTCTTCGTACACCGGGCCACGGGGAGTCAGGGTGCTCTTCTTGAGTTTCATGCCGGTCACCATGCAGCTCCCGTAGTTCCGGCCCCTGAGCCGGTCAAGGGCAGCAGAGAGGGACGGATCCGGGGATTTCACCCGGGCCACGGTCGCGTGGGCGGTAAATTTCCTCGATTCCGGTGCAAACCCGAGGGGAGTGAGCGCAGCCTCGATGCGGAAGAGGAGCTCCTCTCCTTTCCCCCCGTCATCGATCGCGCACCAGACCGTATGCGGGCGTTTTAAGTTGTTCACGGTCACGCACCCGGCAGTAACCGGGAACGGTGAGAAGGAAACCGCCTTCAGGGCATCCCGGACCCGGACAAGCGTCCGGTCATCCACCTCGCCAAGGAATTTTGCGGTGATGTGGATGAGTGCCGGATCAACAAACGTGAGGCGGGCAGAACACCCGCGAAGCATGTCCTGTGCTTCCTGCAGCTGCTCCCGTATCTCACCGGAGAGTTCGAGCGCAACAAACGTCCTGACCATTACTTTACCTATTGTCCGATTTCCTGATAAGGATAATCGCCGGGCCCTGCAGGAATGGTGGGATCACCAGAACTGAACCAATTTTTTTTTATTCACATACTCCCACATACTAACTATCTGATATCTGACAGAGGGTGTTTTTGTGCCAGACAGTTCACTGATTGTATACTCGCTTGAGTGTTGCCCACATTGCGAACTTCTCAAGGCATTTTTGAAAAAGTTCGGGTACACGTATGCAGAGCGCGACCTGTCCAGTGCAGAGTCCCTTACAGAACTGCGGATCAACGGGGTATTTGTGAACGAGGCCCCGGTGCTCCAGAAGGACGAGGATTTTTTGACGTCCGCAGATCTTTTTCCCAAGGGAAAGCTCGACGAGGATCGTATCAGAAAACTGATTGCGGGTGAATGATGCCCCGCCCGGAGACCCGGCAGCAGACCATTTTTGGTGAGTATACACCGTCTCTCCCTTCAGTCAGGACAACTGACGGCCATATCGTCGAATGGGACCGCAACCGGATTGTCCGCCAGCTGGTCGACGAGACCAAACTTGTCGAGACCTTCTACGGGTACAAAGGCGCAAGCCAGGAGATCGCCCAGGAGATCGCGCTCGAAGTAGAGAACCGAATCAAAAATATGGGGCTCAAGTCCCTCTCCGGTCCGCTCATCCGGGAGATCGTCAATATTACTCTCCTCGAAAAAGGGATGGTCCAGTACCGGAATGTCTCGACACGGGTCGGTACCCCGGTCTACGACGCCCACCAGATCGATGTCGGCAAGGGATTCGAGGCCCACGATAATGCCAACCTCCAGGAGAACGCCGAGACCTCGCACAAGAAGAAAGCGGACAAGATCTCAAAAGAGCAGTACCTGCTCCAGCTGCCGCCGTCCCTTGCCGACCACCACCTCTCGGGCGAGATGCATATCCACGATCTCGAATACTTCGGCACCCGGCCCTTCTGCCAGGACTGGGACCTGCGCTACTTCTTTTACTACGGCCTGATGCCGGATGGCAACGGGACCAAGGCTTCGGTTGCCGGGCCGGCGAAACGTGCCGAGGTCGCGATCCTCCATGCAGTCAAAGCCCTCGGATCGGCCCAGACAAACTTTGCCGGTGGCCAGGGATATTATAATTTCCTCACCTTCCTTGCGCCCTACATGGAGGGAATGGAGTACGGCGAGATCAAGCAGATGGTCCAGATGTTCGTGTACGAGATGACGCAGATGATGGTTGCCCGCGGAGGCCAGCTCGTCTTCTCATCCATCCAGCTCTCGCCGGGGGTCCCGTCGCTCTGGCAGGACAAGCCCTGCGTATTCAAAGGAAAAGTCTGGGATGGCACATCGGCACCCCACCGGACGTACGGGGAGTTCGAACGCGAGGTGCGGCTGCTCTTCAAGGCGCTGATGGAGGTCATGCTGGAAGGGGATTACTGGGGAAAACCCTTCAACTTCCCCAAGCCCGAGATCTCCATCGAGCCGGACTTCATGAACGAACGGGAGGAATTCAATAAGAAGAACCCCGACCTCCCCACGTTCCAGGACCTGTACCTCATGACCTTCGAGCTGGCCGCGAAGTTCGGCACGCCCTATTACGACAACCAGCTGCCGGCGTACCGTGGCGCCGGCAAGGGCATCTCCTGTTACCAGTGCTGCGCCTACCAGTTCTCGGCAGTTGCTGACGAGGACTCGGACTTTGATCGGAAACTGCTCTTCGAGAACGGCCGCCACTTCTCCATGGGCTCGTGGCAGGTGGTCTCGGTGAACTGTCCGCGGGCAGCGTACAATGCGGAGGGCGACGATGCCCGGCTCTTCGCCGAACTCAAGAAACTCATGGATGTCTCGGTCGAGATCTTCAAGATCAAACGCCGCTGGATGGACCTGATCCGGTCGAACAGCCGGATGCCGTTTGCCATGCAGCGCCCCAAAGATCCCAACACGGGAGAGCGGGGAGCCCTGGCAGTCGATCTCGAAGGACTGGTGTACACGATCGGGGTCGTCGGCGTCAACGAGATGGTCCAGCACCATACCGGCAAGCAGCTGCACGAATCAAAAGCCGCGTTCAAGCTGGCAGTCCGGGCAATGACGGAGATGGAACTGTATGCCCGCGAGCTCAGTAAGAAGAACAACATGACCTTAGCGCTCGCCCGCACGCCGGCCGAGACCACCGGCCAGCGGTTTGCGGTCGCCGACCTGCTCGACCGCCGGTACCATGATTTCGCAAAGAAGGTGATCAAGGGCGATCTTGAAGACAGCCTCCCGAAGCTGGGCAAGAGCCGGGACCTGCCGATCTATTACACGAACGGAACGCATGTTGCCCCCGGGGCGAATGTGCCCCTGACCAAACGCATGGAGATCGAGCATGTCTTCTTCCCGATTGTCGATGGCGGGAACATCTTCCACATCTGGCTGGGCGAGGCACGGCCGGATCCCCGCGGCCTGATGGACATGGCGATGAAACTCTGCCGCAACACCCAGATCGGGTACTTCGCCTTCACCCGGGATATCACGGTCGCACTCCGGCAATTCCACGAGATGAAGTCCGAGAAGAAACCCGTCAGCCACCCGGTCCCGTCGGATATCCCGGCAAAGGCATAACCGAATTTTTTTTACCCGGAGGTTCCCGTCTCGCGGTGCATACACCAGCAGCCTGCCGCTATCTTTTTCTTCGGGTTTCCCTATAGGGAACTATAATAATGAGATTCAGATACGTTCTTCCTGCCGCATGCATCATTGCGCTCATCGCAGTTGCCGGCTGTACGGGAACGGGTATCTTCAGCGGACTGGCGCCTACCCCATCAGCCACGCCGACAACGGTCGCAACAACGCCGTCAACTACGATCCCGACCCCGGAACCGACAACCATCCCGGTACCCTACCCTCAGGCGCGGGCCCTTGGCGAGAAATTTCCCTTTGGCATGGGAAAGGTGGCGAGCAATGGCACCGTGTACCGTTACTGGATCAATGATACCTACCACTGGCACAACGATGTGGATAACAGGTATTACACGGAGACCGCGGCAGCCGGGTACAAATACCTGTTCGTCTTTGTCCAGATGACCAACAGCGGGGATACCCGGGTCTGGTACCCGCCGGCCCGGACCATCCTCGTCCACTATGACGGGACAACGTACACCCATGATTACACCCACTATATCCCGGACAAGGCAGAGGATGACGATGCAAAGCCAATCGAAATCCTGGAGATCCAGTATTTCGGGAAATTGTCGGGTGACGAGTACGTGGAAGACTTCGGTTATTCGCACGGGACGACTGCGGATTTCCTGTACCCGGGCACCAGCAACAGCCTTGACGGGTATATCATCTACCAGGTACCTGGTTCCCTGAGACCGGAGAAAACCTATGTAGAGATCGGCTTCAACGGCCAGGACACCGGCATCTGGAAACTGGCATAACGGAACAAAAAAAGAATTACTGGTCGTTTACCTTTTTTAAGGCAATATCCATTATCCCCCGGTGGATCCGGTAGTAACTGTGGATTCGGTCGATGGGGGTATTGAGCATGATGGTCGTGAGCCGTTCATCGACAAGGATCCGGACACATTCGGGTTCGATCTCTGCAACCGGTGCATTTTTCGGATCGGCCGGCATCTCAGCGGTGATGAAAATCTCATTGTCCGTTTCCACGACTTCGTAGGGAACCTCCCCGTCATCATCGGGAGGATCGGCCCGGAACATCTCGGGATCGCCGCCGGACCCCTGCCGGGTGATGATCGTGTATCCGACAATCCGGGCATGCTGGCTATCCGGCATGTTCTTCACAATGTCTTCCACGATCTTTGCAAGATTGCTGAATACATCGTCGTAGGGACCGCTCGGGTTATTCGGCATGGACACCTCGGATAGTATACCGGTCTTTCTCTCTCTGGACGATTCCCCGCCGCTCAAACGGTTTTATGATCTCCAGAAGATCAGCCCGGGGCAGTTCCGTGACCTGCTCCAGCTCCGCAAGGGTAAGCGGCTGGTGGGAGAGAGCTATTACTACGCTAAGCTCTCGATCGCTTTTGAATAAATCCTTATGGATCTGGGCAAGGTCGTTGATCTTGGTCTCGATATCATGGTTGACCTGTTCGAGATTTGCCAGGATCCGGTCGTGGGCCTGGATCATGCGTGCCAGCATGGCTACCGTTTTCTTGAGCTGATCGTTTTTGTGTTCGTCTTCTTCGAGCGCAGGTGTTGTGATCCGGAGCTCCTTGAGACTGACATCGATCAGGATGTCGTGCGCAAGGTAGTAGTATTTCCGGCGCCGGTCATCGGTCTCGCACGAGAGAATCTCTTCACGCTCCATCATCTGGAGATGATCGATGACCGCCTTTGGCGAGAGCTCCAGGGTATCGGAGATCTCCGTGACAAAGCAGGGTTTCTGCCGGAGCAGGGCGATGATGCGCCTCCGGTTGCGGTTACCAAGAATGTCCAGCAGCCGTGCAACCTCAGCAGCATCGTTCATACTTACATCATGTTAGGCTGATTAGTATTTATATATTGAATTATTTCCCCTGTCACAACCCGGTTATCCCCATTCCACCGCGATATAATAATTATAGCCGTCACTGGAGACACCAATCCCGACATTCCTGAAATCGCTGTTGAGGATATTGGCACGGAAGGTCCCGTCATTGTTCTCCATCGTATCGAATATCTGCTGGCGGGCATCATTTCCCAAAAGTGCCCAGGATACTTTCGGGATGATGAAAACATTGGCAGTACCATACCCACCACCAGTGGATGTAAGGAAGGCGGGCGCTGGAATCATCGCATCCCTGCTGGTCGCAAGGGCAAGCCCTGACAGGCCTTCATCCACCCGGACCGGTTCAAGAGCATTACTCTGGCGTTCGAGGTTGATCCGTGATGCCAGTTCCCCGGCAACTGCAGGACCGGCTTCAGCCATCATACCTGCACTGGCGAGGATGAACGCTATCCCGGCCATGCCGGCAAGCAGCAGGAACAGGGTCACGCGGGAGAACCGTTTCTTCCTGCAGGTCTCCGTGACTATCGTAGTCTGGCGCCGGTATCTCCGGATCGAACAGGTGTCTGACATGTCTGCATCCCGTAGATCCTGGTTGGAGTGCCCCGTGATATATATTCAAAACATCGTGCAGGCACGATGATTGAACCTGCGGGTTCAACTTATAAAAAAGAAGAGCGGCACCGGCAGCGGGGCCGGCCTGCCCGGATCATTGCGCGTTAAAACGGAATTTGCCGGCTGGAACCCGGATCTCGAACCGTACCCCGGTATCCCGCTCCCCGGTCTCCCGGATCGTGATCCCGGTAAAACCCAGCAGCTCACGGATCAGGAACAGGCCCTGTATCGTTCCGCTGTCGTTTGCGATATCAAAGATATTTTCCTTATCCTCTCTCGGAACCCGGTAGCCGGTGTCCTGGTAGAGAAGAAGCAGGTCGTTGTTCTCCAGACGGGCGGTAAGCGAGATCTCTGAACGTCCCGCCTGCCCGTTCCGCAGGGAATTTTCCAGGAGACTGTAAAAAACACGGGGAAGGAGAGGATCGGCATAGATATCCCACCCGTTCACTTCGGAGCGGATTTGCGCCGTATGCTCCGGGAGCAGGTGAACAGCATCGGAAAATGCCTGCCCGACCCGCTGCCATTTCGGTGATATGATCCCCAGCTCCTGCAGGGCACGCATGGAGGATAACTGGTTGCGGATGGATTCGACCGAGCCAATGGTCTTGGTGAAGAACCGCTGCATCTCATCCCGGGAGTTCAGGAGCTGGGCCCGCTCAAGGTGGCTCATGATCACCGACAGGTTGTCGAGAATATCGCGCCGGGTTATGCTGAAGAGGAGGTCCATCTTGAGATTGATATTCTGGTGACTGACATCCTCCGAGATCCCCAGCACGTACTGGGGTGTGCCGGTGGAGTCAAAGACCGGGACAATGATCATGTGGATGATCCCGCCGCCATACTTTTTGCTCGTGATGATCTTGTTCCGGACATCGCTCCGGGAGAGGAAGATCTCAAGATTCTCCTTATGGATATCCTCCACAACATCTGCCGGGAAGAGATCGGCATCGGTCTTGCCGATCACGCGTGCAGCAGGAATCCTGAAGAGCTGTTCGCTGGCCCGGTTCCAGAAGACATACTTCCCGTCGTCTGCCCGTTTGATGAAGATAGCCACCGGCAGCTGGTTGATCATCTCCTGCTGGAATATCTCATCATCCTTTGCTTTCTGGAATGCGGCCTTGAGCGAATCAACCATGCTGTTGATACCCTGTTCGAGCACCACGAACTCGCTGTTGCGGGTCTCACCGATCCGGTGATTGAGATCCCCCTGTGCAATACTATTGACATCCGCAACAATCTTCTGGATAGGGGCTGTCATGCGGCGGGAGAGGAAGAATGCAATGACACATCCGATTATGATCGCGGTCGTGGCCACGAGGAGGTGGTACAGGAGCAGGCGGGTGAGCTGGTCTTCGATGAGCCGGGTATTGTAGGTAATCATCATAATGCGGCTCGGATCTGACCCGTACTGGTCATCCTTGAGGTCGATATAGAGGAAATGCGTTGTCCGGGAATTGGCCGTATCAACGATCTTCAGGTTAGTGCGGGTCTGGATCACTTCATTGAGATAACTCTTCACCGGTTCAGCCGGGGGAGTATTGTTGTCTGACCGGTAGCCGAGGGTATTGAAGGTGATGAACTCTTCAACGTACGGATTTGCCATGACGATATTTCTGATATTCTTGTGATCATCCAGCTGCGCGTTGGCTTCGTCAAACGAGGGGCCCTCAAGCCCAAGTTCAAGGACATACCGGTGATCAGCAGTGGGCATGTAGGCATACTTCCGGTACGTTCCCCTGCCGAGAAATTCATGGACCACCCGGTCAGGGAAAAAACCATCCGATTCCCGGATCTTTGTCAGATAGGAAAAAAAGTACGGGACGTTCTTGAAATCCTGCCCGAGTTCGGGGGAGTACGTGGTTTCAATGATAACACCATTCTCGTCGATAATGTAAATGTCAAAACCCGTTCCCAGCCGTGCCTTGATACCGGCAAGATCCATCCGCGCCGGATCGCCGTCAACACGTTCATATTCCGAGTTTACCGCGGTCAGTCCTGAACGCATCTGCTCGTTCAGGCTGTTATCCACGATGGAGGTCGCCCGGTCGGTAAGACGCACGGCCTCAACAACATTATTCTCGGTCTGGGTCTCGAGACTGCGATATTCACGATCGAAATTATCTTTGGTATTGAGGTACGCGTTGACCGTCAGGATCCCCACGATGCAGATGATCAGCGCAACCATGAAGAGGAGAAGATAAAACGAGAATGAACGGTAGAGTTCCGGGGTTTTTTTCCTTGACTGCATGGATGCCTCTGGTTTCTGCCCGTTGCATGACCTCCCCCGCTACGGCAGAGGATCTCCTAAGGGAGATTTCCCGGCACCCGGTCGCATCTCTCTTTTGGCATCCCCGGGTCAATACCCGCGGATCGCGACAGTGCCGGTTTCTGGTACCCGCCTTCACCCGGATCCGGAGGAGCAGGCATTCCCGCTGTGTCCCTGCCGGTATCGCCATGCGTTTCCCGCGCCGCAGATCCAGGATGTCACGGGAGACGCGTATAAAAACGCGGCTCCGGTATACAGACAGCAACGCGATCTGGTTCATACTGACGGGACATACACCCGGGTATTTGGCAGGATCACCGTTTGCAGGGAGATGTCCGGATATCGTGTAACGACGGTAATCTTACAACTGTTTTAAATAGAGTTTACCATGTTAAAAATAAGATCATTTTAGTTTATTGCATTCCAGGACGATGAGAACAGATCCCGTGCCCAGGTAAAAAAATAATGCTTATTTGAGCGCTTCGGTGATTGCTTCCTTCATCTTCGCATCCGGCTCGACAGCCAGTGCCGCATTCAGCGCTGTATTCACGTTGGTGCCGCCGATAACCCCCAGTGCCCGGACTGCCATCATCCGGACAAACCGGTTCTCATCCTTGAGAAGGATGATCAAAGGCTCGATGGTGTCTGAATCTCCCAGTTCCTTGAGCCCTTTTGCCGCCATATACCGGACATGATCCCGGTTATCCTTGAGTCCCTGGACAAGAGGCTTGACCGCTTTCTCATCAGCAATTCTTCCCAGTGCTTCGGCTGCCCGGTACCGCGTCTCCCACTTGGGCTCTTTCATTGCTTCCGCAAGCGGTTCGATTGCCGCTTTCCCGATCCGCGAGAGGGCAAGGGTGGCCTGCTCCCGCACAGACTTGTCGAAATCCGCGAGCGCCTCTATCAGCGGCTGGATTGCCCGGGGATTATGGGCCTTCCCGAGCAGGTAGGCAGCGTACTGCCGGACCTGGGGATCCGTGCTGTCCCGGAGGGCCTTGACCAGCCCCTCGAGTCCCAGTTTTTCAAGATCGCCGGCATTTTCAGGCTTCTCCGGCACATTTAATTCTGGTACATTGTCATTGGTCATAATTATCCTCATTGAGATATCGCGCGTATTGTTATATAACGTTGCAGGTCAGTCCGGTAACGTAACCGGGGCCTTCCGGCAGCGGGAATCATCAGACAGCACTCACCTGCACCACCATGACCTCAAGTGACTGGGCCATGGAGAGGACACCATGTGCCGTTGCCGGGGGAAGATCCTCGCGGATAAGTATGATCCGGTACGCATCCCGCAGGGATTTCAGGGTCGTATTGAACGCGGGCAGGGTTGCCCGTACACTACCGGTATCGCAGGTATTTTCCAGTTCATAGATCCGGGCAATCTGCCGGCACCCGGTTTCGACAAGGGTTCGGGTATGCATGCAGTTGATGCCAAGCGTACTGAGATCCGTGTTCATCTGATCGGACCGGACCAGCATGTCTTTACTCAGGTCAAGAAATTTTTTCATCTGTTCACGCTCCGGACTGAGCGTACTGACACATCGCGTCATCAGGAAAAACTCCATGGTTGTCGTGCACATCGTTTCAGAGATCCTGCCGGTGCTGGCGTCCTCCCGGGCTCATATGCTCGTCGCAGGGCTGTCACGGTTCGCGGCAATCGCCGCATGGTTCTCCGGTGCCGGGGCAATCTCATCCGGATCTCCTGTTCCTGCTGCACGGCATATCAACCCGTGAACCCTGCACTCCGCTTCCTGCCCTGTATGACAGGCTGCATCCATCGCATTTCTGATGCCCGGGGTTCCGGATGGACAGGTCTCCTGCTATGACAACTCGCACTCTATCCCATCCGTGCCCCCGGCTGATAAAATCGTAAAACCCCCGGGGTTGGATGATTGAACCCGCAGGTTATACTCTTGCTGCAGGAGAAGAGTGCACCTGTCCATCCCCCGGATAAGTGCCAAAAAATTCGCAGTATACGACGTATTATTATATCTCACACAGCGATGGACTGTGTATGAACTACAAGGTCATCGCACTTCTTGCGGTGTGCATCGCAGTCATTGCTGTTGCCGGCTGCACGGGACTTTCTGAAGGGGGATCGGTAAATACTGCCTCACAGAGCGCACGGGTAACATCCTACGACAGCGGGAACAGTATTGCTGAGGAGAAGATGTCATGGTCCGGGAGTACTGCTCCTGCCGTTGCACCCGTACCCACATCCGCATCGTATGGTGCAGGAAACACCGGTATCGAGACAAAGGTCATCAGGACTGCCAGCATCAGCCTTGAGGTCCGGGATGTTACCGGCACGGTTGAACTGCTGAAGAGTCTTGCCGCGGCGAATGGAGGGTACCTCTCTTCGACAAATATTCGCGAGGGCTACAACAACCAGCTGACCGGAACCGTCATGCTCCGGGTTCCGCAGGCTTCGTTTGACAGCACTATTGCCGGCACTAAGGCGCTCGGCACGGTGAAGTCGATCTCGACCAGCGGGGAGGACGTGACAGAAGAATACGTGGATCTCCAGGCGCAGAAGACTTCGTACACCAACCAGCTCGCGCAGTATAATGCGATCATGAAGCAGAGCACCCGGGTGGAGGATATCGTCAAGGTACAGGAACAGATCGACCGGGTGCAGACCCAGCTGGACCGGCTCAACGGGAGGCTGAGTTACCTGGATAACCGCATCGACATCTCGACAATTACCGTGTATCTCGAGGAACCCGAACCGGTTGGCGGGCAGACAGGTCATGACTTCATTGCAACCATCAATGCGGGAATTTCCGGCTTCCTTGGCATGATCGATGCGCTCATCATCCTTGCATTCACGCTTCTCCCGATCATCATCATCGGCGGGATCGGGTACTGGGGATACCGGAGATATCACCACAAAAAAGGCGCTGCACCGGATGCAGTGAGACCTGAAGAGAAAAAGTAATTTTTATTTTTTCTGTTGTTCCAGCAGCATCCGGATCTTCTTGATCTCGTCAAGGATGAGCATGCTGGTACCCGTTGATGCAAACGGGACATCCGCACGCTGCGGAGCAGCCGCTCCCGTTCCTGTGCCATCATTTTGTGAACTGCATGCACGAACAGATGCCCGCAGGATCTCCCGGAGTTCCTCTGCCTGCTCGATAGCTTCGATCCGTATCTCGGGCACGTTCTGGCCGGAGTATCCCGCGGTCTGGATGGAGATCGTGGAGATCCCAAGCCAGCGCATCACCGGCCCCTGCTTAAGGTCAAGATTGGTGATCCGGTTATAGGGCACGATGCCGGTGGTGCGGAACCAGACACCGCGGCGCCAGCGCAGCTCGTCATCATGGAGTTCATAGCCCATGGTATCGTAATAGAGCCGCGTCCAGACCGCGAAGAGGATTACCACCACGACGACCACAGCAACTATCGCTATCGTTATGAACGGGCCAGCCTCTCCAGTGAGCAGGACCGGAAGGGCAATACATGCAAAGAGAAGCGCTACAACGAGGATGAAATCAATGATGAACCACGGGATGAATGCCGTGGACGGCCTGAACGGCACATTACGGGGAAAATGATCTGAACCAGACATGATAATTCCGGACTAGTATCAGCCGGGGGTCCAAAAAAAGTATCGGGAAAAATGGAGGGATACCTACGATACCTTGGTTGTCGTAGTTGTTTTTATCGTTGCAGCCTTTGTCGTTGTTGTGGTTTTGGCGGTGGTCTTTACCGTAGTGATGGCCGCAGTTGTGTTTGTTGCCACGGTTGTCTGTGAGGTAACATTACCTGTTGTCGTTGACGCTGATACTGTTGACACTGTCTCAGGAGTACCACCAACATCTGTCGATATGCTCACTTTCCCGTATGATGCGCTGGTCGAGTCACTCTTCAGGAGTGCCCCGTCCTTGTAAATCGAGACCACGAGTTCGTGCTTGGTGGAACTGTCCTGCTTTGTGAGCGAGACCTTGATCAGACCCGAGGCATTCACAACCTCGTACAGCCGGGAACCGGAATCCTTTACGCTCTGGATATCGGAGGACATGCCATACGTGCCATCATAACTGCCGATATAATCGACCATGACCCAGACACCGGAGACCGGCACCGTGGGGGCGGTGGTTTCTTTGACCGTGATGGAGGCGACACCGGTGTTCGTCAGGGTACCTGAGGTACTGCTGCTCCCACTGGAGGATGTTCCTGACGATGACGAGCTCCCGGCAAGGACACCTGACGAAAGCATCGGGTACACCACAAGCGCACCGGCAGCGATGACGATAATGAGGATGATAACAATTACCCCGGCCATAAGTGCTTTTTTACCGGGCATGAGACCGCGCCGGGTTTTACGCTCTGGTGCCGGTTGGATTGGGGGCATGGACGGTTTCGCAGCGGCCTTCTTCCCGCCGGATGAGAAGATCCGTGAAAAGAATCCCTTCTTTACCGGTTTCTGTACAGGTTGTGCCACAGATACTGGCCGGGAAACAGGTACATGTTCCACCTTTTCCACAACAGGCTGGACGGGAGCCGGTGCAGGCGGCGCCTGAACCGGGGGGATCCGTATGGACGGGGGCGCATCGAACACGGGCTCTGCAGCCGGTGCCGGGGTGTACTGCTGGCGCGGTGCAGGCGGTTGTTGCTGTGCCTGGACGGGCGATACGATCGGTGTCCCACAACGGTTGCAGAATACCGAGCCCACGGGCACCCGGTTCCCGCACCGCGAGCAGAATACACTCGCACCGGACGGGGGAATCTCAGGCTGCCGGGCAGCAGGGGCTGGCGCCGGAGCGGGAGACACGGGGGATCTCATGGGAGTCCCGGTCTCAACAACCCGTTTCACCGGGACCCTCTGGGGTGTGGCTGCCTGGGTGCGCCGTGATGCGATACCCGCCAGGATTATGCGTACCCATTCATCCCGAATCCGGGCACGGTTTCCCCCTGCCTGGCGGGAAAATGTAAGGACCATCTGGCGGGCTTCCCCGGGACTTGCCTCAACCGAGATCGTCAGGATTGGATCCTGGACTGCGTTCTCGCCCGATTCAACATATTGTATTGCCGAAAGCGGAATTTCCCGGGTGGGAATGATTTTTTTCAGCCGATCGACAAGGATCATCCGGCTGCCGGTGAGGATACCCTCAAACGGGATCGCCTTGACAAGGATCCCCGGCGTCCTTATAAGAACCTGTTCGCCATTGTTGAGATCTGGATCGCCCATGATACCACGCTCTTAAGCCTGTTCGGTAGTGGTTGATCCTTACACGGGAAAAAGGTATTTATCACCGGGAATCGGCAAAATCCACGGGAACGCAACGGATCATGACAAAATTACCGTATAAATACAAGGGATTCCGGTAATGCTCCGTTCTTTGCAAGCACTTCCCTGAGCTGGGTTGATGCGGCCATCTGGGATTTAATCTCGGATGATATGGTGACACCGGATTCCCGTGCCCCGGGATCATCCGGCAGGCAGCCGGTCAGTTCTCCGGAAATACCCTGGTCAAAGACAGATTTGATGATGTGGTTCTGGACAAAGGTGAGCTCCGTCATCATCTGCTGGTCGGGAACCCGGGTGGCGGCAAACGTGAACCGGATCGTATCCTCGAGCGGGTGCGGGAATCCCTCGACCGAGAGTTTCAGGGAACACTCAACCTCGAACCGTTCGATCTCGACCTTCTTCACTGCCGAATGTTCGATACTCAGCATGAGTATGCGGTACGGCGGGACCATGTGGATATGATGGTCCTTATCAAGCATGGCGATGCTGGCAGCTGGCATTTTTACCTCTTCAGGATCTTCTGCGCCCGTGGTTATAGCGCTTGTGCTCGGTCTGTCCATCCACCAACATTTTAAATCCACTGTGCCATGGTGTACGATATGGAACGCGGGTACCGCACCTGGGGCCTGTTGGCCGCACTCCTGACATTCGCCTGCACCGTGTCAGCAGGATGTCTTCTGGGGATGGATTCCCCGGCATCCCTGTCTGCCACGATCCCACCGACAGAGACCAGGGTCTCGCCGGCACCGGAAAGTACTCTTGCAACCGTCATGGCTGCTGACATGGCATTCCAGCAAGCCGACCTGCCACCGGATTATATCCTCCGGGACCGGAGCGCCACCGCGTATGCCGGTATTGACAAGATATTCCGCGATCTCGGCTGGAGGCAGGGATACCGGGTCTCGTTTTACCGGCTGGATAAGGATCGGGACGACATGACCCTGATCACGCAGGACATCGGCATATATCCCCCGGAAACCGTAAAAGAGGTTTATTTCCTGGAGAAGGACCGGCGGTGTCCCCCTGAGGACAATGCGACTGACTACCAGGTTCCCTTCCCGCAGCAGGGTGACCGGAGCATGGCGTGGCGGACAACGAGGAGCGGGAGTTATGGCACGATAGTCACCTATACGGTCATATTCACGAAGAAAAATGTGTACGAGCAGATCACGCTGTCCGGCACCAGCACCGATTACGAGATTCTCAAATCGCTTGCACAGACAGCAGCCGACAGGATACAGTAACGGGATCGCACGCCCACTCTTTTTGAAATCTTTTTGTACGATCCAGCAGAATAGTACCTGCAGGACGAGTGAACATGGTTTTTTGCTGCCGGCAGTGCGGGACATGCTGCATGTATCTTGGCGATTATATCGTGATCGAACAGCAGACCGCCCCGTTCGTATTCGCATGCGAATCCGTCTCCACCGGCACACCGTTTACCGCGGAAGTGGATGAGGACAAGCGGGAGATCTTTCTCGATCACACGTTTCCGGACCAGCACCCCCATGCCTGCCGGTTTCTCCGGCCGTATGGCAGTCTCCTCCGCTGCACCATCCACCGTGACAGTCCGGCGCAATGTAAATACTACCGGTGCGTTGCGATGAAGGTCGCCGACAGCAGGGGAATACCGCTCGGCAGGGTTACCGGCGCGCTGGCGCTTCATGCGGACGATCCCGCACTCCGGACCCTGTGGGAAGAAGTTGAACGGAAACGCCCGAAATCCGATACGGAAGCCGAACCGTGGATTGCCGCATTCCTCCGGGACAAAGGATACCAGGTTGAATAGCCCGGAATATTCCGGCTGATTAGTACGGGTTTATAAGCATGGTTACTTTATCTCATACCGCATATACTATACTGGTGATCCGTTCTCCGCAATCAGGAATGGTCCGTGTTTTCGCTATCACCAGGATCTATCATGAAAGAAGCCACAATGAAATCAATCTCCTTCGCACCTCCTGATGTGTTTGTGCCCCTGCCTGTTCATCTCGACATCCTCAAGGCTGTTGCAGAAAAGCAGAGCTGCCACATCACCCAGGTTGTCCAGGCATTGCATACCGTCCACAGCGAGAGCAGTGTCCGGTCCGGTGTCAGGGTCCTCCTCTCCAAGCGGTATCTGGACGGGGGGAAGTCCAGCAGCGAGATTATTCTCCGGCTCACATCCAGGGGCCGTCTCCTGATCCAGCCGGCATCAACCAGTTGATCTCCTTTTTATTACCCGGTTCCGGGTTCATATATCCAACATTTTTCTGAGAACCGCAAAGGTACGTGAACCGACAACACAGTCTCCGGATTGTGGCGGAATACCACCCGCTATCGTTTACGGCATCCATTCCCCGGATCCTGACAGGAACGATCACGGCAGCCCACAGATTTTTTGAACCGTAAATCTTTCCGCAATAAAGAACACGTGATTTTTTTTGCAATGTTACCAAATCGTTTTACCCGTACATAATAATCGACTGTCTATGAAAGCAGTCCCTATAATCGGAATCATTTTTATTGTCATCGCCCTGATCTTCTGCGCCGGGTGCACCGGTGTGCAACGTGCACCGCCACAATCGGCAGTCGCAACAACAACCCCGACACTGGTATCGGAGACAGCAATGATTGCAACACCCGTACCCGCAGCAACAGCCTATCCGGGTACTCTTGCCCTGAACCAGCTGGCAGCCTTCGGAAAGGATGACCGGACCGGCACGGCAACAGTGTACGGCGTCAAGATCCTGCCGAATTACAGCTGGTCGGACCCCTCGTTCAACAGCGTCCACGATCAGCTGCATGCCGGTGATACGTTATTCACTACCCAGTATGGGTACAACACCCAGGAACCTTCACCGGGCAATGTATTCGTCTTCACCTATGTCAGGGTCATCGATACCGGGACAAAGGGCCTTGTTGCCCCATCCGGCAACCAGTTCCTCCTTCACTACAACGGAAAGGACTATGCATACAGTTCCATCCAGGGTGCACAGATAACCGTCGCGAACGGCCTGGGCCCCCAGTATAATTACGAGTACGAAACCGGGGGCCATATTGGGTATATTCTGCCGGGCACGAGTAACGCAAATGAAGGGTTCCTCGCATATGATGTGCCGGCCACCATTGATCTCACCAAAGCAGCGCTCGTGGGCACGCTCGATGCGGACCACCAGGCTGCGTGGGCACTGGTGTGAGGGCTGAACAGGAATCATTTTTTTCCTTTTTTCACACCGTGGGGAAGCTTCCCACGCCATAACCGGTAAAAATCATAAAATCGGTTGGAGATTTACAACAAAATCTGAATCAACCAGAATGAAAACAGTTGAAACGTTCAGAAAAATTTCCCAAAAACGGTTATACGCCCAGGTCGGAATTCGAATCCGAGTCGATTGCGTGACAGGCTCGATGATCAAGATTCAAATTGGGTTTATTTTACCCAAGAAGAATTAGACAGTTTTGTGAGATATCGTTCAAGAGGGATTAACAGAAACACAGTGAACATTATCAAGAAAGTAGGTTCGGAGATATGGGCAATACTAAACGGTGTAATCAATACAGCGACACTTGGTAATTTGTCAGACTTCTTTATCACAAAATGCAAGAGCACATCAGCCCTAGAGAAGTGTTTCAATTACACGCGCGCATTCTTCAATTACCTCTATAAACTCACGATGAATCCTAAAATTCTATCTTACCATTCTATCTTTGAAAGGCCCAAGAACAAACAGCCAATCAAGTTACTCACTTCTAGGATTATCATTCAAGAGGACATTGAGAAGGCACTGAATGCCATAGCAAATGATTCAGAGTTAACAAATGTCAAGAAACAGAACTATCAATCGTCGATACTATTTCTCTCGTATTCAGGTCAAAGAACAATAACCGCATCCAGATTAACGGTAAGCCAATTCAAGGATGCTCTTAACCATAATCCACCAGTGCTAACTGTGGAGGCAGAGCAGGATAAGATCCGAATGGCTCATTATGTTCCGTTACATCCCGTGCTTATTCCTCTTATTGAGAAGATCGTCACAGGAAAAAAGGAGGATAATTTGGTCTTTGATTATCTTGGCTTGCAGAGATGGTTTAAGCATCACCCAATTTCCATGAGTCACACAAAGGGAAACCTTCAGCAAAGAGACCTGCGCAAATTCTTCGAGCAGAAGAGCGATGAAGTTGGGTTCGTGGATGCTAATAAGAACTTTATAATGAGTCACGGAGTGAGTTCGATTAATTGGACGTCGTATAAGCAATTCTTGCCAGAGAATGTCTATAAAAGGTATATAGAGTGTTGGGAGCCGATCAAAATAATTTGAGAGAGGGTCTTATCTAGAGTTTATCTGCTTTTTGTGGATATCTATTGCCGTTTTGTATGAGACCTCCGCCTCTTTATCTCTTCCAAAATGCCGTAACAGATTTCCTCGGTTATTCCAAGCCAAAGCAAAATTTGGATTGAGGGTAATGGCTTGTTCATATGATGATAAAGCTTCATTATTCATTCCAAGATCTAATAGTGCAACTCCCCTATTATTCCACGAGTTTTCGTCGTTAGGATTTATTGAAATAGCCTTATCGTATGATGCAACCGCTTCTGCATAACGATCAAGGTTTTGTAAAGCCTCTCCTCGATAACGCCACACATCAGAATATTTTGGAGAGAGCGCAAGTGTCATATCAAAAAAAACAAGAGCTTCTTCATCATCGCCTTCATTTAATGATAAAATACCTTGATTATTCAATATCGTGATGCAGTTCGGATTGTCTAGCATAGCCATGTTAAGAAATCCGAGTCCAGAATCAGACTCACCCCTCTCAAAACAAGTTTTCGCAAAGAATATGTTAGCCTCAAATGATTTCTGCGCCTCCTCTGCACTCACCGACTTTTCTGGGATGCTGTTCAATTTTGTTAAGAGATCTCCAAAAAAACCCATGATGAAAACATCATATCAATATCCGATATACGTTTTGCTTTTTACTTGGAATGTAACTTTAATTCATAAAATGGAGTATAAAATATTGAGCTATTGCCCCTCATTTTCCAAAAACTTAAATTTGCGTGGACTTTTTCATGTGCATACAAAAAACTATACGCATAGATCAAAATTGTACTCATATATTCAACTTTACGTCAGAAAGTTGATTTTTTCTCATAATTTTGCATAGGCACTTGCTTATTATTTAGCCGACATTTGTCAAACACATTTTTTGCCATAATCCGCCGTAAATACATTATTGATACTTATTGGTTTTTTTTAACTCTGATAGTTGCATTAGTTACATTGAGTTGCATGGGCATTGCAACTAGATCTCAAGACATTTTTACGAGATAGGTTTTATAAAAATAAGTAAAAGTTGCATAATTTCATTGTATAATAACTCACTCTACTTTGTGGATTATGTAAACAGGAGGTTTCATTAGAATTTCCCATCTTGGATTATTCCCTGCCTCCCCACTCCAATATTTTCTTGCTAGGATGATGCTTCCAATCGGGCTGCCGCCCATTAATAATAAATTCATATCAACTTTGATACACTCTTCGCATTTCACAGAATAGATATCGGATTCACCATTTCCGTGTGTTTCCCGAAATGCTTTAGCTTCATTAAGTGTGCTCCAACCGAAGATCGACTGAAATCTTGAGGGGAGTTGTGGAAACTCCATTCTGCGAATAAGTTCAAATGTTAATTCAATTATCGGTATGTTATGAATGAATTGTGCAGGCCCTCTAGGGATATTACATATCTGATTGCCGATTTCAAGGCCTGTAATTTGATCACTTTTTATAAGAGATTTGTATTCGAAGACTAGACCTTTTATGATAAGTCCTTGCTCTAATAGGTATTTTTTCCCGTGTTCTGTTAATCCATTAGGGTATAAATCATTAATCAAACGGATTAAGTCATTTTTTTCAAAAAGATCTGTAACAACCCAAGATTCACAATCATCATAGTTTGAATCGCAGGTGAGTATTTTTCCAGAGGTAAGTTTTTTACTTCGATCAAGATGAAAGAATTCGTTCATTATCACTCATATTACAATTTATTTAACTAATTATGATTCTGATAATCATGCAACTTTTTATATTTCACGTCGATAAAACTGGTTGCATTGGGGTTGTAACTGTATGCAACCTTGTGCAACATTTCTCAATCTCATCTCTATTGATTAATGAGACCTTGGTCTCAGATGAGAGAAGTGTCCCGTTATATCGAAATATCCGCTCATCGGAATTATAGTCAATTCCTGGAACTTTGTTCATCAGTCCACCTTTGTATGATTTATCTGGCTGCTTGATTCCGAATAATGCTCGGAATATCGATCCTTTATTCTTGTTGCATTGGATTGCCAGTTGCGACTGTGAGATCCCTTTATTATCTGACCTGGGGATAGCAGACAATACCGTTTGTTCGTCTTTAGTGAGACCCGTACTTTGTGCCTTATCAATTGTTGACCACAAATTCGCAGCACGATCAAAATCATCCAAATCTGCAATCAGATAACGTTCCTCATTCGTGGCTCGTTGATACTGGTTTACCGCTGCGAATGCTCTGACAATATCACAGAACATAGGGAAGTTACGTCTATTCGAATAATCGTGCCATTGGATATTATCAACAAATGGGATGCTCACATTTACGAGCTCCAATTCTTTCAGATGCTTGATCATTGCGCGACAAACTAATGTCTCATGCGTTAATGATGCACGATAAGATCCCGTTCTGGCTGCATCCTTTTGCCTAGTAAACACCGCCTCATCTTGCTCTTTGCTCTCGTCGACATGCAGTTTGATACAACGATTTAAAACTTGGGGATCGAAAGATGAGCTTACGCTTGTAATCCAAAAGGACTGTCTCGGGGGTAGGCTAACCTTGCGACCCTTATTGGCCCCTTTCTGGTTAATGTCGGTATATGAATGTTCGAAAGCCTCCTGATATTGTGAAGTAGCCACCTTCAGGATGCTTTCCTCCTTTTGAGAGAAACTTTCGACATCGTCCATAAAAATAATGGAGCCAGCCTTTAGTCCATCTGTATAGAAGAGTGCCATTGCAGAACGACTGCCCTTATTAAAATACTCTTGTGGCACCAAGGATCCCATTGCCTTACATGCATCACTCTTGCCTTTTCCACTCTCACCAGATAGATCTGGTTGTAATCCATCCGTATTGGCACAGAGCGAGCAGCCGATTGTCGTTAATAAGAACTCACCTAACTCTTTATCCCCAACGTGAATCCGATTGTACTCTTTCATAATATAATCAATAGGATTTCCACCTCGGAGAATCTTCATAGCTTCTTCTTCGATACCTGAATTTGTTGACGTATGAACGTCACTAGTTTTACATGCTTTTTCGTCTATCTTTTCACTCATTTAAATCACATTATTAGATTGGATTTTTTCAACTGACAATACAAAATGAAAATAACTCAATAGCCTCCGCTACACATACCATACCTTACATCCCTCTCACCTGTGCCCTTCTAGCGACGTGGTTAAAAATAAAAGTCGATACGCGGTGCTATTGTTCGGAGATTTTACCGAAGGAAAGAGCCAAGGCTATCGAAAAATGATGTTACTTAAAACACGAACCAGAAAAATTGTCTAGGTAGTATTTGTTTTATTACAACATAAAACTATCTAATTCGCCCTTTATTTTGAGTTTAGGGGCTGTAATAGCGTAATAAGGCTCTGCTAGGAATTTCATTTTTCCTGTTGCACATTTCTATCAATCAAACATGATTCAGTGCTAATAAGTGCTTATTAGGGTCTTGTAGAGATCTACTTTTGACATTATGATGATCACAAGGGTTCGTTTGCGATAACTCATTTTTGGCCGGTAAAGCTTTATACTAAGATCTCCTTCTAGTTACTATAAGGGTGCTTTATGATAATAGGGTATGTTCGAACTTCTCTTGCTACAGAACATGAGCAAAATCAGATCCAGGAATTGTTAGCGAAAGGTGTTGAGAGAAAACACATATTCCAAGATGTTGGGATCTCTGGATCTATATCTCCGTATGAACGTAAGGGATTCCAAAAGATGATGGACTTCATCAAAGAGAATAATGCCACTCATCTTTACATCTATGAGCTTTCACGTCTAGCGAGAGATCTTACAGACACTCTTAATGTAATACGAGACTTTGACAGACTCGGTGTCTGTGTTCAATCAATTTCCCCAAACGAGACGTGGCTAAATTGTGATCCATCCATTCGCCAACTAATTATCTCTGTTATGGCGTGGTGTGCTCAACGAGAGAGGGAGAACCTTATTGAGAGGACAAAGGTTGGAATGCAAAGAGCTAGGGATGAGGGGAAACATTGCGGGAGACCCTTCAAAGAAATCGATTGGAAGTATGTTGATCTTCTTCACAAAGAGGGAATGAACTACAAGGAGATTGCTGAAAAGATCGATGTCCCATATGTGACGTTAATCAGACGTAAACAAAAGGTGATGTAATGGATTTAATCTGCCAAACGAAGGTAAAACGTATGAGTCCAAAACAGGGATATGTAGCGCCCTATGTGCAGTTCCCTTGGAGTTACGATGAATCATTGATTGGTAAGCCCATCACTATTTACAAAAACGGCAATGTTTTCTATATATCATTAGATTCTGAATCCAAGCCTAATGCATTGGACGCTTCACAAAAGGAGCAGTTTACACCAAGTTTAAACACTAGCGCTGAAAGCCCTAACTCTGATATATCTCGTGCCCTCGTAGATGCACAGAACGGTGAGTGTAAACCTAACGAAAATAAAAAAGATCCTTACTCTACTGAAGAATCCCTAAAAGGTGGACGCCCAGGTCGGAATTCGAATCCGAGTCGATTGCGTGACAGGCAATCATGATAGGCCACTACACTACCTGGGCAATTTTACAGTAATCCCGCCTCCCAGATTCGAACCGGGGACATCGCGGTAGCCGCGCAGTTGCCTGAATCGGCAAACCATACTACAGCCGCGCACTCTACCAGGCTGAGTTAAGGCGGGGCACTGCGCTACTAATGTATGGCAAGTTTCGTATTAAACGTATCGTAAGATCCCCGGCGGTTCCGGGTAAAAAATGCCTGGATTTATCGTAAGGATCGTGTCGTACCGTACGATGCGCTGATTCCTGCGGCAAAAACGGTCAGATCCGGCTTCCCCCCCGGCCTGCACCATACCGTGCCCACAGCAGCAGAGCGATCAGTGAGACTTCAGGTAACCCAGGGCGGTCCTGATGTCCTCGGCAATCATCTGCCGCTTCACCTTTTCGATATTGAAACTGTCTCCGGTATGGGTATAGGAAGGGAGAAACCGTATGCCGTTTTGGACATATTCCTGTTTGCGGATTTTATAGGTAGATCCCGGGGGTATCGGGCTTTTACCGTATTTCTCTTTACAAATATAATTCACCGCTTTGATGGCAAAATCCCCCATGCACAGGATCATCACGATATTGGGGAACTGCTCCAGTTCAGGTTTCAGAAATCGTAACGCACACTCTTTTATGGTCTTTGCAGATACGAGATACCCGGTCTTACCGCATTTGATGGCAGTCGTGAGATAGATACCCCTGCGGGTTAAATCTTCATAATTTTCAATGACAACTCCCGCGTCCTGGAATGCTGTTTTTGTTGTCTGGAAGAAGGCACCTGAACAATTCTCGTAAAAATAATCCGATCGGTTGGCAGGAGGACATTCTGAAATCATGACAATTTTTATTGTCTCGGAATCGAGGTCTGCCTGCGGGAAGATCATCTCCTTCCGTACATCAGCACAGGGATAATCGCAGGTAACGTTACTCTTTTTCATGATGTGCACCAGGACTCAATTATTGAAATTCCGCCAGGACATACCGGATGCTATCCGTATGATGGGTACGACGTGATTGATAGTCAGATCCCTCCGGAATAATTCTGGTGCAGCGATTCTTTAAATAATTCGTATGCCTAGTATGTGGTATGAGTACTCGCAAGGATTTTGCGGGGGATCGTTTTCTTCACCGATAGCCATGCTCGTGAAGAAATAACTGTTTTCGATACCACATTACGTGACGGAGAACAGACCCCTGGTATTGCATTCACCTTTGAACAGAAGATCGAAATTGCCCGCCAGCTCTCCGCAATCGGCGTACATACGATAGAGGCAGGTTTCCCTGCATCTTCGAAAGCCGAGAAAGAGACCGTAGGCGCTATCAGAAAACTCGGGCTTGAAGCGAAGACCTGCGGGCTCGCCCGCTCCGTGAAAGCCGATGTGGACACCTGCCTTGACTGCAATGTCGACATGGTCCATGTCTTCATCCCGACCTCGGATATCCAGCGGGAGAACACGATCCATAAGAGCAGAAAGGAAGTGCTTGAGATCACGGCCGATATCATCGGCCATATCCGGAAGCGCTCGGACCTCTGCATGTTCTCCGCCATGGACGCGACAAGGACGGACTGGGACTACCTGATCGAGGTGTTCCGGACCGCCGCTGACGCCGGGGCCACGATCATCAACGTGCCGGATACGGTGGGAGTCATCTCGCCGTCCGCGATGAAGACCCTGATCACGCGCATCAACAAGGACGTGAGATGCCCGATCGATGTCCACTGCCACAATGACTTCGGCCTTGCAGTGGCGAACACGATCGCTGCAGTCGAGGCCGGCGCCTCGCAGGTGCAGGTGACCGTGAACGGGATTGGCGAGCGGGCCGGCAATGCCGACCTTGCCCAGACCGTTATGATCATGGAGTCGATGTACGGGATCAGGACCGGGATCGCAAAGGAGCGCCTTGTCGAAACCTCGCGCCTCGTATCCCGGTTCTCCGGCCTCGGCATCCCTCCCATCCAGCCGGTTGTCGGTGAGAATGTCTTCTCGCATGAGAGCGGCATCCACTCGGCCGGCGTGCTCCAGAACTCGGCCACCTTCGAACCGGGCATCATGACACCGGAAATGGTGGGACACCGGCGGCGGCTGACGCTGGGGAAGCATGTAGGACATCACGCGGTCCGGCAGATGCTCGCTGACGTCCACATCACCCCGACCGATCCGCAGCTCATGGCGATCATCGAGAAGGTGAAAGCGATTGCCAACCGGGGCAAGCGGGTCACCGATGCGGACCTGTACGAGATCGCCGAGAGCGTGATGGGGATCGAGATCAACCAGAAGATCCTCGACTTAAAGGACATCGCGATCATGACCGGCAACCACGCCATCCCGACCGCCAGCGTCAGGGCCATGGTGAACGGAAAGGAGCATGTCTTCTCCGCGGTAGGGAACGGCCCGGTCGATGCAGCGCTGAACGCGATCCTCGGGATCACCCCGTCGAAACTCCAGCTCAAGGAGTTTGCCATCGAGGCGATCTCCGGCGGGTCGGACGCCATGTGCCACGTGACCATCGCGGTCGAAGACGAGCACGGGAAGATCTTTGATGCCAGCGGGACGGGGGACGACATCGTTCTTTCCTCAGTCGAAGCGCTGGTCAACGCAATCAACCTGATCAACCGGGCGTAAGCCCGGTCAGAAGCCTCACTTTTTATTCGGGTAATCCCGGCCGGGACAATGCATTTTGCAGGAACAGCCGGAAGGTCTGTATAGTCTTCCCGATTCAGGCTGCCCGCTCATGAAATCCTGCGGGATCTCTGAACGGTGCCATGTAACGGTAAACCGTTCAGCAGAACAACTCACTAATGATCGTTTTAATTGCGGGGATCAGGTATTGGAATGCCGGAGGGGTCTCGGCATACATGAGAATTTGAAATCAGGACCTGGATGGTTGAAAAAAGATTTATTCAGCGTTCGGGGCGCTCTTGCCCTCGATGGCTGACTTGATCTGGGTCTGGAGCTGTTCGAACTTACCCTGCAGCATCTTCTCCTGCTTCTCCAGGGACTTGATGCGGAGCTCGAGGGTCTCGACCTTCTCGTTGAGCTTGGCGTTGATGACCTCTTTCTTCTTCTGCATCATGACGGTGCCGACGCTCATGTACATGACCGCATCTTCGGCAGAATCGCTGATCTCTTCCTGAGCGCGCTTTGCTTCGCGCACGGCCATCTCATACTGGGCCTTCTGCTGGAGGATCGTCTGGAGCTGCTGCTGGATCTGCTGGAGCATGCCGATCTGGTTCTGGACCTTGGGTGAGATATTGTTCATAAGAAATTCCTGTAGAGAATATCGGCGCCGTATGCTAAAAAGGGTTATTCCTTTGCACCTGAAGATCGGCTCTCATGAGCGGACGGGTTCAGGACTTTTCTGCAAGATCGGTGACCTCGTCTGCCACGTTCACCAGGCGGAGGTACATGTTGAGCGCTGCACGAAGCGACGAGATATCCTGGGCAGTCACGGTCATGACAAGCAGGTCATCCCCTTCGAGCCGGCATGCCACTGCGGACCTTGGGTTCACCTCGTCGTCCAGTTCCGGCTGGAGCGACCGGTAGATACGCCCGGCATGTTCTGTCCTGAACCGGAATATCGCCTCGTGGTTATGCATAGGGTACCCTCTCCGGGGTATTGGTAAAAAAAGAAGATATAGGTTTTTCCGGGAAACGCCCGGCAGTGCTTAACGGGCTTTGAGTTCCTTGATCGCCGCGCCCCGTTCCTTGAACAGGATCCGGTGGCCACAGTAGGGACACCGGACATTGACGTCGATCTCGACTTTCTGCTTGCACCGAGCACACTTGTAGGTACTTGCCATAGATTACCGTTTATTTCTTGAGCTCATCAGCAGTACGGTCGATCGCACGCTGCGCGATCTTCATGGTGGGAGTCTGGGGCTGATAGGTACCGCCGGCGAATTTGTATCCGCACTTGCGGCATTCCCAGATACCCGTTCCCTTCCGTGCAACCGTATCCATGTCGCACTTCGGGCAGCGGTGAAGGGCGCGCGAAATCTTCTCAATTTCGCATACTCTCTTCCTGACGAACCTTCCATACCTGCAACCGAAACGGCCTGCACTGCCGGTTACTTTTCCCTTTGCTTTGAGTGTTGATTTTACCATGATGGTTACCCACCGATCTGTCTTCTTTTATTTGTCCTCTGCACTAATATACTTGATTGAGGATCTTGACCTGTCCCTCGCCCTTGGAGAGTTTGTTGACAAGGTCGTAGAATTCCCCCTGGATACCAGCGGGGATGCGCACCACGCAGACCCACGAGCCGTCTTTTAACCACTCGTCCTTCTCCATGGTGGATGCCGCGGCAATATCGCCGTATGCCTTTGCTGCCAGTTCCGGCGGGATCTTGATCGCAAGCCGGAGTTCCTCGAACCGGATCGGGAGGAGGGGGCGCAGGGCCTTGACCACTTCCTTCACCTGCTCGTCCACGTGCTTGAACGGGTCGATATTCACCCGCGCCTCTTCCATGGCCATCTCGATCCGGGCAGGCGGGTGCGGGTGGCCGGTCTGGGGGTTGACCGCATTCCGCGAGATGAACGTGATCACCTGGCGGCGTTTCTCCTCCACCATGATCTTACGCTGATCGGCCGTCAGGTGAATCTCGCCCTTCTCGATGATCCTCCGCGCAACCGCGTCGAAGTCCGTGGTGTGGAAGACCTTCATCAGCGCTTCGTCTGAGGCCCGGGTTGCCTTTGAGGCGTTGCCGAAGACATTGAGCGCTGCTACAACATCCTCGATTGCAACCGGCTGGCCCTGGCGGACCAGCGCTGCCTTGTGCGGGTCAACGAGGATCTCGAAACGCTCCCCGTAACTTTCAAGGCGTGCTACAACGGCATGGTCGAGCGGTATCATACGATCACGGCTTGAACTGTTCTACAAACGAGGCAACTTCTTCCCTGCTCATCTTCCGGAACGCCGGGTGCTCCTTGCCGATGACACCGATCTCGACCGTGTCGACATCGAACTTGCCTTCCGTTGCGGAGTGAAGCGCCTTCAGGCCCAGCAGGATTGCATCCTTGATCTCCGATTCGGGGTTGTACTCTTCCTCGAAGACCTTCATTGCCGCAGGGCGGCCGATACCAATGCTGGTTGCCTTGTATTCAAGGAGCGTGCCGGAGGGATCGGTCTCAAAGAGCCGGCTCTCCCCGTCGCTGACACCGGCGATCAGGAGCGCAGTGCCGTACGGGCGGATGCCGCCGTACTGGGTGAGGTTCTGCATGTGGTCGCAGAGCTTCTTACTGAGCGCCTCGACCTCGATCGGCTCATCGTAGGAGACGCGGTTGATCTGGCATTCCACGCGGGCCCGGTCCACGAGCGCACGGGCATCCCCGACAAGACCTGAAGAGGCGACCCCGATGTGTTCGTCGATCTTGAAGATCTTCTCAATCGAGGAGGCTTCGAGGAGTTTTGAGTTGACACGCTTGTCAACGATCAGCACAACGCCGTCCTTTGCCTTGATCCCTACTGCCGTGGTCCCGCGCTTCACGGCTTCACGGGCATACTCTACCTGGTAGAGCCGGCCGTCGGGTGAAAAGACGGTGATGGCCCGGTCATATCCCATCTGGTATTGTGGTTGCATTTAGAGTCTCCAGATCTTCTGTTGTCAGAAACAATCGGCTTGTATTTTTAAATCCCTTTTCAATCACATCAACCTTCTGACCGTCACAATGCACGGGAACGTACTCCTTCCCGCAGAACCGGTACTCCGGAACCGGTGCCTCATTGGCATTCGCAGGGGGGTTTCGTATCGCGGGCTGCATCCGGTCACGGAGGCTGTCGATGGTGCCGGATGCCGCGATGATCCGCAGGGCAATCCGGGTGTCGCGGAGCAGGGTAACCGTGGAGAGCGCGATCGAGAGCTCGCCTTCGGTCCCGCGCCGGCACCGGATTATGGCATACCTGCCTTCGACACAGATGACCGCCTGGACGATTATCGCAGCCATCGCATCGCCCCAGACAGATGTGACGGCATCCGATATTGCATAATAGAGCTCTTTTGGGTCGAGAGGGACTCCCGGGGGATCGACACGGACCAGGAGATACCGTCGCTTATCGCGAAGGGTCGGGGGCCTGACGGTCATTCCACCACCCGGACGGACGGTTCCGGCGTGGCAGTAACGATATCCACACCGGAAAACGCCTTCTCCACATCATACATATCCATGCCGACCAGGGAGCAGAGACCGCTGATCTCCCGGGAAGCGCGCAGGTCCAGCACAGAACGGGCATAACTGGAGAGCGTGAGCGGGAACTCAAACCGGCGCTGGAGCACGAGCACATCGCGGTACCGCTGGATTGCCCGCTGGCGGGTAACTCCCCGGGCCGCTATGAGAACAGACAGGTCGATATCGATCGCCACCCGGTTGTCTGCCGCCATCTTCGCCGTCACGTGATCGAAGGCATTCTTATCAGCAGCATGAACACCGCGGAGGATGTGCACCCCGCGAAGGCCGACAACGCCCCGGTTGAACCCGGCATCCCCGGCCTGCACCGATATCACGCTCGAGGGATCCTTTCCCCGCTTTACCTGATTGATGACATCCTTCATGCCGGCTTTCCGGAGGAACACACCGTTCCTGACCACGACACTGCCATAGGTTGCAGAGGGCGTGTCGATGGCAACGAGGCTGTCAAGTCCCAGCGCTGCTGCTTCCAACGCAAACCTGCGCACCGATGAATCCCCGTTCGGGAACGGGCAGACTGCTGCATCGGTGATCTTCATGAGTGTAACGTTGTGTTGAAAAAAGAATAAGGTTACTTCCCACGGTTCGCGTGGGAACGGATGCTCGGGCGGGTCTTCTCGGTTCCCTTGCCCCGGGTCATCATGCCACGGCCCTTCCGGCCTGCATAGGTCTTGCCGCGCTCTGCACGTCCCCGGTGTACCGGGTCTGCGAGCCATGCAAGGTTCTTGTCTGCACGGATGGCCGGGTGGTGCCCGTCAACGAGGATAACCTCGTAATATTTCCGCCTTCCGTCCTGCCCTACCCAGTAGGAGTTGAGGACTTCCATGTTCGGGAACTTCCTGGACGCGCGTTCCTCAGCAATGCGCTGGATGCTCTTGCCGGGAGTAAGATGTCTCTTACCCATCCGGGCGGAGCGGCGTGCACGGACGTACCGGGATGCCCTGCGGCCACCGCGGCGTACCTGGACACGTGCAACAGCAATGCCCTGCTTGGCCTTGAAGCCGAGTGTGCGTGCGCGGTCGATACGGGTCGGGTGTTCGATCCGGACAACGCTGCCCTCGCGGCGCCATTCCTGCATCCTGTTCCAGAGGAGTTCCTTGACCTCTGACTTATCAGGTCTCTTCCATGCCTCCCTGACGAAGGCGTACATCGATTTTACCATGGTAATCACCTAAGGTTCAGCCCAAAGAGGGCTACATTCCTTGTATACGGGACGCACCCGTATTCCTATATACTACGTTATGGGGGGTATTAAAGGATGCAGGCGCGGACAACTAAATCAGGAGTAACCTAATTGAGAAGCCAGTTACAAGATTTCGTTTGATTTCGAAATTTGTATCACTACTCTTCATCAACTGGTTTAATAGTTCCACACCCACCCGTTTCTTTTAGCCAAACATTCCAGTAAGGAAGTCGTTGAATTAAGAATTTTTTCCGCTTTTTCGAAATATGATTGTTTAAATTAATTGCAATATCAAGATCATGAAGACGTGAACGGCAAATTGCTAAACGGGGTTTTAAAGTGAATGTTGCCGGTACAGAGATTGTTTTGAAAGAGTAATCACCACGGTCATTTTTAATTTTCATGCAAACTAGATTATGTGCTTTAGGATTCGGATTTAACCGATCATAGGTCATTACTGTGACATCATCTTGAGCTAAAAGACTGCGTTTTGCAATAAGACCAGGTTTTACATTCGCTTCAGCTCGACGTCCGAAAATTAAGAGATAGGATGGTCTAAAATTCCTCTTCGTAGGTGTTGCCAAATCAAGTCCATACATTTTTTTAAATGCATCCAAGTTATGTGGCTCCTTAAACCACATTTTCCATTGGAGAATTTGGTCTAATGCTTGCGTTAGTCTTTCTGTCTGTTGACCAGATTCTGTCCACCAGCGTTTGTTTGGAGCTTCAATTTCTATGAGGACCGGTTCGATTGTTGCACTGTTGAGTGAAAGCCACATGAAATCAGGTTTGCGATGGTCGAATGATGGAAGTATAGGTTGCGAGATCAAACCACAAAGCCATGGATAATGTCCACTCTCGCAACCGATAAGATTGAAAGCCCCCGGTACCATTGAAGGATATTGCTCCAAAAAATGTTGCATCTCTTTTTCAGTTGGTGCCGGAGTACCATCCAGAAGTTTCTGCCATTCAGACAGTATTAATTGTTCATAATCTTTCCACTCCATTGCCGGTTCAGGAGGTGTTTCAATTTGATATGTGGGTTTCAAACCAGTCATTCTGTGCACTACCTACTTCAGAAATTGACGAGGAAAAAATGAATAACCGATGCACCTATCACGGTTCCTTATTCCGTTCCAAAAGGTCTATTAATTTGCGATTTTGAACGACAATCTTTTCAAGTTCCTTAAACATTTTTTTATTCGTAACCTCATCTCTGATATCAGTTTTTGTCTGTAAAATCAAATCTGCACCGAATAACAAAACGGCGATCCCTGCACCATATATTGCCAATGAAGCCGCAATCGCAGCCTCCACAGTAGGTATTGAAACTCCTGGTGTTGTAAGTGAAGCCGCTCCTTCTGATAAGGATATTATACTGATAATTAATGCAATACTTCCAACAAAAACAAAAAAGAAAGGCCACACGTATCGACGAATGTCTGTTGATTTTATTTCAGTTCTTTCTGAATCTCCGTGAGTTAGGAGTACATTAGAAGAAAAATCAGGATTATTCCTCATATTCTGGCATGCTGCAATTTTGCTTTGATAAAGTTCAATTTGTGAATCTATAGATTGATTGAAGGATAATAGATCCTCACAAATTTCGTCAATTTCTTCAGAATCCATATATAATATGCAATAATGATTTTCAGTAGATAAATCTTCCATTTTCAAATTATGCTGAACGCCGCCGCCCCCGACGGGGCGCCCCCGCGGCGACCTCAATGGACTATTCCCGTTAGGAACAGGTAAGTGGGTAGCGCAAAACCCGACGAGGCGTTTTGCGCGTAAAGTATCGTTATGGGGATGCCACAGCAGCGGGGGCGATGCCCCCGTGAGCGTTACGAAGTTCTTGTAAGAAACGAAAATCAGGGAGACTTCCCCTTCTTCTTCTCGATCACCCGGATATCGGTAATCCGGGTCACGGGATACTGCCCATCCTTATCCTTCTCAGCTGATTTCACCATGTCCCATACGGTAAGCAATGCCAGAGAGACTCCGGTTAACGCTTCCATCTCCACGCCGGTTTTACCAGTCATCTTGACGACAACGGTGGTCTCGATATACCCGTCGCCTTCGGTAAAGTCGACCGTGATGGAACTGATCGGAATGGGATGGCACATCGGGATGAGAGAAGAGGTGTTCTTCACCGCAAGCGTTGCTGCCACGCGGGCGGTTGCCAGCACATTGCCCTTCACTACCGTTCCCTCCCGTATGGCAGCGAGCGTCTCCGGCCGGAGATAGATCTTCCCTGCCGCTACCGCTTCGCGCACAACATCTCCCTTTCCGCTGATGTCCACCATCTGCGCCCGATCGTTCTCGATATGAGTAAATTTCACCATTCACGCACCTTTCCTGAAGAGCACTGCCGGGATCTTCCCGATGATATCCGAGGCAAGCATCCCCCCGCCCCGCTCCGCGACCACAGCTTCCCCTGCTTTCCCGCTGACATATGCAGCAATGCAGGCCGCATCGAACGCGGGAAGGCGGCAGAGCAGTGCACCGGCGATACCGGCAAGCACGTCGCCGGTCCCTCCCACGGTCATCGCGGGGTCGCCGGTCCGGTTGAACCGCACTTGCTTCCCGTCCGTAATAATATCGATGTGCCCCTTTAGAAGCACCGTGCCTTTGATACCGGCATGCTGCACTGCCCGGGCCCGCCCGGTCGTATCACCGGGAAGCGTGACACCGGCGATACGGGCAAATTCCCCGGCATGCGGGGTATAGATCGTTTCACCCGCAGCGCTGGGAAGGGGAAGACGCAGCGCATCGGCATCGAAGACCGCTTTTTTGCAGTGCGGGGCAATGGCTGTGATAACCGAATGGCTGTCTGCGCCAAGACCGTTCCCGCAGACCACCACGTCCGCTTTCTCTGCTAGCGTGATGAGCCGTTCGGTGTGTTCCGGCCCTATCACCTTCCCCTCCAGCCGTTCATAGATCAGGTCAGGCACGGGCTCGAAGACCGGCGACGCGATCCGCACGATATCCGCACCGGCCCGGAGCGCCCCGAGACCCGCCAGCCAGGGAGCGCCCTGGTACGGCCCTCCCCCGATGATGAGCACCTCCCCGCCATTGCCCTTGTGGGCCTTCTTCGGGCGTGAGGGTATGAGCATGAGATCCCCGGGGCCGGTGAAGCACTCCGCCTCGACCGGGATACCGATGTCGATGACGGTCGATCCCGCCACTTTCGGGCGGTGGAACGCACAGATCTGGTCCGCCCGCATACCGGGCGTCGGGATATCGGCCGCGATGATCTTCGCCTGCGATGCATTGGCCATCGCCACGCAGGTCCGGATCGGCTCTTTGAGGCTCCCGCTCGTACCCGTGCCGAGCAGGGCATCGACAATCACATCGGATTCCGCAAAGAGCGGGTGGAGCAAATCGAGATCGTCGCGGGATGCAAACGGGTGGAGCGCGATCCGCGAATGCGAAAGAGCGCGGAGCTGGTGTTCGCAGGCGCTGCTCTGCTGCCCGTAGTCAAGATAACAGACATCCGTGACCGCGTGACGCCGCAGGTGGCGGGCCGCAACCATGCCATCGCCGCCATTGTTCCCCTTCCCGCAGAGTATGAGCACGCGGGAGGGATTCCGGGCAAGCACATGCTCTGCAAGCCCCCGGCCCGCGCTCTCCATCAGCTGGAGCTCCGTGACGCCCAGCGCTATCGCATTGGCATCCACAGCACGCATCCGCTCAGGGGTGATAAGCCCTGTTTCAGAAAAGCCTTCGGCCGGATCGGGTTGCATGGTTCGTCTAATTCATCTGTATGAACTCCCTAAATATATGGCAATGGGTTTTTGCGATGATGTCAAAGCAGCCGCCGAACAGATCGCGGCAGCACCGGAAATAACCATCATCTCCCACATCGATGCGGACGGCATCAGTTGCGAGGCGATCCTGTCGCAGGCGATCTCACGGCAGGAGATCCCGGTCAAATCCGTTTTTGTGCGCCAGCTCGAACCCCTCACGATGCCGCAGGTCCCGTCCGATTCCTCGCTCAAGATCTTCTCCGATCTCGGCGCCGGCCAGCAGAACCTGATGCTCGAACGGGGTTTTACGGATAAGGAAGTCCTTATCATCGACCACCACGTCAGCCAGCCCTGCGAGCGGGAGTATACGCAGGTGAACTGCCTGCCCTACGGGTATACGCGGATGAGCGCGGCGGGCGTTGCGTATCTTGTCGCAAAGCAGATGGATACTGCGAACATCGACCTCGCCCAGCTCGCGATTGTCGGCAATGTCGGCGACATGATGGCGCGGGAGAAGTGCGGGCTTGTCGGGCCTGCACGGGAGATCATTGTCGAGGACGGAATTAAGCACGGGTCGGTCAGGGTCAACAAGAAAGACCTCAACTGTTACGGGACAGCGACCCGCCCGGTCCACCTGTCACTCGCGTATAATGACGACCCGTTCGTGAAGGGGATCAGCAACAATCCCGAAGGCGCCCGCCAGTTCTTAAAGAGACTGGGGATCCGTCAGCAGGCCCCGGACGGGCGGTGGTATGTCTGGGAGGAACTCTCCGATGACGACCACAGGACGATCATCTCGGCACTCGCCCAGCAACTGATGGCAAACGGGGATAAGACCGACCGCCTGCTTGCGGAGACCTACCGGTTCCCCGGCGAGATCCCAAGAACACCCCTCCGGAATGCCCAGGAATATGCGACTCTGCTCAATGCCTGCGGGCGCTGGTCGAAGCCTCAGATCGGCGGCGCCATCCTCCGGGGCGACCGGGGCACGGCATACCGCGATGCGGAACACATGCTCAACAACCACCGTGCAATCCTCCGCGAGCTGCTCCAGTATATCGTGGATACGGGGGTGAAGGAACTGGAATACCTCCAGTACCTCCATGTCGGCGGGAAGTATCCCGACACGATTGTGGGGATAGGAGCCGGGATGGCGCTCTCGAAACTGAATGCCAACAAGCCCATCCTGATCATGTGCGAGGTGCCCGAGGACCGGAGCCTGACCAAAGTCTCGATGCGCACCACCGAGCGGGTTGTCGAGAAAGGAATCGATCTCCAGAAAGCCCTCTCGGACGCCTCCTCTGAATATGGCGGCGGGGGCGGAGGACATAAGATTGCTGCGGGAGCATATATCCCCAAGGCAGCGGAAGAGGAGTTTGTTATTCGTGTCAACCGTATACTCGGAGAACAGTTTACTGCGGCGGGTCCAGGTCATAGCTGACTTCCAGTTCGGCGGTAATGCCGGACCCCATCTCTTCCCGGAGGGCTGCACGTTCATCTACTCCACCACCGGACGGGTCCGGCAGGTGCTGAACAACGGGGTGCGCCTTGCAACGGTCCGGGCATCGGACGGCCGGCTCACGCTCAGCATCGAGGGGGCATACCGGCTCCGGGCAGCCCTGCCGGCACCGAATTACCGGGTCACGGTCCTCGAGGATGTGGCAGAGTTCATCGCGAAAGGCAAGAACGTGTTTGCCAAGCACGTGACCGCGGCCGACCCGCAGATCCGCGCGGGCGACGATGTCATGGTTGTTGCAGAAGGCGACCGGGTGATTGCGTGCGGCGGTGCGATGATCTCGGGCCCCGATATGATTGCATTTAATTACGGAGCCGCCGTAAAAGTACGGCAGGGATGTGAGAAGGATGCTTCCGGGAAACATCAATCCACGCCAGATGAAGGCGATGATGAAGAAGCTCGGCATGAATGTCGAGCAGATTGAAGACGTGCAGAGTATCGTGATCAAGACCCCGAAGGGCAACTACGTCTTCGACGCTGCGGAGGTCACCGTGATGACCATGCAGGGCTCGGTCTCGTACCAGATCCAGGGAAACCCCCGGTTCGAGGCAGCGGCTGTCGAGATCCCCGCAGAGGATATCACGATGGTTGCCGCACAGGCAAATGTCTCTGAAGAGAAGGCAAAGGCCGCACTCGTAGCGTCAAAGGGCGACATTGCCGAAGCAATCATGCAGCTCGCATCGTGATGATCGAAGAGGGCGATAGGATCCTGCTCGTCGGGGCAGGACGGGAATTCTACATCAAGGCGGGGAAGGGCTCGCTTGGCACGGACAAGGGCCAGCTGGACCTTGCAGCGATTGTCGGGAAGAACTCCGGGGATACCATCACTACGCACAGCGGTGCGGAGTTCACGATCCGGATCCCCCGGCCAACCGATTTTTTCACGCACGGCAAGCGCTCCGGCGCCCCGATGCTCCCAAAGGATATCGGCCTTGTCATTGCCTACACCGGCATGAACCACAACGATGACGTGCTCGATGCCGGCACCGGCAGCGGGATTGCCGCGATCTATTTTGCCGGCGTTGCAAAGACCGTGAAGACCTACGAGGTCCGCCCCGAGTTCTCCACGCTCGCGATGAAGAATATCACGGATGCAAAACTCACCAATATCGAGGCAATTCCCCTGGATTTCCTTGCCGCAACCGGACTCTATGACGTTGTGCACCTCGATTTGCAGATCCAGTCAGAGCACGTGATCCATGCGTATTCCCTGCTCCGGTCCGGGGGATACCTCGCGTGCTACACGCCGTTCCTCGAACAGATGGCGATCGTGGTCGATACGGCTGCCGAGCGGTTTTCCGAAGTCCATACCCATGAACTGATCGAACGGGAGATGATCCGGTCGAAGAGGGGGACCCGGCCTTCGACGAGTGTGTGTCACTCGGGGTATGTGACGATTGCGAGGAAATGATATTTTATGATTTTGCATAGGGAAAAGTGAAAAATTGTAAAATGTATCTTACCCGTAATCAAAGTAAAGATATACTTCCTTTATTTCTTGACCACAAGTGTTTTTGCTATCATATCATGAAGTCCTTGTTTCTTTTCTGTGAATCCAATCATGATGAACCCCCCATATAAGATTACAAGAGATAACAATTTTCCAATATATCGAATGGATGCCTGTTTGAACGTTAATTGTGATCCATCCATATTTGTTACAATCAATCCCATAGCCTCTTTTCCAAATGTTGCCATTTTCGGAGAACTCTCTAAATAAGCAAAATAAGCAAATCCCACTATCCAGATTAAAAAATAGAAAATCAATGGATTTGTTCCAGATATTACAACACAGATAACAAATGGAATAAGCAAAATTAATCCGTCAATTACTGCTGCAGCTAATCTCAGCCAAAAGCCTGCATAGTTAATTCCTAACTCTTTGTTTCCAAATGTTAGTGTTTCACTTGTTGAAGCGTAGTTGTTGTTTGGCTTTAACTCGGAATTTGAGTTGTTTTTTGGGGGGACGGGTCCCGGTGTAAATTTTTGCGATCTCGCTGCAGGATTGACAAATTTAATTTTTGGGTTTTCTTTACTCTGTTTTACAATCATTTGAACTTCGTCGAACGTTGCATCATATATGGCGAGATCCTCATTCTTCGTGAACCGTATCCCCATTTCCCAATTATATGCCTGTGAATGTTCGTGAAGATTCATTGAGGTTATCAGACCTTCATTCTCATTTATGAAACACTTCGCATGAAGGTTTTCACAAACACGAACATCTGCGCTAATTAGACCCCGTAGGAATTGAATGTCATTCTCATCGACATTTCTTTGTGTATTATTCTCGGCTCGTGAAATAACTATAAACTTTATTCCTCGCGTATCTACATTTTTTATATAATTTTTTGTCTGTTGTGGAATTTTGAGGTATGGCGCAACGATATATAGCTCATCATGGGCGCCGTTTATGATTTCAGTAATAGCACCATAGGACATTGCACCATTTACAAATTTTACCATGTGGTATCAATCTTCAATTCAATTCATCAAGGCATAAAATTATGGAATAATACTTTTGGGACGTAGCTTTCAACGAGAATGAAACATCAAAGTTCTTCTCAACTTATAATTTATGAGGCCTTACGCTCAAAACGCCTCGTCGGGTTTTGCGCTACTCACTTACCTGTTCACGTGATTGAAAACGTATGTGAGCCGCCGCGGGGCGTCCTTCGGGGCGGCGGCAGGCATCGCAATCGTTGAGACTTATTCCATTTTTTCTGTACCCACGCGACCCCCCCTCACCACAAATCCTCCTGTTCGCACACATTACAGAAGTAAAATTTTACAAATTTCGCACAAAATCCGGAAGGGGCAAGGGGGGGTCGCGTGGGTACAAGAATATTTTGAACGCCCGCAGCACCATGTCAAAAGACCACATAATCCCCATCAGGGCCCTGCATACAGCGATGGAGACTCCGGTCACAAGGGGCAAAACCCACCGGCCCCGGATCCATGAACCGATCAGCATCTTGTACCCACGCGACCCCCCACTTCATCCGTGCACCGGACCACCAAGGCTTTCTCGGTCCCCCCCATTCTCCTACTCAGGCATCCTGTGAACCGGGGAATTCACCCCACGGAGCAGGACCAGAAGAGGGCAGGAGATATCATGACCCATTTCCGCTCACGACCCGGATCCAAGAGTGCATCGAGAAGGCTGAAACACCCGTTCCCGGACAGTGCGGCATTCTCCGCAGTTGTTCAGGCGCTGCGGCTCAAAAACCCGCTCGGATGCACCTCATACTACGCCCAACGGAGAAATTTCCCACCAGTCATGCCGGTGCGCGAACGCTATACGGCAAAGTTCGTGTACCTTGACAAGAATGGAAAGCAGGTGGGCGCCAGCTCGGAAGTGTACGACTCGGCCGAGGGCTACGAGACGGGCGTTGCCTCCATGATCACGAACATGGCGAACATCGCCGCCCACCGGGGGACGGTGAACCACCTGAAGGAGGCCGATCTCTTCTCCGTCACGCTGAAATGCCACGACCCTGCGGGCGAACTCTATTTCGTGAGCCTTGCCCGCGACCGGATCACGGTCTCGTCCTACACGGACGATGCGATCCGCCGGAAGGTGGAGGAGTGGGCGGACAGCGTGACGGAACTCCGGTGAGGACAGGAAAGAAAAGATGTCCCGGGGGGAGAGCAGGTCCCCTCACGCTTTCTTCTGCGCTGCGTTGCTCCGTTCGATCTTCTTCTTCACGACATCCCATGTCTTCGTGATGAGGAAACTCTCCTCCATGTACCCGATCCCCTTCACGAAGCGCTTCATCGGGAACGCCATGGTCAGGACATCCACCGGGACACAGGGCCGTGCTGACGGGTCGAACATCCCCAGCACGACCTTCGGGTCATCCTTCTGCTGTTCGAGCCTCGGCCAGTGGATGATGGAACTGCACCCGGCCCCCATGGGGCAGATGACCCCGTTCGGGTCGGACTGATCGAAGTTCGCGAGCGTGAAGAGCCCGCTCAGGACTTCAGGGCGGGCAAAGAAGATCACGACTTCGGGATTATCCTTCTCCGTCAGCTGGTCCCAGCGTGTGAAGACCATCTCCTTCCCCTGCGAGGAGATGGGGACATACGCTTTCTCCCAGGCATCAACGATCTCGGGGGTCTGCTTGTACCGCTCCCCTTCGACTACGCCCGCCTTGCCGTGCGAGAGGAAGAACCGGAAGCCGGGCGGGCGCGTACCGGAATACCCGGTGAACACGAGCCCGCCCCCGCACGTGATCGAGCGGGCATCGAAGGCGAGCGGCGTCCCGTTCCGGGCCCGACCGATCTGGCAGATGATGCAGCGGTGGCCGGAAGGCGGCGGGACCTTCTCTGCAGTACCGGGATCGGTCCGGAATTCAAGGGCAAGGGGAAGTTCTGCACCCGGGAAATGCTGCTGCCACAGGGCAGTGAACCGGTCGCGGAGGCTGGTGTCCATACGGGTAATTGACACATTCCGTGATATTAAGGCGATCTGTCAGGATACGGCTCAATAAAAATAGTGATTAGCGGAATTATACGTCCACGATTGCATGCTCGTTCTTATCCCCGCGACCGATACCCTTGTAGACAAACCCTTCCCGGATATATGCATCAGGATCCACCATATTCCGGCCATCGATAATAACCGGGTGTTTCCTGCCGGATACCTTCCGGATCTCCTTTGCATCCAGCGTCCGGTACTGGTGGTGGCCGGCAAAGATGATAACCGCATCGGCACCTTTGAGCGCCACATCTACCGTGGGGACAAGCGGGACACCGGGATACTCAGCCACGAAGGGATCGTGGACCCTGACAACCGCACCCTCTTTCACCAGCAGATCGCGGTACGGCTCGGCGGGTGTGTTCCGGGTATCATCCGAATTCGAGAGGAACGCCCAGCCGAGCAGGGCGATCTTTGCCCCTTTCATCGGCCTGCCTGCCCGTTCGAGCGCCTCCTTCGTGAGCCGGAACATGTGGCTCGGCATGAAGTCGTTGATCCGCCGGGCAAGCACGTAGAGCGACGGCTCGCCGGTCGGGTAATCGAGCAGATCCTTCCCGAGCATCTGGACACCGCGTTCCAGGTGGTAGGTATCTTTCGTAAGACAGTGGCCGCCAACGCCGGCCCCCGGCCAGAGCATCGCCCTCGTGATGCCTTCCCCTTTGAGGCTGTCGATGCCGGTCCGGACATCGTACACGTTGATCCCCATCGCCTCGCAGTAGAGAGCGAGCTCGTTGATGGCGGCGATCTGGAGATCGCGGAACGTGTTCTCCGCGGTCTTCGTCACTTCCGCAGCGGTCGAGGTCATCGGGATAACTTTCCCGAGAGTAAGGACAGGGGAGTAGAGTTCGGTTGCCCGCTTCGTGCTCGTCGCATCGATGCCGCCGACAATACGGTCGTGCTCCCGGATATTGCGCAGGAGCCTGCCGACCATCACCCGCTCCGGTGCATGGGCGAGGGCAAAGTCATCCCCGGCAACCAGGCCGGACTCATCTTCCAGGATCTCGCAGGCAATCCCGGAGGTCGTGCCGGGCGTGATCGTGGATTCGAGCACTACCAGCATACCGGGCGTGAGGTTGCGGCCTACGTTCCGAACCCCTTCGAACAGGGCGGAGAAGTCCGGCAGCAGGTCTTCCTTGTTCAGAAACGGAGTCTGGATCGAGAGCGTGACCGCATCCAGCTCCCGGATCTTCGAGAAGTCCGAGGTGCAGGAGAACTTCCCCTGCGAAGTGACCTTCTTCAGCAGGTCTTCAAGCCCCGGTTCCTCGCCCTTGAGCGGGCTCTCCCCCCGGTTGAGCATCGCGATCTTGTATCCCGAGGACTTGGAGTCACGCTGAAACCCGTATACCTTCTCAAACTGCGGGGCATCCGCAAACAGCGCTGCGGCCGGGATACCCACGTATCCCATACCAAGCACGCCGATCTTCTTTATCGGCCCGCGTTTCCTGATAATTTCTGCCAGTTTCGATACATTCGTCGTCATGATAGGGGTGGTTCAGATTGAAAGTCCGGCCTGGATCTGCTCGCAGACCTGCAGGTTATCAATGGCCTGTTCCGGCGTGATCGGGAACGGACGGTTCTCCCGCGCACACTCGACAAAGGTAGAGAGTTCGCGTTTCAGCGGCTCGAGCTTGTTCACCATCACCTTCTCGATGATGTTCTCCTGCACGTACCGCTCGGCCTCGAACTGGTACTGCCCCGGCTTCCGGTAGATGGTGACCTCCTGCGTCATGAAATCACCCTCAATAGTGAAATCTTCCTCCTCGACATAGATCATCCGGATCTTCTTGGAGGCCTTGCGGCTCGCGGAGAGGGAGACCGGGACCTTCCCGCATTTCATCAGGACACTGCAGACATCCGCATTACCGGCGCTGTGGATATCGGTCGGATGGCCGAACACATTGAGGAGGATGTCGATATCATGGATCATCAGGTCCTCAACAACCGTGCTCCCTGTCACCCGTGCGGAAGCCGGGTTGTGGCGCTTCATCTCCACATAGAGTGGCTTGTTCACGATCTTCCTGATCTCGCTCACCACCGGGTTGAACCGCTCGATATGGCCGACACCGATCGTGACTCCTCCGGGTGCCGACTTCATGAGGTCGATGGCTTCCTTTGCCGTGGCAGCGATCGGCTTCTCGATAAGCACGGACTTTTTCGCTGAAAAGACCTGTTTCACCGTCGCCGCGTGGAACTGCGTTGGAACGCAGACACAGACCGCATCCGTGCCGGCCAGAAGTTCGTCCATGGTGGCACAGACATTAGCGCCGTGCTGGTTGCCAATTGTCTTTGCCGCTGCTTGGTTCACATCAAAGACAGAGACGCTGTCCACGCTCTTGAGCTCGGAATAGACGCGGACATGGTTCTTCCCCATGGTCCCTACGCCGATAATGCCAACATCCATGTTATTTCACCCGGTTGATGGTATCGCAGATATATGCCAGTTGTTTCTCATCCACCGAGGGGTGGACGGGCAGGCTCAGCACCGATGCCGCAAGCCTGGTTGCGACCGGGCAGGGGTCGGGATCGTTTTTGAGGCCGAAGACCGGCTGGCGGGGGAGGGGGATCGGGTAGTGGATCGCGCTCCCGATACCGTTTTCTTTCAGGTAGTCCATGAACGCCGCCCGGTTCATCGGGAACTCGTCGGTCAGCCGGATGACATACTGGTGGAAGACCGGCTGCATGCCCTTTGGCGTGACCGGTGTGACCAGGCCGTTTACAGAGAGGTGCGCATTCAGGTATGCGGCATTCTTCCGGCGCTGCTCATTGAAGCCGTCAAGCTTCTTCAGCTGGACGATCCCCAGTGCTGCCGCCATGTCGGTCATGCGGTAGTTGTAGCCAAGGCAGGTATGGAGATATTTTTCACTCTGGCCATGGTTGATGACCAGCCGCAACCGGTCATTCAGGGCCTTGCTGCCTGTGGTCACCATCCCGCCTTCCCCGGTGCTCATGTTCTTGGTGGCATAGAACGAGAAGCAGGCGAGATCACCAGACGATCCAACCTTCTTCCCGTTCAGGGATGCTCCGTGGGCCTGTGCAGCATCTTCGATCAGGATCAACTTGTGGCGCCCGCAGATCTCCTGCACGGCAGGAATATCGAATGGCTGGCCGAAGATGTGAACACCGATGACCGCTTTGGTCTTTTTCGTTATGCACGCGCTGATCTTCCGCGGGTCGATGTTGAAGGTCTTCTCATCCACGTCCGCAAAGACCGGCGTTGCCCCGCACATCAGCACAGATGAGGCCGTTGCATAGAACGTAAAGGCCGGTACAATCACCTCGTCACCGTGACCGATCCCCGCAGCCATCAGCGCTGCATGGAGGGCTGCTGTGCCATTGTTGACCGCAACGGCATGGGCAGCACCGCAGTAATCCGCAAATGATCGTTCCAGTTCTGCAACGCGGCTGCCGGATGCAAGCATCCCGGATTCGAGCACCGCAGTCACGGCATCAATTTCGTCCCGGCCTATCACCGGCCGCGCAATGGGTATAGGATCCAAAGAATTACCCCGCAAAATATGACAAATACTGAATAAAAATGCGCCATGATCCAATAATAGCGTTCCTGTTACCGCATGGACCATGCAACGCGAAAGATAGCTAATTAGGGCATGAGCACGATATATTCATCAGATATTCGGGAGGGTGAACTGCTGTGCACCACATCATATCTATCGGGGATTTTGACCGGGACGGGATCGACCGCCTGCTGGATCACGCAGGGCAGATCCAGAAGAAAAAGTACGATGCGCATGCCCTTGACGGCAGGATCCTGGCCGTCCTCTTCTTTGAACCCAGCACGAGGACCAGGCTCTCCTTCCAGTCAGCCATGGCCCGTCTCGGTGGCACATCCCTCTCGGTCGGCAGTGTCGAGGCCTGCTCCATGGCAAAAGGCGAGACACTCGCAGATACCGTCCGTGTCGTGAGCGGGTACGCCGATGCCATCGTTATCCGGCACCCGAAAGAGGGGGCGGCGCGGCTTGCAGCAGAGTTCTCCACGGTCCCGGTCATCAATGCCGGGGACGGTGCAGGCCAGCACCCCTCCCAGACGTTCCTCGATCTGTACACGATCCGCCAGTCCATGCCCCTGGACGGGCTGGACATCGCGCTCATCGGCGACCTGCGCTATGGCAGGACCGCACACTCCCTTGCCTCCGCCCTCTCTCTCTATAACGCACGGCTGCACACGATCTGCCCCAAGGGACTCGAACTGCCGGCAACCCTTGCTGCACAGCTTGCCGCCAAGGGGACGGAGATCATCGAGCACGACAATCTCGAGGAGATCATCCCCGATATGGATGTGCTCTACGTCACCCGCATCCAGCGCGAACGGTTCCCCGACTCGGCCTCGTACTTCAACGTGGCCTCAAGTTACCGGATCACGCCGGAACTGCTGGCCGGGGCAAAGAAACGGCTTATCGTCCTCCACCCGCTCCCGAGGGTCGATGAGATCGACCCCCGCGTCGATGCCCTGCCCCATGCCCGCTACTTCGAGCAGTCAAGAAACGGGGTCCCGGTCCGGATGGCGATGCTCATGCAGGTGATGCAATGAAGAACAATGAAGCTGCTGAAAACGAGGGGCTGCTGGTCCGGCGGATCAAGAACGGCACCGTGATCGACCATATCGACGGGGGCGAGGCACTCAATGTGGTCAAGATCCTCGGTATCACGGGCACCACGCAGGAGGCACTCTCCATTGCAACCAATGTCCCGAGCGGCAACATGGGGAAAAAGGACATCGTCAAGCTGACCAACAGGGAGCTCTCCAAGGAGGAAGTGGACCGGATCGCCCTCATCTCCCCGCGGGCAACCATCAATATCATCCGGAACTTCAAGGTCTTCGAGAAGAAAGGCGTGGAGATCCCGACCCTGATTGAGGGCCTTGTCCGCTGCCCGAATCCCGGGTGCATCTCCAATACCCACGAGCCCATCCGGAGCAAGTTCCGGGTCCGGCCTGAAGGAATTCACTGTATCTACTGCGACTGGGTGATCTCACGCGACATCACCAGCCACATCATCTGATCTGCCCGGGGCATCTCCACCCCCGGGAAAACACCTTTTTACTAGTATGGAGATAGCTATACATCCAAACATTCCAATTGTACAACTCCACTACAGTCCGCCTCATTGACGATGAAGTGAGGAATTAAATACGTGTTCAGTGATAAATCAGGTTAGTGATCATGATGAGATCCGTTAAGTTCTTGTTATATGCAGGATTGATTTTCCTGCTCCTGGCCCTGGCAGTACCCGGGGTATCAGCAGCTGATACCGCTAAATCAGGCTACATCACCGTTGGTGTGGCACCGGTAGCACAGTTCGATGCCCACTATGCGTTTACTACCATCCCGACCAAGGTTGAGTTTGTTGACAATTCACTGGGTTCAACCCCGATGACATGGGCATGGGATTTCGGCGATGGCGCAACGTCCACCGACCAGAACCCCAGCCACCTGTATCTCCAGCGCGGCACCTACACGGTTAAGCTGACCGTGAAGAATTCCTACGGTGTCAGCACCGCAGAGAAGAAAGACTACATTACCGTTGGTGTAGCACCCAAGGCGGCTTTTGTTGCAAACCCGACTTCAGGCAGTGTCCCGCTGAGCGTGGGATTCACCGACCAGTCAACCGGCCAGGTAACCACATGGACCTGGGATTTCGGTGACGGAAAGGGATCGAACGAGCAGAACCCGACCCACACCTACTGGACTGCCGGGACCTACAACGTCATTCTGACCGTATCCAACGAGCACGGATCTTCTGATATAACCAAGGCACAGTACATCGTGGTATCCGATGACCTTGTCTCGAAATTTGCCGCCAATCCCGCATCCGGCAAGGCACCCCTTGCGGTGACCTTCACGGACCGGTCCTCCGGCAGCCCGACAACATGGGCATGGGACTTTGGCGACGGGATCACCTCAACTGAGCAGTACCCCAGCCATACCTTTACCAACGCTGGTTCGTATGATGTGAAACTCACCATCACCCGGGGCACCGAGACCGCCTCATCAACCCAGACCCTGAACGTCGGCGGCGTCCCGAACACCGATTTCGTTGGCACACCGACGCAGGTGAACCCCAATGAAAATGTCCAGTTCACCGACAAGTCCGGAAATGCACCGACCGCTTGGTCATGGGACTTCGGAGACACGGCGACCTCTACCCTGCAGAACCCGACCCATGCATACCAGGTGAAGGGTATCTACACGGTCTCGCTGAATGCACGGAATGCAAACGGCAAGGACACCGAGACGAAAACCAGTTACATCAATGTGGGTATGCCCCCAACTGCCGAGTTCATACCAGTCATCGTGCCCTACCAGCAGTACAAGGTGCCAATGACAGTCTCGTTCATCGATCAGTCAACCGCACTGCCAACCTCATGGGAGTGGAACTTCGGTGACGGTGCAACATCCACCGAACAGAACCCCAGCCACATCTATGCAAAAGAAGGAACCTATACCGTCTCCCTGACCGCCAAGAACACCTTTGGTTCTGACACCAAGGTGCGTACAAACCTCATCACCGTAGGTGGCGGCGCAGCCGTTGATTTCACCGCTGACTCGACAACCGTTGGTGTTGGCAGGATTGTCTCCTTTACGGATCTCTCAACCAACAACCCCACGATCTGGGTCTGGGACTTTGGCGATGGTGTAACCGGTACCGGTTCAAACCCTGACCACGTGTACCGGGCAACAGGTGTCTATGACATTACGCTCACGGCATCGAACCCGTCCATGACCAACTCGCGGACCAAGAACCAGTATATCACGGTCCTCTCCATCCCCAGGGCGGATTTCATTGCCGACAAGACACGTGGCGGCGCCCCCATGGCAGTCGCATTCTCTGACAAGTCAACCAATGCACCGACTTCCTGGAAGTGGGACTTCGGCGACGGCGCAACATCTGCTGAGCAGAACCCGACCCACACCTACACGACGCTTGGCACCTACTCGGTCTCCCTGACAGCGTCCAACAAGGACGGTGCAGACACCATGACCAAGGCCAGTTACATCGTAACAACCCTTGCACCGGTTGCTGAGTTCAAGGCAGACAGGCAGATTGGGAAGGCACCGTTCGTTGTCGAGTTCACCGATCTCTCAACCAACGCCCCAACCTCGTGGAAGTGGGACTTCGGAGATGGCACAGAATCATCCGAACAGAACCCCCGCCACATCTACCTGCGCGAAGGCACCTATGATGTCAGCCTCACTGCAACCAACCAGTACGGCAGCGACACCATGTTCAAGACCGGATCCGCAGCCAATACACCAGTAACTGTTGCGGTCACCACCGCTGCTCCGACTGCAGCACCGACAGAGATACCGACCACCCCTGTTGCAACAGCAGCAACGGCAAAACCAACCACCCAGGCCCCCCTGCCGGTGGCAGTTTCCGTGATCGCAGCAGCCATTGCGATGATGGCAATCGCTGTCGTCCACAGGAAATAATCATCTTTTTTTTATCAGTGCATGGTTTAACGATCCGGTAATGTACCGGTTCATCCGTAAATATCCTGAAAACAGGGTTAAAAGTTCCTGGCCCGCCGATTCAGCACGAGGTTGCCAGCAGGTTCCTGCCAGGGAATCAGTGCAGGATATGGCCGTGGATATCGATCTCGCCACGGTAAATACGGGTACTGGAGATCCAGTGATTGTCCTCGGCAAGGACACAGGTGATCTGGTGGATATCGACCTTTCGTCTGCCACTCTCCCGCCGGATCTTGTTGATTTCGACTGCAACGGGAAGGGTCTCTTCGGAGACCACGATCGCATCGAAATCAGATGCAAGAGCGGAACCGAACCGGTCGCTCAGCGGCTCGATCACCCAGTCGACAGGATAGTGCTTTCCGGTAATGTAGGTTATAAGGTCCGCTTTCCGTTCTTCAAACGGGCGGATAGGATGGACCTTCCGGCTGGCAAATGTATCGGTGGTCAGCCCGATTACGACATGCCCTGACTGCCCGGCAAGTTCGAACGACCGGTTCAGGAGGCTCTTGTGGCCGTCATGAAGGGGATCGAACGTGCCTCCTACCATAACCTTCATACTCTTTGATTCTTAATTTCCTATGTTATTATGCATATGGATGCGAAGATCTCCGGCGAAGCGCTCTTCCAGGCGGGCAATGCAACGGTTACAGGGGATGTCACGATCGGTAACCAGGTGGGGATCTGGTTCGGTGCGGTGATCCGTGCGGACAAGGACCGTATCGTTATCGGGGACCGGTCCAATGTCCAGGATAACTGCGTTGTCCATACGAGCAGGGGATTCCCGGTGCTTATCGGCAGCGATGTGTCCATCGGCCACGGGGCGATCATCCATGGCAGCACCATCGGGAACCGCGTGCTGGTGGGGATGGGTGCCATCGTGCTCAATGGCGCAAATATCGGGGACGGTTCGGTTATCGGTGCAGGGGCGGTCGTGACCGAGGGCATGATCGTCCCCGAGCGATCGGTTGTCGTGGGGGTCCCGGGTAAGATCATCAAGCAGGCAAGCGACAGCCAGCAGCAGCACATCCTCACCAACGCCGCATCCTATGTCGAACTCGCAGGTGAATACGCGCACCATGGCTAACATTGTTGTCATCGGGGCGGGAGTGGCGGGTATCCAGGCTGCACTCGATATTGCCGGCCACGGGGTCCATGTAGACCTCATCGAGCGGGAGCCCACCATCGGCGGGCACATGGCGCAGCTGGACAAGACATTCCCGACAAACGACTGTTCGATGTGCATCCTCTCGCCCAAGATGGTAGACGTGGCACGGAACACGCTTATCACGATCCATACCTGTGCCGAGGTTGAAGGGATCGGGGGCGATGCAGGAAATTTCCACGTCACGGTGAAGAAACACCCGCGCTATGTAGACGAATCGACCTGTACCGGCTGCGGGGACTGCATCCAGATCTGTCCGGTGGAGGTCTATAACCGGTTCGACGCAGGAGTGGGTGTCCGAAAAGCGATCTACAAGCCGCACGCACAGGCTGTACCGGAGATCGTGATCCGGGATACGGAACACTGCATCGAGTGCGGGCTCTGCTATGATGTCTGCGGCCCGGGCTCGATCCGCAAAAAGGACGAGGAGACCATACTCACCATCGATGCGGCCAGTATTGTCATCACCACGGGATACGATGTGTTCGATGCCCGGATGAAATCCCCGCTCGGCTATCTCCAGCTGCCGGATGTTGTCACGAGCCTCGAACTGGAGCGGATGATAAACGCCGGGGGACCGACCGGGGGCAAGGTGAAGCGGATGAGCACCGGGCAGGTACCGAAGTCCATTGTCTTCATCCAGTGCGTGGGGTCCCGCGATATGGCGATCGGCCGGCCGGCATGCTCCTGTGTTTGTTGTATGCAGGCGCTGAAGAACGCGATGCTGATCAAGGAGAAGAACCCGGGGATGGACGTGATCATCTGCTACATGGACATCCGGGCCTATGGCAAGGGGTATGAAGAGTACTTCGAGCGGGCAAAGGCTCTCGGTATCCGGTTCTTCCGGGGCATGCCATCCGATGTGCTGCCGGACAGGAATGGTATGGCCCTCCAGCTCGAGAATACCGAGACCGGCGAGGTGACCGTGATCCACCCGGAACTCGTGGTCCTCTCGGTCGGAATCCGGCCTGCGGACGGGGGATCTGCCCTTGCGGAAAAACTGGGCATCGGATGTGAAGATACCGGGTTCATCCGGCCAGTGCATGATGCGCTCAACACGGCCGAGACCCTCCGGTCGGGGATCTACGTGGCCGGAACTGCCACGGCTCCCCGGGATATCCCGGACAGCGTGGCATCGGCAGGCGCGGCAGCAGTACGGGCATGGATCACTGCAATGAAGACGGGGATCTGATTGGACACCTCTGCCACGCTCTGGTGGGACAGTCATAAAGACTGTCTCTGTTACATCGAGCAGACACTCCTTCCGGGAGAATACCGGATCATCGAATGCCGGGATGTTGACCGGCTCGCCACGGCCATCAGACGACTTGAGATCCGGGGCGCTCCGGCACTCGGTGTTGCCGGCGCATATGGCGTTGCCCTTGCCGCCCGCACCTCCCCTCACACTGACTTCAGTAAGGTTATGACGGGTGTACGGCAGGCCGCAGAACTGCTCCGCTCCACGCGGCCAACCGCCATCAACCTTGGCTGGGGGATCGACCGGGTGCTCAAGGGACTCGCCGCGGCCCGCACCTCTGACGAGGTACGCACCATCTCACTCCGCGAGGCGGAGAATATTGCAGCGGAAGATACGGCCTGCTGTCATGCAATCGGCGGGCATGGTGCTGCCCTGCTGCCCGACCGGTGCACTGTCCTCACCCACTGCAATGCCGGCGCGCTCGCCTGCTCCTCGTGGGGAACGGCGCTCGGCGTGATCCGGTCTGCCATTGAAGCAGGAAAGGACGTGAAGGTGTTCTCCTGCGAGACCCGGCCGCTCCTCCAGGGAGCACGGCTCACGGCATGGGAACTGGCGCGGGACGGGATCGACGTGACCGTGATCACCGATTCCATGGCCGCCCACTTCATGCGGGCCGGCGCGATCGATGCGGTGATTGTCGGCGCCGACCGGATCACCCACGATGCCGTCTTCAACAAGATCGGGACCTACACCCATGCCGTCACTGCCCGGTATCACAAGATCCCGTTTTACGTGGCAGCACCGCTGTCTACGTTCGATGCCGAAAGGAATGAACGCGACGTGGTAATCGAGGAACGGGCGCGGGAGGAAATCACCATCATGGGCAACCGCACCTATGTTACCGACAGCGCAAAGGTGAAGAATCCCGCGTTCGATGCAACACCCATGGAGCTTGTCACGGCCATCATCACCGAGAAGGGCGTGCTCCGCCAGCCCATCGATACCCGGTCACACTTATCATTCTGTAAATCCCACTAGTCAAGCACAACGGGCACCCCTCATGGCCTTTGATTTCACGTTCTGGAACAGCCTGATGTATCTCATCGGCGAGATCACCGTCATCATCATACTCGGGGCTGTGGTCATCTCCTTTATCCTCGTCATCATCTCGCTCTACTCCATCCGGAAGCAGAAACTCTACTTCCCGAAACTGATCAAGTCCGGGCTGGTCTTCCTGGAGGGACTGATGAAGGCAATGTTCCGGCTCATCGGCCTTGAGGACCGGGAGATGCTCACCTTTTTCATCAAGATCCATAACACCATGAACGCTGCCGAGTTCGGGCGTATCCGGGTCACTGAACGGGCGGTCTTCATGCCCCAGTGCCTCCGCTCGTCCCAGTGCCCCGCTCATCTCACGCCGGAAGGCCTCAAATGCGTAAACTGCGGCCAGTGCACGGTCGGCGGGGCACGGATCCTGCTCGAAGGGCTCGGATACCGCATCTTCATCGTGCCAGGATCCTCGTTCATCAAACGCATGGTGAAGAAATACCGGCCGAAGGCGATCATCGGAGTCGGGTGCCTGACGGAAGTGAAAGAGGGGATCGACATGGCCGACAAGATGGGACTTGTCGTCATGGGCGTAGTGACGTTAAAAGAAGGATGTGTTGAGACGATCGTCAACTGGCCTGATGTCTATGAAGTGGCCGTGCTGGGAATCGACCCGGCCTCAATCCCCGAGGACCTTCATACTCTTTCCGATTAAATTCCCGCTTTTGATCTTCCCGTGGACGACAATTTCGCCCTGGCTTGTGACGTCACCGACAATGACACCGGGGCGCAGGATCACCCGGCCGCCGGCCCTGACGGAATGGACGCTCGCGTGGTCGAGGATGGCCACATCGCCGCTTGCGGTGAGCGGGCCCTTGATCCGGCACTGGCTCCCGATAACGGCACTCCCGCAGGTGATATCGAGCGCAACGCTGGAGCGGGGACCCAGTTCAAGGCTGCCGGAGATGGTGAGCCTGCCCCAGAAATGAGTCCGGGGTGGGACGACAAAATCGCCGTCAACCCGGACATTCCCTTCAAAATAGGATCCCTTCTGCGCAAAATAGGTAGTTCCTTTCTGAATGAGTGTGGGCATGAATCTCTATCTCTCAGGGTAACTGTGGAGCGATCGGGGGGATAAACTTGTTGCTCGGCAGAGAGGGGTGAAGAGAGTGTTCATAAAATACGTTACTGGAGAAAAATCACGGCAATGACGAACACAATCAGCGAGGCAAACATGCTGTACTTCAGGGCCGATGATGCCCCGGACTCCCGGATGCATGACGGGCTGTCGCAATGCAATGCCCGGAACGCTGCAACAATGAGGATAAGATCCACCATACCGATCATGACGAGGTACGGGATGCCCCACCCCCATACCAGGAAGGGGACGGTACTCGCACATGCCGAGAGCAGGACGAAGACAAAGGCGCACTGCGCAGTCTTCTTCACGCCTATCCGTATCGGGAGCGTGGACGCCCCGCCGGCTGCATCTCCTTCCACATCTTCAGCATCCTTTAACAGTTCGCGCGCCATCATGGCAAGGAACGTCATGACCGCAAGAGGTGTGAGGTGGATGAGCCCGTCAATACCGGTAAAAGCCCCGCCAAAGAGGAACATGCTCCCGCTCAGGTAGGCAACCGCCACGTTCCCGACCACCGGCATGCTCTTGAGCCGGGCCGCATAGAACGCCAGCAGGAGGGAATTGACGATGGCAAAACCGATACAGATCGGGTTCGTGAACACGCTGACAGCAATACCCGCGGCAAAGAGGAAGATCGCGTACCAGAGCGCTGCATTGCGGGAGATCTGGCCGGAGGGGATCGGGCGATCGGCCCGGTTGACGGCATCGATCTCCGCATCGTAATAATCGTTGATCACGTTGCCGGCGGCCGTGATAAGCGTGACAACGACAAGGAGAAGGATAACTGCCGGGATGAGAGTGCCGGTGGCAATGAGGTAGGCCACGACCGATGCAACACCGGCCATCACCGCATTGGCCGGGCGGGTTATCTTCAGGAAACCGGCAGCACTCATTGGATTACACTCTGATCATCAGGCTCATAAAATGCGCGAAAAGGAATGATAACGGGCGAGGGGGGATTTGAACCCCCGGCGTTCAGCTTAGGAGGCTGACGCTATGTCCGGGCTAAGCCACTCGCCCATGCCCATAACCATTGCGGGGGAATATGTATAAGTTTTGCGCGCGGTAACATCTCTGGCACCATGGATCTGACCGAGGCAACCGAAGGCAGGACATCATTCCTTGTCCCGGTCCAGGATGACACGGCCCGGTTCCCGCCCGGTTCCGCCCCGATCTTCTTCAACCGCCGGATGGAGCTCAACCGGGATGTGACCGTCCTTCTCCTCTCAATCCTCCATCCATCCGATTATCTCGATGGCATGGGTGCAACCGGCATCCGGGGTCTCCGGGTAGCAACCGAGTGCGGCATACCGGTCACGATCAGCGACCGGGAACCTGTGGCTATCGATCTGATCACCAAGAATGTGGAGCGGTCCGGCCTGCCGGTCACGGTCATCCAGCGGGATGTCAATGCCCTGCTCTCGGAACAGTCCTTCGATACCGTTGATCTCGATCCTTTCGGCACCCCGGCGCCGTTCATCGATGCTGCAATAAAGGGGACACGAAGGTACCTCTTCGTGACGGCAACCGATACTGCCCCGCTCTGCGGCGCCCACCTGAAAGCCGGGATCCGGCGCTACTCGGCATACCCGATGAACACACCCTACCACAGCGAGGTGGGGCTCCGCATCCTGCTGGGCTTTGTTGTCCGGCAGACTGCACGGTACGACCGGGGGGTTGAACCGATCTTCTGCTATGCCCGCGAGCATTTCGCCCGTCTCCACCTCCACCTTCTCCGGGGCCCGCAGGCTGCCGACGATTCCCTGAAGCAGACCGGGTATATCCACCAGTGCAGGAAATGCCCGTACCGTGAGACTGAGGCTGCCATCCTCTCTTCATCCCGCACCTGCCCCCGGTGCGGGGAGCCGCTCCAGCCCATCGGACCCGTCTGGCTCGGGGATCTCCACAACCGGACCCTGCTTGCCGATATGCGGGCACAACTTGAGGGGATGAGCCTTGGATCCCAGAAGGAACTGGTGAAACTGCTGGACTGCTGTAGCGAAGAACTTCCGGAGCCGGGTTTCTACGATTACCATGTGCTTGCAAAACTGCTGGTCTGCTCCCCTCCGGACATAACAACGGTCCTTTCCCGCATTGCTGCGAAAGGCTACCCGGCAAGCAGGACGCATTTCTCCGGCTATGGTATCAAAACAACAGCACCACTGGAAACGGTTCTTTCAGCAATCTCTGGCAAGAATTCCGAATAACCTGAAAGAACCTGGATACGGGGATTTGAGGAGGAGAGCGGGCCCGGCCGCTTTCTCTCACGGCAGATCCATGCGATCATCAGCAGCGGGAACGAGATTTTTTTTAAAGGCTGCCGGTTTGAACACAAAGTCCCGATGAACCGGGAAATACCTGCAGAACCCCGCAGAGGTATTTGGCAACGCACCGACCGGCAGGATTGTCATAGTGCCGTTCTCTGAATAAAGGAGATAAGACCGGAAGCCCGGAAGGGTCGATCAGGAACGATTCTAACGTTCGACAACAATCGAGAGGATGTCGCCATCGATGAGCCGGTGGGTCAGGCCTATCCGCTGGCCGGGGTGCTTGACAGACGTGCCCCAGATCCGGCCATAGCGGAACTTCTGCACGAATTCCCGGTGAAGCTTATTACACACGTCTTCCACCGTGCTGTTTTTCCGGATGATCAGCGGCTCTTCGAGATCCGCGTCTTCACCCACGGGTTTCAGGTAGACACGCATGAACCCGAGGCAGTCGTAGATGGCATCCTTGAGTTCCTCGGTATGATACCCGGCAGCGGCCGAGATCATGATCGGTGCGCTGCCGAACCGTCCGGTAAGGTCGCGCTCGATCTCCTGATACCGTGCCTTGTCCACGAGGTCGACCTTGTTGACCGCGATGAAAGCCGGGATATAGACCCGGTTGCCCTGCACGGCATCGATGAAATCATCCTGCGTTGCATTCCCGCGGATGAGGATGTCGGCATTCATCACCTTGCTTTCCGAAAGGATCGAGCGCACTTCCTCGATATCCAGGTCCAGTGTGCCAACCGCGTTGAGACGGACACCCCCGTGTGACGATTTCTTGATGGTGATATCCGGCTTCGGGACATTGATCCGGATCCCGGCATCGTACAGTTCCTTGAGGAGGACATCGAAGTGCCGCTCATTGAAAACATCCACGAGGATGATGATGATATCGGCACCGCGGACAACCGCAATGACTTCCTTGCCCCGGCCCTTGCCCATTGCTGCACCGGCAATGAGTCCGGGAATATCGAGGAGCTGGATCTTTGCTCCCTTGTGCTCAAGTGCTCCGGGAACTACGGTGAGGGTGGTGAATGCGTACGCGGCAACCGCACTTGCGGTACCGGTGAGTTTATTGAGGAGCGTACTTTTACCGGTTGAAGGGAAACCCACGAGAACGGCGGTTGCATCCCCGGACTTCTTGACCTGGTAGCCTTCGCCGCCGCCACCGGCTTTCATTGCGCGGTTGACCGCCTCGTCGCGGAACCGGGCTATCTTTGCCTTGATTCTGCCGATATGTTTCGATGTAGCCTTGTTATAAGGGGTTTTGGTGAGCTCATCCTCGAGCTCCTTGATCTGTTCTTCAAGACTACTCATTCCTACATTATTCGTCGTATGTTCGAGATATAGTTGATTGTTCAGGTGAGAGGGCACGGTGGACCGGTTCCTTCGGGAACCGGCCTGGGGTTCACCTGTAAAAAACTATAAGTAACCATATAGCCCATTTTATTAAGCAACTCTGCTGCTATAGTGTAGACCGGCCAATCATGCGAGCCTCTCACGCTCGCGACATGGGTTCAAATCCCATTAGCAGCATTTCTTCTTCTGATGATCTGATTCCCTGAACTGTTTTTCAAATGAGCGGGAGCGAGATTTGCTGACGTAAACTCTCGCATGCCAGGCCATTATCATCTCTGTGAAGGGGAGGAATATTCCCGGATCCCGGGACAGGGCCTCCTTTCTCCGGCAGGGTCTTTCCTCCGGCCTGAAAAAAGACGCTTCAGGAAAGTCTGTTGTTTTCGCAGGTTTAAAACGGAGAAAATCCTTTTTTTGAGGAAATCTCCGGTTTTCAAGGACTTTTGCAAAAGTGTTGACACCGTTTCCAATCCGGCACGGAAGACGATCCCCGTATTGGCAAATGGAGCCCTTTGCGGGCTCCGAATAGTACTATTCTCCCAAGGGGAAGTGCTCCGGCCCGCACGGTCCCTGGCCGGGATTCGGATTTAAAAAAACGGATGAAAAGAAAAACGAAGGGTCCGGGATTATATTGCCCGGAACCGTTTGACAACGAGATCCATTCCCTTCTTCTTGATCTCGACCTTGATGGTGGTATCCTTGTATTTTACTTCATGGATACCGGTTTTTCCCTGGGCGACAAGACGTTCGAGAGCGAGCTTGTCCGACCTGAGCATTCTCTTGAAATCGTCCCCTTCATAAACGACTTTTACCATACTATCCCTCCTGGTATGGTGAACAATTGCTGACCACCCTTATCAATTTTGTGCGATGGCGGTTCCTGCCGTAACGTACAATCCGGCAGATTCCCCTGTATTTTCGGCGTTATATAACCGAAGCATTAAATAGCGCATCCCGGCATAATCCTATACGAGAACTTATGAGCAGGGAGAAGATCAAGGTCCCCGGAAAAGTCTACGAGGAGTTAGTATGCCTCCAGCGTGAGATCCATTTCACCCAGGATCACCAGGACACCATCAAGAAGGCAGAAGACCGCGGGTATATGGGTGCAGCCAACTGGATCCGCCAGCACGAGAAGGAATACAAGATCGGGTTCGCTTGGGGTTTTGAGCCGACTGCTGACGAGCCGGAAGCCACGCTCCGGGATATTCCCGAACCACGATCTCCCCCGGTCAAGCGGACCATCGCCCGTCCGGCACAGACCATGGAACCCCGTGGCAAGAAATCATCCGGCTCGAGAAGTTCCGGCGGCTTTTTCGCAGGGATCAAGAACTGGCTGGGCAAATATTTCTGATATTCTTTTTTTAGAGCAAGGATAATCGGGCAGGACCACCAAGGAAGAGCATATGCCATCCTGTGCTGACTGTATCAGTTACATACCGAGATCAAAAGACCGGGGAGAGTGCCGTATCAACGGTGAGACCATGCCGGATCGCGATGCGGAGCGGTGCCCTTCCCGCACGTTTATTCCAAAGCCCGGAAAATACTAACGCAGGTACACCTACCATGCCACGGGAACTTGACGAGAAAGATATAGCCATCCTGAAAAAACTCGCGCCGGAATGCGGCGAACTGACCTGCTCCGGTTCCGGCCATATGTTCCACTCCATTCTCCCCCCGGTCTCCAACCACTTCTCGGAGGACTCCGAGGACTTCATACGGCGCATCAGCCAGCTGAGCACGGAGGAACTAACCTATATCACGGACATGATCCGGAAGGGAGAAGAGAGCCTCGGATGCCTGCCGGTTGAGGATGTTGAGGCATTTGTCCACCACGTCCATGACAAGATCTCTCCTGAAGTTGCACAGGCGGTCATCTCCGCATACGAATCCGGAAACGAATGTGCACATTGATTGCAGGGACTTCTCATGAAGACCGGCATTGCCCCGTTTCTTGCTGACCTCACAGCCGGAAGCGTAGTGAAACGGCGGGCAGCTGCTGCGGCACTGGGAAAATCCGGGAGTACTGCTGCAATCCCGATGCTCGCTGCCGCGCTCGGCGATCCCCACCCGGCGGTCCGGTGCGAGATCGTTTCAGCACTCGGCCGGCTTGCCGATCCATCCGCTGTTCCCCCTGTCATCCATGCCCTTGAAGATGCCGAACCGGCAGTCAGGGCCGCTGCTCTCGCAGCACTCGGGAAATTAAAAGATCCAACATCAGTCCCTGCGGTTATCCGGCTCAAAAATGACCGGGACGTGGAGGTAAGAATCGGTACCGCAGTAATACTCGGGAAACTGGGGGACCGTCGGGCAGTTGAGCCGCTGAACGAGCTGGCTCACGATCCATTCTCGGAAGTCCGCGAGGCAGCCGAGGCGGCACTCCTGCGTTTCAGGGAATAAACACGAGGGGATGAACGAACGTTCCCGCACCTTTTTTATGCTCATGACCCCACACTACGTGTAACGACATACCGAGGTCTCTTGTATGAATTCCAACAAAACGATCATGGAACATCTCATCGCCTTTTTTTCACTTGTACCAATGGTCCTCTACACGATCGTGGCAATCCTGCTCACGATCATCGCCGCATTTTCCGTATGGGACGCACTCCAGCTGATCGCCCAGATGATCCTGACACGGGACTTTACCAACGGGCTCGTCAATGTCATCTATGCCCTTCTCCTGACGATCACCATCATCGTACTCTTCGAGACCGTGACGGTCTATTTCAAGACCAAGCACGTCGAAGTCCGGGCTCTCCTCATCGCAGGGCTCACGGGCATGGTGCGGCATGTCCTCATCTACAATGTGAGCACGGTGGACCCGGCGGTCCTGTTCGGCACGGTTGCACTCCTCGCAGTCCTGATTGCAGGTATTGTCCTTGTCAAACCGGAATCGCTCGCGTAATTTTTCTTTTGGTACTGCCTGCTCCAATCGCGAGGGTTATCAGGTACGCCCGCTGAAACACTGATTGACAAGGTGGGATCATGCCTGACATTATCGAAGCAGGGGATCTGAAAAAAACCTATGGCCCCACCATCGCGGTTGATGGTATCTGTTTCACGGTCAGGAAAGGCGAGATCTTCGGTTTCCTCGGACCCAACGGGGCCGGCAAGACCACCACGATGAAGATGATAACCTGCGTCTCGCCCCGCACCTCCGGCACGCTCCGCGTTCTTGGCATGGACCCGGAGACAAATCCCGCAGAGATCAAGCAGCGCCTTGGGGTGGTCCCGCAGGAGACCAACCTCGACCCTGACTTCACCTGCTTCGGGAACCTCTTCTACTACTCGCGCTACTTCGATATCCCGAAAGAGGCAGCGGCAAAGAGAGCAGATGAACTGCTGGAGTTTGTCCAGCTGAAGGAGAAGCGGGATGTAGCGGTAGATAAGTTGTCCGGCGGGATGAAGCGGCGCCTGATCCTTGCCCGGGCGCTCGTCAACAACCCGGACCTGCTCATCCTGGACGAGCCCACGATCGGTCTCGACCCGCAGGCCCGGCACCTGATCTGGGAAAAACTCCGGAGTCTCCAGGCACAGGGGAATACCATCGTCATGTCCACCCATTACCTTGACGAGGCAGCCCGGCTCTGCGACCGGCTCGTGATCATGGACAACGGGAAGATCCTGGTGGAAGGCACTCCCGAAGAGCTTGTCCGACAGCATGCCGGCCATGAGATCGTGGAAGTGGAGACGAGCGATGATGTAATCGCGTGCCTTGTCGACCTGAAGATCCCGTTCGAGAAGACCGGCGACATGCTCCAGATCGTTGCACCAACAGATACAGCCCGCGAGGTTGCCCGCACCGTGCTCGACCGGTGCAGGCCCGGCCGGATGATTACCCGGCCTGCCACGCTCGAAGACGTGTTCCTGAAACTGACCGGACGGGGACTCCGGGAGTAGCCATGCCGTCCCTGGTCTCGTTCCCCCGCATCACCCGCCGGGCTATAAAAGTCTGGTACCGGAATATGGTTGTCTTTGTCCGGACCTGGCAGGTGAACTTCTTCCCGCCGCTTGTCGAGGCGCTCCTCTACCTCTTTGCCATCGGCCTCGGCATCGGGACCTACGTGAAGGAGATTGAGGGGATCCCGTACGTGAATTTCATTGCCCCGGCGATCCTCGCTATTGCGGTCATGAACTCCGCATTCTTCGAGTGCACGTACGGCTCGTATGTCCGGATGTATTACCAGAAGAGTTTCGATGCCATGATAGCGACCCCGCTCTCCATCGAGGATGTGATCGCGGGAGAACTGCTCTGGGGGGCAACCCGCAGCGTCATCTACGTGGTCATCATGCTGCCCGTACTCGCAGCGTTCGGGGTCATCTCCCTTCCACTCGCACTGCTTGCCGTCCCGGTTGCGTTCCTCGGAGGCCTGATGTTTGCGGGCATTGCGATGTGCTTCACTTCCATAAGCCCCGGTATCGACACCCTGAACTACCCGGCGTTTCTCTTCATCACGCCCATGGCGCTCTTCTCGGGTACGTTCTTCCCGCTGACGCTGATGCCGGCCTTCCTCCAGTACATTGCCCTTTCCGTGCTCCCGCTCACGCACGTTGTGGCAATCATGCGGATGCTCACGCTGCCCGCGCTCTCGTGGATGATCTTCGCCCACATCGCCTGGATCGCAGTAGTCACTGCTCTCTTCTGCCTTCTCTCCATCAACCTGATGCGGAGACGGCTGATCGTCTGAACAGCCGGTTACCGGTGGAACCGGAGGACGTACAGTATCTCGTCCTCCACCTTTTCCTGCCGGACAACTTCCGATGTGAAACCTTCCGCAGAGAACAGAGTCTTCACTTCAGTTAGTCCCGTCAGGGACGAGACGAGCAGCAGGATCCTCCCGTCGCGTGCAAGCACCCGGGACACACCCGCTGCAAACCGCACGATGGTATCCCGTCCGGACGTTCCGCCATCCAGTGCGTACTCAAGCCAGTCATCGATCCGCTCATGAGGTTCCGTAGGGAGGTAGGGGGGATTGAAGAGAATGAGATCGAATGTCCCCCCGAGCGCATCGAAGAGGTTGCAGCGCACTACGTCAACACCGGCCTTATGCGCACTCATCGCGGCGTGGGGATTGATATCGGTGGCAATGGTGCAGCCTTTTTTCCGCATCTCCGCAGCAATGAATCCTGACCCCGTGCCCACTTCCAGTACCCGGTCACCGGGCCGGACTTCCATTAACGCTGCATCGAGCAGCAGGTACGTGTCAGCCTCGGGCTGGTACACCTGGGATGGATCGTAGTGCATATGGTAGGGAATGGTTGGATGCAGGGTGCAAAAAGGGATTGGATGGTAAGCGGCGGGCAGGTAATTTCCGGCAGAAGATGCAGGATCAATCATTGTATCATCCGCATCAGAGCCCGAAAATGTCCCGGATCTTCCCCGAAGAACCGCAAAATGGTCCATCACGATCATAAACCCACCGGCAGTTTATTTGAAGGAATATCCACAAAATTCATCGAATTTGTGCCACCGGTTCTTCCAACCGGACTCACATAGCGGACATCCATATGGCAGGAGCGCGAAAATTACCTTACAGGAGCGCTGCAGTACCCATGAAAACCCAGGTTGAATATGCACGAGACGGAACCATCACCCGCCAGATGAAGTCGGTTGCAAAGGATGAGGGGGTCGATCCCTCTGTCCTCTGCAATCAGATTGCTGAAGGGAGCGTCGTGATCATGCGGCGCGGAAAACATCTGACCGGTATTGGCAGCGGGCTCCGTACCAAGATCAATGTCAACCTCGGCACCTCAACCGGAAAAGCCGATGTCCGTGAGGAGATACAAAAGGCCCGTATAGCAGAGGAGTTCGGGGCCGATACCATCAGCGACCTCTCGATGGGAGGGGACATCAACGCCATCCGCCGGGAGATCTTTGCCCATACAACGCTGCCTGTCACCACCGTACCGGTCTACCAGGCGGTTATCGGGTACGGACTTAGGGAAATGACCGCAGATGATATCCTCTCCACCCTGAAGATGCAGGCGACGCAGGGCATCAGTTCTGTTGTCGTACACTGCGTGACCCGACAGATGCTTGCTGCCTTTAAAAAGAAGAGACGTGTCCTTGGTATGGTGTCCAAGGGCGGATCGATCACCAGCGCGTTCATGCTCATGCATGACTGCAAGAACCCGTTCGTTGAGCATTTTGACGAGATCCTGTCGGTCTGCAGGAAATACGATATCGTTCTCTCACTCGGCAACACGGCCCGGAACGGATGCATCCATGACCAGAGGGATGCATTCCAGCTGGCGGAGATCCGCCAGAACATCGTGCTTGCCCACAGGGCTCTTGATGCCGGGGTGCAGGTGATCATCGAAGGCGCGGGAGGCCATATCCGCTCCGACCGGATCGCTTCCATGATCCACCGGTACAAGAAGCGGTCACCGTTCCCGCTCTTCGTGGCCGGTCCGCTGCCTACGGATATCGCTGTGGGATATGACCACATTGCCGGTGCTATCGGGGGTAGCGCTGCAGCCGCGGCCGGGGCCGATTATCTCTGTTATATCACACCGGCCGAACACCTCGGGCTCCCGGGCCCGGATGCGGTAAAAGAGGGACTCATTGCGTTCAGGATCGCAGCCCATATTGGCGACACGGTCAAGTATGGCAAAGACATGCAGGACTGGGAAGTTGCCGTGCTCCGGGCAGACCTTGACCGTGAGGGACAGATCCGGTGCGCCATGGACCCGGCCCGGGCACGGGAACTCACTGACGGGGAAAAAGAGTGTACAATGTGCGGCGAGTTCTGTGCGATAAAAATCATGCGGGAGTTCGTTCCCGTCATATCCTCACCTAAGGATTGAGTCGTGGAATGTCCCACGTTCGTGATCAGTGTAATACTGCGCATAATTCCGTTGCACCGCCGCAGGAGAGGTATTTGCATAACAATACGTGCAGAGGTGCATGCAGGTCGAGTACTGCCCGATATCCTTCGATACAATACACCGGCAGGTGTTCCGCTGGCCCGGATCCTTCAGGAACCGGGCCGGATCGGTCGAGGTAGGGCATCCGGTAAGCGTCTGCTGGGTCCCCGGCTCAAGGAATGCCATCAGGGGAACATCGTCGGAAAATTCCGTTCTGATGAGGTCGTAACTGATACACTGCCCCCGGCCAATCCCGTACCGGGAGAGATCCCGCCCTTCCGCACAAGCGGTGAGTGAAAGCCCCCATGCACGGTTGAGCACTGCAAGACCCTCACAGAATTCTGCAACCTCGGGGTCGGTGAATTCACGTGCTCCCCCGCATCCTCCTGCCGTAAGATTCCGCCGGACCTTCGCATACTTCTCTATATCCACGAAACTGAAGACCAGTCTTCGCGTCCAGGGAGCAATCCGGTCACCAATACAGCGGATGCGATCCAGCAGGTCATCAACGGTTATATTACTGGTAAGGATCAGTGGATCGAAACGCCAGACCACCCTTCCTTTTCCGAGCCGTTCCGAGAGACGGATGAAGGTCGCAATCCGCTCGTCCAGGGGGGGCACATTTGGTTCGAAGTGTTCGTTCTCGTAATCGTTGAGGGTATACAGGAAGTAATAGCGGTACCCGAGACGATCGAGGGCATCAAGGGACGGGATGAACGGGCCCGGGTTCTTTGACCAGAAGACAAAGAGCCGGGTATTCCGGAACGAGACATAGACCGGGCTTCCGCCAAACGGGCTTCTCCACTGCACGTATCCCGCCTTCAGCCGTGCCATCAGCCAGTCGCCATAGAATGCCGGGATATCCGTGGAACGGCTGGCAGAGATAATAAGCGGGGCAACTGCCAGAACCGTGCGGACTCCTGAAGGTGCAGAAGAATCGGGAATATCAAGCGGGATCTTCTCCCAGCCGTTCCATTTCATGGCAGGTCACGTGTCACTACCAGTACACCAGCGTACAATGGCAAAAAGAGTTCTGCTTTTCAGGGGATATTCGCAATGGTTGCAAAATCCTCAAGATACAGTTCTTCAGGCCGGCTTTTAAGAATCTCTTCCGGCAGTGCAGCAATCACCCGGTTCACCCATGCCTCGCCAAGCAGGCTGCCCGAGCCGCGAAGGCAGTTCCTGACCGTCTTCCTCCGGTGGGAGAAGAGGGCCCGGACCACGTCAGCATATACCTTCCGGTCATTGATGTAAAAGATAGGATCGCGGGGGAAGATCTTCACGACAGCCGAATGCACTTCGGGCCGTGGCGAGAAGCACTGCGGCGGGAGCCGGAAACAGTGCTGCACTACGGCATAGGTCTGTACCATGATCGAGAGGCGGCCGCAGTCCTTGGTCCCTGCCTTTGCCACCATCCGGTCGGCAAACTCGGCCTGGTACATCAGCACTGCTACCCGGAATCCCATGCCCATCAGCCGGAACGTGATCTTCGATGATGCCGAGTAGGGCAGGTTCGAGACCGTCATCTCGAACGGCGGGATCTCACAGCGGGTTGCATCGCCGTGCTGGAGCGTGAGCTGCCCCTGTTCAATCTCATGAGAAAACGTCACGGCAAGCTGCTCGCAGAGCAGCCCGTCGAGTTCAATCGCATGCACAATGGCGCCACGATCGAGCAGGGCCCGGGTCAGCGCCCCGTTGCCCGGCCCGATCTCAAGCACCTTCTTCCCTTGCACATCCTCAAGGTCCGCTATGCGGTTCACCGCATTTGGGTCAATGAGGAAATGCTGGTCGCGGGGTGCTTTCATTTCGTGGTAAAGAGGTGATACTTGGTGTCCTTGTCCTGGAGTTCTTCGATGATACGTGCCTGGATCATCTTCTCCGGGTGCGGGATCGCCTTGATCCGTGCCGAGATGTCAGTAAAGCTCTCGAACGGCTTCTTGCCGCGGGCCTCCAGGATCTCCCACATCAGCTTCTTGCCGATGCCCGGGAGGAGATGGAGCATGTGGAGCTTGGGCGTAATCGAGATTGCCTTGTTGAAGAACAGGACAAACTCCGGCTCACGCTCCTTCACCACCTTCTCGATGATGAACGGCAGTTCACCCCGTGCTGTCGGGGTGAGCTCCTCGTACCCGATCCGGCGCTTCACGCGTTCGATCTTGTCGCGCTCGGAATCTCCGATATAGACCTTGTCGTACAAGTTAATGACAGCCGCAGGTTTCGGCACGAGCTCGAGAAGTTTGAACTGCTCGAGACCCATGGCCTGGACAACCGGCTCCCGTTTAAAAGTAGGACGCGGGTCGCTGGAGTGCCCCTTCATCAGCACATCCAGTACTATCGCGTTGACCTCTTTCTTCTCCGCCTTCATGTGACACACCTCAGAAGTGTGTGGTTACCAGTTCGATGATGGAATCAATCTCTTCAGGAGACAGCGTGAACCGCTCCTTGGCAAAGATTGCCCGCACTTCATCGCGTGTCTTAGGCATGATGTTGGCAATCCTGTACGCGATCTCGGGCTTCATCTTTTCCATTTTGGAGAGTTCAGTCACCAGATCGCGGGACTTTTCAGGATCCGTTTTGGAGAGCTGATTGGCATGCTCGATACTGCGCCTGAACTCATAGGACATCTCCTTCTCGGCAGCGAGCCGCTGGGATTCAACCCGTAAGAGGACGCTGCGCATCTCAGGAAGCGTGACCTTCTCTTCGCTAATAATACCCTTTACTTTGATGCCAATCACCTGACAGAGAATTTACTTTTGTGCTTTTAGATGTTGCGGTCTTGCAATGACAATCTTGTCGGCGTCACCATCGCGGATGGTGAGCATCCATGCACGGCCGCGCTGACCGATGACCGTGCCGGTCTTTCCGTGGAAGCGGCGGTGGGGCATCCCTTTCTGGATGCTCGGCTCGACAACAACGTGGACACGGTCGCCAATCTCGAACCGCTGGATAACCGAGGTTACCGGCGGCAGGCCGCGCTTTCTCAGTTCTTTCTTGTACTTATACCGTGTCTTCTTTCTTGGACCATTGTGATGTGCCAATTTATTCTCCCTCCTTTGCTCCTTCCACCTGCGTGACGTCGAGGCTGGTGACGTGAGCCGTTCTGTTCAGGATCTCGGCAAGACTTGGACGGGTTCGCCCCGAGTCCCCGGACACGAGTTCTTTGATGTAGAGGCCGGCTTCACCCAGGACTTCAACAATAAATTTGCCGTCCTGTTGCCCCATACACTCGATACCGAGGACTGTTCTCTCGCGGACTTTGTCGGCCCGGCGATGTGCAACCCGTTCGGGCGTGCGCTGGTATATTGTGACGCCCTCCAGGGTTTTTACGGCTTTTGCGAACTCATCCGCAGATAATTCGCCGTCAACCTCGACCAGGATCCTGTATTTTTTATGCGCTTTGTTTGATTTAAGGGTTTCCACCTCTGCGCGGTCAGCCCAGCGTTTTATCGCAACAGAAACGCGTCCTTCTGCAGTCCGGTTGATTGCCTCTTCGAGTTCCGCAAGGTCGATGGAACGCTTCTTTGGAGAGACTACTTCGAGGATGAACGGCCGGCCGGTGCCCACCATGCGGGCATCGATATCCTCGCGCCCCGCGCCATGGAGCACGGCATTCTCTGCGTCAAACGCCTCAATCACCGGCCTGCCGATCAGTTCTTCCACGGAGTCCAGGTATTGGGCACCGGTGAAGTTACACTTCTCGCAGCCCGCGCCATGGCAGGCCCTGCAGTCCCAGTGGGTCTGCGGGATACCGCGCTCGAACTTCTGGTACCGGCCATAGAAGAAGGCCGAGTTGATCTGGACCTCGACATTGCCATTCGACGGGTCGAGGATTGCGACAACCTCCGGCTTCTTGAAATCGACAACCTTGCCGGTCTTTGCCGACACAGCCTTCCCGACTTCCCGGTTCACTTCCGACTTGAAGGGCTCCGGCTCCGCAAGCGAGAGGTCGCTCCAGACCATCTCCTCGTTCTCGGCGATCATGGGAGGCACGCGGCACCCGACAAGGAACGTTGAGTGTTCGATGCCCTTCGTTGCTTCAATAACGCGATCCGCCCAGACCGGTACGTCATCGAAGAAGTTGCCGCAGACCCAGCAGGTCCCTGCGAACTTCTTATACGGCTGGTTCTCGGCAAGGGCAAGCGCAATCTTGAGGCCCCTGCCGCGTTCATCGTTCGAGAGCCCGTGCGAGCGTTTCCCAAAGAAACGCCCGAGGCAGTGATCGCAAGCTTCCCCGTAGGCGAGGATCGCCTTTACCTGTTCGTTCATTTCCATCCGCTCATCCTCCTGTCCAGTTCATTGTGCAATACCGTGATGGTATGATCGGCGTGCAGGCATTTCGGCCCCACCGAATACCGGGGGCAGTCCCGGACCAGTTCGTTCTCCGCATCCGTGAAGTTCAGGTGATCGGAGAGGAGGAATGCACCCGGTAATGCCGGTGCCTTCCGGATATCCTCCCCGTTCTCATCGAGCACGGCAAGCGGCATGTCCTGTGCGAGCCGCTCAAGCCCGCCTTTCCGGATCGAGACCCCGTCAGCTCCCTCGCGGAACTCACTGCCGCAGGGAACATCGATCACTTTCTTGATCAGGGCAGCCGCACTTCTCTCATCCGGCGAGAGCGACCGCACGGACGCACCCGAGAACTTCACGGTCTTTGGTCCCGATGGTGCCCCGAGGAGGACAAGATAACAGTCCACATCCCGTCGCAGGTCGTGCGAGAGGAAGAGCGATGCATTCACGCACCGGCAGAGGATGTCCATCCGGCCCCCGCTGCCCGGCAGGTCATTGATCGAGAAATTCCCGTCCGTCCGGGCAAGGTGCCCGACAATCGCAAACGAGGTCATCTCACTGCATTCCGGAGAAGCGTTTCATCAGGCGCTGCATGTTGAACTTTCCGCCACCCTGGCCGCCCCGCAGCCCCTTGAGCGTCCGCTGCATCATCTTGTAGTACTTGATCAGTTCCCTGACCTCGTCGGGCGTGGCGCCCGCCCCGTGGGCGATCCGCTGCATGCGGGAACTGTTGATGAGTGCCGGGTCGTCGAGTTCGCCCGGCGTCATCGAGTCCATGATGATCCGGTACCGGACCATCTTCGTGCTGGTGACATCATACACGCCCTCGGGCAGCTGCATGTTCCCGAGCGGGAGCATCCCCATGATCTGCTTTAAGGGGCCCATCTTGTTCAGGGCTTCGAGCTGTTTGTACATATCGCGGAGGGTGAACTTCCCCTTCATCATCGCGTTGACATCAACGTCCCCGGGGTTGATCGCTTCGTTCGCCTTCTCCATGAGGGCCTTTAAGTCCCCCATGCCGAGCAGCCGGGAGATGAACCCGTCGGGATCGAACCGTTCGAGATCCTCGATCGTCTCCCCGCTGCCGATGAACGCGATCCCGCTCTTGGTCTCGGCAACGGCCGACATGGCGCCACCGCCTTTTGCAGTGCCGTCCATCTTGGTGATGATGACCCCGTCGATCCCGATCGCTTCGTGGAACCGTTTTGCCTGCTCGCTCGCCTGCTGGCCCAGTGCTGCGTCTATCACGAGCCAGCGGTGGGTCGCCTTTGTCAGGACATTGAGGTCGATGATCTCCTGGATGAGATCGGCTTCCAGCGCGTGCCGGCCCTGCGTATCAACGATGATCAGTTCCTGCTCTTTTAATGCTGCAAGCCCCTCGCGGGTGATCTTTAAGGCATCCTTCTCCTGCGGATTGCCAAAACAGGGAACATTGATCTTCGCACAGAGCGTGGAGATCTGGTCATAGGCACCGGGCCGGAACGTATCAGCACAAATGACCCCGACTTTCATGCCCTTCTTCTGGAAGTAACGGGCGAGCTTTGCCGTGGTCGTGGTCTTGCCGCTCCCCTGGAGACCCGCCATCAGGATGGTCTGGGGTTCAAGCCGGACATCGCTCGATGCCCAGATGAGCCGTACCAGTTCCTGGTACACGATGCGGAGCACGTGCTCGCGGACGTTCATGCCCTTGGGCGGTTCCTCATCAAGCGAACGGGTACGGATCGCCTTGCTGAGCTCCATGACGAGCTTGACGTTGACATCCGATGAGATCAGCGCCCGCTGGAGATCCTTGATCAGTTCATCGACCGCTGCCCGGTCAACCACCGACTTGCCGGCGAGTTTCTTGAGCGCGTCCTTGAGGGATGAGGAGAGGCCGTCGAGCATTATGCACCACCCAGCAGGTCTTCAACAACCGTCTCCGGGACAAAGGGCATGATATCCTCATAGGCCTGTCCCACGCCGAGGAACATCAGCGGTTTTCCAATCGTGTGGGCGATCGAGATCGCAGCACCGCCACGTGAATCCATGTCAGCCTTGGTCAGCACCACAGCATCCGCACCAACGGTCTTGTCGAACTCGAATGCCCGGGTCACAGCATCGTTCCCGGCCACGGCTTCGTCGACATAGACCACGAGGTCAGGTTTCATGACGCGTTTGATCTTCTCCAGCTGGCTCATCAGGTTCGCCTTGTTGTGGAACCGTCCCGCGGTATCGGCAAGGACAACATCGATCTTGTGAGCTTTTGCATAGTCCACTGCATCGAAGAGCACCGCAGAGGGATCCGCACCTTCCTGGTGCTGGATGACCCGGATACCGATACGCTCGGCATGGACAGCAATCTGCTCGATGGCCCCGGCCCGGTACGTGTCGCCGGCCCCGATCACGACGGTGAACCCTTCCTTCTTGAGGTATGCACCGATCTTGGCAACGGTCGTGGTCTTGCCGGTCCCGTTCACACCGGTGAAGAGGATCTTCACCGGCCGCTCGTGCTTCGTGATGTATTCCTTGAGATCGAAGCCGTTGCCGAGCACGTCCAGCAGGGCGATCTTCAGGGCATTGACCACCAGTGCATCCACCGATTCGCCGATCTTCCGGTGCTTCCCGACAAGGTTCTTCTTCACGCTGCTGATGATCGCATCGGTTGCCGGGAGAGCGACATCGCTCTCGAGAAGCGTCATCTCCAGTTCGGAGAGGGCATCGTTCAGGTCTTTCTCCGAGACTATCAGTTCCCGCTCCGTGATGAGAACCTTGACCTTATCGACAAAGGAAGGTGATGCGGGGGCAGGAGCCGCCTGTCCATCTGCCGTGGGGGATTGCGGTGCCGGGGCTGCTGCCGGAACAGCCTTCTCTTCAGATCCGGCCTTTCCTTCTGCTGCCTGGATACTGCCGCCTATCCGGGCACGTGCCGCCCGCAGCTTGTCCCGAAGTCCCCCGAACATGGATCCTATGACTCCGCTTATCCGGGATTCTGGCCGGCAGCCATTGCCTGCTGGTATCCCGACTCGATCCGCTTATTGATTTCATTCATCTGGGCCCGGAGCCGGTCGAGCGTCTCGGCCACCTTCTTCTGCGAGGCCTCCATCTCCATGATCCGCTCTTTGAGGAAATCGATCGCTTCCTTGTTGGAGCGCTCGACAATAACTTCCGAACCGATCGCAAGGAGGACCTTCTCCGGTTCCACGACCTTTGCCCGGACACTCGCCCCGCCACCGATCTGGAGGAGGACCGTCCCGTCTTCAGCGGTGAGCATGTCTTCCAGCGATTCGATAGCCGCATGGGCTTCCAGCCTGCCGTTCTCCAGCATCTGTAACTGCTGGACAAAGATCTCCGCCTGCTGCCCGTACTCCTGCAGGTAGTTCTGGAGGGTCATCAGTTCCTGCTGGTTCATTGGTGCATTCTTATCTGCCAAAATCCGCCACTCCGTAAAATATCCTATTGCACTAGTATTATGACTCCAGATATGTATGTTCTCCACCACAATAAATACATCATTGTAAGGATTGACGAAGAGGAAACGGGCCGCCGGGTGCACCGGATGGCTACTTCAGCAAGGCAGTTTTACGGCGTAATTTTAGTCGCGCTCATCAGTTTATTAGGGAACAGGGACAAAGAGAAGGATAAGCTCATTTGTAACGTGAGCCGGGAGGGTTGTTGTGGAATTCAAAAACAAGGTTCTGATCATCGGATATGGTGCTGTCTGCAAGTGCATGTTCCCGATCCTGCTCCGCCATGTGAACATTCCCCTGGAGAATATCACCATCCTCGATTTCAAGGATAAATCAGCGGATCTCAAGGCCTGGACCACACGAGGCCTCCGGTTCTTCAAGCAGAAGATCACCCAGGAAAACCTTGGCAAAGTCCTTTCCGAATATCTTACCCCGGGCGGCCTCTTGATCGACGAGGCGTGGAACATCGACTGCTGCGAGGTCGTACAGTGGTGCCATGACCACGATGTCCTCTACGTCAACACGTCCGTGGAAGCCTGGGATCCCGAGGCCATCGCTGCCACGGCAAGCCCGTATGAGAAGACCCTGTACTTCCGCCAGATGCGGCTCATGGAACTGACAAAGGACTGGAAGGATGATGCTACGACCTGCGTCGTGGACCACGGGGCAAACCCGGGTCTTATCTCGCACTTTGCCAAGCACGGCCTGGTGGATATCGCCAACCGGATGATCGAGGATAAGATCGCAAAGGACCCGGACCGGATACAGCAGCTGATCCAGGACCAGAACTTCGCCGAACTTGCCATGGAAGTCGGCGTCAAGGTGATCCACTGTTCGGAGCACGACACCCAGATCTCCCGGTCCCCAAAGAAGGTCGGGGAATTCGTCGGGACCTGGTGTATCGAGGGGCTCCGGGAAGAGGGGATCGCCCCGGCAGAGATCGGGTGGGGCACCCACGAGAAGACCCTGCCCCCCCTTGCCATCGTGCCACCGGTCGGCCCCAAAAACGGCATCCTGATCCCCAAGATGGGGATCAATACCTGGGTCCGGTCCTGGATCCCCAACCAGGAGATCATCGGCATGGTGATCCGGCATGGGGAGGCATTCGGTATCTCCGACCGGTGGACCGTCTGGAAGGACGGCAAAGCCATCTACCGCCCGACCGTCCACTATGCCTACATGCCCTGCGATGCCACCATCGCGTCCATCCAGGAGCTCCGGGCGAGGAATTACGTCCTCCAGCCCAAGCTCCGCATCCTGAACGACCGGGAGATCGTCTCCGGTGCAGATATTCTCGGTGCGCTCCTCATGGGGCATCCCTACAAATCCTGGTGGACGGGGAGCATCCTCTCCATTGACGAAGCCAAGAAACTCGCACCCGGCGAGAACGCCACCACCATCCAGGTAGCGCTCGGCGTTGTCAGCGCGGTGATGTGGATGATCGACAACCCGAAGAAGGGATTCTGCCTGCCCGACGACCTGCCGCACGAGTTCGTCCTCGATATTGCCCGCCCCTACCTAGGGGAGTTCTGGTCGGGGCCCTCGGACTGGACACCCATGAAGAACCGCGTGGTCTACTTCAAGGAGAACCCGGAGAACAATTATGACCGCGAAGATATCTGGCAATTCAAAAACTTCTTATTCGTGCAGTAAATCAATCATATAATGACAAAAGTCGCGGTTGATAACAAGAAGAGACGGAAGAAAAAGGAGACCGAAGAGGTCCCCACTCCCGTTCACCATATCGGGCACAGCGGGAAGAGACACCTGCTGGACCTTGCTGCAGAGCACGGCACCCCTATTTTTGTGATCGATCATGAGAAGATCCGGCAGAATTACCGGGAATTCCACAAGCACCTGCCCAACGTGCAGATCTATTTTGCGGTCAAGGCCAACTCCAATGCCGAGATCGTCAAAACCCTGTACGACATCGGATCCAGTTTCGATGTGGCGTCAATGCCCGAGTTCATGATCGTGCACGAGAACTTCAAGCACCTGCCCAAGAAAGAGCAGCAGGAGTTCATCTGGGACAAGATCATCTATGCCAACACCATCAAGCCGATCGATACCCTGAATGCGCTGGACAAGTACAAACCGCTCGTTACATTCGATAACCACTTCGAGATCCTGAAGATCCGCGACCATGCACCCCATGCAGGACTCGTCCTCCGGCTCCGCGTCCCGAACACGGGCTCCATGGTGGAACTCTCCAGCAAGTTCGGCGCCCACCCCGGCGAGGCCGTAGACCTGATCGTCGAGGCATTCGAGAACGGCCTGGTTGTCGAGGGCCTGAGCTTCCATGTCGGAAGCCAGTGCACCAACTTCGAGAACTACATGCAGGCGCTCCAGATCTCGGCCAGTATCATCAAGGAAGTGGAAGACCGGACCGGCCGGAAGATCCGCATCCTCGATATCGGCGGGGGTTTCCCGGTGAAGTACCACCCCGGCATCCGGTCCATCCGGACGCTTGCACGGAAACTGAACGCCGAGATAAAGCGGCTCTTCCCGAGCGATATGCAGATCCTTGCCGAACCGGGCCGGTTCCTGGTTGCCAACACCTGCACGCTCGTTGCAAAGGTGGTAGGGAAGGCAATCCGCGACGGCAAGCCCTGCTACTACATCAACGACGGTGTCTACCACACGTACTCCGGGCAGGTCTTCGATCATGTCAATTACCCGGTCCTTGCGTTCAAGAAAGGCGAGACCCAGATCTCCGCAGTGTTCGGGCCGACCTGCGATGCGTTTGACACGATCACCCTTTCGGCCGAGCTGCCCGATCTCGATATCGGCGACCTCGTGTATTCGGAGAATATCGGGGCATACTCCCATGCCTCGTCCACGTACTTCAACGGCTTCCCGCCGGCAAAAGTCGTGCACATCAATAAATAATGTTCTTCATTTTTCCGGACTCTTTTTGGATCGGTTTTTCTCCCCGCCCCACGATGCTACCAAATAGTTGGAATGCACAATAACCGGACCAGTTATGAAAAGCAGCATCCTTCTCCTGATATCCGGTCTTGTTGTCATCCTCATCCTGGCCGCAGGTTGTACCGAAACCTCCCCGACTTCATCAGATTCTTCTGGTGCGTCTCCCGCAGCCAGTACCGGTGCGGGAGGCATCACGGTGACGGTCAACCCGATGGATTTCGTCCTTACCTCCACGTACGTCCAGCTCCCGAACCTTGACATCACCTTCATCGATTTCACGATCACGAATCCCACAGACACCGCTAAGACGGTCATCGTGGAATCGGAGATCCCCGGCTATACGGAAAAGTCGATCAGTACGGTTGAAGTCCCTGCCCACGGGAACATCACGGTCGGGCAGACCCCTTCCCTCCGCACCAGTGCAATTCCCGTAGAGAGGACATCCGCATCGCTCCACTACAAGGTCGCCCTCGCTGACGGGACACGCATTACCGAACAGAGCGATACCGTCACGATCTACCCGAAGGACACGATGATCTGGGGAGTCGAAGAAGACGGCGAATGGATCGACATGACCCCGTACGTTGCCGCGTGGGTAACCCCCCATGAACCGGCAATCGATACACTCGTGCGCAAGGCTGCCGAGCACCACCCGGAGAAGGCAATGACGGGATACCAGTGCGGGGACAGCTGCACGGATACCGAGTGGGTTGCAGACACGAATGCACAGGTGAAAGCGATCTACATGGCACTCAAAGAAGATTACCAGCTCACGTACATCAACTCGCCCACGGCGTTTGGAAAAGGGAACGTGAACCCCCAGCGGGTCCGGTTGCCAAAAGAGTCCCTGTCTTCAAAATCCGCCAATTGTATCGATGGCGCAGTGCTGTATGCATCGGCCCTTGAATCGATCGGCATGCATCCACACATCATCACGACACCGAGCCACGCGTTCACCTGCTATGATTCGAAGCCTGACGACTCCGGCCGGCTCATCTGTCTCGAGACCACGATGACCTCGGGGGACTGGACGTTCGAACAGGCGCTGGAAGAAGGGACTGAGAAGTACCAGACCGAGATCTCCAACGGGAATTTCAAAACCAATGCATCACAGGATCTCTCCATCACCGATCTGAGAACAGAAGGCATCCTGCCGATGCAGTAGCGGGACACTTTCACTTCCCATTCCAAACTTTTTTTCTGTCGGGAGACGACAGGATAACCATGAGAACGATGTACGTTTACATTCAGGACACGCTCGCCGACTGGGAACCGGGCCATGTCCTTGCCGAACTCCACTCGGGGCGGTTCTTAAAAGACCCGGCCTTACGATACGATACCGTGCTGTGCGGCCGGACCATGGATACGATCACGACAATGGGTGGCCTGCACCTGACACCCGATGAACTGATCGCTGATATCAGGCCCGATGCAGGCGACTTACTCCTCCTGCCGGGAGCAACCACGTGGCTCGATCCGGCACAGGCACCAGTCCTTGCAAAGGCCCGTGATGTGCTTGCGGGCGACGCGGTGGTGGCTGCGATCTGCGGGGCAACATTCGGTCTTGGAAACGCCGGCCTGCTGGACAACCGCCCGCACACGAGCAACGACCTCGCTGCCCTGAAGAATTTCTGCCCGGGGTATCATGGCGAGCACTTCTACGTGAACGAACCTGCGGTTGCTGATCGCAACCTCGTCACGGCATGCGGGGCGGCGCCGGTCGAGTTCGCGTACCAGGTCTTCAAAAGACTTGGCGTTATGCTTCCGGCTACCCTTGAGGCATGGTACGGGGTCTATACCACCAAAAAACCGGAATATTTCTATGCTCTGATGCAGTCCCTTCCCCAGCCTCCCGCTCCCAGGTAACCGGAAAACCCGGGAATACTTTTATCTCCCCAGCAGGATATCAGTCTCATGTTGGGAGGGAGAAGACGATGATAACCATGATTGGAAGGGTATCCCACTACTACCCGAGAGTTGGTGTTGCCGCGATCGTCCTTTCGGACCACATTGCCAGGGGCGACCGGATCCGCATCCATGGACCGCATGATGACCTCTACCAGACGGTGACCTCGATGGAGTACGACCACAATCCTATCGAGGAGGCCGACCCGGGACAGGACATCGGCATTCTCGTGAACGAACGGGTCCACGAAGGGGACCTGGTGTGTAAGGAGAGCTGATCGTCCAAAACCAGGTAATTTTTCCCTTTTTTCGCACCATGGCAACCTGAAATCATAATCCAGGACTCCTGCCATTTGTATTTCCCCGGGGCTCCAGAACATTTTTGTAGATCGGCGGTATTGTTCTATCTATCATGAACTCCGGAGTGCCTTCTCGTGATCTCTGTCCTGTACGTGGATGATGAACAGGGACTCCTTGATATCGGAAAGATCTTTTTGGAAGAGACCGGTGACTTCAGGGTAGACCTGATGGAGTCGGCGACTGCCGCCCTCGAACATTTAAAAACCCACCGGTACGATGCCATCATCTCCGATTACCAGATGCCTGACATGGACGGGCTGGCTTTCCTGCGTGAGGTACGAAAAGAGTACGGGAATATCCCGTTCATCCTTTTTACCGGGCGCGGGAGGGAAGACGTTGTCATCCTTGCCCTCAACAACGGGGCGGATTTCTATATCCAGAAAGGCGGGGCACCAAAGCCCCAGTTTGCCGAGCTGGCGCACAAGGTCCGGCTCTCGGTGCAGCGGCGGCAGGCAGTCGTGGCACTTGCAGAGAGCGAACGAAGATACCGCGACGTGGTCGAGACCCAGACCGAATTCATCTGCCGCTTCCTGCCGGATGGGACTCATGTCTTTGTCAACGAAGCCTATTGCCGGTATTTCGGGAAGCAGCGGGAGGAGATTGTCGGGCACCGGTTTGTCCCGGGCACCCTGCCGGAAGACCGGGAACTGATACACCGGCATATCCGATCGCTGAGCAGGGAACACCCGGTTGCCGAGATCGAACACCGGGTCATCCTGCCCGACGGCCAGATCCGCTGGCAGTGGTGGAGCGACCGGGCCATCTTTGACGACCAGGGCAGGGTTGCCGAGTACCAGTCGGCAGGAAAAGATATCACCGACCGGAAGACCGCCGAAGAGGCTCTCAAAGTGTCGGAGGACCTGTACCGGACGATCTTCAACACAACGGGCGCCGCCACGATCATCACAGCCCACAACACCACGATCCTGCTCGCCAATGCCGGGTGGGAGACACTGACGGGTGTTGTGCGGGAACAGCAGGAGAACCGGATGAGCTGGACGGTCTTCATCGATCCCGATGACGTGGAGAGACTGAAGCAGTACCACTATGCACGGAGGAACGATCCGTCGTCGGCTCCCGGTGTGTACGAATGCCGGATGATCGGCGGTGATACCTCTGTACGCTACTGCATCGTGAACGTCCGCATGATCCCGGGCACTACCAACAGCGTGGTATCCCTCGTGGACATCACCGCCCGGAGAAAGGCCGAGGATGAACTGAGGGCAACGTACGAGCAGCTGACCGCAACGGAAGAGGAACTGCGGGCACAGTATGAGGAACTGGACCACAGCCAGAAGAAGATACAGGAGAGCGAGCGAAACTACCGCTCTATCATCGAGAACCTCCAGGACGCATTTTACCGGACGGATAAGGAAGGCAATATTATTCTCGTCAGCCCGTCCTTTGTCAGGGCGATGGGATATGATTCCATTGACGAAATCATCGGGAAAAATGTTGCCGGATCGTTTTATTACCATCCATCGGACCGGGACGAATTCTTCAGACAGATCTCTGCATCCAGGGAACTGAAAGGATATCGTCTTGCCCTGAAGAAACGTGACGGCTCAAAGATGGAAGTGACGGCAACAAGCCACATTTATTATGACGAGATGGACCGGCCTGCGGGAGTTGAAGGGCTGCTTCATATCCTTGAAGAGAATGAGATGAGATGCGGGCCGACGGATTCACCCGAAGGCACTGCATAACATAAGCAACCGGGGCATTGCCTGAGTGCACAGGCGAATGAGGCCTACCGCTTCTGCGCCACCATCTCGATCTCGACTACCCCCCCTTTGGGAAGACCGGCAACCTGCACCGTGGAGCGTGCCGGCCAGGTATCGTTGAAATACGTGCCATAGACCTGGTTCACCGTGGTAAAATCACTCATGCTGGTGAGATAGATCCGCGTCTGGACCACATCGGAGAACGAGAGCCCGGAAGCACTGAGGACGGCGTGGAGGTTCTCCATGGCCCGGACGGTCTGTTCCTGTGCGCCTCCGGCAGTCAGGTTGCCGGTTGCAGGATCCAGGCCGATCTGGCCGGACAGGTACACGTAATCGCCGGACTCGATGGCCTGGCTGTACGGCCCGATGGGTTCCGGTGCATTCTTTGAAAAGACCGCCTGCTTTGCCGGGTGTACTGCCGGGGGAGTGAGATACGTGGTATATACTGCGCCGAGGAATACCCCGCAGGCAAAGATCAGCACAAGGAGTAGCATCTTCTTATGGATTGTGTTCAGGATCGCACCTACCGTATAGTGTGAGAAGAGTACGCGGAGTTCACGATATACATGTCGGAATCCTGCTGCTGATTGGGGGGAGGGGGGTCTCTGCCATACCCCCCCGCCCGTTTGATTTTATTTTGTGCAGACCCCCCCTGCATGGGGGTGGGGGGGTATCCGGGAGACCCCTCCCCCCAGTTAGCCGGATCATACCCCCTCCGATCATTTTTGAGTAAGCACATGGAAGAGGTATCTCACCGGAGACACCATTCCGGAAGGGGGCCCGGAACGTGTGCAATAGATGTGCAATACCATTTTTGAGGAGGGGGGTGTCCCGCATACCCCCCCTCCATTATTTTTTCAAATCGCGGAGACCCCCCCACCCACATTATTATTGGAAGGGGGGGTACCCCCCAATCTTCAGGAAAGATCGCAGCACCGATCCTTTTTTTAAAAACCTCATCCGGCCGTGACACTCTGACGACACCATGCCACACCACCCGGGTCCGGGCAGCAGGAACAACGCTGATATGCTCATGTTGGGGGGAGGGGGGGTCTCCGGCATACCCCCCTCCCGATTGGATTTTTGGGAGGGATGATCCCCTACTTCACGATTACACTCGCCTTCTCATCGAACGGGTTCTGCCGCATCGCGAGGCTGAACAGGTACGGGTAATGGTTCTTCAGGTACTCCATGTACTTCAGCCATTCCGGCACGAGACGCGAATACACCCGTTCCATATCACCCCTGAGATGGGCGATATCGGTCGGGGGCAGGTTCGCAAGATCGCTCCGGGCTTTCAGTTCTTCAGCAAAATGCGTGACGGCAAAGATCAGTTCCGTGAACGACTCGTGCTCAAAGACCATCGGGTTCTCGACAATGCTGATGAGGAAATCCTCGTTGTTGAGCAGGAACCCCTGTAAGGATTCGAGGTCGGCGCGGGCAGGATCGATGGTGCACTTCGACCCGTCAAGACCTGCCCGGACCGTGCGGAACCGGTCGGCAGTCCAGTCTGCACCTGCTGCCATCTCCTTCTGGAGCCGGGAGACACACGGGTCCGCATTCGCGAGCCGGGCAATGAGCGGGGTGCCGAACCGGGAGAAGAAGATCCCGATCACCATGTTCAGCTTCTCCATCCGCTGCTGCTTCTCCCGCGATTCCAGCATCTCATCGATGATCAGCGTCACGCAGAGCACCTCGATCGGGACAAAGACCAGGTCCCCGAGGAAGTACATGAACAGGTGGTTGGGATCCCGGTAGATCAGGAGATGGATTGTCATCAGGAACAGCGTGACCGTTACGAGCGCAAGAGCCACGAGCAGTTTCCAGCGGGTTTCTTCCTTCATGGGGAGATATCCGGCACGGTATGGGATAAAAACACCGATGAGAACAACGCACGGATAGACTGTTTTGAAGTCGTGAGAAAAGAGAAAAAAATTACTCGGCTTTCACAGCCTTGACGCCGTCTATCTTGATGTAGCGCCGCTTCAGGTTGTGCTTGCTGCCGATGACGGCAAAGGTGCGCTCCTGCGCCTGCCGCTCGTTGGGTGCCTCGATCACTTTCGTGTAGGGCATCCAGTTCTCGCCCATCAGGAATGTGCCTTTCACTTCAAACTTCTGATCTGCCATAATTCATTCACTCCAGAAAACCAAATACATCCTCAATCCTGCCCAGTTCAAACCCGCTCGTGGCATTGCCCGTGAGATACCCTTTCTCGTTAACGAGAAGACCGGTTCCCACGAGACCGCTGCCCATGTTGATCGAGCCTGTTCCGACCGGAATCTTCGCCACCGACTCGATCTGTTCGATCTGACGGTCTGTTGCACGCGGGTGCACGATGATACCCTTGTTCGTGGCAACGCCTGCCATGCCGACGGTCTTGACGCCGCCGAGCACGAGAGGGAAGATCTCGACCTTAAGGAACTCGCCGATCACGTTCATCAGGTCAGCGGGCATGTCCGGGTGGACTGCGGCAAAGGTATCGTTTGCCATGATCACGTTGCCCGCGGCGTTCATCGATTCATTGAGCAGCATAACCTCGCGGTACTCCGCCAGGAGGGCAATCTCCTCTTTCGTGGCAAGCCCCGAGACCACGGCACCACGGCTGTTGCCGGCAACGAGCGAACCGATGATGGCACTGCCCTGGATCGTGGTCTCGATAAGCGTTACATCGAGCGCTTCTTTTACTGCTGCCCTGAAATCCTCCGGTGATTCCGGGGGAATAATCGCGATATCCCCGAGCACCCGGGCAAAAACCCCGATGTTCGGATCGCCGTCGAACGTGATCGTCCTTTGCATCTACGATTCCGGTGCAAGTTCTGCCTGAACCTGCCCGTCCTCCATCTTCATGGCACGGACACGGATCTTTGATGGCGGCTTGGAGCTGCCCCGTGACCATACCTTCTCGTTGATTGCCTGGTCGAGCTTGACATCTTCGCTCTTCATGTGCTTGGCCAGGTACTTCCTGATATCCTTGATCGCACCATTACTCCGCTTCCAGCGGGGCATGCGGCGGGCATCCCTGAGAGGGATTACATAGACATGCTCTTCCATCTTGTCTGCCATTGATTACACCTTCAGCGTGCTCTTGCGCCAGTTCCGCCGTCTCGGGTGCGAAACAACCGCCCTCTTGGTCCTGACCATAACCCACTGGGGCACGCGCCGGTTCTGGTCGCATGCCTTCGCAAGCCGGATTTTCCTGCCTTTGCTTAGTTTGCTCATTTCCGTTCACCTTTAATTAACTTTCCTGCCGACCACAAGCGACTGCTCGTGATGTTGCGGGAACAGGGTTGTGTAATCGAGCCCGCGGGCCCGGAACGCATCCCGGATCTCGGATTCGTAATCGCCGTTCTCGATGGTACCGGTCTCGCCGTACTGGACGACGAGGAGCTGATCCACCAGCCGGTCGACTTCGCGCCTGGGAACACCGAGCAGGGGTCGCACGTACGAACTCCCTGTCCGGCTCATCAGGCTCTGGACCGCCTCGCGGGAGAGCATCGGGACCCGGTCATCAAACCGTGTGCCGTCCCCGACCACGTCATACTCTCCTGCGAGCGATTCCACGGCCGACTTGTGCACGAAGTTGATGGCATCATTCGGATACCCCTTCTCCACGACCAGGTCGACCATTTTGTTCAGCATCCCTTCCTCGAATACTCGTTTTTTTATGGGATATCCCAGCGCGTCTGCCGCAGCCTCAACCGAGGGGATTAGGCGGTCCTGGTCGAACACGAACGTGTTGAGTTCGACCTGGTAATACGTACCCAGCAGGATTGCTGCAAGGGAACTGTCCTTACCGCCGCTGTAAAGCACTCCGGCTTTCATTATTTCCTTGTTATGGAGTAATCCCGTTTGGCTGGCGCGAGCTGCCTGAGCAGCTCCTTGAGCTGTGCATCGGTGATCTTCTTCTGCAACCGTCCGCTCTGTGCGAGCTGGATGAGCTGCTGCTCGACCGCGCCGGCGAAATCCGGCTTGGTGAGCTTGATGGTATTCAGCCGTTCTCTCGCATCCGGCTCGAGAACCTGCATGAGTATCATCTGGATCTGTTGTTTCTGACGCTGCTGGCGTTCGAGCTCTTCCTGCATACCCTGTTGATCGCCAGCCTGCTGTTGCAGCTGTGCCATCCTGCGTCTGCGGATTTCGTTAAGCTCGTCGTCACCCATGCTGTTACCTCACTGGGGGGCTTCAGTCTTTTCGGCTTTCTTCTTTCCCGGTTTCTTCTCGGCCTTTGCACCGTCGGCGCCTTCTGCTGCCGGTTCCTTTGCGCTCTTCTTCTTGCCCTTGCCGTCGGCCTTCTTGGCCTCTTCGACAACCGGCTTGACACGCTTCGGGACAGGTGCTGGCGGGCTCTTTAGGACTTCCAGCGAGAGGTTGTCCAGGAACTTCATTCCTTCAGGAGAAACCCGGCGACCGGTCTTGTCGTGGATGACGAGACCTGCTGCTTCGAGCTGCTGGACAGACTTGCGCAGGATAGACCCGCTGCCCTTGCGGAACTTGTTGGGTCTTGACCCACGGTTCTTGTTACCGCCGTAAAAACTCCGCATCCTCTCGACACCCATCGGGCCGTCGACATAGACGCGTCTCAACACTGCTGCTACCCGTATGAACCACCAGTCGGGATCTTCCGGCGGCATCTCTTTGTGCACACCGGTTTTAGCGAAGGCTGCCCAGGCGGGAGGGACGATCTCCTTCCGTTTCTTGAGCTCCTCGGCGACCCTCCGGATGATGTGGTCAGCGGGGACATCGTATACTGTTGTCATTCTACTACCTCACTGTTGAATAATGAAATAACAGTCTTATGTTATTTGTGAGGATGGTTCTTATATATTTCCAAGGGCAGAAGCCCTGACGGATCGGAGAAAAAAAGGTACGGGACGGGGGAGATCGCGCAGATGTGTTCCTGCGGACGGTCACCGTGATACCAGACTCACTTTCGTCCCCGCTGCATGGTACCGGTCTGGCGCCGTTTTACCGTTGCAGTCTCTTTTGCCGGCGTTTTCGCGGAGGATCGGGCCGGGGATCTGCCAGAAGTCCGGGGGGATGATCCGGAGGGAGATCGGGCCGGGGATGTGGCCGCAGATCGGGTAGGTTCCCTGGTGGAGACCCGTGACCGTGATTTTGCCGGAGCCTTTGCCCTGGATCGATCCAGGGCGGTTACCGAAGCCCGGGCGGTTGCCTTGGCGGTGGCTTTTGCGGGAGATTTCGCGGGCTTTGACGGAGTCCCCGGTGCCCGGCTCTTGTCTGCCAGGACCATCGTCCTGCCCCGCACTTCGACCAGCTTCGCTTTTGCCTGCGCTGCTATCGCCTCCGGGTCAACCTCCGTGTTCTGGAGCCACTTGACCTTGATTATTTTACGTTTCTTGAGCTGGGATGCGATCTCTTCGATCATCGTTTCCGTACTTCCCTGCTTGCCGATCCAGACGGTCGGCTTCAGATCCTGCATTGAGTTATTGTTCGGTTCCGCCATCAGGTCTCACCACGCGGTATCGCGTCTTTTTGTTGCAGGTGCGGCAGGTGACCACGACATTCCCCCGGTGTACCCGCACCCGCATATTGTTGCCCGGGACGAGAAACGCGTAACAGTGGTGGCAGTACTGCCGACGGAGTTCCCGGTCGATCCGGACACGCTGGCGCATTGCGATCTTCCGGGCAAGTTCCACGTAACGGTTGCTCCGTTCCGGGTGCTCGGCGAATGCCCCCTGTGCCTGCACGAAGAGTTCGCTTATGCGCTCCTTTGCGATCTTCTTTGTTGCCGGGTTCCTCGATCTCTCTTTCATAATCCGTGATATGGCTCCCGGTTCTGGTACACTATCAGCGTCCCGGATAATAATCTTCGGGTTCGCCCGGGACCAGGAACGGTTCAGGGTGAATACTTACTTCCGCACCCGGACGGTTCTGCCTGCGATCTCCAGCCGGTCTTCGCAGAAGAGCCGGACCGCTTCGGGGAACGCAGTATGTTCCTGTTCAAGGATGCGATCGGCAAGGGTATCCTCGTCATCGCCATCCAGGACCGGGACGCACTTCTGGAGGATGATGGGGCCGCAGTCAAGGCTCTCGTCAACGAAGTGCACCGTGCACCCCGCAACCTTCACGCCATGGAGTATGGCCTGGCGCTGGGCATGGAGGCCGGTGAAACTCGGGAGAAGGGCCGGGTGGATGTTCACCATCTTCCCCGGGAACGCCCGCACCACCTCGTTTCCCAGGATACGCATGTACCCGGCAAGGACGTAGAGATCCGCCCGTGCTTCCTGCATAGCAGCAAGCAGGGCACGCTCGTACGCTTCACGCGAGGGAAATGATCTGAAATCGATGACCTTTACCGGGATGCCGGCTTTTTCTGCCCGTTCTATTGCATAGGCCGTCGGGTTGTCCGTGATGAGTGCAACGCAGGTTGCGGGGATCGTTCCCGCACCAATGGCATCAATAATAGCCTGGAAGTTCGAACCCCTTCCCGATGCGAGGACTGCAATGCGTTTTTTCATACCCGTACCTCTCAGATAATGATGGATCAGGCCAGACCCGAACCGTTCGTGTTCTCTGCCCGGACAACGATCTTCACCTTCACGATGCGCCGCCCGTGCATCTGCATGACAACGAGCGTTACCCTGCCCTCATCGATCTCCACTTTCTCGCCCGGGTGCTGAGGGAGGTGCCCGAGCCGGTCGATAACTAGTCCTCCTACGGTCTCGTAGGATTCATCGGTCGGGAGGTTAAGATGCATCTGCTCGTTGATGTCCTCGACCCACATCTGGGCATCGACAACAGAGACACCGGGGGAGAGTTCCTGGACATCAGGCTCTTCCTTGTCGAACTCATCCATGATATCCCCGACAAGTTCCTCCAGGATGTCCTCGACCGTCGCGATCCCGACGAAACTGCCGTACTCATCGATGATGATCGCCATCTGGACCCGGTGGACCTGGAGTTCCTTTAACAGGTCATCGATCTTCTTGGTCTCGGGCACGAACATCGGGTCATACATGACCTCCTTGATAGTCGATGATTTGCGGTGCGAGACCATGGCGGCGAAGACATCCTTGACGTTCAGGATGCCGTTGATATTGTCGATGCGGTCGTGGTAGACGGGGATCCGCGAGAAACCCGTCTCGTTGAAGATCCGGATCGCCTCCTCGAACGTCAGGGTGTCCTCCATGAGGATCGCGTCGACCCGGGGCGTCATGATCTCTCTGACGGGGGTGTCGCCGAACTCGAGCACCGAGTAGAGCATGTCCTGCTCGCCCTGCTCGATCGTGCCCTCTTCCTTGCCGACATCGATCCACTCCTTGATCTCCTCTTCCGTGACCGCGGGCTCGGAGACCTCCTTGCCGATACCAAATGTCGGGCTAACCTTCTCCACAAGCCAGATGACCGGGCTTAACACCCGGGAGAGGACGAGGACCACCGGCGCGACCGTCAGGGCAAACGAGTCTGTTGCCCGTGCGGCATAGATCTTGGGACCGATCTCGCCGAAAACCAGGAGCACGATCACCACAAATCCCGTGGCAATGCCGACACCGAGGTCGCCGAACATCCGGATCGCCGCTGCCGTGGCAATTGACGCCGCAGCGATATTGACAATATTGTTACCGACAAGGATCGTGATCAGGAGATGTTCCGGCGATTCCTTGAGGGCTGCCACAGCCTGCGCACCGGGTTTTCCCTCGTTGACAAGCGTCCGTGCCTTGGCACGGGTCATAGCAACGAGAGCCACTTCCGAACTGGAGAAAAACGCGGAGAGCAGGACACAGATGATGAAGAGAAGGATTTCCAGGGCGTCCAGAATCATTGGGTTTCACAACGTGCGGGTGCACGCATATCTCTCCCGCATACCGCGGGAATTTCATACCTATATTCGGGAGCAAATTTAATAAAACCAGCGATTAGTCCATGCATTCGTGCATGAAGGCGCAGTCCTGTGCGAGCAGGGCAATCTTCTCATCGGCCGAGTAGGGCCGGCCGAAGTTCAGGTCCTCAATCTCGAGGGTGAGGCTGCCGGTATAACCAGCGTCCGCAAGAGAACGCATGACGTCTGCCATAACCGGGCTTTTTGCAAGCGGGAGGTGCAGGGTCTTTTTCTCGACCCTGCTGATATGCACGTTCGCAAGACGGTCATGGCAGAGCTCGATATACCGGATCGGCTCTTCTTCGGATTTCGCAAGGGCATGGGAGACGTCGAGCGTGAAGAAGAGCCACGGTTCATCATCAAGGAGTTCCCGCATCCGCTCCGGAGTGCAGAGCAGGGAGTTGACCGCAGGCTCCATGTTCTCCATGCAGACCCGGATAGAGTCGCGCATCGCCGCCTCGCGGAGGACGCTGATATAGTGACGGAAACGGACAAAGTCCGCCTCGCCCGGGGGGCGTTTTGCTGTTCTCCTTCCCGGGTGGACCGTAAAGACGCCCGCACCCATCTGACCGGCGATCTCCAGCGACCTGACGGCATATTCCACCGAGACATCGGCCACAGCAGGATTAATGGAACAGGGGTTGAGGTCGAGGATCGGTGTGTGTACGGTGAAGGTTGTCAGTTCCGGGTGCTCTCTCCGGCAGGCAACCACCTCGTCCATGGGCATATCCCGGAGCCAGAAATGGGGAGTCTCCAGCCAGAATTCCAGCCCGTTGAGTCCTGACCGGGAGACAAACGAGAAGATCTCGGGAAGCGTGTACTCGTGGAAGAACATGCTGGCGACGGAGAACGACACCATGGTAGTACTACTTGATATGCGGTTTTAGCCTAATAGTTGTTGATGGACTGGTTCAATACCCCCGAGGAACCTGCTGCCGCCGGTGCAAGTGCGCCCCTGCTCGTCTCGGAGCTCTCGGCAGTCATTGCCGGGCTCCTCGACGACTCCCGGTTGCAGGATATCCGGGTCCGGGGCGAGGTGACCAACTACAAGCACCATAGCCGGGGACACCGGTACTTCTCGCTCTCGGAGAAGGGCGGGGGATCCACTGCTGCGGTGATCAAGTGCGTGATGTGGAGGTCTGATGCAGACCGGCTCGCGTTCACACCGGAGGAAGGGATGGAGGTGGTGGTCTCCGGGTCTGTGGTGGTATATGCTCCCCACGGCGCCTACCAGTTCCAGGTTAAGAGTATGGAGAAAGCCGGCCTTGGCGAGAAATACCTGCTCGTTGAGAAGTGGAAGAAGGACCTTGACGCACGGGGCCTGTTTGCACAGGAGCGGAAACGGCAGCTCCCCGCATTTCCCGCACGGATCGGTGTGGTTACTTCAGAAACAGGTGCCGTGATCCATGATATCCGGAACGTGATCGGGCGGCGGTATCCGGTGGAGATCGTCATCTCGCCTACGGCCGTGCAGGGCGAGACGGCGCACCACGAGATCGCGGCGGCAATTGAGCGCCTTGCCGGGCTTGTGGATGTCGTGATCGTGGCCCGGGGCGGGGGAAGCTTCGAGGACCTCTTCCCGTTCAACCACCCGGAGGTCGTTATGGCGATCGCTGCCTGCCCGGTACCGGTTGTCAGCGCCATCGGCCACGAGGTGGATGTCACGCTCGCCGATCTTGCTGCGGATATGCGGGCGCCGACACCATCGGCTGCTGCCGAGCTTGTCGTGCCGGACCGGAACATCCTGCGCTCGCAGCTTGCGGAACTGCGATGCCGGATGAGTGATGCCCTGATCGAGAGGGTTGCATGGGTAAAAGAGGAGATCACCGGCCTCCGCGACCGGCTCCGGCCCCAACGGTTCCTCCGGAAACTGGACGAGCGGAAGACGGATGCAGCCGATCTTGCCGAACGGCTCGAACGGGGATTTTCCACCCGGCTCGAACGCGAGCGCCTCCTCCTTGCGGGGATGAGAAACGCGCTGGAAGGGAGAAGCCCCCGTGCGCTCCTGGCCAGGGGATATTGTGTGGTGGAGAAAGAGGGCGCGGTCGTGCGGGGGGTTGCGGGCATTACCCCGGGGGATCGCATGAAGATACAGTTTTATGACGGGAGCAGTCTCGTGAACGTGGAGCGTGTGGATCATGACGGAAACATATGAGACAACGATCGAACAGCTGAAGAAGATCATCGAGAAGATCGAGGACGGGAATACAAGCCTTGACGAGAGCATGAAACTCTACGAGCAGGGTGCGGCCCTCGTGAAGCAGTGCGAGAGCATGCTCGCCGAAGCGGAAGTAAAGATTACCACGCTCAGCCGGGACAGGTAACCGCCAGGGTCACAAGCATCTCTTTTCCCAGGACAAGGTTCCGTATAAGATCGCGTGGGAGCGTTCCTGCAACCGAATCCGAGAGGATTCCGATCGTGCGCCCGCAGACAAACGTGCTCCTGCGCCAGACCATATCTGTCGGGTGGTCAAGGGTCATCTGCGCAGAGCCCCGGGACGTGATCTCCGCGACAATCCCTCCGCATTCCAGCCGGGTCCGCAGGATCGCATCATCATGGGCCAGCGCCTTTCTGAATTCCGGTGAGAGCCCGGCACAGCCCTTGTCCGCGGCAATCCCGATGATACAATTCCCGTTTTCGGTCAGGTGATCCTCGCAGGTCACCTCAAAGGTTGTCGGGTGCGTGCCAAGGACCAGCGGGTGTCCCCGGCACCGGATGATCTCCTGTGCCTCCATGCTTTATCATGTGAGGGTTGCCATTGATATTCAATGTTTATCACCGCCAACTGCCCCGAATGCAACGATGAGACCGAGCATGAGGTACTTGCGGATTCCCGCGATATGCTCGTCCGGTGCACCACCTGCGGTCATCACCGGCGTCTCCCGAAAGAGAAAGAGCCCCAGGCGCTCATGATCAAGGCAATCGTATCCCGCGAAGGTGCCTCAAAAGTCTGTGGGATCGAACTTGCAGAAGAAGATGAATGCTTTGTCGACGACCACCTTGTTGCCGAGTGCGGCGATGATGCCTTCGGTGTCGAAGTAACCTCTATCGAGTGCGGCGACAAGCGGGTGACGCGGGCAAAGGCCCCCGACATCACAACGCTCTGGACCCGTACAATCGAGAATGTCGTGGTCAAGGTCTCCATCCACGATGGCCGTAAGACAATCCCGGTGTACATGGAATGCGACGGTGAACAGCCGTTTGTTGTCAACGAGATGTACGTGGCATCAGGGAAACGGTTCCGGATCTCGCACCTCAAACTCCGTGACGGCCCGCTCATGCGAAAAGAGGGGTGGAAGACGGTAGCCCATCGCATCAAGCGGATCTACGGGGTCCGATTATAATCTTTTAGGCGAATACTGCCCAAATTGGACCACTCTTATTAACTGCTCCTTTTCTCCACGGGCAAGCACTAGATGGAAGCGGTTGTTTTCAGACGGTACTATATATATTACACTTTTACTCACATCGATTTCTCGATGGTAATACCGGTTTATCGCCACCACGGTATTGAGGAGCCCGGGTCCAAGCCGCTCATCGCCTGTCTTGAAAAAGGATACAAAGAGCAATGAACAGGAAACCCGTCCTGGCAATAAAAAAAGATATGGTTTAGGAATTACTTGCTGTGAATGATTTGAGGGTGATTTCTGCATAGGGATAGCCGAACTCCACGACAACACCGTTCGTGTTTATCCGGGTCACATCCCCGAGACGGAGATAACTGACCGCAGTCGAGTTGGTTGCAGTTGCATTCTGGGTCTCAGAAACACCCATCACAAGGGAGTCGCCTATTGAAAGCGAGCTCATGTTCACATGAACCTGCGCAAGATCTTCCGGTGAGAACAGCGCACTCATTGTACTGTTGGTCGATAATGGAATCTTCTTGATCTCACCTGTCCGCATGCCGACAACCCCGCTGCTGATCGCATTGTATTCAGGGTTATAGAGCGCGAATTGCTGCACGCTGCCAGTGTTGGTAGAATAGACATCAACCGGGTAGATTGCCTGTTTTATGGACTGGTTGGCAGTCAGGCTGATATCTTTGCCATACATGATCGCCTGCCCGGCGCCCGCATTCTTTTCATACAGCGTCTCATCGGTTGTCAGGAACGGCATGCCGGATGCATCATAAATGGTGTATTCAAGCACTACTGAATCCCCGGCTTTGACCGGTGCAATTCCGGTGATCCAGTGCGTACCCATGGAAGAGATCACCATGACAAAGACAAACAATACCGCAGCTGCAACAAAGAGAATCTTCTTCCACTTGTTTTGTGCTGCCTCTTTCTTCTTCTTTTCACCCATATTTAACGATCCTCCTTATAACTTCGTGACCACTTGCTATAAACTATTCCGATTTACAGCGTGACAGCATGGGCAGTATAGAAAACAGATATAACAAATTGATACTATCCTGGAGTAACTCATCGGTATTCCGATGGGCACAAGGCAAAAGCCGGTTTCAAGAACGGTGTTCCTGAGGTGACCCTGAACAAGTCAAAAGATGCAGACAGGCCCCGTATCTCTATCGAATAGCGGGAAGTGTCTGCCACTCACTTTTTTTGAACCGTACCGATGTTTTAAAGTGCAGGGCGCTGTAAAGCTGTACTGATGGACAAGAAGAAGGTCAAAGATTACATGACCTATGATGTCGTCAGTGTCGATCTTGCCGGTACTGCAAAGGACGTCATCGACCGGATCCAGAAGACCAATCACGATGGTTTCCCGGTGGTCAGCGGCAGCAGGGTTGTCGGGTATATATCCGCCCGCGACCTGCTCTTCGTCCAGCCGTCCACCCCGGTTGAACAGGTGATGTCGGCAAACCTCATTGTTGCCGACCCGGAGATGGATATCAACGATGCAGCACGCGTCATCTTCAGGAGCGGCATCCAGAAACTGCCGGTGGTTGACGAGAAGAACAACCTTCTGGGCATCATCTCCAACTCTGACGTTATCCGGTCACAGATAGAACATGTGTCCCCGGAAAAAGTCTTCAATTTTATCACAACGCTCAAGAAGTTGTACAATGTGGACCCTACCCTTGACCGGGGTATCGTGCCGGTCAAGGATCTCCTGCCAACCCAGTCGAAGATTTACGAGGACGAACTGGAAGGCCGGGTATACGAGATCAAGAAGGGACTGGCCGAACCGATCATTGTCGTGAAACGCCCCGGCCGCACGATCCTTGTCGATGGCCATCACCGGGCCATGGCAGCAAAGAAACTCGGGATCACGGCACTGGATGCGTATATTATTACCATCAGGGAGGATATCGAACTGGGTCTTGAGCGCACCGCACTGGCCATGAACTTAAAAACCCTTGACGATGTGCAGGTACTCGACTACGCCCGACACCCGCTCGTTGCAATAACGCACCGGCTTGTCAAGAGAGACTGAGTTCAGTTTTTCTTTTTTGGCAGAATGCCTTTTTGTTGACGGGACTCTCCCGGTTGCCCGGCAAAATCAAAAAACAGAGGATATCAGAGGTTATTACGATCCATCATACCGCAGGTCGAACTTCTCGTTCAGTACGTGCTCTTTGACAATGGTTCCTTCGGGTATGACAACCTCCGGCCAGAGCCGGGTCTTGGAATGGACAACCACATGGTTCCGCATGACGACCCGGGGGCCGATCACCGTATCGTTCTCAATGCTGCAGTGCTCCCCGATATGGGTGTCGTTGTCCATGATACTGCCGGAGACCGTGCTGTTCGCCCCGATAACCACCCGGTTATAGAGCGAGGATGAGAAGATCTTCACATTACTCCGGATGATGCATTTCTCCCCGATGCTCGTATAGGGTCCGATCAGTACATTGTCCCCGATAGTCGTACCGGGCCCGATCGCCACCGGCCCGATGACCCGGGTATTCTTGCCAAGGGTGATTGACCCGCCCAGCTGGACGGGGCCCTGCACCTGTGCGCCATGCATCGAGAGATCGCCGATGATGTCGGTGAACTCAATGTCCTGGAGTTTCCACCGCTCCGCATGCCGCAGGGAGTGCGGGCTCCCGACATCCGTCCAGTTCCCCCGGGCAAGCCAGCCTTTCAGGGAGTGGCCTTCTTCCATAAGACGGGGGAAGAGATCCCGGGCAAAATCATACTTGATTCCTTCAGGGATATAGTCGAAAACCTCAGGGCTGCAGACGTACATGCCGGTGCTGGCAAGGTTGGAGAAGATCTCACCGGGAGAGGGTTTCTCCTTGAAACGCTTGATCTCGTACCCGACATCGATCTCCGCAATACCGTATTCCCCGGGGTCATCAATGGAGATGAGACCAATGCTCACCGTGGCCTTCTCCTTCTGGTGTGCCCGGTAGAACTCCAGTAAATTCAGATCGGTGACATGGTCACCGCCAACGATAAGGAAGTCCTGACCATCGAGGTATTCCTGTGCATTCTTCACACTGCCGGCCGTTCCGAGCTTGCACTTCTCATGGACATAGGTGATCTCGGCGCCAAAGAGCGAGCCGTCGCCCAGCGCCTCCTCGATCGCATCCCCCATATAGCCGAGTGTGAGCACCACTTCCCGGAACCCGAGATTCGTCAGGTGTGCAACAAGGTGCTGGATGGAAGGTCGGTTGACAATAGGGATACAGGGCTTGGGCCGTTCGAAGGTGAGGGGGCGAAGACGGGTGCCTTCTCCCCCGCACATGATACACACCTTCATACAGTAGGTTTCGTCCGGGTACCGTTTAAGGCTGATGTTTTCAAAGGGTACGGTCCCGGTTCTCCGGTTTTATATGGTCGCGGGAAGAATACATCGTACCGTTCCGGAAGTGTGCATCATGACCGATGAAGATTACCGTATTTTACCGTCAAGCCAGGGAAAAGTCCCGTGCCTTCCCGACAAGAAAGAACCGCTGGAGAACTGCGGGTTCTGCATCCACAGCAGGGAGTTCCGGGTTGGCGCAAAGTGGGTGAAGTCCCCCTCACTTGCCTATTGCACGAAATGCCGGGTGACCGAGCGGGTGGATTATGCAAAAGCCGATGCCGTGAAGTGTGCTGACCGGCAGGGCGGGGGATTTCACAGCATCACCAATCTCATCAGTTGATCACAGCACCGGCGTTATTCCCGGACCAGCGCCACGATTGCATCCATATCCACATGCTGCTCGAACAGATCGGCGAGCGTCTCGTACGGGTCGGCAGCCGTTTCCGGGATCGGGATAAAGGGCAGCCCTCTTTTCCGGTGCAGGAACGAGAGCAGCGCATTTGCTGCTGAAACGTTCTGGAAGAGCCCGTGCAGGTACGTACCAAACACCAGGCCATCGTCGCTGACCCTGCCATCCCCGTGCAGGGCTTCCCGGCTGCTTCCCGGTTCGGTAACGCCCATGTGGATCTCGTAGCCGGATACCTCCCCCATGGCGGAGAGAATGGGAGAGACATCGCAGGCTTTCCGCGTCACCTGCGTTGTGTTCTTGTCATAGGAAGCAAAGTGTGTGACACAATCCAGCAGTCCCAGGCCGGGGTACGTGCCGGCAACAGACTCGAACCCGGCATCGATCAGGGTGGTTCCGAGCATCTGGTACCCGCCGCAGATGCCGATAACAGGAATGCCTAGCGCCCGTACCCGGCGGATCTCGCTGTCCGTGCCATGCCTGACAAGATCGTTGAGATCTTCGATGGTATTCTTCGTCCCGGGGATGATCACGCAGTCAAACCCGGTAAGGGACGCACCCGGCGCAACATACTCCACGGAAACATACTGTTCGAGAAGCTCGAAGTCCGTGAAATTGGCAATCCTCGGGAGCCGGATCACGGCGATCCTGACGCTGGCTGACCCGGTTTTCTTGTCGCCGATCGAGAGCGAATCCTCGCTTGGCAACGGGAGAGAGAAATACGGTACAACACCCAGCACCGGGACACCACAGAGATCTTCGATCATCGTGATCCCTGATGCAAAGATGGACGGATCCCCCCTGAACTTGTTGATAATGATCCCCCGGACCAGCGGGCGGATCTCATCGGGAAGGAGCTTGATTGTCCCGTACACCTGCGCAAAAACACCGCCCCGCTCAATATCCGCTACCAGGATGAGCGGGATTTTGAGCCGCCGGGCTGGCAGGGTGTTTGCAATATCCCGGTCATAGAGGTTCAGCTCCGCGGCCCCGCCGGCGCCCTCGACCACTACCTGACCGTATTCATCCTTCAGCCTGTCATAGGCCGCAAGCGCCTGCTCCAGCAGTTCGGGGGTCTCCTTGTAATACTCGGTGATCCTGACATCCCTGTACGGCTTCCCGTTCAGGATAACCTGCGAGACGCAGTCTCCCTTCGGTTTGAGGAGGATCGGGTTCATATCCGTGTGGGGACTCACCCGTGCCGCAGCCGCCTGCATTGCCTGTGCCATGCCGATCTCCCCTCCATCCGGAGTTACGAACGAGTTCAGGCTCATGTTCTGGGACTTGAACGGGGCAACCGGGATCCCGCGGCGGACAAGACACCGACAGATGGCAGCCACCGTCACGCTCTTTCCCACATGGGATGATGTTCCCACCACAAACAATGACATATCGTTGGTATAACATCGTGTCCCGGATCATAAAAACAGGTATACTCCGGACCGGATCCTGATCGAAATTCCGTGTACAGCCAGAAATGCCCTCCGATTCAGGAAAAAAAACACATTTTCCGCCAGACAATGCCAAGACATAAATAAAGTGAGACGTAAAAATACATGCAATGATTGGTGGGATTTGCCCGACGTGTGGTCTACCTAAGGAACTGTGTATCTGTGAGGAGGTAGCAAAGGAACAGCAGAGGATCAATGTCAAAGTCAATAAACGCCGGTACGGGAAAGAAGTGACCGTTATCGAGGGACTTGATCCAACTGATATCGATCTTGAAGATCTTTCAAAATTCATGAAAAGCAAACTTGCCTGCGGTGGAACCGTAAAAGGTAATTCCATTGAGCTGCAGGGCAACCACCGGGAACGGGTCAAGGAACTCCTTACCCTCAAAGGTTACAACATGGAAAATATTTCCTGATCAGACGGATATTTTCTTTTTTTCAATTTCCTGCGAGATTTACGTAATTCCGTACTCTTTTTGGAGCAGACGCGGTAAAAAAAGAAAAAATCAGATGAAGAACCGGAAGGTCACCCATGCAATCAGAAGCATGAGCGCCGAGTACTTCAGGCCGCCAATAAACCGTCCTTCACCCATCTGCCCGGCAACAAGACCCGAGAAGAATCCCTGCATCATGGCAGCATGGGAGAAGAGTCGTTTGTACACGAAGATATCTACATTCCCCCCGAAACCCTTTGCACCTGAAGCGCTTGCTGAGGCACCGGCGGTTGCCATCGTGGTCAGGAACGATGAGACGAGGATGGCAATGACAAAGAGGAAGACCGCAAACGAGACCAGCACGATGACCACGTAGATCAGCATGTTATTGGATCGTTCAGACTGGAGGTTGACAACTTCAAAGGTATCTTTTGCTGCGGCCCGCAGCACCTCACTGACATCACCGCCGGCCTTGCTGGCCTTTGCAATCAAATCAACGCTCCTGTCAGCAAGCGAGGTGCCAAGCCCTTTACCGAAATGGTAGAGTGCCTCGACAAAACCTACACCCCATGACATCTCGTTGTCGAGTTTCCGGATATGGGGTGTCAGGGTCCCGTACTCGGACGATGCCACAATATGGACGGCATTGGGCAGGGTCATACCGGAATCATTCATGCCGGCAAGATCCCGGAAGAAGTTGGGCAGGGAATTCTCAAGGTTCTTGACCCGGCTCTGTTCCTTGAAGTCAAGGAGGGCCATGGGAACGATGGCAATCATGACAGCGAACACCAGGAAGTCATCAACGGACGTGGTAGTGAAGATGACCTTCATGCCATAGGTCTGCACCATGAAGATGAAACCCCCGAAAAAGACCAGGAGCGCCACAGGGAGGCAGACGACCAGGATGTTCTCGGGCCGTTCCGTGAGAACCTGGACAGGATGTTTCAGGAACTTCCCTATCCCTTCGCGGTTCTTCCGTTCCAGTTCAATCTTTTCGGTGATCTCGTTGAGCTGCTCTTCTTCGGTAGTGTTCAGGTCGGATCTCCCTGGCCCGGGTGTCTTTACTACACCGGGAGTATCCGGTACCCCGGCTTTACCGGTAACCTTCCCGAGAATATCCTGTATACCCATAATCAGGTCTCCGGAGTCATGGTACTGATCATAACCACAAATGCAACGCTTCCCAGAGGTATCATAAGGTAGATGACCGCATAGAGGAACATCGGATTATTGTCCCCTGATATCACCGACATGATGGACTGGAGGATGATCAGGAACAACGTTCCTGCGACCATGGCCGTGACATAGGATTCCGAGATGAGCGCCAGGGTATCGAGGAAGAGTTTCTGGGTCTGCCGGTTCTCAAGGGCATACTGGTCGGCCTTGATCCGGAAATACTCCGTCAGGTTGCCGCCGCTCGATATGCTCGCCATGGCACCCTGCAGGAATTCCTTCATCCGCTTGCTCGGCGTACTTGCGGACACCAGTCTCAGGGCGTCGACGAGATCCCTGCCGAAGATATCGATCTCGCGGGCCACATACCGGGCTTCTACCGAACTTTCCCCATAGATCGGGCTGTCGCCCAAGAGGCGGAACACCTCTGCCGGGGTGATACCGGCGGTGGACATCGAGGTGACATAATTGATTGCATACGGCAGGGTTGCATCGATATTGCGCTGCCGGTTCCCCGCTTCGATACCAGGATACAGAATGAATGCGGCATAGGTAATCCCACCGAAGATCAGGAGAGAAAAGATCGTGATGAGAATCGTACCGATCACCAGGCTGTGGGCTGCGAGCGGGACAATAAAACCGGGAACCGCGCCCTTGTACTTGATCAGGGCGGGAAGTTTCAGGATCCAGGAGAACAAGCCGATTACTACTGCCATGCAGAACCCGACAATGATGGAACTGATAAACGCCGTGGAGAGGTAGACCTCAAACGGTGTCTTGAGCCGGGCGGATATCAGGTCGTTCTTGAGCTGGGCATATTCCTCCCGTTTCCCTTTCATCCGGTTGCCAAGGAGATTGAAACAGAGTCGCTCGTAACTATTCATACAGGTCTTTCCGGACTTTCTCGATGACGGCCTCGGGGTCGCGGTGGTAGGAGATCAGGATCTTTGCCACGTCCTTGTAGTGGCGGATCTTCTTGATGCGCATCCACTCCAGCACTTCCTGCCGGCGTTTCAGCTCCTCGCGCATCCGGTTCTCGCTCCAGCCTTTTGCCTCCATAATCTCCTCGAGGATATAGGACTTGCCGGAGTAACTGATCTCATCGGTTGCCGAACGCCACTTGAAGACCTCGTTCGTGATCAGCTCGTTGGTCCTCGGGTCGATATCGAGGATCTCAACGATCTGCTTGTTCCTCCGGATCCGTTTCCCGCCAACCCGTGCCTGTACCTGGATACAGATGAAGTCAAGGGATGAGAGCATGTTCCGCGGCACGTCCATGGGCGGGTTCTCGATACGGTGCACGACACTGGCTACCGAGTCCGCGTGCGTTGTGGAGTAAGTCACGTGCCCCGTGCTCATTGCCTGGAAGAGGGTCTGGCATTCCTTGCCACGAACCTCCCCGACAATGATGTACTCGGGACGCTGACGCATTGCAGCACGGAGGAGTTCATACATGTTGATCTCGCCCCGCCCGGCAGAATCGAACGAGTCACGGGTGACACTCGGGATCCAGTTCGGGTGCGGAAGCTTCAGTTCCCGGGTATCTTCAAGCGAGACGATCTTGGCCATCGGGGGGATGAAGAGCGAGATGGCGTTGAGGGCCGTGGTCTTTCCCGATGCGGTGCCGCCCGCAAAGATTGCCGATTTGCCGGTCTCTACCGCAAGCCAGATGTAGGCGATCGAGAGCGGGGCAAACGTGTGCCACTCGATGAGATCCGTTGGCGTGATCGGTTCGTCCTTGAACTTACGGATGGTGAAGGTGGACCCATGGGCGGTCACTTCGGTGCCAAGAGTCATCTGGATACGGGACCCGTCCTGCATGGAGGCATCGAGAATCGGTTCGGCAATGGAGATATATTTCCCGGCACGCTGGGCGAGTTTGGTGACGAATGAGTCCAGCTCTTCGGAGGTGTGGTACGCAAGCGTGGTCTTCATCGATTCATAGCTGGCATGGAAGGCGAAGATCGGCGTATGGACACCATCGCACGAGATATCCTCGATATATTTGTCGTGCATGATCGGATCGATCAGGCCGTCACCGAGGAAATCCTTGTGCATGTTGTAATGGAGTTTCTCTTTCTGTACCGGGGTAAGACGGATGCCATAATCCTGCAGGATCTCATTTGTTGCAGATCTGAGCTTCTGCCTGGCCTCCTCACGGGAGAGGTCTTTGGTGTTAATATCAAGCGTCTCGAAGAGGCGTTCCTTGATCTCCTTTAACAGGTTCTTCTCAGGTTCCGTAAGGACCGGTTCGAGCACATTGTAGGTATATTCGTGGGTGGAGTGATCATAGGTGATCCGGACATAGGCATAGGGCTCGTTGACCGGGTACATCTCCATCTCCTCGATGCCCGCCTTGGGAGCAAACGCGAGATCCACAAGCGCCCCGTGTTTCCTGGCATCATACTCCTCTTCGGTGGTCCGTATGGCTGCAAACAGGCTGGCAATACTGAATTTTTTTACCGCGGGTTTGAGGGTTTCCTTGTCGCTGAGTGCCGTATCCGCAAGATCCAGATCATGGAAACCTGCCGTTGAGAACTCCTTTTTCCAGATCTCAGCAAACTCATCCGGGAGCTCGCCGATGCCGGTGCTTTCAAAAGCATTGATGCGGCTGTGCAGTTTGAGTTCCTCGATATGGAATGTTGCACCCTTGGGCAGGATCAGGCCGGTAATGTCGGAGATCTGGTCAACGGAGATGATCTTCTCATCAGTAACATCCTCGGATTCTGAGAGGGGCTCATCTTCCTGGACCGCCTTGGCTTTTCTTGCGAGTTGTTCCTTTTTGGTGACGATACGGGGATCGTCATCCCGGATCTCAGGGAGAATCTCTTTTTCCGCTGCAGGAGACGGGGTCTCTTGGGATGAGGGGGATGGGTCTTCCGACAGCACGTCCTTTCGGGCTGCGGGAGGTTGAGATGGAGCGGATTCAACCGGGGTCGATGAAACATTACGGACAGGAGCCGGTGCAGGAGGTTCATCCTCCAGAAGATCATCGAGATTCAGAATCGGCGGGGCTGCAGGTTCCGGCAGCGATGCTTTTTCCGGTGATGATATGCTGGAGGGATCCGGCTTTGATACAACCGGCGCACCATCCTTTGAAGCGATGCCCAGTTTTTTCATGAGAAGCGAGAAATCCCCCCTGGCTGACGGGGATTTGGGCACGGACGCGGGAGCAGGCGGTGCAGGAGTTACCGGGACAGAAGGAACCTCTTTTTTCGCATCCGGCTGATTTGGTTTCTTCTTTCCTCCGATCTGCTCCAGGAGACCGTCCACATCGCCGAACGAATCATCATCGTCATTACCCAAACCTGATCCCTCCAAAGTACTGTTCGCAATCCCCAGACATCGTTATTTCCCTGTCTTTTCTCCAGGGAGACCGGATGATCTGTACATACATACTGGCATTCCCTGAACCGGATGATGGTCTTTTATGAACTATAGTCACCGGTTGCGAACCCACATCAATCATGGGGTCCATACATCTCCCTCATCCGGCACTCTCCTTCTGGATACTTCTGAGCAGCACCCTGATTAATCCGAGCTGGGCATCGGACGAGGTGAAGAGGCAGAGATACAGGTCACCACACGGAGCGATGATCAACTTGTTGCTGCCGGTCTCAAGGATAAGCTGATCGAGATCGCCAATCCCCATCTCCTGGGCAACCTTTGTCCCGGCCCGCACGAAATCCTCTGCAAATGCCGCCACATGCTCGAAATCCTTGTCCCCGTACGACTGTACCGGGAACCCTTCAAAGAATGCTGAAACTGCAAGTACTCCCGGCAGGCTCATGATCTTCCGGAACCTGGCCTCATCGGGGAGACGGGGGGTAACCGGTACCGGGGAGACTATCTTGTTCACGGAAGGGGATGGCGGAAGAGACGACACCGCTGTTTCTTCTTCGGATGGAAGTATCCTTACAACAGAGGGGAGGATGAGTCCTTCTTCCCGGGATATACTGATCGCCCGGGAGAATTCCGAGGGATTGTAACTCCGCAGGCTGAAGATCTCGTCATCCCCGCTGTCGGTGTCAAACGAGATATGGGAGAGGGCCGCATTTCCTTTGAAACTGCCCTGATCTGATCGGAAATACGCAGCAAACAGGGTCCCCTTATCGGCAAGGACAAATCCCTTGCCTGACCCGGACTCGACCTCAATGGCCCCGGTGAAAGACCGCAGTTCCCGGGCGGCATCCTCGTCACGAGGTGTGGAGATGGTTCCTCCGTCAGTTCCTGCGGGAAATTTCATAAAAAATGGGGATCAGAGCGCTGCAACAATTCTCTCTTTGTTCTTCTTCAGTTCGTACCGGATCCGCCCGACATTTGCCGAGGTATCGGCCACCAGGGCGATGAGTTCATCCGCCGATAAGGGGGATAAGAGGATCGGCCCTTTTTCAAGTTCCACCAGCATCTGCAGGAGTTCGCCCTTCCCCAAGGTATTTCCCATGGCCTCGGAAGTTCCCAGACCGGTCGATGCCATGGCGCCGAGAGCCTCAAGATCCACCTTTCCCGAGACAGCACTCTCAATAACAAAGCCGTCCCGTCCCACCACTACGGCAGCGGATACTCCTTCCACTTTAAGGAACTCTTCTAATAATGGTTTTAGCATATACCCACCGTGATATAAAAATATCCTCTTGTGTTTCATCTATTAATAGATTGTTTTTTAATTTTACGGAAAATTGAGTGTATTTAAGGATAATCACGCAATGTAAGAGGATATCGTTCGATCCTGAAATAAGTATTGAAGAATACCGCTCTGCCCCCAGTACTTCACTCAATGCCTGCCCGAACCAAAGAAAAGTTACGATCCAAACCGGCAGTGGGCACCGGATATGGTCACTCTACAGCAAACAAGCCAGCCGAATATTCAACCATCTTCCAGAAACATTGCGACCCGGTACCTGCCGACTATCCACTATTCACAAAGCATATTTCAGGGACGTACGGGATTCCTGCAATTCGTCTGGATTAAGGTATTCTCCAGAGCATATTTTTTCAAGCAGACCCTGCTGAAAAATGTTCAATCGCGATCACAGGGTGTAAGTTAACGAACCGGTTACCGGTTAATTAACCGATAATTCAATTGAATAACCGACAATATTTTGCAGTTTCCGGCGTGTTGTGAGGGATTGATCTACCAGACCCTGCCTGAAAAATTTTGAGTAGGGGTCGAGGGGGTGGTTGAAATTTTTTTTTGCCCGGTAGAAAGCATTTCGATATGCTAACGCTCCCGGGCTTATATTGCACTCGTTGAGCGAGGGTCTGGCGGTGTACTTCCCGTGCGGACAAACCAACGTGATTCACGTAAAGACAGTCGGAAATTTTCTCCCTGACCTGTTGGTCACGGGCGGTAAAATATCAAAGTACACCGCCCTACCCCCCCAAGCCCCTCCCATTTCCGAGCCGGATTCATGCAGTTTTACGGGATGACTGAAGGGATTGTCCTGGCTCCGGTGGGAGCGGGGGTCGGACGGTGTACAAACAGGGTGCATGACAGATGCCCTATCAAAAAGGGATTTCTCCAGAGTTTTTTTTTAATCAGGGATCGATTGCGATGCTGATAATGGTGTAACTATTCACTCAGGTTTTTGGCAGGCAATGTACATTACCAGGATTCACGGAGGAATTATGAGAGAAGTACGGGCCCCATAATTTCTGTGAGTACGAACAGGAGGATCGCCCTGCCCATTTTCATATGCCGACATCAATAAAAAGAAACTAAATAGGAGAATATCGTAACACCCTAATGAATGCAACTCCCGCGGGGTACCTTCCTTGAGATCCGGAAGAACATATCCATAGAGAGCATTATTGCCGAAATGGAACAGAAGAGGTTCACCGGTACGGGCAGCATCTTTTCCGGCCCGGTCACAGCAACCTTCGTCTTTCGGGAAGGTACCTGCATCCTTATAAAGTTCCGGGGAAAAGGCGGGGACACCGGGTGGGCAGAGATGCAAACTGCCCTCGGAGAAATGGTGGATGTGATACTTGCATCGCTGGACGAGGCTCAACTCAAACTCTCCATTGAGTTCAATCCAACCTGTAAAATCGTAAAAACGGGTACGATCGGTGCATCTCACCCCGGGAAGGCACGAAAAATCCCGGCTGTGCAATCAGCAGCATTCCCGGTTGCACCGGTCCAGCACCCCAAAACCACAATACCGGCACCAGCAGCTCCTGCATTCCGCAATAAAATTCCCTTATCAGCAACACCCTCCGCGACCGTGGTACACCGCCGCGAACCAGTGAATGCAGTTCCGGAAGCCAGGACTGAACCAGAGAGTGCCGCAGTTCCCCCCGTCGATGATGATCTCGAGAGCAATATCGATGCGCTGGACAGCATGGACCTTGATCACGTAACAACCCGTATCCGGAGCGACTGCAAGAATCTTATCAAGCAGCTCCAGATGGATCATCTGATGGAACGCTGACCCGTTTACCGGAGTGGATCGTTATTCCTGCCATACTTCCTCTTTCCGATTCGCTGGTGATCATCCTTACACTGGTTGTTATACTTGCCATCATTGCCGCAGCAATGCTCCTTTTCCGTGCACGGTCCAGGAAACGGGAAGGGCCCCGCCAGAACTTTGCCTACCAGCCGGAACTCAGACCGGTATTCCCCCTGGCAAAACGGACTGCACCCGAAACGAATGTCCCGGTCTCACCTGTACTTCCTCCGGTTAAACCGGGTAATGTTATTGATGGCCAGACCACGATAAACGGGAGCCTGCGTGCCCTTGCGGTGAAATACTCCCTGGACCAGTTTACCATCGCCACATCCGACGGGCTCCTGTTTGCTTCAAGCGGGGGAACATCTGCATACGAGGATGCTGCACAGTATGCCGCGCTGTATGCCAGCAGTCCCACTGACGAATCCGGGGACATTGTCCTTATCGGACTTACCCACCAGGGATCTGATCTTGTTGGAATTGCCCGTACAACGCTCCAAATCCCCAGGGAAAGGCGCAGGATGATTGCCGAAGAAACCCAAGTTATTTTAAACTGGTGGCTATAAAACGAATATAAGAAGGAGCAGACACTGGATTATGCAGTTCACCGATCACGCATCGCAGATCAGGTCACCCCATGGTTAAGGTATATACCATCGCTTCCGGCAAAGGCGGAACAGGTAAGACCATGGTGTCCGTCAACCTCGGCACCATGCTTGCCCAGCTGGGGAAAGAGACCTATCTCATGGATGCCGATATCGGTATGGCCAATGTCGGCCTTATCATGGGGCTCCAGGATGCCCCGGTCACCCTGCACGAGGTGCTGGCCGGAAAGGGAAAGATCGATGATGCAATTTATACCACGCCGGGCAACCTCAAGGTGATCCCCAGCGGCATCTCTCTTCAGGGATTCCAGCAGGCCGATCCTGAGAAGATCCGGGATGTGATGAGCGAACTGGTCAAGCGATGCGAATTCCTGCTGATCGATGCCCCGGCGGGTATCAGCAAGGATGGTGTCGTCCCCCTTGCCATTGCCGATGAAGTGATCCTTGTTGTCAATCCGGAGATCTCCTCTATTGTCGATGCCCTCAAGACCAAGATCCTGACCGAGGTTGTTGGCGGGCATGTCCTGGGATGCATCATTAACCGCACGGACCAGGAAAAGAGCGATGTCATCACCAAGAAGATGGAGAAGGTCCTGGGCGTCCGGGTAATCGGCATCATCCCGGAGGATGCCAATGTGCGGCGTGCATCATCTGCCAAGACCCCGATTGTTATCAAGTACCCGACATCGCCGGCGTCACGGGCGATAAAGAAGATCGCATCGGATCTCGCAGGTATCGCATACAAGGAAGAGAAGACAACGGAAGCAAAAGAAGGATTCATCGACCGGTTCAGCCGGGTTCTGTTCAGGAAGAAGCCTGAATAATTCATCAGGTATTTTTCCCTGCCACGTTAACCAGCGGCAGGTTATTTCTCCGGCAATCCCCATCGCGAAGACCTCGGGGTTGCAGGTATACCGTTTTGGATACCTTGCCGGCTGTTATTTTTTAATCGCAGCCATCCGGATCTGGTCGAGGGTCTTTTCCCGGACATGCATGAGCACCCCGATCAGTTCGTGATTGTCATCCTTGATAGGGCGCACCGTAACCGATACCTTACGGGTCTTGCCGGTCGTGGTCACGATTGCAGTATTGAATTCATAGGTGACAACGAGCATCTGTTTAACCACTTCGGGGACCGGGTCAGGGACTTCGTCCCCGCTTGTATCGTTGATGATCATCATCACCTTGCGCCAGTGGTTCATCAGGATCTCCTTCTCCCCAAGTTCAAGAAACCGCGCCGCATAGGGGTTGAAAAAGACAATCCTGCCCCGGGTATCCAGGACGAAGACCGGATCCATGATCATCATGAGCTTCTTTGGTTCGCCGATCGGCGGGACATCAAAGTATTTCTTCCGGATGCCATGGTTGTACAGGGCCAGCTCGACATTCGACGAGAGATCCTTGTCGGAGAACGGCTTGAGGATATAGCCAAGCGGCTGGGCATTCTTTGCGCGTTCCAGCAGGGTATCGTCGCAATGGGCCGTCAGGAAGACGATAGGCATATGGAAGAGCTGGAAGATGAACTGTGCCGCGGCCACGCCATCCATCTGTCCTTTCAGGGTGATATCCATCAACACGAGATCGGGTTCCAGTTCAGCCGCCTTGAGGATCGCTCCCTCGCCGGAATCGATCTTCCCGACAACACTGTACCCTCTCCGCTCCAGCATGGTGGTGATCAGGTTAGAGATGATCTCATCGTCTTCAACGATCAGGATACGGGGGATGGATACCATGGGAATCAGGGAAAAGTTTTATAAAAATTGGTGGAGATGCTATTTAAAAAAATTGGATTTACTCCTTTTTATTGGTAATCGCAAAGACACAGTGCTCGTCCCCTTTGGACTTGCACTGGATCTCTTTTGCATCGACCCTGATCCCGAACGATCCCTCGATGATTCCGGCGAGCAGGCCGGCAGTGCAGTAACAGACATTCTTGCCGATGTTCCCGAAGGATTCGGACTCGACCGTATGGGAAAGCGTAATGGTCCTGGTCTTTGATGCCTCGTCCCAGTCTTCCTTGACGAAATTGAACCAGCCCATCTGGGAGTAGAAGGCAAACGCCATATCGCAGATGGTCTTGGGATTGATCTTTTTAAGTTTCTCTTCCATTAACGTGCCGTAGACCATGTCTTCAGGGATTCCGACAAAAAGGATACCGATGATCTCTCCTGCGGAATTCCTGATTGGCTCATATGCCACGACCATCTTTTTACCAACAACATCTGCAGTGCCGTAATAGGTCTGCCCGTTCTTGATCACGGCATCGTAGACAATGCTTGAAATCTCGGTCCCGACAGCCCGCTTGCCGTCAGCGCCAATAACGTTGGTAGATACACGGATTGCCTTATCGCCGATTTTCTGGAATACGGTGGCCTTGCTGCCCACTTCCTTCTCGACGGAATCAACAACCTCGAAGTTATCGTTGACGATATGGCTGCCATACGCAATCTTGCCTCCGGAAACTGAAGGCGCCCCGAATGCGGTGAAACGGCTGTCCAGCAGGGTGAGATCGTTGTCAAGTTTGGTCCTTGAGAGGTCAAACGAGACACTCATCTTCTTGTAGTGCTCGACATTTTCCTTGCCCATGTCCTTGTATGCACGATAATTGACACCGCTTGCCGGCGCCTCTCCCATGGTCTTCTTCAATGAATTGGTCATGGACGTGAAGATGAAGCGGGGCATCATGACCACCGGTTCATCCATGAGGGAGATCTTGCCCTCAAGGGGTTTGTGCTCGATAAACTCGGTGATGGCAGATTCGCCCTTGACAATGGCTTCAGCCTTGAACCTCCAGCTCGCAGGGACCCGGTCGGCAACGAACTCGCAATACTCGTCGCCTTTCGCATGGCAGCTCTTCTCAAGACAATACCACGACTTGCCGGTCACTGACATGAGGACTCCTTCGATCCAGCCCTGGTGGACGCCACAGACTGCCATGTTCCAGTCCTTGAGCACCACGGACTCAAACGTGTGCTTGGTCCTGACGACGATCCGCTTGTCACTGGCCGAAACCAGCTCAAACGGGGCACCCCAGCCCTGCTGGTGCTGGAGCTTGAAGACCAGCATCAGGAACTCTTCGGGTTTTAATTCCATGCCGAGCTTCTTCAGCATATTGTTCAGCCCGACGGAGCCCGCCCCGACTGACCGGAAGAGCTTGCGCACCGCTTTGACGGCAAGTTTCCGGTTAAGATTGGCCTCGTACATCTCATAAATAGCCTTGATAAGATAATTCGGGTTGCCGGCTGTTTTTACCCCGAATACCGAGTACGTTCCCGCAAGCGGGTCGAGTTCGATATAGGGGACGATGGTCTTGTCGCCTCTGATCAGCGCCTCAAAATCTTCGCGACCAATCTTCATGAATCTCAATTCTGGTATTATTCAATTAAAAGGATTTCGAATTGTATTTTACAAAGTAAATAGTTAAAAACATGATTTAATTAAAAAATGACAGGGGTCAAACCTTAAATACTGCCTGGGAAAAATCGACTTCAGAGATCAATTACCTGGTCCGGTGATGCTTCAGTGAATTGCACAGGGAAGGCCCGGATGCTCTGGCTGCGGTTCTGTACAACGCATTCATAGATCCCGAACAGTATCCGGAACCCCACGCTGCCATCGTCGAACGTCACGTCGCTGCCAACCACCCGGCCATCTTTCCGCATCGTAACGCGTACACCTTTCTGCGGCTCCCGGTCCTTCATAATATGGAGGGTAAGGTGCCCGATCGCCTCCCGCTTGATACCAATTTCTTGGATTTCATGCGTACTGCCCCGTGTCAGGTGATTCTTCTCGAAGATTCGGCATCCCATAACCAGGGCCTCGACGATATCCTGCTGCACTTCACAGAGCGTAAACGAATCCATATGCGTGAGCGGCATGACCGCCCGGTCCCCATAGAGCTCCCCCTTTGCATCGATGTAGATAGCTCCATCCGGTTCACCGCTGACAAAGGCAAGGCAGGCAATTATCCCGGGCTCCGGTGCAATGGCAATACCGCTGACTTTGTCTTTCATGGCTGCCTTCAGCAGATCGGGAAGCGGGAAGGTGCCCATTTTTTTTGCATTTTTAAGAACAGTATCTATCAGGTCCTGAATATCCATGAACAGACTCCACCGGTTTTCAGTCAGTGAATGCCCAAAAACCCGTGATTCATACGCATGGTGATATGCGATACAGGATAATATATAATTACGGAAGCTTTACGGGCGTTTTGAAAAATCGCCATACATAAGTGTTCCAAGAAGAGACAGTATACCGGATCTATGGAACTGTTCTACCCACTCATCATCTCGGCGATCGCGGTCCTCATTACGCTGGTCTACACATCGTACCTGGACATCCGGGATCGCCGCGTGCCGTTCATCCACTGGCTCCCCATGCTCGCCGTGGGTGTAACCTGCACATCGGTATTCCTCTGGCAGCAGACGGCAAGCATGAGCCTCGTCACCGGGTACCTTGCGCTCGTGGCAAGTTTCCTGTACGCGGACTATCTCGATAACCGGGGCCGGACCGATTCATTGGGCCTGACCGGGTATTATGCAAAGTCCCGCATCTTCTGGTACCTTGCCCCCGTACTCATTCTGCCGGCGCTGTCATGGTTCGTTCTTGCCCCGTCGGTGAATATCCAGCTTATTCCCTGGTACGCGATGTTTGCCGGGGTTTTTGGGTACATCTCCTGGATGGAGTACCGGGGATGGCCGGAGGAGCCAAAGAAGAAGGGGAAACAGAAGGATGCACACCGGGAATCGAACGTAAGCGAAGTACTGACCCGCTGGTATTTTGTGCTGATTGTCCTGATCTTCGCGATCACCTCCGTCCTGATGTATGGCAGTACCGGGGGGTGGGGCACATCAGCCATCGTGATCCTGCTTCTTGCAGTCTTCTGCGGGGTTTTTTACACCTTTGGCCGGATGCACCTCTTTGGCGGTGCTGATGCCTGGGCGCTTGTTTTCATCTCGCTCTGTGTGCCAACCTTCCCGTTCACCCCGCTCCTTGGCACCTCCCCGATCGGGTTCCTTGCATTCTCGGCGCTGATCAATGCCCTCCTGCTCAACCTTGTTGCACCAGTAGCAATCTTCGTCATCAACATTGTCCGGGGCAACCGGGCCCCGCTCATGTACCTCTTCTTCGGCTTCCCGGTCAAGGGCTCGGCAATCCAGAACGAATGGGGTTTTGTGATGGAGGAGTTCGAAGAGAAGGAGGGTAAGGTCAGCAGGAAATTCATCGGGTTCTTCGATTCGATCAGGAGGATGTATGCCGGAGAGGGAAGGATCTATACCAAGGATCTCCGGGAGCACCCGGAAGAGTTCACCCGCGAACTCGCGACATACAAAAAAGCCGGCACGGTCTGGATCTCCTATGCCGTGCCGTTCATCATCCCCATCACCGCAGGATTCGTCACTGCCGTGATCTTCGGGGATTTCCTGTTTGTGATTATGAAACTGGTTACCGGAGGAATCTAGATGTTACCCCTGAAATTTGCCGACGGGCTGATCCCCGTCATCGTACAGGATGCACAGAGCCGCGAGGTACTGATGATGGCCTATGCAAACGACGAAGCGGTCCGCCTCACGCAGGAGACCGGCTTTGCCCACTACTACAGCCGGAGCCGGAAGAAACTCTGGAAAAAGGGAGAGGAGAGCGGCCATTTCCAGAAGGTGCTGCGGATCTTTGCGGACTGTGACGAGGACTGCCTCATCTACGAAGTTGAACAGACCGGCGCTGCCTGCCACACCGGATACCGGACCTGTTTCTACCGCACGCTTGACGGTACCGTGATCGGCACCAAGGTCTTTGACCCTGAAAAAGTATACAAGAAACCCGGGCACTAACAGTCCGTCCCGCCCGGTTTTCATATTCTGATTTTACCTGATCATTCCCGGATATCCCGCAGTCATCGTCATGCTCTCACATCCCCTCATGTCATACCCTGCCCGGACACGAGTGTGGACTGTCCCGGCACAGGCTGACGCCCCGGGAGTCCTTCCGGCCAGACCTCCTTTGAGAGCGCAAGCAGGCAGAAGAATGCCGCAGCCTCGACCGGGTCGGAGAACCGGGCCAGTTCCGCATCGGTCCGCTGTTCCAGGATATCCGTGATATACCGTCCGTAGGGCTGCTCATGGATCTTCAGGGCCCGGGTGGTCTTCTTCCACCGGAAGATCAGCGGGTCCAGTTCCGTCCGTTTCATACTGTTCACCGGATCCCCGTTGGAAGGGTGGGCAGATGAACCTCCGGCATGCAGGAGGTGAAAGTGTGGTCCCGCCCTGCCACCGGGAGTGCCGGGGATAGCAGAACCACCCGCACAGCTACGAGACGCTCAGGGGATCGAGTTCAAGCAGCCCGTATTTCTCACGGAGATACCCGAGTTGCCCGTAGTTGAAATCGTCAAGGTACATCCCCTTCTCGTCCCATTCGGCACTGTTCAGCACCGCATCAAAGGCCTGTGCATCGGTATACTCCTCGCTGATCTGGTCAAACGAATCCCCGTCAGATATCCGGATGATCTCCGGCCGCGATCTGAGTTTCCCGATACCCGCGTACGTACCATTGTCAAATGTCATGATGCTGGGCGTGGTAGTCTCGATAAAACAGTAACCGGATCCGTCGATACTGTACTGTTTCGGGCATTTAAGCCCGAGCGCCATGTGGTGCTCCGGGTAATACAGGAGAAGGGCAGTCCCGTATCCCATCTCTGAGAGGACATAGGCCATCAGGATCGATTTGTCCTCGCATTTCCCCATATCATAATACAGGACTTCATACGGGTAGAGCGTCCGGGTGGTCTCGGCATAGGGAATATGCTGGATCAGGCTCACGGCAATACGGGCCCGCTCGGGACGCAGGGTGCTCCGGTCGTTCAGGTTCTCCACGAATGCATCGAGATAGGATCTCTGGACGGGATCGCTGACATACTGCCGGTAATAGACTTCAAGCGTGGAGAGATTGTAAAAGTCCGTAGGGCGATCGGGATACCGGTCCCGGAGGTAATCCCGCACGCCGTCATAGGTGGTGTAATACAGGAACTGCGAGCGGCTTCGTATCGCATACGCGAAGGGCTTCTTCTTCCCGCCGGTCTCAAGAACATCCTGCGGGGGTATCGTGGGTTCTGCCGTAATAACCGGGGTTGCCGTGGCAGGGCCGGGGGGTACCGGGGAGGGTGTTACGGTCTCCGTCTCCACGATAACAAACGACGTCATGGTGGGGGACGATGCCGGCACCGCAGCATCATTGCCACGGGGCATGATACACCCGGCACCGGCAAGGAGTACGATAATAAAAATCAACAAAACCCGGTCTGCCCATGTCACAGAATACGATACGTGGACGTGCAATAAAAAAGGATAGTGCCTCCTTCTGCCTGCCGATCGCCGGGAGCAAACAGGAATTTATTTTATCCGCTCTGCGCAATAGTGACCTGACGATACATGAAACCGGTCAACGTATGTCCCCGATGCAATCGCAGCACGGATCCGGCCAATAACCACTGCCCTGACTGCGGCTGCCCGCTGGGCACAGTTCAGCCGGTTTCCTTTCCGCAACCCTTCCCGGAAAACCGCGGCGGACCGGACACTGCCGATGATAAACCCCTCTTCTCGGCCAGACCGGAAGCACTGAGTTTCATCGGGAAATATCTCATGGCACCCATTGCGATCTATCTTGTTATCGCCTGTGTGGCCATACGCTGGCTGCTGGACGGGATGTACCTTGCAGCATCCTCAGCCGTGTCCTCATCGATCCCATCCCTTGCTCCTGCTGCAACAACCGGGTCGGTTGCAGGGTATCCTGATGTGATGACCCAGTATACCTCAACGGTCAGCCAGTACTCGAACGGGATCAACGATTCAGCAGCGCTCACGATCCTGTTCATCGCCCCGATAGGGATTTTCCTTGCGGTGATCGCGGCAGGCTGGGCGATGCGTAATGCAGCAATGTGGACCGGGCCGTTCATTACCCTTGGCCTGAGCGCCATCACGGCGTTCGTACTTACGCACGGTTCGGCAGGCCCGGAGATCTCCGGAACATTCATTTCAGTCCTGTTGCAGTGGATCGCATTCCTGGTCCAGCCATTCAGCATCGTTGCCACGGTCATCGTACTTGCCACCACAGAGAAATTCCGGCAATCAATCACGTATACCATCACCAGCAACGGGATTTACATCCGGGGAGGAGTCTGGAAGCGGCAGGAGCACATGATCCCTCACCACCAGATCGGGAGGGTGGTGCTGGAACAGGATTTCCTTGGTGCTCGGTACAATTACGGGACGGTGATCGCGCAGAGCATCACCCGCTGGGGTGCAGAGACATCGTTCAGGGGCGTTGGTGCCAGCGGGCAGAAGGATAACCTTGGTGTCGGGATCGGGTATGCAAAAGGCAGGGAAGAGGCTTCGCGGTATCCCCTCGACTGCCTCTTCGGCATTCCCGACCCGCAGAAGGCCCGGCAGATGCTGGAGACGTTCATGTGCAGGCCGATGGCACGCGAGGAAGAGCAGATCGCTTACCTCAAAAAGATCTACGAGAGCCATGCGGGTATGCCGGGCCCCGGACAGGTCACCAGGCCCACCGCCCCAGGGGGGAACTCGTCAGGCACGGATCCAACCAAACAACCGGGTGCGGTAACCTGGATTACGGAAGAGGATCTCCCGGATTCCTGTGCCTGCGTTATCTGCGGAAGAAAGGAACTGCCCCACCACATCGGGAGCGACAGGCGCTGTTATTGCCACGAGCATATCAGCACCGTCCGAAAGGAGAACAGGCGCCGTTCCTGAAAACCAATCCTGAAAAATATTTTTAAAATTCAAATCTACCGGATCACCTCTTGCTCTGCCGTTCAGAGATCCTTCCGGTGTGAATGTACCTGTCCCTGAGGGGGTCTTCTCATGCGGAGAAAACCAAGGGCACCAACACCCACAAGGATGACCACACCAACGATCACGAATATATTGGATGATTCTCCCTGCGAAGATGCTTCAGATGTGGCTGTGACCTCCGGTGTTACAGCAGCCGGGGGTTGTTGCATGGCAGCCTCGGTGGCTGCAGGTGCCGGCGTCCCGGTCATGGTTGCGGAGGTCGAACCATCAGACATGACAATGATGAAACTGCTGGTCGTTATCGTCCGACTCCCCCCTGCATTGCTGGCAATCAGGGACACGGTATAGGTACCCACCGAGGTATACCGGTGCTTCGGGTTCTGGAGCGTTGATGTGTCACCGTCACCAAAACTCCATTCCCACGAGGTCGGAGAATGCGTGGTAGTGTCGGTGAACTGGACCGTGAGCGGGGCAGTACCGGTCATGACATCCGCCGTGAACGAAGGGGTCGGGGGAGTGACGGCAGTCACGTTGATGTAGTCCGCAATCGAGGTGGTGTTGCTGCCTTCGGAGTTTGTTGCGGTGAAGACCACGGTATAGGTTCCTTCAGCAGTATACGTGTTCACCGGGTTCTGTTCTGTTGAGGTCCCGCCATCCCCGAAGTACCAGTACCACGAAGTCGGGGAATTCAGCGACGTATCATTGAACTGGACTGCCATCGGGACGGGACCGGACGTCACGTTGGTTTTGAATGTGGATATCGGTTCAGTTTCATCCACTGTGATGTAATCCGTCTCGGTATCCGTGTCGCTGCCGCCGGAATTTGTTGCGGTCATCGTAACAGTATAGGTACCGGAGGTCACGTACTTGTGGGACGGATTCTGCAAGGTTGAAGTCCCGCCATCGCCAAACGACCAGACCCACGAGTTCGGGGAGTTGGAGGAGGTATCAATGAACTGGATCGTGAGCGGGCACGATCCCGAGGTCTCGGTAGATGTGAACGAGGCGCCCGGGGATGATGAGGTTGACGATACCGTGATATAGGCCTCCTTGGAGACCGTGGAACTCCCCGCGGTATTGACTGCGGTGAGTGTTACCGTGAAGCTTCCGGTGCTCGTGTAGGTGTGGGTCGGATTTTGTGAAGTCGAAGTTCCGCCGTCACCAAACGACCATGCCCAGGTGGAGGGGGAATTCGTGGAGGCATCGACAAACTGAACCGCGAGTGGCTGCGTTCCCGAGGTGATATTGGCGATGAATGTCGCAGAAGGGGATGATGCGGACTTGCTCAGGGTAATATACCCGGACTTGGTGGTCGTATCGCTTCCGTCAGAATTGATTACGGTCAGTGTGACCGTATAGGTGCCTGCTGAAGTATATGTATGTACCGGGTCTTCCTCCGTTGACGTGCCACCGTCGCCAAATGACCATGTCCACGTGGAGGGACTGTTTGTCGAGGTATCAATGAACTTGACGGAGAGAGGGATGCCCCCGCTCGTGATGTTTGCGGTGAGCGATGCGTCCGGTGCGCTGGCACCGGCAACTGCCGGCAGAATTAAGAGCCCGGCAGCAAGAAAAAGGAAGAGCCACACGGTTTGTTTCATACGAGTCATCCAGATAAATAGAAGGTAACCGCCCCGGTGAGAGGGTAACTATTGCCGGGACGGTGATGATACCTGATACTGCACCGGGGTATATATTTTCGGTGCATCGGGGGAGTGATGCCTTGATCGCTACAGGTGAATAATTGAACCCGGATGGATCCTTTATCCGGAACGCGGTTATTTGCGTTTTTCACGGGGAAAATTGCGGTGGCGTGTTCCCTGATAGGAAAAAAGTGATGTGAGATGTTGGGGGGTTACGCTGTCCCTGCCGCGTCATAGACCTGGCAGAGGTAGCGGGCCACAAAGATCGAGTAGGGTGCAAGGATGATGAACTCCACCACGAGGCCCAGCATCGGTACGATCATGTTCAGACCGCTGATGACCGCGAAGAAGATGACCTGGACGATGATCAGGACGATCATGGCAATGATGTAGGTGCCCCAGCCGATCTTACCGATAGTCTCAAGGATGGCACCGAAGTTGAAAGCCTCACCCATGCTGCCGGTCCGTGCAAAGCGGATGATACCGATGGTGGCAAGGAGCCCGGTGATGATGGCAACGATCACGAGGAGTATGAAGCTGATGATGGCTCCGGTGACGAATGCCATCATGGCTGCCGTGTTCATCGTTGCAATAGCTCCAATCAGGCTGCCAGCCAGCAGAACGAGGATAATTATACAGGGAATAGCCCAGATGATGCTGACGATCGCATACTTGATACCGTCAATGATGAGGGTGCCCCACCCGTCTACTTCCGGCGCGGGCTTCTCGCCACGGAAGACCTTTAAAACGTACCCGAGCAGCGGAATCGTTAAGAGAATTGTTGCGATAAGGAACAACAGCCACTGTTTCCACTTACCAATCACTGAATCCTTTGCATAACCAAAGGAGTCACCAAGAACACTTCCGTAATCCATAACTGTGTTTCACCTTGTACCGATGTCCGGCGTATTTCCAATACGGCTCATATCTATAAAAAACCGGCAGGAGTAATTTCACTGGTGTGCGATTGGGCAGGTAAGAAATCTAACTTCTCCTGAACTCCCAGTACCCCGGAAAAGGTGTGGTTCACCCTGCCGATTGCCATTATTTTATAACACTGGTTGGAGAATCGTTGTGCTCATGTGATTTCCAATCAGCCTGCTTCTGTATCAATGCAGATTGAACAGATTATTTATGTACATGTGGATACCGTACAGCCGACATACATACCGGTAGAAGACGAAGGGCAGGACCTATATAGTATCAGCAGTTGTCAAGTTGCATGGCCAATAAGGATTGGGAATGGGGTTGATTGCGGTTAGCAAGATTATGCTCCAACGAGGTCAAAACACCTGGGAATAACCGGCACCAGAAAAAGGAGTTTGCACCTACCGGTGCTTTGTCGTCGTGACCGTCGGGGTAATCACAACAGACTTGTACATGTTTTCAACTTCCAAAGAGTTTGGGGAGGGATTCTTAAAAGCAAAGATATAGATCGTTCCGTCCACATCCGTGAAGATGTAGGATCCCCGCATAGTTTTAGTATCAAAGTCCATCTGGTAGGAATCATAACCGGAAATTTTGAGCTGATAATTATGCTTGGTGATGGTAATTGAACCATAACTCTTCTGCAGCGCAAGTGTTACGAGATTGAAGTACTGCTCAAAATCCGTGACTGTGTTCGGGTCGACATCAATGCTGAGTGTTGTATAGGCGGACGTGTCAGGGTTTGTCCCATCGGGATTCTGTTGCCCTGACGAGATGTCTGGAGAGTAGAAGTTGGCGATGTTCAAGGTAGTGCGCCCGTAGTCACGCAGGGCAAGTTCCGAGATCTCTTCTTTCTGCCAGTCAGCCGGATATGAAACGGAAACGCCATCAGCAAGATTGGCTTTAACAAGCTGAATCTGGGTCTGGGCGGGAGTCGCTGTCGCGGCAGTTACAACCGGGACCACGGTTGTTACGGTCGTACCGATAGACGCCAGTGACCCAGTGGATTGGGTAGGGGAAGTGGTGCACCCAGCAGAGAATACGCCACATGACAGGATCAGGATCCAGCACAGTACGGGAAAAACGCGAGAGGTAGTAAGGTTCATGTTATCAACGAGAAAATGCTGTATTTTGTTATTAGAATACCGATTTGCATATTAAAGACCAATCGTCGGGTAAGCTCATTAAATATTCTAAAACAGAACGAACGCAAGTGCGGGAGCGGGGTGTATCGATCGCATGTTACAACCAACAGGAACATAACCGATCGTATTTAACATATTCCCGGTAGTATAACCAATCAATGAAAATAATTCCATTCATTATTTTCTGCATAATCCTGATCTCCGGATTAGTATTCAGTACCGGGTGTATGTCTTCAGTACCTGCGGGCAATGTAACTGTGGTCACCCGGACACCTGCAGCTCCTGAAACCCCGACAGTTTCTCTGCAGGTTACCACTCTCGCGAGTGAACCGGTTCCTGTCGCAACCCCCACACCATCACCTGCCGCCACAACACCCGTGATTACTCCTGCGCCAACAACCACCTGGATACAAAAATCATCCATCACCGAAGCAGCCAATGACCCCTATATCGTCATCCTGGAATTCTCGAAGGATTATTTCAGATCGGACCTTCCCGACTGCGGTATGAGGATGGCATTCCCGCAAGTGGCAAACAACACGGGATACGGCATCCAGGAACCCAATACCCGGCTGGACGCATACTCAAAAGAACAGATGCTGGCATTCCTGAAGGCAAATGCCATGCCGTATACCTCCGATCTAATGGAGGTTGATCCGTACATCGCCAACTATGTCGATACCAACAACCTGGGGGGTACCAGTTGCATGGGAACGGTTACATCACCGACATGGAATTTTGTCAGGATTGATGCGACCATCATGCCCCGGAATGCCAGGCCAACGAACTATGACATCGGCATCAATATCCGGTCCAGGGGAAAAGTATCTGCGCAGCTGAGACTGAACCGGACCCTGATTCTTGACCAGCCGGTTATCTATGAACTGTATGTCCCGGTAAAGACTGTGGAGATGGACCGGTTCGATAGCCTAGAGATGGTATTCCATAAGAACGCATGAGCGGGTTTCTGACAATCCCCTTTGTTGCCGGGACACCCGGGATGCTGCTTGCAAGAACTCATCGAAAATGGCAGGTGCATGACAGCGGCCTTCAGCACAACATTAACACGGATTAAAAAAAGGGATTAGAATTCCATACGGGGATCAGAGATCCCTTCCCCGTGATCCGGAATAACCCCGGGGCGGCCTTCTCCTTAGGATCAGGATCACGATAACCACAGCGATCACAATAATGAACAGGGCTGGGATGAGCCATGACGGAGTACCACTCAATGACCCGGTTCCGGAAGCAGCAGGAGTCTGCGTCACTTCGGGTGCATTTGTGGGCCCCATGGTCATGACTTCTTCAGTAATGGCTGGTGTGGCAGTCGGCAGGGTCGTTGTACCCATAACCGTGATGCGGCCCGAAGAAGTGTAGGTGTCGCTTCCCTGGGAATTGGTTACTGTGAGGACTATCGTATACGTGCCGGCGCTGTAATACGTATGAACCGGATTCTGTTCTGATGACGAGGATCCGTCACCGAACGTCCACTGCCATGAAGTGGGCTTGTTTATCGAGGTATCGGTGAAGTGCACGGTCAGCGGTTCCAGTCCGCTGGAAGTGTCAACAGAAAAGGATGCCGATGGGGTGACCAGTGCAGAGACGTTGATGTACTTTGGCCTGCTTGTCGAATTGGATCCCTCACTGTTCTTTACGGTCAGGACGATCGTGTAGGAGCCCTTGTCGTTAAACACGTGCAGGGGGTTCTGCACGGTTGAACTGCCCTCATCGCCAAAATACCAGCTCCAGGAGGTCGGGGAGTTATTGGAGGTATCGTTGAACTGCACAACCAGCGGCGCAGTCCCCGAAGTGACATCGGCTTTAAAGGAGGCGATTGGAACTGCCATCTCCGCGGTAATGTAGTCGGGTTCTGTAGCGGTGGAACTGCCCTGGGAGTTCGTGGCGGTCATGGTGACCGTGTAGTCTCCCGCTTGAGTATACGTATGGGTGGGGTTCTGGGTAAGAGCGGAATACCCGTCGCCAAACGTCCAGAGCCAGGATGTCGGGCTGTTTGAGGAGGTATCGATAAACTTCACGGTGAACGGGATCGTTCCCGCGGTGGTGGTTGCCGTGAACGATGCATCCGGTGCAATCGCTTCTTCGCTCACAGTGACATACGAGTCTTTCGTCACCGTTGCACTGCCACCGGAGTTCGTGGCGGTCATCGTCACCGTATAGGTACCCTTCTTCGTGTACGTATGACTCGGGTCCTGCTCCGCTGACGTCCCGCCATCACCGAATGACCAGGCCCATGAGGTCGGGTTTTCCGTCGAGGTATCAATGAATTTGACCGTCAGGGGTATTGCTCCGGTCGCGCCCGTGGACGTGAATGACGCCACCGGGGATGCATTGGATTCCGTGCAGGTGATATAATCACCCCGGCTCAGGGTATCACTGCCGTCTGCATTGGTGACCGTGAGGGTGACCGTATAGGTTCCCGTCTTCGTGTAGGCATGGGTCGGATCCGAGTCTACCGATGACACACCATCACCAAACGACCAGAACCATTTGGTCGGGGTATGGGTTGATGTATCGATGAACTGCACGGCAAGGGGTTTATCCCCGCTGGTATGGTTCACTGTAAACGATGCATCCGGCGCAGTGGCGCTTATCACCGGTACCAGGCCAATGATCATGACAAGAAAAAGAAGGAAACACAGCCAGAGTGTAATCCCGTCTGCCCGGTTCAGCCGCAGGTCGGCCACCGGGTTTTTTGAAACGGTGAGATGTTCACCAGATCGAGATAGGTAATTCGTAATCAAATCCCTCCCACAGAATGTACTATAGAGGAGATTAGTAATGATCTTCTATAAAAAAACAAGAGTTCTTTTTATCATATCCGGATGGTTACCCAACCACAACCCTGATATTATTGGCATGATCAGATTTCCGGAGATTTGTTATCCGGATCCAAAAAGTGAAAAAACCATTACATTCCGGAACAGGTGCGGAGCTTCGAGCCAATCCAGGGAAGGAAATCTTTTTTCCGGGACATGACACCGTCAAGGTGAACCGGCAGGGATTTTCCAAAAACCATATGGAGCAGATCCGGGTCCGCTTCACCATAACACTCGCTCGAATTATCCATCACGCTGGTAAAGAGGACAAAGGCAAGATCGGCACCCCCCGTTGTCTTCACCTTCGCGAGTTCTGCCTGGATCTCCCGTGCCCGTTCCTGGTTCCAGGCAAATGACGGGACCATGACCTGCGAGATGAACACCTTTTTGCCGGACAGGTCGAAGACCTTGGTATCCCGGGCAAGGATGGTTGCAAGGGATGCCCCCGAGAGATCCATGCCCCGTTCCAGCAGGGCGATACCCAGCTGATCCGGATTCTCCCCGGAAACCTGTGAAAGGTACTCCACAGCCTTTTTATCACGGGAGGTGGTCGTTGACATCCGCAGGGCAAGGGTATCCGACAGGATGCCGCAGAGAAGGATCCCGGCAACCGCTTTTGAGGGGTTCTGCCCGGACTCTGATAATTTCATCGCGATGATGGTCGATGTCGACCCGACCGGGTCGTTGAGGAACCGGATGGGTTTTAACGTGGTGATGGTCCCGAGCCGGTGGTGATCGATGATCTCCACGATCTCTGCCTCCTCAATCCCGCTCACGGCCTGCGAGGATTCATTATGGTCAAGGAGGATGACCGGTTTCCGGACCTCGTCTAAAAGCGTTGTCCGGGTAAGAACACCGGCAAGCGTGCCTTCCTTTGTCACAACGCAGGCAGCCCGGAATTTCGATGACGTAACCACTTTTCTCGCCCGGGCAAGCGTATCATCGAACGTGAGGACCGGAACTTCCGTCTCCATGACCTCCCGGGCCGGGAGGGAGAGGTTCATCATCTTGCCGACACCGAATGCATCGAGATCGGTGGAGAGGACCGTAACTCCGCCTTTTGTTGCGGCTGCGGATACCCGTTCGCCCACGGGTGCGCCTTCCGCAATGATCAGGCAGGCGATCCCCGCAGAGATGAGGGCGAGCTGGGTGGGCTCATCGTCCCCGACAACAGCGATATCGTTCTTTGTCATCTTCGCAAGGGTGACATGCAGGGCGTCGATGGCGATGTAGACCCGGCCTTCGAGCGTCTCACGCGAAGAGACGATGATCTCCGCGCTGAGTATCCGTGCAAGCGTCCCGACCGGAATGGGCGTGACCGTCAGCTCGGAGAGGTGGATCTTCCGGATATAGGCATTGGCAAGCGCATGTTCGCCCACCATCCCGACCGGCCGGTCCGCGGAATCGGTGATGACAACATTGCGTATCCCTTCCTTTGCCATCAGCGTCGCGACATCAACCGTCGGGACATCCTGCGGGAGCGAGAAGACCGGTTTGTAGGTAATATCCGAGAGTTTTGGTTCAACCGATTCAACGAAGACCGGCTCTTTGACGCCGAACCGTTCGAGCATGTACCGGGACTCCGGGTTCAGCTCGCCGCACCGGGCCGGGATATACTTCCCCGGCTCGGCCATGTTCAGGAACTCCGCGTACCCGATGACACTCGCGATGCTGTCCGTGTCAGGCTGGCGGTGACCGAAAAGGTAGATCTGGTTCATAGTGCTGGTTCCTGCTGTCCAGGATTTCTTGCTAACTGGTGGGTTGTCCCGGGTCTTAACGTACGGGGAGCCGGGGAAAACTGCGGCGCGATCTCCTGCCGGGCAATACTGCCATCACGGAGAACCGGGAAAAAAGGATCAGGGAATCCGGAGAACCGGACAGAGATTGCCTTTCTGGTTGATACTGTACGTAGCAAGGATCGCTGCATCGTCAAGGTTATTTTCCCGGATACCGATCCTGCTCAGCTTGTCACGAATAGTTTTGATCTTTTTTAAGGAGTACTGCATAGGATAGATGCATACTTGGCGGGTGACACGATAAAGAGATGTATAAAAACGCCGGGTCCTGAGGTATTACCCATAATTAACGGCAGTAAACAACCTCATGAATGAGTTCAGCGCCCACCTGGCGAACTCATGTATTCATATCACGGCCGGGAACGTATCATAACGGAACCGCGAAATCCCCTTAAAAAAGAAGCACTACAATCCAAAAAACGTGATCGGGAATTTCCCGGATACGTTACTGCGAATCCTTGTTCTTGAGCAGGATCTTCGCATCCTCTGCATAGTCCGGGTGGATCTCCTCTTTCACCACGAGCGTGATTATCAGGATCACGATGCCCAGCACGACAGACAGGATGAACGCGATATCGAACCCGGCAGAGAGCACCTCCATCTTGATATTGACCGGGGATTTCGTGGTCACATCGTAACCTTTGGCAACCGCGATGACACCCGCGATCAGGATCGCGTTGAAGGTCGCGATCCCGAGGGACTGGGGAGCGGTCCTCTCCAGGCTGGTCATGCTCGAGATCATCCCCGCCTTTGCCTTTGAGACCGCCATCATGATCATCGTCGTGGACGGACTGACCATCAGGCCCATCCCGAAGCCGATCAGGGCAAGGGCGAGGATGACGAACCCGGTCGAGGTATAGACATGCAGCTGAGTCATCATGACGTACCCGATGACAAGGGGAATGGCTGCCATGATGCAGAGCCGGCGCGGCCCTACACGGTTGAAGGTCGCGCCCGCAATGAGACCGGCAACCATCATGGCAAACGAGAGCGAGGTCATGATCAGACCGGCAGTCGAGGTATCGTAGTTGTGGACATATTCCAGGTAGAAGGGCAGGAGATAACTGATCCCGGACAGGCTGAAGAAGACCAGGAAGAGGAGCAGGTTTGCGAGGATGAAATTCCTGCTCCGGAAGATGCGCAGGTCGAGCAGCGGATCGGCACTCCCGAGTTCGTGCCGGGCGAACCAGCCAAGGGAGATGATCGCGAGTGCTGCAATGCCAAGGATCACCGGGGAGGTCCAGCCGAACACGGAACCTTCTGAGACAACAAAGACCAGCGACGCAAGCCCGGCAAACGCGAGCACGGCACCTGCCCTGTCAAAACTGCCGGTGCGCTGCACCGGGACTGACGCCGGGATGACCTTTGCCCCGAGAAGGATCGCAACAATCCCGACCGGTATGTTGATGAAGAAGATCCAGTGCCAGGAGAGGTACTGGGTGAGGATGCCGCCGATGGTCGGGCCAAGGGCCGTGCCGAGTGCTGCGAGCATCATGATGATGCTCATTGCCTTTCCTTTCTGCTGCATGGGGACATAGGTGGAGATCATGGCAGCAGCCACCGCCATGAGCATCGCTGCGCCAACGGCCTGGAACATCCGGGATCCCACGAGCGAGGGGAACCCCGCAATTACCTCCGGGAGGAAACCGCAGAAGAACGATCCGAGCGTGAAGATGGCAAAACCGGAGATGAAAATTTTCTTGTACCCAATCGTATCCGAGATCTTCCCGAACACGAGCACGCAGCCCACCATCACCAGCAGGTAGGACGTGGCAACCCAGCTCACGGTGCTTGTCGAGACATTGAATGCTTCGGAGATGGTCGGGAGTGCGATATTGACGATCGTGCCGTCAAGGCTTGTCATGAACATGGCAAGCGAGATGGAGAAGACGAGGAGGCCAAGACCCTTCTCGTTCCCGCGGGTATCCGGGTTTTCCATTCTCAGAGGTTGTTGATGATGACAGATGATGTTTGCGGATTGAATTTTGGAGGGAACAGGAAGATAACGGGGTTATCATCAGCCGTGTGCAGAGGATAACGAACGCAGGGCAACGATAACATCCTGGAGTTACAGAACCGCCCTGATCCCATTTTAATTTTGCATGCGACAACCTTAGGGTGATAAAATGGACCTAATAAACCGGTCCATATCCAGACGGTTCTGATCATCACGACTGCACTCGCTTTCGAGATTCAGTTCGCAGGGATCGGGTCCTTCCCGGTGTTCGTGGCTGCCACCGGTAATATGAGCATCACACGTGGACATGTGAGGGCATTGCACACAATCTGAAAGTTTTTTTCGGGTCATGGAGGGTTCGAGATCAGAATTCCGGGCAAGACCTGATATATTGGGAGAATCTGCCATGGGAAAAATATCACCAGGAACTGCAATACCTAAACCCTTGGGCATCATGAATCCGGTCTGTCTTTGTTGTCGCGACAATAGGAGGTTCAGGTAATCCTGGGATAAAAGACGGAGAGACAACGGGGATGCCAGAGGATGATGAGGGAATCGATTATATCATTAATTCGTTAATTCCGGTATACAGGAAACGGGCTGCAAGGAAAATTATCCCATTACAATTGTTATCGGATCAAATCCTGTGTCGTACCTGATCTCCGTAATCGGCGCATTTCTCCACTCACGGTTCGGTATCATCTGGGCTGCCGTACAGGTAGTTTTTATTTAGAGTTCCGGCTGAACAACGGTTCGGTAAACCGGGAAAACCGTGAGCATTCGTACGGGGTCACCGGGAGGGTCATCCGGAAAAATCCTCCGCGTGGGTGAGAATCTCATACCCGGGGAATCCGTTCTTTCACAAGGAGGATAAGGTCACTGAGGTCATGGCACAGGTTGAGCTCTTCCGTGCTGATAAAAATCGAGAGTTCCGTTCCTTTCCTGAGAAGCACAACCGGGAACGTGACCGGGCGGGATCCGAATTCTGATAAGAACTCATCGCGGTCAAGGGTCCGTGACGGAATTGCACAATCTTTTAAGAACCGTTTCCACTCCTTCTTCATCCCCACCGGGCTGTTGGTCATTATGCTGAGAGTGCAGGGATCCGATTTGGATGAAACCGGATGAGCCGAGGAATAGTCATGGAGTGACTGGAGTACCCCGCTGTCAAGATTGTGGACGAACAGGAGGGTCCTGGAATCCGGCATACACGAGTCCTCTCGCGGTTTCATGTCTTATATGTTGGCATGCTTCCCAGGAGGAAACGGGGGGATCTCCGGCATACCCCCCATCATCAGGAAATATATTTACACAGACCCCCCCTCCCTTTTATTTTCAAATCGCGGAGACCCCCCCTGCATGGGGGTGGGGGGTATGCACCAGACCCCCCTTCGATCACGGCCGGTCGTTCTCCCGGTCGGATCACACGGGAGCCGGGCCAGGCGCACTCAGCCGTCGTTACCCGGGTACATTTCGAAATTGCCGGGCACGAAATCGTATCGCATTGTGCCGGCCCGGGTGGGGGGGTATGCGGGAGACCCCCCTCCAAGTATTTTTTGGATGAGGAGAAAGGAGATCCAAATAAGGGGACGATACATCCGTGCGGTACCGTCTGGACAGGTTCCCCGATCGATATGCCTATGTATTACCCTTGGCATACCGGGCATACATGACAGATGACGTTGTCCATGATCATGCGTTCACCTGCCCGCACTGCGGGCTTCGGTGGCGCACCACAGAGACCGGCCCGAAACTGCATTGCAAGAAATGTAACCGATGGTTCCCGAACCCCTGGGCTGAACCGGCTGTGGTGCAGTAGCATCACCGGTATCTTCCAAACGCAGGGCTCACCGTATAGCGGGAGCCGTCAGCATATTCTCAACAATGAGGACGAAAGAGAACACCATTTTAAAAAGGGACAGTATGCCTATCGCCATAATCCGGGAATAATAATGTAATACATAAATAGAGACTGGGCTTATAATTCCTCATGAGATTTAAACAATTTCTGGTGCTCCTCTTCCTCATATCACTCATCGGCACAGCATCTGCATTCCAGCCCTCCTCCGGGGCACTCCCAACCTCTGAAAATATCACCTCCGGGTCCCCGGTGACCTACAAAGCGGTTATCGATTTCCCGCCACGCGGGTCCGAGGGGACATTTCCCGCAGATCATAACCTGGTTTTCACGACAAGGCTGGAGAACCCGCTCTGGACCTATGCACTCATCCTTGACGGCTTCAGGAATCCAGACAAAACGGTCACGGCCGAACAACTGACCCTGAGCGGGTTTGAACTGAACTACCCGGCCAATGTGCAGCAGTCGGTTGTTGTTATCGTGAATGGCACCGCACCCGAGGTAAGCAGGGTAACGATGACCAGCATCATGGATACATCTGAACGAGATGATGCCGGGAAGATCATCCCGAATACCTCGCGTTCGGACAGCCAGATCCCCATCTATCCCCGGGTGACGACAACCCCGGCACCGGTCCCGACAACGATCCCGACGACGCAGAAGGGGAGCCCTGCCCCGATTGTAATTTTCTGCGGGATTGCCAGTGCGTGCGGGATTGTTCACATCATCGGGAAACGACAGTCAGCCAGTTCCAGGGAGTGAAACAATGGACCGGAAAATCTCTTCGATTCTGATCGTGGTGGCAGTCCTGCTCGCCATCGTCACGGCAGTGGCAGCCCAAACCCCTGCAGCCGAACCGGGAAGTGTGGTCGTATATGCAGTGATTCCCGAAAGTGCACAGGCAGACCCCGTCTTCCAGTTCCGGAATGGCGATACGATCAACCTCACGGGCACCAACACCGGTTCCCGGACAACCTATCTCTTCCTCACCGGGCCCAACCTGGACGAGGGCGGCGCACAGATCCAGAGTGATTACCCGAAAGGCGCCCCGGTCACTGATGGCGATGCCTCCACATTCGCGACAGCGGCCGTGGGAGCGGATGGCCGCTGGTCCTTTTCATGGGACACGGGAAAGAGTACCGTTGCTCCCGGGGCGTACACGGTGTTTGCCGTCAGTAAGCCGCATGACAAAAACCACCTGGAATATTCCCCCTATGGCACGACATCAGTCGTTTTAGTAAAACCCGGATCGCCCGCAGCGGTCAGTCCGGAAAAACTTATCCTGGAAGAACTGGTCACCATGAATCCCGGCGGGCCTGTTACGTCAGGAACCCCCGTGACCGTGACATCCTCCATTAATTTTGTACTGACGGGGACGGCAACGACGTTCCCCACGGATCATGACCTGGTCTTCTCCACAACACTTGACAACCCGCAGTGGTCATATACCCTTGTCCTTGATGGTGTCGAGAACAAACGGCCTGCCATGCCCGGTACGGTGCTGGACCTGAGCGGGTTCGAACTCTCCTACCCGGGGAATGTAAACGAAGAGCGGGTTGTGGTTACGCTTCAGGGTACCGCACCGGCCGTGCGTGAAGGCAGGACAAAAAACGTCGTACAGATATCCGTTGTGGATAATTTCGGGAATGTTGTCCCCAATAGTACCGTAACAAGGGAGCTTACCGTTATGCCCCTATACGGAGTAACACCGCGTGAGCCGACTCTCACTCCGACAACAGCGCCATTGATGCACCCATAATTTACCATCACTTTATCCCGACGGTACTATGCAGAAAAAAGTCCTGATACTTACTATTATCCTGATCAGTATCATCGTAGTCCTGGGAATTGCGGGCGGTTTTTCCCTATACGGAATCTTGTTCCCTGCAAAGGATCTCCCCTCAGTACATTCTTCATCACCGGGAGATCACCTGGTGCAGGGCCAGAAGATAATCGATACGAATTTTGAGATTCAGGAATGGAATCTCAGTAAAGTTCACAAAATGAATATGACTATGATACTCCTTAATCGGGATGATTTTGCAGATTTTCCCGAGTTTGCGAGATCCATGCAGGGGGTAAATAACGATCCCGCTGCATGGAATTACGGTTCACGCGTTGTAACCTGGTTCCAGGGGAACGAAAGTGACCTTTACCGGTTTTATGATGCAGCATGTAAAAACAAGACGCGTGCTGAATGTTTCCCCTCTTCACCGTCTTCGAATATCATGGACAGTATTACACGATCTTTTCTGACAGGATGGGATCGCACCGGCTTGCCGGCTGCGAACAGGGAAACTACAACTGTACAGGGTGATGACGTAAATCCGGTTCCGAACATACAGGACAGATGACGTTGTCCACGATCACGCGTTCACCTGCCCGCACCGCGGGCTTCGGTAGCGTGCCACAGAGACCGGACCGAAACTGCAGTGCAGGAAATGTAACCGATGGTTCCCAAACCCCCGGGCTGAACCGGTTCCGGTGCAGGAGCATCAAAACTCTGTTCCCGTCGATCGGGGTTCCCCAATCCCAATGTATATGGGATCATGACAGGGAATGTCCCGCATGGCACTCAAAGACCAGATTATGGAAGTGATCGGCGGCCCGCATACAGCCGCTGTTGCAACAGTGGATGGGAAGCTGCCGGACGTCCGGTTCATGGTGCTTACCGGTTTTCCCGATATGACCCTTGTCGGGGCGAGCCTGAAGGCCAGCAAAAAGGTCGGCCAGCTGAAGAAGAACGCTGCGGCAGCTCTCTCGATCTGGTCGGGGAAGGAACTCTCCGAACCATATGTCGAGATAGCGGCAAAAGGAACGATCCACGAGGACGTTGCAACGAAGAAGAAGTACTGGATCCCGATGTACGAGCAATTCTTCAAGACACCCGAGAACCCGGATTTTGTCGTGCTCGTATTCAAAGCGGGCGAGATCACGTACCACGGCAAAAATATGTCAAGCCTGGAAGTCTGGAAGCGCTGATACGGTTACAGAGTACCCTTCTGGTAATAATGAAGCGGCTCTCCGGTATTCTCCTGTAAGGGGAGAGGAAGATCACATTTCCGGGGCCGGTTTTACTGACCCGCTCCTTATCAAGGTCTCTTACAACCTGTTCGATAATGCCCGGCAGCACGGGGGGACAGTCACCCGCATATCGGTATCCCATCGTCCCGCCGGCACCGGACTCGTCATATCCGTTGCTGATGACGGGGCCGGCATTTCCCGGGAAGACAAAACGCACCTGTTCGAACGCGGTTTTGGGAAAAATACCGGGCTCGAACTTTTCCTCTCCCGGGAGATCCTGTCAATCACCGGCATCACCATCAGCGAGACCGGTATCCCGGGGGAGGGTGCTCGATTCGCGATCGCGGTACCGGAAGGAATCTTCCGCAGGTAATGCGGAGCCCCGGCTGCTCCACCGGTCCCGTAGATGGCTTTATCACTTCCCGGATAAAATCAAGCGTTATGGCTCTCATGAACTGGAACGAAGACCTGAGTGTCAGGGTAGGGGAGATCGACAGCCAGCACAAAAAACTCATCCAGCTGATCAATACCCTGCACGATGCAATGAAAGCCGGACAGGCAAAGCAGGTGCTGGAGACGACCCTGCAGGAGCTTGCTTCCTATGCGGTGTACCATTTCCAGGCCGAGGAGAAGTACATGCAGCAGTTCAAGTATCCCGGTTACCTCAGCCACAAATTGAAACACGATGCGTTTGTTAAAAAGGTCACCGGGTTCCAGGCGGATTACCAGGCAGGGAAGCTCGGGCTCTCGCTTGATCTCATGAATTTCCTCAAAGACTGGGTGACTACTCACATCAGGGAGACGGACAAGAAATATTCCGACACGTTCATCAGGAACGGGCTGAAGTGAGGGATACCGGCACGGCCCCTCCAGACGCCCCATGATCCCTGTTATGGGTGGGCTGTGCTCCAACCGTTGAGGGACGTAGGGGGATCCATGGATTTTGACATCCCCCAATCCGGGCTCATTTCCGCCCCGGATCACCCTGTTTTTTTACATCACCGACAGTATTGCCCGGAAAAACGACAGTATTGTTTTGGGATTCGTTCAAAATACCCCCGGATTGGCGTAAATCCAGGTAAACTGTGCCCGGACAATGACAGTATTTAGCAGTGTTCCAGCGGCCGATCGCCCCCAAAACCGGCTTCCCCCTTTTTGCACATGCACACGCGAAAATCACCCAGCAAAAAGAAGCACGTATTCGCATTCTATAGGCAAATCGGGGGGTGCCACCGGGTGTCGGAAGTGGCGAAGAAGAGGCGGATCAGATCCGGAACGGATGTTTCACGTCGGAGAATTTTGTAGGGGGGTGTTGTCAGACAGGTTGTGACGGGGGGTCTCCGACGGAGAGGGAGAGCCAGGGGGAGCAGTAATCAGGGAATTGTTCCGACAGATGGGGAGATGAGGTGACGGAAGAGGATACCGGGTAGTACCCGGTAGTGCAAATCCGTATCACAGCACCGGCAGGAACCACCCGGCGATGGAGGTCACGATCCAGATGAAGACCGCGATCACGAACGCCCGGAGCCAGCCGATCGTGTATAGTTTCTGCAATGCCAACAGCCAGACGATCCCGGCAATGAATGCCGGCAGCAGCCCCTGGCCCAGCACATAATAAAAGATCGTGTACACGGCGGTGCCGATCAGTGCAGCGAGGACGGCCGTGGTCAGGCTGTCCTTTGCACCGAAGAGTTTTGCGATATAGTAAATGATGACCGTTGAAATGATCAGTGCGACAACGAAGGTCAGCACGGTCGAGACGTTCGATACCATGTAAAGTGCTTGTGCTTTTTGCAATTAATCCTGTCGTGGAGGTATATTCATTGGAGCGACGCATCGTACCGGGAGGAGGAATGAAGGGGATTTGCAGAGGAGCGGACAGAGGGCTTGAGGAAATCTGCCAGGTGACCACTCCTTATTCCCACGAATCGGATACGGAAGAACTCAGGAAATCACCATCGCCTTCGTAATTTTTCTGTTATTTATTCATCCATTCCTCTGTGCGTGTGCAGTTGAATGATCCATACGCGAACCAGATCCCCTTTAGCCCCGTTTCTTGTCTCTAGTTTCCCTTGCAGGAAAAGGACGGAAATATCAGCATGTTATTAATAATAAAGCACAATATTTTTCTCCAGAGCCGGAAACAATGAGAGAGGTCATTTTTTTAATAATTGTCGCTTCATGTCTGTTCGTCATCCCCGTTGCGATACAACCGGTCTCGGCATCCCTTAACGGGAGCCCGGCACAAATCATTAGTCCTTCTGCCGTCACCATTGCCACGTCCCCACCCGCAGGAGGATCCTTTATCTTTGGCGACAAAATCCTGTTTTCCGGTACCAACACCGATTCCAACAGGACCTATCTCTTCATCACCGGACCCAGTCTTCTGGCTGCCGGTTCACAGATCGAGAGCAATGATTCGAGAATCTCGCCTGTCACTGACAGTGTCGGATCCACATTCAAGATTGTCCCGGTCGGGACCGACCACCAGTGGACATGGACTTGGGATACCCATAAAGTGCCCCTGAATACCGGGTCCTATACGATCTATGCGGTCAGTACGCCGCGTGACAAAACGCACCTGGGCAGTGCGATCTATGACAGTGTGGCAATCAATATCACAGAACCAGTACTCTCCGCATCAGTCAGTCCAACGGCAGCGAAACAGGGAGATACGATCACCATCTCCGGGAGGGCGACCGGAAACCCGGGACCCGGTATTGCCATCTGGGTGATTGGCCCGAACTATTCAGACAGGTCTGTTGTCGGACAGGATCCTGACGGGTCCTTTTCCCTGGGTATCGACAGTGCAGCCACCCACCTGCTCCCGGGGAATTATCATGTGTTTGTTGAACACCCCTCGGCCGATGACGCGTTTGATTTTGACCTGAACGGCGATTACCTGTTCAACAACAGGATCCGTTCAAACATATTCACGTTCCGGGGAAACGGGAGACTCTATGGAGAGGCTGCATATTCCGCATTTTCCGCCGCGGTCAATGGCCCGAAGAATGATGACCTGATCGTACCGGTCTCATTCACCTTTGGGACACCCCCGGCAACCGCTGCCGCTGCATTATCCAATTCCCCGTCGGTTAACGTGACGTATTTCAACGGCAACGGAACCACGGGTTCCGGCACCAGGATCGTCAATAACAACACCGCAGGACCGGCAGCTGCCGGCAGTTCACCGACCCCCATCCCGGCAGAGACCGTGCAGGGAGTGCCCGGCAATTCTTCCGGTAATATCTCACCCGCAGCGAACTCCGGTGGCGGCCTGCCGTACGGAATCCTTGCGGGGATCTCCGGCATCGTCCTCCTTGGAGGTATCGGCGGTGCGATAGTTCTCTCCAGGAAAAAGAGAAACAACACCGTTCCGGAAAATTCTCCTTGCGATACGCTCCTTCTCCCGGAGGGGAAGGCGGGACAGGGGCGGACGGGAGATACCGGGATTGCTCTCCCGGTAACCCTGGCAGCAGGAGATCCTGCATCCCCGGCGTCCCCGATGAATGCGTTTCCCGAGGAACTCGCGGGTAAATACACGCAGATCTCCCCCATCGGCAGCGGGGGATTTGCCATGGTCTATTCCGCGTACCGTGTAAGCGACAACCGGAAAGTCGCCATCAAGATTCCCATCAGGTCGAATGAAAGGACCGGGAGGTCCTTTTTGCACGAGATAAAGGTGTGGGAGACCATGCACCACCCCAATATTGTCGAAGTGACAGCGGCAAACATTCTCCCGGTTCCCTATGTCGAGATGGAATTTGTCGCCGGGTCCCTCGATACCCTGGCAAAACCGGTGCCGGTCCTCACGGCAGCCCGGATTATCCGGGGTATTGCGGAAGGGATCCGGTATGCCCATGCACGCCGGTGCATTCACCGCGATATCAAGCCGCAGAACATCCTCCTCACGGTTGAGATCGTGCCGAAGATCACCGACTGGGGGATCAGCAAAGTCCTTGAAGAAAATACCAGGAATACCACGGTTGCCGGCTTCTCTCTCTCGTATGCGGCACCGGAACAGATCGCACCGGAAAAATTCGGCAGTACGGATGAACGGACGGATATGTACCAGATTGGCGCGGTCTTTTACGAACTCGTCACCGGCATGATACCGTTTGATGACGCGAGCATGATGGAGATGGTCAATGAGATACTCTATGACGATCCGGTCATCCCCTCATATTTTAATCCGGATGCAGCGGACGTGGAAAAAATTATCCTGAAATGCCTTGCCAAGGATCCACAACAGCGTTACCAGTCAGCCGATGAGTTACTGGATGCCCTCGGGGGGTACCTGGGTGACCATGACACGGACCTCCCTGGTGACGGGTCCTGAAAGAACCTCTTCTTTGCCGTTTTATAGACCTGCTGGCCCTGCCGGAAACCCGGGCGTCCCGGCCGTAGGAGGGGGCCTCATCAGGTACCCGGGGGGATGATCACGAGAAGTTTTGCGCCGGTCGTTCCCTTCGACAGTTCGATAAGATCCCCGTCATGGAGGGGAACATACTCGTTCTGGCCGAGGGGGGTTTTGTTGATCGTGGTGCCCCCGCGGCTCCCGCAGTCCTCGATGCACCAGGTTTTTTTGTTCCGGACAAGCCGGGCATGGGGCCGGGAGACCCGGCTCACGGAGGAATATCCCTGCGACAGGACAAGGTCCTGTCCGGGACTGACCAGTGCCTGTTTTTCAGGATCGGTCCTGCCAATCAGTATGATATCGTGGGAGAGGGAGAAGGCCATCCCGTCATCCTGCCCGCCAAGCACGATGAGGACCGGGGCATTTCCGAAGAGTTCGCGGGAGACCATTTTTCGTGTCTCGTCGATCTTTTCGGATATATCGTTCCTGACAATATGCATTTTCATGTGGGAGAACAGTCCCAGATTGCGGACCATCAGTTCAAGCCCGCCGGGCACAAGGGAGTATTCCCAAAAGAGCTGGACGCCTTTCTGCCGGGGGTCCGTGATCCCTGCCTCTTTTTTGATCACCCCGATCTGACAGAGCCGGTCGAGATGCTTTTTCGTATTCTCATAACTGGTCTCGACCTCCTGCGAGATCTCCCGGGTTGTGCCGGGTTTTTTCTCCAGGCATTTCAGTATCTTAAGCCGGGTGCTGTTCGAAAGGACATCGAGGTATTCGGAGAGTTCTGCAAGCGGGTCCAGGTCTCCGAGACCCTCGACCGTCCGGAACTTTTCGCCCGGGTCATTCTGATGTACCCAGGTCCTGCTACCCGTTTCCCTCATACCCACTCCCTCTTTCAGCATATGCGTTCCGGAGTTATATCTTCTTTACCGGGTTGCACCGGCCGGTTCAGGGCTGAACCGGGAAGTTCAACCCATAACCCCGGTTATATGAGGCGCTTATTATCTTGCAGGAAAGAGTAGATCCCGTGAGGGGTATGAGAAAAAACCTGTTCGTTCCTGCAGCCATCTGCCTGTTTCTCCTGACTGTCATTGGTCCGGCAGCAGGATTAACCGGAGATGGCGGCTCCGTAACAATCGCCGCGCCACAAAGCGGGATGTATACCTGGGGAGATATCATCACATTCTCCGGTACAAATACGGATTCCGGTACAACGTATCTCTTTATCACCGGACCCGGCCTGAACATGAACGGTGCCCGGATCCAGAGCATGCACCCGGACCAGTCTCCGGTGAGCGATGGCGATGCATCTTCGTTCCAGGCGGTCCCTGTCGGACCAGATAACCGGTGGTCATACACGTGGGATACCCGGAATGTTCTCATCGGGCCCGGTACGTTCACGATCCATGCTGCCGGAGCGCCACGGGATCTGGCCCATATCAACAGAACGAATTCCGACACGGTATCGTTCCTGAAACTTTCGCCGGAAAACACGGGAATGCCGACGGGTATGATCGCATCGACCGGCAGCAATGAACCCATTATCATAACCCGGCCGGAACGGCAGAGTATTTCGGATAACGATATTCTCCCGCCGCCTTCTGTTGTCAGGGAGGGAGACAGGATCAGGATCTCCGGTACGGTAAAAGGCAACCCGCCTCCCGAACTCGTGATCTGGACCACGGAGTGGGATCCCGATCCGGTACACGGGGGCGGCGGGTCCGGCTGGGGATATGTTTCCCCGGATCCGGCAGGGAACTATTTCACCTACATCATCGACAGCAATGCGATCAGCCGGATAGAAGCCGGCAATTATCATGTTGTCGTCCAGCACCCGATGCAGAACAAGGTCTTTGATATCACCCCCAACACCAACGGCAACGAAAATAGCATGAACTCCTGGATCTGGAACAGGATGCTCAAAGAGAACAACGATGCAAATGGTTCAAAAATCTTCATGATGTATGGTCCCGGGGGCCTGCAGGGTGACAATGCCTACAAGGCGCTCATCGAGGCGTTCAAAGATCCGAATGTCGATGATATTATTGCGATCGCTCCCTCACCGTCGGTCACTCCAGCCGGGGTAACAACAGGGGAAACGTCCCGGCCGGTGATCGTAAACGACACGGGAGAAACGGGAGAAACAGCAATCACGCAGCCCCGGAATGAATTTCCCTATGCAGAACCCGCGGCGGGATCCTCGTTTGAAGTGGACTCGGTCGTGGTCGATCCAACGGGGGACCTTGCATCCGGGATCCCGGTAACCGTCTCGTTCAGGGTGAACTTTTCGGAGACCGGTAACGAGACCTTCCCTTCGGCGGACGTTCTGCAGATGTCAACCGGCCTGGAGAAACCCCGGTGGGAGTATTCTCTTGTCCTTGACGGCGTTGAAAATCCCCAGCCGGATTCAGCCGGCCGATTATTGAGTGTCAGCGGATGGGTGTTGTCCTACCCGCCATCAAACGGCGAATGGCTGAAAGTAACGCTGAACGGAACGGCACCCCGCGTAACATCGTCCGCAAACGTCACGCTGTTCACGGTGACGGAGGTCGATCCGGCCGGCAATCCCATCCCGGGATCCGATTTCATCCTTGCCGCCCGGATTAATCCGGTGACCGATCAACCGGCCCTGTCCGGGACCGGCGTCCAGGCAATTCCAGCCGATCAGGTTACAACTGCCGGGGAAACTATGGCAATGGAAGGATTTTCCCGTCTGAATGTGATTCCTGCAGGTTTCTCTCCGGTTAACAATGAAAACTTCCGCGATATCATCGGGTGCGTCTGGTACAATACATCGGTATTCACTGCGGTATCGGCGGGGAATTACTCTTCCGCTTTTGCGAAGAAGGGTGCAGTGATAACGAAAGAGCAGGCAGAAAAGATCGCCAGGTCCGCGTTCCCGCAGTATTCCCCCGACCGTATCGTGATGGATTATTCCGATATCTCCGTCAACTCCCGTTGGTGGCATTTTGACATGCGTAAGGGCGACCAGCAACTTGTCCTTGGCACGCTCGATGCGAATACCGGCGATCTTACCGAGTACCAGGTTCCTTCCCGGTACTGGACGGGTACTCTGGAGGTACCCCGTCTCGCCGCTGTATCCATGGAGATTGCACAGCGGGCTGCGGAGAACGAGATCCGGGAACGGAATGGCGGACTCCCCTTAACGCTGGTCGATTCGCAGGCTGATTATGACGGCACCTACTTCTTTGATTACCGGAGAATCATTCAGGGGGTCCCCAGCAACAATAACGGTATCACCATTACGGTGGATCCGGGGACCGGTAACGTCGTCAGGTACTATAAGGCATGGTACACTCCGGAGAATGCGGTCGCAGCGCAATCTTCCCCGGCCATCTCCCGTGACGAAGCAACAGCGCTTGTTGAACGGCATGCCAGGATATGCCACCCGGAATCGTCCGACAGTTTCAGGATCGTATCTGCGGACCTCCGGTGGATGGATATCTACAACCAGGATCAGTACCTCCCATCGCCCGGCGTCATCCCGCTTGGCTGGTATGTCCGGTTCGATGATACCGCGATCCGGGCACAGGATTACCCCGACCCGGCCGAGGGATGGGTCGATTCAGAGAACGGGACCCTGCTGTCGTTGCACTACATCCACCGTACCTGATCGGGCCTTTTTTCCGTGACGCGAAGGCTGAGAAGGGAGTGTCCCGCATATCCAGATCTGATTCTTTTTAAAAAATGCTTCCTCCTGTGAAAAACGAGGGATACACTCTTTTTACCCTGTTCTCCGGCTGCACCGGCCATTTCAGGGCTGAACCGGGAGGTTCACCCCATAACCCCGGATATTTTGGGTGCTTATTACCTTGCAGGAGAAAACGATCCCGGGAATACTTATGAAGAAAAACCTGTTTGTACTTTTCGCAGTATGCCTGTCGATCCTGGCTGCGATAATCCCGGTCGCGGGATCCACCGGAGACGGAGGATCCGTAACAATCGTCCAGCCCAACGAGGGGGCTTATTCTATCGGAGATACACTCACGTTCTCCGGTACCAACAACGCTTCCGGTACAACGTACCTCTTTATTACCGGGCCCAACCTGAACACGAAAGGATCAGAGATCCAGAGTACCAATCCGCACGATTCTCCCGTTACTGATGGCAATGTATCCACGTTCCTCGCCATCAGGGGTTCTCTAGGTAACACATGGTCCTGGGAATGGAATACGAAGAACGTGCTCATCGATGCCGGAGTGTACACGGTCTATGCAGCCAGTACACCACGGGATTTACCGCATGTCAACAGTACGCGTTTCGATACGGTTACCTTCATCATGAAAAGACCGGCAAACGCTCAAGTGGCCGCCATGGACACATCCACCAGTGGGAACCCGGCAGGAACCGGAAGCAATGCATCCGTAACCATAACCCAGCCTAAAAGCGGGAGGTATTCCATAGGAGATACGGTCACGTTCTCCGGCACCAACACCGGTTCCGGTACAACGTATCTCTTTATCACCGGGCCCAACCTGGACGCGAAGGGAGCACAGATCCAGAGTACACATCCGGGCAACTCCCCCGTTATCGACAACAATGCATCCACGTTCCTGGCAGCCAGTGTCGGTGCGGATCACCAATGGTCATATACATGGAACAGCCAGAAGGCCCTCATTGATGCCGGCATGTTCGAGGTGTTTGCAGCCGGTTCGCCCCGGGATCTCCCTCATATAAACGACACGCAGTACGCCAGGGTCTCCTTCATCATGGCGAGGCCGGCGAACATCGAGTCCCCGGAGGGCAATCTCTCGACACTCTCGGTTGTCATGAAGGGAAACACGATCACGATCTCCGGTACCGCAAAAGGCAACCCGGGTCCCGGTGTGGCCATCTGGATCATTGGTGCGCCGGGTTCCGGCATGGCGGGTTACGCAGACCAGGTAATTGTCCACCCGAATCCCGCCGGATCCTATTCCCTGGATCTCGACAGGGCAACGACCGGACTGGAAGATGGCAAATTCCATGTTGTCGTCCAGCACCCGATGCTGAACAATGTCTTTGATATTTACCTGGCCAACAATACCGCAGGAAACACAGCGGACGGCTGGGTCCTGAACCGGATGCTCAAGGACAACACCAATGCAGATGGTACACGCGTATTCAAGATTCGCGGGGCCGGGAGCCTGCAGGGCAACGATGCCTACGAAGCGCTTGTCCAGGTATTCGAAGATCCGGCTGTCGATGACACGATCGTGATCTTCCCCTCAACCGTTAACCCGGCCGGATCCGGTGATACCGTACCCGTACAATCGAACCTGGTTTCGGAAACACCGAACCCGTTGACCAGCGGACAGAACACAAAAACTACAGCATCCGCCAACCTGATAGACCAGGTCTGGGGTTTCCTGTCAGGAGTTTTCTAAAAGGGAAATACTCTTTTTTGGCCCGAAGCCAGCCGATCGTGTACAGTTTCTGCAATACCGGCAGCAGCCCCTGGCCCAGCACGTAATAAAAGATCGTGTACACAGCGGTGCCGATCAGTGCAGCGAGGACGGCCGTGGTCAGACTGTCCTTTGCACCGAAGAATTTTGCAACGTAGTAAATGATAACCGTTGAGATGATCAGCGCGACAACGAAGGTCAGCACGGTCGGGACGTTGGATACCAGAGGAGAGTGAGACCGTGTGTGCAGCGGGTCCCCAATCCAAGAGTTTATCGTCCCCCAGTCGATCTAAAGGAACATGAAAGGTTCATCGGTTCTCATGGTAATGATGGCAGTTGTCGTCCTGATGACGGCTATAAGTGGTTGTACGAGTACCAGTAACACGCCGGTTGGTCCGGTTGGTCAGGTTGAAAACACTCAGGCGGTCACGTATACTCCAACGCCGACCCCCGCAGTTACCCCCCTGCCGACATCCGCACCAGCCCCGGAACCGGACACGGCGGCAATTGCGGACACGGCATTTTTCAATGCGGCTAATGTATGTTTGGCTGCTACCCCTGTTATCTCCGATGTAACCACCCAGCTGGCGTTTACCACCTGCATGCAGAATACTCCGGACCCGAAAGGGGTGTGTGCGGTGAACTACAAGTATAACATCCTCAAAGCGACAAAAGATGACGCTACCAGTGCGGGATATGCAAGAGAGAACAAGAGAATTCCTCTGGTACGGGACGCATACAACAGGAATTTGTCCTACAATACCATGACCGATACTGTCGAGGAATGCAGTCAGCAGCGCCTGGGTGTCCCGATCTGAGGTACCCGGACGTTCAGGTACGCGTGCGGGGATCCGGGCTGCGATATGGAACGGCGATGCCGGGAGCTGGCATGCAGGGGGGTATCCAGCATACCCCCCCTCCCTTTTATTTTCAAATCGATCAGACCCCCCCACCCCCATGGGGGGGAGGTATCCGGCATACCCCTCCCCCCCTCCGGCCGGATCAGACCCCCCGTGATCATTTCTGGGAAGCCTTCGAAACGACCGCTCCCCCGGACCTTGGATACACGGGCCTGAAAAATCCGTGTGCAATAATGCACAGTTCCCATTTTTGAGGAGGGGGGTGTCCGGCATACCCCCCCTCCACTTTTTTTCAAATCGATCAGACCCCCCCTGCATGGGGGTGGGGGGGTATGCACCAGACCCCCCTTCGATCAGGGGCCGGGGGGTTCCGGGAAATCACCGGTAGAGCCGGGTCTGCCGTCTGTACATCTGCTGAGGCGGGGCGTTTTTGAGCCGGGGGGTATCCGGGAGACCCCCCCCCCACGTACGGGAGGGGGGGTCCGCCATCACACGATAAGATACATCATCGTTGCACTGCTATCCCTTTTGAGAATCTTTTGCAGCGTGATACTGGAGTACAAATCATGACGAACGAGCAGAACAATTCCCGTGGTGTCTACCAGATTCGTATCTATGAGGTCGCGCCCGACAAGAAGGAGGTCTTCCATAACCGGTTCAGGAACCACGCAATGCGGATCATGAAGCGGTACGGTTTCGAGTTTGTTGCGCTCTGGGAAAGTACGTCGGTTGTGGACTTTGAGTTCATCTATATCCTGCGCTGGCCTGATGTCGCGACAATGGATCGCCAGTGGAAGGCATTTCTCGCGGACGAAGAGTGGATCGCTATCAAGAAGGAGACGGTTGCTGAGACCGGGGAGCCGGTGTTGAAGGTGACGGGGCGGGTGATGAGTGAGATGGGGTATGGACCGGGGTTTAATCTAAGATAGTTGATCCACTTATTGAGAGAATGGGGGGCGATTGGGGGATACCCTTATTCAATTGAAGGTGAGAATTCTAAAACCCTGTTAATACAACGATCCAAACTATCTGAATTTTCTTTTGCTTTCATCGGATTCCAATATCGCGAAATATAAATTAACATACGTTTGTTATACCCTTTTCCGACAGTTGACGTTCCTTTCGGCAAAATATCAGTTTGAATGTCTTTTTTGCAATGTTTTCCGATGATATGAAAAAGATATTTTTTTGCATCATATAACAATTCAACATCTTGTCGAATTTCTTGTTTTGGTACTTCAAAATATCTTGAAAAATTTTGGGTATCGGCAATTAACCAAGCTTCTACTTCGGGTACTGCAATGCGAAAAAGAAGATTATTATGTTTCTCTTTTCTCAGCCATGTTCTTATTAAATTTGGAGCACATGTATCGAAATCTAAATCTGAGAACACAATATATGGTGTGACTTCAGCAACTTCATTGAAGAAATTGATATTTTCTTGAATGTAGTTTCTTCCTCTTTTTTTGTAAATTGTACCTATTTCCAAATCAGATCGCATAGCAATAATTTTTTTTATTGTTGCCTCGGAACAATCATCTTCACAAACAATATTAATTGGAATTTTTTCCATTCAAAACTCCAATAACGTTAATTGTGTCCCAATATTTTTTGGAGATATTACAGGGAAAATGGCATCTGCCGGAAGCATTCCACTTTGTAATAATTTCCGAATTTCTCTAATATCAGATGCTAATTTTATATCCGTTCCTTCATGCGTGGGATTAAAAATAATAATTTCATCCCCTCGAATTCCGGAATATGATAATAATTCCCAACTATGCGAACTGACTACCACTTGGCTAGGTTTTGTTTTTTTCTTTTGAATTTCATATATAATTGGAACTAAATTTTGAATAATTCCAGAATTTAATGATAATTCAGGTTCCTCAAGCAATAGTAAAGAATCCCTCGTATCTAAAATTGACCACAAGAGTCCAATAAGCCTTAAGGTGCCATCAGAAAATTGATCCTCTCTTTGTTTTCCCGCTTTAGGCCGCCAATGATCATAATGAGCTTCTAAATGTGGAAAGCCAAGTTCATCTTTTACAAAAGATAATTCTTGTAATCTTGGAACAGCAATTCGTAGAGCATCCTGAATCTTATCTAAACGATTTTTCCTTAATTTCGGATTTGTTTTCGCCAAATATTCAAGAAAATGTTGCCCATATGGATCTTCAGGAATTCCCGGGCCGGAGAATGCTTGAGGATTTCGAATTAATTGAGGGATTACATGAAAGTACTTAAATGTCTCAAAATATTGGAAAATTGGACGAAACGCATCATTAACTTGCATTTGTTCGAGATGCGTCCGCGATAATTTTTCTCGATCTGATTTATCTTTATCATCAGGTCGGTTTAAAATCCGCTTTCCCTCTTTAACAATAACTTCTGAACGCACCAAATGTTGATGTTTTCTGCGGCCTTCTTGCATGATCCGTAGAGAATAAATCCACGTTGGTGATTGGTCATATCGTTCCCCTAAATGGATTTCAATCTCAATATCTGGATATCTTCTCGCGGACAAACAACGAATTTTGGACATTCCCCCACGAGTGGTAATAGCTTTTTGAAGGCCAATTACGACAATATCATGTAAAAATCTAAAAATATCAATAAAATTGGATTTGCCAGATGCATTTGGACCTATTAAAAATGTGATATCTTGAAGAGAGATATCAACATCCTGAAAATTTCTCCAATTTTTCGCTTTCAAACGAATTACTTTCATGAAAGAAGAACTCCAGTTGACTACCTTTTAAAATAACAATACATAAAATTATGTAAATTTTTTGGAGATTTTTGTTAACCTAAATAGCCTCACATAAAAACGATAGGTTAAAATCGAAATTATCGTTTCTCGAAACGAGATTTTTTTTACCCCTCTCAAAATTTACTAAATCCCCCTACTCCATTCTCATAGTTCGGGACCGCAACTCGAAAATTTTGACAAATTTTTTCGTGCCTCATTCTTTCAGGATTTGACACCACCTTTGCCTCCCCTTACTCTTATAAACCCTGTGGTACTATATCTACCACATCAACGATGCTGCATCGTTGAATAATATGTGCTGCACGTCGTAACAACGTAGCTGGCACACAAACAGGGAGCGCGTGCTGCGTTCTCCCACGAGAATAGTATAGCATACCATAGAAGACCATAACGAAAGAGGATATCATATGATTTTAGTACCAGATACCAGCGTCCTTATTGACGGGCGCATAACATCGATGATAAAAGCCGGTGAATACAAGGGTGCAACAATAATCGTCCCGGAAGCAGTGATTGCTGAACTCGAGGCGCAGGCAAACAACGGGCGCGAGATCGGGTTCTCGGGCCTCAACGAGCTCCAGTCGCTGTGCAAAATGGCCGAAGAGAAGACCATTGAACTGAAGTTCTCCGGTATCCGCCCCACGCTTGAACAGGTAAAGCTTGCAAGCGGCGGCGAGATCGACGCGATGATTCGCAGTATCGCCATTGAGAACAAGGCACGGTTCATCACGAGCGACAACGTGCAGGCCGAGGTGGCCCGGGCCAAGGGGCTCGATGTCATCTACTTAAAACCCCAGGTAACCGATTTTGTCCCGCTCGCCATCGACCAGTTCTTTGACGAGCACACGATTGCGGTGTACCTTAAGGAACGGATCAGCCCGATGGCCAAGAAGGGCTCCATCAACGACATGAAACTCGTGAAGATCCGCGACGCTCCCACAAGCGAGTACGAGCTCCGGATGATGGCCCAGGAAATTCTTGAGCGGGCGAAGAGAGACCCCGACGGCTTCATCGAAGTCGAGAAGCGCGGCATCACGGTCGTCCAGATCGGCTCCATGCGGATCGCCATTGCCCGCAGGCCGTTCTCGGACGGCATGGAGATCACCGCGGTCCGCCCGATCGTTGACGTGACCTTGAAGGACTACACCAAGTCCGATATCATCACGAAGAGGATCACGAGCGACAAGCGGGGCATGCTCATCGTCGGCGCCCCGGGTGGCGGCAAGACCACGCTCGCCCAGAGCGTTGCAACATACCTCTCAGAAAGCGGCTTTGTTGTCAAGACCATGGAAGCCCCACGCGAACTCCAGGTCCCGGACCAGATCACGCAGTACACGATGCTTGACGGCAGCATGGCCAACACCGCCGACGTCCTCCTGCTCGTCCGCCCCGACTTCGTCATCTTCGACGAGCTCCGGAAGGCCGAGGACTTCAGTGTCTTCTCCGACATGCGCCTGGCCGGCCTCGGCATGGTCGGTGTCATCCACGCCAATGGCGTGCAGGACGCAGTCCAGCGCTTCTCCGACCGGGTAGACTTCTCGGTCCTGTCGCAGGTCGTCAACACCATCATCTTCCTTAAGCAGGGCGTCATCACGAAAGTGTACGACGTCGCGTTCACCATCAAGGTCCCCGAGGGGATGGGCGGCGAGGTACACCTCCGGCCCGTCACCACGGTCACCGACCACGAGACGGGCGAACTCGTGCTCGATATCTTCCGGTACGATGGCCAGACCATCGTCATGCCGGTAATGGTCGTCCCGCAGGCAGCAGCGGTCCCCGCTGCACGTTCAGGGATCCAGGTGCAGAACGTTGGCCAGCCGGTCAACACCCACGAGTCCATGCGGGCACCGCAGGCAACTCCCGAACCCGCCCGGAAAGAGCGGGAGAAGGAGAGCGACGAGCGGCCCGGGTGGAAACTCAACGAGAAGGAGATCCAGCGCGAGATCGGGCGCTACTCCGACGGATTTGTGGACGTCCAGATGCTCTCCGACACCAAAGCCGTTGTCTATATCGATGACAAGGATGTCCCCGCCGCAATCGGCAAGGGCGGCAAGAACATCTCCGCCATTGTCAACAAGCTCGGCATCGGGATCGACATCAAGCCCCGCTCCGAGTTCGACCGGCAACAGGTCCAGCCCAAGAACGACGAGGAGTTCAATCTCGGCGGAGGCCTGAAGATCCAGACCGACAAGAAACAGCTCACGATCGTTGCCCCGGGCGAGAGCGGCAAGATCGTGGACGTCTTTGCCGGCAAAGAATACCTCTTCACCGCAACCGTGAACGAGACCGGCGAGATCCATCTTGCCAAGAATTCCAGCATTGCGCAGGAAATGATCCGGCGCTATACGAACAATGAGGTCATCAAGTTAAGACCGGTATAATTTTTTCGTGGATGGTGCATGTCTGTGAGCCAGTTCGATCTATCTGCATTCGAAGAAGAAGCGCACGAGAAGTGGACACATTCTTTTGAGTCCAACCCCTCGAAACTCGAAAAGTATTACCTGAACGTTGCCTTCCCGTACCCGAGCGGCGCCATGCACGTCGGGCACGGCAGGACCTACATTGTGCCGGACGTTGTTGCACGGTACCAGCGGATGAAGGGAAAACAGGTGCTCTTCCCGATGGCGTTCCACGTCACCGGGGCACCCGTAGTCGGTATCTCGAAACGGATCGCCAACAAGGACGAGAAGACGATCCGGCTGTACCGCGATCTCTACCGCGTTCCGCAGAATGTTCTCGACGAGTTCACCGACCCGCTGACGATTGTCAAGCACTTTGCCAACGAGTACCAGCGGGTCATGACCGCCTGCGGTCTCTCCATTGACTGGCGCCGCCGGTTCATCACCGTCGACCCGACCTATTCGAAGTTCATCGAATGGCAGTGGAAGCACCTGTACGAGGCAGGGCACGTGATCAAGGGTGTCCACCCGGTGCGGTACTGCACGGTAGACGACAACCCGGTCGGCGACCACGATCTCCTTGAAGGCGACAAGGCCGAAGTGATCAAGTTCACGCTCGTCATGTTCCGGTTCGGCGACGCGTTCATCCCCTGCGCAACCCTCCGGCCCGAGACCATCCACGGGGTTACGAACCTCTGGGCCAACCCGACGGTCACCTACGTCAAGGCGCTCGTGGACGGCAGGGCCTGGATCATCTCGAAAGAGGCGGCCGAGAAACTCGTCCTCCAGGACCACACGGTCGAGATCAGGGAAGAGATCAAGGGAAGCGACCTTGTTGATAAGAAGGTCAGCCACCCGCTCTGCGGCGAGGTCCCGATCCTCCCCGCGGAGTTCGTGGACCCCGACATGGCAAGCGGCATGGTGATGAGCGTCCCCGCCCACGCCCCGTTCGATTACATTGCCCTCCGCGACCTCCAGCAGGCAGGGAAGTACACGACCATCAAGCCGATCCCGCTCATCAAGGTCGAGGGATACGGCGAAGTCCCGGCCCAGTTCGCAGTCGAGAAGGCTGCAATCGCAAACCAGATGGACAGCCGGATGGATGCCCTCACGCAGGAGATCTACTCCGCGGAGTTCTCGAAAGGCAAGCTCTTCGCACAGTACGGCGGCAAGCCCGTGAAGATCGCCCGCGACGAAGTTGCCGAACTCATGACCGAAAAGTACGACTCGGTCGTCATGTACGAGTTCGACCAGCGCCCCGTCATCTGCCGGTGCGGCAACCGGGTCAAGGTCAAGATCCTCCATGACCAGTGGTTCCTGAAGTACAGCGACCCCGCGTGGAAGCAGGAAGTCTCGGACCACTTAAAGGACATGGCACTCGTGCCCCCCGAAGTCCGGGTCGAGTTCGACCGCACGGTCGACTGGCTCAAGGACTGGGCCTGCACCCGCCGTGTCGGCCTCGGTACCCGCTTCCCGTGGGACAAGCAGCAGCTGATCGAGCCGCTCTCGGACTCCACGGTCTACATGGCGTATTACACCATCGCCCATAAGATCCGTGAGATAGACCCCAAGCTCCTCACCCCCGAGGTCTTCGACTACATCTTCCTCGGGAAGAAGTCAGACGATCTCCCCCAGAAGAAGAAACTCGACGCCATGCGGGAGGAGTTCCTGTACTGGTACCCGTACGACTTCCGGTTCTCGGCAAAGGATCTCATCTCCAACCACCTGACCTTCCAGATCTTCCACCACTGCACGGTCTTTGAAGGACAGAAAAAATTCCTCCCCAAGGGCATGGTCGTTTTCGGCATGGGCCTGTTGAACGGCGCCAAGATGTCCTCGTCCAAGGGCAATGTTTTCCTGCTCGAAGACGCGGTCAGCGAGTTCGGCGGCGACACCGTCCGTATGTTCCTGATGGGCAGCGCCGAGCCATGGCAGGACTTTGACTGGAGGAACGAGCTCGTCCTCTCAACGAAAAAGCAGATCGAGCGGTTCTACAACACCGTGATGGAGATAAAGGACGCGAGCGGCGAACCGCACGACATCGACCGCTGGCTCATGAGCCGGCTCCAGGAGCATATTGCCAGGACCACCGAGGCGCTGGACAACTTCCAGACCCGACAGGCCCTGCAGGAGGCATACTTCGGGATCGAGACCGACCTGAAGTGGTACCGCCGGCGCATGCCGAAGGATTGCGATGGCAGCAGGGATCTCCACACCCTCTGCTCGGTCTGGACCCGGCTCCTTGCCCCGTTCATCCCGTTCACGGGCGAACACCTCTGGAAAGAGATGGCAGGAGAAGGACTCATCTCGTTCGCCCCGTGGCCGGTTGCGGACAAGAAGCTGGTCAACGAGAAGATCGAGCTGGCCGAAGAACTCCTTGCCCGGACGGTCGAGGATATCGAGTCGATCCGGAAGCTGATCCAGATCACGCCCAAGTCGATCACCATCGCCCTTGCCCCTGCATGGAAGCACGATATCTTCCGCATGATCGCAACAGCGAGCGACAGGAACAGCGTGATCAAGGAGATCATGAAGGACGAGAACATGCGGAAGCGCGGCAAGGAAGCAACCGATGCAGCCAAGCAGTGCACGACCCTCATCCACCGCCTGCCCCCGTACGTGGTCGAGCCGCTCGCACGCGAACCTATCAACGAGAAGGCAGTCTTCGACTCCGCCAAGGCATTCCTCGAACAGGAATTCGGCGTGCCGGTCCACATCGTTGAGGCGGAAGGAAGCGGCCTGGTCAAGGCACTGACCGCACTGCCGTTCAAGCCGGCGATTATTATTGAATAATCAGACATCCCTTTTTTTCAATTAGCCGGTTTTCCTGACCATTTTCCCGTGCATCAGACCGGAATATCCAGCGGATCTTCCATGCGTATAACCGCGAGGTTCCACAAATAAGATAACCCGGTGCATGATACGATTCATGGATATTCCATGCGCACCGGCTTCCTGAACAGGTATCTGGCAGTAGTTCTCCTTCTCTCCGCATGCCTCGTTGGCACCGCGGCCGCAACAAGTCTCGGGATCGACTGGAAACAATCCCCGATCCTCGCAGACAATGTTTTCTCCGGGGTCACGATAACACCGGATGCATCGAAAGTCTTTTCCGGGGGCAGCCAGCTGCTGGTCCGGAACTGGGAGGGGGATGCACACTGGGGCGGGCAGGTCGGGTTCATTGCTGCCATGAGCGCCGATGGCCAGTACATTGTCTCGAGTTCGGGCAGCACGATCACCCTGCTGAACACCAGCGGCTCGCAGATCTGGTCGCGGAACATGGATGGGCAGATCAAGGCCGTTGCCGTATCGAAAAATGGTTCCTTTGTCATATCCGCTGACGACAAGGGCAACTACAACTCGTGGGCCACCAACGGTGACTTCTATGGCAGGAACAAGACCGATATAGTAAAAAAGATGGCCATCGCCCCCTCGGGCGACCTGGTGGTTGTTACCACGGATGCTGGAATACGCTTCTTCGCGCCCGACCTTGAGCCGGTCTGGACCGACCCCCGTGCAGGAAGCCTCGACGATTATATCCAGATTGCAGATGACGGATCTACCATCATCACGGCCGGGGGTTCCCGGGTCTCCTCGCATACCCGGAAAGGCCTGCTGAACTGGCAGGCCGAGGTAACCAAGGATACCATCAATGATCTGGCCTGTAGTGAGGACTGCTCGCTCATCGTTGTCGGGAGCCAGGACAATGCCGTCCGCGGCCTTGACCGGTACGGCAAGACCCACTGGACGTACTCGACCGGACAGTGGGCAAACGCGGTGGCCACTTCGAGAAACGGTGCGGTTGTTGCCGCTGGCGCAAATGACGGTACCCTCTTTGTCTTCGATCACAACGGTAATCTCCTGACCAAGCGGTCGTTCGACAGCCGCATTCAGCCACGGACACTGGCAGTCAGCAGGGACGGATCGCGGATCGCTGTTGCGGACCAGTATTACCTGTACGGGCTCACCCTCACCGGGGTCAGCGGTTCTGATGCCGATTCCGATACGATATTTGTGGCCGCATCGCTCAACCCGGTGCCTAAGACCACGGTAACAACAGTTGCAACTCTGGTCCCGGTTGTTACTGGTACCGTATTGGAGACGACAACTGCGACACCGGCTGCAACAAAACAATCACCTGTTGGTGTATGGATCGTTCTTCCGGCCGTGGCCGGTGCGTTCTCCCTGGTAAAACGATACCGGCAGTAAATGGCAGGTATTCATCTCAGGTTCTGTCAGGATCCTTGACGATCCGCTCCGGCTACACGGCGCAGTAAAGATCTCAGGGATCTTCATTTCCTGTGTCACACGTTCTTATCGGGGGCTGAGGTGACCCGGTATTTCGTTGGTCTGCCGGTAATGTAATGATACTATGGTGGATTCCAAAAGGTGAGATCGAATCCCACCCGTGTTGTAACCGGTGAACAAGGAAACACCAGCGGTTCCCTGCTTTAAAAAAAGATCAGAAAAATTTTATTTTCACGCCACCGGCCCGGAAATACCCGAAGGGCATGTGGACCCGGTCCCCGTAGGCTGATTTCAGGATAGTGACAAACCGGTCATCTTCTCCGATACGGTATTCGGCCTTGCCGGCGCTGGATTTGATAGTCATGGCGAATTCGCTGTAAGCCGCGTTGGTATCATCCGATAACAGGCGCAAATCAATCGCGGAAACTGCTGCGTTTTCAATAGCGGTATTGCCGGGCGTCTCTTTTAAGACTGCATCAGGTGCCATGGACTCATACCGCCGTGCGTACTGGAACTGGGCTGCCATCTGGTCGCCCATGATACCGAAGAAGCCCTTGCCTTCGGCTTTGGCCTTTGCCTGTGCTTCGGCAATGGCTGCATTCAGCATCGCCTGGGTGAGCCGGGAGAGGATCATGCGCCGGTTCGTGATGACGATGTTGTACGTATCATACGACATTCCCAGCATCTTCATCTTGCGGGCATTGGCAATTACCCCGATAACCTCTTCGCTACCCGGGGCAGCGGCCGGATCTGCGGGGGCAGGGGATGTACCGGATGCCAATACATCGCAATTCCCGCTGGTCTTCTCATCCGGGCTCATGTGAGTACTGCAGGCCGGAACAATTGGGGTGCTTGCCGATGAAACAGCCGCTGGTGCAGGTACTGGGGAGGCTTCTTCCGATAATGATGCCCCGCAGTTCCTGCAGAATTTTGCATTGGGTGCTACGCTTTTCCCGCATTCAGGACAGAACGGCATGATCAATCACGTACCCTCCGGTTCACCACCGGAATTAATGAGCCTTCCTCAAGGGTAACGCGCGAGCGGTAACGACGGAACCGTATGGCTGCAATCACGAGGATACCGATGACCAGTAAAAAAAGATCATGAACCGTGGTCTGGACGGCCAAAAATTCACAACCATGAACCACCGTGCTGACGCCATAGCCGGCCCCGGAACGGACCGGGATCCGATACACGGACAGAACGGTCACCACAAAGGGGGGAAATGTGGGGCATACCACGCCGGGAAAAGGATTTAATTCCCGGCAGTACCGCCCCACCGGATGACGCCGGGGTGTAGAGAACCAGGGAGTCTTTATTCCACGCTCTTGGCCCGCTTGACCCGTTCCTTGGTGGAGAACCCGGTCACCCCATCGAGAAATTTCCGGAACCGCTTGTTGGTGTCGATGATAACCTCATCGCTTGCACTGATGTCCGATTCCGTATCGATGATGACGGACTTCCCTCCGGCCCCTATGAACACATCCAGTCGCTTCAGCGCACCGAACACGACCCGGAAACCCTTGTCGGTCTTCTGGGGTTCAATGCCGAAACAGGCTTTCAGTTCCGCGGCAGCCAGGGACTCAAGATCTTTTGTCAACCCGCGTTTTATAGGATACTCTTGCATACACTTTTTTAGTACTTTTGTGTATGTTAATCTAATGACGGCAGAGACTCCTGAGTGTTGTACAAAGATCCTCACCAAACTGGGTTCTGTCCACGAAGACCTCGTGGAGATCACCCAGAAGCGCGATCTCAATATCATATCCAGTCCCCTTTCGGAGAACGGGGCGGTCCTCCTGGGATTCCCGGGAAGCGGGCTCGTGGGCACCATCGCCCTCCAGTACCTGGTCGACCAGCTCAATTTTGAGCAGATCGGTTCCATGAACTCCCGCTACTTCCCGCCGCTGGCGATGATGAACAAGGGACTCATCAACGATCCTGTCCGCATATACGCTAAAAATATCGGCGATACTCCCATCACCGCGATCGTTGCCGATATCCCGATTGCCCCCCCGATCTGCTACGAGATCGCAAGCGCCCTGATAGGGTGGCTGGAACCCTTCAAGCCTAAGGAAGTCCTGACCATTGCCGGTATCGTCACCAATGAGCCGGAGAAACGGGTCTTTGGCGTTGCCACGACACCGGAAGCACTCCAGCGGATCCAGGACAATACGCTCGTCCTCCCGATCGGGAGCATCTCGGGGATCGCGTCCAGCCTCCTCACGGAATGTAAGGCCCGCACCATCCCTGCGATCGGGCTGCTGGGAGAGACTATCAATGCTCCCGACCCGCGGGCAGCCGCTGCCACAATCGACGTGCTCAACAAGATGTACAACCTTGCCCTCGACATCCAGCCGCTGATCGAACAGGCCGTGGAGATCGAACAGACCATGGGAAAACTTGCCGAAGAAGTGCAGCAGTCCGCGGATACGACTCCCAAAAAAGACCTGCCGATGTACGGGTGACCTGACATGAGATGCGCCGCACTAACCAGCATATCGCCTGATATCATCAAGGATCTCAGATCCGGCAGGCCGAGAACGATCGAATTGCAGAGCACGCATAACATCGTGACCATTGCCGGGGTTGAGCCGGGCGAGGACAAGCATATCTTCATGACATCGATCGATGTGGAGGATCTCTCTCCCGGCGATTCCGGGATCTGCGTATTCCTTCTCTCCACTGCCATCTCCATGAAACGCGTGGTGGAGTTCTCGCACGGGGGCATGGCATACGAGGAGAGGGAGCGCATGTCCGCGCGGGTGCAGGTGAAGTTCTGCTCTACCTCCGTGATCAAGGAAGTGTTCCACGAGAGCCTGATGAAGCCGACCGAAGTCGAAGTGCTCAAGTCCTCGTGTTACCACGCGGGATGAAATAAAAGACACGGAAAAAATTTCTTTTTTATTGAGGCCCGGATCAGTGCCGTTTGATCACGACTAAGCCCATACCCACCGCACCAATGATCAGGAGCGGATCGAGGGGGGATGAAGCCGCTGTGGGTGTATCGGTCGGCCACGGTGTCGGCACAGTTACCGTTGATTTGACCTTCGTTGTGGTCAGATCATATGTTTTCACGGCAGCAACCGTGGCGATAGTCTGGACGGGAGTCGAGGTCCTGACGGTTGTCACGGTTGTTGCGGCCGTGGTAGCGGTTGTCTCCGTTGCATCGAGATCTGCATCTTCATCGTATTCCTCCCCGGCCGTCACATAGACAACATCGGTCCAGTTCTCATACCCTGACTTGTAGATGATAACATCGTACGAACCCTCTTCGAGGTCATCAACGGTCAGGGGGGTTGTACCGTAATATTCCTCGAATATGTATACCTCAGCGTTGGAAGGCGAGGAGGTGAAGTAGATACTGCCATTGACCACCGAGGACTCCAGCTCAGCAGTCAGGGACTGCGTGCTGCTGTTGACGAGCAGGGTCGAGGACCAGTTCTCGTAGTCGTCGAGGACGAGCACGATCTCACGCGATCCATACCCGATGGTGAACGAATCGTTCGTGTACCCTTTCTTTGTCCCGTCGACATAGACTGTTGCCTCGGGGGGATAGGAGTAGAAGTATACCTCACTGGTCAGGTTGGTGAGTGTCACAGTATCTATCGTCGAGGTCAGGTTGTCGGTGACGTACGCGGTGTTCGAACTGGTCTCATACCCGGTCAACATCAGCTTGACGGTATGCGTTCCTGCTGTTACGCTTTCGATGATCCCGGGCGTGTACAGGCCGGTAGTCGAGTCATCCAGGTAGATCTCCGCTCCTCCCGGAGATGATGCAACAGAGATGTTTCCCACCGCGGATACCGACGCCGGGAGCACCACTGTAAGGGTCATGATCAGGCCGATATAAACGAGAAATTTTTTTATCATACGTCTTCCATCCCGCATATTAAGCGACGTGAAATGGATGGAATCAGGATATATTTTGTGTATATCGCCTGGGTTAAAATAATCAGAAAACCGGATTACGATTATCCCAGACGGGCAAGGTATTTCCCGTTACCAGTCCGGATGAGCCGGCAATCATCCGGAACGGGATTACATCTCATAAATAATGTGTAGTCATACCGGAGAATAGTTCAAAAATATTCTCCCTGACGCACAGGGCAGAGTTTCTCTTCCATCATACAACCCTTGAGCAGGGATAACAGACCGTGACAGGTTTCATCCGATCGCTTCTTCATGAAGCAGGATGCCTGCGTCTTAAAAAAGTTAGTATTTCCGGTGGAGCGCCAGGATACCGATACCGATTGCAGCCACCACAAACGCACCTTCAAGGGGCGATTCTTGTGTTGTTGTCGTAGGTACAGGTGTTGAACTTGGGGGGGTCTGCTGCTGTTGCATGGCGCCAGTATTCTGGGGTGCTTTTTGGGTAGTGGGTACGGTTGTCGGAACCGTGGTCGGCACGGTTGTCGGTGCGGTTGTTATCGCAACGAGATCTGCATCCACGGTTGTCGTTCCTCCGGAGGTTACCTTGACAAATTTTCCCCAGTCAGTATAGCCGGTCTTCTCAATCAGGACTTTATGGGAGCCCTCGGTGAGTTCATCAACTGTACAGGGGGATGTTCCATAGTACGTGCCATCTACATAGACAGCTGCACTGGATGGCGATGAGGATATGTCGATAGTACCGAGCTGGTCCGTGGTAACCTCAAACGACAGCCCGCACTTCCGGGTTCCAGCGGAATCCAGGACACAGACCTTGTAGGTATCTTCGTCAATATCATCCAGGTCGAAATATCCGGTGACTTCGGTGGAATCGACATCATCGACACTCGCAGTCACGTTGTCGTAATCGGAATTATAGAGATATACCGACTCGACATCGGAGAATCCGGTACCGGTAAGGGTAAATTCAACGCTCTCGTTATCGGTCTGGCCGGTGACAGGCGAGATGGAGGAGAGGGTGATCGCATTTCTCAGGCTGAATCCGTCGACCTTGACGACTTCCGAATCATCCTCGTTCACGACAACAAGATCCCAGCTGCCGGTCTCTTTTGATGACGAGATCGAGAACTTGCAGACGATCGTTGTGCTGCTCAGGGATGAGACCGATGCCGTGATGTTGGACTCGTCATCCCGTATGAGTTTAACTTTCACGGAGCTCGTGTTAAAGTCAGAACCGGTGATGGTGACTGTTGTTGATGTTCCAAGATATGCTACGGACGGGCTGATGGATGAGATGGATGATGACTCTGCACTGGCAGGAAATGCCATGACAAGCAGCAGGGCCATAACCAAGGAAAACCGTATTACGAAAGAATGGTTCATACTTTACTCCCTCTGGGGCTTATAGGAGATACATCAGTAGCCGCCAAGGGATAAATTCAGTTTGTGGGAAATGGGATTATTTTAACGCCGCGGTGTAATATATTGTCCGAAGGGGTTACACTATCCCGATACGAAGATACTTCAGTAAAATCTGTTGAAAAAAGGGGACTTGATTCCTAATGGATAAACCGGGATCAGTGTTTCCGGACCGCGATCAGGGTAAATCCAATAGCACCGACAACCACCAGGGTACCCACCGGAGAGGCGGCAGTAGTCGGCGTGTCGCTTGGCCAGGGTGTGGAGGTTACTATGGTGGACTTTCGGGTTACTTTAATCGTGGTCGGTGCGGTGGTCGGAACTGAGGTGGCGGTGGGTGCGGTTGTTATCATGTCGAGACTGGCATCCACAGTGGTAACGCCACCGTTCGTGACTTTTACACTTCTCGAATAATCAGTGTACCCGCTTTTCTTGATAATGATCTGATGCTTCCCAACATCAAGATCATCAACGGTGATGGGGGTTGATCCTATGCTTGAACCATCTACATAAAGTGTGGCACCTTTGGGGGATGACGAAACGTCGATGCTGCCGACAGCGTCGGATGTGATCGAGAATGAGAGATCGCATACCGTAGTCTTAAAATCGTCCTTGACACACACATCATACGTTGCTTCATCCTTGTCCGTCAGATCGAAGGTCCCGGTTACTTTTGTGGAGGATACGGGATCAACACTCGAAGCAGAAATATTGCTGTATTCATCATTATAGAGATAAAAACTGGAGATATCTGACAGACCGGTACCTACAATGGTAACCTTGACACTATCGTTGTTGGCCCGTCCGGTCTTTGGGGAGATGGAGGTCAGGGTGATTGGGGACCGGATGGAGATAGACACGGTATTACTCGATTCAGATTCATCATCATTAATAATAACAAGCTTCCGGGTCCCTGTATCAACATCATTTAATTTGGAACTGCTGAACGTGCAGACAATCTCTGAAGTGCTGATGGAGGAACTGGTTACAGAAACATTCGAATCCTCTCCGGACTCCATGAGGAGCACCTTCGCAGAACTTGTATTGAAATTACCGGTGATTGTCAGCGTATTGGGAGATCCCTTATAGACTACTGTCGGACTGACAGACGAGATAGTTGACGAGTCGGCAGTAACGGGCACTGCCACGAGAAGCAGAACCATCAGGCACAAGAGAATTTTGAGAGATTTCATAGGTACAATCCTCTTTTTTTTTAGTGAAGAACATGCGCCCTTAGATCAAATATATTTTACCAAATTTATTTGCCATTCCAACCCGGGGGTTTTCCCGGATTTAGTGAAACAGATTAATTATCCCAAAGCGCGAACGTTATAGGCACACAGCCGTGGGCCTGTGGCTTAGCCTGGACATAGCGCCGGGCTTCTAACCCGGATGCCGGGGGTTCAAATCCCCCCAGGCCCGTCTTCTGTTTTACCACCATTCCTTCCAGGTCTTGCAGATGGTATCCCCTGCACATGAGAAATTGATCATGATACCGGAAATTCGTCGGGTTCTCAGGGCACGGGTATACTGACATTAATTTCCTGAAAACGGGGACACTCCATTTCGGGGGAGAAGGATCGCCGCGCCCCCCAGTGCCAGAAGCCCTGCCATCACGCCCGTAACCGGAGCATAGGTCGGGGCAAAACAGCTGGCAGCAATAAACCCTGTCCCTGCAATGAGCAGGACAATACCTGTTACCGCAAGAAGGAGAAACGCAATGAATCGGGCAGGTGTGATCCCTCGTTCGGCCGGAAAAACCTGACGATGTCTCGGAAGACCCAGGTACCACGCCGCGATTACTACCACCAGTGCATACGCAAATACCCACTCCGATAGTGTGGAGACTTCACGCCAGAACGAATACATGACATAGTCCGGATGAAGCTCATTCGGGAACGGCCCCATAAGGGGATAGTACCAGGCAGCGGGACCATTCCACATCTCGTCGAGAATCTGGTGGGAGAAGATCGCACACGCACATGCCACGCCAAGGAGGGTATGCCGGTATCGCCAGAGGAGGAATCCCAGTACCATCGCGATACCAAAAAAGAACAGGGTATGCCCGATTGTCCTGCCGGCTCCCAGGATGCCGGGGAACAGCAGGGCAAGCGGCTTGTCGAGAAGATCGGGCAGAATTGCACTCACGATGCAAAGGGGAAGTGCCCGACGGTCATGAGACAGGTGCCAGAACCCAAGGCCAATAAGGGCACCGAGAAATGCATGGGCGAAGACAAACATAACAACCCTTTTTATGTAATGAAAAATTACCTGCGAATGTTCATTGGAACAGGAAAAACAACAACCCGTTTTGCATCATATCGTCCGTCCGTTACAACGGAAATAAAAAAAGAAAAATTACATCTGGTCCTGCCCGCCTTCGGGCTGGCCATCTATCGGTTTTTGCAGGATCTGGACATCTGCGACATTGTGCTGGCGCAGCGCCAGTTTCTTTGCCTTGAAGATATTTTTGCCTTCCTTACCGATCGCAATCCCGCGGTCCTCGTCACGGACTTCCACGGTTGCGGTCTTCTGGTCTTCCTCGCCCTCGAAAAGAATGGAGGTGACCTGGGCCGGCAGGAAGCAGTTCTTTAAGAACTGTTCCACGTTGCTGTTGTATTCCACAACCTCGATCTTCTTGCCCATGACTTCCGAGGCTTTCTTGATCGAGGCACCCTTCTTGCCGATTGCAAGCCCCATGTCGCCGGGGTTGATGACGAAGATAAGTCTCCCGTTGCGGTCATCCACAACGCAGTCGCGGCTCCCCGCACCGGTCAGGCTCTCGAACTGGGAGATCATGCGCATACAGTCTTCGGTCAGTTTCACTTCGACCATAGCAGGCCCCCTTCTTACGCCCTCTTGAGAGAGAGAATATCTGACTCGCCGGGAGTCACGATGGCAAGGGTGCTGACCATGAACGGCTTACCGCAGGCTTTTCCGAGTGCCACGCTGGAGCCCTCGAACGTGTGGATGAAGAGATTCTCATAGGTGGAAAGTTTTGATTTGAAGTCGGCCGGGCAGTTGCCGGCAACGACTATCATCTGGGCTTTGCCTTCCTTGATGCACTTTTCAGTGTTGTTCTGGCCAAGAATTACATTTCCTGTCTTGATTGCTCTTCTGAGTGAAGCATTAAAATCCATATACAATTCCTCGTAAGTTTCCTAAAGTTAATTGTCGTGTTGTCTGACTGCGATCAGTTTTACATCGCCGGTGCCGAGCTGGATCGGCTGGCCGACAATGACGTTCTCGGTCACGCCGCTCAGTTCATCAACTTCATTTGCGACGGCCGCGTCAAGCAGGTGGTTGACGGTCACTTCGAACGCTGCACGGGAGAGAACACTCTCCTTCTCGCCGGCGATACCGTGACGGCCGATCTGCTTGACTTCGCCTTCCATGCACATCATGTCCGAGATGAGCATGATATGCCGGACATCAACGGCGATACCCTGCTCGTTGAGCGTGGAAACCGCTTCGTGGATGACGGCGTTTCGCGCAGCCTCGATACCGAGAACCTGCGCAATCTCGCTGATGTTATTGGTGCGGGTCCGTGTGGTGTCCACGCCAACGACATCAAATACGTCTTTAAGGTTGGATCCTTCAGTATAAAGTATATACTCCCCGGTCTCTTTCCTGACGACGACCCGGAGGATGTCATCAATGCCCTGCACGATCACGTTCCTGACGTGCTCGGCGAGCTGGAAGAGGTTCTGGTAACTCTCCTTGTCCTTGGGCGAGAAGATGATCGTCGCAGTTGCTTCGTCGATGTCGTGCTCGAAGTCACGATAGTGACGGCGATCGCGGATCTTCTTGGGCGCGACTTCCATGATCTCCGCGGGCGAGATCTTGCGCTTGTCGCAGACCTTGGTGTTCAGGTGGACGACCACGTGCATGTTCTCCATATCCGTGGTGATGTCACCGAACTCGTGGAGCGGGGCTGCCTCGATCTGCCAGCTGACTTCTCGTGCCTTGTCACGGTCGATGCCGAACTCGGGCTCTAAGAAGACTGTCATGGTCGGCGTACTGGGCTCTTTCCTCGCATCCATGATTTCGATGAGACGCGGGAGACCGAGAGTAACGTTGATCTCGGCCACACCAGCGTAGTGGAATGTACGCATTGTCATCTGCGTGCCGGGTTCACCGATGGATTGTGCCGCAATGATACCGACTGCCTCGCAGGGCTCGATCCTGGTGCTCAGGTACTCGGCGTTGACACGATCAAGGATTTGCGTGAACTGCGCGTCGGTGAGTTCCTTTTCGGCAAGAAACTTCCGGAGCTGTTCTTTTGTCTTGGGGGGGAGGGCTGCTGCCTCGACTTTCTTGTCAAACTTTTCTGCGAGCGGCATCTTATACCTCCTCCTTGAGGATAGCTTCAACGATACCCTTCACATCGACCGGGTCACCGAACGCACTCTTGGTCGGGTCGGTCCCGTCCTCGCCATATTCGAACTGGATGATCCTGCCACCGGTCGACCGCACGGTGCCGTCGTATGCGACCTTGAGGTCCTGCAGCGCGTTGATCATCCTGCGCTGGAGGTAACCGCTCTGGGATGTACGAACTGCCGTGTCGACGAGACCTTCACGGCCACCGATGGCGTGGAAGAAGAACTCGGTCGGGTTGAGCCCGCCCTTGTAACTGTGCTGGATGAACCCGTGGGCATCCGAGCCGCGGTCGCCCTTCTTGAAGTGCGGAAGCGTCCGGTCGTCGTAACCTCTGACGATACGCTCACCACGAACGGACTGTTGGCCGATACAACCGGCCATCTGGGTCAGGTTCAGCATCGAACCACGGGCACCGGAGACTGCCATCACGACAGCGCTGTTCCCAAGACCGAGGTGGCGGCCTGCAATCTGACCGGTCAGGTCTCGGGCCTTCCCCAGCACCTGCATGATCTGCATCTCGAGAGTTTCCTCAATGGTACGCCCTGGCATAGGTTCGAGCTGGCCGTCTTCGTAGATCTTGATACGGCGATCGACATCGAGCGCCGCATTCTTTAAGACCTCGTCGATCTGGCCGTACTCGGTCTTGGAGAGGTCTTCGTCATCGATACCGAACGAGAACCCGTCGAGCATGATACCGCGGATCGAGAGTTTGGTGAAGTCATCGATGAACTTCGTGGCCCGCTTCATGCCCTGCTGGCGGATGATACGGTTGACGATCTGGCCGTCGAATGCACCGATTGCTTTCTTATCGATGGTCCCCATCTGGAGCTGGCCGTCGATGATGCGCACGTATGCATCACGATCGCACTTTTCCTTTTGACAGACATCGCAGTTCTGGCATGACGTGGCCTTGAAGACCATGTTGAGGCTTTCCGGAAGGATGACCGAGAAGACCTGCTTGTTGCTCCAGTATTCAATGCCGTTCTCCACCTTGCCGGGCGGGGGCATGTGCTCGATGCCGGTATAGCGGAGGAGGTAGAGCGCATCTTCCTTCTTGAACCAGCGCAGCTCATGCGTCAGCATGAAGATACCCGAGACGTGGTCGTGGATACCACCGATGATCGGACCGCCGAAACGGGGTGACAGGATATTTTCCTGCACGGCAATGAGAATGGTTGCCTCGGCCCGCGCCTCTTCGGTCTGCGGGACGTGCATGTTCATTTCATCGCCATCGAAGTCGGCGTTATACGGCGGGCAGACTGCGGGGTTGAGCCGGAAGGTCCTGCCTTCCATCACCTTGACGCGGTGCGCCATGATGCTCATCCGGTGCAGCGATGGCTGACGGTTGAAGAGCACGACATCGTTGTCGCGGAGGTGGCGTTCGACCGTGTAGCCGGGCTCGATCATGTCGGCGACGGTGTCGAGATTGTCGGCACCAAGCCGGAGCCTGCGGTTGTCCGGGCGGATGACGTAGTTCGCACCGCACGGGGCATTGACATCCGGGCGTTCCGGGCCGGTCCTGACGATCTGCCGGAGTTCCTCGATATTGTAAGCGGTAACCCGGACAGGGATTGTCATCTCGTTGGCTACAGCGCGCGGGACACCGACCTGTGCAACGGAAAGGTTCGGGTCGGGCGAGATAACCGTACGGCTGGAGAAGTTCACACGCTTACCTGAGAGGGAACCTCGGAACCGCCCGTCCTTACCTTTCAGACGCTGCGAGAGCGTCTTCAAGGGCCGGCCGCTGCGGTGGCGGGCCGGGGGACAGCCTGCGACTTCGTTGTCGAGGTAGGTGGTGACGTGGTACTGCAGGAGTTCCCAGAGATCCTCGATGATCAGCTGGGGCGCACCTGCATCCTGGTTCTCCTTGAACCGCTGGTTGATACGGATGATATCAACGAGCTTATGGGTGAGATCGTCTTCCGACCGCTGGCCGTTCTCAAGGATAATCGAGGGGCGCATCGTGACCGGAGGAACCGGGAGCACGGTGAGGATGGTCCACTCGGGACGCGCGACGTCGGGATTGATACCGAGGGGGATCAGGTCCTCGTTCGGGATCTTCTCCATCCGGGCGCGGATGTCGGCGGGAGTGAGCTTGTGCTCTACTTTCTTGCCGTCTTCCACCATGACCTCGGAGAAGGTGGTCGGTTTCTCGAAGTTGATCTTGAGCTGCTGTTCACCGCAGTGCGGGCAGACGCGCTCCTTCTTGACATCCTTTTCTGAAAGGAGGTCTCCCGTCTGGTCGTCTTCGGTACCTACTACCTTCTCGACTTCCTCAGGGCTGAGCAGCACGCGGCCGCAGGCACGGCAGGTGACACGCAGGAGTTTCCTGATGAGCCGTGTATACCCGACGTGGATGACGGGCTTTGCGAGCTCGATGTGCCCGAAGTGGCCGGGGCACTCGCTTGCCTTCTGGTCGCAGGTCTTGCACCGGAGACCGGGGTCGATAACCCCGAGGTTTAAGTCCATGAGACCCTGGGGATAGGGGAACCCGTCATCATCGTAGGTGTCCGCCCAGATGATCTTCCGGACGCTCATCTCACGGATCTCCTTGGGGGAGAGGAGGCCAAATTCAATCTGGCCGATTCGTTTTGGGGATGGCATGTTACACCACGTCCTGTAATCTCAGTCTGGGTGCTATACCCATGCTCTTCATCTCGTCCAACAGGAGCTTGAACGCGTAACTCATCTCGACCGAGTAGATATCGGTCTCGTTACCGCAGGCAAGGCAGCGGGTCATGTTACGCTTGCGGTCGAGCATCGCAACCATACCGCAGTGCGCACAGACATATTCGTTAACCTTATCCGACTCATCGAGCAGGCGTTCCTTCAAGGCCATGGCGGCGCCGTGGCCGATCATGACATCACGCTCCATCTCACCGAACCGGAGACCGCCTTCACGCGCACGGCCTTCAGTCGGCTGGCGGGTCAAGACCTGCACCGGTCCACGGGAGCGGGCGTGCATCTTGGACGATACCATGTGGTACAGTTTCTGGTAGTAGATGACACCGATATAGACATCGGCCTTGAAGGCCTTACCGGTGAGGCCATCATACATAAGCTCGCGGCCATTGTGCGAGAAACCGAGTTTCTTGAGCGAGGCACGGATGTCTGCCTCACTCTCGCCACCGAAGGCGGTGGCATTGATGCGCCGGCCTTCCAGAGAGCCAACCTTGCCGCCTATCATCTCAAGCATGTGCCCGATGGTCATACGACTCGGGATTGCATGGGGGTTGATAACGAGGTCGGGTGAGAGACCTCCTTCTGTGAAGGGCATGTTCTCCTGGGGAGTGATGAGACCAACGACACCCTTCTGCCCGTGACGGGATGCGAACTTGTCGCCTACTTCCGGCACACGGAGGTCACGGGTCCTGACTTTCACGAGCCGGGAACTGTTCTCGCCTTCGGTGATGATGACCGTGTCGACGATACCATGTTCGTTGCTGCGCATCGTGACAGAGGTGTCGCGGCGCTTCTCGACAGCAATGAGTTCCCCGGAGGGTTCTTCGAGGAACCGGGGCGGGGAGGTCTTGCCGATCAGGACATCCTTCTCGGCAACAACGGTCTCGGGGTTGATCACACCATCCTCGTCGAGGTTCTTGTACGAGTCGGCACCATGGGCACCGGCAACGTCCTCTTCGGGGACTTCGATGCGGTCGATCTGGCCACCGGGATACCGGCGCTCTTCACCTTCATAGGTCCTGAAGAAGTGGGACCGGCCAAGGCCGCGCTCAATCGAGGCCTTGTTGAAGATGAGCGCATCTTCAATATTGTACCCTTCGTACGAGAGGATGGCAACCACGAAGTTCTGGCCTGCCGGCCGGTCGTCCGATCCAATCAGTTCCGAAGTCTGGGTGTGGGTCAGCGGTTTCTGGCAATAGTGGAGCAGGTGGCCACGGGTGTCCGGGCGGAGCTTCATGTTGGCAGCGCCAAAACCGAGCGCCTGCTTGACCATTCCTGCACCCATCGTGACACGCGGGCTGGCATTGTGTTCCGGGAAGGGGACGTGGGCTGCACCGATACCGAGGATCAGAGAGGGGTCGATCTCAAGGTGGGTGTGCTCGGGCGTCACTTTCGTGAAGTCCATGGCAATGAGGAGGTCTTCTTCCTCTTCTGCATCGATGAACTCGATCATGCCCCGCTGGACGAAGAAGCTCATGTCGATCTCCTTCTTTGCAAGCCGGGCAAGATCCTCATCGTTGATGAGCGGCTCACCGTTCTTTAAGACGATGAGCGGGCGGCGGGCGCGGCCGCGGTCGGTCAGGATCACGACATCGCCGTTGTACTCCTTGTGGGAGACGTTCACTTCAGGCGAGATCGCACCCTGGCGGCGCATGGTACGGATATTGGCAACCAGGTTCTTCGGGTCGTCCACGAGACCGATCAGTGCCCCGTCAACAAATACGCGTGATTTCTTGCTCATGATTCCCCCCGGATGTGCTCGACACCAAGGTTGTGCAGGATGCGCGTGATTTCTTCCTCGTCATCGACACCCTTGCTGATCTCCACCATCTGGGCGAAGTTTTTCACCAGACCACAATTCGGTCCTTCAGGGGTCTCGCTCGGGCAGATCCGGCCCCACTGGGTCGGGTGCAGGTCACGGGCCTCGAAGTGGGGCTGTGACCGGGAGAGCGGCGAGATCACACGGCGGAGGTGCGAGAGCACGGCCATATGGTCAACGCGGTCGAGAAGCTGGGACACACCCGTCCTCCCGCCCACCCAGTTACCGGTGGCAAGCGGGTGGAGGAGACGCTCGGTCAGCACGTCAGCGCGGACTGCGGTCGCAATCGAGAGGTCGCGGTGACGCATGCTGGCGCGTTCGAGCTGGTACTTGATATCACGGGTGAGACGGTTGAGGGAGATACGGAACAGGTCCTCCATCAGGTCGCCCGCGAGTTTCAGGCGCTTGTTCGAGTAGTGGTCCTTGTCATCGATCCTGCGCTTGTTCAGCACAAGGTCGAAACAGGCCTCTGCCATACGCCCGAGGAAATGGGCCTTTGCAAGCCGGACCGAGAGGACTGCTTCCTGGTAACCCTCGTCGCCTTCCTTGAGGTTCGCTGGCATCGAGTAGTTGAGATGCGGGAGGAGGTAGTTATCCAGGACGAACTCCGCGCGCTTGCGCTGGTAGTCCTTGGTCTGGTTCGGCGCCAGTTTCTTACCAACATACATGACACCGCCGTCAACCGAATCGCACTCGCTCTCTTCCAGGTTCTGCATCATGAACGTCAGGATATCCTCGTCGCTCGAGACTGCGTTCACGACCTCCTGGTCGTTTGTCATGCCCAGTGCCCGCATCAGGTCCACGAACTTCAAGTGGCCGGCAACGGACGGGAAGGAGACCTCGAGGAGGTTCTTCTTGTTCCGCTCGACAACCACCAGTGCGCGGTACCCGCGGAACTGGGAGAAAACCTTTGCCACGTAGATGCGCTCATTGTAGCGCTCGGTGAACTCGGTCATGATCTTGTTGGATGCGAGATCCTCTAACGTCATGAGCACGCGCTCGGTGCCGTTGACGATGAAATAGCCACCGGCATCAAACGCATCCTCGCCATGGGAGACGCGCTGGGCGTCATCCATGCCATAGAGGTTACAGGCGAGCGATCCAACCATGATCGGGAGCTGCCCGATGGTCGTGACGATAGGCTCCTGCCGGTCTTCACCGTGCACGAGCGTGAGTCCCAACTGGATCGGGGCCGCGTAGGTCAGGTTGCGAAGCCGTGCCTCGCTCGGGTATAACTCTCCCTGCGAACCGTCAGCCTCCCGCACCAGCGGCTTTTTCACTTCAATCGTACCGAGTTCCACCCAGACCGGGTCATTGTTCCTGCCCCGGTTCTCGATGTCGGTCTCAATGACCCGCTGCTCGTTGACCACTTTCTGAAGATTATGCTTAAGGAAATAGTTGAAGGAGTCAAGCTGGTGGCGCGCAACATGCTCCCGTGAAAAATATGCCCTCGATAAAATACTTCTGTCAATCAGACTGACCACCCCGGAATTTATTTCTTTGGTCTCTTGACCACGAGACGATATGCCTCGGCCCTGCCAGCCGTATGGCTTGCCCTGATAATTCGGATTACATCGTCAGCTTCCGCGCTGATCGTCTTTACTGCAGGATCGTCGTGATAGATTTTCGGTAATTGTTCGGTTGTAATGTTGTAGCGCGTCAGGAGTTCGGAAACCTCCTCCTCGCTCATGATTTTATGATCCGGCACCATCACGTGGTCCAACACATTCAGTTTGGTGCTCAATGAATAACCCCCTCACAAATGAACAGATTTCCTCTCAGATGCATCACCGCAAAAAACCCACGAAATACTCGTGGCAACGGGCCCGGAGGGATTTGAACCCCCGACCACCTGGTTAAAAGCCAGGCGCTCTACCGAACTGAGCTACGAACCCACTCTGTGCTCTACAGACCAAGATGTACAGCATTATAACAATGACAAAAAACTATTTAAATATTATCCAGGCTCAGATGCCACTTTTTCCAGCATACATTGCACCAATCTCATGACTCCTCCGTCCTGACATGATGTTTCTCATTGATCTCTTTGAGACGCTGTTCATCCGTACGTATCTTAGATTCCAGTTTTTCGATGGCGGCGAGGTCTTCCGCCGGGGCAGCGCGCCCGACATTGTTCATCCCGCATGCCTTTTTCAGGACGCAAAGGAGGTTTGTGTCCACGTCAATACTCTTCCGGAGGGCTGCGTATTCCTCAATTAGTGCCGAATCCACACCGGCATCTTTAGCCACCTGAGACTCCGCTTTCACATCGCGTCGCCGTGCAAAGATCTGTTTTATCGCCTCGAGGAGCTGGGTCGGATTGACCGGTTTTGATACGAAATCCTCAATATTGAGACAGTGCTGTTGGGCTTCCTCTGGCGTGATCTTCTTTGCCGAGAACATCAGCACAGGCAGATCCTTCGTTTCCGGGTTTGCCTTGAGCCGGTCAAGCGTCTCCCACCCGTCCATCGGCTCCATCATAATATCGAGCAGGATGAGATCGGGTTTGACCGTGGCAAGGAGAGCAAGAGCTTCATCGCCACCATGCGTAGCAAGGGGATTGAAGCCTTTGCGTTTCAGCAGGGCAACGAGCCCGTCCACGATATAAGGACTATCGTCAACAATAAGGATTGTATCTTCCACGATCTCTCTTCCTTGCCACAAGGATGGTGTGCGCAGATGGCCAGACGGACAGGCATATCCCATCCGATCCCGATTTGGGTTAATATATGCCTGCACAGTATAAATTGTGTATGAAAGATTAGACCGGTGTCGTGATTGACGGGGTGCCGGAGAGTTCTCCTTTGATCTGCTGGAGACGGGTTTCCTGGAACTTGATGTTCATTTCCATGCTCTTTATTGCGCGGGAGATCTCGTCACTGACCCGGACTTTTGAATCATTGTAATTGTACGTAGTCTCCAGGATCTTCATGAGACGCTTGTTGACATCGATGCTCTTGCTGAGACGGGCGTATTCTGTGATGATCTCGTTATCGAATCCCGACTGCTTTGCCATCTCCATATCCGATTTTATGGCATGGCGGCGGCTGAGTACATGCTCAATGGCATCGTAAAGTTCGCGGTGGGTGATGGGCTTTAATACATAATCCTCAATGTAGATCCCGTATTCCTGCGCCTCGGAGGGAGTCAGTTGTTTTGCGGTCAGCATCAGGACCGGGATCTCCTTTGTCTCCGGGCTCTCCTTGATCCGTTCAAGGGTCTGCCACCCATCAACGGGTTCCATCATGATATCCAGCAGGATGAGATCCGGAGTGACGGTCTTTAATATCTCGATGCATTCCTCCCCGCCGTACGCGGCAACAGTCCTGTAACCTCCGCGTTCCAGCATGGTCACAAACACATCTACAATGAATGGGCTGTCGTCGACAACAAGAATTGTATACATTACATAGCCTCCGCGATCTTCTGTACAACCGGGAGCAGTGCAGCATGGACGGATTCCTGATCTGCGGAATCCGTAAGGATCATGGCAATCAGAAAATTCTCCCCGGCACCCATGACAAGAACCGTGGAGTCCTGGCCCCTGACACTGACAGACGTCATCGATTTCATCTTGATGATGCTGCCAACGGATTCTGCGGATGCAAGGATTGTTGCAGAGAGGGCCCCGAACCAGGGTTCATTGAGATCGCGATCAAAACTTTTACCAGCTATGATCCCGTCCCGGGATACCATCGCACACGCTGCAACCCCGTCAATAGATCGAATCGTTTCAATAAATGCAGTAATTTTTTGTTTCAACATGCTGCTGCTCCCGCTGCATTACCCTGTGTATTTGATAATACCCGGTAGAACCATAAATACATATTCTTTTTTGTCATGCCCAGATATCCCCGTTTCGGTAAAAAACCCGTCATTTCTGGTTATTGGGAGATCCCCGTTACAGAAGTTCCCGGTTTACGGGGGATTCACGGCTGCCGTCACCGGTTCCATGAAGATAGGAATACAAATCACAGGATATCGGCCATTATTCCAGACGGTTTTCACGTTCCTGTCATACATTGGCGTGAAAAGGAAAAACCAGCCCAAATCATATCCATAAGGATATATATCATTTTATCCAACCAGACGCTTCGGGAATCCTGATGATCCGGGCATATACCATCACTTCTGGCAAAGGCGGGGTAGGCAAAACCACCCTTACGGTTAATCTCGGAATTTCGTTATCCCTTCTCGAACGTGAGACCTATATTCTCGATGCGGACATCGGTATGGCAAACATGGCCCTGATCCTGGGGATGGACGATGTCCCGGTCACTCTCCATGAGGTGCTGGCAGGAAAAGCCGATATCGAGGATGCAATTTATGAAGGTCCCGCCGGCCTCAAAGTCGTACCGAGCGGGATCTCGCTCCAGGGATTTCAGCAGGCAGACCCGGATAAGCTCCGGGACGTGATGCACAAACTGGTGGACCGCTGCGAATTTCTCCTGATCGATGCACCCAGCGGCATCTCCAAGGAGGGTGTGGTCCCGCTCTCTGTCGCTGACCAGGTCATCCTGGTAGCCAACCCGGAACTTGCATCAATGGCTGATGCCCTTAAGACAAAGATCCTCTGCGAGGTAATGGGGGGGAAGGTCTATGGCGCTATCCTCAACCGGGCCGGCATCGAGCATACCGAGATACGGTCCCACAGTGTAGAAGATGTCCTGGGCGTCCGTGTGATCGATGTTGTCCCCGAGGACGCAAACGTGCGACGGGCAGCAGCGTACAAATCACCCTGTGTTCTGAAGTACCCGACATCCCCCGCAACCAAAGCGTTCCGACGGATTGCAGCCCAGATTTCAGGTGTCGAATATGAGGAGGAAGACGCCGGCACAAAGGAAGAGGGGTTCGTTGATCGACTCGCGCGGGCAGTGTTCCGGTAACGGGCGGGGGGAGTGATCATGGCATACGAAGGCTACATGCTGGTATTGTTCGGGGGGGTCATCGTTGCCCAGCTCTTTATCATTTACCTGATGTATGTCAGGATCCGACAGTTATTACAGGAGGTCGAATCCGTTGCCGGCAGGATCCGGGTCACGGACACGGAACTGGAGAACCTCATAAGCCGTGTTGAAGAATTCAAGCGCGGAAAGATCTGATCCTTATCTGATCCATACAGGGAATTCCCCTCACAGTAACGATCTGCGCACGATAAGATACATAAGTGAGATCGACTAATAGTAAGAGAGCGGGGCCATAGGGTAGCCTGGCCATCCTAGGAGACTGGGGGTCTTCTGACCTGAGTTCAAATCTCAGTGGCCCCATTTGTGTTGTTTTTTGGTGCACCGGTATGAAAATTACTGATACCTGTGTTGACTGTCTTCTCTCCCGTATCAATCTCGAATGTTCACTCTGCGGAGCGGATGCCGCTCTTGCGGCTGAAACGGAAAAAGAGTGCCGACAGGTGATCGATGAACTCCGGGATCTCCCGCTCAGCCACCCGCAGGTCGCCAGCCGCATCCACCGTAGGGCATATGCCCTGCTGGAGAACCCCGACCCGTTCGATGAACTCAAGCGTTCCGGCAATCGCCAGGCTGCAGAGGTGTGTATGCAGGTACGGGGCCGTCTTCACACATTCAGGGATTATGTGCACGCAGCAGTGATTGCCAATATCTTTGATTACGGCGTCAAGGGTCATGCCGTTACCAGGGACTTTCTTTCGTTCTTCAACGAGGAGATTGAAAAGGACCTGTATATCGATGATACGGACAAGATCCTGCCGCTCTGCTCCCGCGTCGTGTACTTATGCGATAACTGCGGGGAGATCGTCTTTGACAAATTATTAATCCAGTACCTCAAATCCCATGGCTCGCAGGTAACCCTCGCGGTAAAGGAATCCCCGATCCTGAACGATGCAACGATGGAGGATGCACGTTCCCTTGGGATGGACCGCATGGTCGATCTCCTGACAACAACCGGGGGTGGTGCAGAAGCGGAGATCGGTATTAATATGGACCTCATCCCTGACAACCTGCGGCTTGCGATCGACAACTGTACGATCATCCTCGCCAAAGGGATGGCAAACTTTGAATCCATCTCGGAGATGGAGAACCTTCCTCCCGTAGCATATCTCCTTGCCGCAAAATGCAAGCCGGTGGCCGATGAACTTGGCGTACCGGTGGGTGTCAAGGTAGCAAAACTGCGCCGAGATTAGCGTACCGGGTTTTCATGATCTCCCGCACTTTGCGGGTCAGCGTTCAGCAGCGATCCTGCCGCGCCGAAGCAGGGGCCACCTGGTTTCGACCACACGGTTAATAAAAACCCGGGAATTTATACTATACTTTTATTCTCCGGCAGTCGAAGAGTTATCATGGTACTTCTCGAAGGAATTGCCCTCGGCTGGCTGCTGATCGTCATCGGTGCTGCCCTCCTCCTCGTGGAGGTTCACAGCCCGGGTTTTTTTGCCACCGTACCGGCAACAGTCCTGATCATCTTCGGTATCCTGCTCCTTCTCGGGATGGATATCTTCAATAACGGATGGGGCGTCGTTATCGGTGTTACGGTTGCAATCGCTGCCGCCGGTTTCACCGTCTGGATGTACAGCCGGATCACATCGGACGAGAGCCCCACGACCATCAGCCGCGACTCGCTCGTGGGAATGGAGGGGCGCGTGATAAAATCCGTTGATCCAAACACCATTTCCGGGAAAGTCATTATCGGGACAACAGAATGGAGCGCCCATTCAACCGGTTCATCGATCCCCGAAGGGAAGAAGGTAAAAGTCGTGGACTCCGAAGGGGTCCATATTGTTGTAGAAGAGGTTGCATAACATGCCGTTCATTGATACGCTCATTGTCATATTTTTGATTCTCGTTATTGTCGTAATATTCGCAAAAGGTGTCGTTATCGTCCAGCCGTACGAGCAGGGGCTCCAGGTACGGCTTGGGCAGTACGTAGGACGCATGAATCCCGGTTTCCGCTGGATCGTCCCGTTCGTCTCCGATGTCACCAAGCTCGACCTGCGCACGCAGGTCATCGACGTGCCGAGCCAGGAAGTGATCACGAAGGACAACTCCCCGACCAACGTCGATGCAATCATCTATATCCGGGTGATCGACCCCGAGAAGGCATACTTCGAGGTCTCCAACTACCGGCTTGCAACCGTAGCGCTCGCCCAGACAAGCCTCCGTGGCATCATCGGTGACATGGAGCTCGACGAAGTCCTCTACAACCGGGACGTCATCAATACGAAACTCCGCGACATCCTTGACCAGGAGACCGACCAGTGGGGTGTCAAGGTCGAGCGGGTGGAGATCAAGGAAGTGGACCCGGTCGAAGCGGTCAAGAACGCAATGACCGAGCAGACCGCTGCCGAGCGTGCACGGCGTGCTGCCATCCTCAGGGCAGATGGGGAGAAGCGCTCCGCCATCCTCAAGGCAGAAGGTCTCCGCCAGAGCATGATTCTTGAAGCAGAAGGCGAACGGCAGAGCAAGGTCCTCAGGGCAGAAGGGGAGCGGCTCTCCAGGATCCTCCAGGCTCAGGGAGAAGCGCAGGGACTACGCATTCTCTCCGTAGGGGCTGCACCGCTGGACAGGAAGGCAATCACCGTGCTCTCGCTGGACGCGCTCAAGTCCATGGCAAACGGGCAGGCAACCAAGATTATCTTCCCGTTCGAAATTTCCGAGCTGATCCGTCAGGGTGCTAAGTTCCTCGGTGCAAAAGACGAATCAGTTGAAGAAGTAGCAGGACGGCCGGTCATGGATGACAACATCCTCGGTGTTATTCCAAAACAGGATACCATCGATGCGATCCTCAAGGATATACAGGACGCGGTCCCGAAAGTTTCCGAAGATGAGCTCAAGGACACCAGCAAGCGGAAAGTCGCACCGCTGGAAAAAGAGCCCATAGTATAAGTTCCCGACCGGGGAACAAATTCCTTTTTTTAGTTCATCTGCCCCGGAAAAATCCCTGAATAGGTCTTTCGCTCCCGGGGGGCATGTACGTATGCACCACACCTGATGCATCCCTCCCGTTGCGGTGTCACAACAGTTCCTGTTCCGGGGTAATCGGGATGCGCCCCCCACTCATGTGACCGGTGGTGCAAGAGGGGGAATTCGCCCAGTTAAAACGTTGTTCTCCAAAGGTCTCCAAAACACTTCCCCGTTATCCGGTTACGGTTTGTCCGGTGAACTGCAGAACGATTACACCGGTGTTATAAATCCAAAAAAAGGTTGCAGAATTTCAGTTCCTTCACATGTGGAAGAATTTAGGCAGGAGGAAGATCGCGAGGATAACCACCAGCATCACGTAGCTTACACCGGCAACCACGTACCCGGAATACCGGATCAGCCCTTTCTTATCGAGAATGCGATCGATCCCCTCTTTCATGATATACCCGCCATCGAGCGGGACAAGGGGAAGCGCGTTGAATGTCCCGACCACGAGGTTCCACCAGCCGCACCAGAAGAGAATCTGGATAACGAGCCAGAAGTATGGGAACGGCACGTTCCACATCACCGAGCTGGCTGTATCGTTCATCAGGATCAGGAACGCCCCGTACTGGCTGGGATCGAGGATCACCCAGATCGGGATGGCAAGGAGGACGAGGAACCCGATGGGACTCATCAGGGTATTGAAGATCTCCTTGATCCGGCTGGCATCGTAATACGAGACGCCCATGAACCCGCTGGTCTTGTTGCTGACATCAGCAGGCCATGCAGCAAGGGTAAAACTGTAGGTTCCCGGAACGCCATTGTGATCGACAACGAGCGTGGCGGTGTCACCGGGCTTTGAAGCATCAAGGATTGCTGCCACCTCATCCCGGCTTGAGACACTGATGCCGTTGACTTCCTTGATCACCGAGTTTGCCGGTACACCGGCAGCATAGGCCGGGGAATCCACGTACACGCCGTTGATGAGCGGGGTGGCGAGCGGAACTGCAAGACCGAGCAGGGCAATCAGAACCACGAAACAGGCAACGCCCAGAACGATGTTGTTGGTGATCCCTGCACCGAACATCCGGATCTTGGGAAGGCCTTTTGTCTTCTCCTGGTCCTCTTCATCCGGTTCAACAAAGGCGCCGATAGGGATGACCGGCATGAGGATGCCCATGGTCCTGACGCGGATGCCTTCAACCCTGCAGAGGATTGCATGCCCGAACTCGTGGACCACCATGGTGAGGATCAGGCCAAGGAGGACAGCAAGGGTGAGCGGGATGAACTCGTTCACGCCGGGAATTGCAAGGACATTGCGCAACTCATTTGCCGCAGTAGGTTCCGGTTGCTGGGTAACGGTAACCTGGAGCGAGAGGAAGAGCATCGCGGTCATGATCACCGAGACAACGATCACCATGACCGCCCCCATCGTGCCATAAAACCGGAAGAACCGGGGATACCGGGCGAACCAGTCGAAAAAACCTACACGGTCTGTCCGGATCGCCATAATGGGACCGTAAAACGTGATATTCTTCTCCCACAGGTGCCGGGATTTGATATAATACGCCAGTGCAGCATACGCCGCAATGATCACGACCGCAACTATGAGCCAGTCCATTACTATTTATGGCCGTTTGTTTATATTAAAACAGACACTTGAGGATACATTGCAGGAACGTATATCCGCAATATCAGAAATCAAGCAGGCTCTTCTGGGTTTTTTTTGCAAGGATCGCGCTTACCGTCTTCCAGCTCTTCCGGGCAATGGGCGGGGGTACTTTATGTTCATCGATCCAGTCATTGAGGAACCGAATCGTGATCGGGTCCGAAGGATACCCGCTGCCGATATCACCATATTTCTTTGAGAGGGTGACGATGGCCCGGTCCCGGGTCACCTTCGCGATAATACTGGCTGCCGATACCACCGGGAACTTTACATCCGCATGGTGTTCCGAGACGATCTCGCATTCCCGATCGAGATGGCTCTTCACCATCTCGGCATACCGGAAACAGTTGACGTCGCACGCGTCAACATAGGCAAGAGAGGGTGACAGGATATTTATCACCTGGGCGTGGGCCCGGGCTACTGCCGCATTCAGGGTCATCTCTTCCCGCACCGCATCGATATCCGGTGCATCGAGCCTGACGGCTGCAACCCTGCACCGCTTTTTGATCAGGGCATAGAGGCGTTCACGCTCTTTTGGCGAGAGGAGTTTTGAGTCCTTCACTCCAAGGTCATCCAGCGCATCTTCAGAAGACACGCCAACGGCCGCTACCACCATCGGGCCCAGGACCGAACCCTTCCCTGCCTCATCAACCCCGCAGATCACATGAACCGGTTGATGCGCAAAATATTTCAATGGCAATGATGGTAACCGGTAGGTATGTACATCATCATCGTAGGGCTTGGCGGGATTGGCAGGAACCTCGCCAAGATGGCAGTCGAACATGCACATACCGTCGTTGTCATCGACCAGGATGAGGCGCGGTGCAGCGAGCTGCTCGAACACTACGATGTCATGGCCGTGACCGGCAATGCCACGGATAAAACCGTTCTTGAGGAAGCGGGGATCGACCGCTCCGATGCCCTCATCTCAACAACGAACGACGACTCGGTCAACCTGATGACCTGCTGGCTGGCCAAGAAGTTCCGGGTGCCCAATGTTGTCGCCATCGTCAACCAGCCCTCCCACTCCGACTTTTTCAAGGAGGTCGGTGTCCGGATCAGCGAGAACCCTGATGAACTCGTGGCAGCCCGACTCTATTACTGGACACAGAACCCCCAGCTCCAGCAGCTCGCCTCGATCCCCGGCGGTACGATCTTCGAGATCGTAGCAGAGGCAGGGGCCCCCATCGTCAACCATGAGATCCGGGAACTCAAGGTAAAGGATTTCGTCTTCATCGCGATCCGCAGGATGGGCGGGGAACTGATCATTCCCAGCGGCAGCGTGAAGATCCAGGCTGGCGATACGTTTACGGTATTCACGAAAAAAGAGGCCGAGGATGACTGCCTGCGTCTCCTCAACAAACAACTGAAAAAATCAACGGAGTGAGGCCGCAAGGGCGCCCAGGTCCAGCATCAGTTTCGGGTTTACCCGGATAATCTCTTTTACCAGCGTAAGAGTGGAAAACTCTGTAAGATCGATCTTCGAGACCGAGTGGATGATCTCGTTGAGTTTGGTATCGGGCTGTTTTATCAAGTATTCCTTGATGTGGTAATTACGCTCAATGCCCTTACCCATCTTGGATGCACGCCATGCCTTGTCGTAAGCCATGAGCGCCTTCTTGGAGACATCGCCCCTGCCGATACAGTCCGCAGCAGTCTGTGCCGCAAGCTTGCCGGTGAACATTGCATTGTAGATGCCGCCACCCGTGAGGGGGTCCACGACTCGGGCTGCATCACCGGCGATCAGGAGCCCGTCTGCAACCGTGCATTCAAGCGGGCGGCAGACCGAGACACCACCGGGGATGAACTCGATGGTCCTGCCGTGGGGGAAGGTCTTCTTGACGAACCGGTCGAGGTAGTCCTTGGCGCGGTGTCCCTCCCCGCTCTTCTTGCCGGAGATACCGATCCCGACGTTGGCTGTATTCTTACCCTTGGGGAAGACCCAGAGGTAGCCTTCCGGTGCAACCTCGTTTCCGAGGTAGAAGACAGTGGAGAACGGGTCGATCTCGATGCCGGTCATTACGTACTGGACCGAACTCATGATCTCGCGAACCGGGACGGTCGTGTCGATCCCGCACCATTTCGAGAATTTCGATTCAACGCCATCGGCAGCGATCACAACTTCTGCCCTGACATTCGTGATCTTGCCGCCGTGTTCGATCTTGGCGCCCTTGACAATACCGTCTTCCATAATCGGAGCTGCTGCACGAGACTTCACCGCAACATCCGCTCCTGCCTCGGCCGCTTTCCAGACCAGCTCACGGTCGAAGAACTTCCGGTCGAGGATATAGCCTACCTTGCTGCCCGCCATCTTCGATGAGAGTTGCATCTTGTAGCCGTCCGGGGCAACGACCGTTGCACCGGTCATTTCGGCAGAGATCCAGCGGGGATCCGGTTCCATGAACTCCAGGAGGGCTTCCTTGCCCAGTCCCTCCGCACAGCGGACCGGGGCACCGATTGCCGGGCGCTTCTCTACGATACAGGCAGAGAGGCCTTTCTCGACAGCAGTCTTTGCTGCGAGAGCACCGGCAGGTCCGCCGCCGATGATAAGGACGTCATACCTGGTTTTCATGCACAACCTCCAGGGCCCCAAGCGGGCAGACCTTTGCGCAGACACCACAACTGGTGCAGTTCTCTTCAACGGAAAGATACGCATCGATCAGTTCGAGGGCACCCTCTGGACAGACCGATACGCAGCATCCGCAGTATCCACAGATATCCCGATGTACTTTGAGCATTGAGAGATCATGTTGGCGTCATCTTCCATTAATATTTACGATTACCGCGAGTGGAGGGAACCACTCATGCACGGGATACAATTCCGGAGAACCTGTCAGTTCATTCAGATAACCAATCTCGCGCGCTGAAATGTCCGGTAACCTGCCCCGGGCCGGGCGGAATACCTGTTGCCACATACCCTGATAGACCGGCCTGCTCCCCATAACCTTCTTTACTCCCTGCTGAAATAGGATCTCTGGCTGTATCGTTATGGCAGGTGAAGAGCCCCGGTTTATTCCTGTTGATGACCTGATGGAAACGCTCCATACCTCATGGCAGGGTCTCTCTTCCGGGGAGGTTGAATCCCGGCGATCATCCTTCGGCCCCAACACGGTGGTGAAGCAGAAAAAACTGGCAGCCATTCGCCAGTTTGCACGCCAGCTGAAAAACCCGCTCATCATCATCCTTCTTCTTGCCGCGATCCTCTCGATATTTCTCGCGGAGCTTGTTGATGCCCTGATCATCATCGTCATCGTGTTCCTGAGTCTCTTCATCGACTTTTTCCAGGAATACCGGGCGGAACGGGCTGTAGAACTCTTAAAAGAAAAGATCTCTACCATGGCCACCGTGATCAGGGGCGGGGTCCGGCAGAATGTGCACCTGTCAGAACTGATACCCGGGGATATCATTGTCCTGTCCGCGGGGGATATCGTGCCCGCAGATGCCCGTGTCATCCTTGCCCGGGATTTTTTCGTGGACCAGTCGGCACTCACCGGTGAATCGTTCCCGGTAGAGAAAACAGCACAGGAACGGCAGGGGATGGAACCCGATCCCTCGGGCAGAGAACAGTACCTGTTCATGAGTTCCCCGGTTATTTCCGGCAGTGCAACAGCGGTCGTCGTAAAAACCGGGATGGCAACCGAATACGGGAAGATTGCAGAACGCCTGACTGCCCGGCCGCCGGAGACTGAATTTGAGCGGGGACTGAAGCAGTTTTCCTTCCTTGTCACCCAGATCATCTTCATCCTGGTCATATTCGTTTTTTTCACCAATGCCTTCCTTAACCACGGGGTGCTCGATTCGCTCCTGTTCGCGATTGCGCTTGCCGTCGGCCTTACACCGGAACTTCTCCCCATGATCCTGACAGTCAACCTCGCGAAAGGTGCACTCGCAATGTCAGAAAAAGGAGTGATCGTCAAGCACCTGGCCTCGATCCAGAACTTCGGGAGCATGGACGTGCTCTGCACCGATAAGACCGGGACGCTGACCGAGAACCGGATCACCCTGATATATCATGTGGATGCCGAGAGGAACAACAGTGAACAGGTACTTCTGTACTCGTACCTGAACAGTTTCCACCAGACCGGCCTGAAAAGCCCTCTTGATGAGGCAATTCTCAAAAAGAGCGGTGTGGAGATCGGGCAGTACCGGAAGATCGATGAGATCCCGTTTGATTTTATCCGGAAACGGATCTCGGTCGTGGTGGAAAAGAATGGCGACCGGCTCCTGATCGCCAAGGGTGCGCCCGAGGAGATCCTGAAATTATGTACACGGATTTCACGGGGGAACGGGGAAGAGCCGTTTACCGGTGACTGGCAGAGACAGGCTGTTGCACTCTACGACTCGTTCAGCGGGGAGGGGTTCAGGATCCTTGCGGTCGCCTCCCGGAAGATCACGGATACAAGAACAACGTACAGCGTGGAGGATGAGACCGACCTTACCTTCCACGGGTTTGTTGCCTTCATCGATCCTCCCAAAGAGACGGCCCACGAGTCACTCCTGATGCTGCACGAAACCGGCATCGATGTAAAGATCATCACCGGAGATAACGAACGTGTCACCCGCCATATCTGTGCCACGCTCGATTTCCCGGTCACCCGGATTATTGAGGGAAATGAGATCGCCGGCATGGATGGCGACACCCTTGCAAGCGCCGTCGAGCAGGCGAATATATTCACCCGCGTCTCGCCGCCGCAGAAAGAACGGATCATCAGGGCATTGATGAAGAACAACCACGTGGTCGGCTACCTGGGGGACGGGATCAATGATGCCCCTTCGATCCGCGCAGCCGACATCGGGATCACGGTGGACAACGCGGTCGACATTGCAAAGGAATCTGCAGATATCGTACTGCTGAAAAAAGATCTCCGCGTGCTCCGGGACGGCATCCTTGAAGGGAGGAAGACGTTCGGGAACACGATGAAGTACATCATGATGGGGACCAGTTCGAATTTCGGGAACATGATCAGTGTTGCCGCAGCTTCACTCTTCCTGCCGTTCCTCCCGCTTCTGCCGGTTCAGATACTGCTCAATAACCTTCTCTATGATATGTCTCAGTCCACCATCCCGACCGATACGATTGACGGGGAGTATGTGCTGGCACCAAAACGGTGGGATATCGGGTTCATCAAAAAATTCCTGCTCGTCTTCGGGCCGGTCAGTTCGCTCTTCGATATCCTGACCTTTATCACGCTCCTGTTTGTATTTCATGCACCCATGGAGTTATTCCGGACGGCATGGTTCCTCGAATCGCTCTGCACCCAGACCATCATCATCTTCGCCATCAGGACCACGAAGGTACCGTTCTATAAGAGCCGGCCCAGCAGGTATCTTGTCATCAGCAGCATACTCGTTGTCATGGCCGGGATTGCAATCACCTTCACTCCCATAGGGGATCTCTTTGGTTTCGTCCCGCTTACTCTCCCGTATTTCCTGGCGATAGGTCTGCTCGTGACCGGGTATATCGTTGTGGTTGAGTTTGTCAAAACATGGTTTTACCGGGACACTGCCAGCCACGGGCATACAATGCGTGAGGAGTAAACGCAGGGTGCAACGGGAACGAGGACGGGAAAAGAAGTACAGGAGATCAGGACCGATCCGGGTGGGTGAAGTGGTCGACACCCTTTGCGATATCGTCCGGTGTCGCGTAGACGATGGCAATGTCTCCTGCCAGGAGCCGGGACTCCCCACTCAGAGCGGTGATCATCTCCCCTTCCCGCCGGAGGGCAAGGACGAGCAGGCCGGTTCGTTTCCGCAGGTTGTAGTCCCCCAGCGTGGTACCGGCGAGCAGCGAACCGGGTTCGACCGTGAATGAGGCGATCGTCATATTGGGGATATGCCGCACGAGATCAGGAAGTGTATCTTTGAGGGGATTCCTGCTCCGGAGCATCTGGTACCCGTCAGCACGGACATCGCTGATGAAGGACTCGATCTGGTCCCGGGGAACAAAATACTTGTGCAGCACGACCGTGAAGATCTCGATCGAGGTCTCGAATTCCTCGGCAATCACCTCGTTGGCGCCGAGGGCATGCAGGTCATTTGCCTCGCTCACGTACCGCGTCCGCACGATGATCGTGAGTGCCGGGCTGAGCTTCCGGCAGAAGTCAACGATCTTCCGGGTGGCCACAGGATCATTGATCGCAACCACGGCAATCCGGGCCCTGGGGATACCGGCATGGACCAGTACCTCGCCGGATGTTGCGTCGCCGAAAATCACGGATTCACCGTCGTCCCGGGCGGCCCTGACAAGATCGGGATTGAGTTCGATGATCGTATACCCAATACCGGAACGGGACGCGGCCCGGGCAAGGTTCCTGCCGGTGACCCCGTGCCCGATGATGACAAGGTGATCGGTCTTCGGCAGGATCTTTCCGTTCTCTTCAGCTATGCACGTGCCATGTACCACACGGGAGAGCGAGGGAACGTTGCAGAGCCACCCGGTAAGTGGCTGGCCAAGACCAAGCACAAACGGTGTGGCCGCCATGGTCATCAGGGCAACGATGAGGAACAACTGGTAGGTCTCTGCCGGCAGGATACCGGCATCGAACCCGCTCTGGGCAATGATGAACGAGAACTCCCCTACCTGCGCAAGAGACAGCCCGGTCATCACGGCGGTCCTGAGGGGATAACCGAGAGCAAGCGGGGCAGCAGTTGCAAGCAGCGCCTTTGCGACAATGGCAATGACTATCAGGAAGAGAACAATCCAGAGGTTTGCTGCAAGGAATTTGACGTCCACAAGCATTCCGACAGAGATGAAAAAGAAACTGGTGAAGATATCGCGAAACGGCAGGACAATACTGGTTGCCTGGTGGCTGTACTCCGAGCCCGAGATGATCAGGCCGGCAAGCAGGGCGCCGATTGCAAGGGATATGCCGGTGAACGAGACCATCCATGCAACGCCGAAACAGGTCAGGATGATGACAAGGAGGAAGAGTTCCTGGTTTTTGGTCCGGGCGATCTCGTGCATGAGGCGGGGGATGACCCATTTCGCCAGGGCAATGAGGATAAGAACGATGATGAGATCGTTGATGACAAGGGTGATGAGGGCGTCCGGGGAGAGCAGGGGCGTGGAATCAAACTGGGGAATGCTAGCGAGGAACGGGATCGCCATGATCATGGGGATTGCCATGAGATCCTGGAAGATCAGGATGCCGAGCGCGATACTGCCGTGCGGGGAGTCCATCTCCCCCCGCTGGTGGAGGATCTTGAGGACGATGGCGGTACTGGAGAGGGAGAAGAGAAATCCCATCAGGATCGCGATGTTCACAGAAAGGCCCATGATCACGGCCAGGCAAAAGAAGAACAGGAACGAGAGGGCGACCTGGAGTGCGCCGCCCACAATCGCGATGGACCGGATCTTCCAGAGATCCTTGAAGGAAAACTCGAGGCCGATGGTGAAGAGCAGCAGGATGATACCGATCTCCGCGAGGCTTGCAACCTGTTCCTGCCCCTTGATGATGGAGAGCCCGTAGGGACCGACAATTGCCCCGGTCAGGATGAACGCAACAAGCGGGGGCACCCGGATCCGGTTGAAGATCATCCCCACGAGAAGGGCGATAGCAAAGACGATCAGGATGTTTGCGATCAGGCCAAGTTCCACGGGTATCTCCTCCTGAGTACGTATAGGAAACCAGGCAAGGATAAGTATTTTCCCGGTATCCCGGGCAGGGACCGTAACTCAGGGATTGCGGTTCTTTAAAAACACCGCTCAGATCCGTCAGGATAGCCACTACTTCCCTTTCGGTACTCCGCTCTCTTTTCCGCCGAAGTGGATCGGGCAGCCGGGCATCTCGTGCCCCCCGTGCTTCGAGACCCAGACAAGGAGGGGAACCAGGTGCTCCCGCAACTCCCTGCCATCCGGGGTCAGCGAGTACCGGACCGTTGGCGGCGAAGTGTCCTGCACCCGTTTATCCACAAGGCCGATCCGTTCAAGGTTCTTCAGCGTGTCCGAGAGCGGTTTGGGGCTGATGCAACCCAGTTCGCGCTTGAGTTCGTTGAAGCCTTTCTCCCCTTCGTTGCCGAGGATGGCGATGATCAAAAGCGCCCACTTCTTGGCCACGACATCGAGCAGGCCGGTGAGGGGACAGAAGCAGATGCTCGTCTCCCGAGGTGCAGGTTTCTTCATGAATACTACCTATCCGTAATGGAACGTTTCGGCTTTTTAACTATTAAAAAAATACTACCTATCGATGCATAACCACGCCCATCCTGCCAGTGAAGAACCTGGCAGCCGCCCGTCCGGAACGTCCCTGAAGATCGCCATCGCACTCACTGCCGTCATCTTCCTTGCGGAACTTGCGGGAGGGATCGTATCCGGATCCCTCTCTCTGCTGGGCGATGCAGCGCATATGCTGCAGGACGTTGTCGCGCTCCTGCTCTCCCTTGGCGCAATCATCATTGCCGCACGACTGCCAACACCCTCGCGGACATTCGGCTATCACCGCGTGGAGATCGGGGCGGCAGTCGCAAACGGGCTCTTCCTGATCGTTATCAGCGGTGTCATTGTCTATGAAGCCGTGGCCCGGTTCTCCCATCCGCAGCCGATCAACAGCACGATGATGTTTGCGGTTGCCGTTGTCGGCCTGGCTGCCAACCTCGCCGCAATGCATGTCCTTCACGGGAGCCATGACCTGAACGTAAAGAGCGCGTTCCTGCATGTGCTGGGCGACACCCTCTCGTCAGTTGCGGTGATTGTCGCTGCACTCTGGATCGCGTTCACCGGCCAGACCATTGTCGATCCCATCCTCAGTATCGCCATCGCCATCCTGATCCTCTTCTCGTCCCTCTCGCTTCTGCGGGAGGCATTCTCGATCCTCCTCCAGTTCTCGCCAAGGGATGTCAATACGGAAGAGGTGATCCGGGATATCGAATCCGTGGACGGTGTTAGCGGGGTTCACAACGTCCATCTCTGGAGCCTCTGCTCGAACATCAACGTGCTCGATGCCCATATCTGGTGCTGCGAGACCGATGCACGGCAGCTCGAAGCGATCAAAGCGGAGATAAAACACCGGCTGGAGAAGTACCGCATCGGACATTCGACGCTGGAGTTCGAATGCCGTGAATGCGGGGACTGCCGACGGATCCAGGAGTTGCGGGACTAACCCGTTTCCATCAGGCATTCCGGGACCGCTTCAGAATGAAGGGCAGGAAACGGATCCCTCCCCATCACCTACAATGAGAACGTGCCGTACTTCCCGCCGCCACCCGGGTGCAGGACAACCGTCCCGTTCCGCAGGGCTTCGATTGCATCCGCAACCTTCGGGTGGACGGATCGGATCTCTGCAACCGGGATATCGATCAGTACCGCGATCTCGTTGCCGAACGTGCTGATGAACGAGGCATAGATCACCTTGCACTTCTTCGTGTTCGGCGATGACGCCCCTTCCATGGTCTGGATGATCTGCGCGAGCGGGATGACGCGGAGATAGGGAGGGCGGGGCCTTGCCTCGCCACCGCGCGAGAGTTCCTTTGCCCGGTCGGACACTCCTTTCTTGATGATCCCGCCATCGGCCGGGCACTTCCACTGGTACTCTAGTGCGTCTTCAAGGGAATACTGCGTGTAGCACCGCGTGCACGCCGTGCGGTTGTACTTCCCTTCTTCAGGGAAGAACCCGGCGTTCATCTCGATCGCTCCTTTCCTGATGCTCGCGAGCACGCCTTTGGCCGTGCGCTGATCAACGTGAATCCGGTTGAACTCCCGCCCGAGCTTGTCGGGATACGGGCTGTGGGCATCCGAATTCGTAAGGAAGGGAATATCGTACAGGTCGGGAATCGCCGCGCCATAGGAACTGTCCGCGGAGAGGCCGAGTTCGAGGAAATCGATCTTTGCCGCTCCATAACAGGCAGGGACGGAATCGAAGTACGCGTACATCGCTGTCCACGGGGTGAACGCGTGGGCGGGGCCGACAAGTGCCCCCACATCGTGGGCTGCATGTGCTATCTCCTCCCCGGTCAGGTAGACGTGGGGACGACCGGCAGTCACAAAACTCTTGCACGTTCCTTCCAGCAGGTCGCGGAGCTGGTCGAACTGGGCAAAGTCTTCGGCAAGGATCACGTGGTGGACACGGTTCTTGTCCTCAATCTCTCCCTGCGGCACAACCACGATGCCGGCATTATTTGCAAGGAACGGCTCCCATCCCTTCAGCCAGTCCGGCTGGAGGGCATCGCCCGTCCCGATCACCTGGATGCCCTTGGTCACGCAGCCGTTCAGCAGCTGCTCCGGCTGCATGAACCGGGAGACCGCAATCGAGTACGGGGAGTGGATGTGGAGATCCGCAGTAACGGGCATGGATAGTAAGAAGATTGCGTTTCGCGGGATTTAATAATTCATCCGGGGGAAGTGACCGGCTAGCGGTGCCGGAAATAAAATGAGCCTGGAACGGGGATACTCCCGTTAGTCCACGTTCAGGAGCCGCCCTTTCAGTTCCCTGGCCCCCTCTTTCTTTGCCTCCATCAGCGCCGAGATGACCGCATCGGAGAAGATCAGGGCCATGGTCTCGAAGTGCGTACCGAGGGGGGCGAAGGCCGCGGAGGCCGAACGGTATTGCCCGGTTACCTGACGCTTTTCAAACGTTGACGTATCGCCCCGGTAATACCCGGTAAGGTCGCCGAGATTCACCACGCAGTCCGCGAGCCTGCTCATGCTCGATTCCGACGATGCAGTGATGAGACAGACGTTGCCCCCCAGTCCCTTGACCGTGTTGGCATAGGTCACCATGGAGTGCGTCTCGCCCGATCCCGAGAACACGACGAGGGTATCACCAGGCTTGAGGGCGGGCGTGATCGTCTCCCCGACCACATAGACGTCAAAGCCAAGGTGGAGCATCCGCATGGCAAACGCCCGTGCAATGAGCCCGGACCGGCCTGCACCGGCAACGTAGACCCGGTTGGCGGTCAATATCTGCTGGAAGAACGAGGAGGTCTCAGCCTTGTCGAGCAGCGCAGTGGTCTTCCTGATCGACTCTGCCATCTGTTCCATGAAGAGGGGTATATCAGCAAATTCTTCGGTCATGGGTACACAGGCATGTTTCGTACCGGGCGATATGAGGGTATCGGTAAGGGGGTCTGATGCGGGTCTGCACACGGGATCCCACACAGTTCGCAGGCAGCAGATGGGGGGGAGGGGGTCGGACACCTTATTAGTCATTGCCGAAAACCGGGAGATCGGATAAGGATCAGGTCAGAACAACAGGACATTTTACTATTGTTTGGTTTACAACCGGATTGAAAAAAGTGGTCCGACCCCCTACACAAGATTTTCATTTAGTACCTTTTTTTCCAAAAAACACGACGTAAAAAAATGATAGCAGGAACATAATGGTGAAGGGGGTCGGGCACAAAAATAGGTTTCCCACTGCCCGACACAGAACATCTGCCTCCATCCAAACCCTCATCCCCTCCGGCCACCAGAACACCAGTACAATGACACAGGCCGGTATGGTGCAGGTTGGCGATGCTGCCCGGAACTTCTCATTAAAAGACCAGAACGACAAGACCTTCGATCTCTACGAACATGCGGGGAAACGCGTGCTTCTCTCCTTCCACCCGCTTGCATGGACGGAGTTCTGCGCTGCCCAGATGAGATCCCTGGAGGACACGCGGGATGTGCTCCTTGCGAACAACTGCATCCCCGTGGGCATCAGCGTCGACTCCCGTCCCTGCAAGCAGGCCTGGGCACAGAGCATCGGGATAACAAACACCCCGCTTCTCTGCGACTTCTGGCCGCACGGAGCCGTTGCGCAGAAGTACGGGATCTTCCGGGACGAGAACGGGTTCTCAGAGCGGGCGAATATCATCGTTGACGAGAAGCAACAGGTTGTGTTCGTGAAGATTTACCCGGTGCACTCGGTACCGGATATTGGGGAGATTCTGAAGTTCGTACAGACCCATGCCTGAATTTACGAAAAGAGATCTTTTGATGGGGGACGCCTATTCCGCCCCGATTCACCCGATATAACTCAGTTCCTCGTCTTTCCCTTTCTCGCCCTCGACCATGCTCTCGATCGCCTTTTCCATCTCGGCGGCACGATCGTTCAGGTTCGTGGGATCGACCGGGACATTGATGAGCTTCGATAACACAGCGAGCACGTTCGCCGCTGCCATCGGGTCCACGAGATACCCGCTCGTCTCCCCCATAAGGCAGATCGCGTCGATGCCCCGTTCTGCGGAAAGGCCGAGGATGAGACCGGCGGCACCGATGATACCACCACCCGGCTCGTCGCGGTCGAAGGTGACACCCGCGGCTTCGACCTCTGCGCGGAGTTCTGTGCGGTTCATTGCACCGAGCACCCGGGGCCCGTTCACGAGATGGCCTACACCGAAGCCGCCGAGCGTGTAGATCCGCTTCACCTTGAGTTCCACGGCAATATCACAGTAGCAGTCAGAGAGGAGGTAATGCCCCTCGTTCGATGTGCTCTGGTGGTCGCCGACCAGGAAGATGATATTCCTGCCTTCGGACTGGTACAGGAAGAGCTCGTTGCGTGCCAGCCTCGCGAGCCCGTTCTCCTCAAGGATCACCTGGGGGGGGAAATAGATCGAGTGTATCTCGCCGATCTTCTCTGCCGAGAGCACGTGGATCATGTACTCGGCAACGAGTTTCCCCACCTGGCCGATGCCGGGCAGGCCCTCGATGAGGATCGGGTCAGCCAGGTTCTTATCCTTGAACGAATCGAGATACCGGACAGTGATGTCCTCAATCATGGTTTGCCAGCCTGCGGTATCTGCCATACTTGTCTTCAGGAGAAAACTTTGCCGGGTGGGCGACACCCGTAGGCCTGCCGCATGCGGGACAGGTTAAAGAAAGGGTATAGATATGATCTGCCGGGCACTGCCGGATACGACCGCTCATTCGCGTTACTTCCCGGACTTCGGTTTCTTGATGAGCTTGCCCTCGCCACCGGCTTTTTCCAGAACAGCGATAGCTGCATTGGCTGACTTCTCGATCGCTTTCTCCGCCGCCTTGTAATCAGGTGCCTTCACCTTGATCCGGTACGTGGGCGCACCGAGATATAACAAGTCGATCTCGGCACCGGCGGTCTTTGCCGTGCTCGCCTTTTCAAGCGCCTTCCGGATCACCTCAACGCCATCGGGCCGGGTCGATTCGAGAATGAGATGCCCGGTCACTTCGACATGGGGCACCTTCACGCTCTCCTGCGCCACGTGAAGGAGAACCTCGGTAACCTTCTTTGAGAAACCTAGTTTCTTCAGCGTGGGCTCGGGGTCGATAACGATATCCTCGAAAACCGGGTAAAATGCCCCGTACTTCTTGTAGATGACATCCTCGATCTCGGCCAGGGATTCCCCGGTCTGCTCCGCGACAAAACCAAGCCACTTCTGTGCCTTGGACTCGTTCTTCCACTCGCGGATCTTCTCGCGGCGCTGGTGCTCGTTGACATCCTTTAAGGAAAGATCAATGTGACCACGCGTCCGGTCAACGTTGAGGACCTTGCAGACGATCTTCTGGCCCTCGCGAATGTGGTCACGGATATACTTGATCCAGCCTGTGGCGATTTCTGAAATAGGGATGAGCCCCTGTCGGCCGCCATATTCATCGAGCGAGACGAAGGCAACGAAGTCCTTGACATTCTCGACCGTGCAGACAACCAGTTCCGCTTCCTGGGGCCATTCCCTGTCCGCCATGAGGTGACTCACTGGAGCTCTTGGACGATTTCAGCCTTGATGTTCGCACGTCCACCGGCAGGGGTGGCAAGGTCGCTGCCACAGACAACGCACTTGACAACCGTGCTGGCCTTCTCAAAGATAACCTGCTCGTTCTCGCAGTCCGGGCACTTCACTTTTAAGAATTTGCTCCGGTTTTCCCGTATCTGGCTTACCATGTTTAACTCACTCCGTCAGCTCGAATTTTGCTACACGGTAACCCTTGCGCAGGTGCGCCTTTCCGCAGGTGACACAGCGGTACCGGACATTGATCTTCTTCGTGGGCTTGTCGCCACCGGGCACTTTCGAGAACTTACCCATGTTGCCGACTTTGCCTCTCCGGGCTTTCTGCCGGTCAATCCAGTGGAGGCCGGTTGTCTTGCCCTTCTTTACTTTCTCGACCTCGTGTATCTGGTGGGTTCTGCAGAACGGACAATAGGTCGTAAATTTTGCTGGCATCTTCATGAAATTTTCACCGATAATCCTGAAATCGAATACCTATATTATTTACAGAGATTGATATTTAAGACTATGTTGCGATCACTCAGGACCGCAGCGTTCCGCTCAGGAAGCGTCACTATATCTCCTTTTGAGAGGGTATAAATCCTCCCATCCACACCCAGGAACGATTCCATATCCTCAAGCACCCGGACAAGGGTACAGGGATGAGTGATAGGGCCGGGACCCTTCTGCGCGACAACAGGGAGCGCCTGCGGGCCCGGCGCAGCAGGCTCATCTGCATGGGAAACCGTTTCGGGCTCCCCGTCCTCATCAGCAGGGTCAGGAACACCGGTAACCGGCACGACCCTGGCAACGGGCGGGGGACAGGCCGCAGTTGTAATGGGTGCATGGGGCAGGTTCTGGAGGAGGATGCCCTGGCACTGTTCGACTGCTGCCGTGCTCTGCTCGAACATCTCCCGCTCGGCCGGGATCATCCGCTTCACCTCCTCGCGGTCATAGTAGTTGCCCTCGGCATGCATCATCGTCAGGGCAATAATCTTCCGGGTCCTGATGGAGAAGATGTCCTGCAGGGTCTCCCGGATGGCGAGCGTCTCGTCGATCAGGGAGCGTGCCTCGTCCGAGAACGGGTCCTCGAAAGCATAGACCTTTTTAGTGATTGCCGCGAGCTCGGCGTGCCCCTTGTCGAAGATATCAGGGGCAACGGACGTGAGCCTCCCGGTCTCCCGCTCGGAGAGGAGGATGCTGCGCAGGTCATCGAGATTCATGGTCAGTCCCGGTATTTTTTATATTGCTTTATATATTTATGCAATTTCCGCTATGCCGCGGCAGCAGAGAAAGACTGCCACCGCTTCCGGTACTGTAGTGATGCCCTTTTGGATCTCATAAGTGCTTCCGAGCATCGGCATCCTGAGGGGGAATTTTGCATCAACCCTCACATCCCGCATGCCGAATACCACCGCTTCGGTGAGGGGATCGAAATCGTGGAGTTCCCGGAACTCAAGCGGCTGGACCCGCATCCCGCTCCCCCCATGGAGCGATGTCGGCAGACGGATCAGCCGTTTGGTATCGGTCGTTACCGGTTCGTCGGCAAGCGCTGCCCGGTTAAGGAGCCGCTTCTTAAACTCTCCTTCCTGCTGCGAAACAATGATGCCGAGCGCCTTGTTCTTCAGGATCATGCCGGATGGATTACGCACGATCTCTCCCATGATCTCTTCCCGCTTCTTCAGGAGCGTGGTGGCTGAATCCTTGCCAATGCCTTCGATAGCGGTGAGGTGGGCCAGGGCCTCGGGCTCCGGAAGTGTCCCTACCCAGCCAAGATATTCGAGGAGCGCCTCGCGGTACCGCTTCTGCCATCCCGGGGAACCTGTGAGTTTTCCATTCAGCATGGCAGCCGGGTCGATCCCGATCCCGCAGATATAATCGATCAGCTCCCGGCGCTCGGCACTGCCCCACCCACGGAACGCGATGTCCCTGATATGGACATGGTACCCGCGGCCCCCCGAGAAAACGAGCGATATCGTCTTTGGGTCCATACCGAACTCGCTCGTCAGCATAACCAGAAGTTTCTCCGTCTCTTCCTTGACCCGGGCAAGCATCTGGTCATATGCACCCCGCACGATATGATCGGCATCAAGATCGAAGATCAGGTCGGCCCCGCACCACCCCTTGTCGGCCATGGTGCCCGCATCGGGCTTCTCGTAATACGCGGTCGAGAAATAGGCATGCTGGGGGATGAGATTCTGGATATAGGAGGTGAGGTCGCCGCTCCCGGCAAACGCTATATGCCTGCGCATCCGGGTCTCGGCAGCGCCCGGGTTGAAGAGGATGAAACCCCATTCGCGCTGCTCAATCGACGGAGGCGAGACAATAACCGTCTTCTTGTAATATTCGGTAAAACGCTGGCGGATGAATTCGGTTGTGGCCGGGTTCACGATAACCCCTTGATCATATAAGGACCTCTACGTTCATAGCCCTGCCTGCGGTAATAGGGGCGGACTCCTATGCCGCTCATGATGGCAAGATAACGGTATCCTTTTTCTGTGGAAATCTCCTCTGCCCTGGCAAGGAGCGCCTTTCCATAGTTCCGGTGCTGCCATTCCTCGGATTCTGCATCTTTTCCCACCGGGACGAGGCTGCCATACACGTGGAGTTCCCGCATGACCGCCGCACCTTCGAGCTCGGACCGGTATACCTGCGACGGGAAACGGAGCCGGGCAAAGCCGATGAGGGAGTCGTCAGAGACGGCTGAAATGAAGTGCTCTGTGCCGCCGCACGCATCGTACCGGAGGACCTGCATCTCCGCTTCAGCGAGGGATGGGAGCCGGCCGATCTCCCGGCAGCGGATGCACCTGCAATGCTTGCCCTGTGCCTTGAGCCGGTTCTGGGCAAGCTGCCGGAAGTTGGAGTGCTTGGAGCCGGCCACGATCAGCTTGGCCGGGATATCGCGCTGGATCCGCTGGAGCCGGACGAACTCCGGGATGATCGACTTCCCGTACGCGATCAGGTCAACGAGCTCATCTTCCCCGTACGGAAAATAGCCTCCCCGTTTCCAGAGATCCTCGATCTCCGAGCCCGGGGTGACGAGCGTGGGGTAGATCTTCAGGAAATCGGGTTTGAACCGGGGATCCGAAAAGATCGTCTCGAACATCCGCCGGTCGGCCTCCATCGAGGACGAGGGGAGGTTGGGCATCATGTGGAACCCGACCTTGAGCCCTGCATCGCGGAGGAGGGTGTTGGCCTCCACCGAGTCCGCCACCGTGCACCCGCGACGGTTGAGGGCGAGGATCGCGTCGTCCGTGTGCTGGACACCGAGTTCCACCTTCGTGACGCCAAGGTCGAGCATCCGGTCGATGTGCTCCCTCCGGCACCAGTCCGGCCGGGTCTCGAAGGTGATGGCAACACAACGGGCTGATGAGTGCTCGTTTGCCGTTTCTACATCAGATACAGGGAGTGACTGCGGCGCGGGGGTTCCACCCGGGTAGGTATTCATGGCTTCGATGCACCGGGAGACGAACTCCTCCTGGTACTCCTCCGGCCGGGCAGTCATCGTCCCGCCCATTACGATCAGTTCCACCTTGTCCACCCGGTGGCCGAGGATCTCGAACTGCTCCAGCCGTGCCTGCACCTGCCGGAACGGATCGTACCCGTGCTCGCGTGCCCGCTTTGCCGCGGGTTCTTCGCCCGTGTAACTCTGCGGAGAATGAAACGGGTGATCCGGCCCGCCCGGGCAGGGCAGGCACTTGCCGTGGGGGCAGGGATACGGTGACGTCATCACCGCAACCGGTGCAACACCGGACAGGGTACGGGAGGGTTTGACCATCAGGATCTTCCTGAGGATCTCATGTTCCTCCGGTCGTGCAGCGGCCAGAATTGCAGAGTTCTTCGGCACCGCATGCAGGCGGTATCTCCGGCAGGTATCTATCTTGGCGGCAACAATGGCCGCATCGTCAATGACATCCTTATCCAGGGTGAGGATGCGGGAGATAATCTCCCGGAGTGCTGGTTCCTCATCCATAACGGTTAATGTTTGGCCGCAGCTTTCTGGGTTGCAGTCTCAGGAGAATAGTTCGCCACATGCACGGGGCGGTGGTGGATATGGGTGACGATCTCATCACCGAGCGTAAGAAGAGCATCCTTATGGGCTTTCTTATCCTTGTGAATATGAACCGGAGAGATCTCCATGGAATTGTAACGGTCGGTTTCGATCTCCTCGTTGGTGACGCCTTCATAGTACTTCTTGATGTGTATCATCAGCATGTGTAAATGCAGCAACTCTTCCTTTTGCACACTATCACCTTTTCCAAGAAGATCCTCATTTGTGGTGCAGATATATTTTATTGGTGAGGTTTATATGACAAAGTATGCGGCACGTGGGATCTTTGGTTGGGCTCGCAATTGGGGACGCGATGGGTGCGCCTTTGGAAGGATCTCGAAAACCTGAAGCGTGGGTGGCTCAAATGCTGCCCGGTGGGCGCCATTTCCGGAAGAAGGGGGAAGTGACCGATGACACCATGCAGGCAGTTGCAATCGCGGAATCGTTGGTTGCATGCAGGGGATTTTCTGAAACTGACATAACCGGGAGATTATCCGATTCTTATATAGTACGGCCTGAATGGTTTGGTCCTACATCAACGTTGTTCTTTGATCTTGTCAGATCCGGGACCGTGCCGCACCAGGCTGCACGGCTCGTGCATAGGAGAAACCATGGCAGCCGGAGCAACGGGAGTGTCATGAGGGGGTTCCCGCTCGGGATCTTCTGTCCGTCACCACAGGTCTGTGACATGAGCCTCCGGTGTTCTGCTATCACCCACTATGACCCGGTAGGGGGCCACTGCTCCGCGTTCCTGAACGTGATGGTGAGCGACATGGTGCGGGGGGCTTCCCGCGGGAAAGCATTCCGGCACGCCCGCTCGCTCTGCATGGATCCGGAGGTACACACCATGCTCGGGAATTACCAGGAATATGAAATTGTCCCGGGACTTGATGCGGTGCAGTGCTCTCACGCGGCACTTTCCTGCTTCATGGAGTCACGGACGTTCGGACATGCTATCCTCTCTGCCATCAACCTTGGCGGGGACACCGACACGGTGGGTGCATGCACCGGGGCACTGGCGGGGGCGTATTGGGGACTTGGGGCTGTGCCGGAGCGGTGGTACCGGGATCTTGAAGGGTATGAGCAGCTGGTGCAGCTGGCCGGGCGGGTGTGGAATGCACGGGTTGATCGCGTGACATGAAAATGAGATTTTTCCTGATGGGTGCCGGATTTTCATTTCAGGCAAGGTCCGGCTACAATTTTTCAATCAGGGTTTGATTGATCCGGAACACATTTTCGATCGGGATCATGATCGCGATAAAAATTGGTGATTGGGTAAAGTCCACCACTAACCCATGGTTAGTATTGAGCCAATTCAGGTTTTTTTTAGATTTACGCTCCAGAGAACACAAAAATACAGCCCCCCTCTTGCGCCGCCAGTCCCCCGAGGGGGACGGGGCGCTATTAGCGATACCTCGGCATTACCTTAATTGGGGACACACAGGTACAGGTAATACGGCACTATCGCAACCGGGGGATGCCCGAGCGGCGGGGGCGGAGGCTTGCCGGAGCCCCCAGGAGCGGTAATGAAAATTTTGTTTCAGGTTTATCGCACTTTTGGTGGATGTTACACAATCACCCAAAAATTTTCACAACAAGGTCTCAGTACGTCTCTTATTATTCCTCAGTGAATCCTGGCACAGTGAATCCTGACAGTGTATACAACCTGCCAAAAACCTGAATGGATAGTTACACCATTATGAGCATCGCAATCGATCTCCGGCAAAAAAATTTGCTCTGCAGAAATCATTTCGAAATGCTAACGCTCCCGGGCTTACGTTGCATATATTGGCGGGGGTCGGGCGGTGTACTTCCAGTGCGAACAAACCGATGTAATTAAGGTAAGTATTATCGGGAATTTTCCCCCGGATCTGTTGGTCACGGACGACAAAGTATCAAAGTACACCGCCAGACCCCCCCAAGGCCCTCCCATTTCAGTGTCGGATTCGTGCAGTTTTACAGGATGAATGAAGGGATTGTCCAGGCATCATGGGGGAGGGGGGGTCGCATGGTGTACAAACAGGGGGAATGAGGAATGTTATTTCAAAAACGGTTTTCTACAGTGTAAAAAAATTTCAACCACCCCCTCACCCCCTGCTCAAAATTTTTCAGGCAGGGTCTGGTTGATCGGCAAATTACCTCACGTCGGCAAATCAAAAATTTTGTAGCATGTACATGCATTTTGTAGCATAATTACCCGATTGTAGCCTCATCAACCAACACCTCATGATCATGATTGAAAAATTTTCAGCAGACTCTGCTTGAAAAAATTTGCTTGGACAGTGTCGTTCAGCAGGTACCGGATGAACCGATCATGCATCAATCATATAACCGAACGTGTCAGAACGATCTTCCGGTGTTTTACTAAAAACAATGATACTCGCCTCACCGGTTCCCAGATTTGTTATCGAATGGGCGATGGATGGGGGGATATGCACAATGCGATAGTCTTTTTCTGCAGTGTCCAGCACTATTTTTTCCTTCTCTTTTGTTCTCGTATCTTCAAGAGAGATAAGAATCCTCCCGGCAGCAAGCGCAATCCACTCCTCTTTTTTCAGATGATAGTGGTTTGCCCGTGATCTCCCGGGAGATATGGATACAATATAGGTGTGAACACCGCAAAACGGGTGATCCGGATAGTTCATCGAGATTATCTCGGCAAGCCAGCCATCATCCCGTATATGTTTTGTCCGGTTCAGCGATTCGGAGATCATAGGGGAACAAAGAAGGATGTATCCGTGACATTACGCCGGCTTAATCTCCACCAGCTTCAGCGATTTGCCCTTCTCGCAGATATCCGATGCATTCCCGAGCACATCGACAACGATATACTTCTCGCCTTCAACCACGCCATCGGGCCGGCAGAGATCGTAACTCCGGCAATTGTGCTTGTTGCAGGAGAGTTCCGGCTTGATCTTGGAGTTGATGATCGCCATCTCGGGGCTGATCAGGAGCGTGATCGGGGCTTCCGTCACTTCGACGGCGGTTGCCCCGTTGAAGTGGACCTCGCACTCGTGGTGGGTGCTTCTGACGGTCACGATCCGGTACTTCCTGCCCTTCTGGAGATTGTTGCAGGCCTTCTTTACCTTGCAGGTTCCGCAGCCGGGTACTTCACCTTCGTAGATGAACTCCGTGCCCGGCTTTGCGAGCACCGTCCCGACCAGCGTCACCTTTGTCTTCGTGTCTGTCATGTGCGCCACCTCACTCCCGGTAGAGCATCTGAACGAGTTTCTCTGCCGATTCCCGTGTGAGCCCCATATCGAATATGGTAAAGCGCTCGGGACGGATATCCTTTGCCATCAGGAGCGCCTCCACCGCGATCGCATCGTCAATGCCCACTTCAGCCGGGGTCACCGGTGCACCGATGCTCTTCAGCGAGGCACGGATCCCTCTCCAGTCCCCTCCGTGCAGGTACATGGAGATTATGGTGCCGATCCCGCAACTCTCCCCGTGCAATGCCTTGCCCGGCGCCAGCCGGTCCAGGGCATGGGAGAATTTGTGCTCCCCGCCGCTTGCCGGGCGGGACGAGCCGGCAATGCTCATCGCTACCCCGCTGGAGACGAGCGCCTTGGTCACGATCCAGGCCGACTGTTCCTGGTGAGGCTTGATCAGGCCGGCGTTCTTCACCAGGATCTCCGCGGTCATCTTCGAGAGAGCAATCGCATACTCGCTCACCTCTTCGCCTTTCACCCGGTGGGCAAGCTCCCAGTCAAGGATCGCGGTATAATTCGATATCACATCAGCGCATCCCGCTGCGAGAAGCCGGTGGGGGGCTTGTGCGATAATGGCGGTATCGGCAATGATGGCAATCGGCGGCTGCGCTTCCAGCGAGGAATGCCCGCTTTCAAGGGAGACCGAGGCCCGGGCCGAGGCAATCCCGTCGTGCGATGCCGCAGTAGGAATAGAGAGGAAGGGCCGGTCAAGGTTATAGGAGACAATCTTAGCGGTATCGATCACCCGGCCGCCACCAACCCCGATGAGGAAATCGGCATTCGCTGCCGCCGCTTCGGCTGCCTTGATCACCGGCAGGCTGATCTCCTCTGCAAAGAACGGTGTTACCGTATGATTCCCGGAAAGGATCTCCCGGACCCGGTTGCCGGCGAGTTTCATGGTGCTCTTTCCTGATATGATGAGCGCAGTCTTCCCGAGTTTCAAGTCATCGCAGACCGCGGGGATCTGGGTGAGGACGTCGTGGCCGATCACAACATCGCGGGGCATCTGCATCCACCGTGACTTGTCAAAGACCCTCTCTTTGAGTAATTTTATTGCATCTGCGCTCATTGTGATCATGGATGATTAGTGATTTCATATACAAATACTACATCGATCCCATACGCCTCGGGCAGCCCTATAACGTAGTTGACACGCTCACCTACGCCATTATCCTGGTTGCGGCCGTCTACCTCCTCTACCGCTGGCTGACGACATCGACCTGGCTTGCCGATATCGGCTTCAAGATCGATGCAACGTTCATCCTGTCCACCCTTCCCTACGTGGTCCTGGGCGGGGTCATGCGGGTGATCGAGGATACCGGCATGATCACGGGAGATTTCAAGTATCTCCTCATCACCCCGCTCATCTACTTCGTCCTCTTCTTCTATACCGTCGGTATGCTCTTCTTCTCCCGCTACCTGACGCTCAAGGGGCTGACGAAGAGCTTCCTCACGTTCTACTTCTGGGCAGGTGTGATGACCGTTGTTGTCGCCTCGCTCGTTCTCGTGGCATGGGGCATGAACCATAACGGCATCGACCTCTACGTCCTCTTCGCGATACTCGCGATGGGGACAGTCGCAGCCAGTCTCGTCTGGGCGTTCATGCGCTATGTCTGCAAGTGGGAGTATGTCACCGATCCGCTCTACATCACCCTGCTCTTCGGCCAGCTCCTCGATGCCAGCGCCACGAGTTTCGGGATTGAACTCCACCCGGCCCTTCAGTATACCGAGCAGCATGTCGTGGGATCCGGCCTTATTAATCTCACGGGCACGGCATTCGTGATGTATCCCTTAAAACTCGTGGTCCTCTTCCCGGCCATCTATATCATGCAGTTGTATCGCAAGGAAGCGAACACGGCATTCTGGCACCTGGTCCTGCTCGCGATGATCGTGGTCGGGTTCGCACCGGGCATCCGGGACATGCTGCGGATGGTCCTGTATGTCTGATTCCCCGCTGGCGAATGCGCTGATCATTATCCTCCTTCTCTTTTTTACAACCCTGTGTGTCGGGTGGATTGGATCAGCGCAGGACCCTGCGGTGGGCGAGAACCTCATGAAACTGTTTGAGAAAGAGGTTGCAGGATCGATGTCAATAGAGAATCCCGCTGATATGTGCGCAAAACTCTTTGCCAACAATCTCGGGGCATGCATCCTCCTCTTCCTTGGCGGCGCCTCGTTTGGTATCCTCACAATCTTCATCATGAGTTTAAACGGCATCGTGATCGGGGCGATCATGGAGATCGTCCACCTGGAACACCCGGCCATCTACGTAGCCGCTGCGCTCGTCCCGCACGGCATCTTCGAGATCCCGGCATTCATCATATCGGGCGCCCTGGGGATCCTGCTGGCCCAGTCCCTGATCGCGGAGTGGTATGGTGACGGGGATACCGGTACCGATGCAAAACAGTATGCCCGGATCTTCCTCCTCTGGGTTCTCCCGCTGATAGCCATCGCTGCGTGTGTCGAGGCTTTTATTACGCCGGTGGTCATACATTTAGTAGCTTAAGAGGACTTTCATGGACGACGAAGCAGGCACCCTGCCGCCAAAGCAGGACTTTTCCGGATGGTATAACGATATTCTCTGGCGGGCAGAGATCATGGATGTCCGCTACCCGGTCAAAGGGCTGTATGTATGGTACCCGTACGGGTTTGCAATCCGCAAATACGTGTACAACCGGCTCCGCGAACTGCTGGATCGCGACCACCAGGAGACGCTCTTTCCCCTGCTCATTCCCGAGCAGGAATTCATGAAAGAAGCCGAGCACATCAAGGGCTTCGAGGACGAGGTGTACTGGGTGACCCATGGGGGCAGAACCCCGCTCGATGTCAAGCTCGCCCTCAGGCCCACGAGCGAGACCGCGATCTACCCGATGTACGCGCTCTGGCTCCGCTCTCACGCGGACCTGCCGATGAAATATTACCAGATCGTCAACACGTTCCGGTACGAGACAAAGCAGACCCGGCCCCTGATCCGACTCCGCGAGATCACCTCGTTCATGGAATCGCACACGGTCCACGCCACATGGGACGAGGCCGAGGCGCAGGTGGAGTACGAACTTGCCCTGACAAAAGAGTTTTATGACGGGCTCTGTATACCGATCACCATCTCGAAGCGCCCGGACTGGGACAAGTTCCCGGGCGCCGATTACACGATCGCTGTGGATGCAATCATGCCTGGCGGTAAAACCCTCCAGATCGGCACGGTCCACCACCTGGGCACGCACTTCTCGAAGACATTCTCCATCAACTACGAGGATATAAACGGGGAGCAGCAGCTGGCCAACCAGACCTGCTACGGGATCTCGGAGCGGAGCATTGCGGCCCTCATCAGCATGCATGGCGACGACAAGGGCCTCATCCTCCCGCCAGCTGTTGCACCGATCCAGGCCGTCATTGTCCCGATCACGATCGGGAAGCGGCACGACGACGTACTGGCAGCAGCAACGAAACTGGAAGCGGACTTAAAGGCAGCCGGCTTCCGGGTGAAGATGGATACCCGCGACATGCGCCCCGGTGCGAAATACTACTGGTGGGAACTCCGGGGCGTGCCGCTCCGGCTTGAACTGGGCCCGAGAGATCTCGACGGCGGGAAAGTGATGGCCGTGAAGCGGACGGGCGAGAAGAGCCAGATCGAGCTCGCAACCGTTGCGGACGGCGTGACAAAGGTGCTCGCCGAGATCACCGGATCTATCCGTACAAAGGCCGAGGAACATACGAAATCGCACCTCTGCTCAGTAGACACGATGGATGCGCTCAATGCCGCGCTGAACGATGGAAAAGTCGCCGTCATCCACTGGTGCCGGGAGCGGGGCTGCGGTGATGCTATCGAAGAGAAAGCAACCTCAAGTATCCTCGGCACTGAAGTCCGTTCTCCCTACGTTGCATCAACGGACGGGAAGTGCATTATCTGCGGGAAGCCCGGCAAGGCAACACTGGTCGGACGGACCTACTAAAAAGGCGCCTCAGACCGCACGATTCCACGAGACAAACAAACGATCCATCATCCTTTTTTCTGCGCCTGATCCTTTGCGTGAATGGACAGATCGCCGGGCATTCATATTCACCCAGGTATGCGCTGGTTTTCACGCTACTTTCACGATCCCTGATCGTCTTATATCACCTGAAAAAAGGGTACAGGCCGTACGGGTATCACAGGGGAGTGAGAATATTGTTCTCCTTGATGATGGTCGGGGGAGCGAACCTCCGTATCGTCAGGGGTACTGCTCCGTCAGAGGTTCTGACAACGAGGGTCATCATCCGGTTGGCGGGAAGGTATGCCTTGGGATTGATACGAATCGTGAACTGCTCCTGATCTTCCAGCCGGTTGTTGGTATTGCCCACCTGGTTTTTCACATCCAGTATCCCCCAGTATCCCGTAGGGGGATCTCCCCGGTAGCCCTCCACCGGGAGAATGGTTTCGGTCCGGATCGTATCCGCATAGAATATGGAGATCTTCTCCATATCTACCGGCTTTTGTCCGGGGGCAAGTGCCACGGTTATCGTGATGGTATCGATCGTACCCCCGGGAATGCCATCACCGGTGACATCCCCGACAACGGTCAGTACCTGGCCGGGTTGCACAACATCCGTTGGAGGCGGAACCGGGACTGAGGAGTCCTCATCCGTGCAGCCGGCTATAAGTACCGCCGCAATCAGAATACCGACCACAAGATATGATTGCCAGTTCACTGCCAGAAACACCTGCTTATGCTGCGGATAATCTGGGCAGGGCTCTTATAAAAACATCTGCACCGGCGAAGATCCGGATATGTTGCCACTCCCGTAATACAGCCGGAAAGTATTTCATGCATAATAAAACCGGGGACCTGGGTAAAACAGACTACTGAGACCTCATCTTCATTGGGGTGGTCGGCGGTCAAGGTGCTGTTCTATACGATCCAGTCTGGCCTGGAGCTGCTCATTCTGCCGGTTCTGCTCCCGCAGGACTTCCTTTATTTCAGCCAGATCTGTATCTCTGGCACCGGTCGGTTTATCCGATCCGTCATCGGAGGACACCGGGGAGAGTAGTTTATTTGCAATAAAACCAGCCAGGGTGCCAAAGAGGCCGACACCCATGGTCATCACACCAATACCAATCATCCGTCCTGCAGAGGTCACCGGGTAATGATCACCATATCCAACGGTTGTGATGGTGACATAGACCCACCACATGGCATCGGAGGCAGTCGTGATGTTGGCATCAGGGGCTGACCGTTCGGCCATCAGGACAAGGAACGCCCCGCTCTCGATCACGAGCATGACACAGAAGATCACAATGAAGAGAACGCTCTCGGCCCGGTGTTTCTTCAGCTGGCAGATAATATACCGGGTTCCGTATTTGTGAAGAAGCCGGTACGCCTTGAAGATCCGGAACAGCCGGAGGATGCGCAGGGCCGGGATACTGGCAAGGAGATCCGCCCACCCCCAGTCACGGAAGAAATAGTGCGTCTTTGATCCTGCAGAAAACAGGCGGTAGAGGAAATCCGCCAGGAAGATGATCGTCAGGAAGAAATTGATGACCACCAGGACATTGAGGGCATCGCCATCGATCCCGGGTATCCAGGTGATGAAGAGGTTGATGACGGAAAGGACAGAGACGAGGATGATGAAGATCTCGTAGCCGGGATCCTTCATATCCTGCATGTCAAGGTTTGTTCCCGTCCCGTCATCCATGGGAGTGTCTCCGGTTCACTGGTACTGGTATTCCGACGCCCGACCTTAAAAGGGAGCAGGATCCGAATCCATACGTCTGCCGCAGGCCGGTATTACAAGGGGATGAACACGTTGTTTTCCTTGAGAACTGCGGGAGGAGCGATCCGGCGGATCGTCAGCGGTGTTCCGGAGGGAGTCCTGACGACAATCGTGATCATGCGGTTTGCAGGAAGGTATGCTTTCGGGTTGATTCGGATCGTAAATTCTTCCTGGGCTTCAAGCCGGTTATTGGGTGCACCCGCCTGATTTGCCACATTGATGATTCCCCAGGTACTGGTCGGGGGATCACCGATGTAGCCCTCTACCGGGATCAGGGTCTCGGTCTTGATGGTGTCGGCATAGATAATGGAGATCCGTTCCATGTCAACCGGTTTTTCACCGGGCAGAAGTTTCACCGTAAACGTGAGGGTATCGATTGTACCCCCGGCTATGCCATCACCGGTTACATCACCGGTAGTGGTAATCACCTGGCCCGGCTGCACGACATCGGATGGCGGGAGGACCGGCATATCGGGCTCTTCATCCAGACAACCGGCACACAGTATCACGGCTGCCAGCATGCCCATCAAGAGAAATACCTGCCACCTCACTCCCTGTAACCCCGGCCTATGTGTTGCGGATAAGATGAGTGGGACATTTATAAAAAACATCTGCATCGCAATTCCGGCCGGATATATCCGGCAATCACCGGAAGAACCGGAACGGTTTTCATGAGAACGCGGACATGGATTCCCCTTCGGGAAGATCGCTATTCTGACCTCGCCCACGGACAGTCCAACTGGTCGGTAGTCAGCGAACACCCCGGGCAGGTTATCTTCAGAAGATCCTGGTCCGACAGGGGATTTCACAAAAAGAAGAGCCCGGCATAGTATCCTGCCGGCACCACAACAACCGGCAGGAAACCGGATTCCGGAAGGGCGGGAATAATTTGCCAAAGTATATGATACCGCATTTCCACAAAAGTACCGCATGGAACGGATCACGGCCATTGTCCGGGGACGGGTGCAGGGTGTGGGATACCGGCACTTTGTTGAAACATGTGCCCATGCCACTGGTGTGCACGGGTACGTGAAGAACCTGCAGGACGGGTCCGTGGAGATGGTTGCTGAAAGTTCCCCGGCGTCCCTTGCAGATTTTGTCCGGCTCGCCCATGCCCGTGACGATGAGGTGATCCAGGTGGAGCATATTGCCGTCACCCCGGGACAGGCAACCGGGGAATACCATGGTTTCCGGGTAGAATGGTAATCGTGCGGGATAAAAAAAGGCTCTATTACGACCAGTCTGCATGTCATTATATTTCCACACGGTTTTTGACCACAAACCTGTTTACCCCCTATCCCAAAACTTCTAAGGGTATTATATGTCAATTACCAACGTGAAATCGGGGATTGCTGTAAGACTTTTTTTTGTTCTGCTGCTGGCATGCCTGATTGCAGTTCCTGCGGTTCCTGCCGCAGGCCCGGGCAATGCATCACTGATGACCCTGTCGGAAACAGATCTCAATATCACGTACAACGGCTCTGTTGGTGATCTGGTGGACAACGGGTACCGGGCTGAACCAACACCCATCACGATCTTCCGGGCTGAACTGAACCAGAGCACGCTGCCCGGTCCGCGTGACATGGGATACGGACCAAGCGTTATCGGGCTCTCCATCGACCCGCGGGTGCTGGCCGTGATCTTCGCTGTCATACTGATAGGCCTTGTGCTCTGGTTTGTCTGCTTCCGTGAAAAGGGCGGAAAGAATGAGTGAGATGCCATAACGGCAAGATTCCTTTTTTCGCCGTGCATACGAGTGACCGGTCCCCCGGCTTTTTTACCTGATGCAGGACAATGATAGTACATCAGGTGAGCCGGGAGTGAATGGAGACGACGAATTCAACGAACCGTACCTCCCCGCACGGTACCGTCAGAAAGTGCGGGAGAAACAACAGCGGAGACGACAAAAGAAGATCCTCATTGCCGGCATTATCATTGCCGTTGTCATTGCAGTTATCTGGATCCTTGCCGGATTTTTCCAAACGGTATCCCTGGCACCAGCGGTTACATCCCCGGTTCCCGCAACAACGCCGGTGCCCGCAGTTACGACCACTCCCGTCCCTGTCGAACAAAGCACTCCTGTTCCAGCAGCAGTACCCGCAATAACAACGGCTTCTGTTATCACAACGCCGGTTCCTGATGAGACCGCTTCCTCTGCAACAGGATATATCATCGCTCCCGGGGTACCGGTCGATTCCACCGGAAGTGCTCTCTCCCTTTCGGGCGCAGTCGATGTACTCAGAAATTATTATTCCGAAGAGGACTATACGATCACAAAAGTGAATTATACCACAACTTCCGTCGGCAGCCTCTTCGGGTTTACCATTACATCCACAACCGGGGGATCTGAATCCACAATCTTCATCGATGCCGCAACCGGGAAACCCTATGCTTTCGGGCAGGAAACCACCACCATCTCTGAAGATAAGGTAAAAGGAATCGCCACCTCCGCATTTCCTGACGCGGGTGCCAGTACCATCAGGACCTGGTATTACAACAGTCCCGACAAGGGAGGAATCTGGATGTTCATCCTTGCCTCCGGCAATACCACACTTATCACCGGCAGCCTTGATGCCACAACAGGCGAACTGGTCTCGTTCAGGAAGAAGATTCCCTCTTCCGGCCGCAGGGAAGAACCAACAACAACCCTGGAAAAAGCACAGGCAACCGCCAGCCATTATATCAGCGAGAAGAATGGGGGAACTCTCCCGCTCAACCTGACCTCATCCCGCTATGAAGCATGGGGGACACCATCGGCTCCCTCCGCTGGCCAGTATCTCTTTTCCTGGGAGCGCCTCTACCTCGATCACCCAGTTGACACCGATGGGATATCTGTTACAGTAGACGCGGAGTCCGGCGAGGTAATCGGGTATGACAAACAATGGTCAACGCCGGATTTCGCGTTCTCCCGGTCCGTGGACCAGACAATAATCCAGCGGGATGCAACATTTGCCGTGATGCAGGAGGCAAAGAAGCGGTATCCCGACTCCGTCGAGAGTATCCGGGTCCTGTCAGCAGAACTGCGCTGGAACAACAACCATGATCCTGCCACCAGCCAGCTGTCGGGCACCGTCCCGCTGGAATGGAAGATCGTGTTCGACGATGCAGTAATCCGGGCGGATTCTTCGCTCCCGATCGGGACTGGATGGGTCGATATCCAGATGGGGAACGTAACGGAAATGCATTACCGTCACTAAAAAATGGGTGTTGGAAAAAAGGGGAATTAACACCGGTCGCAGACGAACTCAATCAGGAGATCGGTCTTGCGCATATCGCCACGGATCTGCTTCTTCCCGCCGCGGAAGAACCAGTGGTGGCATTTTGCACAGTATTTCGGCCGGATCCGGTCCAAGACTCTCATCGGGATCTCAAGGACAAAGGTGGTCCGGTCCCATTCTTCAGGCGGCTTCTCTGAGTTCTGTCCGTACGCAGCCACAAGGTCCATGATCTGGTGCGGGGGCACGCCGAGGTCAACGAACTTCTTGAACACGAAGTAGTTGAAGATCAGCCAAGAGAGATCGGAGCGGTCGAGGATTCCCTCATACTCCCCAAACGACTCCTCGAAGTCCTCGAGCGTGCAGCCGCACAAGGGGCATTTGCCGCCGACGAGTTCATCGAGGAAGACCTCTTCCTGGCACCCCGGACAGGTGGTGTGCGGGGACTGCATGCGTGATGTCATTATTTCTCCATATATGGTGTCTGGGTATTGGGTATTCGTGCGATGCCCGGGATGGGGCTTGTGCAGATTTTTGATTACTTAGTATTTACCGGGTCTGCACATAAGGGTATCACCAGTGCATGTTTACTCCGATAAAAACATAGTGGTCGGGGAAAAAGGGATGAAAAAATATCAGTCCGCAGAGGGCTCGGCCGGCTCCATGACCAGTGAGCCGTACACCACTTTTTCCAGCACCTGCGCCACGTACTTGATCTGCATGGCCTGTTCCAGATCCTCATTGCGATGGATATCGGCATAGAGCTGGAGTCGCATCAAGGAGAACCGGAACCGGTCGAGTGTTTCGTCATCGAGCTGCATGGCCTCCCGGTAGATCGGTTCCAGCAGGTCGGGAAATGCACGCGGATTCTCAAGGGCGGCAACAATTGCCGTGTAGATCGGGAGGGGGGTTTCCTTACCGGAGAGAATCCGCAGGTAGTCCATTGCTTATCCCTCAACGACTTTGATGAGCGATTCCATGACCGCGTCCACGCTCTTCCACGTGGGGCTGTCGGCACGGCGGATGATGAACGGGCGGCCCTCGTCACCGGCCTTGCGCATCTCGATGTCGAGCGGGATGGACCCGAGGAAGGGAACCTTCAGCTCCTCTGCGATCTTCTTTCCTCCACCCTTGCCGAAGAGATCGATCTCTTCTCCGCAGTGGGGGCAGATCATGCCGCTCATGTTCTCAACAATGCCGATAACGGGCAGGCTGAGCTTTTCTATGAACTTCGCGGACTTCATGGCATCCAGGGTTGCGACATCCTGGGGTGTGGTGACGATCACGGCACCGCGGACATTGGGGGCAAGCTGGGCAATCGTCAGCGCTTCGTCACCGGTGCCCGGGGGGAGGTCAACGACAAGGTAGTCAAGCGATCCCCAGTTAACCTCGGAGAGGAACTGCTGGATTGCTGCCATCTTCATGGGGCCGCGCCAGATGATCGGCGTGCTCGTGTCGGGAAGCAGGAAGGCCATTGAGATGACTGAGAGCATGCCGGTGACATGGACGGGCTCGATCTTGTCGTCCATCATCGCGAGCTTGTGCTGTTCGATCCCGAGCATCTTGGGAATGTTGGGACCGTGCATATCGAGGTCGAGGAGACCGACCCTCTTGCCGTGGTTGGAAAGGGCGTACGCAAGGTTGACTGAGACCGTGGACTTGCCTACGCCGCCCTTGCCGGAGAGAACAAGGATCACGTGCTTGACATCCATGTCTGCCTTGGGGGGAAGGCCTTTGGCACCGCCTTTTGCCGATGCGCAGGTGCTTGCGGTCGGGCAGCTCCCGCACTCGTTCTTGCACTCTTCATCTGCCGGTTTCTCCGGGGTCTTCGGGATATTTTTCTTCACCATGAAATGACTCCTGTAATCAGTATGTAATCGTATCCATTATGCGCACAAGACAATAAAGATGGTGAGTTTGTGACAGGGCGCGTATCATGATGAGGACAGCCCGTCATTCCTTTATACAGTCAGTACCGGAAGAATACGGTTTGAGGTCGAGCAGGGGTGTACTGTCCAGCGCATCGAGTCCCCGGACCACGAGTCGTGAACCATCCCGCCTGATAAGGTCTGCAACGGCAAACCCGATCGGGTTTGGCCGGTCAGGAGAACGGGTGGCAAAAACCCCATGCTCTGTCCCGGAGCCGGGCGGGGTGGCTTTCAGGGTCATCCGGGATGACCGGTCAAGCCAGTACAGCACAATCAGGTGGGGGTGATGCTCGATGTCCTGCAATCCATCTGCATATTCGAAAAAGATCTCGATCACCGATTCCCGGTCCGAGAGCCGGCCCTGGCGGGGGGCGTCTTCGCGTTTGAGATACGGGGAATGGATCACGCCAATGGGCTTCAGATCCAGGGAATTGCCGGACTCGTGCATCATATCCATGCACTGATGCATCGTGCTTCCGGTATTAAATGCGTGCCGAAATCCACGCCACAAAAACATTCAAACCAGTCACGCACCCAGTCCCTTGTATGGAACCCCTAATAATCTCTCTCGACTTCCTCGAGTTCCCCCCGGCTCATACCTGCGATGGCGAAAACATCTCGCCACGAATCCGGCTGAAGGGCCTTGCCGCGAAGTCGGTAGCGGTGATGGTCTTCAACCCGTTTGAAAAGTCCTGCTGTTCTTTTACCCCGTGGATATGCTGGAACCTCCCTCCGATCCCGGTCATCCCGCCCGGCATCCCCAAAAAAGGTACGGTCATGGAACCGGTGCCCGCGATCCAGGGAATCACAGATTACGGTACGACCGGGTATACCGGACCCTGCCCACCGCCCGGTGCGATGATCCGGTACCAGTTCCGGGTGTACGGACTGGATGCCATGCTCGGGCTTCCGGCCGGCGCAGACAAGCATGCCCTCATTGCAGCGATGAAAGGACATGTTCTCCAGTATGGCGAGACGGTCGCGATCTGCTCCCGGTAACCGGTGGAATTCCTGAAAACCAGAGGAGGCCGCAATGCACACGGCCCAATATGGCAAGACATACAACCCCTGAGGCCGGCAGCCCCCGCAGGGTGATCCGTTCATTCGTCATGCTTAACATCTTCGGGCTCCAACCGACCTTCCATGAAGAAACCGGCGGGAAACCCGGATCCTGGCGCAGGACTTTCGTCCGCTATCCGCGCAATGACCGGAAAGCGCGAGGCGCTCTTGTCACCCCTCGCCACCACCAGCGCCGATGCCGTGCGGCGTCTTGACCGGGTCCCGGAAGATATCCGGACGCCCTACTCCCGCGATGCCGACCGGATCATCCACACCCGGGCATACACGCGTTACATCGACAAGACCCAGGTATTCTACCTTGTCGAGAACGATCATATCACCCACCGTGTCATTCATGTCCAGCTGGTCTCGAAGATCGCCCGGACAATCGGGCGCTGTCTCCGGCTCAACGAGGATCTGATCGAGGCAATCGCCCTTGGGCACGATATCGGCCATATCCCTTACGGCCACTTCGGTGAGACCTGCCTTTCCACCCTCTGCGAACAGCACGGGATCGGCACGTTCTCCCACAATGTCCAGAGCGTGCGGTTCCTTGACCAGATCGAGGACTGCGACCTGACCATGCAGGTACTGGACGGTATTCTCTGCCACAATGGGGAGGGGGATGATGTCCGGATTGCTCCTGAACCGCTCGCGGGCTGGACTGTGTTTGACAAGAAAGTCCAGGACAATGCCGACGGCAGGCGTTCCCATTCACCCATGACCCTCGAAGGGTGCGTGGTCAAGTTCGCCGACACCATCGCCTATATCGGCAGGGATCTGCAGGATGCCCGGGACGTGGGGCTCATCAGCGATACCACACAGATCCCGGTAAAATCCCGGGAGGTTCTCGGGAGCACGAACCGGGAGATCATCAATACCCTTATCTACGACCTGCTGGAGAACAGCGATACCGAAGATGACGGGTTCATCTCGTACAGTCCCACGGTCGAAGACGCACTGATCTGCCTGCGCACCTTTTCGCGGCAGAATATCTATAATAATCCGAAACTGACCTCGGAGCGCGGGAAGATCGAACAGATGTATGCCACCCTCTTCTCCTCCTACCTCGCAGCCCTTGAAAAAGAGGATACGACATCAAAGATCTATACAGACTTCATCAGAACCGGATGGACCAACCAGCGTTACCTGGACACTGCAACCCCGGAGGAACAGGTCCGGGACTTTATTGCCGGTATGACCGATCGCTATTTTGCAAAACAGTACGAGGAGTGCGTCATCCCCCGTCGGGTTGAGGGAAAATTCAGATGAATCCAGACGGGGCTAATCGCATTTTGACTTTGGCCCGGTCCAGCCGGTGAACCCGCAGTAGATACAGCCGACACCCTCGCAATGTTTGCAGAGGGTCTTCGGAGCCGTTACAAGCACCGTCCCGGTCTTGTTGCAATACGTGCAACCGATACCCTCACAGTGCTGGCAGGTCGCGGGTTCAAACGTCTTGGCAGGTTCAGTCATTTCACACACCATTCTTTAAAAAAATCAGTCCTCATCCTCATCAAGATATCCCTGCAGGGCATCGATAAGTTCGGTGGCTGACTGGTAGCGCTGCGCCGGATCCTTCTCCATGCATTTCATGATGATCTTCTCCACAGCTTCCGCATCCGGGTTGTACTCCGAGGGTGCAACCGGCTGCTCCCGTAGGATCGCATTGCCCACCTCGACGATGCTCTCGCCGCCGAACGGAATTGATCCGGTCACAAGTTCGTAGAAGACCACCCCGAGCTGGTAGATATCCGTCCGTTCGTCCGTCCTCCCGAACTCCGAGGGAGAGACCTGTTCCGGTGCCGCATATGAAAGAGAGAATCCTGCTACGCTCGACTTTTTCACATCGGCAGCAAGCACCTTGCTCATCCCCCAGTCCGTGATCTTCGGCACGAGATCCTTTGTCAGCAGGATGTTGTGGGGTTTTATATCCCGGTGGATGAACCCATGCTCATGGGCATACCGGAGACCTTCTGCAACCCCGGATATAAGACGGACGGCTTTCCAGACCGGCATGGGTTTTTCAAGGGCTTCGAGGGAGCTTGGGACAAACTCCATCTCCACGTAGGGAACCGGCAGGATATTGACCGCACAGACCTCGACGATATTGGGGTGGCGCAGCGTCTCCCACGCGGCGATCTCATTGAGGAAACACTTTCCGGTAACCTCGTCAAAACTGATCGGGATCTTGACCGCAACAAACATACCGTCGGTCTTGCGGTACGCGGAGAAGACCCACGCGATACCTCCCCGGCCAATGAAGTTGATCTCGCGGTACTTGTTCTCCAGTTCGCGGGGGAAATAGTTCTTCTGGTCGGTCGCTGATGGCATGGGGCTGGCCATCGTCGCTTCTGCGGATCCCCGTGAGGTTCCGCCGGATGGCATCGTGACGAGTGCCCAGGTCCGTTCAACCGCAGTCTTCAGGACAAGAGCCGCTTTGGAGACCGCAGGTACCGGTGAGGGGATCGCCAGCCCGTCCTTATCCCGCGAGAGGAAGAGCCAGCCGCCAATACCCGCAAGCGCAACACCGATAACGATCAGTGCAACACCGGTCAGGGGAATATCCTGCCAGAACCGTGAAATCGGGGCAGCGCTGCCGGGAGGCTCGGAGGCCGGCCCCAGGGGGGAGGTGGAAACGAGCTGGGGCGTCCTGGTCGGGAACGGACTTAACGAATCCGCGGGTTTTTCCGTGGATGATGCAACCGGCACCTGCGAACCGGCCGGGCTTACGGTCTCCACGGAACTGACTGCACTGATCCCGGAGTAGTACTCCAGCGGGTCCATCAGGGGAAAGGCATCGCTCGTGAAGGGGTTGGTGCCGTCAGCGATCTTTCCGCTGTCGATGCCGGTCACGTACGCCGAATCCCCGATACCATCGCCATTTTTATCCTTTCCGCGGTAATCGTTCCAGTAATTACCCATCCGGTTCTGTCCCGTTTTCCCGAGATAGGTGTAAGCGTACGTGAGCGCCGTGCTCCAGGTGGTACTCGGGCTTTTTGAGACTACGTTCTGCGTGTTGGAGAACTGGTTGCGCGAGATTATGTTGGAGCGCGAGGTTTCATCCAGCGTGATCCCAATCGCATTATCCTTGACGGTGTTTTCGTCGATCTGGTTACCGCTGGCTGATTCAAGGCTGATACCGACCCGGTTGTTGCCTGTAATCACGTTGTTGAGAACAGTATTCTTATCCGAGGACACAATCGTGATCCCTTCAGCATTGTTCCGGATGGTATTATGCCGGAGGGAATTACTGCCCGAGGTGAGCTTTACGCCGCTCCCTGATACGCTGTTCTGGATGGTAAAGCCCTGGATCGAGCATCCGTCCGCCAGGATCTCGACGACATTCCCGGCCTTTGAGGGCGCTATGACCGGTGCACCGCTGCCGGTATCAACACCGATCAGGGTCAGTTTCTTATCAAGTCGGAGATTTTCCGTATAGGTCCCGCTCTCCACCCGGATCGTATCGCCACCGATTGACCAGTCAATGGCATCCTTGATACTGCTGAATTCTGCACCGGTCGGCGCGACCGTATGGTCACCTGCCGCTACGGGCAGGCAGATGAGGAGACAGGCGAGTGCGATAATGGCAAGTACGCGTATACTGCGGTACTGCGGGTTCATGATATGTCCTTTGGATAAATTCGTATGATCCGGTAATGAGTTTGGATGATTAATAGGCATATGTTCGTCTTCACCAAACGATCAGTCTGCCTCATGTGTTCCCGGGAAGGATAACGAGCAGTTTCACACCGGATATTCCTTTTGCGAGTTCAATCAGGTCGCCATCATGCAGGGGAGCCGGGGTATTCTTCTCCAGTTTGTGATTGTTCAGCTGGGTACCGCCGGTACTCCCGGAATCCTCGATATACCAGATTCCCTTATCAAGGGTGAATTTCCCGTGAGGGCGGGAGACCCGGGTCACCGCAGTATACCCGTCAGAAAGCACGAGGTCGCCCTCCACCCGGAAGGATCCGGGATTCTCCGGATCATTCCTGCCAATTGCCACCGTGTCATGCTTGAGCAGGAAGACCTTGCCGTCATCCGGGCCGCCAAGCGCAATCGCAGCAGGGATATTGCCCAGCACTTCTTTGGAGAGCGTACCTTTCACTTCATCAAGTCTGCGCGAGATCTCGCTGCCAAGAACCTGCACCCGGGTATTGGAAAAGAGCCCGAGATTCCGGATGATCGCTTCGAGTCCCCCGGGGACAAGAGAATATTCCCATACCGGATGAATACCCTTGGAGGTGGGAGCGCCAAGCCCGGCCTCTTTCTTGATGACACCGATACTCAGGAGCCGGTCGAGATGTTTTTTTGTATTCTCGTAACTGGTCTCGATCTCCTTTGAGATCGCACGGGCATCACGCGGTTTCTTCTCCAGGAACTTCAGTATCCGGAGCCGTGCGCTGCTCGAAAGGACATCGAGATACTCCGATAGTTCCTCCAGGGAATCGGATTCATCGTGAACAATGATTGTAGGAGATTTATCAGCAGGATCCATAGCGCTCCACCACGGGATATATACAGAATATATTGGTTACTGGAAGATAAGGGCATGACGGTTTATATTTTCTCCTTATACATTCACGCATAAATACACCCGCCAGGTTTGCCTGTTGAACTCCGGGGTTACACACATCAACCAGGGCAATTCTCCTTATTTAAGAACTGTTGCGGGTATAGTATGATACAAGGTGATACACCAGACAGATTCGGCGTGTCACCCGACCCATCAATATGAGGAGAAAACGCACTATGAACAGCGGTATCGTGATGATTGGATTTGCACTTGTCCTGCTCTCGGTCGGACTGATGGTAACCCCGTCCGCCGCGAACGTCGCGGACATACCCTGCAGCACCATCTGCGGGTGCACAGACATCTTTCAGGATACCAGCACACCAGGGGGAGTAGCCGGTATAGGACTACATGCTGAAGAGACCGCCACTCCCGTCCGTGCTGCAACCAGTCAGATCGCTCAACCATGACACGTGTTGCCGGACTTCATGCGAATTCCTCCCTCATGCCACGCACCGATGATGAACACCCGGATAACCACGTATATTCCGGATTCGCCGCACACGGATCGGGAATATGCCCTTATATGCAAGAACACGCCCCATATCACCGTCAGACCTGTCGGTGAATCTTCATACTTAGTCTCCAGAGACCCGGAGGCTGCCATGCCCCCGGGATCATACATCATTCCCTATCTCTTTTTTTCCCGGCAGCGCATCCGTTTACGTTTCACGTTTGGACATCTCATAAATCCCGCACCGACCTTTGGCACGGCGCGATCTGCATGAGGATATGTACGTAGGTCACGCAGTCAGGAAAAGCGCGAGCAGGCTAATGAACGGAACTGTGCATCACCAGGCACCGAAAAAGGATTCTTATTTGATTCCTAGTTCTTTCTCTTCAGGAACAGTCCGCAGCAGAGACCGGTGATACCGAGTGCTGCAACCGCCGTCATACCCGATAGTGGCGATTCCGGCGTGGCTGCCGGGAGAACTGCTGTTGTTACCTCTACGGTGGTTTTGGCAGTGGGCTTGGCAGTGGGCCTCGTTGTTGCCGCTGCAGTCGTGCTGACGGTAACAGCCGTTGTCACCGTATCCACTGCAGGGATAGTGAGACGGACGTTATCAATGGTTCCCGTGGCATACCGGTTTGTCATGCTGTAGTCCCCGATAGATCCCATGTAAATACGTTTCATTCCATGGAGATCCTCAGCGGAGGTTATATAATACCCCCAGATCTCGCCGCCACTGGTCTTCTCGTTGACCTTCATGCTTACCACACGCTGGGCCTTGTTATAATCAACGGTAATATGATATGTCTTGTTGAGTTCGTACTTCACGGTCGAACCATCATATGCCGAAGTGCCGCTGGACACGGTATCTCCTTTCTGGCTGTTGACTTCAGTCATCTTGTTCCCGGGAGTGACCAGGTGAAGCCACATGATCTGCCCGAACTTGGCATTGGTAAATTCCGTCAGCACATTCGGCCCCATCTCGGGATTCATTGCATCTCCGGAAAACCCGAGACGGAAGGTGGTTCCTTCGTCAACATGGTTGAGGACCAGATCGTATTCTAACGTGAACGCTTCACCATCATAATTGTCCACCGGTGTATAGGCATAACACCCGGTAGCCGGTTCAATCGAAAAATGATACATCTGGAGGCCGGGATCCCAGTAAAAATAACTGCCACAATTCGTCACCCATTTGGGATCGCTTGAGAACGAATTCTGGTATAATGCTTTGCCCGATGTTACCGCGGTGACCGTGGGACAGACCACTACCAGCAGGAGGGCTGTAATAACGAGAGAGAACGTGAGGGTTCGCAATTTCATGAGATAACTTCCTGGATTTTATTGAAGGGGATTTCCCGGACAGGATCTGTACAGGGAATATGCCATATATTAAAGTTTATTATCGTATACTTACTTTGTCCCCGATTCTTAATGATATCGAAACAATCGGGTGAACCGGGATATATTTATGTTAAACTCGCGTAATATTTGAGAGCAGCAACGCATGCGTGCGATAATAGTCTAGCGGTAGGACAGGAGCTTCCCAAGCTTCTAACCCGGGTTCGATCCCCGGTTATCGCATCAGTTCTATGGAGTCTGAACCTGAACACCTGGCAATCCGGATTATCGCCGAGAACCGCAGGGGAGTCCTGCGGGACATAGCAACGGTGGTTGCCAACCATGACGCTAACATTGTCATGATCAACCAGGAGGTCTTTGATTCCGGCCCGTACTGCGGTATGGCCGAACTCTATTTTGAGTATGACTGCGCAGATGCGAGCGATCACGACAGCCTTGTCAAGGATCTCAATGACATTCCTTCCGTAAAGGAAGTGAAGGCCTACCAGCCGTTCGGCAACATATTCGGGTCGCGTGTGATCATCATCGGGGGCGGGGCACAGGTTGCGCAGGTTGCTCTCGGCGCGGTGAACGAGGCGGACCGGCACAATATCCGTGGCGAACGGATCTCCGTTGATACGATCCCGCTTGTCGGCGAGCGTTCGCTGGCCCTTGCAGTGGATGCGGTTGCCCGGCTGCCCCGGGCATCCATTCTCGTGCTGGCCGGTTCGATCATGGGCGGCGACATATCGAAAGCAGTGGACCGCGTGAGGGATGCAGGGATCCCGGTCATTGCCCTCAACATGGCAGGCACGGTCCCCCAGCATGCCGATCTCGTGGTCACCGACCCGATCCAGGCCGGGGTCTTTGCCGTCATGCATGTCAGCAGCAAGGCGGTCTTCGATATCAACCGCGTCCGCGGGCGGGAATTCTGACATGGATATCATCGAAAAGGCTGTCTCGGTACTGATGCACGATGGCACGGTCGTCTACCCGACCGAGACCGTCTATGGCCTTGGTGCGGATGCATTCTCAGATGAGGCGATCGCGAAAGTCTACGAGGCAAAGAGCCGCCCGCTCTCCATGCCCATCTCCATTGCGGTATCCGATATGGATATGCTCAACGCGGTTGCCCGGACCGAGACCTGGATGCAGAAATTCTTAGACACATTCCTTCCCGGGCCGGTGACGGTTATTCTCCCTGCCCGGAAGTGCGTTCCGGCAATCCTTACCGGGGGTACCGGAATGATTGGCATCCGGATGCCATCCCATCCGCTCGCAATCAGACTCATCACCCGGTTCGATGCTCCCATAACGGCAACAAGTGCCAACCTCCATGGATCAAAGGATCCGCAGACACCGGAGGAGTGCACGGTTCCGCGCGAACTGATCATTGACGGTGGACGGCTGTCCGGCATCCCGAGCACGGTGGTTGACCTGCAGGGAAAGCAGATCATCCGGAGCGGCGCCGATATTGACCGGATCGCACGGTTCCTGCTCACCCTCTGAGGTTCCCTTACCATGATGCCCCCTCTTCGCCTGCGTGATTTCATTGAGGATAACGATGGCTGGCTCTATGCCGTCTCCACATATGACAATGACGACAGGATTGGCTGCGTGCTCCGGTACGTGCCCGACGAGAACGGGACACGGGCCAATGCATCCGGCCAACGCTTTACCAAGTACGATTTCGAGGAGGCATATGCCCATATTGCCCGGTACAAGCCGCAGTATGCCGGCCTTCTCCACCGCATCCCGAAAGAAGACGTGAAACGGGTGCTGAAACCGGATCTTGAGATCGGCCATATCGCCGCTACCCACCCGCGAGTGGAAAAACTGGTGAACCTCTTTTCTCTCCCGGACGGGGCCGTGGGCTGTACCGGTTCGCTTCTCTGTGGGCTGGAGAACGGGGGTTCTGACATCGACATGGTGGTGTACGGGAAGCACTGGTTTACCGCACAGGCACTTGTCCGGCAGAGCATCCATGACGGGAAGATCGAGGGGCTCTCGGACGCAATGTGGCGGAAGGTGTACGAGAAGCGCAAACCGGAAATCTCGTATGACTCCTTTGTACTCCACGAGCAGCGGAAGTGGAACCGGGGGCAGATCGAGGGAACGTACTTCGATATCCTGTACACGCGGTCCTATGAAGGGATCCGGAGCGCACCATCCGGCAGGGGCACGGTGCTCGGAAAACAGACAATCGAGGCGAAGGTGACGAATGCCTCGCTCGCGTTCGACAACCCCGCTGTATACGAAGTGGAACACGAGGAGGTATGCCGGGTGCTCTCCTTCACCCATACCTACAGCGGGCAGGCACTTGCAGGAGAGAACATCGAAGCCTGCGGGGTGCTGGAACAGCATGGCAGCGAGCAGTGGCTGATCGTCGGGACTACCCGCGAAGCCCGCGGAGAATACATCATCTCAAAGACATTGCTCGGGCAGTAACCCTGCAGGAAAACCAAAAAAAGAGAGAACAGATCAGGTTATATACAGGCCGCCCGTCACGGCGGATTCAGGAACAGTATATGTCTTCCCTGTCCCTTCGATGGTGTATACACCATTCGTTTTCACGTCCCCGGAATTGCCACTTGTCGCATACGGGACAACAAATTCCCCGTTGATGCTCTCCTGCCGGTAGGTGAAGGTGCGGCCGGTATTGGTTACCACCGGCACGCTGATGATCCCCTCTCCCCGGATGTGCGCCCCGGGGACATATTCGAAGACCTTGACAAACCTGACATCAACAGACTCCGAGTCATAGACATTTGTCGGCGATTCGTGGATCAGCCGGTAATGACGCAGCGCGGGAACCGTGTCTGCCGGTTTCAGGATGTTGTAGCTGTACAATCCTGCACGGTACCCGACAGCACCGCTGGTATTGAACTGGGTTAGCATCCGTTCTGCTTCAGTCGCGTTCAGCAGCCCGCCACTGACAATCACCGGTTGTGACAGGCCGGTTACCGATGGATCGGCATATTCGATGTAATAAGCGGCTGATGCATTGGTCATAGAACCGTCGAACGTATGCAGCCGCGATATCATCGTGTGGTAATATGCCGGCTGAACGAATCCGGTGGGATCCAACTGCGAGGTATTCTCCTGATTCGGCATGAGGAATACCTGGATAAAGGGAGAAAGGCCTGCAGTGCTGTTGTGCCAGGTGGCCATAGCGTGAAATTTCCCATTGATGACATCGTCCATCATGATGTCCGTGATCACGTACCGGGTGCCGTCATTATCAAGGATCCGGTTCGCTTCCTCTTCCGAAGTTGCCACAAAATAGGTGGCCGAACCATTGGGGCCGGCAACTCCCTGCTGGAACGGGTTGGCATTCGGGATGCGTTTTGCTATGAACGAGATCATGTGGCCATAATCCCACCACGACATGACCCCATATGCTGAATTGGGAGACTGGTAGGTCTTCTGGTCATAGATCGCCAGGTAATCTACTCCGGTCTCTGGCGTGTTGTTCCCCAGCCATTCGAGGGATTCCTTCCAGTCAGAATTCATGTTGGTCCCGGCAGCCGAAACCATGGTATAGGCAAGGGTAGCCGAGGTATACACAAAGAGCAGGGCAACCAGAGAGACAATGAGCAGGAGGGCCAGCCGTAGGTAATCCGGGCTATGGGAGAGATCCACTGGTTTCTTTCCTTGTTTACCCGGCTTCTTCTTGAGCGAATCCTCCTTTGCCGGTTCCGCGGATCCGGGGTTATGCGAGGTTTCTGAGATACGGGAGGCAATTCGGGAAAGGTCGTGCCCGGATACCTCCACGACAAACGTTACACAAATTGCAGAGAGGAGCGCGATGTTAATGGCAAGATAGTACTCGTACCGGATATGCTGGCATGTTGACAGGAGGATAACCAGCGACCAGACAAGGGAAAAGATATGATGGGGGTGTTCGTTCCGGATATTGCGGTAGAGAATGACCAGTACTCCGCCAGCGAACAGAAGGAGTCCATAGTTGAAGGAGCCCCACGCATGATCGTATGACCATCCCATGGCCTCCAGCACGGTGTTGGTTACTGCGTACTGTCCGAAGAACGAGAAGAGGCTCGAAATGAAGAGCCCGTAGAGCGCCGGGATAAAAATGTAGAGGAGGGAGGTAGAAAGAATCGCACACCCGGCCAAGATACCGGGATAAGTATAACGCGGTTTTTCCCGGAGGAATCGGGCAAGGTACCAGAGCAGGCAGGTCCCGGCTATGAGCCCCAGGTACGCGATGATATGGCCGATGGAATACGTGGACAGGTCAATGCCTGGGCTTTTCAAACCAAACAAAAGGAGACCGGGGATCGCTATGCCGAAGGTGACGCCGTTGATGAGGACGAGGTAGTCGCTGGACCGGCGCCGGTAAAAATCGATAATGAACTGGATAAGCGTAAAGAGGGCAACGATCATCGCAAACAGGATCATTGTCGGCATGACAAACAGGCCGAGGAGGTAGGCAATGCCAGAAAAAACAGAGACTATGAGAAGATTCCGGTAACTGCTGCGATCGCTCAGATCAACCGGGCTGTTCTTTCCCACGACGAGGGCATAACCGTACGTAAGGCAGAAAATAGTGGAAAAGAGCACTTCTGCAATATGGTGATCGATGTACCCGTAATACGATACCGTGAAAAACTGGCCGAATACGACCGCGGTAAACCCGGAAGCAAGGAGCCCGGTCTTCCAGTTGCCAAAGACCCTGCCGGCATAATACATTGCAACCACCGTGGCAGCGGCCAGGAGCGGCGGGACGAGGAGTGCAACAGAGATGATCTCAGGACGGGTGGTGGCTCCTGCGAGAAGACAGCAGATCGCAATAATGGTGGGCATGACCGGGCCCCAGTAGATCGTGCTCCCGCCGGGGTAGAGGGTCATCGGGTCAAACCAGGCATAGCCGGGGAACTGTGAGAGCATCACCTCGACCTGGCGGAGGTTATAGAGCGGATCATCCATCGCCACCATACTGAGGATGTCGGTCTGTTGTCCCATCATGAGCATGGGAATAATACGAATCCAGAAGGCATAGAGTGCAAACAGCCCGACAAGAACCGCTATGAGGTACTTCTGATAATCCTTAAAATCGATCTGAACCATGACGCCACCACGAATTGATCTGAAAATTTACTCCGTTTTGTAAACAGACAGTACGTACATTTATCCGCAGTATCACATAAAGCCGCTGAATATACCCGGGCTTACGAAGTCCGATAATTAAACATGGATCAGGTTGTTGCACCAGCGTGATCCGGATACGGGACATGTGCGTGATCATACGCGTGTTCCGGCCCATACCAGACCTCCACCTGGTCCGCGTACTGGTCCGGGAACACTCCGCTTCCCGGGACAAACCGGAATTTTTTCAGGATGTGCTGCATCACGGGGCGGGGCATCACAACCCTGACATCGTAGCCTTCAATGAGCCATTGCCGGATCAGGGCCTGGGTATTGCCCTCGTTCTTGTGCCGGGATATGATGTAATGGAGGATGAGACGGTTGCCGGCCTCCCTCTCCAGCCAGCCTGAGAAGAGATCTTCAGAAAATCCCAGTGCATTGCCTTCGGGCGTTCCGGTCTCGATACGTGTTGCTGCCATCATGGGTCACTTCCTTTTGATTGGATATCATGACGGTTGCGGATGGAGGGATAAAAGGGAGGAGATTGGGCGGGGTGAAAGTGATAATCTCACCCATCCCTGCGTACGTATACGGGGGAGAGGGGGGGTCGCACGGGTACAAAAGGGGTTCCGGGAGCTCAATGAACCCTGAAAAAAGATCCCTGATCTCGGGATCAACTCCTCATTGTTCTGACGGGACATGGACATTACGGGAACAAAATGTCCCGCAAGGGATCACAGCCTGCAAAATATATTGTACCCATGCGACCCCCCCACCCTCTTTTGCATTTTATCACAATTTTCCCTGTTTTTACGACGTGAAACAGGGCAACTGGGTTTTTTTCGGTTGGGGGGGTCGCATGGGTACAAAAAATTCCGGGATACGGATTCCCGCATGCAGGAAAGATGGATCTGCCCGAACGTGCTCTTTATCGCGTACTAACCCGGAGAGCGGGATCAGATCAGGAAAAAACGAGGGGGGATCATCGCGCTGGCAACTCCGATCAGAGCAGCTCGGAGAGCCTCCTGCCGACACTGCTCTCGCATTTCTCCCGGTACTTGCACCGGTGGCAGGGCGCATTGAGGGGGTGCTGGGGCATTGCTCCATCACGGATCTCACGGAGTCTGTGCAGTGCGGCAATTACCTGCCTGCGGTCTCGGGGCTGAACCTCGTGATACCGCGAAACCCCATCCGGGATATACTCCACTGTCCCGCCGGTCACCTCCCTGCCGGTCATCTCCTCCAGGCAGAACACGATAGCTGCAATCCTGATCCTGTCGGCCACATAGGTCCCAAACGGCATCGCACCCGATGCCCGGACAAGGGAAAATGCACCATCAGCATCGACGCGATCGATCATGCCCGCCATGCCATATTTGTCCGATGCGACCCGCACATCCGTCTGGGCTGCAGGCTTCCACGAGGTCTTGTTGCATGCGGTGATACAGATACCCAGGAACTCCTTGTGCGCGGGGTCAACCAACGGGTGGACTGCGGTAATCTCATCCCAGATCGCTTCAGCATCAAGCGGTTTCCCGAGATGGTAGGAGAGCTGCTTGCAGACTGTATACCGGTGGGACTCGGTGACGGGTTCGTTCTTCTCATAGAAAAAGCGGACCGGGCAGGCATGCACCCGTACCAGCTCAGAGATTGTCACATATTTCACAGGCGTCACCAGGGTGCTCCTCAGGAAAAGGTGGGAGATCAAGCAGATTAAAGGTATTGAATTGCGGTCATAATCCTGAACCCTGAAACCTATTCATACCAGCAGGGAGTACCTGTTCAATATGTCATCACAGGAAATCTCGGTCAATATCCCCCCCACCCTTGACCCCGTATACAGCAACATGATCCAGATCGCCTACAAGGATGATGAGTTCACCTTCATGTTCCTCCACCAGCTCCCGCAGGTGAACCAGGCGCGGGCCAAGGCTATCGTCTCTATCACCCCGTCGCACGCAAAGAACCTTCTCGGAGTACTGACCAAGACCGTTGCGGACTACGAGGCCAAGTTCGGGACGATCGCACCCAAGGAGAACCAGGATAAAGGGAATGTAACTGCGCTCAGCGGGTACTCGTAAGCCCGCAGCCACATATTTTATAACTGCATAAGCCGATATTGTGAGGTATTACGCCGCCGTGGCTTAGCGGTATAGCGGCTGATTCGTAATCAGCAGGTCGAGGGTTCAAGTCCCTCCGGCGGCTTAAGCAGGTAACGTTCAATTCATTTTTGAAAAAATCTGTTTTAAGGAAAACCAAGTTTGCGTTCATTGAACTCTGGACTTCACGTCACTCCGACGGCATAAGTACCATAAAACAATTCTCACCACCCGGGTAATACTCTTAAACGTGGATTCTCTGCCGTTCTCATTTCCCGGAGCCCGGAGTCTAGATCGTTTCTTTTCCCCCTGCCGGGTGGCAGGATCCTTCCGGAAGCGCATCCAATCATCTCCAATGGTGAGCCGGAACTGCGGTCCCGCGTGCCGCATTGTTCCTCTAATAAAGTTCACCAGTAAGATTTAGGGTACCATAAAGGAAGGATCAGTCTGGGAAGGTGATACTCTGCAAAAAGAAGAACTGTTACATCTGCACATGCTGATGATCCACATCAAGAAGTACTATGAGTGCGCCACCGGCGAAGAGATCAGAACAGAACGCTACAATTCCCTGGAAATTTCCCCGGTCCATATCCACAAGGACAAGAACGCCCATAAGGTGGCGGTCCTCACACTGGGGGATGAGATCGTTACCCATATCCGCCACCGGTCCATGCCTGTCGTGAACTATGCATCGGTGACCGTATCCCAGAAAGTTGCAGCCGGACATTAATCTTTTTTAGATACGGTGTCAGCGGGTTGGAAGTGACACGCCGGGATTATATGGGGAAGGGTAACACTATGGCATCGCATCCACGGCAAGATTCTCTGCAATTACTGTGTGGGTAAATGCTGGAATGAGATATTCCACCATCCAGAGAAAGGAATTACGAGTTCACTCGCTCAGAGGTGTCGCGTATGGTGCTCATCACCGCGGGCATACCGAAATATTCCGTGAGCCGGCTGCTGATCTCAACGGGCAGGGTACCTCCCTCCTTCTTCTTTAACTCGCTCTCGAACAGGAGGTGCCCCCGGGCAGTGAACTCCTTTACCTGATCCGAAGGGAACATCCGATCCGGGGAGACGGCGAGATCGAACAGCGTCATGTTCATGAGTTCCTTCTTGGTATAGCCAAGATACCGGCTCGCAATGACATTGGACTCATAGATCTTCCCGTCAATATCGTGGAGGATGATGGCGTCGCTTGCACCGTCAAAGAGCGTCCGGTAACGGAGTTCGGACTCGATGAGTTCGTCCTTCATGCGCTTGCCTTCAGTGATGTCCATGATCGAGCAGACAATCAGACCCTCTTTCGTAAGAGCCGCTGTAGCATGTACCCAGATCACGGTGCGATCCTTCTTCCGCAGGGCGATCTCCATCCCGGTAATCTTCTCATCCAGCCGGAGCTTCTTTACAAAACTGATCTCATGCTGGATGTCAAACCAGAGTTCAGCGAAGTCCTGGCTTGCAAGTTCCCCGGGAGCATACCCGAGAATTTCTTCACCCTGGCGGTTGATGGTCTGGATCCGCCGGGTCTCAAGATCGAACGTGATAAACCCGGCCTGCGAGGTCTCAAAGATCTCGCGGTATTTGCGCTCCTGGGAAGCCTGGCCGGAGAATGCCGAGAGAATGATGCCAAGCGAGACGAAGATGTAGAAAAAGGCCATGCTCGATGCATACAGCTGGATACTGGCCGGACCGTACAGGTACACAAGCCCGAGGAATATCCACCCGAGGATTACCGTGAAATAAACCGCATACCGGGGAGAAACGTACGCAACCAGGAGGATGGGCAGGATATAGAAATACGGGAAGATGTCATAGTAATTGTTTTTCAGGGAATAGATAGAGACAAGAACAATCCCGACGGTGAGCAGTCCCGTGATCGAAAGCCAGAGCGTATTTTGTGGTGAAATGGTTCTCATGTCGCGATCAGACCTGCACAATGTACCAGGTTGAACATGGTTTTAGGTCTTTCTTATAAGTTGTTATTACCATCTGGAAGAATTCCACCCCATGCACCCTGATCAGGCACCAGTCTGTTGCCGGATGCAGGGATCAGTCATCTGACCGAAATACCAGCCATTCCTTTTCTCCGGCCTTTTTGAACCGGATGAGGTGATACGTGCCGATGAACTGTGTACCGGTGAGTCGCACCTCGATACTATCCTCTTTCCAGGCAACCGGTTCGTAGGTGCCGGTATCGACAATCTTCACCTCCCCTGCACCATATTCCCCTTCGGGGATCGTCCCTTCAAAGCTGATATAGTCAGGACGGTGATCCTCCACCGCAATTGCGAGCCTTCGTTCGCCTGCTTTTTTGGGAAGTCCTTTCGGTACTGCCCAGCTTGCGAGCACTCCGTCATGTTCAAGTCGGAAGTCGAAGTGATGGTGTTTGGAAAAGTGTTCGTGCACTACGAAGCGTGGTTTTCCCTCCGGGCTCATGAACGATCTCCCCGGGCAGATTTCCGGACTGCCACGATCCCTGCAAGGCGCCGGGCTGCTGCCGCGATATCCGGCTGCGAGACTACCGCCGAGATCACGGATATGCCATCTGCCCCTGCATCGATCACCTGCCCGGCATTCCCTGGCCCGATCCCGCCAATGGCGATGACAGGAATGCGGACAGCGAAGCGGATCTTCGTCACAAGGGCAAGGCCCTGGCCTGGCCCGGCATTGCTCTTGGAACCCGTTGAGAAGACCGGGCTGACCGCGACATAATCTGCCCCGGCATGTTCGGCCTCCACGGCCTCCTCCAGGGTGCCTGTCGAGACACCGATAACAAATCCCGGCGGCGCAAGCTGGCGGGCCGTGTCGCACCGCAGGTCGCCCTGCCCGAGATGCACGCCATCAGCCCCACAGGCAAGCGCAACATCCAGCCGGTCGTTCACGATGAATGTGATCCCCGCTCTCCGGGTAATGGAACAGATCTCTTTTCCTGTCCGGACAAGTTCTCGGGAGGAGAGAGTCTTGTCCCGGAGCTGGATCGCCGTTGCGCCCCCGTCCACTGCCCGCCGTGCGATAACGGAATGGGGGAGACCTCCCGAGAGCACCTCATCCGTGACAATGTACAGGCTCAGGTCCATAGGAGTGGCGGGACTCATCCGGTCCGGATACGGGCTTCGCGTGCAAGGTCGTCAGGTTTGAGGGAAGCCATCTCGTCAAACAACGCGGTCTTGAAACTGAACGGTCCCCGGGCAGAGGCAGCGGCACGTTCACCGGCAATACCGAATGCGGCGAACGCGGCGGTCGCTGCCTGAACCCGGTCCTTTGATTCTGCCGCAAAGACGCCGGTCACGGATGCTGCCATGCACCCGGTGCCAGAGATACTGCCCATCATCGGGTGGCCATTCTCGACAAGGTTCGTGGTCTTCCCGTCCGTGATGATATCGGTGGCCCCGCTGACGACAACGGTCAGGCCGGCCACCTGGGCAAAGTCCTGTGCTATCGTGACGGGGTTGCCGGCAAGCCCGTGGGAGTCAACCCCCCGCACTTCCGCTTCTGCCCCGGCAAGCACCCCGATCTCGCCCGCATTCCCCTTGATGATCGCGATATCGAGGGTATCCAGCAGTCGCTGGGCGGTCTTCGTCCGGTACTGCGTTGCGCCGACACCCACCGGGTCGAGAATCACCGGGATCTTCCGGTCGTTTGCCATCGTTCCGGCCAGTATCATGGACTCGATCTGGACCCGGTTGAGGGTCCCGATATTGAGGACCAGGGCGCTGGCAATGGCAGCCATTTCCGCGACTTCCTCGGCCGCATCGGCCATCACGGGTGCACCACCGGCGCAGATCGTGATGTTGGCGCAGTCATTGACCGTGACGTAATTCGTGATATGGTGGACGAGCGGGCGTTTCTCCCGGACACGGGAGAACAGGTCAGAGATCGGTTGTTTCTTCATGAAAGATCACTCGAGAGCAGGGCAGGTAGCCCGGTTGTGTGATCAATAGTTATGGATTCTTACATAATAAATCGTGATAAATCGGTAAGCCACATCAGGAAGCACAAGACCGATGTTACCGGGTGATCTCTTCCATTGTTGCAAGGAAGATATCCACTTCGTCCTGCGTATTGTACAGCCCGAGACTTGCACGCACCGTCCCATCGGGCAGTCCCAGCCGGTCCATGAGCGGCATGCAGCAGTGGTGGCCGGACCTGACCATGATGTCTGCCATCTCGTCGAGGCGCTGGGCAACCTCGTGCGGGTGCAGGCCCTCGACAGTAAACGAGACCACGCCCACCCGCCGCTCGGGAGTCTCCGGGACATAGAGGGTTACACGGGGGTTCTTCCGGAGCCCGTCAATGATCCGGGTGGTGAGAGCCTGTTCGTGCCGGCGGACCGTGTCCATCCCGATCCGGGCGAGGTAATCCACGGCAACACCAAGGCCGATTCCTCCGGCAATATTGCCGGTCCCGGCTTCATAGCGCTGGTATCCTTCTGACAGGACATAGTCGGATCCCTTCACAGATTCGACAGCACCCCCTCCCAGCAGGAGCGGCTCGATGACCGGCTCCTTCATCCAGAGCACCCCGGTACCGGTGGGACCGAGCATCTTGTGGCCGGAGAACGCACAGAAATCGCAGCCAAGGGCTGCAACATCAACGGGCAGGTGGGGAGCGGTCTGGGCCATGTCCACCAGCAGGAGGGCGCCGTGATCGTGGCAGATCTTCGCGATCTCTCTCACCGGAGTGATCACGCCCAGCACATTGGAGGCATGGGTGACCGCGACAAGGCGCGTATGGTCGGTGATCGCGGATTCGAATGCGGCCAGATCAAAGGAATAATCATCGCGGATACCGGCAACATCGACCGATACGCCACGGTTCTTCAGGTGGTACCAAGGCAGGAGGTTGGAGTGGTGCTCGAGGATAGTTGTCAGCACGCGGTCGCCGGTCTTCCACGGGAAGCCCTGCGCCACCATGTTGATCGATTCCGTGGTGCTCTTCGTGAAGACCGTGAGACCCTCCTTTGCACCAATGAAGCCTGCCACCTTCTCGTGGGCGTGCCAGTAGCGCTGGGATGCGATCTGGGTGAGCCGGTGGACACCCCGCCCGACATTGGCACGGTAATTGCGCTCGAACTCCACCATCGACTGGATGACTGGTTCGGGAGAGAGGCTCGTTGCTGCATTGTCGAAGTAGACAACTTCAGCAAGGAGCGGGAAATCCTTCCGGATTCCCGTCACGTCAAACCTTTCGCCAGCCGGTTCCAACATTTCTGTCTTCATGGTTTTTCCTCCCGCATCATCAACTGTTTCATGGCTCTTTTCAGCCGGGGGTTTTGCCGGGGGAGTTGCCTTCAGCGTGAAATCCTCGTTAACGGCAATCCCTTTTGCCCGGCAGATCTCCTGCATCTTCTTCGGCAGCGCCTTCCAACGCCAGAGTCCCCAGCGGCAATAGGCATCCGGCAGGCCTTTCTTCTGGGCCCAGCGCTCCACGAATTCGTCCCAGCGCCGGGTATATTCCGGGTGGGTTATGCGAATCTGCTCGTACTCGCTCTCCAGCATTGCCGGGCAGAGGTAGCACCCGATCCGCTCGATGCCCTGCTCGTAGAGCGGGTTCATTGCGGCTTTCTGCCACCAGAGATAGAGGAATACTTCGAGTGCCCGCCAGTTCCTGATGGGCGAGACATTGAGCTGGAGCGGGTTGTCGGGGTTCTGGCTCGTCTCGTCGAGGCTCGCCCGGTTCCAGGACTCGTACCACCGGTTGCCCTGGATCGTGACGCAGGGGCCCTCCTGCGCCAGGAAGAGCTTGAGGGGACGCAGTTTCTGGAACTTGCAGCACCAGCGGTTGTCCTTGCCCGGCGGCCCTGCCTTCTCCACGGCCTGCCAGAAATCCCCGGCACCGCCGAACATCTCGACGCCCTGCGATTTGACAAACGCAATGGTTTCAGGGAATTCAAGCCCGGTGTCGATGAAGAAGGCCTTCGTGACACCGGCCTTCCGGGCAAGATGGAGCACCACCGTGCTGTCCTTTCCCCCGGAGAACGAGACGTTTGCGGTCGGCCGGTCGGACATGTGGTGCTTGATCGCCCGGATCGCATGCCGCTCCAGGTTCTTCAGGTGGTACCGGTTCTTTTCGATTGCCACATCCCAGCCGGGATCAGGAAGGGTGCGGGGTTCCACCGCGATGAGTTCCTTTACCTTGATCGACCCGTCCTTTACCGCACCCGTCCCGTACCGGGCCTTGTATTTCACGATCACGGTGCCGTCAGGGACGGGTTGCGTAAGAAGAAGCCGTTTCCCGCCGATCCGCCCCTGTTCGCTGCGGGCATTCGTGTGGGTGTCAAGGTCCACCACCCCTTTTGTTGCATGGCGGACGATGAACGGCAGGGCTTCGGGGGTTATATCGAGCGCGAACTTCCGGTTGACCGGGTCGAAGGTGAGCCAGCCGAAACGCTCGCCGTTCATGATCACGAGATCCGCACGGTCGACACCCCCGGTCTTGTTCAGGAGGAGGATCTGCGCAAGGGGGACATCGCCGTACCGCTCCTGGATGAGCCGCCGGATCAGTGCCCGGTCGGCAGACAGGGCGGGGCGGAGCTCGTAGGGCTGGAGGAGTTCGATCACCCTTCCTTCACGGCCGCACGCGCAGCTCTTCGCGAGCAGCGGCACGTTGCACTCATCGCACCAGTACAGTACCTTCTTGACCGGCGGTTCGCGCATCATACTGACAGATGGAACGCTTCAGGAGATAAGAGAAGCGATGCAGGGCGTATGCCTGCCATCAGAAAAAATGATTATTCAAACTGCTGGATCGCATCGGGGAGACACGTCACAACCCCTCGGATACCGGAAACGGTGAGGGTCATGAGGATGGCATCCACGACTTCCTCTTTTGTCGCCCCCGCAGCCTTCGCCATCGGCACATGGGCCTTCACGGCCATTGGGTCTCCCATCGATGCCTTCATCGCGATATAGATCAGCTGCTTGGTCTTCGGGTCGAGCCCCTTCGATTTGACAAGCGACTGGATCAGGCCGTTGAACGCTTCTGCAACTTCGGGCGCTTCGTGCTGGAACACTTCCATGGGATTTGTGTGCATGATAACCACCAACCGGTTCTTCCCTCCATTATATGAACCTGTGGCGAGGCGGGTGAACCTGACTATCGGCCACTTTTATTGCATAAAGTATATGGTGTTAAGGAATCCATGGGGAGAATTGGTGATGTTACCATGGTGAAGCTGAATGCAGACATGAAGGAAGCCTTCGCGAAGATGAAGATCTTCCCGGTTGCCACGGCATCCAAGGATGGGACTCCGAACGTGATCCCTCTCGGGATGGTCGAACTCCACAATGACGAGACGATCTGGATCACGGATAATTTCATGAACAAGACCATCTCCAACCTCCGGACAAACCCGAAGATTGCGATCTACATCTGGGGCCCGGAGATCAAGGGCTGCTTCCAGATCAAGGGCGTGACATCGATCAAGAACAGCGGCACGGAATACGAGGAGATGAAGGCAGCGGTCAACAGGAAGAGGCCGGAACTCCCCGCACGGTCGCTCATCATCGTGAAGATCACGGAAGTCTTCGAGTGCAAACCCGGACCGACTGCCGGTATGAAACTCATATAACTTTTTATTCAGAGACCGGATCTTTTTCCCCGCCACTCACAGGGAAGCTCATTTTTATTTCTCGCTATTTTCCTCGCAAATCTCCCGGCTGCCTTTTTACTTTATGCCTTTGGGATCACACAAGTATACGGGCAGCGGTGACTGACCAGTACCAGTGCAGCCGGCAACGGATACCACAATAAAAAAAGGGAGAACCTCCCTGCAGGATTCAGGGAGGTTATTTCGCCCCGGGTTTGGACCCTGGTGCTGCCGCTACAACATTCAGTGCCGCGATAAGTTCCGGCAGGATCTCAGCAGGGATCCCCATGACCATCTCGCCATCCTCGATGCCGGAGAACTTCCGTGAGCCGTCGCACCCGAGCGAGAAGTTGACCTTGCCGTTGAGGTAGGTCTGGGCGCAGGCATCGGCGCAGACGGACTGGATGCCGGAGAACTCCGCGTTGATTCGCCCGCCGACACGGAAGAGGGTGCTCTGGGAAAGTTTGAGCATCGCCCAGGGGCTTGCGACAATGACCACGACCTGCGGGTCGAAGGGGGCCTTTTCGAGCGGGGCATACAGGGTCGCATAGGTCTCGCCGGGGTTGAGATGGGCAACCCGGTCGATGGTCCGCTTACATGCTGCGGAACTGTCAAACTTGCCGAGCTTGAAGTAGAAGTCGCCGTTCTTCAGCGTCTCGGTGATCTCCCTCAGGCCCAGCGACCAGGCACCCCCGTTGCACTCGTGGTTATCAGAAAGGGAGTAAAAGATCTTTCCTTCTTTCCTGGCAAGTCCGATCATCGTACAGTGGCGGATCGTCTTGTCGAGTTTCTGCATACCTTCAGGGATCTCCTCTTTCTTTGTTGCAAACCGGAATGCAACCGGGGAACCCGAGAGTTTCAGGAGTTTCTTCAGGTTCTCTGCGGCTTCTGTATAGTTGACTGGGATCTTCACACCAGATGTCATACTCATGAACACCATCCATCCCGACGAATATCGGTAGTTACACCATATCGTGCCCACCACATAAACATAGTGATATGGCACCGTTTCATTCGCGATCGTGATGACCCGGACCGGGCAGGGATCTGCCGCGGATCGGGCATTCCGGGGATTTATTCTTCCCGGATAACAGGCTGAGGCAGATACATTTTTTTCCCCACTATCTCATATACATGTGCGCATACGCGAACGGGGAAATATTCCCCGGATACAATTTTTGGTGAACACATGGATTATACAGAGATGTTAAGCGACGCCTTCGCATTTATGCGGCAGGGTGTTCTTGGGAACGCAGGACGATGGATAAAGCTGGTCCTTGCAACCATCCTTCTCACGATCCCGCTGAACGGGTATATGATGCGGATCTACCGGGGTGCAGAGTCCGCGCCGGATGTTGACCAGTGGGGAACGCTTTTCATCGACGGCCTGAAACTGATAGTTGTTTCGTTCGTGTACTCGATTCCCATCTGGCTGGTCTGGATTGCAACCTATGGTGCCTGGATGATCCAGGTCATTTCCGGAAAGGCAGACGCTGCTGCAATAGCTGCATGGCAACCGAACCTCGTCCTTGTCGTGCTTATGTACATCATAGAGTTCGCCGTTGCCCTCGTGCTCCCGGTTGTCTCGATCCGGTTTGCACGGATGGGAACTTTTTCTGAGGCGTTCAATTTCCGGGCAATCTGCGATCATATCGCAAAGATCGGGTGGATCAACTATGTTATCGCGATCTTCCTTGTCGCCATTATCGTTGCGGTGCCGATTATGGTCCTGATCTTTGTCTTTGTGGTCCTGGGCATCGGCATTGCTGCCATCACGAGTTTCAGTGTACCTGCGATCCTTGGCGTTATCGCAGTCTTCGTGCTGCTTCTCCTGGTCCTTATCCCGCTCTTCATGGCATTCCAGGGCCGGTTCTGGACACGGGTTTACGACAGTGCCACACCGGCAGTCAGCGCAGCGATAACTGAATAATCTCCCTTTTTTATTCCCGATGAACCGGGATACACAGGAAATCATCCTACGGCGTCTCTCCCGCACCAACGTTCCGCTGTTCAGAAGAGAATGAAGTCTATCAGCGGGATCGTTGCACAACTGAGCAGGGTTGAGAGGAACACACCTTGGGAGGCAAGCGTTGCATCCACATCATACTCTTCAGAGAGAAGCACGGTGTTGGCAGCTACCGGCATAGCAATGAGAAGCACCGTGCTTGCCAGGAGGAGCCGGTCGGAGAGGATGGGGGCAAGCAGGAGGTATGCCAGCACCGGGAAGATGATCAGGCGCAGTGCCGTGATCACGAGGATCCGCCAGTCACCGGCAAGCCGGGAGAACGGCAGGGTCGCGAGCAGGGCACCGACAACGATCATGGCCAGCGGCGTGGTTGCCATCCCAATCCAGTGAAGCGCCGCATCTACCGGGAACGGGATGTCATACCCGGTAAGGAAGAGGGCCAGGCCCACGAGCGAGGCGACAAAGCCGGGCGTGAGCAGCAGGAGCGGGTCGAGGCTTCCCCGCCGCTCGTGGGCAAGGAGCCAGATGCCCATGGTGAAGACCAGCAGGTTGAAAGGCAGGTTGAAGAGGATGACATAGATGAGGGCATCCGGCCCGAGGATCGCTTCCGAGATCGGGATTCCCATGAAACCCACGTTGGGGAAGACCAGCATGAACTGGAAGACGCCCTTCTCCGTCGGAGTTGCGAACAGGAAACGGCAGACAAGGATGCTGATGATGAATGCCCCGAGATAATAGGCACATGCTATGAAGAGCGTGGTACTGACAAGATCAAACGAGTGCTCGCTGTGCGCAACCTGCATGCTGCTGATCGTGAGTGCCGGCAGCGCGATATTGACAAGGATATGCGAGATTGTATGGACCACCGGTTCCTTCAGATGCCCCCGCTTCCGGGCAAGGAAGCCTGCCCCGATCATGAGAAAGAGGGTGAGGATCGAGACGAGGACGGGAACGACATCCATGGGGGGTCAGCTCCAAAATGTTGTTCTGGCCCCTGTTTATACTTTTAGAGAGTTCTTATGAGCCGTTAATCGGTGAATACAGGATACCCGTTCATGTTCAGGACAGCTGGCGCTGCCGGATACATACTACTCATTTATTGCATTTCCCGGACAAGTGGTTCCGGTAGTCACATGGGGGATTTTCTATAGAGCGCAACACGATCTTCATCATCGCAGCAGCCCTTGTCATCGGCTTTCTCCTGGGCAGTATCACCGGGGTATACTGCATTTTCCGGCCGCAGGATGGGCAGGCCAATGCGGGCGGGAATTCCACGGCACTGCCGGCAATCGCAGCGGAGACGCAGGTCGCACCCACATCCGATTTTATCAGTTTCCTCTTTGTGCAGGAAGCACAACAGGGTTCGCTGGTGAAAGGAAAGAACGGTACGCTGACCCTCACGCTGCAGGGGACACGGGCAGATACGGTATACTTCTCCGACCGGCCGGCACGGGTCTCCGGGGCAGTCGATACCGGACTCTTTGAAGAAGGCTCGATGTGGAATGAGGGAAATAACCCGAATGCCGCGCTCATGCTCCCGGATGAACCGCCGGCAAATGACACCGTGATCGTCACGCTCTCCGATCCCCGGTACGACCGGAAGAATGCCACGCTCGTATATACCGCAAGCGTTGTTCCGGATTACCAGGGCGAGGGGCTGAAGGCATACGAGGGGTTTGCCGACCCGGGTGTTGCCGAACACTTTGGCCGGGCCATGCTCTTCATCGACAGCGCCCGCCTCCCGGTTGATTTCTTCAAGGTTCCGCATTCCCCGGAGAACCAGACAATACTCTTCTTCCCGGTCAATGCAACCGGGGAATGAAGAGTCCCTCTTTTTTGGTAAATACCGGGATCGTTATCGGTAAACCGGGGCACGAAAAAGCGTTGTCACGGGTCTCCACGTTCCCATTCAGGATAAAAGAGACGTGAGGGACGCAGATCAGACCGGCAGCGGCATCTTTGTTGCTTCGAGATCCTCTTCGATCTCATGGATTGTTTCGAGCTTTGCCCGGGTGGATGGCCCTGAGGGTACTGCCTTGCAGCCGGACGCCGGGGATATGGACTCCGGGAACGTTCCAATCTCGCGTGCAATGCGTATCGTCTCCTCCTTGTCGAACCCGATCAGCGGCCGGTGGATCGGCATATCGGACGCGGCATCGGTGAGGACAACGAGGTTGTCAAGGGTCTGGCTCGCCACCTGCCCGAGCGACTCGCCGGTGACAATACCCTTTGCACCGGACGCATGGGCAAACGCGGTTGCCACGCGGTACATCCGGCGTTTGCAGAAGATGCAGGTATATTTCTCAAGGTGTTTACTGAGGAGTTCCTTCTTTGCCGCAGCGAGATAGGCATCGTTGATCACGGTCAGCCGGATACCGGGCTGGTACCGGGCGAGGGTCTCCACCACCCGCTCTGCCCGGGCGATCGTGGTCTCGTCAAGGAACGAGTCCAGCGCAACAAAGACCGGCAGGATTCGGCAGCCCCGCTTCATCATCATCCACGCGGCGACCGGGGAGTCGATGCCTCCCGAGACCAGTGCCACAAGGGTGCCTTCTACCCCGAGCGGGAGCCCCCCGACCCCTTTTATCACGCTGTCGTAGAGATAGACCTCGTCTGCACGGATCTCGATATGGATCTCCTTGTCCGGCGTTGCGAGGTTCACCTTGAGGTGCGGGAACTCACTCCGCAGGAGAGTGCCGTACTCGATTGCCTTGTCATTCGAGGTGAATTCGTGTTTCCCGACCCGCTTCATCCTGATGGCAAAGGTTTTTGCCTTATCGATCCCATGGCGGCGGCAGTAGTCGGGGAGGGCGGTCTCGATCTCGTCAAGTTTTATGTGTTCGACTTCCGAGAACGAGACGATCCCGAAGATGGTCTTCAACCGGTCGGGTTTCACGTCCCCGTCCAGCCAGATACGGCCCCGCTCGTTCCGGACATGGACGCCCTGCATCACTTCAAGGATATTGGCGATCAGGGTATTCTCCCACTGGCGCCGCACCGGGTCGGATTTGAGGAATATCTCCGAATATCGTATAAGCCATTGTTGTTTCATATCGCCATATCTCCGTTCACTTCTTCTTTCGCGCGGTTTTCCGGACACGTGCGGCTTCATCCGCATCTTCCACCGCGAGGAGATACGTCCCGTGGCAGGGCTTGGTGTACGGGAAGATCACCCGTGCGTCATCGATACCGAGCGCAATCGGGGGCAGCCCGATGATATATTCGTCAAAGAGCTTGTAGCCGGGATCAACGTACCAGAACTCTTGAAAATTCTTCTCCACGTACTCCCGGCACTCCTTGAACGAAGCACCGAGCGGCAGGATCTTCTCATACGCCAGGTTCTCTATGCAGCCCATCCGAACACCCCGTTGATCTTCCGTTTCAGCTGCATCGGATTGTGCACTGCTTTTTCGACGATCGTCTCGCAGGGAAAATCAACCAGTGCAGCCAGTGCTTCCGGCTCCTTCCCGAAGATGATAACTACAAGCCGGGATGCCGGCAGGAGGTGGCGCATGGTTGCAGCATACGAGATCCCGGCATCGTTGTGGGCAAAGACAATGCAGAGATCGGCATCCCGTTTCTTCTCCACAATCTCTTCAATGCATTTTTCAAGAACCTGCATCTCCGGGAGGTACCGTTTTTCCGGGTCTGATACCTTCAGCAGGTTCAGGACCGCCGGGTTACCGGCAGCATGGACTGATGTTCCCTGTAACCGCAGATTCCATGCGATAAAGAGAGCAAGCGCCTGCTGCGATGGAACTTCCGGACAGCCGAGAACGATCAGGGCTTTTGCGGGAACCGGGGAGGATGGTGTCATGGGTTACCTCTCCCGACAAGGACGCTGATCGCATCCACCGTGATGAGACCTGTCACGTGCTGCTCCCCGTCGATGACCGGCAGGGCAGAGATCTGGTGCTCCTCCATCTTCTTTGCCGCAGACTCGATCGGCTCATCGGGCGTGGTCGTGACCACATCCCGGGACATGATCTCGTCCAGCCAGAGGAAGTTGGATGCCACTGCCTTCGCTATGTCCCACGAGGTGACGATGCCCACGAGCTGCCCCCCGGTGGAGAGGACCGGCAGGTGATTGACACCGGCCTTGATCATCCTCCGTGCGGTCACGGCAATGGTCGTTCCCTCCTCGATGGTCTCGACGTCCCGTACCATAACATCGCCGACAACGGTATGGGAAAGGAACTTCCCCACAATATAGTTCAGCTGGCCGGATTCGAGGAGGAAGGCATCGTGGCCGTAATTGGAACGGATCTCGCAGTAATGGATCTCTGCTTCGTTCGCAGTCAGGGCTGATACGATCTCCTGCGACTGGTAGGGCGGGTAGAGCCAGTCGGACGAGACCGAGATGACGAGGAATGCCGCTTTCACACCGGAGAGTCCGGTAGTGAGCGAACCATCACGGGTCAGGTCGAAGTAGTCGATCGCCTTGGTGATGTACAGGTAGGAGTTCGCATCGAACCGTTTGGTGAAGGTGTCGCCCTGGTGGTGGAGGTAACTCTCTACTTTGAAATCGGTGGAGAAGTCAAACCCGATCCTGTCCTTTCCCTGCAATGCCCTGCCGAACTTCTCGTGCATGGACTCGTTCGAGAGGTAGGTGATATGTCCCACCATCCGGGCGAGCGCGAGACCGTGGATCGGGAGCTCCTTCCCATAGTAATCGCCACTGTTCCAGTCGGGGTCGGAGATGATCGCCTTCCTGCCGACCTCGTTGAACGCGATCTGCTGGGGGGTCGAATAGCCGGTTGCCGCTATCACCACGACCTTCTTCATGAGGTCGGGGAAATCGACTGACCACTGCAGCACCTGCATGCCGCCCATGGATCCGCCAACAACCGCATAGAGCTGGCTGATACTCAGGTGGTCGATGAGCAGTTTCTGGGCGTTCACCATGTCGCGGATCGTGATGACCGGGAACTTTGCCCCATAGGGTTTCCCGGTAGCCGGGTTGGTGGACGCCGGGCCGGTGGAGCCCTTGCATCCCCCGATCACGTTCGAGCAGATCACGAAGTAGCGGTCGGTATCCAGCGCCTTGCCGGGGCCGATGACCGCATCCCACCAGCCGGGTTTGTCATCGCCCTCGTGGAATCCTGCCACATGGGCGTCGCCGGAGAGGGCGTGGCAGACAAGAATGGCATTGCTCTTCTCGCGGTTGAGCCGGCCATAGGTCTCGAAAGCAAGAGTGATAGAAGGGAGGGACTCCCCGCTTTCCAGTACGAGCGGGGAGGGATGGCGATAATATTGTGTTTCTGTAATTCCAGCGGATCCTTTGATCATCGACAAGCGCCTTTACGGATCTGGGAGAGTTCTGCTATTATATCCTGAATATCCTCAATGAACATGAGGATATCGGCAGGTTCCGAATTCTTCACGGTGTCGCGTCCAGGGCCTGCTTCAGGTCAGCGATGATATCCTCGATATCCTCGGTCCCGACAGAGAGACGGACACCATCCGGGGTCACACCGGTCTTTGCCTGTTCTTCAACAGTGAGTTGCTGGTGGGTCGTGGATGCCGGGTGGATGACCAGGCTCTTGGAGTCACCGATGTTCGCGAGGTTGCTGAAGAGCTTGAGGCTGTCGATGAACTTCCTGGATGCCACTTCCCCGCCCTTGATGCCGACACCTACGAGTGGCCCAAAGCCACCGTGGAGGTATTTCTTAGTGAGGTTGTGGCTCTGGTGCTCGGGAAGACCGGGATAGTTCACCCACGCTACCTTCGGGTGCCCTTTGAGGAACTGTGCTACCGCCAGGGCATTCTCCGAGTGGCGGGGAACCCGCAGGTGGAGGGTCTCGAGGCCGATGAGGAAGAGCCAGGAATTGAACGGGCTGATAACGGCGCCGGTATCTCTCATGAGTGAGACACGGATCTTGAAGACGAACGCGACATTCCCGAGTCCCGGGAAGTTCCCGAACGTGTCCCAGTACTTCAGGCCGTGGTAGCCCGGGTCGGGTTCGGTGAACTCGGGGAACTTGCCGTTGTTCCAGGCGAACTTGCCGGAATCAACGATAACGCCGCCAATGGAGTTTCCGTGGCCGCCGATGTACTTGGTTGCAGAATGAACCACGATATCGACACCATAGTCGATCGGGCGGACGAGGCCGACACCGGTGGTGTTGTCGACGATGACCGGAATGCCGTTGTCGTGGGCGATCTTTGCGATCGCTTCGAAGTCGGGGGTGTCCAGTTTCGGGTTTCCGACGGTCTCCGCATAGAGCGCACGGGTCTTTGGCGTGATCGCTTTCCTGAACGCCTCGGGATTTGTGGAGTCCACGAACACGACATGCCGCCCGAACTTCGGGAGAGTGTAGTGGAAGAACTCGTACGTGCCCCCGTACAGGTTGTCCGCAGATACGATCTCGTCACCGGGACGGGTGATGTTCAGGATCGCGTACGTGATGGCGGCCGCTCCCGATGCGGTGGCGATGGCGCCGGTACCGCCCTCGATTGCGGCGACCCGCTTCTCGAAGACGTCCGTGGTCGGGTTCATGAGCCGGGTATAGATGTTCCCCAACTCGCGGAGGCCGAAGAGGTTGGCCGCGTGCTCCGTGTTCTTGAACACGTACGATGAGGTCTGGTAAAGCGGTACAGTTCTTGACCCGGTGGTCGGGTCGGGTACCTGCCCTGCATGGAGGGAGGTGGTTCCCAGGTGGAATTTCTTGTCAGTCATGATTGATTCCTCGTTGGTTTTAAATTCTGTTTTTTGTTCAGCGGTTTTTACAGGGTTACGTGCAAAGGGATTCGCCCTTACAAGGAAACCGAAGACATTTCGGGTCATGATTCGTATCATCCGAGAGATGGTAATTATCGTAATCCCGGTTACCAGGTGCGCTCATGGGGAAACCTTCAGTTCGTATTTTTCTGCAACCTCGGTAAAGGCATCCGCAAGATAGCGGACTTTCTTGTCCGAGAGGCCGTAGGTGTTCAGTTTCCAGGTCCGGGTTGCACCGGCGAATTCGCCGACGATCCCCCGGGACGAGAGTTCGTCACTGAGGTAGAACCCGCGGCGCTTGTGCGTCTGGGCGATCGTGTCGAAGCTTCCCGTGGTGTCGACTTTCGTGAGCGTGTGTTTCCTCGGGTACTCGGACAGCACGTTGCTGCCGTTGATCTTCAGGAGCCGGCCGATGAAGTAATTGGATCTCTTCACTTCATCCTCCCACTTCAGGGTCCGGGCTTTGACCGTGGGGAACGATGCCATCATGGACAGCAGCGTCCCGCCCATCAGCGTGCAGCCGAGCATCTCGACTTCCTTGATACCGAATTTACGTTTGGTGAGATCTCCGACCATCGACGTGGTGCGGAGGGCTTTTGGTAACCATTCATCGGTCATCGCAAGTACCCCGGACGGCGCGACCGATGCCATACTCTTGTGTCCGGAGCCGACAACGAAGTCAGCCCCGATTGCCTTGCCGTCGACCGGCATCACGCCGACCGTGTAGGCCCCGTTGTAGAGGAACGGGATGTCGTACTGGTGGGCGACCTTCCCGATCTCCTTGATCTCGTGCTCGTTGGCGAACTGGTAATCGTAGTGGTCGATCATCACGAGCACGGGGAGTTTTCCGGTCTCTGCCTTGACCTCCTCGATCTTCGTTGCCGTTGCTTCGCCGGTAACGATGTTCTTGTCGTTGAGCGGCACTTCCCTGACAACCCCGCCTGCATTTTCCACGGACAGGAACTCGGTGTAGTGGGCGAGAGCAGAGACGATCACGGAGTCGCCCTTGTTGACGAGCGTTCCGGTGACTGCCTGGAACCCGCGGCGTGCCCCTGGGACAACCCGGGCATGGTCCATGTTCACGAACTTTGCGAGATCAGCATGGAACTCCGCGATGCCGGGCTTCGAGATCTTGTCGAGCCGGAACGGTTTCCGGCAGGCGTCGCACGTTGAGTACCCGTCACCATAGGAGATGAGGGCCTTCCTCGCCTCGGTTGTCAGCCTTCCTGCTGCCTGGATCGGCTGGATGTTGATGGCCTCCTCTTCCCGGGTCCGCAGGTCGATGGAACCGGCGATCTTTGTCACCTTCGGTGTGCCGGTGCCCGCTTCGAGGTCCGCAAGGATTGCCCGCACATCAGCAATCTTCTGCCGGAATGCTGCCTCCTCCGCGGGATCGAAGCCGGTGGGTAACGACTCCCGGAAGAGTCCCCGGATCTCTTCGAGCGTGAAGAGTGCTTCGAATGTCTTCTGGATTCTGATACTCATGGTAATTCTCCCATTTCAGTCAGGATATATGTACTTTCCTCTGAAAGCCAGCGCCCGGAATCGAACCGGGATGTAGCTGATCTGCAATCAGCCGCGTGACCACTCCGCCACACTGGCATGCGATTCACGATTGTGAATCTGACTATACTAAATAACAATTGTGAATATTTATAGATTCGGTCATCGGCAGGATTTTCCTGATCCTGGTCTCCGTCGGAACAGGCAATTTTTCCATGATATTTGTATGATTCATGGATATATTGCACGCGCGGGAAAAATCCGCGCAGGTAATGATACGGACTGGATAACACACCGGCACCCGTTCTGATGGTATAACAAAAGGAGGTGCACCCCCATGTACCGGGAATGGTTCATGAGGATGCTGTATCCCAGGCTGAATCACTGTCCATCATGAGAGATGGAGAGCACTCCTTTGTAAAACAGGCGTACTTGCCGCACTACCGGTCAGGAATGTGCCGGCAGGGGGAAGTACGACAATCGCATCGGCCATTCCATCGGGAGCGGATCGGCCGTTGTCATACAGCCTGATTGGGCAATGCCTGCTGCATTGCCGGTGCTATTCTGGTATCGGTTCTGTCTTCTGACGAAACCTGAAACGGCAGATACGAGGATGAGGATTCCCACAGGGACACCCAGCGGGATGACCGCCTCGCAGGTGCCCCGCCCGTTTCGTTCCGGCAGGTGGTCGCCATGCGCTTTCTCCGCTAATGCGGATACCGACAGTATCAGTGTCAGTACCCCGATGATTGCGGTGAAGGCTGCAAGGTTCTTGTGCTTTTGTGCCATACGGTATTTCTTGTTCACTGGTGTGAACACCCATTTTATGGCGCATTATTATATCAATGCCGCAATCCGGACAATTATTGCTGCATTCTGTCGGAAATCTCACCCATGGGGGCGAATCGCTCACAGTTCTTTCTGGTAAAAAACCACATCCATGAGCCGTTCGGACAACTCACCAGCGTTCCTGATCTGCCCGCACCGGACATACACCTGGCTCTCAGACTACTTCCTGCTTACGACATTTTCACCGGTAATAATCGCAATGAGGACACGAATACCGGATTGTCGTGCCTGCGCTTCCAGATAACCGAGCGCAATCTTCCCGATGGCCTTCCCGGTATATTCCGGTTTCAGGTACACGGTGACTTTCGCACTCCGGTCACAGGCATTACGATAATGGTACCGGTTGAGACCACAATACCCCATACTATCCGCGTCTTCCCTGATGAGAAACGAAGGGTATCTTGAAGAGGTTGTGTCGAGGGATTGCCGGAATTCTTCCGGCGGAACCGGTTCCTGGCGGAATGTCGCGGTTGAATGGAGCGAGTGATAATCATAGATCTGCCGTGCGATCGGCAGGTCGCTGTCCTGGATCCTGACAAACCGGATCCTGATCCTCCTTAAGGAGGTAAAAACACGAGAAACGAAGGGAAAAGCCAACGCCCGGAATCGAACCGGGATTGAGCTGATCTGCAATCAGCCGCGTAACCACTCCGCCACATTGGCACAGGGTTCACCATTGTGACCTTGTTATACTGTTCTTTGTCCAGGGATTATTTATACAATAATCTGTCGGCAAAAATCACTCCAATCTTCTGGATTATATCATGTCAGGGCAACCACATCTGATATGACAGGGATCATCTCGCAACCGGCCATCCCGTTCGTTGGTACACGTTTCGTCCCGAATGGAGATGGATACCATCACTGAAATTCCGGATGATGAATATATCCTGAAATGCACCTCGGCATGTGCCGGGTGCGGGGACTCGCTTACCCTGCGATACGTGCTCAAGGCCGCGGGTCCGGATATCGTGCTGGTCATGCCCGCCGGGTGCACGGCAGCCTTCCAGGGCATCTACCCGAAAACCGCATTCACGGTGCCCGTGGTCAACATCGCCTTTGGTGCAGCAGCCGCATGTGCATCGGGCATCAGCAGGATGTTTCTCGCAACCGGCAGAACGACAAAGGTGATTGTCTATGCCGGCGACGGGGGAACCCTCGATATCGGCCTGCAGGCACTGTCCGGGGCTTTTGAACGGCGAACTGATTTCCTGTACATCTGCTACGACAACGAGGCGTATGGCAATACCGGCATGCAGAGATCCGGCGCAACACCGCTGGGTGCAAAGACCACCACGACCCCTGCCGGGAAAGCCGAGGTAAAGAAAGACATCGATGCGATCATCGCCGCCCACAACCCTCCCTACCAGGCAACCGCGTGCGCTTCGTATCCCCAGGACCTGTTCCGGAAAGTCCGGAAGGCTCTCACGTTCCGCGGCCCGACATTTATCCACGTACTCTCACCCTGTCCGCCCGGGTGGCGATATTCATCTGAAAAAACCATCGAAGTCGGCAGGCTTGCAGTGAAGTCCGGGATGTGGGCGCTCTGGGAGCGCGAGCACGGAAACCTGGCGATAAGTGCCCCCACAAAAGCGGCGATGAAAAAACCGGTTCCGCTTGAAGAGTACCTTTCGGTACAGGGCCGGTTTAAGGGTATTGATGGAACAACCGTGGAGCAGCTCAAAGAACAGATCCGGGAAACGTTCCACAGGTTTAGGGAAGAGGAGGACCGGCCATGAAAAAGATCGTGACCGGCAACAAGGCAATTGCCGAAGCAGTCCGGGATGCAAAACCCGATGTGGTTGCCGCCTATCCGATTACCCCGCAGACCGAGATCGTGGAGACCCTTGCGGAGTACGTATCAAGCGGCCAGCTGGCCAGCCAGTACATAGCGGTTGAAAGCGAGCATTCCGCGATGGCGGCCTGCATCGGGGCAAGCACCGCCGGCGGCCGGACATTCACTGCAACCAGTTCCCAGGGCCTTCTCTACATGCACGAGATGACCAACTGGGCAGCAGGGGCCCGCCTTCCCATCGTGATGGCAAACGTGAACCGGACACTGGCTCCCGGCTGGAATATCTGGGCGGAACATACCGATGCAATGCAGGAACGCGATACCGGCTGGCTCCAGGTCTTTGTCTCAACGGTCCAGGAGGCTTACGATACCATCTTCATGGCATTCCGGATAGCCGAACATAACAAGGTACTGTTACCGGTGATGGTAAACCTGGACGGATTCACCCTCTCCCACATCATGCAACCCGTTGATACGATCGAACCCGGGGATTTCATCCCGCCAATTCACCTGCCGGATAGTGTCGATCCCAAAAATCCAAAGGGATATGGAACGATTACGGGACCAGGCGATTATTTCCGGTTCCGGTGGGAACTCGCACACTCGATGCGTGAATCCGTGAGCGTGATTGAAGAGACCCAATCGGAGTTCGCAAAGCGGTTTGGCCGTACGTACGGCCTGACCGAAGAATACCGGTGCAGCGATGCGGATGTGGTTGTCGTCTCGCTGGGCACGCTGGGAAAAGAGGCGGAAGTCGCTATCGATATCCTGCGGGATGAGGGTATTAAAGCGGGATCGCTGCGCCTGCGCTGGTTCCGCCCGTTCCCGGAACTCGACCTGGCGGGAAAGGAAGTGGTCGTGATCGACCGCGACTACTCGTTCGGTTTCGGAGGCGTGCTTGCGCACTCTATCCGGTCAAAGAACCTGGTGAAGGTCTACAGCGTGATTGCCGGCCTTGGCGGGCAGGAAGTAACCTATGACGATATTGCCGGCTTCATACGAAACCGGCGGATCGGCGGGGAGTCCTGGTTCGGGGTGAACGATCATGTATGAGATTCGCATTCACTCCCGGGGAGGACAGGGTGGCGTTACCGCAGCCCGGCTCCTTGCCATGGCAGCGCTCCATGACGGGAACTATGCAACAGCCTGCCCGTTCTATGGCGCTGAACGCCGGGGGGCTCCGGTCGTCTCCTTTGTCCGGATCGATGATCGCCCCATCAGGATCTACAGCCAGATCCGGAGCCCGGATATGATCATTGTCCTTGACAAGAGTGTCATGCTGACCGTCGATGTAGTGCACGGCCTTAAGACAGGAGGGCGGATCCTCATCAACAGCACCCATAAAAAAGAGTTTGCCGGGTATATTACAAACAATGTCGATCTCACCGGTATTGCCCTTCGGGAAAATCTCGTGGTTGCCGGCAGCCCGATCCTCAATACCCCGGTAATCGGGGCACTTGCGAAAACCGGCATCATCTCGGCAGATTCGGCTAAATCCGCGATCCGGGGCATGTTCGCGGATGAACGCAATATCCGGGCTGCCGAGGCTGCATATGCGGAGGCGGGTGCATGACCGGGATCCAAAAACACGACCAGGCTGCCATGAGCAGGCCGGTCGAGGGTTCTGCCGGCCTGACCGGCTCCTGGAGGGTCTTTGTGCCGGTCGTTGACAACGAGAAGTGCAACCGGTGCGGGATATGCTCGCTCTATTGCCCGGATGCCGTTATCAGCCGTGATCGTATCATCGATCTCGCGTACTGCAAGGGTTGTGGTATCTGCGCACATGAGTGCCCGAAGAAAGCCATTGCCATGATCCGCGAGGAAAAATAACATTCTGATGCGCAAGGGGCCCGGGAGGTTGCCTGAGTCCACGCGCCGGATTTGTTGGGATGAAAGGGGGGGTCGCATGGGTACAAACCTTCCCTGCGGATCCGTGAGGATATCGGAGTTCTCCGTCATAATTATCCGGTGCCGGCCTTGCAGTTCGGGCCAAAAAATAAAAACTGTACCCACGCGACCCCCCCTTGCCCGTTCCGGATTTTGCCAAAAAAATGGTTCATTTCACGTCATAAGATGGGGATCGTGCAGGCATTTTGGTTGAGGGGGGGTCGCATGGGTACAACGTGCCGGGCCGGGGTTAAAAAGGAATTTTTTAGTGAGACCTGTTGGAAAAACAGTGACCGGACCTTGCTTACAAAAAGCGGATACCCATGTCAAAGGGACAGGGAAAATTCTTCAGAGATCCCGCTGCGGGGTCAGGTCACAACCGGTACAGGGCAGGCACATGGTCTTTACAGCCCGCACATCAAGCCCGTGGCGCTCGATGGCCGCTTTGTTGATCCGGGCCAGGATCAGGAGCCGGTATGCTGACGGGCGTTCCACCACGATCTCCCCTTTCCGGAGCGGGTGTGGCGAGATCGGGCGCAGGTTGGGGATCACACCCATGGACGCGAGCGTTTCTACCCCTTCTTCCACACAGGCATCCGTCTCACCAAGCCCAAGAATGAAATTGGATGACACGTGATTTTTTCCATAGATCCCGACGGCCTCCTCAAGGGACACAAGGATCGCATCCAGCGAGAGTCCCGGACAGACGCGCTGGAAGATCTCCTTGTCCATGGTCTCCACATTGTATTTGATCTCACTGGCACCAGCGGCACGAAGATCCTGCGAAGAGGTTTTCGTGGGATAGATCGAGACACCGATCGGCACATCGAACCGGGAAGCAAGGTGCCGGACAATGCGGACCAGGTATTCCGCCTCCTTCTCCGGGGATTCTGCCACCCCGCTCGTCAGGGAAATGGCACGGACATTCCCCTGGTTCTGTGCTGCTTCAACGAGGGATGTGATCTCCTCAATCGTCTTCACCCTGCCATGCAGGCGGGGTACCGGGCAGAATTTGCAGTCAAATGTGCAACGCTCGCTCACCGTGATATACGCCTGCTCCGGGCAATGGCACAGCGGCAGTTCGAGCTGGCCGTACGCGATGATATGGCCCTCTTTCTGGACCGCAACACACTCGTTCCACGGGATCACTTTCAGCATTGAATCCGGTTTGATCGAAAGACGTACGCGATGATCGCCGGACCGGATAAAGAATGATGATCCCCCGGCTCCTGGACCCGCGGTTGCGGTTGTCCTGAAGTGTGGCGGAAGCAGCGATGGATCAATCTCTGCACTGCCGATATTGATCAGGAGAGCTTTTGTTTCCGCAGTCAGGCCGTGATCCATCTGTGCCTCCAAAAATGACTCCCTTCCGGGTGTATGTTGATAGTTCTTTTTCAAAAGCCAAGGCCCGGATTTGAACCGGGATGTAGCTGATCTGCAGTCAGCCGCGTGGCCACTCCGCCACCTTGGCAGGCGCACTCTCTGTGGTGCACTATTCCTGTAAACCACGGAGATATTTCAAGGATAATTTTCAAGCGTGTTTTGCCGCAAAATGGATGATTCCGGGACACTGTTGTCAAGAATTGCTCAATTATTACACTATAAGTCAATTTTCCCCCAATTACAATCACCAAACTATATCCGGGCGATATGCCCGGAGCTCCCTTTCCGGGAGGTGACCATTCTGGCAACCATAACACTCGACAACCTGAGCATGCAGTACGGCAACAACGGCTCCCGGTACACCGCACTGTCAAACGTGAATCTTACTATCAGCGAGGGGAATTTCATCTCCCTCATCGGCCCGTCCGGGTGCGGCAAGAGTACGATCATCGATATTGTTTCGGGACTGAAAACCCCGACCACCGGTTCCGTCCTTATCGATAAGGAACCGGTATCCGGACCCGGGACAGACCGCGGAACGGTATTCCAGGATTACTCCCTCTTTCCCTGGATGACGGCATTTGAGAACATCTGCTTTGCCATCGAGCATACCGGTGGCAGCCATACAAAGACGGAGATCGAGAAACAGGCTGAGGAGTATCTCAACCTGGTTGGCCTGAAAAAATTCCGAAACGCCTATCCCAACACACTCTCGGGCGGGATGAGGCAGCGGGTCTCCATTGCCCGCATGTTCTCCATGAACCCGAAAGTATTCTTGATGGACGAACCCTTTGGCGCACTGGACTCCCTCAACCGGATTTACATGCAGGACCTCCTGCTGAATCTCTGGACCGAGGGGGAGCGGCACAAAACCGTCCTTTTTGTGACCCACGATGTGGATGAAGCGCTCCTGCTGTCGGACAAGATAGCAGTCATGACCCCGTCACCGGGTAAGATCAAGGAAGTGATCGATGTACCGTTCTCGCGCCCCCGGTGCCGCAAGAGCCTTGGTGCAACGGCGGAATATCTCACCCTCAAATCGCATCTTCTCTCGGTCCTCTACTGCGAGATGCTGGGTGAGATCGAACAGCAGGCGCAGAATTTCCGGGGACTGGCATGACGGAAAAGATCCCGCGGGCGGCCATAGCGGTATATCTGCTCCTTGCACTGGCACTGGCAGTGCAGGTCCTGGTTCCCGATGCCCAGCGGCAGGCAGCAGCGGATGCCGGCGCATTCCTCGGCGTACTGGTTTTGCTCGCGATCCTCTTCACAGCGGGACTGGTTTTTCAGAAAAAGGATGCCCGTGCAGTAACGGATATTGTTACCGTCATCGCCGTAATCCTGGTACTCTGGGAAATTCTCCTGGGGAAGTTATCCCTGCTCGACCCGCTCCTCTTTCCCGGCCCGGCACAGGTCTTCCAGGTATTTGTATCCGACTGGCAGCTGATGCTGTACGGTGCAGTGGGATCGCTGGGCATCATGGCCACGGGGTATATTCTTGCTCTTGCCCTTGCGATTCCCCTGGGCCTCTACATCGGGTGGAGGCGTCGTCTCTATGATGTCGCGTACCCGATCGCAAAAGCGGTATCCCCCATCCCGCCCACCGTGTACCTGCCCTACGCGATCGTTCTCCTCCCGACCTTTGCGGCCTCATCGGTCTTCCTGATCTTCATCGGGGCATTCTGGCCGATCCTGGTGGGGACCATTTACGGGGTGTTTGCCGTGGACCACCGGATCATCAACTCCGCCCGGACCCTCGGGCTTTCCGATCACCAGATGGTCCGCCGCATCCTCCTGCCCGGCGCCATGCCATCGATCTTCTCCGGGGCAATGATCTCCCTGATCATGGCCTTTATCAGTATCACCGTGGCCGAGATGATCGCCGCCACCTCGGGCCTTGGATGGTATATCGAGTATAACCACCAGTTCGCCAACTATGACAAGGTCATCGCCGGGATGATCCTGATCGCCCTTGTCGTTATCGGGGTCATGTTCATCTTTGACCGGATCCAGCGCCATTGCCTGCGGTGGCAGCAGGCAGAGTAGAGGCAGTTCCTGCCAGTAAATAAGAATACATATACCTGACAGGCCAAACGGATTGGATAACAGATGTGGCGATCCTGATCACTGACAGGACATGAACACACCCACCCGGATAGAGTATGGAGCCTGCCAATCCCTGTTTCAGAAAGACCGCGAGTTACCGGGTCCTGATCGATCCTGACGGCACCAGCCACATCAGGATCATCCGGCGGGTCAATTTCCGGACCCTCCTCCTTGTCTTCAAGGAAGTCTATTTAGAACTGAAGAAAAATCCTGCTACAAAACCCCATATCATCATTTACCTCTCCAGGTCGCTCTCGACAGAGATGTCAGATAATCTCACGAATTTTCTTGATTTTACGGGTTCCTGCCTTGAAGGCACATTCGAGCTGCGGATCGTCGAATAATTTTTCATGCAGTTTTTGCCGCTTTTTCCCGGATTACTGGATTTCCAACGCTTTTTTGCTCACAAGTCCACGTATTTAATTTATTTTTCCACATGGTATACAGGCAATCCGCAGTCAGGATCTCCTATCCCGGTTGGTTGTTTTTGCCGGATCGTGCGTTAACACGGATCCAGAATACACCCTCCACCCCCTCCGGGGATTCCCGGGATGCATGCGTGATACGCCGTTAACAGGAGCAAAATTCATGAAAAAAAGCAGTTCGTACTTACTCATCGTACTGGCCCTTCTCGTCATTGGCATGGCAGTCATTGCTGGATGCACGGGATCGAATAAACCCGCAACAACCACATCCTCTTCAACGCAGGTACCAGCCACACCATCCGCAGCACAGTTAACCCCCCTGAATGTCGGGTATCTCCCCAACAACGGGCATGCGCTCATCTTTATTGCAAAGGAGCAGGGATACTTTGAGAAAGAGGGCCTGGACGTCACGCTCTTCCAGTTCCAGAACAGTGCCGAAGGCACCAATGCCATCCTCGCAAAGAAAGTCGATGTCGGTGGTTTTGGCTTAACCCCGCTGGTCTTCATCTCGAAAGGCGCCAATGAGACCATCATCGGAGGCCTTGACGGGGATGCTGCCGGTCTCGTTGTCACGGCTGACAAGGCGGACCAGTACAAGAACCTGAACACCACTGCCGATCTGGTGATCTTCAAGGGAAAGACCATCGCCACGGTCAGGGCATCTACCGGGGATATTCACTTCCGTGATGCTCTCACCAAGGCAGGCCTTGACTTAAAGAAGGATATTACGATCCAGGAACTCGCGTCTCCTTCAGCGGTACTTGAAGCGGTCAAGGCCGGCAAGGTCGATGCCGGACTGGTCTGGACGCCCTACATGGAACTGGCAGAGAGTCAGGGCCTTCGTGTCGTGCTCTATACCGGTGATTTCTATCCCAGACACCCCTGCTGCAGGATTGCAGTCCTGACCGATGAACTCACCGCGAACCGTGATACCTACGTCCGCTTCGATAAAGCGTTAATCGAGTCCTACAAGTGGCTGTCAGAAAATCCTGATGCGTCCGTGGATGTTGTGGGAAAATATGTGAGTGTCGACAAGAGCGTCCTGAAAGAGGCGATGACCAACGGGAAGACCTACAATTCCCCGGATCCGAATACCAAGGGTATTGACAAGATCTACACGATGATGAAGAACATGAACTACATCAATACCACGGTCAATATCGACGATCATATTGACAGGACTGTCTACAAACAGGCGCTGGATGAACTCACCCAGGCAAACCCGAACGATCAGTTCTACAAGGACCAGCAGACGGTCTACGTAACCCTGAATGAATAAGGGCTATCCAAACCCTATTTTTCGCATTTTTTCTGATACCCGATCTCCAGGGTACTACCGACATCCGGGATCCGCAGAGGGATAGACAGGTCTCGTCTCAGCATACCAACAGATCCCTCAGCGGATACTCTGGCATGTCAGGCTACAGGGACCAGACAGCAGGATATACCGGAGCGTGAAGCACCGGCTGATCCTGCCAACGGATACCGTATTTCAGAGGAACAGGAGATTTTTGCCTCTGTACCGGACTATATAGCAGCCCGCGGCGCAGGTATTTCTATGTCACTGAGATCCATTTCCCGCAGGTATCGTCGACGGGATCGTCTCCACCTGCGATTCGATGAACGCCAGCCTCCCGTCATCTACTCCCTGAACAGCACGGGTTCACTATTCGGGAGTACGAACGCTGGGCCCCGCCGTGATTCAGAGGGTTACTGAACCGGGAACCATCCGCCCGGACCGTATCCAAAAATGCGCGGCAGGAATGGAGCTTGTATGCCATATGCACCACAAGCATATTTATCATGCATGTCATGGAGAGGGAATATCACGAGGATAGGCGTTTATTTTTAAAACAGAACGATATTCAACCTTTTCATCATGAGAATTTACCAGAATTCCCGGTCCCGCGAAACCGAAATACTTAACAATTGTGAACCCAGAAGTTGTTATGGTGATCCACTATGAGGGATCGTTTTTGTTGTAAACACCAACACCAATAACAGCAGAATCGCACAGATCGGGCACCTGCCGCCATCGGCAAAGCTCGTATTCAAAGTGCTGGAATCGGGCGGACAGCTTACCCAGAAGGATCTCATCCGCGAGACCTCTCTCCCGTCAAGGACTGTCCGGTACGCATTGAACAGGCTTAAGGAAGAGCAGTTCCTCATCGAGCGCCATTATTTCATTGACGCCCGCCAGAGCCTCTATGGGCTGAACAAGCCAACATCCGAGGTGAGCGCTGTATGATGCGGCCCCCCATGTATACCATCCTTTTCACTCATGCAGCCCCGTAAAGGGGTTCACTATCCATCATTTACTTCCGGTTCGTCCGGTCTTCGTTTTTCATGCAGAGTCCCAAACGGCATTACACCTGTATCCGCAAAGTGAGAATTGCGGCAAAAATGTCTCCTATATCCGGGTATATTTCGATTCGGGACAATTTGATGTGAGATAACAGGTACTTGCCGGGCAGACTTCCCGTGCCGTGCCCGATACCATGAATAAGGTGTACCATGACCGATAAGAAATACTGGGACAAGACCATCGAGACCATGCCACGGAAGGATCTGGAGAAATACCAGCTGAAACTCTTAAACAACGAGATCGCGTTCGCCCGCAAGGGGTCCCCGTATTACAAGAAGATACTCCCAGCAAAGAAACTCAGTTCCGTTGACGATATCCGGAACCTGCCGTTCCTCACCAAGCAGACCATCCGGGAACGCCAGCAGGCCAGCGAACCGTTCGGGGATCTCGTGGCCGTGCCCGAGAACGAGATCGTGTACATCTCCGCATCGAGCGGTTCCACGGGAGTCCCGACAGCATCGCCCTTCACGGCACAGGATTTCGAGGACTTCATCGACTGCCAGGCCCGCCTCTTCTGGCGGAGCGGTATGCGGAATACCGACCGGTATATCCATGCGCTGAACTTCTCGCTCTTCATCGGGGGTCCCTGTGTCCTGGGCGCCCAGAAACTCGGGGCGCTCAGCATCCATGCCGGGTCCATCCCCTCCGAACGGCTGCTGAACTTCGTCAAACAGTTCCAGCCCGGCTGGACCTGGACCACACCGTCCTTTGCCTGGTACCTGGGCGAGACCGCAAAGAAACTGGGGATCGATCCGGCAAAAGACCTCAGTATCCGGAATATCATCTGCTCGGGGGAACCCGGCGGGGCGATCAAGGAGACCCGGGAGAACATCGAGGACCTCTGGAACGCGAACCTGTACGAATATTACGGACTCTCCGACATCTTCGGGGCCTGTGCAGGGTCCTGTACCGAGAAGTCGGGCATCCACATCGAGGAGGACCACATGATCGTGGAAGTCCTCGACCCCAAGACCGGGGAGCCGGTCGGCGAGGGTGAACGCGGGGAGATGGTCCTGACCACCTTAAAGAAGCGTGCACGCCCCCTCATCCGCTTCCGGACCGGGGATATCGTCACCTACACCGACGAGAAATGCGACTGCGGCCGGACGCACAAGCGCCTGCACGGCATCCACGGGAGGACAGACGACATGCTCATTGTCAAGGGTGTCAACGTCTTCCCGAGCGACGTCGAAGCCGTGGTCCGCGGTGCGGATTACCTGACCGGCGAGTACCGTCTCATCGTGGACCGGGCAAAACATCTCGACGTACTGACCATCGAGGTGGAGAACACGAAGAAGAAACCGGCAGAAGTACAGGCTCAGCTTGCAACTGCAATTAAGGCACGGCTCGGCGTGACGGCACAGGTGATCGTGCACCCGCCGGGAACCCTGCCACGGGAGACTCACAAGGCGAAGAGGATCATTGACAAACGGGCGAATGTCTGGGAATAATATCCCGGATCCATTCCCCTTTTTTCAAGAGAATCCCCCGGGCCTGACCCGGATACCCGCAAGGGTTGTTGTTCCGGCAGAGTTTTCCCTCTGATTACCATTCACAGGAGGAAAAAACATGATATCAGTACTCTATATCGACGATGACCCGGAACTTCTCCAGGCAGGCAGAACCCTGCTCGAAGAATCCGGGTTTCTCTCGGTAGAGACCTGCCGCTCGGATACAGAAGCACGCGAACGGCTCCGGCATACAACCTATGATGCAATACTGTCTGAGAACTGCCCGCCGGACATTGACGGTTCCCGGCTTCTCCGGGAGGTCAGGAGAATATCGCCCCTGCTTCCGGTCCTGTTCTTTGCCAGGACGTATTCGGGGGATGCCGTCATCGATGCACTGAACGGCGGGGCGGATCATTACCGGCAAAAAGGCAGGGATCCAACAACACAGTACGGGGAACTGGCACACCAGATACGGGCCGCTGTCGAACGCCGCATGTCTGCCCGCAGGACCGCACATCTCGCACGCCTCTACCGGATCATTTCGCAGACCAATGCGGCATCAGCCAGTCTCCGTAACAGGAAGGCGCTGCTTGAAGAGGTCTGCCGCATTGTCGTTGCTGACGGGAGTTTCCTGAGTGCATGGATCGGGCTTTTCCGCTATGACAACGGCTGCTTTGAACCGGAGGCCTGGTACTGCAGGACCGATGATACCGGGTACCCTCCCGTCAGCGCAGAGGACCTTCTGGCGCTTGGATCTGCCCTCAAGGAGATTGTCATCGGCAAGGGCATTTATTACGCCAGCACCGACAACCGCCACGATCCGCTCCTGGCACCCTGGGCGGGAAGTCTCGCTGCGCATGGCATCGGATCCAGCGCAGCATTCCCCCTCCGGGTCGGCGACCAGGTGATCGGGGTGATGATATTCAACGCCCAGGAAACCGGATTCTTCAGCGAGGAGGAGGTACAGCTGCTCGTTGAACTGACCGACACCCTGTCGCTCGCCCTGGAACTGATGGAAAAAGAGTACCTGATCACCAAGCTGATCCAGCTGAGCGATGCTCTCCAGCTGGCAAACAAGAAACTCAACCTGCTCTCCAACATAACAAGGCACGACACCCTGAACCAGCTCACGGCCCTCGGGGGATATATCGAACTCGCACGGATGCAGACAACCGACCCGGACGTACTCGAATATATCCAGAAAGAAGAAAGGGCTCTTGAGAGCATCCGCCAGCAGATCAGTTTCACCCGGGAATACCAGAATATCGGCGTCCATGCCCCCCTCTGGCAGAATGTTCAGGATATTGTTGAACGGGCTTCTCGCACGGCCAGCATGGGACAGGTGAAGATCCGGTCGGATCTGCAATCCATCGAGATATTTGCCGATCCCCTGCTGGAAAAGGTATTCTTCAACCTGCTCGAGAACGCCAGGAACCACGGGATGAATGTCTCCCGGATCCACTTCTCTGCACGGGAATCAGACAGCGGGCTCATCATCACCTGCGAGGATAACGGGGGCGGGATACCGGATGCAGAAAAAGAGAATATTTTCAACCGGAAATTCTTCAAAAATACCGGTTTTGGCCTCTTCCTCTCCCGCGAGATCCTCGCAATAACCGGGATTCTTATCCGGGAGACCGGGATATCCGGGACCGGTGCACGATTCGAGATCATCATACCAAACGAAAAATTCAGGGTTCCTTTCCAGCAGGGGATCTTATGATCACCCGGTTTCATCCATCAATTCATCTTCCGGGGGTCCCGGGGACGTAACAATCCGTACAGATGGCCCCGCTCCCGTCAGCGCGTCATCCACCAGCACGACCAGCACACACCAGACATACCACCACCACACGTGACCACCATGATATCCGTCCTTTACGTTGACGACGATCCTGCCCTGCGGGATCTCGGGAAGATCTTTCTGGAAAAGATAGGGAATTTCTCCGTTGAGACCTGCAACTCGGGCCCGGAGGCGCTGGAGCGCCTTGAACAGGTATCGTACCACGCAGTCCTCTCGGATTATGACATGCCGGAGATGAACGGCATCCAGTTCCTCAAGGAAGTGCGTTCACGCTACCCGACCCTCCCGTTTATCATCTTTACCGGCAGGGGCCGGGAGGATGTCGTCGTCGAGGCCCTGAACAACGGCGTGGACTTTTACCTCCAGAAAGGCGGGGAGCCCAAATCCCAGTTTGCCGAACTCTCCCACAAACTCCGGGCTGCAGTCCAGCGCCGGCAGTCCGCTGAACAGATCAAGCACCTCGCCCGCCTTTATGCGGTCCTCTCCCGGACCAACGAGGCTGCGGCATATATCCGTGACCGGACTGCCCTGCTCGCGGAAGTCTGCCAGATTGCTGTCAGGGACGGGGGATTTCTCATGGTCTGGGCGGGACTGATCGGGTCTGAGCCGGATTCGTTCGAGGCTGTTGCCCATTGCAGCAGCGTGGGCGATCCTTCCCTGCCACCTTCGGAACCGGGCGAGATATTGCCGCTGGATGCCCCACCCACCCGTGTTGCCATAACCGAGGGACGGTATAATGTCATCGCGGATACCCGCGAAGATCCGCAGTTCGCACCCTGGAAGGACCGGGTGTCGGTATCCGGGTTCCGGTCGAGCGCAGCGTTTCCGCTCCGCGTCGGGGAACGGGTGATCGGCGCCATGACGTTTTATGCCAGGGAACCTCGGTTCTTCGATGAGGAAGAGGTGCAGCTGCTCCTTGAGCTGACCGACAATATTTCTATTGCACTCGAACTCATGGAGCGGGAGCAGGATATCACTGAACTCAAACAGATGGGTAATGCACTCCGCTCGGCGAACAACAAACTGAACCTGCTGAACAATATCATCCGGCACGACATTCTCAACACCGTAGCCGGGCTGCTCGGTCTGGAGGACATGGCACTCGACATCATAGACAACCGGGAGGCAAGGGAGCTGCTCAGCGAGATCAAGGGTTCGACCCGGAAGATCCAGGAGCAGATCACCTTTACCCGGGAATACCAGACCATAGGGGTTCAGTCACCCCAGTGGCAGAATGTCGTGGAAGTCGTGGAGCGTGCCGGTGCACAGGTTGATCACCGGGATATCGCCATCGTCATAAATGTCCCGGATACGGAGATCTATGCCGATCCCCTGTTTGAGAAGGCCGTGTATAACCTTCTCGACAATGCGATACGGTACGGGGAAACCATCAGCACGATCCGGTTCCACACGCAGGATATTCCTGATGGCCATATCCTCATCTGCGAGGATGACGGGATTGGTGTGGCGGATCACCTGAAGGAGCGGATCTTCGAGCAGGGGTATGGAAAGCACACCGGGCAGGGCCTGTTCCTCGTGCGGGAGATCCTTTCCATCACCGGCATCTCCATTTCTGAGAACGGTTCTCCGGGAAAAGGAGCACGATTCGAGATGGTCGTCCCCCGGAACGGGAGCCGGATGACCATCCGCAGCAACGAGGAGGTAGCCCTCCCCACAGGAACAGGATCGGACCATGCAGTGATCATGAGGTGATACAGAATGGGACAACCACGGATAGTTATCGTTGAAGATGATGATATACTGGCAAAAACCACGGAGTGGAGGGTACGGAAACTGGGATACGGGTTCTCCGGCCGGGCTGCGAGCGGGAAAGAGGCAATCGGACTCATTATGAGAGAACACCCGGATGTTATCCTGATGGATATCAACATCCGCGGGGAACTGGACGGGATCGAAGTAGCGGAACTTATCAGGACGCAGTTTGATATTCCCGTCATCTTCATGACCGCCAACATGGACAAGGAGACGATTGCACGTGCCAAAGCAACCGGCCCGAAAGGCTACCTGGTGAAACCGTTTGACGACCAGGATCTCAGGGTTGCGATTGAACTTGCGATACCATAATAAAAAATATTAAAAAAACCCTGCACATGAACCGGATTCTGATGCGATCCGTCACGGGCGAGACCGTTATTCAAGGGGAAACTGGTCCTTCCCGAGCCGTTCCAGGATCTTTGCCGATGTCTCGAACCGTGGTTTCTCCTCACGCTGTACCCGCTGGTAAAACTCGCAGTTAAGACAGTTGCCGATCTTTGCAGCATAGGTTCCCTGGACCCTGCCGCCGCACATGGTGCCGCTGATGGCCCAGCAGGCCCGGCCACCGTTTGTTCCATGGTTGACACCATCCGTCCGTGCCTCTGTTGATGCCGGGCAGATCCCCAGTTCTGCTGCTTTTGCCCCTCCGGGCTGGCGGCCGCAGTTCTTGAATTCCCAGCAGTTTTGAGTTGTCATACAGGATCACTTGTTCCCGTACCCATAAAAAGGAGCAGAAAACGGTAAGAGTTACCCAGAAGACGATGACCGTACGTCGCAGATCAAGAATGCAGACTGAATCTCCCTCACCCCCGAACAAGAGGCAACAATTGCCGCAATCCCCACATGGATACTGGCGCAGGCAGACATACTGATCACTTCTGATAGAGCCGGGCTTCTCCGGCCTGATGCTGAAAGGAGTGAAGGATCATGACGCCATCGCAACCGGATGAGCATATCATCGAGGCAATCGGCAGGTCCCGGATCGTGATCCGGGATGGGGTCATCGTAGAGATCGGGGATGCCCGGATAAAGGAGTGCCCGCTGGCAAAGCGGTTCGCCCACCCGGTCCCCATAATCACCAAAGACGCGGTCCGGGCCAACATCGAGCACCGGATGAAGGCCTTTGGCATGTGCACGCCCCGCCGGGACGTGCTCGACACGAAGGAGTTCGTGGGATTCGGTGCAACCGAACTGCTCGGTTTTGCATCCCAGGTGGGATTGATCGATGCCGCGGTGCTGGCATGCGACGGTGCCGGGACGGTCATCGTGAAGAAGCCTGCCCTGATACAGGGGGTTGGCGGCAGGATGTCGGGGCTCTTCTCGACCAGCCCGATCCCGGACGTTATCCGGCGTATCGAAGAAAACGGGGGCATTGTCGTGGACAAGGTTCATGTCTCGCTCGACCAGTTCAGCGGGGTGAAACGTGCGCACGAGGCGGGATACCGGAAGGTTGCGGTCAGCGTTGCCCGGCCTGAGGTTGCCCGTAAAATCCGGGATGCTTACCCGGACACACTCATCTTCGGGGTCCACGTAACCGGGCTCACCCGCGGGGAGGCAGAAGAGATGGTTGCGACAGCCGACCTGATGACCGCGTGCGCCTCGAAGACCGTGCGGGAAGTCGCCGGTGCTAAAGCCCTTGTCCAGGCCGGGGTCTCAGTGCCCATATTCGCCCTCACGAACCGGGGCAAAGAGATCATCATCGAGAAGATCCGGCAGAGCAATGAGCAGGTGCTCATCAAGCCTGCCCGTCTCCCATCCCTCGATGCCAGCCAGCCGGATCCGCTCATCTGATCTCTTTTTTGGGGAAAATCCCTAAAACCATTCCGTTACCCTGACGGAAGACAGTACAATAGTGCATGATTCTTTCCGCTATTTCCCCGGATTGTGATCATCCCGACAAAAATTGCTGAAATGAGACCTATTTAGCAATTATATCGTGAATATGCCTGTTGCGGCAGGAGTTCCTGCCCGCAGGATACGATTGACCATGATGAAGTCAGCAGGTGCTAAACACAGCGATGGTTGTAGCGAGACGGCCATGATGACTGCAGCAAAGTGTATGGACATGCGTATGGAGAAGGCGGTCTGTGATTTCCAGGCTGTCATGTCCCAGTGCATGGCGCAGTGCATGACCGCCCGATCAATGGAACCTATGCAGATGAACGCCACCATGATGAAGTCCATGAAGGATCTTTCCATGATGATGACAGACTGCATGAACACCGCGAGCATGGACGCATCCATGATGAAGTCCATGAAGGGCCTCACCATGATGATGAAGACGTGCATGGACAACAGGTGCATGGACGCCCCCACCATGGCGTGCATGAGCGAGATGCAGATGATGATCTCCCGTCATATGGACGCCATGTGCATGGATGCAGGATGCATGGATGCCAAGCGCATGGACTCGATGTGCATGGGCTCCTCCCTGATGAAATCCATGAGCGGGATGCAGATGATGATCACGAAGTGCATGTCCCAGTGCATGGAAACTGAATGCATGAAGATGCCGGCTATGGCGTCCAAATGCTCGGAGTCCCGCATGAAGAAAGCACTCTGCGAGATCCAGATGATGCTCCCCCAGTGCATGTCCCAGTGCACGAACGCCGGATGCTCCGTAAAGAAGATGCCGGCAAACTAAGAACAGCAGATCCGCGAACCGGCCCCGGGCGGGCAAGAGAGATGGTACATTCCCGTCCCGGGCCAGTCTTTCCCGGTTACCCGGACAACTCTTCTTTCGTTTTGCACTAGTCAGGAGACTACGGGAACGATTTTTTTGACTGACAGCAGATGCCTGTTACGGATTATTAAAAAGAGGGAGACCTGCACGATCAGATGCCGTCAAGGGCGTACGCGAGGTCCGCGATGAGGTCGGCCGGGTCTTCAAGGCCCACCGAGAGACGGAATATTCCATCCCCTGCAAAGGCCCGGTAGGACTGCTCCTGTGCCGGGGTCATCCGGAAGGAGGTCCGGAGCATTTCCGATGTAGGGAGATAGAAGATGAGGCTCCGGTGGTGGCCGAGCGAGACTGCATAGTGAATGACGGAGAGCCGGTCCGCAAGGATCGTTGCTGCACGGGCACCGTCCCGGACCTGGAACGTGACCATGCCGGAGAAATTTGAAAGCTGCCTCTTTGCAAGCTCGTGCTGCGGGTGGGATGGGAGCCCGGGATAGATGACCCGTATCACCTTCGGGTGGGCTTCAAGGAAGCGGGCAACAGCAAGGGCTCCCTCCTCGTGGGCCTTCATACGGAGGGGGAGTGTTGCCGCACCGCGCTGGATCAGCCAGGCATTGAACGGGCTGATAATCCCGCCGGTCCGGATAGCGACCTCTTTTCTGATCCTTGTTATGTCCTCCTTCTGCCCCAGCACGGCCCCGCCGATTGCATCCCCGTGGCCGCAGATGTACTTGCTCAGGGAGTGGATCACGAAATCCGCCCCGAGCCCGAGCGGCCGGATACCGATGGGTGAGGAGAAGGTCGCATCTACCGCGAGACGTGCACCGTGCTCCCGGGCGATTGCCGCAAGTGCTGCGATATCGGTGAGGCGGAGGATCGGGTTCGCAGGGGTCTCGGCATAGATGAGGCGGGTGTTGGGCCGCAGGGCAACCCGGACATTCTCCGGGTCGGACATGTCAACCTTTGTCACCGCAATGCCGAGCCGGGGGAGAAGCTCATTGGTCATCTCGGCCGTTGCCGCGTAGGAGACATCGCTGATGACGAGATGGTCTCCCGCAGAAAGGGTGTACAGGAGCGTGGCGGTGACTGCTGCCATCCCGCTCGCGAATGCAATGGCTGCCTCCGCGCCCTCGAGAGCGGCAAGCTTCTGCTCCAGCTGGTCGACCGTGGGGTTCTTCCACCGGGTGTAGAGGTACGGGGTGTTCTCGCCGAAATCTTCCGCGGAGAACGAAGCCTCCGCGTCGGCGATGAACGTAGTCGACATGACAATCGATGGTGCGGACGCGCCGGTCACGGGATCGGGGGATTCCCCGGCATGGATCGCGTCCGTGCGGATCCCGCGGGGGGGTTGTGAAGGTCTGGTCATGGTATCGGACCGGTCCTGCCGGGATATCCGACAAGGACATTATGGGAACGATCAGAGCGGTGCATCGGTGATACTGATACCGGCTGCCACCATACGTTCGCGGATCAGGTCCGCGACCTCGAACTGCTTCCTTGCCCGGAGCTCGTTCCGGATCTCATGCAGGACGCTCAACGGAGCACTCGTCTCGCGGAGGAAGTTGATCCCGAGGATTGCCCCGTACTCCCGCAGGGCCTCGATATCCCCGCTCGCGGCAAGGCTCTGGATCGCTGCAAGTGCCATCGGCGTGTTGAGGTCGGCATCCATCGCATCGGTGAAGGCTTTTCTTCCCTCCGGGTTCGCCCCGTTGTCCTTCTTTGCCACGGCGCGGATGTGATCGAGCCCCTTTGCCGCATTGGCCAGCCCCTCGTCGGTTGCCTGGAGAGGCGAGCGGTAGTGGGAGAGGAGGATGAAGTACCGCAGGACATCCGGGTTCCAGGTCTTCAGGGCGTCGCGGATGGTGATGAAGTTCCCGAGCGACTTGGACATCTTCTCGCCCTTGACGGTTAAAAATCCCGTATGCATCCAGTACTTCACCATCGGGTGCCTGCCTTCGAGCGACTCCATCTGGGCGATCTCCGCCTCGTGGTGGGGGAAGATCAGGTCCAGGCCCCCGCCGTGGATATCGTACTGCTGGCCGAAGTACTTCTCCGAGATGGCAGTATCCTCGATGTGCCAGCCGGGCCGGCCCCGGCCCCACGGGGAGTCCCAGGTATACTCGCCGTACTCGCCGGTTTTCCAGAGCGCAAAGTCGTTCGGGTTGTGTTTCGAGGCATCCGTCACACGGCTCACCCGTTTTGCCCGTTCCTGGCCGGAGAGTTCCCCGTTGCCATCGAACGTGTCCAGATCGAAATACACGCCGTTCTCCGTGACATAGGCCACGTTCTTTGCTATCAGGCGCTCCACCTGGTCGATGATCTCGGGGATATGGGTGGTGGCGCGGGCATAGTAACTGACTGCGTTGATCCCGAGGGTGTGCATGTCCCGCAGGTACTCGCGCTCGAACTTCCGGGCGAGCGCCGGCTGGGAGACGTTCTCTTCTTTTGCCCGGTTGATGATCTTGTCATCCACGTCCGTGATATTCTGGAGATAGAAGACCTCCTTGCCGGTCCACCGGAGGTATCTCGCCAGTACGTCGAAGACCGTATAGGTCCGGGCATGCCCGAGGTGGGAGTAATCGTACACCGTGGGACCGCAGACAAACAGGTAAACCTTATCCGGATGAAGGGTCACAAGCGGTTCAACGGTTCGTGTGAGCGTACTGTACAGATCCATTCTTCTGTTCTCCTTTGTATGACGCCGGCGGAGGGAGTCGGACCCCCAAACATCCGCTTTGCAGGCGAAGGCATTAACCGTTCTGCCACACCGGCTCCATGTGTCTGTTTCAACCGCCCTGTTCCGGATTACCGGTTCAGGACCGATGCATTGTTCATATCACGGTTCCGGAAGTTCAGGAATACCCTTCCCGGGTATGATTGAACTTCCACGGTACTTGCATATTAATCACACCTTCATTCACATCTCCTGAATTCAGATCGCGTCAAGGGCCTGCCCGAGATCCTGAACAAGGTCTTCGGCATTCTCAATACCCACTGATACACGGACGAGCGAGTCCTTCACGCCGACCTTCTCGCGATCCTTCTTCGGGATCGAGGCATGGGTCATCGTTGCCGGGTGCTCGATGAGGGACTCGACCCCCCCGAGGCTCTCGGCAAGGGCAAAGAGATGCAGGTTCGCGAGGAAACGCCGTGCCTCAGCCTCCCCTCCCTTCAGTTCGAACGAGAGCATGCCGGAGAAACCGCTCATCTGCTTCTTTGCCAGGGCATGCTGCGGATGGGAGGGGAGTCCCGGGTAGTAGACCTCCCGGACCTTTTCGTGGCCGGCAAGGTACCGTGCAATCTCCAGCGCATTCTTCTCGTGGCGCTCCATTCTCAACGCAAGCGTCTTGATGCCCCGGGCAATGAGGAAACTGTCGAAGGGCGAGAGGATCGCTCCCGCAGCGTTCTGGTTGTACCGGATCTTCTGGAACAGCTCCTCGTCCGAGAGCACGACCGCCCCGCCCACCGAATCGGAATGCCCGTTGATGTACTTGGTGGTGCTGTGGACAACGATGTCTGCACCGAGGGCGATCGGCTGCTGGAAGTACGGGCTCGCGAAGGTGTTGTCAACGATAACCCTGACCCCCGCGTCGTGGGCGATACCCGCGATCTCCCGGATATCGCAGAGCCGGATCAGGGGGTTGGTCGGGGATTCGAGCCAGATGAACCGGGTGTTCTTCTGTATCGCCGCCTTGACGTTCTCAGGGTTCCGGGCATCCACGTAGGAGAACCCGATCCCGAAACTATCGTGAAAGACATGGTTGAAGAGCCGGCGCGTTCCCCCGTAGAGGTCATCGAAGGCTACGACATGATCGTCCTTCTTCAAGAGGGACAGGCCGACGGTTGTCTCCGCTGCAAGCCCCGATGAGAAAGCAAGCCCGTGGGCCGCACCTTCGATAGCCGCGAGTTTCTTCTCCAGCGCGAACCGTGTCGGGTTCCCGCTCCGGGAGTACTCGAACCCGCCGGTGGGTGCATCGACCTCCTTCCGGGCGAACGTTGACGAAAGGTGGATGGGGACGACAACGTCGCCGCTTGCTCCCCCGGTGTAGACCGGTTCCTCACCCGCGTGTACTGCATTGGTTGCAAAGGCCATCTCAGATCACGTCCCCGAATCCGTTCGTCTTCATCCACTCGTCATTGAAGATCGTGGAGAGGTAATTCCTGCCCGTATCCGGGAAGAGGACGACGACAACGTCGTCCTTTTTCAGCGTGCGGGCCAGGCCGACTGCCGCGAAGGCTGACGCCCCCGCGGTCCCGCCAACGAGAAGACCCTCTTCCCGTGCAAGCCTGCGGGTCATCCGGAACGCATCCGCATCTCCGACAACGATGATATCGTCCACAACGCTGAGGTCCACGGTATCCGGGATGAAATCCTCACCGGTCCCTTCGACTTTGTACGGCCCGGTCTCGGGCTCCGTACCATAGAATGTGTGGTGGTAGATCGAGCCCTCCGGATCGACCCCGATGATTTTGATATCGGGATTCTTCTCCTTGAGGTACCGCCCGGTGCCCGAGATCGTTCCCCCGGTCCCGATACCTGCGACAAAGTGCGTGACTCTGCCATCGGTATCGCGCCAGATCTCCGGGCCGGTTGTCGTGTAGTGGGCAGCCGGGTTGTCGGGGTTCTTGAACTGGTTGGGGACAAACGATCCGGGCGTCTCGCGTGCCACCCGGTCGGCCACTTTGTAGTAGCTCCGCTCATCTTCCGGCGGCACGTTGGTGGGGGTCCGGATCACATCCGCGCCATAGGCCCGAAGGAGGATCTCCTTCTCTCTGCTCATCTTCTCCGGTAGGGTGAAGACCGTCTTGTACCCCCGTGAAGCCGCGAACTGGGCAATCCCTGCGCCGGTGTTGCCGGACGTTGGCTCGACAACCGTGCCTCCTGCGGCGATCTTTCCGGCCTGTTCGGCCCGGACAAGCATGGACTTTGCCGTCCGGTCCTTGATGCTCCCGCCGGGATTGAGGCTCTCCATCTTGGCGAGCACGAGCGGTGCTGTCCCGGGATGGAGAGTGCGGTCGAGCCGCACGAGGGGGGTGTTGCCGATGAATTCGGTGATGTTGTTGTAATATTTCATGGAGTATTCCTGTGGGAGATCGATGCCACGCGGGGCGTATTCTCATGGCAGGACGGAAACTGGTGTGGATGGCCCCGCAAACGGGGACCGTCACAAAGGCGCTATCGTATGCGCATCAGCGACAACACGGGAAGAAGATCATATCAAAATAGGGAAGGCTGAGTAACGACTGCTGGCGTACGCCTGCGAACTGCCGCATAGGCCATGCATTCGTGTTCCTGGAAACCTGGTTCATTTTTCATCCTTCCTTGTGAGTGAATTTCCTGTGCTGTTATTACCTGATGTAAGGGTGATTACTATGTTCTGCCCGTATTCATAAATACGTTCAGATTGCGGAAATTTTGGTCATATTTGCTCAAATTCCGGGTAATTGCGGCAACTATTGCCGCAATCCTGTACGGATCTCCCCGGCATTGTCGTAACGCCGGGGGGTTACGAGGACTTGTCCTGCACCGTCAGCGCTGCCGAACTCACGAGAGCGATCTGGTTCTGGATATCGAGTCCTTGTGCAAAGGAGGCCATCGATTCCTGCAATGGCAGGGAGGGGCTGGGGATTCCCAGTTCCGAGCATGCCGGTATGATGTGCCAGTAGTGGACTTTCCTCCTGAAATCTTCAGAGTCCTGGAAGAATCCGAATCCCACGGTTCCGTAGGTCACAGGTTCTCCGCCTCCACCCGTGCGTATTCCGCGAATACGGGGTTCGATGCATAATCATAGTAGTGCATGAGGGTGCAGGCAGTGTTCATGTGGCTCCGGGCCCGTGCGAGCCGGCTTAACATCTGGGCGGTGTCCAGGTAGAACTCCACCAGATCGTTCTCTGTGCCGTACGTTTCATCCTCCTGAAGGCTGGTTCCCTGCTGGAAGAAGAACCGATCGTGCTTGTGCAGATGGTCCCGTGCTTCCGCAGCCACCCTGTCAAGATCGTCGATTGCGGTGACGATTTCGGATAGGTTTGCGAGAATCTTCTGCCGGTATTCCCGGCGTTTTTCCCGCTCTGCTGTTGCCTGCATGATTGTGTATAAGAGTCTCCTTGTATGCATATAAGGCATAATTTAGCGGCAAAAAATGCAGAATAATATGATTGAGAGAGATAAGAATTGTGCCCGCTACAACGGACTTAAGGTGAGAGGATCAGTTCCCGGAATCAGCTGATCGCGGCCCCCATGATCCGCCGGAGCACCGGCATCATCGTCCCGTTCAGGGTGTAGATCTTGTGGTTCGACCGGTAGTACGATTCGATAAGCCCGCCGTCCTTGAGTTTTTTCAGGTTATAGGAGATGAGATTCTGCGGCTCTTCAAAGACATAGAAGAATTCGCAGACGCAGTGATCCCGTTTCAGGAGCATCAGGATGATATTGAGCCGGAGCGGGTGGCCAAGCAGTTTGAGGAGCCGGTGGAATTCTCTCACCGGCTCTTCAGAGAGCATCGCCTTTTCGGCACGCAGTTCATCTTCCCAGTCGCTCCGGAGAGCGCAGTCGGCGGGACAGCAGCGGGCAGTTGCCATGCGTACACCATGGACATTGCGGGACATAATACGATCCCACAAGTATGTGCCGGGCCGTCCTCAAATGAAGAGAGAAGCGTCCGGTTTCCATTTTTATTGAAATCCGGTTTCAGGATATATAGGGAAAGACGCTGTTTTTAACATGAAAACAGGGAACGTGAGCACTGGACAATGCAGATTTTTTTTCCTGTTCTGGGAAGTGGGACATGCAGGACTCCCTGAAAACCAGAGGTGTCCTCAGGCTGCCGCAGGTTGTAGCCCTCTATACCGGAGCAGTCCTTGGCTCGGGCATCCTGATCCTCCCCGGTCTGGCAGCCGAACTCGCGGGGCCGGCGTCCCTTGTTGCATGGGGCCTGATGGCACTCCTCGTAGTACCCATGGCCCTGACCATGGGGCTGCTGTCTGCTAAGTATCCCGATGCCGGGGGAGTCTCCTCATTTGTTTCAAAAGCCTTCAATCCCCAAATCGGTTCATTGATCGGATGGTTCTTTCTTCTCTCGGTGGTTGTCGGGGCACCGGTCCTCGCCCTTACGGGAGCAGGGTATATCTGCGCAGCAGCCGGTCTCGGGGACACGTTCCGGCTCCTGATCGCACTGGCAATCCTGTCTGCCGGCATTCTCCTGAATTATACCGGCATGAAAATTACCGGCCAGGTCCAGGTGGCAGTCGTTTTGACCATCATCATCGTCATCATTGTCACGGTTATGGGAAGTATTTCTTCCATTGAACCCTCGAACTTCACCCCTTTCATGCCCTCCGGCTGGGAGAGTATCGGTCACGCATCTGCTCTGTTGTTCTGGTGCTTTATCGGGTGGGAAGCCATATCGCATATCTCCGGGGAATTCGAAAACCCGCAGCGGGACGCGATCCGGGGCACCCTGATCGCTTCTCTGATCATCAGTCTCCTCTACTTCCTCACCGCGTTCGTTGTGGTCGGAACCCACAGTTATGGTCCGTCACTTTCCGATGTGTCTCTGGTCCACATCATCAGGACATCGTTTGGTCCGGCGGGCGCGGTCGTTGCCGGTATCGCAGCCCTCTTCATCTGCATAGCGCCGGCTCTTGCTTACATCGGTGCCGCCTCCCGTCTCGCATGTTCGCTGGCCACCAGCGGATTTGCGCCACGCCAGATGGCCAGAAAGTCAAAAAAGTTCCACACCCCTCTCGGGGGTCTCCTGTTCCTCGCGGGATGTTTTTTTATCCTGCTTTTCGTGTTCAGTACCCGTATTGTTTCCATTTCCACGCTGATCCAGATCCCGAGCGGGACTTTCATCCTGACCTATATCGGCGGTTGTGCTGCCGGGATCGTTCTCCTGAAGGGCAGCCGGTGGGGCGTCCTTTTCAGCGTCATCTCCCTCATCCTTACCAGCGCGGTTTTCCTCTTTGTCGGGTGGGCGGTCCTGTACCCGCTCGCCATCATGCTCATCTGGAGTATCTTCATTGTGATCACCGGCAGGCACCGGGGAATCTTCACGTTCCACGCCTCCTGATAGGTAAACCCGCGAAAAGACGGTCGGATTTCAAGCTTTTTTGAAATCCGGTTCCGGGATATATATTGCGACGCTTCCCATGCAGTATGCAGGAGATCGAAGAACGCACAACGCATTCTTCTCTTCCTCCCAGCATGAGGGCTTGCCGGGTGAGAAACCATGGATTACGAAACGATACAGATTACCAAAGTGACCGGGAAATGCCCGGCCTGCGAGGACTATGCGGATACAAATTCCACCACACCGCCGAAGATCGCGGTGATGGCCTGCGAGGGTGCATGTGCCCGGGGAGAGGTTGCCCGCCGGGCAGCGAACCTGGTCGCCCACCGGCTGGCCCGCGATGAGACGGTGCGGATCTGTCTTGGCGGTGCGTTCACGAAGGACACCGGCCAGCGGAACCTCGTACGCCGGGCAGAGAAGGTGATCGCAATCGAGGGCTGTTTTATCAACTGCTCGTCGCGGATGATGGAAGGCGTGATCCCGGACCTGAAGCCGGTGATCGTGCGGGCGGACCTGATCTACAATCTCGACCTGCCATTCGGGATCGATGAGGTGCCGGATGAGATGTTCACGGTGTACGCGTACAAGGTCGCCGAGCAGGTAGTCAGGGATTATGTAAACACCACCGGAAGCGGTTCACCGGAGAAAAACGGGGGTTGTGCCGGGGGATGCGGATCGAAACCGGCTATAAAGGGCTGCGGGAAATAACCGAAAAACAACGGCAGGAGGCATCCCCTGCCGGTTATTCATGGATCGATCATGGCCATCATCCTGATGATCTGTTCAGCCGTTGCCGGGTCCACCCCCTGCGTAAGCATGAGACCGGCCGTGACGATGAAGAGGGGCCAGAAGACTTTTACCTGCCGGTTCTTCCCAAAATGTTTCGATTGCGAGAAGACCATTTGACCCTGATGAGAGGAAATGTGATAAAAAAAACGTTCTTGTTATTTTCTCAACTTCAGGTAGTAGTTCCTTTGCTGGGCAACTTCATCCAGCAGTGCATGAAGAACCCGTGATTTCCCTTTACTATCCAACCCCTCGGATCTCTTTTTCGCTTCCGTCAGAGTTTCTTCCAATTCAGGTATTTCCATAACGGTCGCGGCAATGCAATAGTACCTTTTTGAACGCCCTTCATTAAACTCCCCCAGCATCTCTTGTAAGAGGCGTTCTCTTGTTTTTTGCGTCTTTTCAAATTCCTTTATCCCATGGTTCTGGATGAATGCGATATCAGCCTCAAGTGTCTGGTAACACTTGAATGAATCGGCTTTCTCCCCGGCTTTACGGTGTTTCGCCCATGTTACGCAGGTTTTATGGTCTTCGCAATCCCAGCAGAATTCAACTCCTTTTTTCTTCAGGGCACAGGTAATAAAAGGGCACCCGGCACAGGTTCTGGATTCGGTTTTACAACCGCCGCACCTGCTTGGACCATCCGTGTGGTAATGAGGGCAAAGCCTGCAGGAGAGACCGCAGATGGCTATTTCCGGGTATTGAATGTTCATGGGTATCCACCCTACTATCACCCGGTATTTCTATAAGAATGATTCATACACAGAGTGAACGTAAGAGTAATCCTCATAAAATAGGGTCTGCAATTTCAACGGGCAAATGCACACGGGAATGTTCCGGCGGATAGCATAAAGAAATAGCAGGGGTGGTAAGCCCCTGCCTGTACGTTTATGGGATAAGTCCCACAAGCATCTCTGCCATCTTCTGTGCCGTTGCCGGGTCCACCACCTGCGCCAGCACGAGGCCGACGGTGGCGATGAAGAGGGTCCAGAAGACCTTCTTTGTCTGATCGTTCTTGCCGAATGCCTCCAGCACCGCATCGGTGTCCGCTTTCATGGCATAGCGGATGAGCCGGGGCACGAAGACGAAGAGCGGCAGGAACAGGATCGCTGTGCCGATAACGGCAAGCGACAGTTCCGTCCGCCCGGCAAACCAGACTCCGGCGGGGATTGCGATGATCCCCGCAAGGAGACCGGCCATCACGACCTCGCCGAGCCCGAACCAGGTCCGGTACTCTGCAGGGTCTTCGTCCTTTTCAGGGTTCGTCAGTTCCACGGGATCGAACATGCCGATCGCGTGGAGCACACCCCAGCAGAAGGTGCGGAGCGGGTACCTGAGGGTTGTTTCCATAACCATCCTCCACCAGGGGATGGCCGGATGAGGGAGAGATCCGGGGGATCCTCCCCCGGGCCATCATCCCTGCGGGCTTATGCCAGGGCGGTTACCCCGTCGGCCCAGGTCTCAAGCTTCGTCCGGATCGAGTCGTCCTCGTAGGACGAGATCGTCACCTGCTGCCGGGAGAAGTTCACGAGATAGATCTCCCCGTTGGGATCATGGCACTTCAGGGTTGCCGAGAAGCTGTCCGATGCAGCATCGTGGACCGGTGTGCCGGCATGGGCCGTGTTGTTGGCGGTGTTGGCGAGTACAGCGGAGATCCCGGCAGTGAAGCCGGCCATCGTGTTGTAACTCTCGGCACCTTTTCCCACGGTCTTTGCATCGGTGTCCTGGTACACGAACCGTGCCGTGTAGGACTCCCTGGTCTTCTCTACGGGCGGGTGGTTTGCGCCCGAGCTCATATACGATACACACCCGAACGGGTTGCTGGTGATGACGTTCTGGACGATCGTGTTGAATGCGTCCACGCCTGCAATCGGGTTCGCCAGTTTGCGAACCGCGCTCTTCACATTGGTGTTCTGTGCGAAATCTGCCATTTCTCAATTCCTCCTTTGCTGTTCTGGTTTTCCTTATGTCTCGGGGCGCCCTTTGACATTACAGCATTGGCAGCGGGGATATAACGGATAATTCCAGGGGTGTTAATCCGGGGCAAATGCATGGATAAAAGTAAGATTCAGGCAATTCGGTGCGGATTGGCACTGGTAGGAAACAATATTGATGCCTTTATTGAAAATCAGCAGAGTTCAAACGCTGCTATGGATAAGTCAGCCTACCTATGGCTACAGGATAGAAATTGAGGATGCAGCAAGCTAAGGAAACGCCCGAGGATCCAGCGCGAGAACTAACAATCAAGAATTAGTGGTTTGGTTT